>NZ_CP041159.1:0-1273600 GCF_006740765.1 Leisingera aquaemixtae
CCCTGCCACCAGCGTGGCGCCCTGCATCACCGTGTCGAACTTCGAATGCCCCCGCGCGTGCGTGTCCGAATAGCCTTTGATCAGGCGGCGGCAGCGGATCACCTCGACCGCCATGCCGTAGCTTTGCGGCAGATAGCCAAGCGCGGCGGCCAGCCATTGGTCCAGATGCGCCTGCTCTTGCGCGTGGCGCAGGCTGCGTTGGCGCCAGCCGCGCAGACCGCCCAGAAGATACAGCACCGCAAAGCCGCGCAGGCTGTCCGTGCGGATACGGCGGCCTTTGCTGAACAGCGTGTCGAGGCGGGCCATCCACTTGGGGCTGTTTTCAACCCGCGCGCCCAGGCGGGCGGGCAGCAGCCCCGCGATCTCTTCTGCGCGGGGGTGAAGATAGTCGGTGAGGGTCATCAGCTTGCCCTGCGATCCCATCTGGCTCTCGATACGGCCAAAGCGGGTGCTGCGGGTCTTGAGGTCGGCAACCCGGATCACGTCGTCATAGGCCATTGCATTGGCGATATATTTCGCCGCCTCGCGGCCCAGCGCGTGTCCCTGGTTCGCGCTGTCGCGGTCCAGTACACCCTGCAGCCTGTCCAGGTATTCGGCGCCGTAAGCCGTGTCCTGAAAGTCCACCACCTTGCGCAGTCCCGGCACAGCCGTTTCCTGCACGCCTGCCGGAAACCGGGAAACCCGCGCCATCAGCCCGTTCCAGGCGTCCAAGGCCTTGTGTGGACCCGCCGCCTTTGCTGGGGCTTCTTCCGCGGGTGCGGCTTCCGGCTGCTCGCCTTGCTCCGCCAGGTCAAAACCGGCGGCAAAGGCCCGCAGGCTGGCCTCGACACCTTTGCCGCTGGCGCGGATTGCGTCCTCGAACGCGGCTTTAGGGAAGGGCAGCGCGCCTGAGCCGGCCAGGGCCCCGAACAGCGAGGCGGAAATCACCGAACCCGCCCGGACTGCGGCGCTGTCCATATCGGCCATCACCAGCTTTCGGGCCGCGGTTTCGGCGGCTGCGCGCACCTCATCGGCATCGGCGATACCGTCTCCGGGCACCATCTTTTCGGACACGGCCAGTGCCCGGTGGGTCGAGGCGATCAGTGTGGTGCGGTCCGGGGTCACGAAACCGCGCATGATGGCGCGGCCGGCCTCCATCATCTCGGCGGCGACCATCACGTCCACGTCGCCCGGTGCCGGCGCCAGAGAGAACACAGGGTGCGGCACGCTGCCCGGCGCCATCTCGATATAGTAGATGGTCGCGCCGGTGCGCTGGGCGACGCCGGCAACGCTGGTGGCCTGGGCACTGTAGCCCTGGCTGCGGGCAAGCGACTCGATCCAGTTGGTCAGAACCCCGCCGCCCTGTCCGCCGACGGCAAGAATGGCCACCTTAATGACGCCCTGCAGGCGCGGATCGGCCGGTTGAGGGCGGACCGGTATTTCGATGGTCATGGTGCAATCCTCCCGGAGGCGGTGCCGTTGAAGGTAAGGCGCCGCGCCGCTCGGCGGGTCTGAAGCCAGGAGATCACGCGGCTGCGCAACCCAGCCGTCCAGCGTTCAAAGCTGCTGGGGTTATGCACCACGCGCGCCTCATAAAAGGAGGGGCAGAGAATGGCGGCGTCCGCCACCTCGCCGCAGTTGCCGCAGCCGACGCAGGACTGGTCTATATGCGCCACCGGATCGTCGCGCAGTGGGTCGTCCAGCGTCTTCAGCGACAGCGACGGGCAGCCGGACAGGCGGATGCAGGCGTGATCGCCAGTACAGATGTCCTCATCAACGCCAAAGCGGGGGATCTCCACCCGCGCGCCGTCCTTGATCGCCTTATTGCGCTGCGGCTTTTCGCGGCGCTGCCGGTTCAGCATGCATTCGGAGGAAGCGACGATCACTTTCGGCCCGTCGTAATCGGTAGTCAGCGCCTCGCGGATGGTCTCGCGCATTCTGGTGACGTCATAGGTCCGGTCGATCTGCCGGATCCATTTGACGCCCGCGCCCTCCAGCGCCTTGGTGATCGGGTTGTTGGTGGATTTGCTGGCGTTCTTCGCCCGGCTCGACGGAATATCCTGGCCGCCGGTGGCTGCGGAATAGTAGTTGTCGACGATGATCGCCACGCTGTCCGACTTGTTGAACACCATGTTGCCGATCGAGGTGCTAAGGCCGTTGTGCCAGAACCCGCCGTCCCCGATGATCGAGATTGCGCGCTTTTCGCCGCCGCCGTCAAAGGCCGCGTTGGAGGCCGGTCCCAGCCCGTAACCCATGGTCTGACCGCCGATTTCGAACGGCGGCAGTGCCGCAAACAGGTGGCAGCCGATGTCCGCCGAAATCTGATGCCGGCCCAGTTCCTGCTCAACCAGTTTCATCGCGGCAAAGATCGGCCGCTCCGGGCAGCCGGTGCAGAACCCCGGCGGGCGGATCGGCACGGTCTGGCTCAGATCCGGGATCTCCGGCTGCGGCGTGTTGGGCGCGCGCACCTGGCCGGGCAGCAGATGGGCGGCATATTTGCGGAAGAAATCATCCAGCCCGTCCATCATCACCTGGCCGGTGTATTCGCCAGCCTTGGGGAAGATGCCCTTGCCCTCCAGCCTGGTCTGGCTGCCCGCCTTGAACAGCATGTTGCCCAGCTGCTGTTCGATGAATTCGGGCTGGCCCTCCTCCACCATCAGCACCGCGTCCTTGCCCGCGCAGAAGTCCAGGAGGTCGCTTTGCACCAGCGGGTAGGCCACATTCATCACGTAGAGCGGCACATCGGTGCTGCCGCTGACATCCGCCAGCCCCAGCCGCTGCAGCGCGCGGATCACGCTGTTGTACATACCGCCCAGGCAGATCAGCCCGACCTTGCCCTCCCGCGGGCCAAAACGCTCGTTCAGCCCGTTCTCCAGGATGTACTTCTCCGCCGCGGGCCAGCGGTTTTCGATCTTGTCCTGCTCATGCTGATAGGACATCGGCGGCAGCACCACGCGTTTGAAATCGCGCTGCGGATTGGACAGCGCCGCGCGCACGGTCAGCGGCGGCGGCTGGTTGTCGCGGCACTCAAAGGTGCCGGTCACATGGCAAGAGCGGATCCGCACCATCAGCATGACCGGCGTGTTCGACGCCTCCGACAGGGCAAAGCTGTCGCCCACCGATTTCACGATGGACGGCAGGTTGGGGCGCGGGTCCAGCAGCCAGAACTGCGATTTCATCGCAAAGGCATAAGACCGCTCCTGCATGATTGAGGAGCCCTCGCCGTAGTCTTCGCCGACGATGATGATGGCGCCGCCAGTGACCCCGGAGGAGGCGAGATTGGCCAGCGCGTCAGAGGCCACGTTGACCCCGACCGACCCCTTGAAGGTGACCGCGCCGCGGATCGGGTAGTGGACAGAGGCCGCCAGCATCGCCGCGGCGGCGGCTTCGGAGGCGTTGGCCTCGTAGCGCACGCCCAGCTCGCCCAGCAGGTCTTCGGCATCGGCCAGCACATCCATCAGATGCGAGATCGGCGCCCCCTGGTAGCCGCCGACGTATCCCACGCCGTTTTCCAGAAGCGCCTTGGTGATGGCCAGAATGCCCTCGCCGGTAAAGCTGCTGCCTGCACCTTGGCGCAGATGCTCGACCTCAGCCTTGAACGATCTTTCGGCCATTGGCGCCTCCTTGGTTGCGGTCCGGGATCAGAATTGGTTCACGCGCACGTTGCGCAGGATCTTCTGCAGCGTGGCGGTAAAGGCGCGCTGTTCCTCCGGGTCGATGCCCTTGAACATCTGCGCGCAGGCCTCCGCCACATGCGGCCAAAGCCCCTCGTGGGTTTCACGGCCCTTCGGAGTCATCACGATGCGGGTGGCGCGGCTGTCATCGGGATCGGACTGGCGCAGAACCAGCCCGTCGCGCTCCAGCGCATCCAGCGCCCGGCTGAGGGTGGATTGCTCCACCACCGCATACACCGACAAGTCACGGATCAGCAGACCGTCCAGCACCGACAGGACCGCCAAGGCCCGCATCTTGGCCGTGGTCAGCCCATGCGCCGCCATCTCCTCGCGCAGGGCCGCGTTGTAGCGCCCCATGATGCGGTTCATCAGGTAAGGCGGGAAGTTTTCCAGCCCGATCTCCCCCAGCCGCGGCAGCGGGGATGTTGCCTCCGCGGCAGCTTGCGGTGCTGCGGTTTCATTTGCAGTCATGCATCTTTCCTTTACGCCTGATAAGAGCCGGAGCCGCCGCCAGCGCATCAGCGCCGGCTCCGGGGGTGATGCGGGCGCGTTACCTGCCTCAGCCCCGCGGCACCAGAGCCAGAGCCCGGATCGGGCTGCCGGTGCCGCGCTTGATCTTCAGCGGCGCGGCAATCAGCAGCGCGCCCTTGGGCGGCAGCTTGTCCAGATTGGCCAGCGAGGCCAGGCCAAAGCAGTTGTCCCGGTGCAGCAGGTTGTGGGCCGGGTAGGGCGGCTCCATCCCGCCGGCCTGGCCTGCATCAGTACCGATGCACTGGCTGCCCCAGCCGGCGATTTTCTTCGACAGCAGGTATTCAACCGCGTCCGGGGTCGGCCCGGGGCTGTGCGGGCCAGTGTCATCCGCGTTCAGGAAGGCGTCCTCGTCACCGGCGCGCTTGTCCCAGTCGGTGCGCATCACCACCCATTCGCCCGCGCCAATCTCGCCGTGCTCCGCCTCCCAGGCCCTGATCAGGTCGGCCGTCAGCAGGAAATCCGGGTTCTCGGCGCTTTCCTTGGAGCAGTCGATCACATTGACCGGCGCCACCAGGCGCTGCACATCCAGCGTATCGGTATAGCCGTCGCTATAGTCCTTGCCGGTGATCCAGTGGTGCGGGGCGTCGAAATGGGTGCCGGAATGCTCCCCCAGAACCATCCAGTTCCAGGCAAAGAACGGGCCGTTCTCGTCGTATTCGCTGATCTTGTGGATTTCGACCTTGGGCGTGTTCTTGGCGAAATCCTCGGGCAGGCGCAGGATCGGTGTCTCAGGCCCCAGGGTGCCGGAGCAGTCCACCACTTCGACCTGTCCGGACAGGATCATCGCGCCCAGGCCGTCCAATGTATTGGCTGCAGTCATTCTTTTTCTCCCGTTGTGCGCGGTCTGAACGCCGCTTTTCGCGTCCGGTTATGGACTGCGTGTCAAAATATACATGTATTTGCAAATTTGAAAGCCCTTTGAACGAGGCATCTAGAGCGGCATCTAGCCCAGTCCCACGCTTCGTACATATGTGCATTTACATGTTGTTCGGCGGGGCGGCACAGGAACTGCCGGCAAGCAGCCGTTTTTCCGATACCTCCACTGGCTCGGTTGGCCTGCCGCCGGATCAAACCCGGATCAAAAAATTGTGTCTAAAAAGAAAGAAGGCTCCGCCAGCAGCGGAGCCCTCCTTTTAGCGCGTTGCAGTGCGGTCAGCTCATGAACCGCTTGGCCGACGGCAGATGTTGCATCAGCAGGTAATAGGACAGACCGGCAGGCAGCAGGCTGGCGTACCAGGAAATGCCGGAGAAGATCAGCGCCGCTGCAACCCCGATGCCCATCGCAATCACCGCGGCCCAGTTGACGCCGTGGTAAGGGCCGGTCTCGTCATAGAGCTTGTCCAGATCCAGCGTTTGCTTGCGCAGGATGAAGTAGTCCACCACCAGGATCGCAAAGATCGGTCCAAGGAAGGCGGAATAGGTCTGGATGAACAGGCTGAGGCCCGCGGCGGATTCGTCCTTGACCAGTTCCCAGGGGAAGGTGGCAAAGGCCAGCAGGCCGACGATCACCGCGGAAGTCTTGAACTTGATCTTGAAGATATCCATCAGCGCATAGGCTGGCGGCACCACGTTGTTCAGAATGTTGGTGGTGACCTGGGCAAAGGCGATGAACAGCAGGGTGATGACCAAGAGCGGCTTGTTGTCGACCGCGCTGGAGAACACCTTGATCGGGTCGACCTCACCAGTCGCGCCGGAGACCATCAGGCCGATCAGACCCATGAACAGCGTCGCGGGCAGGATCGAGTTGGCATAGATCGCCACCTGGCGGAACGGTCCGACGTTCTGGCGCAGCTCGCGCGAATAGTCCGAGACGTTCAGCATCATGGTGCTGTAAATGCCCAGGAACAGCATGGTGGCTCCCCAGAAGGGCGCGCCCCAGGTACCTTCGACATTGACCAGATTGGCGGAGATTTCCTCGCCGTATTTGCTGATCACGCTGATGAACATGTAGACCAGCGAGCCGATGATGAAGACCGAGCCGATGTTCTCCAGCCATTTGATGCCGTGAAAGCCCAGCACCGACAGCCCGATCTGCAAGAGCTGGAAACCGATGAAGAAAACCACGATGTTGTCATAGCCAAACAGCGTGTCGGAGACGAGGTTCAGCGCCCCGGCGCCGATCCAGCTTTGAAAGCCGAACCAGACGATTGCGGGAACGGAACGCACCAGCGCGGGCAGGCGGGTGCCGGCAAACCCGAAGGCAGAGCGCGCCTGCACCATGAAGGGGATGCCGTATTTGTGGCCGGCCTGCCCGTTGATCATCAGCGCGAGGCCGATCACCGTGCAGCCGATTGCAATCGCGGCAAAGGTCTGCAGCAGGTTCAGCGTGCCCACCAGGCCGGAGCCGATGGTGAAGGTGCCAATCGACACGCAGCCGCCCAGCCAGGCAAACAGATAGGACCACGGATCCATGATCCGGGTTTCCTGCGGTGCAAGGCTCTCCTCCCCGATCCCCTTGCCGCTGTGTTCCCCGATGCCGCCGCCTTTGGCGATGGCTTCCAATTCTGCATTCATGGTCATGTCTTCCTCCCTGACGATACCACTATTTCCGGTTGGGGCGCGCATAGGCGTTGATCTTGCTGGTCTTCAGGCCGCAGCCTGCCAGCGCCTCGATCATCCGCGTTGCCGCGCTGACCCCGTCGATGACGGGGATGCCCGTTTCCTGGCTGAGCCATTGGGTGAGATCGGCCATGCCGGCACAGCCCAGCACAACCGCCTCGCAATGATCCTCTTCGATGGCGCGCAGGATCTCGGCGCGGATCTTCTGACGCGCGTCCGGGCCTTCTTCCTCCAGCGCCAGCACCGGGATCGCGGCAGAGCGCACCCGGCGGCACTGGTGTGACAGGCCATAGCCGTGGATCAGATGTTCGATCACAGGCACCGCGCGGGGCAGCGTGGTGACCACGGTGAAGGAGGTTGCCAGCATGCTGGCCGCCTTCACCGCCGCTTCGCAGATGCCCAGCACCGGGCCGGTGGCCAGCTCGCGGCAGGCGCCTATGCCGGGGTCGTCGAAACAGGCGACGACAATGCCGTCCACGCCCTGTTCCTCACCCGCCGCCACCTGCGCCAGCAGGCCGGGCAGCGACATCGCCTCATCGAAATGGCCTTCGATGCTGGCAGGCGCGCCGGCTGCGGTTGCGCCCAGAATGGTCACGCCGGGGCTGGCAGCGGCCTGAGCGGCCTCAACAATCTTCCGCGTCATCGACTCGGTGGAGTTGGGATTGACGACCAGGATTTTCATGCGCTCCTCCTTTGTTATCATTTATTGTTAACAATTAGTGATAACAGGTCAAGCCTGCGCCTGCCCTGGCGCCATTGCCAAGTGCCCTGACGGCCCTTAAGTTGCGGCAGCGCAGGAAAACTTTTTTGAGGCCCGATGAAGGATTCTCCCGAAAATCAGATCGTGAATGCGATTCTCGATGCGATTTCCGAGCAGCGACTCCCGGCCGGAACCAAGCTGGGTGAACAGGCGCTGAGCGATTTGTTTTCCTGCAACCGCGCCAATGTGCGCCGGGCGCTCGCCTCGCTGGCGGCGCAGCAGGTGGTGGAGCTGCGCCCGAACCGCGGCGCCTTTGTGATGACACCTTCGCCGAAAGAGGCGCGCGACATCTTCCAGGCCCGCCGCGCGATCGAACGCACGATTGCGCGCCACGCCTCCGGCCAGGCCTCAGCAGAGGACATCGCTTTTCTGCGCGGCAATATTCAGGAGGAAGCCAAGGCGCGCAAGGCGGGTGACAAACCGGCGGAACTGCGCGCCTCGCGGCAGTTTCACATGCGGATTGCCCATATCGCTGGCAATCTTGTGCTGGAGCGGTTCCTGTCAGAGCTGACCATGCGCAGCACACTGATTTTGGGGCTTTATTCCCCCACTGGCAGTTCCTCCTGCGCCGAGGATGAGCACGACCGGATCGTCGATGCGCTGGAGGCCGGCAAGACGGATGAACTGGTCCGGCTTGCGGATGAGCATCTGCGCCATCTGGAGGAAGGCCTGAACTTCGATGAGCCGCCCGCCGCCCCCATGAGTCTCAGGGAGCAGCTGGCCGCGCCGCGCAAGCCTCCGGCGGCAGAGTAGCCAGGCACATCCCACCCGAGCCGGCGCTGGTTTGGGCTGCCTGGCTGCGGCCGGCAGCCCCGCTGCCGTTTCCGTCGGAGCGTTAAAAAATCGCCGCCGGCAGCCAGGTTGCCAGGCCGGGGATCAGCCAGACCAGCAGGACCCCCAGCGCTTGCAAGCCGATAAAGGGCACCACCCCCTGATAAATGTGGCGGGTGGTGACCTCCTCCGGCGCTGCGCCGCGCAGGTAGAACAGCGAAAAGCCGAACGGCGGGGTCAGGAAGCTGGTCTGCAGGTTGATGGCAATCAGGATGCCCAGCCAGACCGGGTCATGCCCCATCAGGATCAGCGTCGGTGTGACCAGCGGCAGCACGATCACCGAGATCTCGACGAAATCGAGGAAGAAGCCCAGCACAAAGATGAACAGCATGCAAAACAGCAGCGCCCCGGACGGGCCGCCCGGCATGTTGCCCAGGATATGCGCCACCCGCTCCTCGCCGCCCAGCCCGATGAACACCAGCGAGAACATGCCCGCCGCCAGGATGGTGGCAAAGATCATCGCGGTCATCGTCGCGGTTGAGGTCACGGCCTCATGCAGGATGCGCTTTTTCAGTCCGCTGCGCAGGGCGGCGATCACCGCAATGGCCCCCGCAGCCGTCAGCAGCGCGTAAAACAGCCCGGCCGCAAAATCGCCGGTGCTCAGGTCGCTGCGCTGCAGACGGATAGGATGCACGCCCGACAGAATGCCCAGCAGGATCAGCGCGGCCGCCCCCATCAGGATCAGCCGGACCGGGCCGCCCGCCCGCAGGCCTGCCATCAGCAGCGCACCGATTGCCCCGACAGAGGCCGCCTCCGTCGGGGTGGCCACGCCGCCAAGGATTGCACCCAGCACGGCAAAGATCAGCAGGATCGGCGGCACCACCGCGCGCACCACCTCACCGCGGCTGGGGCGGGCCATTTCTGCCGGGGCAGAAGGCATGTCCTGCGGCCGCAGGAAGCCCCGGACCAGAATATAAAGAAGGTACAGCACCACCAGCACCAGCCCCGGCACCAGCGCCGCGGCAAAGAACTGGCCCACCGACAGGGCCTCGACCGAAAACTTGCCCTGCTCGTACTGCGCTTGCTGGAAAGCGTTGGACATCACGTCGGCGAGGATGATCAGCAGCGTCGAGGGCGGGATGATCTGCCCCAGCGTGCCGGCCGTGCAGACAATGCCGGAGGCCACCCGCGGATCATAGCCCGCGCGCAGCATCGCGGGCAGGGCGATCATGCCCATCGCCACCACCGTGGCGCCGACGATGCCGGTCGAGGCCGCCAGCAGCGCCCCCACCAGCACCACCGAGATGCCCAAACCGCCCTTCAGCTGGCCGAACAGCCGCCCCATGGTATCCAGCAGCTCTTCGGCGATGCGGCTTTTTTCCAGGATCGCGCCCATCAGCACAAACAGCGGGATGGCGATCAGCACCTGATTGCTCAGCAGCCCGAAGGCGCGCTGGCCAAGCGCCCCCAGCAGCGAAACGTCCATCACTCCCAGGACCCAGCCGAGATAGGCGAACAGGATGGCAACGCCCGCAATCGAGAAGGCCACCGGAAACCCCATGAGGATCGCTGCCATCAGGGCTGCGAACATGACCAGGTCGAGATATTCCGTCATTGAGGGGATCTTTCCGAGAACAGCCGGATCAGCAGGGCGAAGGATTGCAGCATCACCAGCACACAGAAGGCGGGGATCAGCGATTTCAGCAGGAAGACGGCCTCCAGGCCGCCGACGGCAATCGGGCCTTCAAGAATGGCCCAGGAATTGCGCACCGACGGCCACGACCAGTACAGCAGCGCCGCCATTGACGGCAGCAGCAGGACCAGATGGCCGAATATGTCGATACGGCGCTGAGCCCGGGGGCTGAGACCTGCATAGAAAACATCGACGCGCACATGCTTATCAACCAGCAGGGTATAGCCGGCCGCCAGCATGAACAGGGTGGCGTGCATGTACAGGACGCTTTCCTGCGCGGCGATGGAGTTCACCCCGAACACATAGCGTCCAACCACGATGGCAAATTGCGCCAGCACCATCAGCAGCGCCAGCCAGCGTATCACCATCGCCAGACCCCGGTTGATGCCGTCCAGCGCATCCGCAACCCGTAGCATCCTGCGTCTCTCCCCATTAAAAAGCCGGCGCCCGGTCTTCCCGGGCGCCGGCAGCCTTTGCACAGATCAGTAGCCCATCACCGATGCGCGGGCATTCATCTGGCCGTTGTCGGCATAGGTCATGTAGCCGCCGACACTGTCGCGGTAGGTCAGGAAGCTCTCGGTGATACGGCGCACCAGTTCGTCCTCGTCTTCCTGCAGCTCGGCAATCACTTCCTTGGCGGCGGCACCCATCGCGGCGATCACGTCCTCGGGGAACATCTTCACCTGCACGCCGTCCTCATCCACCATCTTCTTCAGCGCTTGCGCGTGTTTGGTGGTGTATTCGGTCCAGACCGGATTGTAGAGGCTCTCGCACGCCAGCGACACTACTTGCTGCAGGTCTTCCGGCAGTTCGGCAAAGGCATTGGCGTTGACGCCGCATTCCTCGGCCGAGGACGGCTCGCCCACGCCCGGCCAGTAGTAGTTCTTGGCCACCTGGTAATAGCCAAGCGCGCTGTCGGTCCAGGGGCCGATGAATTCGCCGGCGTCCAGCGCACCGGTCTGCAAGCCCTGGAACATCGCCGGGCCGCTGGTGGCCTCCGCCGCCATGCCCAGTTTCGAGGCCATTTCCGACGCCAGGCCGGTGGTGCGGAACTTCAGCCCCTTCAGGTCTTCGGCGGAGTTGATTTCGGTCTTGAACCAGCCGCCCCACTGCGGGCCGGAGTTGCCGCACAGGAACGGCTTGATGCCGAACCGGCCGTACATCTCGTCATAGAGCGCCTGACCGCCGCCGTGGTACAGCCAGCCGAACTGCTCGTCCGCGCGCAGGCCGAAGGGCTGCGAGCCGAACAGCAGGATGCCCTTGGACTTGGAGCCCCAATAGGCCGGAACCGCATGATACAGTTCTGCGGTGCCTTCGGACACCGCGTCGAACACGCCGCGGCCAGGGACCAGCTCGCCCGCGGCAAACAGCTTGACCTCGATCCGGCCGCCCGACAGCGTGGTGATCCGGTCGGCCAGCATCTGCGCCGCCACACCGGGTCCGGGCAGGTTCTTCGGCCAGGCCGTCACCATCTTCCACTGCATCTTGCCCTGGGCAATGGCCGGGCTGGCTAGCGCCGTGGCCGCCGCGCCCATGGCGCCGGCTTTCAGAAACTTCCGTCTTTGCATGTTCCGTTCCTCCGTCTGTCGGTGGATCTGCGGTGGCCGCGGGCCGGTGGCGCAGAGTCGATCTTGTTTTGTAAGTGCTTTACATTAATATGTAGCTACATATTCTTGTCAATCACGGTTGCGCTGTTCCCGTTCGCCTTTCGCCGCACGATGAAATATGGAGCAGCAGCGAACATTGTCCCGCGCGGCCTGGGAGATGAATATTGACGGACAAGCGGCGCCATTCCTGGACGGAGATCCGGGACAGCATCCGGCAGATGATCCTGGATTCGACCTACGGGCCCGGGGACAAGCTGCCGCGCGACGAAGAGTTTGCGGCCCGTTTCGGCTGTGCCCGCTCGACCGTGCACCGCGCCATGCGGGATCTGGCCGAAAGCGGGGTGGTGGAGCGGCGGCGCAAAGGCGGCACCATGGTGCGGCGCGATCCGGTCACCCGCGCGACGCTGAATATCCCGATCACCCGGCTTGAGGTCGAACAGAAGGGCAGCGTCTACCAGTATCAGCTGATCCGCCAGTCGGTGCAGGCGACCACCCCGGCGATCATGGCCAATTTCGGCCTGCCTGAGCCCCGCCCGATGCTGCGGGTCGAGGCGCTGCATCTGGCCGACAGCCGCCCCTATATTTTCGAAGACCGCTGGATCTGCCTGGAAACCGTGCCCGAGATCGCATCCGTCGACCTGACCCGCGACAGCGCAAATGAATGGCTGGTCCGCAACCGCCCCTACAGCCGCTGCGATTTGCGGCTCTACGCGCGGCCCGGCACCGAAAGCGACAGCGAGGTTTTGCAGAGCAATGCCGGCGATGCCTTGTTTGTCATGGAGCGTACCACCTGGATCGGCGAGGAACCGATCACCAGTCTGCGCGCTGTGGCGCATCCTGGCTATCAGCTGGTCACCCAGGGCTGATAAAGGTTAGCGGCGGCGGTCTTTCAGGGAACCGAACCGGGATTACAGGCGTTTGCTCCAAAACGCACGGGTACCTGAAACAGACTGGGATATGATGCAAGCCGAACGCGCCCAAGGCGTTGCAGGCGTCGCGCAGCCCAAGTGTCCCAGGCCCGCCAGCTTGCTCGCATACCAGCCTCGCAGACGCCCGCAGCGGCGCGCCCCGGAGGGCCGGAACTGACGCGGCAGCTTGCGCGAACGGAGCCATAAGGCCAATGTCACCTGGGAGGTCCCCTATGCCGAATGATCACACCGCCGCCGCCCTGCCGCCGCCGGAGACTGGACGCCACAGGCAGCCCAGCGGCACGGGACACTAGATCATGTGGCAAACAGTTATCGCCAAACGCTCCGTCCGTGTAATGCTGCTGATCATCACCCTGATTTTGCTGGGCGGGGCAATGTATTTCGCGAAGCCGATTCTGGCGCCTGGCGTTTTTGCCCTGGTGGTCGGCGTGGTGGTCGCGCCGCTGGCTGACCGGCTGGAACGGATCGGGGTCAGCCGGGTGGCTGTCGCCAGCAGCCTGCTGGTGCTGTCCACGGCGCTGCTGGCCCTGCTGATCCTGTCGCTGGACCCGCTGATGACATCACTGGCCAGCCAGGTCCCCAAGATCAAATACGAAATCCGCGGCTGGCTCGACATGGTATCCGGCCTGCTGCGCGGCATCGAAAGCATCAGCAGCGAGATTGAGGAGACAATAGGCGCTGCGGACGCGGAAACGGAGGAAGAGGGCGGCGGCCTGCCGACGCTGACGGATGCGCTCTGGCTGGCGCCGAACTTTGGCGCGCAGATATTCATTTTTGCAGGCACGCTGTTTTTCTTCGTGCTGACCCGGAATGAGCTCTATGAAAAAGCGGGCAGCTATGCCGCCCGCTTCTTCCGGGCAGAGCGTGCGGTGGCGCGCTATTTCGCGGCGGTCACGATAGTCAACGGCGGGCTGGGCCTGCTCACGGCCGCCGGGCTGGCGCTGATCGGCCTTCCGGGGGCCTGGATCTGGGGGCTGGCGGCGGCCATCCTGAACTTCATCCTGTATCTCGGCCCGCTGATCATGCTCGCCGGGCTGACGGTGGCTGGCCTGACGCAGATCGGCGGCGCAGGCGCCGTGCTGCCGCCGCTGGTGTTCCTCGCGATCAACCTTACCGAGGCGCAATTTGTCACCCCGGCCTTTGTCGGCCGCCAGCTGGATCTCAATCCGCTCATTGTGTTCTGGGCGATTGTTCTCGGGTTGTGGATCTGGGGCCCGGTAGGGGCCATCGTGGCGCTGCCGGTGGTGCTGTGGTGCGGCCGCATGCTGGTGCCGCCGCCAGACACGGTGGAGATCAACGCGCCGGAACACGAGTAAAGCCGGAACAGCATTCAAACCGGTTTGGGCAGCCCTTTGTGGCTGCCCTTTTCGTTTCAGCCCTCCGAAGTTCTGCCCCTTGAGGGGCGCGCATGAGGATAATGCCGGCTGATGTTTTCCCGCTTTTGAGCCGCGTCCATCCGGCGCCGTCTCGGCTGGCCGGGCCGCGTCAGGCAGTAATCTGCCTGCCACGTGTCCGCCGGCGCGTTTTTTTGAAAAAAATTAGCGCGGCGCGGGAACCAAGCGGGTCCGCAGCGGGTTGGGTGGCTGTAACGCAAGCGCGCTGATGAGTGAAACTGGACAGGAGATCAATCCGATGAAACATCTTATGCTTTCGACTTCGCTGATCGTCGCAACCGCAGTGCCCGCCTTTGCCGGCACAGAAACCGAAGCCACCGGCAACGCCGAGGCCGAAGTTCAGATCCAAACTCCGGCAGCAGATGTCTCCGGCGAAGCCAACGTCTCGGGTGAGGCCCAGGCCGACACCGGCACTCTGGAGCAAGAGGCTGAAGAGATGGCCAATGAGGTCGAAGCCGAGGCCGAAGAACTGGCGACCGAAGCCGAAGCCGGTGCTGCTGAGCTGGCAAATGAAGCCGAAGCTGGCGCTGCCGAAGTGGAGCAGGAGGCCAGCGAGATGGCCACCGAGACCGAGAACGCGGCTGAAAGCATGTCGGACGCCGTCAACCCTGACGCGGACGGCCCGGCCATGGAACCGCTG
The DNA here is from genome assembly GCF_006740765.1 of Leisingera aquaemixtae. GTDB lineage: Bacteria > Pseudomonadota > Alphaproteobacteria > Rhodobacterales > Rhodobacteraceae > Leisingera > Leisingera aquaemixtae. Next base: position 14,538 of record NZ_CP041159.1, read on the forward strand.
GCCGAAGGCGAGCTGACCGCAGAAGCCCTGACCGGCGCATGGACCTACGACTCCAAAGACGAACACATCGGCGAGGTGTCGCAGGTGATCGTGAACACCAACGGCTCTGTCGAAGCGGTGATCATCGACGTTGGCGGGTTCCTGGGCATCGGCGAAAAGCCGGTCGAGCTGACCATGGGCGACCTGGACATCGGCAAGGTTGATGGCGACATCCGCGTGAACACCCATCTGACCCGCGAAGAACTGGACGCTCTGCCCGAGTACCAGGCTGACTAACACACCCAGTTTCAAAGGGGCCGCCCAGCCCCTTTGACAGCCGCCGGTTTGTCCTCCGTCCCTTTGCCGGTTTCCTGCCTCGTACCGGCGTTTCGGGCAAACTTAACTGCCAGGCGGCCCTTCAAGGCCGGGTTCCGTAAAGGAGCCCGGCCTTTCGGGTGTTTAAGACATGCCGCCGGTGTCAGATCAGCCCGGCCGCCAGCGTCGTCGCGGCAGCCCCCAGCCCGGACAGGGTCAGCAGGGCAATCAGCCCGTCGCGGGTCAGCATCGCCACCGCCAGCAGGCTGACAGCAGCCCCCAGGATCGAAGACGAGAAGGGAACGATCTCCAGCAGCGGCATCAGCGCGCCGCAGATCAAGCAGACCAGCCGGATGACAGTCAGAAAGGGCTGCCGCACCAGCGCAGGCAGGCGTTTTCCGGAATGCCGGTCCAGCCACCGCGCGGTCCGCTGCAGGCCTGCCGTCATCCTACGCACGGTCTTGCCCTTGATCTCGCGGCGGCCCAGCCATTGCGGCAGCCAAAGATGCGTCCGCCCCAGCAGCATCTGTCCCGACACCAGGCAGATCATGACGCCGCAGGCGGAGGAGAACAGCGGCACCCCGCTCAGCGGCGAGACCACCGCCAGCGCCGGAACCGCCAGAACCGCTGACAGCGATCGGTGGCCAAGCTCCTCTGTCAGCTTGGCAACAGTGACCGGTCCGCTGCTGTCGCGGACAATGCGGCTGGTTTCCTGAAGGACCGCGGCAACGGGCTGTTTCGAAGGGTTCATCGGTTGCTGTCTCCGGCTGCTATTCTGCGCAACACCTACGTTTGGCCCGCCCGCAAAGTTCCGTCTGCGACTGTCCTGCTGTTGTCCTGCTGTCGGCCAGATTTCGCGCAGAACGGTTATTGGCGGTATTTTCGTTCACGCATCAGGAACCTTTCAGACCGGCGGCGCGTTTCTGTGTTGGATCCCCAAGAGGGACTGACATGGAAAGGAGCATTAAAATGACTCATCTGATCCGCACCACCGCCCTCGTTGCCGCCATGGCCACCGCAGCTGCTGCGGGCTCCCAGGTTTCCGAAATCGACGTGACCGCCGACCTGAGCGCGATTGAGAACTACGAAGCTGCCAAAGTCTGGACCAGCCTTGAGACCGACCTGGAAACGGCTCTGGCCGAAAACCTCGTGGGCCAGATCGCGGGTGAAGATGCCGGAGAGGCCGCGGAAATCCATATCGAAATCGACTCCGTCTCCTTGGCAAGCAACTTCGAGAACGCGCTGGGCGTGGGCGAATGGATGCTCAAGGGCGACGTGGACATCGACATGCCCGATGCCTCGAAGGACATGCGTTATGACCTCACCGTCTCCGCGGATCAGGTTAACGCGTATTATCCCGAAGGCACCGATCCGGCCGTGGTGACCGTTGACAGCGAAATTTTCTATAACGCCATTATCGACGCTTTTGCCAGCAACGTCGCGTCGAAACTGAAGTAAGGGGGCCGTCATGCGTATCCTGATCGCACTTTTGGCCCTTGCCGGACTGGCGGCCTGCGAAACCACCGAAGGCTTCGGCCGGGACGTTTCGAACCTTGGCGATGAAATCACCGAGGAAGCGCAGGAAGCGCAATAAGCCAGGCTCCGCTTCCAGCGTATTCTGTTAACCCGGCGGCCCTTGGGCACGCCGGGTTTTCTTTTTGCAGGATGAGCGGAACTTTTGCGGGGCAGGGGCGTTGACCTTGCAGATACCGGCCCGAAGTCCTCCCCCTATCCGGTTTGATCCGGCAGTTTCGGGCTTCCTTCAAGGCACCCGGGTTGTGGCCCCGGGTGCCCTTTTTTATGTCTGCTGCCGCAGCCGGCCCAGGGCACCCGGGATCAGACGATGTCCTCCGTGGCGCCCGGCAGCCGCTGCTGCAGCTCCGACATCTTGCCGGGGTCGTGCGGCACCAGCAGCCCGCGGCGCGCTTCCGGCCGGCGCACCTGATTGCGGCGCACCTCCTTCAGCCACCAGGCCGCGGCATGGGCCGGATCCAGCGCCTCGGCCGGCAGATCTTCCTGCCACCAATGCCGCGCCAGGTTATTCCACAGCGTTTCAATTCGCCCGCGCTGGGTGATCCGCAAGGCCGCCTCGGTATCCCAGCGCATCGACCGTCCGTTGAGGTTGGCCGACCCGACCATGGCAAAATCCCTGTCAGTGACCAGCACCTTGCTGTGCACATAGATGATCGGCGACCCCGACAGGGTGGCGGGCGCATCGCGGGCGGCCATGCGCCGCTGGACCGGGCTGGCGATGCAGGCCCGGGTGCCAAAGGCCTCCGTCACCTCGTCCAGCGCCTCCGCCTGCAGTGCCATGCCATAACGCGCATCCAGATCGCGGTTGCCTTCAAACGCGACGTCATCGGGCAGGGCGGGCAGGATCAGGATCAGCGACAGCGCGGGGTTGCGGCGCGCCGCAGCGGCGAGCCCGCGCGCAATCGGGCTGGAGCGCAGGAACTGGGATTCGAGATAGATCAGGTTCTGCGCCCGCTCAAAGGCGGCCAGGTGGTCTTCCTCGATCTCCTTCAGCACTGTGCGGGGCGACAAGGCCCAGAACCCGAAACGGCGCGGCGCGGACATCGTGCGCCGGATCAGCTGGCCCTCGGGCGGCTGCTTGCGCAGGGCGATTTCATCGCGGAACCGCTCCAGATGGCGGGCCGCCTCTTCGGCTTCGGGGCCGCGCAGGATCAGCTGCACATCAGCCCAGGTCTCATGCGCGGGCAGATCGTGCTCCTTGGTGTCATAGCGGCGCCGGTTCAGGTCCAGGCCGCCGATGTACAGAACCTCCCGGTCGATCACCGCAACCTTCTGGTGGTGTGACACCGGGTACAGCTGCGGCAGCCCGGGGCGGCTGGCCGCAGCCGGCCGCAGCCGCCGGGGCAGCTTGCGCAGTTTGCGCAGCACAAAGGGGGAAAACGCAAGCCGCGGCAGCAGCCCCGCCCGCGTCGGATGCAGCGCGGCGGCGACAGACAGCAGCGCAGCCTGCTCCGGAGCGAGCCCCGCCATGATTTCCTGCGCCTGCGTCAGCGTCTTCTGCGCGGCGGCATGCAGCGGCGCCGCCATCACCGGGTCGAAATCGCTGACCACCAGTTGCACCCGGACCCCGCGCCGCAGCGCATCGGCAATCAGATCCGCCCAGGTGTCCCCGGTCTCCCGCGCCTCCGGGCTCAGCAAAGGGGTGGCGAAATCAAACAGGCGGAAACTGGCAAGAAGCTCGCGCTGAGCACCCAGCACCGCACGTTCAAACGCGGGCCAGGCCTCTTCGGCAGTAACCAGTACCTCGAATTCCTCGCGGCGCTGTTCAGGTTGCGGCTCCTGCGGCATGTTTCTCCCGATCCTGGTTTGGCGGCGCCGGCGGGACAGCCCCGGCCGCCGCGGGGAATCCCAGCCGGTAACTATAGCTGTCCTCAGTCTCGTACGTGTCAGCCTCGCCTTCAAGCTGGGTGGCAAACGCCAGCATCAGCCGCGATCCGATGCCGGTCCCGTCGCCAGCCTCTTCGGGGGCCACTACCGGCTTCCCCTTGGTGTTGGTAATCTCAAGCTCCAGCCAGTTTTCCGCAGTTTCGCGCAGGCTGATCCGGATTTCCGGCTTTCCGCCGGCGGGCACCCCGGCGTTTTTGACCGCGTTGGTCATCGCCTCGGACACCAGCATCGACAAGGTCACCCCCTGATCCTGGCTCAGCGGCACCTGCACCAGGTCGGTACTGATGGCCAGTTTCTGCCCGGCACCTGGGATCATCGCGCCGATTTCGGAAATCAGCGCGTCGATCAGGTCGCGGCTGTCGACGGTGGTGATATCGGGATTGGTGTTCAGGCTGCGGTGAATGGTTGCCAGGCCGCGCACGCGGCGCTGCAGCTGCGCCAGCATCCGCCGCGCCTCCGGCGTCTGCGCGTTGCGGCTCTGCATATTCATGATCGAGGCGACAAGCTGCAGGTTGTTCTTCACCCGGTGGTGAACCTCGCGCAGCAGGATGGTCTTTTCTTCCAGGTCCAGCTCGCGCCGCCGCTCCGCTTCGCTGAGGATGGAGACCATCCGGTTGAACGACTGCTGCGCCTCGGCAAATTCACGCGGCGGCGCAACCAGGTCCAGGGTGGGGTTTTCCCGCTCGCCCAGTGCGTAGCGGCGCATCGCCGTGCGCAGCGCGCTGAGGTGGCGGATCACCATCCGCTGCAGCCCGAAGATCGCCACCGAAATCCCGGCCAGCCACATCAGCAGGGGAAAGGCCAGGGTCATCAGCGACACCGGGTTTCTGGCCGCCGACATCGCTTTGTCCACCGGCCAGCTGCCGATCACGGACACTTGCCCGGGAAGGATCTCGCTGACAGCAAAAAAACGCTCACGGCCAGAGCGGGAATCCTCGAAAAACGTATCGCCGGACAGGGTCACCAAGTCGCGCCGGGGCACCGACACGGGCAGGGCCAGCGGAGCCTGCTGCTCGGGGATGCTTGCTGACAGGATTTCCCCCTGCGCATCAACGGTGACATATTGAATGCCGGTGTCCGGCGCCTCCGTTCCGGCCTGTGCAGCGCTGACCTTATGGGGAATCCCGATGGTCACATAACCCTTCAGGATGCCGTCCCGCAGCACCGGGCTGGTCGCCAGCAGGAAGCTGCTGCCCCCGCCCACCAGGTCGCGGCCCAAGGCAAAGGACAGGCGGGTCGTCTGCTGGGCTTTCAGGTACATCCATTTTTCGGACAGGTCGCGTGTCACACCGTCGGAGGCGCATTGAACGCTGCCATCCAGGGAGACGAAAGCGGCAAACGTGAAGGGGTTCGCTCCTTCAGCAAATGCCTTGAGCAGCCGCGTGCAGCTGTCGGCGTCGTCCGCCACCGGCAGGATTGCAGCGGCCAGACCCTCAGTCGCGCCGCCGGCGCGCTGAAGCAGCTCCCGCTCCCTCGCCGCGGCCCGCTCAGTGCGGTCCAGCAGCGAGGCGTGCGACAGCCGGGTGGCTTCTTCCACCACCGCGTTGGTCTGGTACAGCGCAATCAGTCCGAGCGGCAGCAACGCAAGCGTCATCAGTGCCGCCAGCCGGACCAAAAGGCTGCCTGCGTGCAGCCGGGGCATTTTGATCACGCGGCGCCCTGCTGGGCAACGATCCCAGCGGTGACGGTGTCTGTCAGTTCCATTTTGCTGTCTTCGCCCAAGTCCATCAGTTCGCTCAGCCGGGCGCGGGCGCGGTTCACACGGCTTTTGATGGTACCGGTCTTCACACCGCACATCTCCGCCGCTTCTTCGTAGGAAAAGCCGCCTGCACCGACCAGCGTCAGTGCTTCGCGCTGTTCGTCGTTCAGCTGGGCAAAGGCCACTTGGAAATCGCGCATGTGCAGCCGCCCGTCGTGATCGGGTTTCTGCGCAAGGGTGGCAGACAGTGCCCCGTCGGCGTCCTCGACCTCGCGTTTGCGCTTGCGGCGCAGCGAGTAATAGGTGTTGCGCAGAATGGTGAAAAGCCACGCCCGCATGTTGGACCCGTTCTCGAACTTGTCGATGTTCGTCCAGGCTTTCACCAGCGTGTCCTGCACCAGATCATCGGCGGTGGCGCCGTTGCGGGTCAGGCTGATCGCAAAGGCGCGCAGGGCGCCCAGGTGGTTGACCAGGTCGTCTCTCGGGTCCTGTGCGGCGTCAGTCATCGGAGCGGTCCTTCTCAGAAGGTTCCGGTGCGGCGGGAGTCGACGCGCCTTTTTCCTTCAATTGCTTCAGCAGATCGGTGAACCGGTCAGGAACGGGCTCATTAGCGATCTCTTCGAAAGCCCGCTTGAGGTTTTCGTCTATGTCGCGGTCGGCCGTTTCCATGCGCGGCCGGGGGGGGTGTAGCTGTGTCATGCCATCCATCGGTTTTTTGCGCGGTTTTCTGGAACCAAAACGCATATTAAGGCGTATAGTTCCATGTGTATTGCAAAAAAGGACATCACAAAATGACCGCTCAATCGGGAGAACAGATCGCCAGCCAGATTGGTGCAAACTTGCCCTATCTGCGCCGCTATGCCCGTGCGCTGACTGGCAGCCAGAACAGCGGCGACCAATATGCACTGGCTTCGCTGGAGGCGATCCTGGCCGGTGACGCCGATTACGACAGCGTCCTGTCTCCAAAAGTGGCGCTGTTTCGTGTCTTCCATGCGATCTGGTCCTCCTCCGGCGCACCGTCGGCAGACGAGGATAGCGATGACGGCCTGGCCGCCAAGGCGCAGAAACATCTGCGGCGGCTGACACCGAACACCCGCGAGGCGCTGCTGCTGCACACGATCGAGGAGTTCAGCGCAGCCGAAACAGGCACCATCATGGGGGTGGCTGAAAGCGAAGCATCAGAGCTGATCTCGATCGCATACGAGGAGATGTCGCGCGCCACAGCGGGCAAGATCATGATTATCGAGGACGAAGCCGTCATTGCCATGGACCTCGAGGCGATCGTGACAGAGATGGGCCATCAGGTGACCGGCATCGCCCGCACCGAAGCCAGCGCGCTGGACCTGGCCGCCAAGGAAAGCGCCGATCTGATCCTGTCGGATATCCAGCTGGCGGACAATTCCAGCGGCATCGACGCTGTCAACGGCATCCTGGCCAAGCACGGCGATTGCCCGGTGATCTTCATCACCGCTTTCCCGGAACGCCTGCTGACCGGCGAGGGGCCCGAACCTGCCTTCCTGATCTCGAAACCCTATACCGAGGAACAGGTGCGCTCGGCGGTGAGCCAAGCGATGTTCTTCTCCTCCACCGAGACCCTGAAAAGCTGACACTGCCCGGCAGGGCGGGAGGCTGGCAGGCCGGGCCGCTTTTGCGGTCCGGGCTTCTTTGTGCCCGGCCCTCGGCGGCGGCCTGTTGTTAATGGCCCCGCCCCGGGGAGGAGAACGGGGCGGGGCTTGCTGCCTTCCTGCAGGACGGGAGGGTGGCAGGAAGGCAAAACCGGTTCCGGTGTCAGGACTTGGCGAGGGCCCGCAGCATCCAGGCGGCCTGCTCATGGAAGGCAGAGCGCGCGGTGGCCAGATCTTCGGTCACGATATCGCGGCGGCTGCTCGCCAGTTCGGCCAGCGCGTGCAGCCGGTGGGCGATCCGCTCGTGGCTGGCGGCCAGGTCTTGCGCCATCCCGCCGGCGGACAGTTCGCCGGTGGCGTCTTTGATTTTGGAGCGGTTCAGAATCTCGTCCATCCGCGACGGTGCCAGATGCCCCAGCGCGCGGATGCGTTCAGCCAGCGTATCGGCGGCAGCGAACATGTTCTCGTACTGCTCTTCAGTGAGCTTGTGCATTGAGTAAAAGGCCGGGCCTTCCACGTTCCAGTGATAGGCGTGGGTCTTGAAAACAAGGCGGTAAGTGTCCGCCAGCACATCGGCCAGGCCGCTGGCGATCGGGCCAGTGTCGCGGACACCGGTTTCGACGGTGTCAGGGCTCGGGGTGGCTGCAAGTGCGTCAGTCATAAAGTACTCCTTCATCTCTGTCAGGATTGCGGCGGTTCAACACGAACCACGCGGCAATCAGTGCGGTGCCCGGTCTGCAGGCTGGTGAGCATGCGGCGGCCAGAAGCGGCCGCCGCCGGCCCCGGCCGTCAGCGGGAGGAGCCGCGCAGCAGCCGTATGATCAGCGCCACTGCGAACAGCACCAGGAATATAAAGAACAGGATCTGTGCGATCCCGGCGGAGGCCGAAGCGATGCCGCCAAACCCGAAGATGCCGGCAATAATTGCAACGGCGAGGAAGACGAGCGCCCAGTACAGCATGCCGTGTCCTTTCAGTTGCGATTTGTACCAGCCCAACCCGCCAGCCGGCGAAAGGTTCCAGTGCCGGTGCTGCAGTTTTTCAACGCATCCGGTCTACCGCCTAAGCCTGAGGTTTGGGGTGCGGGATGGCGCTGCGGGCCCGTTCCCGCCCGCAGGCACGCGCACAGTCTGGACCGGCCGGGCGGGCCGGACAGGCCGGCTGCACGCCTCCGGCCGGGACCGTGCGCATGTGAAGTTTGATCAGTCTGGAAAATCCCCGGGCCGCCGGGCCGGGTGCTGCTGCGGCGTCAGATCAGCGGCCGCGGTTCGGGCGCGGCAAGATCTATCATCGCCACGGTGGCCAGGGCCGGCAGATTGCTGATCTTCAGCTGGCCGTTTTGCCAATGCACCAGCTTCTTGTCCCGCAGCGTCTTCAGCATCTTGTTGGTGTGGACCAGCGACAGCCCCAGCGCATCCGCCAGATCCTGCTGCTTGAACGGCAGCGGCACCGCGCCGTTTGCCTCCATCCCCACGGCCTTCAGCCGCTCGTAGATCCGCACCAGCGCCCAGGCAATCCGCTGCGCAGCGTCGCGCTGGCCGAGCGAGGCGATGGTCTCGCCCAGAAAATGCTCCTCGACCGCGGAAATCCAAGTCAGATCGTAGGCCCGGTGCGGCTGATGCTCGTACAGCTCAAACAACGCGGTGCGCCGGAACACGCACAGCGTCATCGCGGTGGTGGCCTCGATCGAATGCTTCATTTCCCCCATCAGCCCGGCCTGCAGCCCGGCGAAATCGCCTGGAAAAAGAAAGTTGATCACCTGCCGGCGGCCGTTCTCCAAGGTGGTGTAGCGCGTGCCCATTCCTTTCAGAACCGTATACAGCTGCGGGCTGTTGGAGCCTTCCAGAAGGATTGTCGTGCCCGCATCCACCACCAGTTCGCCGGTTTTGAACTGCTGGGTAAACTGCAGCTCCTCACGCGACATCGGCGTGAAGATGGCCCGTTTACGCAATGGGCATTGGCGGCAGGCAGTCGAAGACATGGCGCTCCCCTAACAGCTATGTCGCAGTTTAATGCGCCGGGTGTGGAATAACTACACACTCTATGCAGACAGGGAGGCTGGTGCAATGGAAATGCTATCTCCAGGCTGCTCACAGGTTTATCTGATCATGTCCCGGAACTATCTGGTAACATGTGATATTTGCGATGCCATTCTGGATTTCGACCCGGCCGCCGAACTCAGCATTCAGAAGGGGCATGATTCTGCGCTGACGGCGCTGTCGCGGTACCGGCAGGTGGCCGTCGCCTTTATCGAGGCGGGGTCCGAGCAGGTGACCCGGCTTCACTTCGACAGTGCGGTGCAGGACCGCGGCGGCCGCCTGGTTCTGTTGGGAAACACCGCCGAAAACGAGCTGGACTCGCACTCGCCTTGCCTGCGGTGGCCGGTGCTTGCCCGGCCTGTGTCCACCCAGATGATCCGGGCCCAGCTGGCGCTTCTGAAACCCGGGGCAGGGAACAAAAACCGCGTTGCCGGGTTGGTTTAGCGGATGCTGCCTGAAGCAGCGTTGCTGAAAAGGAGTAATGATATGCTTGGTTGGGCGCTTACATTTCTGGTTATCGCTCTGATCGCGGCCCTGCTTGGGTTCGGCGGCATCGCCGGCGCCTCCGCGGGTATTGCCAAAATTCTGTTCTTCATCTTCCTGGTGCTGTTCGTCATCGCGATGATTGCCCGGGCAATGAAGGGCAAACCGCCGGTTTAACGAATGGCGAAGCGGCCTGCCCGCACGGTCAAGGCCCCGCCGCGGGAAGACCGTGCTTGCCCGGGTGGGGGTGGGGGGCTGCCTGCCGGGCATAGGGTGTGCGTGCCGGGGGGCGCGTGCGGGCTGGTCTTGCGCCGCTGACAAGCGGCCAGGACCGCCCGCCATCCTATGTCCGGTTCAGGCAAAATCAATTTCAGGCTTCAGGAACTTGACTCGGTCTTAGCTGCGCCGCCAGCCGCTGCAGCAGCCCGAGCCACGCAGCTTCAGCAGGAAAGCCCGGCATCCGGCCATATAGTTGACATCGTCAATCAATTAGTTGACATTGCCAACCATCATGCCTGACGATCCATTTCATCTCCACCGCTCCCTGGGCTATCAAGTGACCATGCTGGCCCGGGTGATCGAGCGCCGCTTTGAACAGCGGATCGCGGAATTCGGTCTGACCCGGGTGATGTGGTGCGTGCTGCTGGCCGCGGGGCGGGAGCAACTCACTGCCCCGTCAGAAATCGCAAGCTTCATCGGCATCGACCGCACCGCGGCCTCGCGCACGCTCCGGCAGATGGAGGAGCGCGGCCTCATCACCCGCAGCGGCGGCGCGCAGGATGGCCGGAAGATCCAGGTCCGGCTGACGCCGGGCGGCCGCACCGCGCTGGCAGAGGTGCTGCCCATCGCGCAGGAAAACGCAGCTTATTTCGAGGCTAAGCTCACCGGGCAGGAACTGGCCCAGCTGCGCACCGCTGCCGCCAAGCTGCTTGCGGACGAGCCGCGCATCGTCGCCAAGCTGTAATTCACCGGGGGCCAGCCATGGGCAAACTGTTTTCCTACCGCAACCGGCCAGTGCATCTTGGGCCTTACCCGATGGAAACCCTGGCGCGGCAGGCGGACCCTGCTGAGGCGGAGGCACTGCCGCCGCTGACCCAGGTCAGCTTCCGCCGCCCCGATGCGCCGCTGTCCCTCGTTAACGCAATGCGCGATTATCAGGCGATACTGGACGCCACCCGCGACGGGCTGGTGAAAAAGGAGCGCGCAGGCATTCCTGCCTGCTCGCAGGAGCGCAGCGATCACCTGAAAGCTTTCGGGTACTTCTGCGATGCCTCGCTGGCGGGTGTCTGCGCCGTGCCCTCCGTTGCCTGGCTCGACACACCGCTGGCAAACCCGGATGTGGCGGCGCTGGCGGAGACCCTGCGCAGCAAACAGACCAAAACCTTTGCCTCCGGCATAGACGTGGTGATGGCGAACCTGCGGGAGGCGATGCAAGCCCCGCACGCGGATTGCCGCCACCACACCCATGCGCTGGTCTACGTCTACGAGTTCCCCCGCGACCCCGAAACAGGCGAGGAGGGCACGGAATGGCTGGCGGACGCGCAGGACCAGCGCGCCTGCCTGCGGGCGGCGGAAACCGGGGTGACGCTGGCCAATTACCTCCGCCTCCTGGGGCGGGAGGCGCGTGCCCACACCGGCGCCGCCACGGATGTGCATCTGGGCAAGCTGGCTGTGCAGGCCGGGCTGGCCACGTTTGAAAACGGCGTCCTCACCAATCCGTTTCTCGGCACCCGCTTCGGCATCGCGGCCGTCACCACCACGCTGGAACTGGCCGCCGATCTGCCGCTGGTGCCGGGCCAGGCACCGGGCCTTGCGTACCGGCTGGGCCTTGGCGCCCACGCCAAAAGCGCCGCCGCCCGCGACCCATACGCCAAGCGCCGCTTCATGGACGGCCCGCACCCGTTCGAGACCCTGAAACGGGTGGACGATCCCACCACCTACATCGACGAGGTGAACGTCGCGCGCGTCCCGAAGCGCGCCGACATGTTCGCCCGCGCCCTGTTCGGCGACCTCGGCAAAGGCCCGCAGGAGGCGGCGAAGAACGGCAATTACGTCCGCAAATCCTCCTCCGCCTTCGCTTTCCGCTCCTCGCTCGCGGCCTTCGTGCTGCTGCAGGACGGCAACGCCGCGCCGAACATCGATTCCAGCGCTGCCGATGCCGCCCGCAACGCCGCAAATATCAAGACCGCGGCCTATTTTCTCGGCTGCGACGCGGTGGGCATCTCACGTTGCCCGGACTGGGCCTATTACTCCCACGATGCCGCGGGCGAGCCCCTGGCCCCCTACCACGAAAACGCCATCAGCATCATCATCGACCAGGGTCACGAAACGATGGAGGGCGCCTCCGGCGACGACTGGATTGCCTGTGCCCAGTCGATGCGCGCCTACCTGCGGTTCTCGCTCCTGGGCGGGGTGATCGCCCAGCAAATCCGCAACCTGGGCTATAGTGCGCGGGTGCATTCGGTGATGGACGGCGAGGTGCTGCAACCTCCGCTCTTGCTGCTCTCTGGTTTGGGTGAGGTCTCCCGCATTGGCGAGGTGATCCTGAACCCCTTCCTCGGCCCCCGCCTGAAATCCGGCGCGGTCACCACCAGCCTGCCGATGACCCACGACAAGCCGGTCGATTTCGGCCTGCAGCGGTTTTGCGAGGCTTGCAACAAATGCGCCCGCGAATGCCCCTCCGGCGCCATCACCGCCGGGCCCAAGCTGATGTTCAACGGCTACGAGATCTGGAAATCCGACAGCCAGAAATGCACCACCTACCGCGTCACAGTGCCCGGCGGCGCCATGTGCGGCCGCTGCATGAAGACCTGCCCCTGGAACCTTGAAGGGCTGTTTGCCGAGGCACCGTTCCGCTGGGCCGCGATGAATGTGCCGGGCAGCGCGCCGCTCTTGGCAAGACTCGACGACGCACTGGGCAATGGCGAGGTCAACCCGGCCAAGAAATGGTGGTGGGACCTGGAGATGGTGGAAGAGGGGCCTTATGCGCCCTCGCAGCATCCGGTCAACGCCCGCAAGCTCTCCAAGGATCTGGACCTGAAGTTTGAGGATCAGACCCTGGCCGTCTACCCCGCACCGCTGGCGCCACCGCCCTACGCCTGGCCTGCACCGATGGACCGGGAGGCCGGGATTGCCGCCTATCAGGCCATGATCCCCGCCGATGAGCACAAGCGCCGCCGCGCCGCGGGCCTGCCGCCCGAGCATGTCTATACCGCCGCTCAGGGCGACGCGCCGGTGATGCGGGTTCGGCTGACGAAGGCCGAACACATGACGGACGCCGTCACCAAATATGAGTTTTCCCTGCCGGACGGCTCCCCGCTGCCCCAAGCCACCGCAGGCGCCCATATCGACGTGGTGGTCGCACCTGAGTTTTTCCGCCAGTACTCGCTGTCGGGCGACCCGGCGGACCGTTCAAAATACCAGATCGCGGTGCTGCGCGAGGACGCAGGCCGCGGCGGCTCCCGCCTTATGCACCGGATCTTCGAGGAAGGCCGGATGGTGTTCATCTCCAAACCCATCAACCACTTCCCGCTGGTGGAGGACGCCGCCAAATCCTACCTGATGGGCGGCGGCATCGGGGTGACGCCGATGATCGGCATGGCCCACCGCCTGCACACGCTGGGCCGGGACTTTGAATTCCGCTACTCCTGTTCAAAAATGGCAAATGCCGGGTTTCTGGAAGACCTGAAACATGTCCCCTGGGCAGACAAGGTGCATCTGCATTTCTCTGACCAGGGCACCCGTGCGGACCTGTCTGACGTGCTGCACTATGCCCCCGGCAGCCACGTCTACACCTGCGGTCCGGCGGCCTACATGCAGGCGGTGCTGGACGCGGCAGCGGCCAATGGCTTCCCCGAGGAGGCCCGCCACATGGAATATTTCTCGGTCCCGGAGCAGCCGGAATACGAAAACCATCCCTTCACCCTCCGGCTGGCGAAATCGGGCCGCGAAATCGCGGTGCCGCCGGAGAAAACCGCCACCGAGGCGCTGGCCGAGAACGGCATCCATGTGAACGTGAAATGCTCCGACGGCATCTGCGGCGTGTGCAAATGCGGGCTGATTTCCGGCGACGCCGAGCACCGCGACTTCGTGCTGTCGAACAAGCAGCGCGAGGACGCCATCATCCTCTGCCAGTCCCGCGCGCAGGCGCCGGACGGGGTGCTGGAAATCGACCTCTAGGCGGCAGACCGTAGAGCGGGCGGCGCAATTTTCTTGAAAAGAAAATTGTCAAAAGTTTTGCTGAAAACTTTTGCCCGCGCGGCGGGCGGGGGCGTTTGAATACGCGGCCGTCCGCGGACTGGCGGCCGCCGGACGCTTGCGGCAATTGCAGGCCGCTTCCGAAGCTGATAGGTCTGCGCACATTAGGTGTTACGATATAACATAATAGGATTCGAACATGAGGGATGACAGACTGCCGGTGACAGTGCTCTCCGGGTTTCTCGGGGCCGGAAAAACCACGCTCCTGAACCACGTTCTGAACAATCGCGCGGGCCGCCGGGTTGCGGTGATCGTGAATGACATGAGCGAGGTGAACATCGACGCCGCCCTGGTGCGCAGCGGGGCGGAGCTGTCGCGCCAGGACGAAAAGCTGGTGGAGATGACCAACGGCTGCATCTGCTGCACCCTGCGCGACGATCTTCTGCAAGAGGTGCGCCGGCTGGCGGGGGAGGGGCGGTTCGACTACCTGCTGATCGAAAGCACCGGCATAGCCGAACCCTTGCCGGTGGCGGCGACCTTCGGGTTCCGCGATGCCGAAGGCGCCAGCCTGTCGGACGTTGCCCGGCTCGATACAATGGTCACCGTGGTCGATGCGGTGAACCTGCTGCGCGACTTCGCCAGTCATGACTTCCTCAGCGACCGCGGCGAAAGCCTGGGCGAGGAGGACGGCCGGACCCTGGTCAGCCTGCTGACCGATCAGATTGAATTCGCCGACGTGATCATCCTGAACAAGGTGTCGGATGCAGGTCCGGACCAGACCGCCGCAGCCATGGCCGTGATCAGGGCGCTGAACCCGGATGCGGAGGTGATCCCTGCGGATTACTCCGCAGTGGACGGAGACCGGATCTTCGGCACCGGCCGCTTCGATTTCGATCGCGCGCATGAGCATCCGCTCTGGGCCAAGGAGCTTTATGGCTTCGAACACCACGTGCCCGAGACGGAAGAATACGGCATCTCTTCCTTTGTCTACCGCGCCCGGCGGCCCTTTGATCCCGCCAGAATCCACGCCGCGCTGAACGGCGATCTGCCCGGCGTGATTCGGGCCAAGGGGCATTTCTGGCTGGCAACCCGCCCCGAGTGGGCCGCGGAGTTCTCGCTGGCCGGGGCGGTCTCCTCGGTCCGCCCGCTGGGGCTGTGGTGGGCCGCGGTGCCAAGCGAGCGCTGGCCTGCCCATCCCGAGGCCCGGCGCGAAATCCTGCAGAACTGGGATGAGACCTGGGGCGACCGGCGGCAGGAGCTGGTGTTCATTGGCGCAGGCCTGGACAAGGCTGCGATTACTGCACGGCTGGATGCTTGCCTGATGCCCGGCAGCGCAGGCGGCTTCGACCCGGCCTGGGCCTCCCTGGACGACCCGTTTCCGGGCTGGCGGCGCAATGGCTGACCGCGGGGCGGGCCGCAACCTGAAGTCGCGCCTGAAACGGCGGCGCCGGGCGGGGAATCCGATGCAGGCCTACGACGCGCTGCCGCCGCCCCTGCGGCAGTGGCTCGCTGCGGCCTGCCTGCCCTGGAGCCCGGCCTCCGCGTTCAGGATCTGGACCAAAGCGGGCGGCAGCCGCGATCCCGCTGCTGCAGCCGCCCGGCTGGATGCCGCCGAACAGGCGATGCTGGAACGGGACGCCCGCGTCTGGGCGGTCCGGGCGCAGCGGCGGGGCAAGCCGGCATAGCGGCCTGCCGCCTCAGGCGGTTTTCTTCTCCGCCTCCGCAGCGGCGTCAAACTCCGCCCGCGCGGCATCAATCACCGGCAGATGCTCCAGCGCCCACAGTCCCAGCGCCCGGACCGGCTCGCGGAACGACTCGCCCAGGGGCGTCAGCGCGTATTCCACCTTGGGCGGGATCGTCGGGTGATAGGTGCGGCTGACCAGCCCGTCGCGTTCCAGCTCGCGCAGGGTCAGGCTCAGCATCCGCTGGGAAATCCCCAGATGCCGCTTCAGCTCATTGAACCGCAGCACCCCGTACTGCGCCAGCGAGATCACGATCAGCACGCTCCAGCGGTCGCCGACCCGCGACAGCACCTCGTTGATGCGCCCGCACTCCGGGCATTGCCCTTCTGCCATGGTGGTTCCTTCCGTGTGACCGGGGCTAAAAATTGTGCCTTCTTGTGCCCCTTCCGGTACCGCTTATATAGCCGGTTACAAATTTATACCACCCTTCCCGCAAGGCCACCGAAAGGACCGGACCCATGAGCAAGAGCACCCTGATCGAGAAGCTGAACTGGCGTTACGCCACCAAGAAGATGGACCCCTCCAAGGCGGTTCCGCAGGAGAAGATCGACCAGATCATCGAGGCGATCCGCATGGCGCCGACCTCGTCGGGCACCCAGCCGTTTGAGGTGTTCGTGATCACCAATCCTGAGATCCGCGCCAAGATCCGCCCGCACGCCTGGGACCAGGCGCAGATCACCGACGGCTCGCACCTGCTGGTCTTTGCCGCCTGGGACAACTACTCCGAAGACCGCATCGACGCGGTGACCCGCCAGATGACCGAGGAGCGCGGCGAGGTTCCGATGCTGAACCAGTATTACGCGAACCTCAAGGCGACCTACCTGCCGCGCGAAGAAAGCACCAACCACGACCACGCCGCCCGCCAGGCCTATATCGCGCTGGGCTTTGCCCTGGCCGCCGCCGCCGAGCTTGAGGTGGACAGCACCCCGATGGAAGGTTTCTCGCCCGAGAAGATCGACGAAATCCTCGGCCTCAAGGACAAGGGCCTGCGCTCTGTCCTTCTGCTGCCGCTGGGCTACCGCCAGGAGGACGGCGACTGGCTCTTGCCGATGAAGAAGGTCCGCAAGTCCCGCGACACCATCGTGACCGAAATCGCCTGAGAGGGCTGATCCCCGGCGGCGGGCGGCCTTTGCCGCGCCCGCTGCCGGTTTCTCCGCAGGTAAAATTCGCCTGCGGAGACTATTCATGCATTCCATCTGCTTTATACTAGGCTGCAGGCACCCTTTCGGCCTCCGGCATATCCGCTGGGCTTGGGGCTGTCAGTTAGTATTGCAAGGGGTGCCAGTTTCCATGTTTACCGCTGATTTTTCTGCGAGTGATCTGGATCCCGCTTTGAAACCCGTTCTTATGCTTTGGCAGAACGCCTCGGAGGCGGGCGCATTCCCGCGGCTCGCCGAACTGAGCCTGCCGTATGTCAGCACGACGACCAATATCCTGGCGGTCTTTGAAATCGAGCGGACCGGGAGTGGCGAACTGTCTGATTTCAAAGCGCTTTATGTGCGCAGCAAGATCATTAATACCCTAAGCACCAAAGTCGCCGGCACCCGCCTGTCTGAACGCCCGGGCTTTGGCCCCGGCTCCATGATCTGGACCTGCTTTGCCGAAGTGGCCGCCAACCCCCGGCCGCTGCTGGTCTCGCTGCCCTATGTCGGCCCGCTGCCGGAATACCGCAGCTCCACCGAAATCATGCTCCCCCTGCGGGGAGAGGGCGCGTCGGTCGACTATGTGATGACGGGCGTCGTGCTGCTGGAGCAGGAATACCGGCGCCCGGACCGGGCCTGAAGCGGCCCCGGCGCCCGAACGGCTGGGCAGGGGCTGCACAAATGCCGTCTCCGCCTTGCCCAAAAGGGCTTTTCCCTTGCGCAACCCCGGGAATCCGCCTATACGCGCGCTGTCAATACAAGGGCGGCCAACGTCCGGGTGGCACATCTGAGCAGGGCTGAGGAACACCTCGGCCCTTTGTGTTTGTTTGATCAGATGTGCTCCGGACCACGTTCTGTAGGGCTAACCAAGACCGGCGGAGACAACCGCCCGGCCAGAAAACCGTTAGTAAAGGAAACCTGAGACCTCATGGCTCAAAACGCATCGATGGAGGAATTCGAAGCCCTCCTGAACGAAAGCTTCGAAATGGACACCCCGGACGAAGGTTCGGTTGTCAAAGGCAAAGTGCTGGCAATCGAAGCCGGCCAGGCCATCATCGACGTCGGCTACAAGATGGAAGGCCGCGTTGATCTGAAAGAATTCGCAAACCCCGGCGAAGCTGCTGAAATCGCTGTCGGCGACGAAGTGGAAGTCTTCCTGCGCTCGGCAGAAAACGCCCGTGGCGAAGCTGTCATCTCCCGCGAGATGGCCCGCCGCGAAGAAGCCTGGGACCGCCTGGAAAAAGCATACGCAGATGATCAGCGCGTCGAAGGCGCGATCTTCGGCCGCGTCAAGGGCGGCTTCACTGTCGACCTGGGCGGCGCTGTTGCCTTCCTGCCCGGCTCGCAGGTTGACGTCCGCCCCGTGCGCGACGCCGGCCCGCTGATGGGTCTGAAGCAGCCGTTCCAGATCCTGAAGATGGACCGCCGCCGCGGCAACATCGTGGTTTCGCGCCGTGCGATCCTCGAAGAGTCCCGCGCCGAGCAGCGCGCCGAAGTCATCGGCAACCTGTCCGAAGGCCAGGCAGTGGACGGTGTCGTCAAGAACATCACCGAATACGGTGCGTTTGTTGACCTGGGCGGCGTTGACGGCCTGCTGCACGTCACCGACATGGCATGGCGCCGTGTGAACCACCCCTCCGAGATCCTGTCGATCGGCGAAACCGTCAAGGTTCAGGTCATCAAGATCAACAAAGAGACCCACCGCATCTCCCTGGGCATGAAGCAGCTGCAGGAAGATCCGTGGGATCTGGTTGGCGCCAAGTACCCGCTGAACTCCGTTCACAAGGGCCGCGTTACCAACATCACCGATTACGGTGCATTTGTTGAGCTGGAGCCGGGCGTCGAAGGTCTGGTTCACGTCTCCGAAATGTCCTGGACCAAGAAAAACGTCCACCCGGGCAAAATCGTCTCCACTTCTCAGGAAGTCGACGTCATGGTTCTGGAAATCGACGGTGCCAAGCGCCGCGTGTCCCTGGGCCTCAAGCAGACCATGCGCAACCCGTGGGAAGTCTTTGCCGAGACTCACCCGGAAGGCACCCAGGTCGAAGGCGAAGTCAAGAACATCACCGAATTCGGTCTGTTCATTGGCCTCGACGGCGACATCGACGGCATGGTTCACCTGTCCGACCTGTCCTGGGACGAGCGCGGTGAAGACGCGATCCAGAACTACCGCAAAGGCGACGTGGTTCAGGCCGTTGTCTCCGAAGTGGACGTCGACAAAGAGCGTATCTCGCTGTCGATCAAAGCTCTGGGCGGCGACAAGTTCGCCGAAGCCGTGGGCGGCGTGAAGCGCGGCTCCGTGATCACCGTCGAAGTGACCGCGATCGAAGAAGGCGGCATCGAAGTGGAATACGAAGGCATGAAGTCCTTCATCCGCCGCTCCGACCTGGCCCGCGACCGTGCCGACCAGCGCCCCGAGCGTTTCTCGGTTGGCGACAAGGTCGACGTGCGCGTCACCAACGTCGATTCCAAGACCCGCCGCCTGGGCCTGTCCATCAAGGCGCGCGAGATCGCGGAAGAGAAAGAAGCAGTGGAACAGTATGGCTCCTCGGATTCCGGCGCATCGCTGGGCGACATCCTGGGCGCCGCACTGAAGTCGGGCGACTAAGACCCGGCCTCACGGCTCTGAACTGGAAAGCCCCGCAGGCGACTGCGGGGCTTTTTCTGTTCCGGCTCCTGGCGGCCCGGCCAAAACGGCCTTGGCGCGGCCTCCGCCGCCCCGCCCCCGGCCTTCCCTTCATCATTTGTTAGAGGCGCATGATGAATATGCAAACCAATGGCATTTGCTTTAAATCGGGAAGACTAAAAGTTGACGAAAAGACACTCGGCTGACCCTGCGCAGGATTTTCACGGCGCGGGCGCCCCGCACGCGGACACACTGGTCCAGCGCGCAAAATCCGAACCTCTGGACGATGGCGGCCTGCGGACCTCGCAGATCCTAGACGACGCCCTCACGCTGGATCCCCGCCACCACGAGGCACAGGTGCTGCAGGAGCGGCTGCACCAGATGTTCGTGCCCCGCTGGCATTTCCCGATGCTTGCCGACAGCGCGCGCAACCGCGCCTACGCCGAGGCCATCGCCGCCAAGGTGCGGCCGGGGGATGTGGTTCTGGATATCGGCTGCGGTGCCGGCCTGACGGCCATGCTGGCGGCACGGGCCGGCGCGAAACATGTCTACACCTGCGAACAGCAGCCGCTGATCGCCCAGGCCGCAACCCGTGTCATCGCGGACAACGGTCTCAGCGACCGGATCACCGTGATCCCGAAATGGTCGCACGACATCGCCGTGGGCACGGATATTCCCGAACGGGCGGACGTTGTGATCTCGGAAATCGTCGACACCGTCCTGCTGGGCGAGGGTGCGCTTGCGACGCTCACCCATGCGATGTCCGCGCTGGCCAAGCCAGACGCGCGTGCGGTTCCGGAATGGGGAACGCTGAAGGCGCAGCTCGTGGAAAGCAGCGGCCTGCTGGACCAGTGGCGCCCGCAAGAGGCGGAAGGCTTCGACCTGAGCGCCTTTCACCGCTTTGCCCGCGTTGCGCAGCTGACGCCGGGCGAATTCGCGGCCTGCGGCCTGCGGCCTCTGGGCCCGGCGGCAGAGCTGTTCCGGTTTGATTTCACCAGGCCGGACCTGACCCCCGCACGCACCGCAACGGACCTCATGTGTGCTGCCGCGGGCACCGTCCATGCGGTCCTTGTCAGTTTCGAAATGCAGCTGGCGCCCGGCATCCGGGTGGCAAACGGAATGGACTCCGGCGGGCACTGGGGGCGCACGGCCTTCCTGCTGGACCAAGCGCAGGCCGCAGCGCCGGGGGACCGCCTGGCGGTCACCGCGCAGCATGACACCTCGCATCTGAGCGTCGCCGCAAACGGCCCGCTTATCCCCGCCGGAGAGGCCGCGGCTGCCACCGTGTGGCTGAACCCGGCGTGGCGCCTGCGCCCGCCGCTCCGGGAAGGCGGCGACCGGTCCGCCCCGCCCCCCGCGGCCTGGCGCCCTGCGGACGCCGCGGGCGCCGGCCATCAGGGCCAGCCCTGCCACTAGCGCCGCTGCCGGGCGGCCTGAGGGGCGCGAATCAACCGGCACCGCCGCGGCATCCGGACCACGGATGCCGCGATGCAGCGCCGGGCGGCGGCGCCCGATCCGGGCCCGGCGGGCTGGAAAGCGGGTGAACTCTTGCCGGTTTTCCCGTCCCGCATGCGTCATTTTGTTCCCCCGCCCAGGAATTTTTCCTATACTCTCAGAACAATAGCCAAAACATCACGGCATCCTGGGAGGAAAACAGATCATGATCCGCTCTGAGTTGATTCAGAAGATTGCAGACGAAAACCCGCACCTGTATCAGCGGGATGTGGAGAGGATCGTGAACACGGTGTTTGAGGAAGTAACCAACGCGATGGCCCGGGGCGACCGGGTGGAGCTGCGCGGTTTCGGTGCCTTCTCGGTCAAGAAGCGGGACTCGCGGGTCGGCCGCAATCCCCGCACCGGTGAAACCGTCCATGTCGAGGAAAAACATGTGCCGTTCTTCAAGACGGGTAAACTCTTGAGGGACCGCCTGAACGGGAAAGCCTGATGCGTTACATTCGCTATGCGGTTCTGGGATCTCTGGCCATCGTGCTGGTGTCGGTGTGCCTTGCCAACCGGAGTTTTGTTGAGCTCAAACTGATGCCCGAGGCGCTGGGTGAGCTGTTCGGCTTCAACCCGGGCATTTCGCTGCCGCTGTTTGCTGTGGTTCTGGGCGGGGTCGGCGCCGGGCTGGTGCTTGGCTTCCTGTGGGAATGGATCCGCGAGCACAAGCACCGCCGCGAAGCGGCCGAAAAGGCCCGCGAAGCCCGCAAGCTGAACCGCGAAGTGAAGCGGCTGAAAAAGCAGAAGAACGAAGGCAAGGACGAAGTCCTGGCGCTCCTCGAAGACGCAGGCTGAGCCGGTCATGACGGACATCCGGGTCAAGATCTGCGGGCTCAGCACCCCGCAGGATGTGGCCGCCGTTGCCGCGGCGGGCGCTGCCTATGCCGGGTTTGTCTTCTTTGCGAAGTCGCCCCGCAACGTCAGCATCGAACAGGCCGCCGCGCTGGCGGTCGAAGCGCCCGTTGGCCTGTGCAAGGTGGCGCTGACGGTGAATGCCGGCGACGCCGAACTGGACGCCATCACCGGCGCCGTGCCGCTCGACATGCTGCAGCTTCACGGGCGCGAAACCCCGGAGCGGGTGGCCGAAGTGCGCAGCCGCTACGGCCTGCCGGTGATGAAGGCGGTGGGCATTGCCGATGCCGCGGATCTGCCGCAGATCGCGCTTTACGAACAGGTGGCGGACCAGCTCCTGATCGACGCCAAGCCGCCGAAGGAGGCAGAGCTGCCCGGCGGCAACGGCCTTGCCTTTGACTGGCGGCTGCTGGCCGGGCGCAAATACTGGCAGAAACCCTGGATGCTGGCCGGCGGCCTGACGCCTGAAAACGTGGCCGAGGCGATCCGCATGACCGGCGCCCGGCAGGTCGATGTCTCCTCCGGCGTCGAAAGCGCCCCCGGCGAAAAAGATGCGGGCCTGATCGAAGCCTTCACCCGGGCCGCCCGCGGCTGAGGGCTGCGCACCGCCGCGGGCGGCGCGGAGGCTGCCGGGGCGGATTTTGAGTATTTGGGGAAAGATGAAACACCGCGCCCGCGCTTTCATCTTTCCATAAATACTCACTGCGCCGCCGCTGCCCCGCAGCGCACCGTCCAGGGTGTTGCGCCCCCTGCGGACGCCGTCCTCACCGGATTTTAGGCGTCAGATGCCATAGTGCCCCCTGATCGCGGTCACCGCCGGGCCTGACACCCCCGGCACCTTGGAACAGGGCCCTTTGGCAAGGGCACGCAGAGACAACGTTCAGCGTGCGGGAGAAACCCTCCCGTCCCGCCTCCGCCCCTTGGCGGCGCCGCCATCCTTATCCGTCCGCACTTCAGGACAGGCAGCCGGCACAGCAGAACAGGAACACACCGGCAGGGCAGGGGCCCTGGCCGGATGCGCCCGCTTGCGCAATCTCCCTTTACCAAGGCGCGGCTGCGCTATAGTCATGGCGGGCGCTGCGAAAGTGAGGGAAGAACCATGGCCGACGATCTTTTCAACAGCTTCATGAACGGTCCGGACGAACAGGGCCGCTTTGGCATCTTCGGCGGGCGTTTCGTCTCGGAAACCCTGATGCCGCTGATCCTGAGCCTTGAGGAAGAATACAACAAGGCCAAGGATGATCCCTCCTTCTGGGCCGAGATGGACGATCTGTGGAAACACTATGTCGGACGTCCCAGCCCGCTGTATCATGCCGAGCGCCTCAGTGCCGAACTGGGCGGCGCCAAGATCTATATGAAGCGCGACGAGCTGAACCACACCGGCGCGCATAAGGTGAACAACGTGCTGGGCCAGATCCTGCTGGCGCGGCGCATGGGCAAGACGCGGATCATCGCCGAAACCGGCGCGGGCCAGCACGGGGTGGCCACCGCCACCGTCTGCGCCAAGTTCGGGCTGAAGTGCATCGTCTATATGGGCGCGCACGACGTGAAGCGCCAGGCGCCGAACGTGTTCCGCATGCGCCTGCTGGGCGCCGAGGTGATCCCGGTGACCTCTGGCCGCGGCACCCTGAAGGACGCGATGAACGACGCGCTGCGCGACTGGGTGACCAATGTGCGCGACACCTTCTATTGCATCGGCACCGCGGCCGGCCCGCACCCCTATCCGGCGATGGTGCGCGATTTCCAGTCGATCATCGGCAAGGAAGTCCGCTGGCAGCTGGCCGAGCAGGAAGGCGAAGGCCGCCTGCCGGACACCGTGATCGCCGCAATCGGCGGCGGCTCCAACGCCATCGGCCTGTTCTACCCGTTCCTGGACGACCCTTCGGTGAACATCATCGGGGTTGAGGCCGGCGGCAAGGGCGTCGATGACCGGATGCAGCATTGCGCCTCCCTCACGGGCGGCCGCCCCGGCGTGCTGCACGGCAACCGCACGTATCTGCTGCAGGACGAGGACGGCCAGATCCAGGAAGGCTTCTCGATCTCCGCGGGCTTGGATTACCCGGGCATCGGGCCGGAGCATTCCTGGCTGCATGACACCGGCCGCGCGCAGTATGTGTCGATCACCGACAAGGAAGCGCTGGAGGCGTTCCAGCTCAGCTGCCGCACCGAAGGCATCATCCCGGCGCTGGAGCCCTCCCATGCGCTGGCCCATGTCACCAAGATCGCGCCGGACCTGCCCGAGGACCACATCATCGTGATGAACATGTGCGGCCGCGGCGACAAGGACGTGTTCACCGTCGCCAAGCACCTGGGCTTTGACATGTCCGACACCGAAGAGGGGCGCACCTTCGAGGAATAAGGCAGGCGTCCTACCGCCTCTGCCTCACGCAAAAGGCCCCGGGATTTCCGGGGCCTTTCTTGTGCCGGGCTACTGCAGTGCCCGCAGCACCTGATTGCGCCGCAGGGTCTCCTGCTCCATGCAATCCCAATAGAACATCGGTGCCGCGCTGCCGCCGGAGGCCTGCTCCGGCCCGCAAGTGGCGTCGCGCCGTTTCAGCCAGGCGCGCTGCTCTGCCAGCAGCGCCTGTCCGGTGCCGCGGGCATCGGCGGCCGGCTTCACCTGGCTCCACAGCCGGTTCAGCTCCCTGTCGGCGATCTCCCATTTCTCCATCGCGCAGAAATTGGCGTCGATCTGGGTCTGGCCGTTGCAATGGGGCTGGGCGGTTGCCGCAGCGGGGCTGAGTGCGGCGAGAAGGGCCAGTAAGCGCAGCATGGGCAGTCTCCTTCGCTGGGGGCGGATCAGGCCGGATCGGCGGCGTAGCTTTTCAGAATGCTCAGCGGCACGATGTCCAGCGCCCGCATGTGGGTTGCCTCAAGATTCACCTGGGGCGCGCAGCCCTCGTCCGCGGCCTGCAGGAAGCGGGCGGCACACAGGCACCAGCAGTCGCCGGGCTGCAGGCCCGCAAAGCCGAACTCCGGCCGCGGCGTGGACAGGTCGTTGCCGACATATTTGCTGAAGGCCAGAAACTCCGCCGTGGTCACCACGCAGACGGTGTGGCTGCCGTGATCCTCGGCGCAGGTGTTGCAATGGCCGTCGCGGAAAAAGCCGGTCACCGGGGCAGTGGAACAAGGCGCCAGCGGGCTGCCCAGTACGTTGATGCTCTCTTCTTTTTCCATGGATGACCCGCCCTCGCTGCATGCACAAGTAACTGTAGCGCGTTTGCGCCGCCGGTCCCAAGATTTCCGGCGGCAGCGGTCGCGCCTCTGCAGCCTTGCCGCAGGCGGGTGCAAAAAGCAAACCGCCCGCCAGCGGGGCTGACGGGCGGCTGACAGTCCAGCGGACGCTGCAGATCAGGTGTTGAACAGGAAGTGCAGCACATCGCCGTCCTTGACGACATAGCTTTTGCCTTCGGCGCGCATCTTGCCGGCTTCCTTGGCGCCCTGTTCGCCGCCCATGGCGACAAAGTCGTCATAGGCGATGGTTTCGGCCCGGATAAAGCCCTTCTCGAAGTCGCCGTGGATAACGCCCGCTGCCTGCGGCGCGGCAGTGCCCTGGCGGATGGTCCAGGCGCGCGCTTCCTTGGGGCCGACGGTGAAATAGGTCTCCAGGTGCAGAAGGTCGTAGCCTGCGCGGATCAGCCGGTCGAGGCCGGCTTCGCTGAGGCCCATCTCCTCCAGGAACATCTGGGCCTCTTCCGGGTCCAGCTGGCTGATCTCTTCCTCGATCTGGGCAGAGATGATCACATGGGCATTGCCCTGCGCCGCGGCCATCTCGGCCACCTTGGCGGAATGGGCGTTGCCCTCGACCGATTCCGACTCGCCCACGTTGCAGACATAGAGCACCGGCTTGGTGGTCAAGAGCTGCAGCATCTTCCAGGCCTTGGCATCCTCGGCGTCGACCTCGACCAGGCGGGCGGGCTTGCCGTCTTCCAGCATCGCCTGGGCGGCGGCCAGCAGCCGGTCCTGCTGCTGGGCCTCCTTGTCGTTGCCCTTCAGCTTGCGCACCAGGTTGGCGCGGCGCTTTTCGATGCTTTCCAGATCGGCCAGCATCAGCTCGGTCTCGATCACTTCGGCGTCGGCCACCGGATCGACGCGGCCGTCCACATGGGTCACGTCGCCGTCTTCAAAGCAGCGCAGCACATGGGCAATCGCGTCGGTTTCGCGGATGTTGGCCAGGAACTGGTTGCCCAGGCCCTCGCCCTTCGACGCGCCCTTCACCAGGCCCGCGATATCGACAAAGGTCATCCGGGTCGGGATGATCTGTTTCGACTTGGCGATCTCCGCCAGCTTGTCCAGCCGTGCGTCCGGCACCGCAACCTCGCCCACGTTGGGCTCGATGGTGCAGAACGGAAAGTTGGCCGCCTGCGCCGAGGCGGTTTTGGTCAGCGCGTTGAACAGCGTCGATTTGCCCACGTTGGGCAGGCCGACGATTCCCATTTTAAAGCCCATTTCGGCCTCCTGATGCCATTTGGGAGCTGCTTCTAGGCAGCATTGGGCGGGCGCGCAAGCCGAGTATGGCTGGTAAAAGAGCCACAATCGGCTTCTGTGCGGCTCCGCACAGCAGGCCCTCATATTGCTTTTTCGTGAGGTGGCTTGGAAAACCACTGCAATAAAATATCTTTAAGCAAAATAAATAATTCTGCGAGGGGCTCGAAATGAAACAGACAGCTTTGCTGGCGGCGGCACTGTCGGCTGCGATGGCCTTGCCCGCGGCCGCCCAGGAGGTGACGCTGGGGCTGGGGTATTCCGACTATCACCGGGATGCGGCGGAAGACGGCGCAATGTTCGCAGTGGACTACCTGCATGCGCCGTTCCACGAGCGCGGGCGGCTGTCGGCGCGCTTCGGCGCCGCGCTGGAGGTGCAGGAGACCGGCGACGTGTTTGCCGGCGTCGGCATCAGCGGCGTGTTTGATCTGAACAATGACTGGTTCATCGAGTCCAGCTTGATGCCCGGCGCCTACCACGAAAGCTCCGATGCCAACGACCTTGGCTCTGCCTTTGAAATCCGCACCCTGGTGGCGGTGGGCAAGCGGTTCCAGAACGGCAAGGCGGTGTCGCTGGCGTTCAGCCACAAATCCAACGCCTCGACCGCGGATGATAACCCCGGCGTGAACTCGGTGACGCTGCGCTGGCACATTCCGCTGGGCGGCTGAGCCGGGGCCTTCTTGCGGGTCGCACGGGCCGGCGCGCGGCGCGGGATTGATTTCCCGCGCAACATTCGGCACACCGGAGCGGAAACCTGAAAGCAAGGCCCGCCCATGACCCGCATTGATGCCAAATTCGCCGAATTGAACGCCGCCGGAAAGAAAGCCTTTGTCACCTATGTGATGGCAGGCGACCCGGACTATGACACCTCTCTGGAGGTGGTGAAGGGGCTGCCGGGCGCGGGCGTGGACATCATCGAGCTGGGCCTGCCGTTCACCGATCCGATGGCGGACGGGCCGACCATTCAGCTGGCCGGGCAGCGGGCGCTGGACGGCGGCATGACGCTGGAAAAGACGCTGCAGCTGGCAGCCGACTTCCGCAAGGGCGACGACACCACCCCGATCGTGCTGATGGGCTATTACAACCCGATTTACAGCCGCGGCGTGGACAAGTTCCTGGAGGACGCCAAGGCCGCGGGCATCGACGGGCTGATCGTGGTGGACCTGCCGCCGGAAGAAGACGAAGAGCTGTGCATCCCGGCGCAGAAGGCGGGGCTGAACTTCATCCGCCTGGCGACCCCGACCACTGACGACGCGCGCCTGCCCAAGGTGCTGCAGAACACCTCCGGTTTTGTCTATTACGTCTCGATCACCGGCATCACCGGCGCCGCTGAGGCCGAGGCCGGCGACGTCGGCCCCGAGGTGGCGCGCATCAAGGCGGCCACTGATCTTCCGATCATCGTGGGCTTTGGCATCAACACGCCGGAGAAGGCGCAGAACATCGCCTCGATCTCTGACGGCGCGGTGGTGGGCAGTGCCATCGTCAGCCAGATCGGCGCAGGCAAGTCCCCGGAGGAAGTGCTGGCGTTTGTGAAGTCGCTTGCGGACGGCGCGCATAAGGGCTGAGGGGCCAGGCGAATAAGACACCTAGGGCAGCGCCCGAGCCTGGGTGGGTGCGAAGCGCCCTCCCGTGGGGAGGGTCGGGCGCTGCCCGGCGGTGCCGCCGGGCGGTCCAGATTCGAGATGCGCCAATAGTTGAAGAAACCGCGCCCTTTGGCGTGGTTTTTGCGTCTCAAGGGGTGCGGCAAAGGCGGCGTTGCTTTTGTTGGTCCAGATTGGTAAGAAAACTTTACCAAACGAAAGCGGGAGACAGTCCGGTGCCGGTGATCACCAATATCAACGACCTGAAGCGCATCTATGAACGCCGCGTGCCGCGGATGTTCTATGACTATGCCGAAAGCGGCAGCTGGACCGAACAGACCTTCCGCGAGAACACCTCTGATTTCGAGAAGATCCGCCTGCGCCAGCGGGTGGCGGTGGATATGTCCGGGCGGACCACCGCCACCCGGATGATCGGCCAGGATGTGGCGATGCCGGTGGCGCTGGCCCCGGTGGGGCTGACGGGGATGCAGCACGCCGACGGCGAGATCAAGGCGGCCCGCGCAGCGGAAGACTTCGGGGTGCCCTTCACGCTCTCAACCATGTCGATCAACTCGATCGAGGAGGTGGCGGAGGCGACCTCCAAACCGTTTTGGTTCCAGCTTTATACCATGAAGGACGAGGACTATATCCGCCGCCTGATCCAGCGCGCCAAGGATGCCGGATGCTCCGCCCTGGTGATCACGCTGGATTTGCAGATCCTCGGCCAGCGCCACAAGGATCTGAAGAACGGACTGTCGGCG
Organism: Leisingera aquaemixtae; assembly: GCF_006740765.1. GTDB lineage: Bacteria > Pseudomonadota > Alphaproteobacteria > Rhodobacterales > Rhodobacteraceae > Leisingera > Leisingera aquaemixtae. The sequence continues at coordinate 42,981 of NZ_CP041159.1, forward strand.
CCGCCCAAACTGACGCCCAGGACCATTGCCAATCTGATGACCAAATGGGCCTGGGGTATCGAGATGCTGGGCGCCAAGCGGCGCAACTTCGGCAATATCGTGGGCCATGTGCACGGCGTCTCCGACACCTCGCAGCTGGGCGCCTGGACGGCGGAGCAGTTCGACCCGGCATTGGACTGGGGCAAGGTCGAAAAGCTGATGGAGATGTGGGGCGGCAAGGTGATCCTGAAGGGGATCCTCGACGCCGAGGACGCGCGCATGGCGGCCAAGCTGGGGGCCGATGCCATCGTGGTCTCCAACCACGGCGGGCGGCAGCTGGACGGCGCGCTGAGCTCGATCCGGATGCTGCCGGAGATCATGGATGCGGTCGGCAATGACGTCGAGGTGCATCTGGACAGCGGCATCCGCTCCGGCCAGGACGTGCTGAAGGCGCTGGCGCTGGGGGCCAAGGGCACCATGATCGGGCGCGCCTTTGTCTATGGCCTGGGCGCGATGGGCCAAAAGGGCGTCACCGCGGCGCTGGAAGTGATCCGCAAGGAGCTGGACACCACCATGGCACTGTGCGGCGAACGCTCGGTCGAGGGGCTGGGGCGCCACAACCTGCTGATCCCGGAGGACTTTGGCGGCCGCTGGCAACCGTGAAGCCAGCACAATAAAGACAAACGAACGGAGATTTCCCTGTCCAAGCCTCCCGCAGAAGCGCAACCATGGGTTGTTAATTTTGTATCCGGAGGATTTGATGAGGACGTTGATAGCAACCTGCGCGATTGGCGCGGCAGCCATGGCCGCGCCGGCAGCGGCGCAGACGGTTTATGTCAATCAGGGCAGCGATTGGACGCCCAGCCTGCGCCAGCAGTTCTACACCCAGGACCAGGGCGCCCGCATCATGCCGCTTGGCTGGATGCGGGCGCTGACCCTGCCCGGCGGCGGGACATTCCTGCACGATGCGCTGGCGCGTTATGGCTACCTGCCGATGACCGGGCGGCAGGAGGCGGACCTTCCCGCGGGGTTCACCACCAATGGCAGCGGCGCGGATATGGCGGTGGGCATGACCTGTTCCGCCTGCCACACCCGCCAGATTGAGGTGAGCGGCACCGCCTACAGGATCGACGGCGGCCCCGGCATCGTCGACTTCCAGAGCTTCCTGAAGGATCTGGACGATGCGGTGCTGGCCGTGCTGGCAGAGGATGCGGCGTTTGACGCCTTTGCGGACAAGGTGCTGGGCAGCGGGGCTTCGGTGTCCGAACGCAACGCGCTGAAGGCAGAAGTGGAGGTCTGGAGCAACCGCTTCCACACCCTGATCAGCCGCTCGCTGCCGGACCCGGCCTGGGGGCCTGCGCGGCTGGATGCGGTGTCGATGATCTTCAACCGGCTGGCGGGGCTGGATCTCGGCGACCCGGCGGACGACCATCTGATTCCGGAAAACATCGCGGTGGCCGATGCGCCCACCCGCTACCCGTTCCTGTGGAACGCGGCGCGGCAGGACTTCACCCAATGGCCGGGGTTCTCCGCCAACGGCAACGATCTGCTGGGGCTGTCGCGCAACCTGGGCGAGGTCTATGGCGTCTTTGCCGAATTCCATCCGCAGCCGCAGTCCGGGGTGCTGTTCAACCGGGACTACATCTCGCAGAACTCGGCCAACTGGGGCGGGCTGAAGGCGCTGGAGGAATGGATCTGGGACATCGGCGCGCCGCAGTGGCCGTGGGAGCTGGACCATGATCTGGCCGCCCAGGGCGAGGCGGTGTTCAATCGGACCGCGGCAGAGGGCGGCTGCGTGGCCTGCCATGGCAAGAAGAAGGGCAAGTTCCGCTCGATCTTCCACACCACCTGGGAGACGCCGATCCTGGATGCGGGCACCGATACGCGGGAATGCGGGGTGCTGACCCGCACGGTTAAGACCGGCGTGCTGGAGGGGGCGTCGATCCCGCTGACCGGCACCACGCTGGGCGCAGAGGCCAAGGCGTTCGACGTGCTGGCGGTGTCGGTGATCGGCGCCATCGTGCAGCATTCGCTGGGGGCCTTCGGTGAGGATTTTGTGGCAACCGCCAAGGCTGCAGAGGCGACGCCGGGCAACGAAGACGACCGCGATGCGCTCTCGGAGTTCGAAGACCTGCGCAAGGCCTTCCCGACGGGCGACAATGCAGGGATGCTCAAATCCGCGGCAGAGCCGGGCTGCAAATACGAGGCCCGGGTGCTGGACGGGATCTGGGCCGCGGCGCCTTATCTGCACAACGGTTCTGTGCCGACGCTGCGCGATCTGCTGACCGCGCCCGCAGACCGCCCGGCGTCCTTCAAGCCCGGCCCGAACTACGATATCGAGGCGGTGGGCATGGCGGCGGAGCAGACCGCCTTTGACCAGGTGATCGAGACCACCGGCTGCGATCAGCTTGATTCGGGCAACAGCCGCTGCGGCCACGATTACGGCACCAGCCTGTCCGCGGCGGACAAAACGGCCTTGCTGGAGTATCTGAAGTCGATCTGAGCCCCTCGAAAAGCGGCCGCAGCCCTGTTTGCAAGGGCTGCGGCGGCAGGAAACCCCTTTCCAAAATGGCTGAACGGGTCTATAGGCACGGCTTCACGCGGGGTGACAGCCTTGGAGGCACCCCGGCAGACATATTGGAGAATTAAGATGGCAAAAGAGATTCCTGATCTCGTAGTCCAGGAACGTGCGGGGACAGGCAAGGGCGCCGCTCGCGCTGCGCGCCGCGCAGGCATGGTTCCGGGTGTGGTTTACGGTGGCGACGCAGAGCCGCTGGCAATCCAGGTTCCGTTCAACGAGCTGCTGAAAAAGCTGAAAGCCGGCCAGTTCAAGTCCACTCTGTGGAACCTGAAAGTGGAAGGCCACGACGACGTGCGCGTGATCTGCCGCGACGTTCAGCGCGACGTGGTGAAGGACCTGCCGACCCACCTCGACCTGATGCGCCTGCGCCGCACCTCGAAGATCAACCTGTACATCCACGTTGAGTTCATCAACGAGGACAAGGCCCCCGGCATCAAGAAAGGCGGCATGCTGACCGTCGTGCGTCCGGAAGTCGAGCTGAACGTGACCGCCGGTGACATCCCCGAGAAGATCGTGGTGGACCTGGAAGGCCTGAACATCGGCGACGTGATCACCATTTCGTCGGTCGACCTGCCCGCTGGCTCCAAGCCGGTCATCGACCGCGACTTCGTGATTGCCAACATCGCAGCGCCGGCCGGCCTGGCTTCCTCCGATGACGAGGAAGACGAAGAGGTCGAAGCGACCGAAGTCGAACAATAAGACCCGCGCCCGTCCGGGCAACGGTTTCGCGGGCTCCCATCCGGGGGCCCGTTTTCTTTTGTGCGCTGCGGATCGCGCAGGCGATTGACTTTCCCCGGCGCCGCTGCCCCAGTTCCGTCTGACACAAAGGGGAGCAGGGCATGGCCGATTACGATATTGCCATTGCGGGCGCGGGCGCGGTCGGCATGAGCTGCGCACTGTGGGCGCAGATGCGCGGGCACCGGGTGCTGCTGGCGGATCCGAACCCGCCGGGATCGGGCGCCAGCTATGGCAATGCCTGCACGCTCGCGACCTATGCCTGCCTGCCGGTGAACGCCCCTTCGGTGCTGACGGGCCTGCCCGGCCTGATGTTCGCCAAGGACAGCCCGCTGTCGCTGTCTTATGCCCATGCGCTGCGCAACCCGCGCTGGATGCTGTCCTTTCTGGCCAATTGCCGCGCCGCGCCCTCGCGCCGGATTGCGGGCCATCTGGCGGATCTGCTGGCCCATGCGGATGCCGGGATCAATCCGCTGATCGAGGCGGCAGGCGCCCAGGATCTGGTGGTGGCGCGCGGCCAGCTGTCGGTCTGGTCGACGGCATCGGCGGCGGAGGCGGCGGCGGCGGATCTGGAGCAGCGCCGCGCGCTGGGGGTCCCCTGGCGCGAGGTCGGCCCGGAGGAAGCGCTGGAGATGGAGCCGGGCCTGCGGCTGCCCGTCAGACGCGCCGTGCATTTCCACGCCGCCCGGCATCTGCGCGACCCGCAGGAGCTGATCACCCGGATGCACCGGGCCTTCATGGAGCTGGGCGGCACCACGCTGCAGGCGCCGGTGGAGGCTGTGCGGGCCTCTGCCACTGGGGTCGAGGTGCAGGCGGACGGTCAAAGCCTGACGGCGGGCCGGGCGGTGATTGCCGGCGGGGCCTTCTCGAAACGGATCGAGGGCGCGGGCACGGGCAAGCTGCCGCTGGGCACCGAGCGCGGCTATCACCTGATGTATGAAGGCGAGGCGCACCGGGTGACGCGGCCTGTCGGCTGGGGCGAGGCGGGGTTTTACGCGGTGCCCCATGCCCAGGGCTTGCGGCTGACCGGCACGGTGGAGATCGCCGCGCTGGAGGCGCCTGCGAACCAGCGCCGGCTGGCCTATATCGCCCGCAAGGGGGCCGAGATGCTGGGGCCGCTGCCGGACCCGGACAGCGACTGGCTGGGCTTCCGCCCGACGCTGCCGGATTCGCTGCCGGTCATCGGGCCCAGCCCGCAATCGGACCGGCTGCTTTATGCCTTTGGCCATCAGCACATCGGGCTGACCCTGAGCGGCATCACCGGGCGGCTGATCGCGGATCTGGCGGAAGGCCGCCAGCCCAATGTCGATCTGTCGCCATTTGCGGCAGACCGGGCCTTTGCCTGAGGGCGCCGGCCTCTGGATTCCGCGGCCCAAATAGGGCATCACTCGGTTTCCTTGAAACGCAAGCGGGCAGAACCCATGAAACTCTTTGTCGGCCTTGGCAACCCTGGCCCGAAGTATGAGCGCAACCGCCATAACATCGGCTTCATGGCGCTGGACCAGATCGCGTCGGACCATGGGTTCAGTCCCTGGAAATCCAAGTTCCAGGCGCTGATCAGCGAGGGGGTCTTGGGCGGTGTGAAGGTGCTGCTCCTGAAGCCGCAGACCTTCATGAACCTCTCCGGCCAGTCGGTGGGTGAGGCGATGCGGTTTTACAAGCTGACGCCCGCCGATGTGGTGGTGCTGCATGACGAACTGGACCTGGCGCCGGGCAAGGCGCGGATGAAGCAGGGCGGCGGACATGCCGGCCACAACGGCCTGCGCTCGATCCATTCGCACATCGGTGCCGACTACGCCCGGGTGCGGCTGGGGATCGGCCATCCGGGCCACAAGGACGCGGTCGCGGGCTATGTGCTGCGCGACTTTCCCAAGGCGGAAGAGGGCTGGCTGGACGATCTGATGCGCGGCATCTCCGACGGTGCGGCAGAGCTGGCGAAGGGCGATGGCGGCAAGTTCATGAATGCAGTTGCCTTGAGGGTGGCGCCGCCGCGCAGCTCTACCACCAAGCCCAAGGCAGAGGCCAAGGCGGAGAATGCGGCCAGGGGGGAGACGGCGCCGGACACCCGCTCGCCGCTGGAAAAGCTGATGGACAAGTTCAAGTGAGCGAAGGGGCAGACAGATGGTGAAACTGATTATCGACACCGATCCGGGCATCGACGATGCGATGGCGATCTTCTATGCCGCCGCGGCGCCGGACATCGACCTCTTGGGGCTGACCACGATCTTCGGCAATGTGACCACGGCAACGGCCACCCGCAACGCGCTGCGCCTTCTGGAAGCGGCGGAACTGGACGTGCCGGTGGCCGCAGGCGCGACCGTGCCGCTGGTGCTGCCGCCGTTCAACCCCTCGTCGCATGTGCACGGCGACGAAGGCTTTGGCGACATTCCGGCGGCGGAGCCCAAGGGCAAACCGCTGGAGGAGGACGCCGCGGCATTCCTGTGCCGCATGGCGCGCGAGCACAAGGGCGAGCTGGTGGTCTGCCCGATCGGCCCGCTGACCAATATCGCCCTGGCCATGCAGCGCGACCCGGAGTTCATCCGGAACGTCAAATCCATCGTGGTGATGGGCGGCTCGCTGGAGGAGGGCGGCAATATCACGCCGCACGCAGAGGCCAATATCTATCACGACCCGCACGCCGCGGACGTGGTCTGCCAGGGCGGGGCCAAAGTGGTGTTTGTGGGTCTGGACGTCACCCACCGCATTCTTTGCCTGGCCGAGGATTTCGAGGCCATCGCGGCCAGGTCGCCGGAGCTGGGCGGCATGCTGCAGGAGATGTCTTACTTCTACCTCAAGTTCTATCACGAGGTGGCGGGCAAGAACGGCTGCTCGCTGCATGACCCGGCGGCGGTGATCGCCTGCACCCATCCGGAGCTGTTCGGGATGCGCGATGTGCCGCTTGAGGTTTCCTGCGAGGGGGAGACCTCCGGCGCCACGCTGGCCGCGCCACAGAGCGGGCGCGACCCGGTGAAGGTCTGCATGACGGTGGACGCGGAGGCGGTGAAGTCGCAGTTTCTGAAGCGGCTGGCGCTGCTGCCGTAACGGGGCGGCCGCACGTCCCGCCCGCTGCCGCGCCGGGGCCGGGCGGGCGGCTCTGACGCCGGGGTCTAGGCGCCGTTGCCGCTGCCGTTGGGCGTGCCGGGCAGGGCGGCTTCGGCCGCCAGAAGCCTGCTGAGCGTTTCCAGCGAGCCGTCGGTCACCAGCGTTGCAATCAGGTCGGCGACCTGCGCCTGGGTTCTGCCGATGGCATCGGCTGCGGCGTCAAGCTCTTCCAGGTCCTGGCCGGCAGTGCTGCAGTTCTGGCGGTGCGCGCGCTCCAGCCCTTCGGAGGCCGCATCAAAGGCTTCGCGTGCCTGGGCATAGTCCTGGGCTGCCGCGATCACGGCCCGAATGCGTTCCGCCTGCGTTTCAGGAAGGGGCGCACTGCTGGCGTTCATGTGAAAAAACCTCCAAGCGTTATCAGCAAATGGCCGGGCAGCCTGCCGCGGCTGGCGGGTCCGGCGGCCGTCTTCAGGATGGCCGGGCCGTGCTGCCCGCTGCGCCGGGCATATGGGGTGCTGAATGTCATCGCGTCCTCCGGCGCTTCGGTGCGGTAGAAATATAGTTCTATCAGCGGGCAGGTGTAAATCGGAATCTGCCGCCCGCTTTTTAAATACCTGCTCTGGATGAGTGAAGTATAGACGTATAATTCTATTTGCAGGAACTATAGTTCCGTGTATGGTTCTGGGCATGACTAGACACGAAGATAAAACGCGACTCTCTGCGGATGAGGGAGTGGAGCTTTGGCGGCAGCGCCTGCGTCAGGCGCTGGACATCCGGGGGCTGGACTATGATGAGGTGTCCGAGGCGGCGGGCAACAACCCGGAATACGTCAGCAAGGTGCTGAATGGCCGCTTCAATCCCACCGTTGCCCGGATCATCCGGATTTGCGAGGTCGCAAATATCGATATGGCTTATCTGTTCTCAGATGAGCCGAATGCGGATGACCGCAGTGTTCTGGACAAGGCAGCGGATCTTACCGAAGACGACGCGAAACTAGTTAACCGGCTCATCAGCAGCGCCCGCGCGCGCTGATTCGATCCTTTCCACAATACGTTCAAACAGGCGGGTTCCTTGGCGGGGCTTTTCCTGGTTGGCCTTGGCGACCGTGCGCAGCAGCGCTTCCAGGGTCGCCGCGGTGATTTCCTCTTTTTGCATAGTCGAGTCCAGGCCTAAAATTTATCATTTGTGATAATCGCTTTTTGCGGTATCGTAACATTTGGTTGCATACTATGCGTGTGGATTACAATATGAGAAGTGATATTCGCGGCATTCTTTTAAGGTCGTTGGATAATATCTCGGAGAGCGGCTACTCCATTGGTGTGGGCTTTGACGGGGTCGAGCCGGTGTTTGTCCACAGCACCTATGCGCAGCGCTGGGTGGACCGCTATGTCGATCAGGCCTACCTGCTTGTGGACCCGACCATCCAGTTCGGGTTGAGCAGCACCGGCTGGGTGACCTGGAACGACCTGGAGCGGCTGTTTCCGTCTTCAAAAACCTTTTTCGAGGATGCCGCAAATTACGGGCTGGTTCACGGCAACACTTTGGCGATCAGCGCTGACGGGCGGGTCTCCGTTCTCAGCTGTTCCGGCCCCAAGTGGCGGGACGAGGAACTGCGGATTGCCCGTGCGGCCCTCTATGCCTTGCATGCTTTGGAGTATGAGCCGTCGCAGTCCATCACGCTCACGGCTCCCGTTAAGGATGTGCTGCGGATGATGTGCAATGGCTGCAAAGATCAGGAAATCGCGGAGAATTTGGGCGTCAAACTGGAAACGGTCAGGGCGCGGCGGCGGACGGCGATGCAAGCTTTGGACGCAAAAACAAGCGCTCAGCTCATATCACAAGTAATAAAATTCGGACTGATCTGACACTTCAGGATTTCAAACGGCTAAGACCCTTCGATCATGGCGCTGCAATAAGGAGAGCGTCATGCATCTACATATTTTTTCTTTCGAACAGCGGTCCGGTTTTAACGCGGCGTATCAGGGCTTTCTTGCCCTGCGCAAGCAGAAGCTGGTGGATGAACTGGGCTGGGGCCTGGACCACGACGGAACCTTCGAGCAGGACCAGTACGACCGGCCGGGGGCCGTCTATTCGATTGTCACGCAGGGCAGCCGGGTTGTCGCCGGGGCGCGGGCCGCGTCCTGCGGCGGCAGCGACGGCTATTGGAGCTACATGCTGAAGGATGCCAGGGACGGCAAGATCCAGGGCATCCCGGGCGGCCTGCTGAGCGCCTACCCGGAGACCGGGCGGACCTGGGAATGCACCCGCTTTGTCATGGATGAAACCCTGGCGGACACCGCGCAGCCGTCCATCGAGACCAAGCTGGTCGTCGCGGGCCTGTGCCAGGCGGCCTTCAGCCTTGGCGCCTCGGAAATGATGTCGCTGTCGCCGCGCAGCCTGGGGCTGCTGCTGAGGCGGTTCGGGTACTCCGTGCGCAGGGAGGCGGTGCGCTATATCTGCGAGGACGACGGGCGGGAGTACCGGTCGTTTCTGATGGCCTGCGACCCAGCGGTGAACCAGGATCTGGCCGCGTTCTATCTGTCGCCAGTCTCGCAATTCGGTCCGCTGCATGAGCTGCAGGGGGCAGCGTAACGGCATCATCCGGTTCAGGCCCCCCTCACAGGGGCCTGATCACCGCCCTGTCCTGCCTGCCCGCGCAGCCGGGAGGCAGGCAGGGGACTGTCCCGCCTGGGATCAGTCCGCGTCGGCGGCGCCTTGGGCCCGCAGCCGGGCGCGCCGGGCGCGGTAGCTGGGCAGAACCACCAGGATCAGGGCCAGGCCCAGCAGGCCAAGGGTCATCGGCCGTTCCAGGATGAACCCCAGCCCGTCATAGAGCTGCATCGAGCGGGCAAAGTTGTCCTCCAGCATCCGCCCCAGGATGAACCCGATCAGCAGCGGCGCCAGCGGATAGTCCGCAAACCGCAGCACTGTCGCGCAGATCCCGAGGCCGACCAGGATCAGCAGCTCCGTGGCGTTGTTCTGGCCGATGTAGGCCCCCATCAGCGTGAAGAACAGGATGAAGGGGATCAGGTAGTTGCGCGGCACCGCCAGCACCTTGGCGATATAGGGGATCAGCGGCAGGTTCAGGATCAGGAGGATCAGGTTGCCGAGGTACATCGAGATGATCACCGCCCAGAAGATCTGCGGCTCGTCCACCATCAGCCGCGGCCCGGGCGAGACGTTTAGCGCGATCAGCGCCCCCAGCAGAATCGCGGTGGTGCCGGAGCCGGGGATGCCCAGCGTCAGGAGCGGCACAAAGGAGCCGGTGCAGGCGGCGTTGTTGGCGCTTTCCGGTGCGGCGAGGCCTTTCAGAGAGCCCTTGCCGAACTGCTCCTGCTCCTCCTTCGGGGCAATGTTGCGCTCCACCGCGTAGCCGAGGAAGGACGCGATGGTGGCGCCCGCGCCGGGCAGCACGCCGATCAGAAAACCCTGGATCGATTGGCGCCCGATCACCGGGGCGATGGCCTTGGCCTCAGCCTTGGTGATGCGCAGGTCCTTGATCTCGCTGCTGCCGCTGCCGGAGCTGGAGCGGGAGGGGTCCAGCACCAGATACATCGCTTCGGGCAGGGCGAACATCGCCATCGCCAGGGTGATGAAGCCAAAGCCCGACTGCAGGTCCATGATGCCCATGGTAAAGCGCGGCATGTTGAACAGCGCGCCTTCGCCCACCGTCGCCATGATCAGCCCCAGAAGCGTCATCAAGAGCGCCTTGCCGACCTGGCCGGATCCGGCGAAGGCGGCAATCGCCGACAGCCCCACCACCATCAGCGCGAAATACTCGGCCGAATGGAACAGCAGCGCTACGGTCGCCAGCGCCGGGGCAAAGATCATCAGCAGGACCGCCCCGATGGTGCCGCCCGAGAAGGACGCGATCGCCGCCACCGTCAGCGCCTTGCCGGCCTTGCCCTGGCGCGCCAGCGGGTAGCCGTCGAAACTGGTCGCCACGGTGGAGGCGACGCCGGGCGCGTTGATCAGGATCGAGGAGGTGGAGCCGCCGAAGATCGCGCCGTAGTAGACGCCTGCCAGCAGGATCAGCGCCGCGGAGGGGTCGCCGATGGAGATCGCCACCGGGATCATGATGGCGATAATCGACATCGGCCCCAGCCCCGGCAGCATGCCGATGAAGGTGCCGATCAGGCAGCCGCCGATGACCATCAGAAGATTGGTGAGAGAAAAGGCCGTTCCCAGCCCGGCCATGATGCCTTCGAGCATGTCAGCCTCCGTTTGTCAGAATTGCGGGCCAGGGGCTCAGGAAAATCCCAAGCACCTGCTGCACCAGATACCAGACCACGCCGGCCGCCCCGGCCGTGACCGGCAGCAGGATGTGCAGCTTGCGCTCGCCCAGCACCCAGGCGCCGGCAGTCAGAAAGCCCACGGTGGCAGGCAGGAAGCCCGCGGGCCGCAGCAGCAGCGCGTAGGCCGCCATCAGCCCCAGCAGCGCCAGCGCCTGGCCCAGCTTGTACTCCGTCAGGCGGCGGTAGTTGATGTCCATCGGCTTCGGATCGTCAGCGCCTTTTTCAAACCCCAGCAGCACAAAGAGCGCCGCCAGAACGGCCATCACTGACAGCACCTTGGGAAAGGTGCTGGGCCAGACCGGGTTGCGTTTCATGAACGGCGGCAGGGCGGCGTCCATGGTGAAGAAAGCCGCATAGCCATAGGCGAGGCAGATCATCAGGATGATCAGGGCAATCCAGCGGTCGAGTGCCATGTGCTCCTCCGGTATTGTGAAGGCATTTAAGGAAAAGGGGCGCTGCCCCCGCCGCGCGCTGCGCGGCTCCCCCGGGATATTTGCGGCCAGAAGAAGGACCGTGCTCGGCGCTTTGACCACAGGGTGCGGCGCCGGGGGACGGAACCGGCACTCTGTGAGCGGCTGTGCAGGGGCAGGCTTCTTCTGGCTGGAAATATCCTGGGGGTGCGGGGGCAAAGCCCCCGCGTACTACCCGGGATCAGAGGAAGCCGAGCTTTTTCATCAGGTCGCCGATGGCCTGTTCCTGGTCCTCCAGGAAGGCACGGAAATCATCGCCCGAATTGTGGATGTTGACCCAGCCGTTGCGGGCGCGGACCTCTTCCCATTCCGGGGTGTCGTACATCTTGGCAAGCGCGTCCTGATAGGCCGCCAGCTTGTCCTCAGGCAGGCCGGGCGCCCCGAAAAAACCGCGCCAGTTCACGAAGGTGGTGTCGAGCCCCTGTTCCTTCATCGTCGGCGCATCGGGATAGCTGTCCACGCGGGCATCGGCCGTGACGCCGATGATTTTGACTTCGCCGGCATTGGCCAGGTCGATGGCTTCGGAAAACCCGGTGCTGAGCGCGGCGATCTCGCCCGACAGCAGTGCTGCCATGGCCTTGCCGCCGGCGTCATAGGGGATGTATTTGAACGCCGTCGGGTCCTCGCCCGCGGCCTCCATCACCATGGCCGCAACCAGGTGGTCCATGCCGCCCGGCACCGAGCCGCCGCCCACCGCAGTGCCGCGCGGGTCGGCCCTGTAGGCGGCCAGCAGGTCCTCCATCGAGTTGATTGGGCTGTCCTTGCCCACCACGATGGCGGCATAGTCGCCGATGGTGCCTGCCACCAGGGTCAGATCGCGGAAGTTCTGCGGGAACACACCGGTGAGCGAACGGATCACGATCGGGGTGGAATTCACCATCAGCGTGCCGTGGTTGCTGGCGGCGTTTTCGATCAGGTAGCCGATCGCCTTGCCGCCGCCGCCGCCGGACATGTTTTCATAAGACACCTTGCCCACCAGCCTGGCCTCCGTCAGCGCTTCGCCGGTGCCGCGGGCGGTGCCATCCCAGCCGCCGCCTGCGCCGCCGGGGATCAGGAAGTGGATGCTGTCGGCCACCTGCTCGCCGGCCCAGGACGGGGTGGCGAACGCCAGTGCTGCCGCTGTTGCCGCCAGCGCTGCGCGGCGGGTCAGGGTCCATTTGTTCATGTTGTCCTCCCATTTGACAAATCGCGGTCAAGCCGCTCATGACTGAAGGAAGCACAGCAAGCTGACACAAACCTGTCACGGGGCCGCCAAGGCCCGATTGGGAAGGAGCGGCGCCGATGCGCTTCCTGCTGGTTGAAGACAACGAAAGCCTGGCAAAGGCGGTTCTGGACCGGCTGCGGCTGGACGGGCATGTTGTGGACCACGCGCCGGATGTGAGCACCGCCTCTGCATTTTCCGGCACGACGGATTACGATCTGATTTTACTGGATATTATGCTGCCAGATGGGGACGGGCGCAGCTTCCTGAAGGCGCATCGGGAGAACCGCAAGGAAACCCCCGTCATCGTGCTGACGGCCCGCTCGGAGGTGTCTGACCGGGTTGGGATGCTGGACCTTGGCGCCGACGATTACATCACCAAGCCGTTTGATTTTTCCGAGCTTGAGGCGCGCTGCCGGGCGGTGCTGCGGCGGCGCGGCGGCGGCAGTTCCAACCTGCGGCGATTCGGAAACCTGCAGTTCGATCCGATGGCGGGAACCCTGTCCGCTGGCGGCAGGACCGTGGCACTGCGCAACCGGGAATTGCGGCTGCTGGAGGTGTTTCTGAACGCGCCGGACCGGATTTTTTCCAAACCGAATCTGGTCGACCGGCTGTTTTCCTATGACGAGGAGGGATCGGAAAACGCCATCGAGGTCTATGTCGCGCGGCTGCGCAAGCATCTGGCCGGCTCCGGCGTGCAGATCACCACGGTGCGTGGCCTGGGCTACCGGCTGAGCCTGGAATGAACGCAGCGGTCAATGTCAGCGGCTCCCTCCGCCGCCGCCTGCTGCTGCAGCTGGTGGGCAGCGCAGCGCTGCTGGCGGCGGTGCTGTTCTTCGCGGTGCTGGGGTTTGTCCGCACGGTTGCGGAGGAAAGCCACGACAGGATCCTGCTGGCCTCGGCAACCTCGATACTGGACTCCGTGTCGGTGCAGGCGGGGGAGATCACCGCCGACATCCCCTATGCCGCCCTGTCGATGCTGGGCAATGTCAGCGATGACCGGGTGTTTTACCGGATCGCAAGCCCCGCCGGGGTGCTGACCGGATATGCCGATCTGCCGGTGGCGGAAGAGCCGGTGCAGCCGCGGCAGCCGCTGTTCGAAACTGCCGCGTACAAGGGGGAGACGATCCGGGCGGTGACCGTGTCGCGCCGCCTGGCGGCGCAGGGCGCGCCGGTGGCGGTGCAGGTGTCGGTGGCCCAGACCCGCACCGGCCAGGCGGCCTTGCTGGAACAGCTGTTCAGGTCCGCGCTGTTTCTGGGGGTGGGCTTTTTCGTGCTGGCCTCGGGCCTGGCGGTGTGGGCCGCCCAGTCCAGCATCACCCCGCTGCGCTCGCTGACCGAGGCGATCTCGCGGCGCGGCCCCAAGGATCTGCGCCCGGTCACCCGCCCGGTCCCCGCCGAGATGTCGCCGCTGGTCTTGTCGCTCAACAGCTTCATCCGCCGCTTGCAGGCCTCGCTGGCCCGGTCCGAGGATTTCATCGCCGAGGCCGCGCACCGGGTGCGCACGCCGCTGGCGACGGTGCGCGCCCAGGCTGAGGTCACCCTGATGCGGGTGGAGAATGAAGACAACCGGGCCAGCCTGCGCGAGATGATCCGCGCCATCGACGAAAGCTCCCGCGCGGCGGGGCAGCTTTTGGATCACGCGATGGTGTCGTTTCGCACCGACAGCCTGGAGCGGCAGGAGGTCAACCTGACCGCGCTGGCCCGCGATCTGGCCGAGCGGCTGCAGCCGGTGGCGGAGCTGAAGGACATCGGCCTGCATTTCCAAAGCGATGGCGATGTCAGCATCAAGGGCGATGCCATCCTGCTGCAAAACGCGGTGCGCAACATTCTGGACAATGCCATCAAGTATTCGGGACGCGACAGGACGGTGCGGGTGCGCACGGTCCGCAATGGCGGCTGGGGCAATATCGAAGTGGAGGATGAGGCCGGCGGCTTTGCGGGCGAAGACACCGAGGCCCTGACCCGACGGTTCGTCCGCGGCGCCAATGCGGGGGAGACCATCGGCTCGGGGCTGGGGCTGACCATTGCCCGCGAGGTGGCCGAGGCCCACGGCGGCCGCCTGATTATCGAAAACAGCCAGACAGGAGCAGGCGCATGCGTCACGCTTTGTTTTCCGCTCTGCTGACCATACTGGCCCTCGCGGCGGCAGCGGCAGCCGGGTTCGAGGTGGAGGAACGGCATTGGATCGGCCCCGAGGACGGCACCCCGCTGCGGGTGATCTCGACCACGGACACGGCCATACTGGAGCCGCTGATCGGCAGCTTTCTGGAGGAGCATCCGGAGGCGGCGATCGAATACACTGTGGCCAACAGCAGCGAGGTGATGAAGGCGGTGCTGGAGGGGCAGGAGCCGTTCGACGTGGCCCTGTCTTCGGCCATGGACTTGCAGACCAAGCTGGCCAATGACGGGTTCACCCGCCCGCACCGCTCAGCGGCGACTGCGCTGATCCCGGAATGGGGCGAGTGGCGCAACCATGTGTTCGCCTTTTCCCTGGAGCCCGCCTCCATCGTCGTGTCGGCGGCGGCGTTTTCGGGCGGCGAAGCCTTGCGCACGCGGCAGGACCTGATTTCGCTCTTGCGCGCGCAGCCGGAGCGGTTCCGCGGCAAGGTGGGCACCTATGATGTCTCGCTGAGCGGGCTGGGGTATCTCTTTGCGACCCAGGATGCGCGCACGTCGGAAACCTACTGGCGGCTGATGGAGGTCATCGGCAGCCTGGATCCGCAGCTGTTCTGCTGTTCCTCCAGCATGATCGAAAGCGTCGCGTCCGGGGAGATCCTGGTGGCCTATAACGTTCTGGGCAGTTACGCGCGGGCCCGGCGGGATCTGGCGGACAAGATCATCGTGATCGACCCCGAGGATTACACCCATCTGATGATGCGCTCTGCCGTGCTGCTGAAGGGCGGGCGGCAGCCCGGTCTGGCGCGCAGCTTTGCCGACCATCTGGCTGCCGCGGCCTGGTCGCAGCCGCCAGCGGCCAACTATCCGTTCGCGCAGCCGCCGGTTGCCTTTGTGGACAGCGCCAGCCCGAAACGGCCGATTCAGCTGGGGCCGGGCCTGCTGGTCTATCTGGACGCCGAGAAGCGCCGCCGCTTCATGGCAGAATGGTTCAGCGCCGTGCGCAAGCAATAACGCGGTTCCGCGGATGATCCGCCGGCGCCGGGGCTGAGCCGTGGGGGCGAGGGCCGCCGGTGGCGCAAAGACAGCCCCTGCTATACCCCCGGCTGCGCTGCGGCGGCTTTCTGTGCCTGCAGGCCGGTTGCGAACTCCATGAAGGCCCGGATCACCTTCACGTCGCGCCGCTGGGTCAGGTAGACTAGGCTTTCGCTCATCTCCAGACCAGCCCCCTGCAGCCGGTATTGCACCAGGCGGCTGTCATGGCCGAACTCTGCCGCCGACACGAAGCCGACGCCCGCGCCTGAGGCGGCAAGCTCCCGCACCGCCTCGCGCCCTTCGGCGACAATTGCGGGCTTCAGCGTGATCCCTTGCGCGCGGGCGGCCGCTTCGACCTTTTCGCGGGTTTTCGATCCGTCTTCGCGGAACACCAGCGGCAGGTGCGCCAGCTCCCTGAACGTCAGCGTCCGTTGCGAGGCCGGCAGCAGGCCGCGCGCGGCAAAGGCGGTGATCGCGGTCGCGCCGAGGTTCAGAACGCTCATGTCCTTGCCCGGGGTGAGGCTGCCCACGACGCCGATTTCGGCGTTGTAGGCCCGCAGTTCATCCAGGATGGCGCCGGTGTTCCCGGCCCGCAGCGAAATGGTGATATTCGGGTACCGCTGCTGAAACGGCCCCAGAAAGCCGGTCAGATGCTGCGCGGAATCGGCGATGATCCGCAGCTCGCCCCCGGCCGCAGCGCCGCTCTCGGACAGGTGGTCGGCGATCTGGCTCTCGACCTCGAAATAATGCTTCGTCAGCTGCAGCAGCCTGTCGCCCGCGCCAGTCAGGATGACCCGCTTCTTCTCGCGGTGAAACAGCAGCACATCATGGTCCTGCTCCAGCTTCCGCACCTGTTCCGAGACCGCGGGCTGGGTGAGGCTCAGGGCCTCTGCCGCGCGGGAGAAACCGCCGAGGAGGGCGACATGGTGGAAGGCCTTGAGCTGGGAATGGCGCATGGCGGGGCCCTGTTTTTCCATAGGCTGAGCCTATGAGTGGATCGTTTTTTGCAATTTTACATATGGAAATCCCGGCGGCAATGATGCGGGCAACCTGCGTTGGGAGATTGCAGATGAGTGTTTCGACGGACCCGCTTGAACCGCCCCGGCTGGGCGAGCCCTATTTGCTGACGCCGGGGCCGCTGACCACGTCCTTTGCGGTGAAACAGGCGATGCTGCGGGACTGGGGCAGCTGGGACGATGATTTCCGCGCCATGACCCGCGAGATCCGCCGCCGCCTGCTGGCGCTGCTGGGCGCAGGCGCGGAAGCGTTCGACTGCGTGCCGATGCAGGGTTCGGGCAGTTTCGCGGTGGAGGCGATGCTGGGCTCGTTCATTCCCCGCGATGGCAAGGCGCTGGTGCTGGCCAACGGCGCCTACGGCCAGCGCGCGGCGCAGACGCTTCGGTATCTGGGCCGCGATCATGCGGTGCTGGACAAGGGCGACTACCTGCCGCCGCGCGGCGCGGAGGTGGCGCAGATCCTGGCGCAGGACCCCGCAATCACCCATGTGGTGGCGGTCCATTGCGAGACCTCCTCGGGCATTTTGAACCCGGTCGCAGAGATTTCGGAGGCCGTCTATGCGGCGGGGCGCAAGCTGCTGATAGATTCGATGTCGGCCTTCGGCGCGATCGGGCTGGAGCCTGCGCAGATCCGGTTTGAGGCGATGGTGTCCTCGGCCAACAAGTGCATCGAAGGGGTGCCCGGCTTTGGCTTTGTCCTGGCCCGCAAGGCGGAAATCGAGGCCGCCGAGGGTAACAGCCATTCGCTGTCCCTGGATGTGCATGCGCAATGGGCCGCGCTGGAGACAACCGGCCAGTGGCGGTTCACGCCGCCGACG
This sequence comes from Leisingera aquaemixtae, assembly GCF_006740765.1. Lineage (GTDB taxonomy): Bacteria > Pseudomonadota > Alphaproteobacteria > Rhodobacterales > Rhodobacteraceae > Leisingera > Leisingera aquaemixtae. The sequence goes on from NZ_CP041159.1 coordinate 60,271, forward strand.
CATGTTGCGGCCTCCTTCCTGGAGGCGCTGCGCGCGCATGAAGCGGAGGGCGGGGTGGCGGCGCGCGGCGCGCGTTATGCCAGGAACCGCGATGTGGTGGTGGCGGGGATGCGGCAGCTGGGGTTTGAGACCCTGCTGGACAGCCGCTGGCTGAGCCCCATCATCGTCACATTCTTTTGCCCTGCGGACCGTAACTTCGAGTTCAGCCGCTTTTACGATCTGATGAAGGCGAAGGGCTTTATCCTCTACCCGGGCAAGCTGACGGTGGTGGACAGCTTCCGCATCGGCTGCATCGGGCAGATGGACGAACATGTGATGCGGCGGGTTGTGGCCGCCGCCAAGGAAACCCTGGCCGAAATGGGGGTCGCCAGCGCGGCGCCGCCCGCTGCGGCCCTGAAAGAACGCGCCAAGCTGGCCGCCTGAGACACAAAGGACTTCAAGATATGACCACTGGAACCCCCTTCACCGGGCCTGTCACCGCCAACGGGCGCAGCTATCCGGCGCCCAAGGTTCCGGCGATTGCCATTTGCCTGGACGGCTGCGAGCCGGAGTACCTGGAGACGGCCATCGCCAAGGGGCTGATGCCAACGCTGAAGCGGATCCGCGAGACCGGCACGGACCGGCTGGCGCATTCGGTGATCCCGTCCTTCACAAATCCCAACAACCTCAGCATCGCGACGGGCCGGCCGCCCGCGGTGCACGGGATCTGCGGCAACTACCTGATCGACCCGGACACAGGCGAGGAGGTGATGATGAACGACGTGCGGTTTTTGCGCGCGCCCACCATCTTCTCGCAATTCTACGAGGCGGGCTGCCGGGTTGCCGTGGTCACCGCCAAGGACAAGCTGCGGGCGCTTTTGGGGGCGGGCCTCAGGTTCGACGAGAACCGGGCGGTCGCGTTCTCCTCGGAGCGGTCGGGGGAGACCACCAAGGCGGAGCACGGCATTGATAACGCCAGCGCATGGCTCGGCATGGCGGTGCCGGAGGTCTATTCGGCGGAGCTGAGCGAGTTCGTCTTTGCCGCCGGGGTAAAGCTGTTGCAGGAGTTCCGGCCGGACGTGATGTATCTGTCGACCACAGATTACATCCAGCACAAGTTCGCGCCGGACCAGCAGGGCGCGCTGGACTTTTATGCGATGTTCGACAGGTATCTGGCGCAACTGGATGAAACGGGCGCGGCCATCGTGGTGACTGCCGATCACGGCATGAAGCCCAAGCACCACGCCGACGGGTCGCCCAATGTGGTTTACCTGCAGGATTATCTGGATGAAAGCCTGGGCGCGGGAAAGGCCCGGGTGATCCTGCCGATTACCGATCCTTATGTCGTCCACCACGGCGCGCTGGGGTCTTTCGCAACTGTCTACCTGCCCGATGGCGTTGAGATGCGCGGGATCATCGCGCAGATTGAGGGCCTGGACGGGATCACCCATGTCTTGGATCAGGATGAGGCCGTGCGCCGCTTTGAGCTGCCAAAGGACCGGATCGGCCATCTGGTGGTGATCTCCGGCGAGAACGTCACCATTGGCACTTCGGCCCACCGCCATGATCTGGCCGCGCTGAAGGAGCCGTTGCGCAGCCATGGCGGGCTGACGGAACAGGAGGTGCCCTTTATCGTGAACCGGGTTCTGGATCTGCCGGAGCAGCCTGAGGCTTTGCGCAACTTTGACGCTTTCTTCTACGCCTGCACCGCGGCGGCGCTGTGAACCAACGGGGGACGCTATGACCAGTATCGAAATCCGCAACGAGGGCATGCGCATCGGCGGCGAGGCCGTTTTTACCGAAGCAAGCGTGCCGGTCCACTACCCCTACACCGGCGAGGTGGTCGGCACCGTGCCCGCGGGGCAGGCAGAGCACGCCCGCATGGCGTTTGAGATTGCGGCGAACTACAGGCCCAGGCTCACCCGCTATGAGCGCAGCCAAATCCTGCAGCGGGCCGGGGAGCTGATCGGCGAGAAGCGCGGCTGGCTGGCCGAATGGCTGGTGCTGGAGCTGGGCATCAGCCGCCAGCATGCGATCTATGAGACCAAGCGGGCACAGGACGTCTTTCAGTTCGCCGCGGCGGAGGCGCTGAAGGATGATGGCGAGATCTTCTCCTGCGACCTGACCCACAACGGCAAGGCGCGCAAGATCTTCACCAAGCGCGAGCCGGTCAAGGCGATCTCGGCCATTACCCCGTTCAACCACCCTCTGAACATGGTCAGCCACAAGGTCGCGCCGGCGATTGCCACCAATAACTGCATGGTCTGCAAGCCGACGGAGCTGACGCCGCTGACCTGCATCGCGCTGGCCGATATCCTCTATGTGGCGGGGCTGCCGCCGGAGATGTTCCAGGTGGTGACCGGCTGGCCGCAGGACATCGGTGATGAGATGATCACCAATGACAACATCGACATCATCACCTTCACCGGCGGCGTGCCGGTGGGCAAGATGATCGCCGAGAAGGGCGTCTATAGGCGCCAGGCGCTGGAGCTGGGGGGCAACGACCCGTTGATCGTGCTGAATGACCTGTCCGATGATGATCTGGACAAGGCCGCCGCCATCGCCGTCGCCGGGGCCACCGGCAATTCCGGCCAGCGCTGCACGGCCATCAAGCGCATCCTGGTGCAGGAAAGCGTTGCGGACCGCTTCGTGCCGCTGGTGCTGGAAAAGGCGCGGAAGATCAGGTTTGGCGATCCGCAGGATCCTGAAACGGAACTGGGCTGCGTGATCCATGAGCAGGCGGCCGAACTGTTCGAGAACCGGGTTTTGCAGGCGGAACGGGAGGGCGCCGAAATCCTCTATCACCCCGGTCGTCAGGGGGCGCTGCTGCCGCCGATCGTCGTGGACAAGGTGCCGCACGGCAGCGAGCTGGTGATGGAGGAGACCTTTGGCCCGATCATCCCGATCGTGCGGGTGCCGGATGATGACGCAGAGGTGATGCGGATCTCGAACTCCACCCAGTTCGGCCTGTCATCGGGCGTCTGCACCAACGATCTGAACCGGGCGATTGCCTATATCAACGGGCTGGACGTCGGCACCTGCAACATCTGGGAGCAGCCCGGCTACCGCATCGAAATGTCCCCGTTCGGCGGCATCAAGGACAGCGGCAACGGGGTCAAGGAAGGGGTCATCGAAGCGATGAAGTTCTTCACCAATGTGAAGACCTATTCGCTGCCCTGGCCGGACTGACCCCCGGCCCGGGCGGGGCCCGCCCCGCGCCTGCGCTCAAAGCCTGTCCAGCACCTTCTGCGCGCTGTCCAGGTATTCCTGCTGCCGCGGCCCGGACATCCTGTCCCAGGTGCTGTAGGCCCGTTTCAGGCGCGGATTGTTGCGCAGCTTGTCCCGGTTGCGCACCAGGAAATCCCAGTACAGCGGGTTGAACGGGCAGGCCTCCTCGCCGGTCTTCTTGGTCACGCTGTAGCGGCAGCCTGCGCAATGGTCGGACATCTTGTTGATGTAATTGCCGCTGGCGGCATAGGGTTTCGACCCCAGCAGGCCGCCGTCGGCATACTGGCTCATGCCGATCACATTGGGGGCTTCCACCCATTCATAGGCGTCGGCGTAGACCGCCAGATACCATTCATGCACCTGATGCGGATCGACGCCCGCCAGCATGGCGAAATTCCCCGTCACCATCAGCCGCTGGATGTGATGGGCATAGGCCTCGTCGCGGGTTTGGCTGACCGCAGCCGCCACGCAGGCCATGTCCGTGTCAGCCGTCCAGTAGAAGCCGGGCAGGGGACGGATGGCCTCCAGAAAGTTTTTCCCGGTATAGCCCGGCATGTTGCGCCAGTAGATCCCGCGCACGTATTCGCGCCAGCCGATGATCTGGCGGATGAACCCCTCGGCCGCGTTGAGGGGGGCATCGCCCGCGTAATAGGCCCGCTCCACCCGGCGGCAGACCTCCAGCGGCTCCAGCAGACCCGCATTGATGTACTGCGACAGGACGGAGTGGTAGAGAAACTTCTCCCCCTCCAGCATCGCATCCTGATAATCGCCGAAGTTCGGCAGCGCCTCCTCGGCGAAGCGCTCCAGGGCCGCCAGCGCATCCTCGCGGGTCACTGCGAACCAGAACGGGCGCAGGGTGCCGAAGTTGCCGCCGAACTGCGCCTCGACCAGATCCAGAACCTCCTCGGTGATCTCATCGGGGCTGGTTTCCGGCGGCTTAGGCAGCGTCAGGCCGTCCTCAGCGGGCTTGCGGTTTTCTTGATCGAAGTTCCATTTGCCGCCCTCCGGCTCATCGCCGTCCATCAGCAGCTCGGTTTCACGGCGCATCTCGCGGTAGAAATACTCCATCCGCAGCTGCTTGCGGCCCTCGGCCCATTCGCCAAACCGCTCATGGGAACACAGAAACCGGCTGTCCTGCAGTATATCCAAGGGAATATCCGCCGCCTCCGCCCAGTCCTCAAAGGCAGATTTCAGCCGGTATTCGCCGGGTTCGGTCACAACCGCGCGGGCAACCGGATGCGTCTCGCGCAGCCTGTCGGCCTCGCCGGTCAGGCTGCCGGTGTTGTCCGGGTCGTCCAGCCGCACGTAATGCACCTGCCAGCCGTCCTCCTTGAGTGCCTTGGCGAAATGGCGCATTGCCGAAAACAGGAACGCGATCTTCTTCTTGTGGTGCCGGACATAACCGGCTTCCTCCGCAACTTCCGCCATCAGGACGATATCGCGGTCAGGGTCTGCGTCCTTGAGCGCGGCAATGTTGCGGTTGAGCTGATCGCCCAGAATGAGGATGAGGCTGCGGCCGGCGGGCTGATCGTCAGAGGCGGTCATCGGGTGTCACCGCCGGGGCTTAGCTGGCAGGCCGCATGGTGGCGACCAGCTCCGCGGCCTTGAGGCCGAATTTGCGCATCTCCGATTTGTTCATGATCACCCCGTTTGCGGTGAGATACAGCCAGTCGGTGGCCTGCAGCGTGTGCCCGCCTGCGCTTTCGGGCAGGATGATCTCGTAGGTCAGCTGCACGGTGGAGCCGGACACGATGCCCTTGGCCTCTCCGGCAAGGTCATCGGCTGTGGCGGTGAACGTGTTGCCGGGCCCAAGGGTGAGAAACCATTTCCGGCTTTGGGTAACGCCGTTGGAATAGGTGAACTCTTCGCTCAGCGTGCCGGTGTCGCCGTCCCATTCGCCCACCATCCTGGCGGTGAAGCTGTTGGCCATCTTGCCGGTGGGGCCGAAAATCACCCCTTCCGACAGGATCTCGCCAGAGAGGTGCTTGGTCAGGATGAACTGCGGGCCGGTGTCCGCGTAATCCTCCGGGGACTGGAAGCGGAAGCTGAACAAGTAGGTTTTTGCAATCATCGCAAGCACGATGAGGGCGAGGGCGAGGGTCAGGAGTTTCATGCGGTTGCTCTTTCTGATGGCAGGGTCAGGGCAAAGGCGAAGGCGGCGGTTTTCAGAACGCAGGGCAGGACGGCATAGGCCAGGGCCAGCGCGCTCAGCGCCTGCGGGCTGTTGTCCGCCCCGGGCTGGAAGCCCTGCTGTTCCAGCAGCGGCAGCGCCAGGGCGGCGGCCAGCGCCAGCGCCAGCTTGCCGGCAAAGGACCAGATCCCGAAGGCGGCGGAGGCGTTGAGGCCCGCGCGGGTCAGCGCGACGCTGAACATGGCGGGCAGCAGCACCATGTCAGCGCCCAGGGTGGCGCCCGACACCGCGCAGATCACCGCAAAGCCCAGCAGGCTGCCCGGCCCCAGAAAGGCTGCGCCGGCAAAGCTGGCAATGGCCAGCGGCATGGCGATCAGCAAGGTCTGTTTCGCCCCGATCCGCTGGCTGAGGCGCGCCCACAGCGGCACGCTGAGCCCGGCGCAGAGGAAAAACAGCACCAGCAGCGGCCCTGCATAAGCGGGCAGGTTCAGCCGGTCCTCGACAAAGAACAGGAACAGGGTGGAGGTCAGCGCCACCGGCAGGCTGTTGAGCACCGCCAGCGCCAGCAGGCGCACCGCGCCGGCCTGGGTCAGCGCCATCGCCGACAGCGGCTGGCCGGTGACGGCCGGGCGGCTCCACATGGGCCGGGTGGCCGCCGCGGTCAGCAGGGCAAAGCCGCCCAGGGTCAGGCCAAAGGCGGCATAGCCCTGTCCTGCGGCTCCGAGCGCCACAAGAACCGCCGGCGCGATGGCGGCAAAGATCACACCGCTCAGCATTCCCGCCTCGCGGAAGGCGGCCAGCGTCATCAGCTCGCGCGGGGTGGAGTGTTTGGCCAGCGTGGCACTGCGGCCATACAGCAGGATCATGCCAAGGCTGTAGGCCGAGAACAGCAAGAGCAGGATCAAGACCAGCTTAGGCACCACCAGCGGGCCCGCTGTCAGGCCAAACAGCAGCGGAAAGCCGACGGCCAGACCGCCTGCCGCCGCCAGCGCAAACCAAAGCTGCGCCCCGGGCCAGCGGTCAATGGCCCAGCCGATCAGCGGGTCCTGAACCAGATCGAACAGGCGGATCGCCAAGAGGATGCCGCCAAGCGCCCCCAGCCCGATCCCCAATGTCACCGAGGCAAACTGCGGCAGGTGAATATAAAGCGGGATCCCCGCCGAGGCGAGCATCATCGCATAGAGGCTGACGCGCGGATACAGCATCATCAGCCCAGAAGCGCGCGGGTGAACCGGGCAGAGCGGGTGTTTGCGCCGACAAAGATCGACATGAAGCCGCGCTTGATACCGGGCTGGCTCAGGGTGCAGGCGGTGCGCCCGTTGCGCAGGAACGTCACCCGGTCCGGTCCCTGGCTGACGGCGAGATAGCGGTCGCCGGGGGAGACGGCCTGGAAACAGGCCTCGAACCGGGCGCGGGCCGGGGCGGGATGCCCCAGGCGCCGCATCTCGCGCAGGGTGGATTCGACCAGATCCTTCTGGCTCAGCCGGCGCTGATAGGTCAGCTCGATCCCGAAATCCTGCGACCAGTCCAAAGGCGCTGCGCCCCGCGTGAACAGCCGCGCCTGATAGACCGGAGAACCAAGGAACCGGAACGTCGCCGCGCCGCGCTGTTCGGCCCCCGGCAGCAGCGACTGCACCGGGGAGGCAAAGCCTGCCGCCGGAACCGCCAGCAGGCACAGGGTCAGAAGCAGCTTACGCATGGGCCAGCTCCACCTGCACCACATTGGTGTGGCCGATGGCAAAGGAGGCGGCGCAGATCTCCAGATAGTACTGCCAGTTGCGGAAGAACGCCTCGCCATAGCCCAGCTCTGTGATCCGGCGCTTCTGCGCGGCCAGGCGCTCTGCCCAGATCCGGCAGGTGCGGGCGTAATCCTGGCCGAAGGCGAAACTGTCCGCGACCTGCAGCCCGGCGGATCTTGCCTGCTGCGCGATCATCTGGTCGGACAGCAGCATGCCGCCGGGAAAGACATACTGGCGGATATAGTCGGAGGAGGTGCGGTAGGTCGGGAAGAAGTCATCGCGCACCGTGATCGCCTGCAGCAGCACCCGGCCGCCTTCAGCCAGGCTCGTCTTGAGCTTGGCGAAATAGCTGGGCCAATACCGCTCGCCCACGGCCTCGATCATCTCGATGGAGACGATGCTGGAGAATTTTCCGTCGATGTCGCGGTAATCACGCAGCTGGATGTCGGCGCGCCCGTCCAGGCGGCTTTCGGCATAGCTGTGCTGGTTGCGCGAGATGGTGACGCCGGTCACATCGCGGCCCTCGGCACTGGCTTGTTCGGCAAAACCGCCCCAGCCGCAGCCGATCTCCAGCACCTGCTCGCCATCCCCCAGCCGCGACAGAATGCGGGCGTTCTTGCGGGTCTGCGCCTGCGCCAGATCATCGCCCTCCGCCGCGAACAGGCCGGAGGAATAGGTCATGCCATCGTCCAGCCACAGCTGGTAGAACTCATTGCCGACATCGTAATGGGCGCGGATGTTCTTGCGCGCGCCGCGTTTGGAATTGGCCCGCAGCAGGGTGTCGACAATGCGGAATTTGGCGCGGTTCAGCGGGCTGGCCTGATCGTAGCTGCCCAGGTGATCCCGGTTGCGCATCGCCAGCTGCATCAGGGCATCGACCGACGGGGTGTCCCACAAGCCCTGCACATAGGTTTCGCCCAGCCCGACCTGGCCGTGCGCCGCCATCGCGGAAACCGCGGCCCAGTCGTTGATCTGCATCTCGGCCTCGGGGCCGCTGTCGCCGAATTCATACCGTGCGCCATCCGGGGTGCGCAGCGTCAGCCGCCCCTCACGCAGTCGCGCGCAGGTGTTCAGGAATTGCGACTGAAGGGCTTTGTCCGTGAAGGCCATGATCCGTTCCTTTGACCAAAGAGGAGGGGAGAGCGTTCATCATGCGGACAATCCGCATGGCGCTGGCGATACCGTCTTCGTGAAAGCCGTGGCGGTTGTAGGCGCCGGCAAACCAGGTCCTGTTCTGCCCTTGCATCGCCCGGATCTGGTGCTGCGCCCGCAGCGCCGCCTTGTCGAAAACCGGATGCGAGAATTCCACCGTGTCATAGACTTTGTCCGCAGGAATGGGGCGGCTCGGATTCAGGGTCACGAACAGCGGATCGCTTTCGGGGATGCTTTGCAGGCGGTTCATCCAGTAGGTGACGCCAACGCCGCCGTCCTGACTGCGGTAGGCCCAGCTGGACCAGCAGCTGCGCCGCTTGGGCATCTGGCCTTCGTCGCAATGCAGAACCGCCGTGTTCGGCTGATAGCGGATCGCCCCCAGCGCTGCGGCCTCGGCCGGTGTGGCATCTGCCGCCAGGATGGCCAGCGCCTGATCGGAATGGCAGGCAAGGATGATGTCGTCGAACAGGCGCGGGTCTGCGCCCTCTGCCTGCACCGAAACGCCGCCCGCCTGCCGGGTGACCTGCCGGATCGGGCTGCCGGTGCGGATCTCGCAGCCGCGCGCAACCAGCGCCGCCTCCAGCCGGCGGACATATTCGATGCTGCCGCCCTTGACCGTCCACCACTGGTGCTTGCCGGTGCCCGCCAGCAGCGCGTGGTTGCGGAAGAAGCGGACCAGCGACTTGGCCGGGAAGGCATCGACGTCGGTGACCGGGGTCGACCAGATCGCGCCGCACATCGGCATCAGGTAATGGTTGCGGAACCAGCTGCCCAGGCCCAGCTCCTCCACCAGCTCGCCAATGGTCTTGTCGTCATCGGTGGCGGCGGCCTCGGCCCGTTTGCCGAAGCGCACGATATCGGCGACCATCTTGTGAAACTGCGGCCGCACCAGGTTGCGCTTCTGCGCCGCCAGCATCCGCAGGCTGTTCAGCCCGTATTCCAGGCGGCCGTCGTCGATGCTGGCGCAAAAGCTCATCTCGCTTTTGATCACCGGCACGTCCAGCTCGCGGAACAGCCGGGTAAGGTAAGGGTAGGTGACATAGTTGAACACGATGAAGCCGGTATCGACCGGCTGGTCGCCGTTCTTGCCCGCCAGAACGGTGCGGGCATGGCCGCCCAGCCGGGGGGCGGCCTCAAACAAGGTGACGTCATGGCTGACCGCCAGATAATACGCCGCGGACAGACCGGAAATACCGCCTCCCGCGATGGCGATCTTGCGGCGTGGCCCCTGAGTTTGATCCAGCATGCGACGGTTTTCCCTTGCTGTTGTTTGGACCGGATACGCCGCAGGCAAGAAAGCGGATCACCGCTTTCGCGATAAAACTGTGCTTGCGGGTGATCCGGGGCGGCGGCGCCTGCGTAACCGGTGCATGATTGAGCATGTTTCAGCACAGACATTTCATGCCCGCCGGGGGCGCCTGAAAAACGCCTTCCGCTATGGCGTGGACTACGTTCTGACCGATATGACCAGTGGTGCGCCGCCGCTGCTGTCGCGCAACCGCTTCAATCTGTTTTCGATCCACGACCGCCGCCACGGCGGCCCGCGCGGCTGCGGCCGCGGCATCCTGTGGTTCCGGGAGGAGCTGGAGCGGCGCGGCTTTCCTTTGGAGGGCGCCCAGCTGCTGCTGCTGACCCAGCCGAGCTTCCTGTGGTTTCACTTCAACCCGGTCAGTTTCTGGATTGCAGTCCGGGACGGCAGCCCGCGTGCCTTTATCGCGGAGGTGAACAACACCTTTGGCCACCGCCACTGCTATTTCGCGGCGCACCCGGACTTCCGCCCGATCCGGCGCAGCGATGTGATCGAAGCGGAGAAGCTGATGCATGTCTCGCCGTTTCAGCAGGTCGCCGGGCGCTACCGGTTCAATTTCGGGATGACGGACCAGGCGTTCAACATACGGATTTATTATACCAACGGGGCCGAGGGCGTGCTGGCCACGCTGGACGGGCCGCGCCGCCCGGTGACATCCGGCGGCCTGCTGCGCGCCGCGCTGCGCAGGCCCTTCGGGGCGGCCCGCGTGGTGGCGCTGATTTACTGGCAGGCGCTCAGGCTTTGGATCAAGCGGGCGCCGTTCCTGCGCAAGCCGCCACCGCCAAAGCCGCTGATTTCCGACAGTTCGACATTTTCCGGAGGCGGAGCATGACAGACTTTGCAGGCAAGACGATCTGGCTGGTCGGGGCCAGTCACGGGCTGGGGCGCGCGGTGGCGCGGAAGCTCGACCGGGCCGGCGCCCGGCTGGTTCTGTCGGCGCGGTCCGAAGACGCGCTGGAGGAGCTGGCGCAGGAACTGACGCAGGCGCGGGCGGTGCCGCTGGATGTGACCGATGCGGAGTCGGTCGCAGAGGCTGCCCGCCGGGCCGGTCCGGTTGATGCGCTGGTCTACAACGCCGGCGCCTACGAGCCGATGCGGACCCAGGACTGGGATGCGGACGCGGTGCTGGGGATGAGCGACGTGAATTTCACCGGCGCGCTGCGGGTTCTGGGGCAGATCGTGCCGGCGTTCGTGAAGGCCGGGCGCGGCGATATCACCCTGGTCGGGTCCTTGGCGGGATACCGGGGGCTGCCGGCCTCAATCGGCTATGGCGCCAGCAAGGCGGCGCTGATCAGCCTGGCGGAAACCATGCGCCTTGACCTGAGGGACAGCGGCGTCACCGTCCGCGTGGTCAATCCGGGCTTTATCAAAACCCGGCTGACGGACAAGAACAGCTTTAAGATGCCGCAGCTGATGGAGCCTGAGGAGGCCGCCGGGCATGTGGTGTCCGCGATGCGGTCGCGGCGGTTCCGGACGGATTTCCCGCGTCCCTTTTCCTATGCGATCAGAGCGTTTGAGCTGCTGCCCGACTGGCTGGTCTACCGCGGAAAGTAAGCGGGGCCGCCGCACGGGCGGCGCCCCCGGCGTGCGGGCCTCAGATCCGGAACAGCGGCTGCAGCAGGCGCGGCATCAGCGCCTTGAACCGCAGCGGCGCGTCGGTGGCCGCCAGGCAGATGCAGGGATCGCCGGCATCCGCAACCGGCGTATGGTCCAGGTTCTCGTCGCCGATTTCGACATCGCCCACACCAAACCGCCCGGTCTCGTCGCTGAAACTGCCCTGCAGCACCAGGGTCAGCTCCAGCCCGTTGTGACTGTGATCCGGCACCGCCTGCCCCGCAGGGATATACAGCAGCCGGGCGGATCCCGCCGCATCTTCGAACAGGATGTCCTGTTTCACCCCCATCCCCAGCGTCTTCCAGCGCAGCGGCCGCCCTTTCAGCGACTGCATCACCGGTCCGGGGTAGATACCGGCAGCGTCATACACCGGCTCCGGCGCTGCGGGGGCGTCCAGCTGCGCCATCAGTTTCGGCTTTGCGTCCTGCGTCAAGGCCGCGCAAGCGGACGTTTCCAGCAGCGCGCCGCCAACCGCCTGATGCGCGCCAAGCGCCGCCTGGCAGTCGCGGCAATAGGACAGGTGGCTGGCGACAACCATGGAATAGGCGTGCGGCAGGCTGCCGGACGCATAGGCCGCGATCATCGGATCGGGGATGTGATGTGTGATTGCAGGCATTCAACGCAATCCTTTTAGTTCCTTGCGCAGCCGCCCAAGGCCAAGGCGGATACGCGACTTTACTGTTCCCAGCGGCAAGCCGGTCTGGGTGCTGATCTCCTGATGGGTCAAATCCCCGATATAGGCCTTTTCGATCATCTCCTTCTGATCGGGGTGAAGCTGCTGGATCGCTTGCTTCAGGTGCAGGGCCTCCTGCTCCAGGGCGAGGATCTGGCTGGCGTCGGGCTCGGTTCCGGGATCCTCTCCCAGTTCATCGGGCACCGGCCGGCTTTCCTTGCGGACGATATCTATATGGCGGTTGCGGGCGATCTGGTAGATCCAGGCCGACGCCTGCGCCTTGTGCGGGTCAAACATCGCCGCCTTGCGCCAGATCGTCAGCATGACGTCCTGGACGATTTCCTCGGCAAGCGCAGGCCGCGCGCCGCATCGGATGATGAACCCTTTGAGCCGCGGGGCCAGGAAATCGAACATGTCGCCGAACGCCGCACGGTCCCGGTGGTCGCGCACAGCCAAAAGCCAGACGGTCAGCTCAGAATAGGTTTTGTCTCTTGACACTACTGCTTTGCCCTCAGGGGATGCCCGAAGCACAGCGGTTTTTCCGGGCGGCCTATCCAAGTTTAGTGTCAGCATAGTCCGGTTACGGAGCGCTGGGAAAGTTGGATCACGGGCTATCGCATTTTTTACGCGGGGCAGATGCCGGCAGTGCAGGCAAACTGATCCGCCTGCGGCGGCGGCGCGTAACAGCTGCAAACAGCTTTCAGGAAGGTGACTGCTTATGCGCAATATTGTTGTCAGCGGCGGGTCCGGGGCGATCGGGTCGGCCTTTGTCGGCGAACTGGCCCGCAAATACCCGCACGCCCGCATCCACAGCCTGTCGCGCAACCCGGATGCCCCCGTCCCGGAGGGCGTGCAAAGGCTGCCGGTGGATTATCTGGACGAGGAAAGCCTGAAAGCCGCGGCGGAACAGGTCGCCAAGGCGGGCGCGGTTGATCTGATGATCGTGGCGGGGGGGATCCTGCATCAGGGGGATTTGATGCCGGAAAAGTCGCTGCGGGAGCTGAGCGCCGAAAAACTCCTGGCGCTGTTCACCGCCAACACGGTCGTCCCGGCCCTGACCGCCAAGCATTTCCTGCCGCTGTTGCCGCGGGACCGGCGGGGGGTCTTAGCCGCCCTGTCCGCGCGTGTCGGCAGCATCTCCGACAACCATCTGGGGGGCTGGTATTCCTACCGGGCGTCCAAGGCCGCGCTGAACATGATCATCCGCAATGCCGCGATCGAAATCCGCCGCCGCAACCCGCAGGCCATTGCCGCCGGGCTGCATCCCGGCACGGTGGAAAGCGGCCTGTCCCAGCCCTTCCTACGCAACGTCGCCCCGGAGAAACGCTTCTCGCCGCAGTATTCGGTGTCCCGGATGCTGGATGTGATCGCCGCCCTGACGCCTGACGACAGCGGCCAGTGTTTCGCCTGGGACGGCAGCCTTATCGAACCCTGACCCGCCGCAAGCGCCAGAGCTGCCCCGAAGGCCTTTACCCGGGGCCAAAGGCGGGATCGTGATCGGGGGCGGGCGTCCCCGTCGCGGAAGCGGAGCCCAAATTTCTGGCACAATGCCTCCCTCTGCTTGGCCGTATGCGGCAGGCTCCGCCGCAAATGCGCACTCTGGGTAAAAAACATTTCCGGAAAATAAAAAATGTCTTTGTGATGCGCCTTCTTACTCGCATCATTCTCTTGAGACCAGATGAGTCCGCACATCGGCCCTGATCTGGTGCGCTGAACACCGGCCCGCCCCGCCTGACGCGGCTGCGCACGCCGGGAGATAAAAGCCGAGGCAACACACTCGGCAAAATGGCAATGAACCGGGAGGAAAATTCAAATGTCATTGGACGTGAGCACAATATTTGCTCAGCAAGTCACTCTGAACTCGCTGGTGCAGAACATTCTGTACGCATCGGGGATCGTCGGGGCAATTCTGGTGGTTGTCGGGCTTCTGCTGATCGACGCGGGCACCGCGCGCCGCAGGAACCTGTTCAATTCGACCATCGAAAAGACGCTGGGCTTCTTCCTGGGGTTTGCAACCTACTACATCATCGGGTTCGGCCTGTGGGCCGGGCAGTATTACATCATGGAAGGCGCGACCATGATGGATTCCATCAACGACTGGTGGCTGGGCGGCGCGATGACCAACGCCATGGCGCATCACACCGATCCGGGGACCTTTCCGGGGCTGAACACCTTCCAGATTTTCATCTTCTTCCTGGCGGTGTTTGCCGGGATCATCAACATCCTGCTGCACTTCGCAGTGTCGGAGCGGATGAAGGCGCCGGCCTATTTCATCACCTGCATCGTGGCGACCGTTGTGTCCTCGGCGCTCAGCTGGGCGACCTGGGGGTCGGTCGGGCCGCTGACCAATGCGGGCTTCCACGACTTCTTCGGCGTTGGCTTCGTGTATCTGTTCCCTGCGGGCATGGCGCTGGTGTTCACGCCGAAACTGGGCGCGCGCCCCGGCATGATGGCACCTCACCCGCGGATCTCGGCCTATCTGGCGCCCAGCATCGGCCTGTGCGCGCCGGGCCTCCTGCTGATCTTTGCGGGGCTGCCGATGGTGATCCTGTCCTGCCTGTTCTTCTTTGATCCCGAAGCGCTGGCAGTCAGCGTCACCATGGCCGACACCAGCGTCGGCATCGCGATCAACAACTACGCGATGGTCTGGGCCGGCGGCGCCATCACCGGCCTGCTGATTGCCTATTCGACCGGCAAATACGCCTATACCCTGCTTGGCCCGCTGGCGGGCTATGTCGCCGGGGCGTCGGGTTTCGATGTCTACCTGCCCTGGCAGGCCTTCATCGTCGGCCTTGCGGCGCCGTTTGTGGCCTACGCGGTGTATGAGTTCACGCTGAAGCGCGGCATTGATGAGCACAAGCTGTTCCCGCTGTTCCTCGGCGCCGGCGTCTTCGGGATTATCATGCTGGGGATTTTCAAGGCCGGCACCCCGCGCGGCGGCTACTTCGGCATCGAAGAGGGCGCCTATGCGTTCCAGCACGGGGAAATCTCGCTGGTGATGCAGCTGGCGGGCACGGCTGCCTGCATCGGCACCGGCGTGGTCACGGCGCTGATCCTGTCCTTCATCCTGGAGCGCACCGTGGGCCTGCGGGTGCATGAGGACGACCAGATCGAGGGCTTGGACGGCAAGATCTGGGATCTGGAGCCTGACGTGCTCACCCACGCGGACAGCGCGCAGAACGCCTGATCCCGCCCGCAACCGCAAAGGCCCCGGCATCTGCCGGGGCCTTTTTCCGTGGCCGGGCCGGCTCCCGCCCGGGCATCAAAGATGCGTGGTCAGCTTGTATCCCGGCGCAAAATACAGCCTGGCCAGCGTCACCGGGCTGCCGCGCAGCCAGGTGATCCGTTCCGCGGTGAACACCGGATCCCCAAGCGGCGCATCCAGAAACTCCGCCACGGATTGATCCGCCTTGGTGGCCATGAAGCTCAGCTCAAGATTGGTGAACGGCACTTTCTGCACCAGCCAGTCATTCGGGCCCGAGTGCAAAAAATCCGCCTCCAGCACCTCCGGGATGCTGCTGGGGATGACCCAGCGGACCTCGTACTGAAAGGGGGCGTTGTCCGCATAATGCATGCACCTGACATGCAGCACCTCCTGGCCCTGCGGCAGATCAAGCCGCGCCGACAGCCAGGCCGGGGCGGCGGCCACGCTGCGCTCCACCAGCGCATAGCGGTACTCCGCGCCGGTTCCGGCAATCTCATCGCGCACCAGCGGGATCGAGAACTGCGCCTTGCGCACCGGCGAATTCAGCACCCTTGTGCCCGCCTTGCGCTTGCGTTCCAGGAAGCCTTCCTCGGCCAGTTCCCGCAGCGCCCGGTTGACGGTGGTGCGGGTGCTGGAAAACTCCTCCGCCAGGTCGGTCTCGCTCGGCAGCAGGCTGTCGGGCGCCCAGATCCGGTTCTGGATCCGGTCAAGAACGACCTGCTTGATATCCCGGTAGCTCATGTTCTGGCGCGGTGCTGCCATGGTGCCTCTCAGGGTCATAAAGAAATTTAACACCTATAAGAATACACATAATCCCCGGGCAGGGAAGCGGCATCCCGCCGCTTCGGCCTGGGCACGCGGGCAGGGGGGCCTGCCGGGCGTCAGCCGCTCAGAACCACTGCCCGGGTTCCATCAGCCCCAGATCCAGCAGCTGGCGCGAGTGCCACTCGAACGGCGCGGAATTGTGCCAGCGGAAGGTTGCGATATCAAAGGTGGAGCCGGGGTTGCGCTTCAGCGCCTTGGCGGTGCGGAAGGAGCAGACGGCAGCTGTCAGGTTGTGATGCCAGGGGCAGGCATAGGTGTTGTATTCCGGATCGTTGAAAATGTGGCCCTGCTGCAGCTTCAGCCCCGGCTTGGCCCGGAACAGCGAAATCCGGTCGATCTTGCGGCTGGCCGGGGGGATGTGCTCCTCGAACCGCCAGCGCACGCCGCCGAAAAAGTCCAGCTGCCGCTCGTGGGGTTGGCCGGTTGCGGGGTCGGTGCGCGCCTGGGCGTAATAGCCGGACTTGTCCAGATGGGCAGTTTCCAGCGACACCGCACCGGGGCAGCTGTCCAGATCGCCCGCGTAAAGGTCGATCACATAGCTGAGCATGGCATCGCGCCGCTCCTCGGTGTGAAAGGTCAGCATCTCGCCGATGCTGCGGGTCTCGCAGAACGGGTAGAACAGGTATTCCGCGTTGTAGCAGTAATAGAGCCAGCAGCCCGGCCGCGCCGCAGCAATGACCGCGTTGACGGCATCGGTGACCGCGCCCTCCGGCCCGCAGTCAAACGGCACCCGGTGCACCTTGGCGCGCACGTCCTGCGGCAGGTCGAAGGCATCCGGCATCAGTGCGGCCACCGCTTTGAAGCCGCATTGCAGGTGGTGGCGCAGGGTGGTGGCAATCTCCACCTCATCCTCGATGAACACCAGCGCCACCGGGCCTTCGGCCAAGAGCGTCTTGCCCTGCTTCAGGAAATCCTCCAGCGAAGAATGCATCATGCCCGTCTGCCCCTGCCTTTCTGGCCTTTGCGGCCAAAATCGGGTAATTCCGGCGTCATTGCAAGCATCGGCATTTGCCTGTATGGCAGGCCGCTGACCCCGGATCAGGCTAAAAGGCTGAGACTCATGAGCGCCCCGAAGAAGCTGTTTATCAAGACCTATGGCTGTCAGATGAATGTCTACGACAGCGAACGCATGGCCGAAGCGCTGGGCGGCGAGGGCTATGTCGAGACCAAATCCGCCGATGACGCCGACATGATCCTGCTGAACACCTGCCACATCCGGGAAAAGGCGGCGGAGAAGGTCTATTCCGAACTGGGGCGCTTCAAGGGGCTGAAAGCCGAGAAGCCGGACCTGAAAATCGGCGTCGCGGGCTGCGTCGCCCAGGCTGAGGGCGAGGAGATCATGCGCCGCCAGCCGCTGGTCGATCTGGTGGTCGGCCCGCAAAGCTATCACCGGCTGCCGGAGATGGAAGCGAAGACCCGTGCGGGGCAGAAGGTGCTGGACACCGATTTCCCCGAGGAAGACAAGTTCGAGAAGCTGAAGAACCGCCCCAAGGCCAAGCGCGGCCCGACGGCGTTTCTGACCGTGCAGGAAGGCTGCGACAAGTTCTGCGCCTTCTGCGTGGTGCCCTACACCCGCGGCGCCGAAGTGTCGCGCCCGGCGGACCGCATCCTGCGCGAAGCCCGGGACCTGGTGGAGCGCGGCGTGCGCGAGATCACCCTTTTGGGCCAGAACGTGAACGCTTACCACGGCGCCGGCCCCAACGGCGACCTGACCCTGGCGCAGCTGATCTGGGAGCTGGACAAGATCGACGGTCTGGAGCGCATCCGCTTCACCACCTCGCACCCCAATGACATGCAGGACGACCTGATCGAGGCGCATGGCACCTGTGCCAAGCTGATGCCCTATCTGCACCTGCCGGTGCAGGCGGGTTCCGACAAGATCCTCAAGCGGATGAACCGCTCGCACACCGCCGAAAGCTATATCCGGCTGATCGAGCGCATCCGCGCCGCGCGCCCCGACATCCTGATCTCCGGCGATTTCATCGTCGGCTTCCCGGAAGAAACCGAAGAGGATTTCCAGGCCACCATGGACCTGGTGGAAGAGGTGAAATACGGCACCGCCTATTCCTTCAAATACTCCACCCGCCCCGGCACCCCGGCGGCGGAGCGTCCCCAGGTCGACCCCGCTGCGGCAGACGACCGGCTGCAGCGGCTGCAGGCTCTGCTCACCCGGCAGCAGCGCGAGGTGCAGGACAGCATGGTCGGCCGCGAGGTTGGCGTGCTGTTTGAGAAAACCGGCCGCCTGCCGGGCCAGATGGTGGGCAAGTCCGATTACCTCCACGCTGTCCACGTCGCCGATTGCAACCGGGACGCCGGAGAGCTGGCGCGGGTCCGGATTGTCTCCTCGGGCGCGAATTCGCTGGCGGGCGAGCTGATCGGCTAAGCCTGCCGCGGCACCCGCGAATCTCCTGTCGCGGGCGGGTTCCCCAAGGCCCGCCGCGGCCGCCCGGCGCGAACCGGGTGTGTCCTTCCTGCATCTTGCTCAGACACAATCTGTCCCGCACGCGCCAAGTGTCCGTGGCGCGCAATCAGCGTGCGCGCTAAAAACAGAAATTTAACAGATATAGAGTATCAATTTCAGTTAATTCTGCTGTCAGGCCTGAGCGGTGGGCACCAATGCGGCTAACACCCTGGGGAACTTAGGTGAAGGAAATCTGGTTGTGTCGAACTTCAAATTGAACAAGGTGATTGCGCTGGCTGCCGCTGCCTCGGCTGCGCTCAGCATCGCCGCCGCGCCGGCCGGCGCGCAGTCCCAGCAGCGGACGATCAAGGGCGAACGCTACGTTCCCACCATCTGGGTCGATCCGGACGGCTGCGAGCATTGGGTGATGGACGATGGCGCCGAGGGCTTTATGACGCCGCATGTCACCCCGGACGGCAAACCGGTCTGCCGCCGCGGCAACATTTGCGGCGTGATGCCGTCCGACCAGTTCTTTGCCACCAACAAGCATCACATCAATGCCGCTGGCCGCAAACGCCTGACCGAATTCTTCCAGAAGGCCAGGACCGACGGCGCCCGCTCCTTTGTGATTGCCGGGCACACCGACAGCCGCGCCTCGGACGAATACAACATCGGCCTGTCGCAGCGCCGCGCCAATGCGGTGGCACAGGTGGCCCGTTCGGCGGGCGCACGGGTCAATGACGTCCGGGCCTACGGCGAACGCGAACCGCGGGTGCCAAACACCAGCGCCGCCAACATGGCAACGAACCGCCGTGTCGAAATCTATTGCCTGCGCTGAGGAGAGACAGACGATGACAGCAGTAAAAACGGCCTTCCTCCTTGCCGCCGCCGCCGCAGTTTCAGCCTGTGCTACGGGCGCCGACAAATCCTCCGACGGGCATTTCGGCGATGGCAGCTCCTCGACCCTGTCGAACATGACCGCAGGCATCTGGGTCGACCCCAATGGCTGCGAGCATTGGATCATTGATGACGGGCTGGAGGGCTATGCCGACCTGCGCCGCACGCCCGATGGCAAGCCGGTCTGCAACAGCAACCTGCCGCGCAATGTGGCAACCGGCCCGTTCAAGAACGGCTCGACCCTCTGGGATCCGATCTGACCGCAGCAGACAAGCGCCGCTGCCTGCAGCCGCCCCTCGGGGCGGCTGATTTGTTTCAATTGAGTGAATTTCCGCTGCTGATGCTTGCGCAAACGGAACAGGGGCGGCAAACTGAAAGGGCAACCTTGGAATGAGGAGATCAGCTTGGCCATCGGTGCCCTGAATGACGCGCAAGACCAGACCGCAACCCATGAAGTGCTTCTGGAATTTCCCGACAACCGCTTGCTGATCGACCTGTGCGGCGAATACGACCGCAATCTGGCTGACATCGAACAAAAACTGGGCGTGCAGATCGTCCGCCGGGGCAACCAGCTCTCGGTGATGGGCGAAGATTCGGCGCGCGAACAGGCGGCCGGCGTGCTGACGGCTCTCTACGACCGGCTGGAAACCGGCCGCAGCGTCGAAAGCGGCGACATCGACCGCGAATTGCGCATGGGCCAGGAGGCTGACGAGGCCGAACCCGACGGCCAGCTGCAGATGTTCCGCGGCGGCCGGGTGGAGATCAAGACCCGCAAGAAACTGGTGGAGCCGCGCACCGAGGCGCAGAAGGCCTATGTGCATTCGCTGTTCGAGAATGAGCTGGCCTTCGGCATCGGCCCGGCCGGCACCGGCAAGACCTACCTGGCCGTGGCGGTGGGGGTCTCGATGTTCATCACCGGCCATGTCGACCGCATCATCCTGTCCCGTCCGGCGGTGGAGGCGGGCGAGAAGCTCGGCTATCTGCCCGGCGACATGAAGGACAAGGTCGATCCCTACATGCAGCCGCTCTATGACGCGCTGAACGACTTCCTGCCGGGCAAGCAACTGGCCAAGCTGCTCGAGGAAAAACGCATCGAGATCGCGCCCTTGGCCTTCATGCGCGGCCGCACGCTGTCGAATGCCTTTGTGGTGCTGGACGAGGCGCAGAACGCCACCACCATGCAGATGAAGATGTTCCTGACCCGCCTGGGCGAAGGCTCGCGCATGGTGATCACCGGCGACCGCAGCCAGGTCGACCTGCCGCGCGGGGTGCAATCGGGGCTGGCCGATGCCGAACGGCTGCTGAAATCCATCCCCAAGATCAGCTTCAACTACTTCACCGCCCGCGACGTGGTGCGCCACCCCCTTGTGGCGGCCATCATCGAGGCCTATGACGCAGACGCCATGCCGGCCTGACCCCGCGTTTCTCCTGCCCGAAATATCCCGGGGGTGCGGGGGCTGGCCCCCGTTTCCGGAAGATATCCATGACGCTCGACATCACCATCGAAGACGCCCGCTGGCAGCAGGCCGGGCTCGAGCCGCTGGCGGAGGAGGCCGTTGCTGCCGTCCTGGCCCATTTCGGGCTGGATGCAGAGATGTGCGAAATTTCGCTGCTGGGCTGCGACGATGCCCAGATCGCCGGGCTGAACGCGGAGTTCCGCGAAAAACCCGTGCCGACCAATGTGCTGAGCTGGCCCGCAGAGGAGCGCGCCCCGGACACGGACGGCGGCACGCCGGTGCCGCCAGAGCCTGATTTCACTGGCGAAATCCCGCTGGGGGACATCGCCATCTCCTATGGCACCTGCGCCCGCGAGGCATCGGAGGCAGGCAAGCCGCTGGCCGACCATGCTCGCCATCTGATCGTTCACGGACTGTTGCATCTTCTGGGCTATGATCACATCCGTGACCGCGATGCCGCATTAATGGAAGGGATTGAGGTGCTGATACTTGGCAAAATGGGTATCGCAAACCCATATATGACTGAGGACGCCTCTTAGACGGGGCTTTTGGATAGGACCGATGGGCGACACAGAAGGAAGTTCTAACGCGGCGCAGGGCGCGCTGCAGAACATGAACGGCACGGCGCCAGAAGCGCCGGCCACCGAGAAAACCGGTTTCTGGGCACGGCTTTTCAGCGTGTTCGGCGCGGAACCGCAGGCAGAAGACGACCCAGGCAGCGATCGGCCGGCCGCCGGCTCCGGCGCGCATGGCATGATCAATCTGCGCAGGCTGCGGGTGGAAGACGTGGCCATCCCCTCCGCCGAGATTGCTGCGGTGCCGGTCACCATCGACAAGGACGACCTGGTCGGCATCTTCCGGCAAAGCGGCTTTACCCGGATCCCGGTGTACGAGGGCACGCTGGACACGCCCCTGGGCTTTGTCCACCTCAAGGATTTCTCGCTCACCCATGGCTTCAATGGCGGCAGCACTGAGTTCGACCTGCAGCGGATGCTGCGGCCGCTGCTGTTTGTGCCGCCGTCGATGCCGATCGGGGTGCTGCTGACCAAGATGCAGGCCGAGCGCCGCCACATGGCGCTGGTGATCGACGAATACGGCGGTGTCGACGGTCTGGTGACCATCGAGGACCTGATCGAACAGGTGGTCGGCGAGATCGAGGATGAGCACGACGCCGACGAGCTGCAGACCTGGTACCAGGAGAAGCCGGGCAGCTACATCGCCCTGGCCCGCACGCCGCTTCCGGAATTCGAGAGCGAGATCGGCCAGTCCCTGACCAGCCATGACGCGGTCGATGAAGAAGAAATCGACACCCTGGGCGGTCTGGTCTTCATGCTGTCGGGCCGGGTGCCCGCCCGCGGCGAGGTGATCGAACATCCTGAAGGGGCCGAGTTTGAGGTGATCGACGCCGACCCGCGCCGGATCAAGCGGCTGCGCGTGCGGCTGCCGGACGCCGCCGCATGATGTCACTCGGGCTGCGCCGGGCGGCCCGCGGGCTCCGGCTGGCGCCGGCCGCGCTGGCGGTGGGCGGCGGTGCGCTGCTGTCGCTGTCGCTTGCCCCCTGGCATCTCCTGTTCGGGCTGCCGGTGGCGCTGGCTGCGGCCGGCTGGCTGGTCCTGCAGGCCGCCTCGGCCCGCACGGCGGCGCTGGCGGGCTGGCTGTTCGGGCTGGGGTATTTCGCCTTTGGCCTGTCGTGGATCATCGAACCCTTTCAAATCGACCCGGAGCGCCACGCCTGGATGGCGCCGTTTGCGCTGGTGTTCCTGGCCGCGGGCCTTGCCCTGTTCTGGGGCGTGGCCTTTGGCCTCACCGCGCGGCTCAGCCGCGGCGCCTGGCGGGTGCCGGTGCTGGCGGCGGTGTGGACGCTGGCGGAATTTGCCCGGGCCTATCTGCTGACGGGGTTTCCCTGGGCGGGCTTCGGGCAGTTCTGGATCGATACGCCGGCCGCGAACCTGCTGCCCTGGATCGGGCCGCAGGGGCTGGGCCTGCTGACATTGGCGGCCTTCCTGCCGCTGGCCCTGATCCGGCAGGCGCCGGTTGCCGCCGCCGCGCCGCTGGTCCTGTCCGCGGCTGCGGCCGCCGCCGTGCCGGCCCCAGAGCAGGCCGCGCCGACCGGCAAGACGGTGCGAATCGTTCAGCCCAACGCACCGCAGAACCTGAAATGGCACCCGGACCACCGCTGGGAATTTGTCCGCCGCTCCGTTGCGTTTTCGGCAGGGGCGCCGCGCCCCGACCTGATCGTCTGGCCGGAAACCGCGGTGCCGCAGCTGCTGAACTATGCCGGGGACACGCTGCGGGTCATCTCGGACAGCGCGGGCGGCGTGCCGGTCCTGCTGGGCATCCAGCGCGAGGAGGCAGGCGCCTACTATAACTCCGCGGTGCTGCTGGACGCCGACGGCATGGCTGCCGCCACCTATGACAAGGCGCATCTGGTGCCGTTCGGGGAATATGTGCCGTTCGGAGACGTCTTGGCGCGGTTCGGCATCTACGGATTTGCCTCCCAGGCGGGCGCGGGCTATGCCGCCGGACCCGGCGCGCAGGTGATGGAGCTGCCGGTCGGCAGCGCCCTGCCGCTGATCTGCTATGAGGCTGTTTTCCCTCAGGATGTGAACGCCGCCGAAACCCGGCCGCAAATGCTGGTGCAGATCACCAATGACGCCTGGTTCGGCACCCGGTCCGGCCCGTACCAGCATCTTGTGCAGGCCCGGATGCGGGCGCTGGAGCAGGGGCTGCCGATGATCCGCGCCGCCAACACCGGCGTCTCCGCCATGATCGCGCCGGACGGGGCGCTGCTGGACAGCCTGCCGCTGGGGGAGGCCGGATACATCGACGCAAGCCTGCCAAAAGCGCTGCCGCCGACGCTCCACAGCCGCACCGGCGACTGGCCGGTTCTGTTGCTGTGTCTTTTGGGGGCATTTGCCGCATTCTTCCGCCGCCGGCCCCTTGCGCTGCGCTCATAGCTGATTAACTCTATCCGAATATAAGTTGACCCGCGCGGTCTTGCCGCGTAATGCGGCCCGATACCTGCCACAACGGCTTCCTGGCGTGGCGGGCTGAACCTCAATGGAGCACTCTTTCATGACCCGTATGAACTACACCTTCACTTCGGAATCGGTTTCCGAAGGCCACCCGGACAAGGTCTGCGACCGCATTTCCGATGCAGTGCTGGACGCTTTCCTGGCGGAAGAGCCCGAAGCACGTGTGGCAGCTGAAACTTTCGCCACCACGAACCGTGTCGTCATCGGGGGCGAAGTCGGCCTGTCCGATCAGGACAAGCTGCACGACTACATGGGCAAGATCGACGAGATCGCCCGCGCCTGCATCAAGGACATCGGCTACGAGCAGGAGAAATTCCACCACGAGACGGTGGAAGTGACCAACCTGCTGCACGAGCAGTCCGCCCATATCGCGCAGGGCGTCGATGCCTCGGGCGAGAAGGACGAAGGCGCCGGCGACCAGGGCATCATGTTCGGGTTTGCCACCAATGAAACCGACGCGCTGATGCCGGCCCCGATCCAGTATTCGCACGCCATCCTGCGCCGCCTGGCCGAGGTGCGCAAAAACGGCACCGAGCCGGCGCTGGGCCCGGATGCGAAATCGCAGCTGTCGGTTATCTATGAAGGCGGCAAGCCGGTGGGCATCAGCTCGCTGGTGCTGTCGACCCAGCATCTGGACGACTCGCTGACCTCGAATGACATCCGCGCCATCGTCGAACCCTACATCCGCGAAACCCTGCCCGACGGCTGGCTGACCGAGAACACCGTTTGGCACGTGAACCCGACCGGCAAGTTCGTGATCGGCGGCCCGGATGGCGACGCGGGCCTGACCGGCCGCAAGATCATCGTCGACACCTACGGCGGCGCGGCCCCGCACGGCGGCGGCGCGTTCTCCGGCAAGGATCCGACCAAGGTGGACCGCTCGGCCGCCTATGCTGCGCGCTACCTGGCCAAGAACGTGGTGGCCGCGGGGATGGCGGACAAATGCACCATCCAGCTGTCCTATGCGATCGGCGTGTCCAAGCCGCTGTCGATCTATGCCGACACCCACGGCACCGGCGAAGTTGAGCCCGCTGCCATCGAAAAGGCGATTGATCAGGTGATGGACCTGACCCCGCGCGGCATCCGCCAGCACCTGGGTCTGAACAGGCCGATCTACCAGCGCACCGCGGCCTATGGCCACTTCGGCCGCGAGCCGGAGGCTGACGGCGGCTTCAGCTGGGAACGCACAGATCTGGCCGAGGCGCTGAAAAAAGCGGTCTGAGGCCATTGGCACAAAGGGGGAGCGGGCCGCAGGGTCCGCTCTTTTCATGTCCGGGGTACTTTCGCCCGGACCGGCACATTCAGGCAACGCGCCGCGCCCGCCGGGCGCGGCGCACCGGCAGCCTTCCTGACGTGTTCAGGCTGGAGCCGGCCGCCCGGCTGCGCCATAGTATCGGGTGGACTTCTTCAGCTTTTTGGGGCTGCGATGCTGCGATTGACAATTGCCTTTCTTTGCCTGGCGCTGCCGCTGTCCGCGGCCGCCAGGGAAACGCTGCCGCAGAAATTCAGCCTGCAGGGCCAGACGCTTGTCTATGACACCGGAACGGACGTGGAAGGCGAGCAGGCGGAGATCACCGACGAGGATGCCGAAAAGCTGAAGGAGATCCTGGCCCAGACGCCGCAGATCACCGAACTGCAGCTCAACAGCATCGGCGGCAGTGTCTTTGCGGGCGAGGAGATTGCCGCGCTGGTGCTGGACTACGGGCTGGACACCCTGATCGACGGCGAATGCATCAGCGCCTGCGTCGATGTCTTTCTGGCCGGCAACCGGCGGCGGATGACGCTTGGCTCCCGCATCGGGTTCCACCAGCGCAACTGGCCGGCGCAGGCGGTGCACGAATACTACCGCAGCGAACGCAAGGCGCAGCGCTGGTCGACCCCGTTTGAGTTCGGCTCGTGGATTTATGAAGACACCCAGCGCGAGATCTACGACCATCTCAGCTATATGGTGGCGCGCGGCGTCGATCCTGCCTTTGCCATCGAGACGCTGCGCACCGGCCCCGACGGGGAGTGGTATCCCAGCCGCCTGCGCCTGATCGCCGCCGGCGTTCTGCGGGAGGTTCTGCCCGGGCCGCAGCGCCAGCCGCGCTGACGCCGGCTTGACCCCAAGGCCTGCTTGCGGCACAGGAGCGGCCAGCCTTTCAAATACCGCCTCGAACAGGAGCCCAGACGCATGTCCGGCGACCAGAAGCCCCGCGACGACCAGTCCAAGGATGCCCAGCCCGCCGCCACCAATGCGGCAGAGAAACACGCCAGCGGCGCGCCCTGGCGCAATTTTTACGGCCGCTTCAAGGGCAAGACGCTGAAGGACAGCCAGAAGCGCTATCTGGACGAGGATCTGGCCAAGCTCAGCCCCGGCGCCGTCGGCTGGGAGGAGAACCCGGAGCGCACGCCGCTGGACCTCGGCGCGCTGTTTGGCGGCAGGGATGTGTGGCTGGAAGTCGGCTTTGGCGGCGGCGAGCATCTGGTGCATCAGGCCGTCAGCAATCCGGATGCCGGCATCATCGGCGCCGAACCCTTTATCAACGGCGTGGCGATGCTGCTGGGCAAGATCCGCAACTCAGGCGCGGACAATATCGCCATCCACCCGGGCGATGCCCGCGACCTGATGGATGTGCTGCCCGCGGGGTCGGTCTCGCGCGCCTTCCTGCTGTACCCGGACCCCTGGCCGAAGAAGCGCCACCACCGCCGCCGGTTTGTGACGCAGGAGCATCTGGAACCGCTGGCCCGCTGCCTGAAGCCAGGCGCGATCTTCCGGGTGGCGACCGATATCCCCGATTACGTGCGCCAGACGCTTGAGGAGGTGCCCAAGGCCGGTTTCGAATGGCTGGCCGAAGGCCCCGAAGACTGGCGCCAGCCCTGGCAGGACTGGATCTCCACCCGCTATGAGCAGAAGGCTCTGCGCGAAGGCCGCACGCCGCATTACCTGACCTTCCGCCGCCTGGGCTGAGGCCAATTACGCTGGACCGGCCAGACCCAATCCGTTACCGATAGCGCAAACGAACAGACGAACGACCGACAGACGAAGGAAGCCCCATGTCCGGACACGGCACGCCCATCCCGATGACCTCGCACCGCTCTGGCCCGCTTAAGGGCGTGGCGGAGGTGCCCGGCGACAAGTCGATCTCGCACCGGTCGCTGATCCTGGGCGCGCTGTCGGTGGGGGAGACGAAGATCTCCGGCCTGCTGGAAGGCGAAGATGTGCTGGACACCGCCAAGGCGATGCAGGCTTTTGGCGCCGAGGTGGTGAACCATGGCGGCGGCAACTGGTCGGTGTTCGGCGTTGGCGTCGGCGGCTTTGCGGAGCCGGACGATGTGATCGACTGCGGCAACTCCGGCACCGGCGTGCGGCTGATCATGGGCGTTATGGCGACCTCTCCGATCACCGCGACCTTCACCGGCGACGCTTCTCTGAACAAGCGCCCGATGGCGCGCGTCACCGACCCGCTGGCGCTGTTCGGCACCCAGTCCGTAGGCCGCTCCGGCGGGCGGCTGCCGATGACCATCATCGGCGCGGCGGATCCGGTTCCGGTCCGCTATGAGGTGCCGGTGCCGTCGGCGCAGGTGAAATCCGCAGTGCTGTTTGCGGGCCTCAACGCGCCTGGCAAGACCGTGGTGATCGAGAAGGAAGCCACCCGCGACCATACCGAACGGATGCTGGCCGGTTTCGGCGCCGAGATCACCACCGAGGACACCGATGAGGGCCGCGTCATCACCCTGACCGGCCGCCCGGAGCTGAAACCGCAGGTGATCGCGGTGCCGCGTGATCCGTCTTCCGCGGCGTTTCCAGTTTGCGCCGCGCTGATCACCCCCGGTTCAGACGTGCTGGTGCCGAACATCGGCCTCAACCCGACCCGCGCGGGCCTCTACTACACCCTGCAGGACATGGGCGCCGACCTGACGTTCGAGAACATGCGCGAGGAGGGCGGCGAGCCGGTGGCCGACCTGCGCGCCAAATACTCGCCCAATATGAAGGGTATCGAAGTGCCGCCGGAGCGCGCCGCCTCGATGATCGACGAATACCCGGTGCTGTCGGTGGTGGCCGCCTTCGCCGAGGGCAAGACCATGATGGCGGGTGTGAAGGAACTGCGGGTCAAGGAAAGCGACCGCATCGACGCGATGGCCAGGGGCCTGCGCGCCAATGGCGTCGCGGTCGAGGAAGGCGAGGACTGGTGGGCGGTCACCGGCCTCGGCATTGACGGCGTTCCGGGCGGCGGCACCTGCGAAAGCTTCCTGGACCACCGCATCGCCATGTCCTTCATGGTGATGGGCATGGGCGCGCAGAACGCTGTCTCGGTCGATGACGGCAGCCCGATCGCAACCTCCTTCCCGATCTTTGAAACCCTGATGGGCAATCTGGGGGCCAGGCTGGAACGCACATGAGCAAGAGTTTTACCATAGCGGTCGACGGACCGGCCGCCGCAGGCAAGGGCACCATCTCCAAGGCGGTGGCGGCCCATTACGGCTTCGGCCACCTGGATACCGGGCTGCTGTACCGGGCGGTCGGCGCCAAGATGCTGGAAGGCGTGGCGCCGGTCACGGCGGCCCAGACCCTGACACCGCAGGATCTGGCACGAGAGGACCTGCGCGGGCCGGAGGTGGCGCAGGCGGCCTCCAAGGTGGCGGTGATTGCCGAAGTGCGCGCGGCGCTGGTGGACTTTCAGCGCGCCTTTGCCCGCCGGGCGGGCGGCGCGGTGCTGGACGGGCGCGACATCGGCACGGTGATCTGCCCCTATGCGCAGGTGAAGCTGTTTGTCACCGCCAGCGCCGAGGTGCGCGCCCGGCGGCGGTTCCTGGAACTGGCGGCGGCCGGCAAGGTGATCACCCTGGCCGAAGTGCTGGCCGACGTGAAGGCACGAGACGACCGCGACATGAACCGCGCCGAGGCGCCGCTGAAACCGGCCGATGACGCGGTGCTGATCGACACCAGCGACCTGAGCATCGAAGAAGCGCTGGCCCGGGCTTTGGCCGTGATCGAAAGCCGGATGCAGCCCGCGGACTGACGCGGATACGCCCGCAACTGAGACATCAGCTGCGGGCCAAGAGGCAGGTGGGAAAGCCTGCCCGGCGGGACACGGCCTGCGCGGGATCAGAGCGCGCCGACCGCCACGTGCTTGATTTCGGCCCACTGGCTGTCCGCGGTCTTGGCGGTGCCTGCGACGTCTTCCAGGAAGGCCGCGCGGGTGGCGGCGTTCAGGAACAGGAACAGCTTGCCGTCATGCACCAGATACTGGTCCGGGTCGCCGTCGAACTTCTTGCCGACTGACACCCCGTAGGAGCAGAAGCCGCCATGCTGCGGCAGGTATTTCGCCGGGCTGGCCTCGAACGCGGTCTTGTTTTCTTCAGACGCGAAATAATACGAAGCGCCGTCCACGGTGGCGGAATAGGAGGCCACGCCTTCCACCGGGTTGCGGCTGTCCAGCAGCGCCACCAGATCGACGCCATGCGCGCCCAGCGGCGCGCCGCCGGCAGAGATGCCGTTGGAGACATTGACCTCGTCGGCGGCAAAGGCGGGCGCGGCCAGCACGGCGGACAGCGAAATCAGGGCGGTTGTCAGAAGCGTTTTCATGTTGGTCCTCATCGGATCTGTATGCGGTTTCAAGATGTCCCGGGCGGCTGTGCAGCCCAGTGATACGAAGCTAAGTCCGAAGCGCTGTACGTTTAATCTCCATCCGTCCCGGTGATCTTGCAGATCGTCCTGAAATTCCGGGCTGCGCGCCTGCCGGTGCCTCACCCAACTGTGCATGGAGCCGCAGGCGGCAGCGCATTAGCCTGAAAGGCAGCGTCAAAAGGGGGAGGTGCCGTCATGGCCTGGCTGCTGAGATTTGTGATTGCTTGCGTATTGGCTGCGCCCGCGCTGGCGCAGGACACGGGCGCAGAGCCGGAGCCGCCGATGACCTATGAACGGCTGGGCCGCATCCTCTTTGCCCTGGACGGCGCGGCGCAGCCGGTGGGCCCGGGCTTTCAGCTGACCATCGCCGGGGTGCCGGTGCTGGTGGTCACCGATCCGGCAGCGGACCGGATGCGGGCGATGGTGCCGCTGCGCCCGGCGGAGGGGCTGACGGCGGAGGAGCTGATGCGGATGATGCAGGCCAATTTCGACACCGCGCTGGATGCGCGCTATGCGGTGGCGCGCGGCCAGCTGTGGGCGGTGTTCATCCACCCGCTGTCCGCGCTGCAAAAGGACCAGCTGATCTCGGGCCTGGGGCAGACGGTGAATATCGCCCGCACCTATGGCACGCTCTACACCGGGGGAGCCTTGCAATTCGGAGGCGGCGACAGCCCGGGGATCCAGCGTCAGCTGATCGAGGAGCTGCTGGAAAAAGGCGAGGAAATCTAGCGGGCTGGGCCATCCGTCAAGGACCGTTGGCGCCGCGCCGGGGCAGAGTACGAAATTCAGCCCGATTGCCCGGCGGTTCGATCAATTTCGTCACCCTCGGGCCGGAATAATATGCGTCAAGCTGGATGCGGCGGCCTAAAGTCGCCTCAAACAGCTTGGAGAGCGCCTATGACCAGCTTTCAGGACCGCCTGACAGCGCTGCGCCGGGACTTTCACCGGCACCCGGAGCTTGGCTTCCGGGAAGACCGCACCAAGGCCAGGGTGGCGGCGCATCTGCGCGCTCTAGGGCTGGAGGTGCATGAGGGCGCGGGCGTGGTCGGACTGCTGCGGGCCGGCACCGGCAACCGCGCCATCGGGCTGCGGGCCGATATGGATGCGCTGCCGATCAGCGAAACCTCTGCCCATGATTATGTCTCTGAAACGCCGGGCGTGATGCACGCCTGCGGCCATGACGGCCACATGACGATGCTTCTGGGCGCCGCCGAACGGCTGACGCAGGAGCAGGGGTTTGACGGCACCGTGGTGTTCCTGTTCCAGCCCAACGAGGAACACGGCCTGGGCGCGCAGGCGATGATTGCCGAGGGCGTGCTGGAGCGGTTCCCGATCGAGGAGGTCTATGCCATCCACAATCTGCCGGGCGCGCCTGTGGGACAGGTCTCGACCCGGACGGGCCAGATCTGCAGCAGCGAGAGCCTGATTGAGATCGCGATCAAGGGGCAGGGCGGCCATGCCTCGATGCCGCAGGCGGGCGTGGACGCCATCACCGTCGGCGCAGAAATGGTGCTGGCGCTGCAAACCATCGTGTCGCGCAAGCTGGCGCCGGGGGCGGGGGCGGTTGTTTCCGTGACCGAGTTTCTGACCGACGGCCAGCGCAACGTGCTGCCGGGCCATGCGGTGCTGAAGGGCGACGTGCGCGCCCGGGTGCCGGAGGACCGCGCCGCGGTGGAACGCTTCATGCGCCAGATCGCCGCCGGTGTGGCGGCCACCCACGGGGTGAAGGCGGAGGTGAGCTTCAACACCGAATTCGTGGAAACCATCAACGCCCAAGGCCCGGCGGAGGCCGTTTATCGCGCCGCAGAGGCTGCGGGCTGCGCCGTGATCTGCAACCGCCCGCCGATGAGCTTCTCGGAGGATTTTGCCCATTTCGCCAACGCCGTGCCCGGCTGCTTCCTGCTCTTGGGCAATGGCGAAGACGGGCCGCACGGCCAGCCGCTCCATGCGGCGGATTATGATTTCAACGACGCTCTGCTGCCCATCGGCGCGGAGGTCTGGGTGCAGCTGGTGCGGGACCGGCTGCCAGCGGGAAAGGACTGACGATGCTTGAACAATTTGCTGTTGCCCTGCGCCACACGGCAGGAAACCCGAAACCCGGCGAGGCGGCCTATAGCGTGCTGTCGGAACAGGACTTTGCCAAGGCTCAGGCAGAAATCACCGCCTGGGAGGGGTATGCGGCAACGCCGCTGGTGTCCCTGTCCGGGCTGGCGTCGCAGATCGGTGTCGCCCGGATCGACTACAAGCACGAAGGCCCGCGGTTCGGCCTGGGCAGCTTCAAGGCGCTGGGCGGGTCTTATGCGGCGCTGCGGGTGCTGCAGCGGGAGCTGAGCAAGCAGCTGGGCCAGGACGTCAGCCTGGAGGAGATCCGCAAGGGCGTCCACAAGGACGCCTGCACCGGGATCACCCTGGTCTCTGCCACCGACGGCAACCACGGCCGCTCGCTGGCCTGGGGCTGCCAGCGGTTCGGCGCGCCCTGCCGGATCTACATCCATGCCGAGGTCAGCGAGGGCCGCGCCGCGGCGATGCGCGATCTGGGCGCCGAGGTGATCCGGATCGACGGCGACTATGATGCCTCGGTCCTGCTGGCCAAGAAAGAAGCGGAGGAAAACGGCTGGTTCGTGGTCTCCGACACCTCCTGGGACGGCTACACCGAGCCGCCGCGCGACGTGATGGCCGGCTACAGCGTGATGACCCGCGAGGCTTGCGAGGCGCTGGAGCAGCCCCCGACCCATGTGTTCCTGCAGGGCGGGGTCGGCGGGCTGGCGGCCTCAGTCGCGGCGGCGTTGCGGCAGTATTACGGTGCGGCGTCCCCGCGGGTGGTGATTGTCGAGCCGGAACTGGCGGCCTGCCTGTTCGACAGCGCCAAGGCTGGCAAGGCGACCAATTTCGCCATCAAGGAAGAAACCATCATGGCGGGCCTCTCCTGCGGCGAGCCGTCGGAAATGGCCTGGGAGATCCTGGCCGAAGAAGCCACCGATTTCGTGACCATTCCCGACAGCATCGTGGCCCCCGCGGTGCGGCTGCTGGCCAATGGCGAAACCGGCGATCCCGCGGTGGAGGCCGGCGAAAGCGCGGTGGCGGGGCTGGCGGCGCTGATCGCGGCGTGCAAGTCGCCTGAGATGAAGAAGACACTGGGGCTGGATGAAAACGCCCGCGTGCTGCTGATCGGCTCTGAGGGGGTTACGGACCCCGCGATCTTTGCCGCGATCATGGAAGGCAAGGACCATGTCTGAGACGCCCGCGCGCGGCTTTCCGGAGGCGGAATTCGCCGCCCGCACCGGGAAGGCGCAGGCGCTGATGGCGGCGCAGGGTCTGGACGGGCTGTTGCTGCTGACAGAGCCGGAGGTGCGCTATTTCAGCGGCTTCCACACGCTGTTCTGGCAAAGCCCGACCCGGCCGTGGTTCCTGTTTGTGCCGCCCGCAGGCGAGCCCGTTGCCATCATCCCGGAGATCGGCGCCGACCTGATGCGCCGCACCTGGATCGAGGACATCCGCACCTGGAGCGCGCCCGCGCCCAAGGATGACGGCCTCAGCCTGCTGACGGAGCTGCTGTCGCCAATTGCGTCCCGTGGCGGTTCTATCGGCATCCTGAAGGGGCACGAGACGTCGCTCAGGATGCCGCTGGGCGATTATGAGCGGCTGATGGCGGGGCTGCCGGGGCTGAAGGTGGCGGATGCCACGCCGCTGGTGCGCAGCCTGCGGATGGTGAAATCCGCCGCCGAGATCGAAAAACTGCGCCATATCTGCGCCATCGGCTCGCGCACCTTTGCGCAGGTGCCGCAGATCGCCCGTGAAGGCCAGCCGTTTGAGGATCTGTTCCGCGCCTTCCGGCGCGAGGCGCTGGCGCAGGGCGCGGACGATGTGCCCTATCTGGTCGGCGGCGCCGGTCAGGGCGGCTACAGCGACGTGATCTCGCCGCCGACCGGCCGGCCCCTGCAGGCGGGCGACATCGTGATGCTGGACACCGGCGCCACCTGGGACGGCTACTTCTGCGACTTCGACCGCAACTTTGCGATTGGCCGGGCCGATGACCTGTCGCGCCAAGCTTATGACGTGCTGTGGCGGGCGACCGAGGCCGGGATTGCTGCCGCCAGACCGGGTGCCACCTGCCGCGAGCTGTTCCAGGCGATGCAGTCCGTGATCGCCGGGATGGACGGTCAGGGCGGCGACGTGGGCCGGCTGGGGCATGGGCTGGGCATGCAGCTGACCGAATGGCCCTCGCACGCTGCGTTTGACGGGACGGTGATCGAGGAAAACATGGTGCTGACGCTGGAGCCTTCGCTGAGCTATGGCGATGGCCGGATCATGGTGCATGAGGAAAACATCGTGGTGCGCGCGGACGGGGCAGAGCTGCTGACAGCCCGCGCCGCCCCCGAGCTGCCGGTAATCTGAAGGAGGCCTTGGGCCATGAAACTGCCCTTTGACACGGATGCAGGCATCGGCACCCGCGCCACGCTGGGGGTGATCGTGCTGGAAACCGATGAGACGCTGGAGCCGGAGTTCGCCCGGATGATGGCGCAGGACGGCGTGGCGCTCTATCACAGCCGCATTCCGATGGTGCCCGAAGTCCGCCCGGAGACGCTGGCGCGGATGCAGGCGGATCTGCCGGACTCTGCCCGGCTGTTTCCTTCCGCCCCGGATTTCGACGTGATCGGTTATGGCTGCACGTCTGCGTCAACGGTGATCGGCTCGGCCAGGGTGGCAGCGGCGGTGCAGACCGTGCTGCCCCGGGCCAAGGTCACTGACCCGCTGGCGGCGATCATCGCCGCGGGCCGGGCGCTGGGGGCCGCGCGGCTGGGGTTTGTCACGCCTTATCTGCCGGAAGTCTCGGCGCAGATGCGGCAGAAGCTGGAAGAGGCGGGGTTCGAAATCGCCGGTTTCGGCTCGTTTGAGGAAATGGACGACCGGGTGGTGGCGCGGATCACCGAGGCGGCGATTGCCGCGGCGGCGCAGCAGGTGGCCAGTGCCGCGGACTGCGACGCCATCGTGATCTCCTGCACCAACCTGCGCTGCCTGCGGGTGATCCCGCAGATCGAGGCGGCGGCCGGGGTGCCGGTGGTCTCCAGCAATCAGGCGCTGGCCTGGCACATGCTGCGGCTGGCCGGGATCACGGACCCCCAGCCGCAGTTCGGCAGGCTGTTCGCCCGGGGTCTGGCGGCCGGATAGGTAGAATTTTACGGGAATTGCCAGCTGACAATTCGCGGCAGGCTGTTCCTCCGGGCCGTGCAGTCCGCGCTTGAAATCCGCGTCCGGATCATCACAGTTTGACAGCCGAACCCTGACCTGTGCCGCGCAAGGACACCCGGATGCCTGCCACCCCTCCCCAGAACCGCCCCGCGACCCGCAACGTCCTGTTTATCATCATTGATCAGCTGCGGGCGGATTGCGTGTTCGGGGCGATGGCCAGGCATGTGGAGCTGCCCAGCATCCGCGCCTTCATGCAGGAGGCGGTGTCGTTCCAGCGGCATTACTCGGTGACCAACCCCTGCGGGCCGTCGCGGGCGTCGATCCTGACCGGGCAGTATGCGATGAACCACCGGTCGGTGCGCAATGGCACGCCGCTGCGCCACGATACCCCCAACATTGCCACCGAGATGCGCAAGGCGGGCTATTTGCCGATGCTGTTCGGTTATACCGACACCGCGCAGGACCCGCGCGCCTTTGATGCCAACGACCCGGCGCTGCGCACCTATGAGTTTCCGATGAACGGCTTCCACGAGATGACCGAGATGCGGCTGGAGATGTCCTATCCCTGGCAGTCGCATCTGATGAACCGGGGCTATGAGTTCGAAAACTACTGGGATGTCTACAAGCCGGTTTCGCCCGGTGGCGGTGCGCCGCGGCTGAACGATCCGGCGCTTTACGCGGCAGAGGACAGCGATACCGCGTTTCTCACCGACTCCTTCCTGGGCAAGATGGCGGCCTATCACAAGGAGAGCTGGTTCGCGCATCTGACCTATATCCGCCCGCATCCGCCGCTGGTGGCCCCGGCCCCTTATAACACCATGTATGACCCGGCCTCGCTGCCGCTGCCGCAGCGGCTGGACACGCCGGAGCAGGAAGGTGCGCTGCATCCGTTCTTTGATCCGGCACTGCGCAGCAGCACGGCGGCGGGTTTTGTCGAAGGCTTCCCGGATCTGGAGCCGACGGATGACACCATCCGCACCCTGCGCGCGGTGTATCTGGGGCTGGCCACCGAGGTGGACCACCATGCCGGGCGGGTGATCCAATTCCTCAAGGACACGGGCCAGTATGACAGCACCATGGTGGTGATCACCGCCGACCACGGCGAAATGCTGGGCGACCGGCACGCCTGGGGCAAGATGACGGTCTATGACGCCGCCTATCACACGCCGCTGATCATCCGGATGCCGGGCAACGAGGGCAACGCCGGCGCCTGCGTCCCTCAGATCACCGAGTCGATCGACGTGACGCCGACCATTCTGGACTGGGCGGGGCAGGAGATCCCGAACGCCATGGACGGGCGGTCGCTGCTGCCGCTGTTGCGCGGGGAGGTGCCGCAGGACTGGCGGCAGTATTCCTTCTCGGAGCTGGATTTCTCAGAACCGTTGAAGCCGACGCTGTGGCAGAAGGCGCTTGGCACCACGCCAAGCGACAGCAGCCTGGGGATCCTGCGGGACGGGCGCTTTACCCTGGTGGAGTTTGCCGCCGACCTGCCGCCGATGCTGTTTGATGCGGAGGGGCGGGGAGAGATGGAAAACGTGGCCGGGCAGCCGGAGTATGCGGCAGATCTCAACCGGCTGACACGGCTGATGCTGCGGCACCGGATGAAGAACATGGACCACACGCTGTCGCTGGTGTCGATCACCGCGGACGGGGCGCGGTCCGTACCGCGGTTTCAGGCGCCGCGGGGCTGAGCGCAGGCCGGGCCGCCGGCGCGGCGCAAGGCCCGGTCCTGTCCGGAAGCCGGGCCTTGCGCGGTTCACCGGGTCAGATGAACCAGTCTTCGGTCAGCTGATTGCTGGAGTTGATCCCTTTCACCCAGGCGATTTGCAGCGGATCGCTGCCGCCCTCGCCGTCGGCGTCGTATTGCAGCCAGACCTCCTTGGTGCTGCTCAGCGACAGGCTGCCGCTGGACAGGGCGTCTTCCAGGCTGGTGTCCAGCTCCAGAAGCAGGCCGCTGATATCGAGGGCATCGCCGTCGCCTAGCCTGAAGTCGCGCAGGATGTCGCCTGCGTCTTCGGCAGAGGCGAAGACAAACACGTCCGCATCCGCGCCGCCTTTCAGGATATCGGCCCCGGCGCCGCCTTCCAGCCGGTCGCTGCCGGCGCTGCCGTCAATCATGTCATCGCCGCTGCCGCCGCGGATGGTGTCATTGCCGGCACCGCCATTGATCTTGTCCGCGCCGCCGCCGCCATCGGCGGTGTCATCACCATTGCCGGCGCTGATCTTGTCGTCTCCGTCGCCGCCATCCAGGCTGTCGCCGCCGTCGCCGCCGATGACTTTGTCGGCGTCCGCGCCGGCCTGGATCGTATCGTTGCCTGCGCCGCCATTGACATTGTCAGCGCCCGCGCCGGTTTCGATCAGATCGCCGCCATTGCCGCCTTTCACCTTATCGCGGCCGCTGCCGCTGGTGATCACATCATTGCCGTCGCCGCCGTCCAGCTTGTTGTCGCCGCCGCCAGCCGAGAGGGTGTCATCTCCGAGGCCGCCCTTGATCCTGTCCTTGCCGCTGCCGCTGGTGATCACGTCGTCGCCATCGTCGCCGGAAACCTGGTTGTCGCCATCGCCGGCCGCAATTATGTCGTTTCCGTCGCCGCCCTTGATCCGGTCCTTGCCGCTGCCGCTGGTGATCGAGTCGTGGCCTTCGCCGCCATCGGCCCTGTTGTCGCCATCGCCTGCGTCGATCGTGTCGTTTCCGTCACCGCCGATCAACTGGTCTTTGCCGCTGCCGCTGGTGATCCAGTCGTGGCCCGCGCCGCCATCGGCCTTGTTGAAACCTTCGCCGACTGACAGGGTGTCATTTCCGTCGCCGCCGATGAACTGGTCCTTGCCGCTGCCGCCGCTGATCGAGTCATCGCCGAGGCCGCCATCGGCCTTGTTGTAGCCGTCGCCGGCGGCAATCGTGTCATTTCCGTCGCCGCCCTTGATCTGGTCTCTGCCGCTGCCGGTGCTGATCAGGT
Organism: Leisingera aquaemixtae; assembly: GCF_006740765.1. Lineage (GTDB taxonomy): Bacteria > Pseudomonadota > Alphaproteobacteria > Rhodobacterales > Rhodobacteraceae > Leisingera > Leisingera aquaemixtae. The sequence continues at coordinate 97,674 of NZ_CP041159.1, forward strand.
CATCGCCGAGGCCGCCATCGGCCTTGTTGTAGCCATCGCCGGCGGAAATTGTGTCATTGCCGTCGCCGCCGTCCAGCAGGTCCCTGCCGCTGCCGGTGACGATGGCGTCATCGCCCAGGCCGCCTTCGACCCTGTTGCTGCCGCCGCCGCCGTCCAGGCTGTCGTTTCCGGCGCCGCCGTAGATTCTGTCGCTTGCTTCGCCTGCCAGAACGGTGTCGTCGCCATCCTCGCCGTACAGCTGGTTCCGGCCGCCGCCGCCGTTGAGGCTGTCGTTTCCGGCGCCGCCGTAGATCTTGTCGCTTCCGCCGCCTGCCAGAACGGTGTCGTCGCCGTCCTCGCCGTACAGCTGGTTCCGGCCCTCACCGCCATCCAGGCTGTCGCTGCCCAGGCCGCCATACAGTTTGTCGCTGCCGTTGCCGCCGGACAGGGTGTCGTCGCCGTCCAGGCCGAACAGCTGGTCGTTGCCGTCACGGCCTTCGATCAGGTTGGCGGCGCTGTTGCCGTAGCCCTTGTCAGACGCGCTGCCCAGGATCAGGTTCTCGATCTCCGAGCCCTCGCTGACCGTCAGCGTTTTGGAGCCGATGGTTCCGGACACGCCGCTTTGCAGGTTGATCGAGGACGTATAGGTCACGGCGCTCAGATCCAGGGTGTCGGTGCCGCCATTGGTGTCGGTGACGGTGCCCAGAACGCTGGTCCAGTTCGGCACAAAGCTGTTGGTGAAGGTATAGATGTTGTCGATGACCTCCGGCGTGGGATCCGGGTCCGGGGTTGGTTCCGGGTCCGGGGTGGGATCCGGGTCCGGGGTTGGGTCCGGGTCCGGTGTGGGCTCCGGATCGGGGTCCGGGGCGGCGGAGATGTTGATGATTTCTGCCGCATCGGCGTTTGCATCAACACCGGCCAGGAACACCAGCAGGGTGCTGCTGCCGTTGTGGGAAATCTTCAGCCAGGAGCCGCCGCTGCCGGCCTGAAGCGAGACGACGCCGTCGGCTGCCGCATCGGTGCCGGTATAGCCGATCTCTTGCAGCAGGGCGCTGACATCGACGCGGTCTCCGGCGGCGAGGCTGAAGTCGGCGATGGAGTCGCCGGACTCGCCCAGCTGCCGGTAGACGAAACGGTCGGCGCCCGCGCCGCCGGTCAGGTAATCCGCGCCGGTGCCGCCGATCAGCGTGTCGTTGCCGCCGCCTGCCGAGATCTGATCGTTGCCGGCGCCGCTGTCCAGAACATTGTCCGCGGCGTTGCCGGTGATGCTGTCTATGCCGCTGCCGGTGATGGCGTTTTCGATCACGGTTCCGCTGGCGATGGAGAAGTTGCCGGTCTTGCCATTGAGGCTGGAGAAGGTGCCCGCATTGAGGTTCAGGGTCTGATTGTAGCTGCGCAAGCCGAGGTTGATCACGTCGGTGCCGCCGCTGTCGACAATCGCCACCGCCCAGCCGCCGTTCAGATCCATGCCGAAACGGCCGGTGGTCTGGCCGTCGCCATAGGTGGTGTCGCCGGTTTCCACGTTTACAGGCGTGCCATAGAGATGGTGGACCGCAGCGATGTCAGCCAGCTGCGCCGTTGCCAGATAGGCAAAGGAGGCATCGACGGCAGTGTTTTCGGACTGGCTGAAGTAGGACATGATCGACATTTGCCAGCTGTCATTGGCAAAATGCGCGTCGGAGCCATAGCTGGCGCTGCCGTTGTAGTTGCCGGTGTGGCCCAGCCCCAGGGCGTGGCCGATCTCGTGGATGTAGGTCTGCAGGTAGTAGTTGCCGTAGGCGGACCAGCCGTCGTCCACATTGATATGGGAGCTGAGAATGGTGCCGTTGCTGACGGTGGAGCTGGCGTAGGCGCCGGAGTTGTTGTCGTCAAAGGTGATCTTGGCGCTGCCGGTGGTCTCGGCAAACTCGATCCCGGTCAGCGCGGTCCAGCTTTCCAGCGCCTTGCGGGCGGTCTCCTTGCCGGTTGCATTCAGCCCGCTGAGGTTGACCGTCAGCTGCCCGCCGGTTTGCACATCAAAGGAGCGCTGGGTGCGGCCGGTATCCTCCCAGAAGCCCTGGTACAGATACTGGGCGATCTGGTCGACCGTATACGTCGGCTTGCCGCCGGCATCGCCGGTGCCGGTGCCGGTGCCAGAGCCGCTGCTGCCGGTGGCTTCGGGAATTCTGTGATTGGCTTGACCGCAATATTCACACATGACCGTGCTCCAAACTAGCTCTTTGGTTTAAAGGGGAAATTCGGTTTGCCCGACCAGGTGGCCGGCAAAGTCCGCAATGCTGTCCGCAGTCAGATGACCGTCCATGACCGACTGTTCGATGGCCGGGCCCTGGCCGGACCGGCCATCGCGGTGCTGCCACTCCAGGTATCCTGAAATCCAGTCGGCGGTCTGGGAGTGCCCGACATAGCGCAGGGTCAGATCGGCGGGGCCGGTCTGACCGTCCGCAGCGGACACCGCCGCGCCGGGAAACCTTTCGCTCAACGCGCCGGCCAAGGCGTCGCACAGCGGCTGCTGCAGGGCTTTGCCGCAGTGCAGCTCAATGCTCTGCACCGGGCTGCCAAGCGCGGCGGAGCCGGTGACCAGCAGCCAGATGGCGGCAGAACAGCCGGAAAGGGTCCCAGGTGAGATCATGGAATTGCTCGCTCAGACGGTTGAAGGATCAGGTTCAGTCCCGCGCCGTTCTGGCTGCCCTGTCAGGTCTAGCGGCGGATTCGGGCGAAATGACGGCCGGGATCCGGGCAATATTTAGACGGCGTTAACCGGCGTTAACCCTTTGCTAAGCGGGCCTGCACGAACGCGCGTCTTGCCCGGGGCCGCGGCCTGTTTTTGCAAATCATTCTCAATTTCATTGACAGTTGCGAATGATTTGCAATAACGATGCTGCAAAGACATCTTCAAGAACGGAGAATCGAATGCTTTCGAACCTGCTCAAGACGGTTTCCGCCGCCGCGATTGCGGCCGCTGCCGCCAGCGCTGCCATGGCCGAAGACAAGATGAAGGTGGTCACCACTTTCACCGTGCTGGCCGATATGGCGGCCAATGTGGCAGGCGATGCCGCAGAAGTCGTCTCGGTCACCAAGCCGGGCGCAGAGATCCACGGCTATGAGCCGACGCCGCGCGACATCGTGCGGGCGTCCGATGCCGACCTGATCCTGTGGAACGGCATGAACCTGGAGCTGTGGTTTGAACAGTTCCTGTCGAACCTGAAGGACGTGCCGTCGGTGACCCTGACCGATGGCATCGACCCGATCCCGATCGCGGCCGGCTCTTACGAGGGCAAGCCCAACCCGCACGCCTGGATGGGTCTGGATAACGCGCTGATCTATATCGACAACATCGTCGAAGCCTTTGCCGAGCACGACCCGGAAAACGCCGCGGTCTATGTCAAGAACGCGGGCGAATACAAGGACAGGCTGCGCGCCACCATCGAGCCGCTGCGCCGTGCCATCGCGGAGATCCCCGAGGACAAGCGCTGGCTGGTGACCTGCGAAGGCGCCTTCAGCTATCTGGCGCGCGATTTCGGCATGAAGGAGCTGTACCTGTGGCCGATGAACGCCGATCAGGTCGGCACGCCGCAGCAGGTGCGTTCGGTGATTGATGGCGTGCGCGCCAACGACATCCCGGTGGTGTTCTGCGAAAGCACCGTGAACACCGCCCCGGCAGAGCAGGTGGCGCGGGAAACCGGCGTGGCCTATGGCGGGGAGCTCTATGTCGACTCCCTCAGCGAGGCGGACGGCCCGGTGCCGACTTATCTGGACCTGCTCAAGGTCACCTCTCAGACCGTGGCCCGCGGTTTGACCGAAGTGACCAATTAAGACCGCATTTTCGCATATCCAAAGAGCCCCGCAGCGCAAGTTGCGGGGCGTTTCATTTCACAAAGCACAATTTCTGTGTGTAACTCTGCAGGACAGCCCATGCTTGATGCCAGCGAGACCCACATCATGAACACCAGCGCCGCAGCCGCGGAGGGCGGGATTGCCGCCAAGAACGTCACGGTGACCTACCGCAACGGCCATACAGCGCTGTGGAACGCCAGCTTTGACATTCCCCGCGGCACCGTGACTGCGCTGGTCGGGGTCAATGGCGCGGGCAAATCGACGCTGTTCAAGGCGATCATGGGCTTTGTCCCGGCCGCGCAGGGCGAAATCCGCATCCTTGGCATGTCCGTGAAGGACGCGCTGCGCAAGAACCTGGTCGCCTATGTGCCGCAGTCGGAGGAGGTCGATTGGGCCTTTCCGGTGCTGGTCGAAGACGTGGTGATGATGGGCCGCTACGGCCACATGGGGTTTTTGCGCCGGCCCAAGGCGGCCGATCATGAGGCCGTCGATCAGGCGCTGCGCCGGGTGAACATGCAGGATTTCCGCCACCGCCAGATCGGGGAGCTGTCCGGCGGCCAGCGCAAGCGGGTGTTCCTGGCCCGCGCCCTGGCGCAGGACGGGCAGGTGATCCTGCTGGACGAGCCCTTTACCGGCGTGGACGTGAAGACCGAGGAGCAAATCATCGCCCTGCTGCGCGAGCTGCGCGACGAGGGCCGGGTGATGCTGGTTTCCACCCATAACCTGGGCAGCGTGCCGGAATTCTGCGACCGCACGGTGCTGGTCAAGGGCACGGTGCTGGGGTCCGGCCCGACCGAGACCACCTTTACCCGCGAGAACCTGGAACACGCCTTTGGCGGCGTGCTGCGCCATTTCACCCTGGGCGGCCAGGCGCTGCACGACGACGGCGACACCCGCGAGGTCACCATCCTGACCGATGACGAGCGCCCCTTTGTCCAGTACGGCGAAAAGACCCAGACGAGCGACAGCAAGCGCGAGGACGGGAGCCAGCAATGATGGACTATCTGCTGGAGCCGTTCACCTACGGCTATATGACCAATGCGATGTGGGTCTCGGCGCTGGTTGGCGGCGTCTGTGCCTTCCTGTCGTCTTATCTGATGCTCAAGGGCTGGTCGCTGATCGGCGATGCGCTCTCGCATTCGGTGGTGCCGGGGGTGGCGGGGGCCTATATCCTGGGCCTGCCGTTCGCGCTGGGCGCCTTTATCGCCGGCGGGCTGGCGGCGGGGGCGATGCTGTTCCTGTCGGAACGGTCCGGATTGAAGGTCGATGTGATCATTGGACTGATCTTCACGTCCTTCTTCGGGCTTGGCCTTTTTATCGTGTCGATCAGCCCGATGTCGGTCTCGGTGCAGACCATCACCATGGGCAATATCCTGGCGATCACGCCGGAGGACACGGCTCAGCTGGCGATCATCGGCTTTGTGTCGCTGGCGGTGCTGCTGGCCAAGTGGAAGGACCTGATGGTCACTTTCTTTGATGAAAACCACGCCCGCACCATCGGGCTGCGTCCCGGATTGCTGAAGGCGGTGTTCTTTGTGCTGCTGTCGGCCTCTGTCGTGGCGGCGATGCAGACGGTGGGGGCGTTTCTGGTGATTGCCATGGTGGTGACGCCGGGGGCGACCGCCTATCTGCTGTGCGACCGCTTTCCGCGGCTGATCATGGTTTCCGTATTCATCGGCGCGGCCACCAGTTTCTTCGGGGCCTATGCCAGTTATTTCCTGGATGGTGCCACCGGCGGCATCATCGTGACGCTGCAGACCCTGATCTTCCTGATCGTGTTTGTCTTTGCCCCGAAACACGGGCTGCTGGCGGCCAAGCGCAAGGCGCGCGAGGCGCTGAAGCGCGGCCCCGCCGCCCAACAGAGGGCCGTGTGATGGATCTTGATACACTGCTGATGCCATTTCAGTTCGCGTTCATGCAGAACGCCTTTCTGATCTCCCTGATCGTGTCGGTGCCCACCGCGCTGCTGTCGTGCTTTCTGGTGATGAAGGGCTGGGCGCTGATGGGGGATGCGGTCAGCCACGCCGTGCTGCCGGGGATCGTGCTGGCCTATGTGCTGGGCTTCCCGCTGATCATCGGCGCCTTTGCCGCCGGTATGCTGTGCGCGGTGGCAACCGGGTTCTTGTCCGGCAACAGCCGGGTCAAGCAGGACACGGTGATGGGGGTGGTGTTCTCCGGCATGTTCGGGCTTGGCATCGTGATGTACGTGGGGCTGGAGACCAACGCCCATCTGGATCACATCCTGTTCGGCAATATGCTGGGGGTGGAGCGGGATGAGCTGTGGACGGCGGGCATCATCTCGCTGGCGGTGGGGGCTGCGCTGGTGCTGAAGTGGAAGGACCTGCTGCTGCACAGTTTCGACCCGGCGCAGGCGCAGGCCTGCGGCCTGCCGGTGACGGTGCTGCATTACGGGCTGCTGGCGGCCTTGTCGCTGACCATCGTGGCGACGCTGTCGGCGGCGGGGCTGATCCTGGCGATCGGGCTGCTGATCGCGCCGGGGGCGATTGCCTTCCTGGTGGTGCGCAAGTTCAGCACCATGCTGTGGGTCTCGGTGCTGGTCTGCATGTTCTCGATGCTGGCGGGCACCTATGCCAGCTTCTTCCTCGACAGCGCGCCGGCGCCGACCATCGTGCTGATCCTGACCATTCTGTTTGTGCTGGCCTTTGCGCGGCGGCTGTACCTGACCCGCAAGACATCAATGCAGCGCGCCAAGGAAACCGCCGGCCCCGCGTGAATTACGCGGGCCCGGGCTTTGCCATCTCCAGCAGCCACTGCCGTACCAGTTCGGCGTTCGGGACCAGATCCTGGGTCTTGGTCCAGACCAGATAGAACCCCGCGCCGGTGGTCCAGGACCAGTCCTTGCGGGCGGCCAGCAGCCCCTGTTTGATCAGCGGCTCGGTCACATGCTGCCAGCCGAAGGCAAAGCCCTCGCCCGCAATCGCGGCCTGCAGAACCAGCGCATAGTCGTTGAGGCGCATGCCCGCGGCGGGCGGGCGGCCGGTGACGCCGAAGTGCTCAAACCATTGCTGCCATCTGGGCCGCTCGCGGACCGGTTCCTCCAGATGGATCAGCCGTTCGTGCAGCAGGTTCGGCACCGTCGCCAGGTTGACCGCGGCGGCCATCACCCGCGGACTGGCGACGGGAAAGATCACCTCCGGCGCGATCAGGGCGGAATGGCAGTCCGGCCAGGTGCCGTTGCCGCGGCGCACCGCCAATGAGATGCCTTCGGTATTGATGTCCGGCTCCCGGTCTGAGCTTTGCAGGCGCAGGTCGATGTCGGGGTGCGCCTCATGCAGCCGGGTCAGTCTTGGCATCACCCAGTAATATGCAAAAGCGGAGGAGCAGTTGAGCGTTACGTGGTCATTGCGCCCGAACTGCCGCACCGCCTTGGCGGAGGAGAGGATGTCCTCCAGCGCCTTGGACACATCGGTGTAAAGCCGCATGCCTGCGCCGGTCAGCTCCACCTTGCGGTGGCCGCGGCGGAACAAAATAACGCCCAACGATGCTTCCATCTGCTTGATCGCGGCGCTGACGGCCGGCTGCTGGACGTTCAGTTCCTCAGCCGCGCGGGTGAAGGAAGCGTGCCGTGCGGCGGCTTCAAACACGATCAGGTGGCGGGGGCTGGTGAGGAGTTTCCACAGATCTTGCATAACTCTGAATTATCCAAATCATCAGATTTTTCAACCGTCACAACGCAGGCCGCGGACCGTATCGTTACGCAGCTTTTGACGACTGGAGACCCCCATGGCCCGACGCGCCCGCGCATCCCGCGACAGAAACACCGCCCCCGCGGGCGCTCCGGCATCGCCCTTTATCCGGCGGAGCCTGCCGTTCTTTGACGTGCTGGACGAGGAGAAGCTGGTCCGGCTGGAAGCCCAGGTGGACTGGATCTTCGAGGAGGTCGGCATTGCCTTCCGCGACGACCCGGAGGCGCTCAGGATCTGGAGAGAAGCAGGCGCCAGGATCGACGGCGACACGATCCGCGCGGATGCGCAGTGGATCCGCAGCTTATGCGCCAAGGCGCCGCGGCAGTTCACCCAGCTGGCCCGCAATCCGGCGCGGTCCGTCACTATCGGCGGCACCAATCAGGTGTTTGCGCCGATCTATGGCGCGCCGTTCGTGCGCGATCTGGAGGGTGGGCGGCGCTATGGCGACATGGCGGCTTTTGAGAAGCTGGTGAAGCTCACCTATATGCATCCGAACCTGCATCACGGCGGGTTCGTGATCTGTGAACCTTGCGACGTGCCGGTGAGCAAACGCCACTTCGACATGCTGTTTTCCCATATGACGCTGAGCGACAAACCGCATCTGGGCGCCATCACGGAGATGTCCCGGGCGCAGGACAGCGTCGACATGGCGGAGATCGTCTTTGGGCGCGAGGTCATGGACGAGAACTGCGTGATCATGGGCAATGTGAACACCAATTCGCCGCTTTTGGTAGACAAGGTGGTGACCGAGGCGGTGCGCACCTATTGCGCCCGCGGGCAGGGAATTATCGTTGTGCCGTTTATCCTTACGGGCGCGATGGGGCCGGTCTCCACCGCCGCCTCAGTCGCGCAGGCGATGGCAGAGGCGATGATGGTCTGCGCCTTTACCCAGATCGTCCGGCCCGGCGCGCCGTTTGTGCTGGGCAACTTCCTGTCGTCGATGTCGCTGAAATCCGGCGCGCCGACATTTGGGATGCCGGAGCCGGTGGTGTCGAACTACGCCATCGGCCAGCTGGCCCGCCGCGCCGGGCTGCCGTTGCGCTGCGGCGGGTCGCTGACGGCCTCCAAGATCGAGGACGCGCAGGCGGCTTATGAGAGTGCAGACTCGATGCATTCCACCATGCTGGCCGGCGCCAATTATGTGCTGCATTCGGCGGGCTGGCTGGAGGGCGGGCTGTGCACTGGTTTTGAAAAGCTGATTATGGATGCAGACCGGCTGGGGTCATACCAGAAGGTGCTGAGCCAGGGGCTGGACACCAGCGACGAGGCTATGGCGCGCGATGCCTACGCCGAGGTGGCGCCGGGCGGGCATTTCCTGGGGTCCGGCCACACCATGCGCAACTACCAGACGGCCTTCTATGAGCCGAAGCTCAGCGACAGCGAGAATGTCGAAAGCTGGGAAGAGGGCGGCTGCAAGGACATGCGCCAGCGCGCCTATGAGCGCTGGAACCAGATGCTGAACGAGTATCAGGCTCCGCCGATGGATGCGTCGGTCAAGGAGGAACTGGCCGCCTATGTCGCCCGCCGCAAAGAGGAGATCCCGGATGCGTGGTACTGAGGTAAGGAATTCTTCACCCATTTCTCCAGCTTATGCAGGACGGGCCGGATTGCCCCGGCACCCCCTGTGCACCCCCCGTACACCCCCTGTGCACCCCCTGGGTGCCATTTGCCGCAATGCCCGCGCTTTGCCCCGGACCTGAGGACAAATCCATGTCAGACAATTTTGCCCAATCGACGCTCAACATCCACAAGGAGGAGAGCACCGGCGACAAGAAGCTGCCGAGCCACGCCAAGGCGGTGATCATCGGCGGCGGTGTGGTTGGCTGCTCGATCCTGTTTCACCTGGCCAAGTTCGGGTGGAAGGACGTGGTGCTGCTGGAACGTGACGAGCTGACCTCCGGCTCCTCCTGGCATGCAGCGGGGCAGATCCATACCATCAGCTCGGACCCGAACATCTCGCGCCTGCAATCCTACACCATTGATCTGTACAAGGAGATCGAGGAGACCTCGGGCCATTCTGTGGGCTTGCACATCACCGGCGGGTTTTATCTGGCGTCGAACAAAACCTGGTACGACTACCTGAAGCGGGAGCGTTCAAAGGCGCGTTACATGGGTCTGAACCAGGAATTCATCAGCCCCAAGGAAGTGGCAGAGCGTCACCCGCTGATTGATCCGAAACACTACCTCGCAGCGCTGTGGGATGATCAGGACGGTGATCTGGACCCCTCAGGCGCGACCTATGCCTTTGCCAAATCGGCCAAGGTGCACGGTGCGCAGTATTTCACTCACACACCGGTGACTGCGACCAACCAGCGCGCCGACGGCAGCTGGGATGTGACCACCCCGCGCGGGGTGATCAATGCGGAGCATATCGTCAACTGCGGCGGGCTGTGGGCGCGGGAAGTCGGCCACATGCAGGGCATCAACCTGCCGGTGCAGCCGATGGAGCATCATTACCTGATCACCGACAAGATCGACGCGGTGGCAAACCACCCGACCCGCCTGCCGGCCGGGATCGACTATGAGGCGAACATCTACTTCCGGCAGGAACGCCAGGGGATGCTCTTGGGCACGTATGAGCCGAAGGGTACGCCCTGGAAGGTTGGCGGCACGCCGTGGGACTTCGGGCATGAGCTGCTGCAGCCGGATCTGGACCGCATTGCCGACCGTCTGGAGATGTCGTTTGAGCGCATTCCCGCGATTGGCGAGGCGGGTATCAAGGACATGATCAACGGACCCTTCACATTCGGACCTGACGGCAACCCGATGATCGGCCCGGTGCCGGGCATGAAGAACTACTGGTGCGCGGTGGGCGTGATGGCGGGCTTCTGCCAGGGCGGCGGCGTGGGTCTGACCATGGCGGAGTGGATGATCGACGGCGAGCCGTCCATCGACGTCTGGGCGATGGATGTGGCGCGGTTCGGCGAGTTCGCAACCCCCGACTGGGGCACCGTGAAATCGACCGAGAACTACGAGCGGCGCTTCGTGATGACCTTCCCGAACGAGACGCTGCCGAAGGGGCGGATGCAGAAGACGACTGCTCTGTATGACCGGCTGGTCGCCAAGGGCGCGCGGATGGGGCAGGGGTTTGGCCTGGAGAACGCGCTGTGGTTTGCCGACGGGCCGGAAGATGCGCATGAGGAGCCGACATTCGAGCGCAACCGTTCGCATGAGTATGTGGCGCGTGAGGTCAAAGCCGTGCGCGAGGCTGTGGGCGGCATCGAGATTGCAAACTTTGCCAAGCATGAATTCAAGGGCGCGGGCGCGCGGGCCTATCTGGACCGGGTGCTGGCGGGGTATGTGCCGAAACCGGGCCGCCTGGCGCTGACGCCGATGCTGACGCCTAAGGGCAAGCTGTATGGCGATCTAACCGTGGCCTGCCTGGGCGAAGAGCATTTCATGCTGTTCGGCTCCGGCGCGATGCAGGAGGCGCACCGCCGCTGGTTTGAGAAGGATCTGCCGGAAGATGTGTCCTATCAGAATGTCTCCGACGACTGGCACGGCATCGCGCTGTCGGGTCCGAAATCGCGGGAGCTGCTGCAGCGGATCACCCGTGAGGATGTCTCTGCCGAGGCGTTCAAGTTCCGCGACCTGCGCCAGACTTTCGTGGGCGGCGTGCCGGTGATCCTGAACCGGATCAGTTTCTCCGGCGAGCTGGGCTATGAGATCTACTGCAAGCCGCAGTACCTGCTGCGCTTGGCGGAAGCGGTGGAGGAAGCGGGCACCGGTCTGGGCTACCGCTGGTACGGGGCGCGGGCGCTGATGTCGATGCGGCTGGAGAAGGGCTGGGGCGTGTGGACGCAGGACTTCCGCCCGGATTTCGATGCGGTGGAAAGTGGCATGGATGCCTTCATCAACTGGAAGAAGGATTTCGTGGGCAAGGCGGCTGCGCTGAAGGCCCGCGAGGCCGGTGCGAGCCGCAAGCTGGTCACCATGACCATCGGTGTGGATGGCATTGATGTGTCCGGCGACGAGGCGATCCTGAAGGATGGCGCGGCGGTGGGCTACATCTCCTCCGGCGGCTATGCGCATCACGCTCAGGCGTCGATGGCGATGGGGTATGTCTCGGCTCAGCACGCGGCGGCCGGCACCAGGCTGCAGGTGGAGATCCTGGGCGAGATGTATGACGCCGAAGTGCTGGGCGCGCCGGTCTATGACGCGGGCGGCGCCAAGATGCGCGCGTGAGCCGGGCAGGGGGGCGGAGACCATGAGCCACCCCATGCGGACGGTCTCTGAGGCGGTCGGGGCCGTGCCGGCCTGCCGCTGCATCTTCCTGCTGCTGCCGACCTTCTCGCCGCTGGACCTGTCCAGCGCGGTGGCAGCGCTGGAGGCGGCGAACAGTTACGGCGGGACCGCGCGCTATGCCTGGCGCGTGGTCAGCGGGGACGGGCTGGCGGTCACTGCGCCCAACGGGCTGAGGGTGGCGGTGGACGGCGGCCTGCCGGAGCTGGCGCGGGGCGACATGGTGTTTGTCTGCGGCGGCCAGGGCGTGGAGCCGGGCATCCCGCTGAAGGTGCTGGGCTGGCTGCGCAAGGCGCAGCGCATGGGGCTGGTGATGGCGGCCCTGGGCGGCGGTGTCATGGCGCTGGCGCGGGCGGGCCTGCTGTCGGGGCGCCAGGCGTCCGCCCATTGGGCGCAGCGCGCCACGCTGGCCGAAATGCACCCGGATGTGGAGGTCCGGACCTCGCTGTTCACCGTGGAGGGCAAGCTGATCACCTGCGCCGGCGGCACGGCCACGGCGGACATGATGCTGGACCTGATTGCGGACCGTCACGGCGGCGATGTGGCGACGGCGGCGGCGGATCTGATGGTCTGTTCCGCCGCGCGCAAGGGCAGTCAGGACCAGACGGTGTCCGAGTTCGGGCGGGCGGGCGTGCGGCATGAAAAACTGGCCGCGGCCCTGAGCCTGATGCGCGGCAATCTGGAGGAGCCGCTGACCCCGGGACGCATCGCCGGTCTGGTTGGCCTGTCGGTGCGCCAGCTGGAGCGGCTGTTCTCCAAGTATCTGCAGACCACGCCCAAGGTCTATTACACCCGGCTGCGGCTGGACTACGCGCGCAGCCTGCTGCTGCAGACCAATATGCGGATCATCGACATCGCGCTGGCGTCGGGGTTCAACAGCCAGACCCATTTCGCCAAGGTCTACCGCCGCTATTCCGGCAAGCCGCCGCATCAGGAGCGGCCGTTCTAGGCGGATCTGCGGCAGGCGGCCGGGCGGAAGGGCTGCCCGGCCAAGGGTCTGCGCAGGGGGCTGTCAGAGACCGAGGCCGCTGAGGTCGGGGTGGTCTGCCGGGCGCGGGCCCTGCGGCCAGTGGAACAGGCGCGCGTCCCCGGTGATCTTCAGGTCGTTGATCGAGGCGAACCGGTGCGCCATGCGGCCATCCTCGGCAAACTCCCAGTTTTCGTTGCCGTAGGAGCGGTACCACTGGCCGGTGGCATCGCGCCACTCATAGGCAAAGCGCACGGCGATGCGGTTTGCGGTGAAGGCCCACAGCTCCTTGATCAGCCGGTACTCATGCTCGCGCTCCCATTTGGCGGCGAGGAAGTCCTGCACCGCCGCGCGCCCTTGCGGGAAGTCGGCGCGGTTGCGCCAGTTGGTGTCCAGGGTATAGGCCAGCGAAACGGCCTCGGGGTTGCGGCTGTTCCAGGCATCTTCGGCGGCGCGGACCTTGGCGATGGCAGTGTCGCGGGTGAAGGGCGGCAGCGGGGGGCGGGGAGCTTCTGTCATGTTTGTTTACCGATCTGTTAAGTTGTGAGGGGCAAAGTGAACAGATCGGTAAAGGGATTCAAGGCCAAAGACAGGCTTCTGTCCGCACAGATGCGTGAGCCGTTCCAGTTCCTGAGGAAAGTTATTTTCTTTTCGTTGGTTAGCTTTACGTTTGTTATAAAAATAATATTAACTGATCGGTGCAGAAACAGCCCCGCTGGAGGTGCAATGAGGCCGAACAAACGTGGCGAGCTGGTCCGGAAAGCCTTGGACCTGTTCTATGGGAACGGCTTTCACGCCACCGGCATGGATCTGGTGGCGGCGGAGACCGGGGTGTCGAAAACCTCGATCTACAAGCACTTCCGCTCCAAGGAGGAGCTGATCCTGGCGGTTCTGAAACTGCGGGACGAGGATTTCCGCACCTGGCTTTATACGCGGCTGGAGGCGCGGGCGGATACCCCGCGCGGCCAGCTGGAGGCGCTGTTTGACGTGCTGCAGGAATGGTTCGAACAGCCCGGGTTTCAGGGCTGCATGTTTATCAAGGCCAGCGCCGAGTATCAGTCGCCGGACGATCCGATCAACCTGCAGTCGGCAGACCACAAGCAGGTGCTGCAGGCGCATTTCGCGCATCTGGCGGCCGGGGCCGGGGCCAGGGATCCGGACGCGCTGGCGCGGCAGCTGATGGTGCTGAAGGAGGGCGCGATTGTGCTGGCCGCCCTGACCCACAGCAGCGCCCCGGCCCGGGATGCCCGCGCCGCTGCTGCGGCGCTGATCGAGCAGGCAATCGGCTAGCCGTCAGGCGGTTTGCCGGCCTGCGCGCAACACTTGCCCTGTCTGCGCGTCAGCCCGCGCTGCGCGGGATGGCGGCTGCTGCGGCAATCCTGTACCATCGCGGACAGAAACGCCAACGGAGTACGGGCCGAATGACCCCATTTTCCATCGCGGGCATCCAAATGCACGTGGACGCGCTGCATTCGAATGTCGACGCAATGATACACCGGATCGACGTGCTGATGGCGCGCTTTCCCTGGACGCAGATGGCCGTGTTCAGCGAACTGGCGCCCTACGGGCCGCTGACCAAATATGCGCAGCCGCTGCACAATGAGGCGATTGAGCGGTTTTGCGCCGCGGCGGTGAAACACGGGATCTGGGTGGTGCCCGGGTCGATGTTCGAGATCACGGACACCGGCAAGATCTACAACACCTCCTCGGTGATCAATCCGCAGGGCGAGGTGGTGGCGGTCTACCGCAAGATGTTCCCGTTCCGCCCGTATGAGCAAGGCGTGGAAGCGGGCACCGAATTCTGCGTGTTCGACATTCCCGACGTAGGCCGGTTCGGCCTGTCGATCTGCTATGACATCTGGTTCCCGGAAACCACCCGCCAGCTGACCAGCCAGGGGGTCGAGGTGCTGCTGCATCCGGTGCTGACCGGGACGGCGGACCGGGATGCCGAACTGTCCATCGCCCGCGCCACAGCGGCGCAGTTCCAGTGTTTTGTCGTCGATGTGAACGGGCTGGGCGCCGGGGGCGTGGGGCAGTCCTGCATCATTGATCCGTCGGCCACGGTGCTGCACCAGTCGGGCCGCCATGAGGACATGTTCCCGCTGGAGCTGGATCTTGACCAGGTGCGCCGCCAGCGCGAGGTCGGCCTGAAAGGGCTGGGCCAGGTGCTGAAAAGCTTCCGCGACCGGGAGGCGGATTTCCCGGTGTACGACCGCACCAGCGGGGCGGATGCTTACCTGCATACGCTGGGGCCGCTGGAGATTCCGGTGCAGGGCTCGCAGGCGGGTCTGAATGCCCGCGCACCGGGCGACGGCGCAAACGGGTTTGCCGAATTGCATCCGATACACTACGCTGAAAGAAAAGCAGGCGGTTGATCAGTCTCATTTCTTAATAGCCAGAGCCTTTTGATCTCCCGCCGATAACCAGGATGGGAGGTGCATATGCAAGTAATGGGCGACTATTACTCGGCGATCCAGCTGCGTCACGATCAGTGGACAACGCTGAGAGAAGTAACCGAAGCCCTGGCCAGTGCCCGAAAACCGAAACGTGAAGCAGCGCTCGTGACGAATGTCCGGGCGCTGTTTGATTTACTGGGCCCGATTGAGACGTATTGGGCCTTTCCCGGTGTGCAGGCATTTGAGCAGATACGGCGCCAGTTCGAGCACGGCAATTACGCTGATGTGGCGTTTTCGGTGCAGCGCATCTGCCGCGCCTTGTCCACTGGCGCCTACCGGCGGCGGCATGTGCCGCTGGATCGCGACTCGGCGGATGCGGACGAGCATGAGGACGAGGTCATCCAGCCGCCCGAGGCGCGGGCCTTGGCCAAGCCTTATTTCGAAGTGCTGGTGGTCGACAACGTCAACGAGCATCAGGAGCGCTGGCTGCACAGCAACTTCAAGAAGATGCGGCGCCCGGAAGATCCTTTCCACTATGAAACCGTGGTGGTGCCCAGCCTGCAGGACGCGCTGATCGGGATCCTGTTCAACTACAACATTCAAGCCATCGTGGTGCGGCCGGGCCTCAAGTTCGACTCGAAGATGGAGATGTCGCTGCTGACCCGCTACCTGGACTGGGCCGGCGGCACCGAGGGCATCGAGGCGGTCCGCTCGCTTGACCATGGCCCGGCGCTGTGCCGGCTGGTGGCGAATGTCCGGCCAGAGCTGGATGCCTATCTGGTCACCGACCGCTCGGTCGAAGAGATCGCAGGCCATGATCTGGGGATCTGCCGCCGGGTCTTTTACAATCAGGAAGATTTCATGGAGCTCCACCTCAATATCCTGAGGGGGGTGCAGGCGCGCTACAAGACGCCGTTCTTCACGGCGCTGGTGGAGTATTCCAAACAGCCGACCGGCGTCTTTCACGCGATGCCGATCAGCCGCGGCAAGTCGGTCTCGCGCAGCCACTGGATTCAGGACATGGGGGCGTTTTACGGCTCCAACATTTTCCTGGCCGAGACCTCTGCCACCTCCGGCGGGCTGGACAGCCTGCTGGAGCCGCACGGGCCCATCAAGCAGGCGCAGGAACAGGCCAGCCGCGCCTTCGGGTCGAAACAGACGTTCTTTGCCACCAACGGCACCTCAACCTGCAACAAGATCGTGGTGCAGGCGCTGGTGCGGCCCGGCGATATCGTGCTGGTGGACCGCGACTGCCACAAGTCGCACCATTACGGGCTGGTGCTGGCGGGGGCGCAGGTGGTCTATCTCGACAGCTATCCGCTGAATGAATACTCGATGTACGGCGCGGTGCCGCTGCGGGAGGTCAAGCACATGCTGCTGCACCTCAAGGCGCAGGGCAAGCTGGACCGGGTGCGGATGCTGTTGCTGACCAACTGCACCTTTGACGGCATCGTCTACAACGTCGAGCGGGTGATGGAGGAATGCCTGGCGATCAAGCCGGACCTGATCTTCCTGTGGGACGAGGCCTGGTTTGCCTTTGCCCGGTTCAGCCCGCTGTACCGGCAGCGGACCGCGATGAACGCCGCCAATGTGCTGCGCGAGCGGCTGCGCAGCGACGCCCATGCCAGAGCCTGGGAGGAGCAGCAGAAGCAGCTGAAGGATGCCAGCGAGGAGGAGTGGCTGAACACCCGGCTGCTGCCGCCGCCGGACGCGCGGGTGCGGACCTATGCCACCCAGTCCACCCACAAGACGCTGACCTCGTTGCGGCAGGGGTCGATGATCCACGTGAATGACCAGGATTTCAAAGGCGAAGTGGAGGTGAGTTTCCACGAAGCCTACATGACCCATACCTCGACCTCGCCGAATTACCAGATCATTGCCTCGCTGGACGTGGGGCGGCGGCAGGTGGAGCTGGAGGGGTTCGAATTCGTCCACCGTCAGGTGGAGGCGGCGATGGCGATGCGGCGGGCGATCATGACGCATCCGCGGCTGAGCAAGTATTTCAGGATCCTCACCGCCGCCGACATGATCCCAAGCAAGCACCGCGAAAGCGGGCTGGAAAGCTATTACGATCCCGAGCGCGGCTGGTCGGATGTCTGGGACAGCCTGGTGCATGACGAGTTCGTGCTGGATCCGACCCGGGTGACGCTGGCGGTGGGCGGCACCGGCTGGGACGGCGACACCTTCAAGACGCAGATCCTGATGGATAAATACGGGATCCAGATCAACAAGACCTCGCGCAACACGGTGCTGTTCATGACCAACATCGGCACCACGCGGTCTTCGGTGGCCTATTTGATCGAGGTTCTGGTGGAAATTGCCACCGACCTGGACGAATTGCTGGACGACGCCTCGATGATGGAAAAGCGCGGCTTCGAGAAGCGGGTGTCCAACCTGATGCACGACCTGCCGCCGCTGCCCGACTTCAGCCGCTTTCACGATGCTTTCCGCTCTGCTCCGGAAACGCCCGAGGGGGACATTCGCTCGGCGTTTTTCCTGAGCTATGAGGAAAACAACTGCGACTATCTGGAGCTGGACGGCTCGATCAAGGCGGCGATGGAAAGCGGCCAGGAGGTGGTCTCAGCCTCTTTCATCATCCCCTATCCGCCGGGATTTCCGATCCTGGTGCCGGGGCAGGTCGTAAGCCAGGAAATCCTGGCCTTCATGCGGGCCTTGGACGTCAGCGAAATCCACGGCTACCGGGCCGACCTGGGGCTGCGCGTGTTCACCGAGGAGGCCCTGAAACAGCAGGCCAAGGCCAATCAGGCGCGGCTGAAGCTGAACGCCGCCCGGCACAAGATTTTCTGAAGGGAGAAATAAGGCATGCCATCTGCAGCACTGAACAATATCTCTGAAATACGCCGGCACTTTCACCGCAACGAGGACCCTGTGTATTTCGTCTCGGCAACCAATTTCAACCTGCTGGGGCTGGATGAATGGTGCAAGAATTTCAAATACATATGTTACATTGACTGCTATGGCGGCAAGCATCCCAACGTGTTCTGCCCGTCCGAGCAGCCGCACGCCGAATTCCAGTCGATCGAGGATATCAACAACTACCTTCTGCAGCACAAGGAGGTGGTCGAATGGATCAAAGGGCGGGGCGGCAAGCCCAAGTTCGTGTTCCTGATGTTCGACGAGGAGACCGAGCGCCTGGCCAAGGAACTGGGCGGCGAGGTCTGGTTCCCCAGCGCCAAGCTGCGCCAGAGCATGGACAACAAGATCGAAACGGTCCGGATCGGCAATAAGGCGGGGGTGCCTTCAGTGCCGAACGTGCTGGCGGAGGTCAAGGATTACGAGGATCTGAAGAAGACCTGCGAAAAGGCGGGCATCGGCCATGACGTGGTGCTGCAATCCGCCTTTGGCGACAGCGGGCACACCACCTTCTTCATCAATTCCGAGGCCGATTTCCGCCGCCACGAGCATGAGATCGTGGGCGAGGGCGAGATCAAGATCATGAAGCGGATCGATTGCCGCGGCTCGGCGATCGAGGCCTGCGCGACCAGGGAGGGCACCATCGTCGGGCCGCTGATGACGGAACTGGTCGGCTTCAAGGAGCTGACCCCCTACCGCGGCGGCTGGTGCGGCAACGAGATCTTTTCGACCGCGTTTCCGCCCAAGACCCGCGAACGGGCGCGCGAGCTGACCTTCAAGTTCGGCGAGCAGCTGCGCAAGGAAGGCTACCGCGGCTATTTCGAGCTGGATTTCCTGATCGACAAGAAGACCGGGGAGATCTGGCTGGGTGAATTGAACCCGCGCATCACCGGCGCGTCCTCGATGACCAACCACGCGGCCTTTGCCCATGCGGACGCGCCGCTGTTCCTGTTCCATCTGCTGGAGTTCTCGAAGAAGAAGTTCAAGCTGGACGTGGCAGAGCTGAACGACCGCTGGGCCGATCCCAAGATGATCGACAGCTGGTCGCAGATGGTGATCAAGCACACGGATGATTCCGTCGATATCGCCACGGAGGTGCCGGAGACCGGCATTTACCGCATGGCCGAGGACGGCACCGTCCAGTTCGACCGCTTCGACTATCACCGCCGTGCGGTCGAGAGCGAGCAGGAGGCGTTTTTCCTGCGCATCCTGCAGCCGGGCGATTACCGGTATGAAGGCGCCGACATCGGCATTCTGGTGACCCGCGGCCGGTCGATGACGCCGGGGTTCCAGCTGAATGACCGCGGCAAGCGCTGGATCGACGCCATCAAGAGCAATGTCAAAGCGCGGCCGCTGCCGATGCAGGAGGCAGGGCCGGTGGTGGCCGATCCTGCCTTCAAGATCATGTAGGCCTGCTGTGAGGGCATGATCATCCGCTGGCGCGCCATCGACGAACCCCAGCCCGGTCCCAAGTGGGCCGGGCTGTTCCGGGAATTCTGGCCCGACTATCACAAATGGTGGGTCCGCGAAGGCCCGGAGGCGCGCCCCGGTTACCTGGACAGCGTCAACGCGCTGAAGCGGCATATGCCGGAGCTGCTGCCGCTTTATGAGGAGCTGTGCGGCCTGGCGGGCGGCGCGGATCATGCGGCGCGGTTTCTGAGTTTCTACTGCCCGCCGCCCTATCTGTCGGCCTGTTCCCAGGCGCTGTGGCCCGGGCCGGAGCCGGTTCTGGTGCGCAATTACGACTACAGCCCGCATGCCTTTGACGGGGTGGTGATGCGCACCGAATGGCTGGGCCGCGCGGTGCTGGGCACCAGCGACAGCCTGTGGGGGCTGGTGGACGGGATCAACGATGCCGGGCTGGCGGTGTCGCTGACCTTCGGCGGCCGCCGGGTGGTCGGCGAAGGCTTCGGCGTGCCGCTGATCCTGCGCTATGTGCTGCAGACCTGCGAAACCGCAGAGGAGGCCGGCGCGGCGCTGTCCCGTCTGCCGACGCATATGAGCTATAACGTCACCGTGGTCGACCGGGACCGCAAGTTCCTGACCGCCTTCATGGCGCCCGACCGCAAGGCGGTGCTGAAACATGTATCAGTCGCCACCAACCACCAGGAGAAAGTGGAGTGGGACAGCCATGCCCGCTTTACCGCGACCGTGGAGCGGGAGCGGTTTCTGCTGCAGCGGCTGACGCTGCATGTGGAGTCGGAAGAGAAATTCATCGGCGCGTTTTTGAAGCCGCCGCTGTATTCCTCGGCTTTCAGCGAGGGTTTCGGCACGCTTTACACGGCGGTCTACCGGCCCCGCAAGCTTGAGATGGAGCTCCGCTGGCCGGGCAGTGTCTGGCATATGCCGCTGATGGCGTTTGACGAGCGCACCTTGGCCGTGCAGGTGCCGGTATTTTAGCCGCCGGGCCGGTCCGGTCTGCCGGTGGCGGACCATCCCCTGTCTGAAAGACTGCTGAGCTGCCCCGCCGCCGGCGGCCCCCCGCTTATCCCCGCATCAAAAGGCTGCACGTTCCGGGAAAATTGGAACTGACCGGGTGTGCTGTGAGTTGTCCATGTATCGAACCGACCGATACAGCCCGGGGAGGAAGCCATGCACAGTATCTTCTACATCATTGGCGTCGTTGTCGTCGTTCTCGCCTTGCTCAACTTTATCGCCTGATCAGAGGGAGTATTCAGATGTCCGGAACAGACAAAGTGAAAGCCGCCGCAAAAAACGTTGCCGAAGAGGCCAAGTCCGCCGCGGCAACCGCTGCTGAAACCGCCAAGAAGGAGGCGCAGCTGCGCGCCGAAGCCGCCAAGGAAAGCGTCGCCGACGAGGTGAAATCCGTCGCCTCGGCCCTGCGCTCCGCCTCCAACGAAATGCGCAGCGGCTCGCCGCATGAACGCGCGATCGGCCAGGTGGCCGGCACCCTGGCCGATGTGTCAGACTCGATCCGCAACCAGGACCTTGGCGACATGGTCCATTCGGTTTCGGATTTCGCCCGCAAGAATCCGGTCATGTTCCTGAGCAGCGCTGCGCTGCTGGGCTTTGCCGCCGCGCGCTTTGCCAAGGCGTCGGACAGCAGCCATCAGGACACACCGCAGCTCCCTGCAGCGCACCCGTCCGCGGCTGCCCCCGCCACCAGCCCCGCGCAACCGGCGGGCGGCTATCCGGTCACGCAGAACGTGGGAGATCCGAAATGACACAGACAAATCCCGGACCTGGCGGATCGCCGAATGCCGCCAGCATCGTGTCCGAAGCGCTGAACAACATCAGCTCGCTGATCCGCAACGAGCTGGCGCTTGCGCGGGCCGAGATCGGCGAAAACATGAACCGCGCGGCCGTTGCCTTGGGCCTGATCGTCGGCGGCGTCGTGGTGGCGCTGACGGCGCTGAACGTCCTCGCCGCGGCGCTGTCCGCCGGGCTGACCGAAGCCGGAATGGACCCGGGCTGGGCAGCCCTTCTGGTGGGCGTGGCCTTTGCCGCCATCGCCTTTGGCATGATCGCCAAGGGCACCAGCGACCTCAAGCTGTCGAGCCTGGCCCCGACCCGCACCGCTGAAAACGTGAAGCGCGACGCGCAATCCATTAAGGAGACGTACAATGACAAATGACAGCCGTTCTGTTCACGAGATTGAGCGCGAGATTGAACGGGATCGCGCGCAGCTGACCAGCAACCTTGAACACCTGCAGAACAAGTTTTCCGTCGACGGGGTTGTGCAGCAGCTGGGCGAACAGCTGCGTGAGCACGGCGGCGAGATCGGCAACGCCATCACCCGGACCGTCAAGGAAAACCCGGCGGCGGTGGTGCTGACCGGCGTCGGGCTGGCCTGGATGATCTTCGGCCAGGGCCGTTCCGGCGCGAGCCGCAGCGGTGCCGGCCGTGACAGCGGCTGGGAAGACCGCCGGGCAGGCGGCAGCTATGGCGGGCACGCCTCCAGCGGCACGCTGGTGACGCGCCCCGATCCGCGCATGAAGGGCGGCACCGAAGGGGTTCCCGCCTGGGCGCGCGACGATGATGACGATGGCAGCAGCCTGGCTGACCGCGCCGCCGGCGCCGCCGCATCGGCGCAGGCCAAGGCGTCTGCAGCAGGATCGGCGCTGCACGACAAGGCCTCGGCGGCGGGCTCTGCCGTCAAGGATGCTGGCGCAGCCGCGAAGGACAAGGCCGCAGCGGCCGGACAATCGGTCCGTGACGGCGCATCCTCCGCTGCAGAAGCCGCCCGGCTCAGCGCTGCCCGCATGCGCGCCCGCCTGTCGGAAGGCACCGAGAACCTGTCCGAAGAGGCCAAGGCCCGCGTGATCGCGGCCCGCGAGGCCGCTATTGATGCCCGCCGCAAGGCCGCAGAGGCGCTGGCCTCCGGGTCGCGCCAGTCGGCGGACTTCTACAACCGCCAGCCGCTGGTTGCGGGGGCACTGGCGCTGGCGCTGGGCGCAGCCATCGGCGGTGCGCTGCCGCGCACCCGCACCGAAGATGACATGCTGGGCGCCTACAGCGACAAGATGACGGAGCGGGCCGAAGCGATCCTCCGCGAAGAGCAGGAGAAGGCCGTCGCGGTGATGCAGGCCGCCCGCAAGGAAGCTGAAACCATCGCCAGCGAGAAGCGTGAGGCGATGGACAGCGCGGCGCCGCAAGGCAAGACCGCAGCCCAAGCTGCTGCCGACGAGTTGAAGTCCGCCGGCAAGCGCATCGCCGGAGCGGCTGCCGACAAGGCCAAGGAAAAGGATCTTGGCAAGCCTTCATCGTAAGACGGGCCCGGAGGCTGCCTCGGCAGCCTCCGCCTTTGCATGAAACGGACGGGGAGGACGCGCCATGGCACGCGGCAGGCACGCGGAAGCACCGTACAGGATCCCGCCCAAGGGCTGGAAGGATATCGCCCTGCGGGTCAAGGACGAGGTTGCCGCGGACCACGTGGGGCTGATAGCTGCCGGTGTGGCCTTTTACGGGTTGATGGCGCTGTTCCCGGCGATCACCGCGCTTTTGGCGATCGGCGGCCTGATGGTTGAGCCCGCCCAGATCGTCGATCAGATTTCGCAGCTTGAAGGGGTCGTGCCGGACGAGGTGATGGAGATTATCGTCGGCCAGGCGACCCAGGTTGCAGGGTCGCGGGAAGGCGGGCTGGGACTGGCCGCGGTGGCGGGTATCGTGATTGCGCTCTATTCGGCCTCCAAGGGCATGAACAGCCTGATCGAAGGCATGAACGTGGCCTATGACGAGGAGGAGAAGCGCGGGTTCTTCATGAAGACCTTTGTTACCCTTGTTCTGACGCTGTTTCTGATTGCCGGGCTGCTGATGGGCTTGCTGGCGACGCTGGCGGTTCCGTCTGTTATCGCGCTGGTTGACGCAGGCCCCGTGACCGAAGCGCTGGGCACGCTGCTGGCCTGGGGCGTGCTGCTGGTGATGACCATGGCCGGGCTTGCGGTGCTTTACCGCTATGGCCCCTCGCGCGACAAGCCCGAGCTATTGTGGACGTCGCCCGGCGCGGCTGCCGCCTGTGTGCTGTGGCTGGCAGGCTCTGCCGGGTTTGCGTTTTATGTCGGCAACTTCGGTTCCTACAACGAAAGCTTCGGCGCGCTGGCCGGGGTTGTTGTTCTGCTGATGTGGCTGTGGATTTCCGCCTTCATCGTGCTGCTGGGGGCCGAGATCAACGCCGAAGTCGAGGCGCAGACGACCTATGACACAACCGTCGGCCCGGATGAGCCGATGGGCGAGCGCGGCGCGGTGAAGGCCGACAAGCTGGGCGCGCCGCAGGGCAGCTGAGGCAGCCGGAGCTGCCGGCTCCTGGCAAAAACGCACCGGGCGAGAGCGGCGGCGCCCAGGGACCTTACCGCTGCAGCGACACGTTTTTCCACAGTGATTGAAGAGAGGTCTGGAATGACAAGCTCCAACGACAGCAAGGGCACCCCCCCGACCACCACCGATGCGGGCCAGCGCGTTCACAGCGACGAGCATTCGCTGACCGTGGGGCCGGACGGGCCGATTGTGCTCAACGATCATTACCTGATCGAACAGATGGCAAACTTCAACCGGGAGCGCATCCCGGAGCGCCAGCCCCACGCCAAGGGCGGCGGCGCGTTCGGCTATTTCGAGACCACGCAGGACGTGTCGAAATACACCAAGGCCAAGATCTTTCAGCCCGGCGCGAAATGCGATGCCCTCGTCCGCTTCTCGACAGTGGCCGGCGAGCGGGGCAGCCCCGACACCTGGCGCGATCCGCGCGGCTTCTCGGTGAAAATGTACACCGAGGACGGCAATTTCGACATGGTGGGCAACAATACCCCCGTCTTTTTCATCCGCGATCCGCTCAAGTTCCAGCATTTCATCCGCAGCCAGAAACGCCGCGCCGACAACGACCTGCGCGACCATGACATGCAGTGGGATTTCTGGACCCTGTCGCCGGAAAGCGCGCATCAGGTGGCCTATCTGATGGGCGACCGGGGCATCCCGAAGAGCTGGCGCGAGATGAACGGCTATTCCAGCCACACCTACTCGCTGGTGAATGCCGAGGGGGAGAAGTTCTGGGTCAAGTTCCACTTCCACACCGATCAGGGGGATGGCAACGCGTACCTGAGCCAGGAGGAGGCCGACAAGCTGGCCGGCAGCGACGGCGATTATCACCGGCGCGATCTGTTCAATGCGATCCGCGACGGCAACCCGCCCAGCTGGACGCTAAAATGGCAGATCATGCCCTATGAGGATGCCAAGACTTACCGCCTTAACCCGTTCGATCTGACCAAGGTCTGGCCGCATGCGGATTATCCGCTGATCGAGGTCGGGAAACTGGTGCTGGACCGGAACCCCACCGACTTCCACACGGAAATCGAACAGGCGGCGTTTGAGCCGAACAACATGGTGCCGGGGGTTGGGCTGTCGCCGGACAAGATGCTGCTGGCTCGGGGCTTTTCCTACGCGGACGCGCACCGGGCGCGGCTGGGCGTGAACTACAAGGAAATCCCGGTGAACAAGGCGCAATGCCCGGTCTACAGCTATTCCAAGGACGGGGCGGGACGCACGCAGAAGGTTGCGGATCCGGTCTATGCGCCCAATTCCTATGGCGGGCCGGCAGCAAAGCCCCCCGCTGGCCCCGAGGCCGGCCTGTGGCATACGGACGGCGGCATGGTCCGCCAGGCCTACACGCTGCGGGAAGACGACGATGACTGGAGTCAGGCCGGCACGCTGGTGCGCGAGGTGATGGACGATGCCGCCCGCGACCGGCTGGTGTCGAATGTGGCCGGGCATCTGAGCGACGGTGTCAGCGAGAAGGTGCTGCAGCGGGCGTTCGATTACTGGCGCAACATCGACGGCGAGACCGGCGGCAGGATCGAGGCCGCTGTGCGCGAGAAGCTGGGCGGCGCGTCGGAAGCGCCGGGTCTGGCCTCGGCCGAAAGCATCAGCGGCAGCGGGACTGGCGGATAGAAACCGCATTGCCACTGGCAGGCAGCGGGCCCTTAGCGGGGCCCGTTTGCACGCTGGCAGAAGCATCCGCGAGTGCGCCGGGGGCGTCAGGCAGGTGCCAGCCAGCCAGCTTCAGCGTGCGGCTGGAGCCGCTGCGCGCGGATAGCAAGCGCAGGGCGCAGGCCTTGCAGGCGGTTGCTGGTTTTTCCGGATTTTGGGGAAGGGTGGTAGCGGAGGAGGGACTTGAAGTTCGGTAGTTGCATGGGTAGCTTCGTTCGTCAGGAGTCCCGTAAGTGTACCGAAAGGTTTACAAATTTCCGGTTTCTCACGAGATTTCCCTGATTGGGGCCGTCTGTGCCCAGAGGTTTAAAGTTGCCTTTTGAGGGGAAAAGAGGGGAAGGAAATGCCGCGTTACAGCCAAGACTTTCTCACGCAGCGCGATTGCGAACGCATCAAGAAGCCGGGCCGGTACTTCGACGGGTTTCGGAACGGGCTTTATTTGAATGTTTCGAAGCCACGCGGAAAGAGGCCGCCCGCTAAGAGCTGGGCGGTTCGGTACCGGCTCTATGGTACGCAGCGAGACATGGGGCTGGGTCCCCTCCGCTTGCTGCCTCTGGAACTTGCTAGGGGGCGGGCACGTGAAATCCGAGAGCTGATTGACTTGGGTGTGGACCCTCTGGCGCAGGCTGAGGCTGAGCGTGAAGGTGCAAAGCAAAACTGGCAGCAGACCCACGTACAAGAGACCTTCAAGAATGTGGCTCTTGAGGTCTTTGAAATGCGCCGGTCCTCTTGGACAAGCCAGAAGCACGCTGACAAATGGATTGCCAGCCTTGAGAACTACGTATTCCCCGTAATGGGCGACGGGCCAATTGCCTACCTAGGGAAGCAGGATGTGCTAGAAGTGCTCAAGCCGATTTGGAACTCAAAGCGTGATACCGCGCAGAGGGTCAAACAACGCATGAGCGCGGTGTTTGCATATGCAATCGACACTGAGAAATACCACGGCCCGAACCCCTGCGACATATCCAAGGACACGCTGCCAAGCGTGCGCCCGGAAGTCGAACACCGGAAGGCCATGCCGTGGCCGGACCTGCCCGCATTCATGGTCGAATTGAAGAAGCGCCGCGGTATGTCTGCCCGCTGCCTTGAGTTCCTTATTTTGACTGGCACCCGCTCGGGTGAAGCGCGCGGCGCCCGCTGGGATGAAATTGAAGGCGATGTATGGACCGTGCCGAAGGAGCGGATGAAGATGAAGCGAGAGCACCGCATTCCCTTGTCACCGCAGGCTCAAGCGATCCTCAAGGCAGTACGTGCAGAAGAAAGGGAGGGCGATCTGATCTTTCCTAGCCCGCAGGGTAAGCGGCAATCTGACGTGGTTTTTGCAGCTCTCTACAAACGTATGGGGCGCACCGATTTCACTACACATGGCTTCCGCACCACGTTTAAGACATGGGCTCAGGAGAACAGCCCGCACTCCGATGAGATTTCAGAACTGAACTTGGCTCATGTCGTCGGCAGCAAGGTCCGCAATGCCTATGCCCGCTCCGATCTGTTTGAACAGCGCCGGAGCGAACTAGCACAGTGGGCGCAGCATGCGTTTCAGCAGGTTTGTTAGGTGTTCTGCTTTTTCTTGTCTATTTGAGCCAGCCAGCGAACGTACGAGAGCCCTTGGGAAATGATTAGTATGGCTACTTCCTCCGTAGGCTGATTGGGTTCTTCAACACCTTGTTCGTGGCGGTAGTTGTGAGCCGCGTTGACCCAATCTTTAAATCCCTCCAAAGTTTTGGCGCTGGCTGCATTCAGTACAGGGTGCCCGGAGTAGAAGGCCTGTTGATCCTTCCCGATTTTGTCGCCTGCCGCTCTCGCATCAAGCTTGAGTACTTTGTACATGAGCTTGAACAAGTTTTCGCATGCGCCGAAACTTGCGCGGATTGCTCCGATGTAGTTCGGTGGGTCCTGTAAGAGGCAGCTATCAACTTGTTCAAGGGTTTGGGCAGTTGCTGCATACCTAGGTTCATTGAGGGCAACAATTGCTGACTGCATCGTTGAGCTGAATGCGCTATCAATTAGCGGGTGAATGCTGCCGCTGCCGTCAATCTCGTACGCTAGATTTTCTTCTTTAAGTATCTTTCTGGCGCCTGAAATAAATAGTTCGCGCCGGCTGCTCTGAATATATTGTCTGTGAAGCGAGTTGCCGACTACTGTGATTGTGTCGAGCATTTCCAGAACGGTTATTCTGTTGAAGTACCAATCCCACCGTGGAAATAGAGTCCCGCTCTGAGAAGCGCTTGAAAAACAAATGCCTAACTCCTGTTCAATCGCATCCTGCGCATTTTTGTTATAATCAAAAGCGTCGCCATACCTGCCAAACGAAGGTGGTGGGCATGACTTTTCGCACAGCTTTGCAAGTCTGAAACGTGCTTTCTTGCTGTCTTTTTCAGGGGCGCCTTTAGTTAGGTAAGTGTGTGAAAACCTCTGTCCCAGTATATTCTCTGTCATTTTTGCTCACTAGCTAGTTGCGAACTAGGTTGGCCCAGTTGTTCAGCGGAGTTTCGGTAGAGAAGCATCCAAGCGCAAGCCAAAAAGTAGTATTTCCCGAACCCCACTTGTGCTTCATGTGGGGTATTATGATACCGTGATACTACGCCAAAACCTCCCAAGGGAACCCTGCCGGGCACCTCACGGGAGGAGGATAGATACGGAGCGGAGGCGGGCCTTGCTGTCTCTCGTGGGTTACGGACATGAACGCATTGAACCCCTTTGCGCACCCGGTGCGGAAACGAAAGCGGGCTCCTCTGGAGCAACGCTTTGCGTTCTGGCTTTCTCAGAACTTCAAAATCCCTGCGGGGATGAATGCGGGCGAGCCGTTCATTCTGCAGCCCTTTCAGCTACGGTTTGTTCGGGCCTTTCTTGCCCGGGAACCGGACGGCCCCAAATGGCGGACTTGCATCTACTCCACCCCGCGCAAGCTGGGTAAGTCCACGCTTCTGGCTGCGCTCATTCTGGGGCTGATGTGTTCGGACAGCCCTATCCACATCAAAGGGTTTAACGGGGCGATTGCAGCGCCCACGGAAAAGCATGCCCTGTACATTGCCAAGGCCATGGCTGCCTTGCTGGAGACTGCGGGCCGCGAAGATGACATGCGCCGCCGGAGCGATCCCAAGCCGGGCGTGCTGTTCATTAACGGGGGTACCCTCTGGCTGAGCACTGGTACCCGGGCGCAGGGTCACGGTGCGGACCTTGACCTAGCCGTCATTGATGAAACGGGCCTGCTTGGGAAGAACCAAGGCGAGCTTATCACCGGGTTCTTTGACGCTCTCTCCGCACGCAATGGCCAGCTCATTCTGACCGGCACGCGCGGCGACAGCCCCAGCTATAACGACCTGATAGAACGGCCTGACAAGCGCACGCATGTGACGCTCTATGCCGCGGAAAAGGGCGACGACTCCAGCGACCCTAAGATTTGGCACAAGGCGACCCCGGGTCTTGGCAAGATCAAGCCATTCCGTTTCATGGAAGATGCCTATGCGAAGGCAGAACAGTCCGGCAGCATGGCCGAGTTTGAGGCTTGGCATTTGAACAAGCCGCTTTCGCCATCGCGCGAATTGCTGCTGGACTATGACACTCTGCGGAAGGCCTACAAAAAGGAGGCACTGCAGCCGCTTCCCGGTGAGCCTGTTCACGTCGGGATTGATCTGGGCGGCAGTGCTTCCATGACCGCTGCCACCATCGCCTATGAACACTCCGGCTTGCTTAAGGTGCTGGGGGCTTTTCCGGGTGCGGATATTGACCTGCTGGCCCGCGGTAAGCGTGACCAAGTGGGCGATACATGGCACCGCTGCGCGGAAGCGGGTGAGCTGATTGAAACCTCTGGCAGCGTGTCAGACTTGCAAGAATTTCTGCCGGAACTGATTGCCCGCATCGGCAATCACCCAATCGCGTCTGTCTCCTGTGACCGATACCGCCAGCACGAATTTGAAACTGCATTGTCGCGGGCGCGGTTGGCGTGGCCAGTCATCTACCGCGGCACAGGTCCCAAAGACGGCGATCAGGACATTCGGGCAACCCGCAAGCTGTTCATTGCCGGGGCTGTCCAAATGCAGCGGTCCATTCTGCTGGAGGCTGCGCTTGCTGAGGCAGACGTGAAGGTCAGCACGACCGGCGCTTGCCAATTGGCCAAGAGCCACCTGCACGCCCGAATTGATGTTGCTTCCAGTCTGGTGCTGGCGTGCTCCGCCATGCTGCGCGCCCGGGAGGCTGTTGTTCCTGAATACGTGGTGGAGGTCCTATGAGGTACAACCCGCGCCCCCTGAAAAACACAACATGGCGGGACAGCGTGCGCCCCTTTGTGGCGCATCGCGCATCTTTCCGCTGTGAGCACTGTTTCACGTACCTGGGCATGCACGGCGAGGTCGATCACATCCAGCCGCGCGCTCAAGAGGATGTGCATGGGCTGCACGTCTATGACCCCAGTAACCTGCAATACCTTTGCCAATCCTGCCACACCACCAAAACCAACGGTGAACGGCGGGGTAAGGCGCGGGGGCCCGGTGAAGATACCGGGAGAACTTTGGCGGCGAGGCCCCCGCGCCGCACCAACGTCCGAGGGCGCGAGCAGTTCATAGCCGCCGCGGGCATTCCTGAAATCTCCGATGGGAAAAGGAACCCCAAATGCTGAAATCTCAAGAAATCCAGCTTGCGCAATCGAAACGGCGCGAGCGCATGGCCGAAATTCAGAAGGCCGATGAAGTCAGCGATGACGGCCGCACAGAACTGCGCAGCCTGACCGATGCCTACCAGAATGCGGAGGTGGAGCTGCGGGCGGCGCTGCTGGTGGAAGATGCGGAGCGCGAACAGATCAAAGAGCCGGACAAAGCCGCCAATGATTTTGACCGGGAATGCCGTTCGTTCGATCTGAGCGCGGTCATCGCGGCACAGGTCGATGGCAAGCCGCTGGCAGGCCGTGAGGCCGAAGTGAGCCAAGAACTTGAACAGCGCCATGGCCAAGGGCAGAAGGGTATCCGCTTTCCGTGGGAAGCACTGGAGCAGCGGGCAGACGTTGCCACAGATGCAGCCGCCGGCACATCGCAGGAGCTTGCAAGCCGCCCGGTGATGAACGCCCTTGAACGCTTCTTTGAAAACTCCGCGGCGGGCCGCTTCGGGGTCAATGTCTTGCAAGTCACGGGCACCCCCACCTTCCCGGAAATCACTGGCGGCACCGGCCTTTCGTGGGTGGCTGAGGGCAATGGTGCGGACGCACAGGCGATCAGCACCACTAGCAAGAGCCCTGCCATGCACACGGCAACGGGGCGTTATCTGCTGACCCGGCAGGCGATCCGTCAGAACAGTGCGCTGCCGTCCATTCTGCGGCGTGACCTGTCCGAAGTGCTGCGCGAGGGCATTGACCTTGCCATTTTCCAAGGCACGGGCGCCGATGAGCAACCGGCAGGCTTTGACAGCGTGCTGACCGCTGGGCGCACAACCGCGCTGGATGGTGTGGCCAGCTTTTCGGAGTTCCTGCTGCGCGCCACGGAAATTCAGGAAACGGCCAAGCTGAGCGACCCGGCGCAGGTGCGGATTGCTGGGGCGCCCATCGTGCACCAGACCCTTGCCGATACGCTGGTGAGCGGCACCGCCGTATCCGAGCTGGACCGCTTGAAGTCCGCGGGCTTCGGCATGCTGTGGTCCTCTCAGGTGTCGGCCCGTGGTGCACGTGACGCCACCGACAAGGGGGCGTCCACTGTCTACTTCGGTGCGGGCAGCAACAACGCCTATGTGCCGACGTGGGGAAGCCCTGAACTGATTGTGGACCCGTACAGCGAAAGCAAGACAGGCAAGGTGGCACTGACCATGTTTGCCTTCCTTGATGTGCTGATCCAGCGCACGGCTACGCACTACTTCAAACTCACTGGCGTGCAGGACCGCGCGTAATGGAGCGGCGCGCGATCTGGCCAGCGGCGGGCTTGGAGGTCCGCCGCGAGGGTAAGCGCCCCCGGATTGCGGGCCGTTTCCCCTATGGGTCTTTGGCGGTGCTGAGCGACCGGGGCAAAGTGCGCAAGGAACGCATCATGCCGGGGGCCTTTGACTTCACGCTGACCGACCCGGATGCAGAGGTGAACCTGTTATTCGGGCACAGCTTCGACCGGCCTTTGGCGTCACGGCAGGCGGGGTCTCTGGTGCTCAAGGATACCGCCGAAGCTTTGACGTTTGAGGCCATCATTGAGCCCGGCCTTGAAGATGTGACCCACGTGCGGGATGCGCTTACGCTGCTGGGCGCGGGGTTGGTCACGGGTATCTCGCCGGGCTTCCGGGTGCCGCCGAAAGAGACCGTGCCGGACAATGAAAGGTTGGACCCGGAACCGGGTAACCCCTCTGTGTTCATCCGCACGCTGCTGCAATTGGTGCTCTATGAATTGTCGCTGGTGACGCGGCCTGCCTACGGCGACAGCGAGGCGGAATTGCGGGCTCTGCAAACCGCAGCGCACCCGGTGCGAACTGAAAGGATCATCCTCCCATGATTACCGATTTCTCCCAAACGCGGGGGGCTCTGCCCACTGTGCCGGATGCTGTAAGCGTTGCTCTTGAGGCTGGTGTGGCCAATGACAGGGCAACGGCCATGATTGGGGCCTCTTGGGCGCTGGCTGAGACCTTCACAGGGCGCCTGTACTGGCCTGTGAACGCCTCTGTGGCTGTGGCGGTGCTGGAGGAGCCCGGGGAGGTTCAATGGCCCCGCTATCCCTTCCCTGCGGCAGTCACGGTTGAGAGCTGGGACGGTTCCGCATGGGCTGCCGAAGCTGCGGCATACATCCCTGACGCTGGCGTCGTCACCGGCCTGAATGCTGGCCGGTACAGGCTTACGCAAACCGGCACAGTAGAGCCGGGCGAACCGGCGCCGCATGTGATTGAGGCTGTGCGGGCGCTGACCCTGTATCAGCTCATTCATACCCCTGTGCGGCGGGAGTTCCGCCAGATCAATGCAGGTGACAGCAGCTTGACCCGGGAGGCGCTGGCCGGGCTGTTCCGTGCATCTGGTGCGGGAATGCTTCTGGCCGGGGAGGTCCGGTTCTGATGTGGCCTTTCAAGAAACGTGAGTTGGAGCGGGAGGAGCGGGCGGCGTTTCCTTCGGTTACGGCGGAATATGTGGCCGGGCGGCAAGCAAATCTCCTTTCTGACGGCAGCGCCGCACTCAGTGCCACGGTTGCCACCTGTGCAGGTTTTTGGTCCCGCGGGTTCTCTATGTTGGACCCGGCGCCGGAGGCTGGGCCGCTGCGGGCGGACGTGCTGGCTGCAATCGGGTCGGACCTGTGTTTGCGTGGCGAAAGCTGCTGGCACATCCGTGTTGATGGCAGTGACCTGAGCTTGCACCGGGCCGCCTACTGGGACGAACTTGGACGGGGACGCTATCATCTTCACATCGCCCGCCCGGCGGAAACGGAAACCGTGCGTGCCATCGAAGGGGAAGTGCTCAAGCTGGTAGTGAACCCTTCTTCGGAGCAGCCTTGGCGGGGGCGCAGCCCATTTCAGATGATGGGCTCCAGCCCGCGGCTGATGGCGGAGATAGAGCGGGCGGTATCGGGAGCGCTGGAATGGACTGGGCGTGGCTTGCTGCCGTTCCCTGATGTGGTGCCGGAGGAGCAGCAGACGGCGGCCCTGCGGGGGCTCAAGGGCGGGGGTACCTTGGCGGCTATCCGCAGCAAGGCGGACTTTGCCACAAATACAGGCCAGCCGCGGGGGCATGAGTTCAAGCGGGTGGAGCTGACCCCTGATTTACAGAAGGCAGATTTGAACCCGGCGGCGGATGGCTTGCACGCGCGGTTGTTGGCGGCGGCGGGCATACCGCCAGCGCTGGTGACTGCCAGCGGAAACGCCGGGGCTATGCGGGAAGCTTACCGGCTCTTTGTCCTCCAGACCATTGAGCCGCTGGCCCGGCAGCTTTTGCCTGAGCTGGCAAAGGTGGGGGTTTCCAAAATGGACAGCGGGTCGATGATGAGCGCTGATGTTGCCGGGCGTGCCCGGGCTGTGGGCACGCTGGTTAAGTCCGGCGTGCCAGTGGACAAGGCTATGTCACTGGTGGGCTGGGGCGATGAATGACCACATCGCGCAGGCTTTCCGGCGGGCCGCCAAACACAGTCCGTTGATGCAGAGATACCGCCTCTATCGAAAGGACAAGGTGCCGCTTGATTTGTCCGGCCTGACGGAGGAGGAGCGGCGCCTTGCGAAGTCAGACACGGCAACTGTGTTTGACTGGCTGGAAACCTTGGCCGGTGCTTTGGAATGGAAAGAGACCGGAGCCGACGGCAAAACAGCTCAGGGGGTTCTGACACTCTACGGCGAGCCGCTGTCACAAGCGCCGGAGGCAGTGCTGGCAACAGACGGTACTTGGCTGGTGGTGGACGAGGCTTTGGGCCGGGATAGCCTTTCCGCCAGCTTCAAACTGGAGGTGCGTCGCTGGACGGCCAATGACGCGCCGCGCGTTAGGAGTGATGAACCATGACAAAGGACTTCTTGCTGGAAATGGCCGCGGCCTATGGCGTTCAGGATGAACTTGCAGAACTGCTGAAGGATAAGCCGGAACCGAAGGTGCCTATGAACCTGAAATGCCTGCTGGCGGAGTGGAGGAAAGAGCGCTGCATGAAGCGGGTGGAGGTGCTGCGGCGCGTGGATATTTCTAGCTCTCAACTGGCATTCTATGAGCGCGGGCAGCAGCTAAATCCGGGTGTCCGCACATTGGGGAAGTTGGCGCAGGGCTACCAAATGCCCCTTTGGCTTCTGTTGCGCGTGATGTTGTCCGAAGCCGGTGTGATTTCCGCACCGGGTGCGGGCAAAGCAGTCCGCAAACGCAAGCGCCGGTAAAAAAGAACCCCTGCCGAATGGAACGGCAGGGGCACCCACGCTGTAAGGTTGCCAAGCCAACCGATTACTTGGCTTAAGATTTCTATCAGGTAGCGTTACTCTGTCAATGGCTCCAGCGAGTCAGATGCTTGTGAACCTATTGGTACACAACGATTATTTCCCGTATCCTCACACTGAAAATTTGCGATTGAGCTGCTTTTCTGCTACACGTGGTCCCCCCTAAAAAAGAGGATGCATGATGTTGAAGGGACTTCGGGCCGAGCAGGAAATGTACATGGCAGCAGTGCGGGCTGACATGCGCTTGCTCAAACTAACAACAGCTTTGGAACACAGGGTTTGGTTGCTGCTCAATTCAGTTTCTGAAGGCACTCGTTGGGTGCCTGTTGAGCAGCGGGCCTTGGCGGAAATGTGCAGCGTTTCCGTGAATACCGTAAGTGCGGCAATCAGGGTGCTGGTAGAAAAGAAACTGATTGAGCGGCGCAGGGTTCACAAAAGCTATGAGTACCGCACGGCGGCGAACACAGAGGCCCACAACGTTGAGGCTAGTGAGCTGCGCCTGATGCGGGGGGCTAAGCCGTCAGAAAGCTGAAGATGACTTCTAAATGAATAACCCCCACCGCGGCAACGGCAGGGGTCAACTCAGCACAGGAACTCTCAATACCCGTGGCTAAGAGGCAGGTCTAAGACCCAGCCTCCAAGAGGAACATCAGTATGTCGAACAGGCAATGCGAAGGCAATGGTGACGGGCGCCCGAAGCGGCGCAAGGACTTCCAAGAAAAGCATGACAAGCTGTGTGGCTTGCTGCTTTCGAGGATGGAGACGGACGGCCATGACTGGAAGGGGCAAACGTGGGCGCCCGCCTTGCCCCTGACTGAGTGGGCAGAAATGGCAGGATTATCGTTGAGTTCCCTCAAGCGGCTCATCAAGGAGCCTCCAATCCTCTCGCAAGGCCGTGGCTGGGGGAAGGAAAAAGTTGTGCTACTGCGAGTGGGTGGGGAGCTTGATCCACAAGAGGCGAAGCTCAAGCTGACTGCAAACGTTATGGCTAAAGCCTATCGGGAGCACATGGCCACCTTAGAGGAGCCAGAGAAGTGGAAAGTGACACCGCGGGGAGATTGGGGCCTGATCAGGGGCTTGGCTGAGACTTGGCCTGAAGGGTGGCAGGTTAAGATTTTCAACTACACTCTCAAGGGCTGGCCTGCATTCATGGACGCTGTGAAATTGGAGTTAGAGGCGGCTTGGTTACTTCGAGAGGCAGGTGTCGAGGTTGTTGTGAGCGACGCGATTGCAAATCACACGCTGCGCACAGCCTGGCTGCTACAGGATGTGGATATCGGGCAATTTCGACGGTGGAACGACGTCAAACAACGGGGTGAGTGGTGGACGTGGAAAAAGCCGAGGATGAGCTTCCTTCGCAGGTTTCCTCACGTAGCCGCGCAACGCTTTTACTTTGACCATCCTAAGATGCAGGAAGCTCTAGGAAGTGACCTTTTTACCTTTTCTGAGACTTCTCATAACTAATATACATTACAGATACTCTAGTTATTACCTCAGATAAGAAGTTAATAGTGTCACTAGAGAAGCTGTAATGAATGGCAAGCGCCGCCGCTGAAGCGGCTAGCTTGCCTTGTTACAGGATCACTCTTGAGTCTGTATCTTTCAGTGCCATCCACCTGCTGCTCTTGAGCGAGCGGCCCCGTACTGCACCTTACTCTCGCATGCTGGTGGACTCCTGAGAGGCGCTGAGAGCGCCGCTGGCGGGCGCTTCGCTGGTTAGGGGCACATGGGGGCGCTGTTGAGGCGTTTGGCCGCTCAGCGGGCTTCTCCTTGGCTCGCGCTCTGCGCTCCACTCTGTGCACCTGCCATGTGTGGTGTCAGTCGCTCATATTGATTGCGCTGCTTCCCGGTTTCGCACCGGGTGCGACGCCTCAAAAGGGTGGGTAAACTGCGACAAAACCGCCCGGCTCTTTAGGCGCTC
The DNA here is from genome assembly GCF_006740765.1 of Leisingera aquaemixtae. Lineage (GTDB taxonomy): Bacteria > Pseudomonadota > Alphaproteobacteria > Rhodobacterales > Rhodobacteraceae > Leisingera > Leisingera aquaemixtae. The sequence goes on from NZ_CP041159.1 coordinate 133,881, forward strand.
AGTGAGGGGTAGAAAGTGGGAAGAAGGGAAGCATCCCTAAGCTTTTCCGAGTAAATTCAAGATGTTACGTGGAAAATTGGTAGCGGAGGAGGGACTTGAACCCCCGACACGCGGATTATGATTCCGCTGCTCTAACCAACTGAGCTACTCCGCCGCTCGCCGTGTGGACGCGATTTAAGGAATGCCGCCGGTGGGGTCAAGCAGAAAAGACCGGGAAATGCAGATTCTTCCTGATTTTTTCTGGCGAGAGTGAAAAGTGGCACGAATACAGGGACTTGCCTCCACCCTAGCGGGCCTCTGCGGGGGCCGTGCTGCGGTGCGATCGGATTGTTGCGCGGCCGGGGGTCAGTCGGCTTGGGTGTCCAGCGCGGACAGCTCCGGCCGCGGCAGGCGGTCGAGCAGCTGGAACACAAGGGCGCGGCAGGTTTCTCCGGTCCAGTCCTCGGGGTGGAAGCTGGGCGGCAGGTCCGGGTGGCGCAGCACCACGCGGCGCCAGCGGTGCACGATTAGCGTGCGCAGGGTTCCGGTCTGCGCGGGCGTCAGGCCCGCAGGCGGCGCAGCGATCTGCTGCAGGTCGCGCTGCAGCGTGGCGCAGGCGTCCTGCAGGTGCTCTGGAAACAGCCGGGCCTTGAGCCAGCAGGGCACACGCATGCTGTTGACGCCGGCCGCCAGCAGGTCGTCCAGGTTGCGCGGCATCGGCCCGTGGCCAAGCGCGGTGGTGCGGTTCACGGCGACGTAATTGGACAGCAGCAGCACGTCGTCCAGGGTTGCCTGCCCGGCGCCGTCTTCGGCGATCAGCAGGTGCCAGTCGCCGGGGGCGGCGGCGCGGCGCTCGTAGATCCGGGGGGTGACCGCGGCGGACTGGTTGCGGCCGTATTCGGTCAGGTAGTGGACCGAGGCGCGGCCCGCGCGGGCGCTTTCGATCCAGCCGTCCTTGCGCAGCCGGTGCAGCGCCACGCGGATCGCCTCGGGCTTGATTCCCATCGGGGTGATGATGCGGGTCAGGGCGCTGCCGCTGATGCGGGCACCCTTGTCCTGCGCGAGATCGCCGAACAGCGATACGATCACCGACCAGACCCGCTGGTTCTGCGGGTCGTTCAGCTGCTGGACGGTGGTGTCGAACCAAGGGTTATGCTGTTCGTTCATAGGGATAAATATAGTTCGCCCGGACCGGTAAGGCCAGTCCGGGCGGTTGGCAGCAGCGGGGCTGCGTGCCGCTTTTGCCAGTCTCAATAAGCGTTCATCGTCAGCAGCTCATACTCTGCCGCAATCTCATCGTCCTGGTTGGTGAGGGTCACGTGCCAGCGCACCTCGCCGTATTCCTCGTTGCGCGGGGTCTTCTTCTTGACGGTGAGGCGCACCTTGATGCTGTCGCCCGCCGAAACCGGCTTCATGAAGCGCAGGGAGTCGAGGCCGGTATTGGCCAGAACCGGGCCCTCGTCCGGCTGCACGAACATGCCCGCGGCGAAGGACAGCAGCAGGTAGCCATGCGCCACGCGGCCCGGGAAGAACGGGTTCCGCTTGGCGGCTTCCTCGTCCATGTGGGCATAGAAGGTGTCGCCGGTGAAATGGGCGAAGGTCTCGATATCCTCCAGCGTCACGGTGCGCGGCGCGGTGTGCAGGGTCTCGCCAATCGCCAGCTCGCCGAACTTGCGGGTGAAGGGGTGTGCGGGGCCTTTGACTTCAGTGCCGCCGGGGACCCATTTTTCGCCGATCGCGGACAGGATGTCGGGCGAGCCCTGGATGGCGGTGCGCTGCATGTAGTGTTTGACGCCGCGCACGCCGCCCATCTCCTCGCCGCCGCCGGCACGGCCCGGGCCGCCGTGCACCATATGGGGCAGGGGAGAGCCGTGGCCGGTCGATTCCTTCATCGAGTCGCGGTTGTTGAAGTAGAGGCGGCCGTGGTAGGCGCCGGCGCCGATGGCGACGTCGCGGGCGACAGCAGAGTCATGGGTGATGACCGAGGCCACCAGCGAGCCCTGGCCGCGGTTGGCCAGATCAATGGCGTGGTCCAGATCGCGGTAACCCATGATGGTGGAGACGGGGCCGAAGGCCTCTGTGTCGTGTACCCGCTGGGCGTTGTCCGGGTCGGCGCAGTGGAACAGCATCGGCGGCACAAAGGCGCCTTTGTCGGCGTCTGCACCATCGACGGAGAAGTTGTCCGGGTCGCCAAAGACACGCTCTGCCTCCTGGCCGATGATCGCGGCCTTTTCCAGCACGTCGTGTTTCTGGCTGTTGGAGACCAGCGCGCCCATGCGGGTGGTTTCCAGGCGCGGGTCGCCGATCTGGGTTTTTGCCAGGCGGGCGGACAGGGCCTCGATCACCGCGTCCACCTGCGCTTGCGGCGCGATGATGCGGCGGATGGCGGTGCATTTCTGGCCCGCCTTGGTGGTCATCTCGCGGCTGACCTCCTTGACGAACAGGTCGAATTCCGGCGTGCCGGGCTGCGCGTCCGGGCCCAGGATCGAGGCGTTGAGGCTGTCCTGTTCGGCCACGAAGCGGACCGAGTTTTCCAGGATCACCGGGTTCGCGCGCAGTTTCAGCGCGGTGTTGGCGGAGCCGGTGAAGCTGACCACGTCCTGCATGGTCAGATGGTCCAGCATGTCGCCGAGGCCACCGGAAACCAGTTGCAGCGCGCCTTCGGGCAGGATGCCGCTGTCGAGCATCAGTTTCACGGCCAGCTCCGTCACATAGCAGCTGTTGGTGGCTGGTTTCACGATGGCCGGGACGCCTGCCAGCAGGGTGGGGGCGAGTTTTTCCAGCATCCCCCAGACCGGGAAGTTGAAGGCGTTGATATGCACCGCAACGCCGCGTAGCGGGGTGCAGATGTGCTGGCCCAGGAAGGTGCCGTTGCGGCTGAGCTGCTCCACATCGCCGTCGAGGTAGACATGGGCGTCCGGCATCTCGCGGCGGCCCTTGGAGGCGAAGACGAACATGGTGCCGATGCCGCCGTCGATGTCGATCATGTGATCGGACTGGGTGGCCCCGGTGTTGAAGCTCAGATCGTAGAGCGCCTGTTTGTGCTGGTTCAGGTGGCCTGCCAGCGCCTTCAGCATCCGGGCGCGGTCGTGGAAGGTCAGCTTGCGCAGGGCGGGGCCGCCCACCGTACGGGCGTAGTCGAGCATCGCCTGCACGTCGAGCGCGTCATTGCCGGCGCTGGCGATCACCTCGCCGGTGATGGCGCTGGCGATGTTGCGGGCGCCCGCGCCCGGTGCGACCCATTGACCCGCTGCAAAGCTGGAAATCTCTAGAAGGCTCATGATGGTGTCCTTTTCGTCAGGCCGGCAGGGGGCCGGCTGGCTGGAATCCGATGCTGAGATATATTGACCGTCCGGTCGGTTTATGCAAGGAATTTGTCAATGCGCCGCTGAGAGGGTGAGGGAGCGATGAGCGATACGATTCTGGTGGAGGATCACGGAACCTGGGTGGAGATCACCCTGAACCGTCCGGACCGGCTGAACAGTTTCAACGAAGAAATGCACAATGCCTTGCGCGCAGCACTTGAGGCCGCGCGTGACGGCGGTGCCCGGGCGGTGCTGCTGACCGGCGCCGGGCGCGGCTTTTGTGCCGGCCAGGACCTGGGCGACCGCGACCCGCGCAAGATGGACGGGCCGCCGGACCTGAGCCAGACCGTGCGCAAGTTCTATGCGCCGCTGGTGCGGCTGATCCGTGAACTGGACTTCCCGGTGATCTGCGCAGTGAATGGCGTGGCGGCCGGGGCAGGAGCCAATCTGGCGCTGGCCTGCGACGTGGTTCTGGCCGCTGAGAGCGCCAAGTTCATCCAGTCGTTTTCCAAGGTCGGGCTGATCCCGGACACCGGCGGCAGCTGGCATCTGCCGCGGCTCTTGGGCGAGGCGCGCGCCAAGGGGCTGGCGCTGACCGCTGAGCCGCTGCCTGCGAAGAAGGCCGAGGACTGGGGCCTGATCTGGAAGGCGCTGCCGGATGCCGAGCTGCTGGCCGAGGCCCGCGCGATGGCGGAAAAATTCGCAAATGGCCCGACGCTGGGCCTGGGCCTGACCAAACAGTGCATTCAGGCGGCGGCGGTCAACACGCTGTCCGATCAGCTGGAGATCGAGGCGGACGCGATGAAGACCTGCGGCGAAAGCGCCGATTATGCGGAAGGCGTCGCCAGCTTCCTGGAAAAGCGCGCGCCCGTGTTCAAGGGCAAATGACCATGACCCCGAAAGAACGCGCCGAGAAATCCGCCGCCGCCATGTGGGCCGAAGACCATGCGTCCAAATGGGCGGGGATGGAGATCACCCATGTGGACGAGGGCGAGGCGACGCTGGAGCTGACCATCGCCCGGCACCATTGCAACGGCCACGGCATCTGCCACGGCGGTGTGACCTTTATGCTGGCTGACAGCGCCTTCGCCTTTGCCTGTAACAGCCGCAACCAGTCGACGGTGGCGCAGCACAACGTGATCAGCTTCACCGCGCCGGGACGGCTGGGCGACACGCTGATCGCCACGGCGCGCGAGATTTCCCTGACCGGGCGCAGCGGCATCTATGACGTGACAGTGACCAACCAGGACGGCCAGCAGATCGCCGAGTTCCGGGGCTTTTCCCGGGCGGTCAAAGGCCAGTTGTTTGACGAATAGGTGTGGAGGACGCCATGGAAGACCTGACCCCGAACAAGAGCGATCTTGACCCGATCGAGATCGCCTCGATCGACGAAATCCGAAACCTGCAGCTGGAGCGGCTGAAATGGTCGGTGCGCCATGCCTATGACAACGTGGCGATGTACAAGCAGCGCTTCGACGAGGCGGGCGTGCATCCGGACGACCTGCAGGAGCTGAAGGACCTGGCCAAGTTCCCCTTCACCTACAAGAACGACCTGCGCGACAATTACCCGTTCGGCCTGTTTGCGGTGCCGCGCAGTGAGATCATGCGCCTGCATGCGTCCTCCGGCACCACAGGCAAGCCGACCGTGGTCGGCTATACCGCCAATGATATCAGCAACTGGGCGGATCTGGTGGCGCGCAGCTTGCGTGCCTCCGGCCTGCGCAAGGGCGACATGGTGCATAACGCCTATGGCTACGGCCTGTTCACCGGCGGCCTGGGCGCGCATTACGGGATCGAACGGCTGGGCGCCACTGTCGTTCCGATGTCGGGCGGCCAGACCGAAAAGCAGGTCGGGCTGATCACCGACTTCAAACCCGACGGCATCATGGTGACGCCCTCTTACATGCTCAACATTCTGGAGCAGTATCACAAGGTCGGCATGGACCCGCGCGAGTGCTCGCTCAAGGTGGGTGTGTTCGGAGCCGAACCCTGGACCGATGCGATGCGCAGGGAGGTTGAGGAAGCGTTTGATATGCACGCGGTCGATATCTACGGCCTCAGCGAAATCATGGGGCCGGGTGTCGCCAATGAATGCGTCGAGACCAAGGACGGCCCGGTCATCTGGGAGGACCACTTCCTGCCGGAAATCATCGACCCGGCGACCGGCGAGGTGCTGCCGGATGGCGAGATGGGTGAGCTGGTGTTCACCACGCTGACCAAGGAAGGCCTGCCGATGATCCGCTACCGCACCCGCGACCTGACCCGGCTGCTGCCGGGCACCGCGCGCACGATGCGGCGGATGGAGAAGATCACCGGCCGCAGCGACGACATGATCATCCTGCGCGGCGTCAACGTCTTCCCCAGCCAGGTGGAGGAGCAGCTGATGGCGACCGGCGGGCTGGCGCCGCATTACCAGATCGAGCTCTATAAATCCGGCCGCATGGACGCGATGCGGGTCTATGTGGAGGCCAACCCGGATGCCACGGATGAGCTGAGCAAGACCGCGGCGGCGCGGATGCTGACCAAGCGGATCAAGGATATGGTTGGCGTTTCCACCGAGATCATTGTAGGCGACCCCGGATCCGTCGAGCGCAGCCAGGGCAAGGCCAAGCGCGTTGTCGACAACCGCAGCAAGTCCTGACCCGGGAGAGTGAGCCTTGGCCCGCACGATCGCAAAAGACCATGATCAGAAACGCGCGCAGATCCTGAAGTCCGCAGCCAAAGTGTTTGCGGAAGCAGGCTATGACCGCGCGTCGATGACCCAGCTGGCGCGGGAGTGCGGGATCTCCAAGGCGAACATCTACCATTACTATGACAGCAAGGATGCCGTTCTCTTCGGCCTCCTTGACACCTACCTCAGCGACCTGCGCGACCGGGTCTGCGAGGTAGAGCTGGACGGCTATGGCCCGCAGGAGCGGCTGCGCCGCATCGTCTCGGAAATTCTGCTGGCTTACCAAGGCGCGGACCATGAGCATCAGGTGCAGCTGGGCGCAATGGGGTCGTTGCCCGAGGACCAGCAGAAGCATCTGCGCGGCTATCAGCGCGAGATGGTCCAGTTCATGAGTGATGCGCTGCTGGCGGTGGCGCCCGAGATCTTTGACGGCGACAGCGCCAAGCTGCGCGGCGCCACCATGTCGGTCTTCGGGATGCTGAACTGGTATTACATGTGGAATACCGGCGCCGGCTCCAAGGCGCGGGAGGATTACGCCCGGCTGGTTGCGGATCTGACCCTGCATGGCGTCAAGGGGCTGTAGCGGCGCTTTTGCGGTTCTGCTGTTTCGCACTAGCTTTCTCCGCCAAGGGAGGATGTGATGCAGAAACCTGAGAGCTTCGAGAGTTTCTATTACAAGAAGGTCGGTCTGGGCGAGGCCTGCGGCTGCGCCGAGCGCGCCATCGGCATGTATGAGTTCGACCGCACCCTGGGCGGGAAGACTCACGCAAAAACCGGCAGGCGCCGGTTCTCGTTCAGGGCGTTTGCGCTGAAATACGGGCTGCTGTCCCGGCCCCGAACACCGGCGGAATAGATGTGAAAAGCACCCGGCGGGGCAGGCCCGCCGGGTGCAGCTGTTCAGGCTTGCGGATCAGCTTTCGCTGCCCAGAAGCGGGGTGATGCGGCGCACGGCGACGCGGCGGTTGGCGCGCTCGGCGTCCAGCGTGCTGACGGCCAGGTCGCTTTCGCCATAGCCCTGCACCACCATGTTTTCCGGCGGCACATCGAAGTACTCAGTCAGCGCCAGCGCCACGGTTTCCGCACGGCGGTCGGACAGCGCCAGGTTATAGGTCGCTGCGCCCACCGCATCGGTGTGGCCTTCGATCAGGAACACCTCGCCCGGGTTGCGCTCGATCAGGTCGCGCAGCGCGTTGCCCAGGGCGGCCAGCTCTTCGGCCTCCTGCGGGCGGATCACTGCTGAGCCGGTGTCGAAATTGACCGAGTCCACGTTGATCACAGGCACCAGGCGGCGCACCGCGTCGATGTTGCGGACCTGCACCAGCGAGAAGCGGCGGTCGATTTGCGGAGCGTCCTGCGCGGCCAGCGCTGCGGCCAGGTCCTGTGCCGACACGGCACCGGTGCTGGAGAAGGCGCGGCGGTTGTCCTGAACCTGCGGCAGCTCGTTCACAACGACCTTTTCGGCCTTTTGGGTGTCGTCGAACAGCACCACGCTGCGGCCGTCCGGCAGGATGCGCGTGCGGCGCAGCACCCGGCCCTCGGCGGAGCGGATGGTTTCCACCTCAACCCCGTTCTCGCGGGTCACCACGGTGCGGGTGGAGCCGTCCTGGAACCGGTAGGTGGTCACGTTCGAGCCCGGCTGGCGCAGCAGCACATCGTCGTCTTTCAGGATGCGGTACTGGCCGTCCTGTTCCACGACGGCGCGGTCGCCGGAGTTGGACACGACCTTGCCGCCGTTGTTGAGCAGTGTCCCGATGGCCAGGGCGCCAAGGCCAAGCAGGGCGTTGCGCTGCGAGTTGGACAGGCCGCTGTCATCGTCTTGCGGGGCGGCATTGGCCTGCGGGGCAGCAGCTTCTGCCGCGGCCTGGGTGTCCGCGCCGACTTCGGTTTCGAATTCCTCGTCCGAGCTGCGCACGGTTTCCTCGGTGACCGTTTCTTCGGTCACTTGAGCGTCGCCTTCGCTGCCTTCTGCGGCGGCGGCTGCGGCGGCTGCGGTTTCCGTCTCGGCTTCGGCCTGGGCGTCAGCCTGGGCCTGGCTGTCCATCTCTACCAGTTCCGGATTGTCGGGGGTCTCGCCTGCATCGCCCTGCGACCGGGCCAGATCGGCGGCAATGGCTTCGGCGCTGGTTGCGGTGTCTTCAGCGGTTGTATTCTCTGCCGGCTGATCCTCTTGCGCTTCGGTCTCCTGCTCAGCCTGGGCGGCGTCCTGCTGACCGGCTTCAGCTTCGGTCTGCTGCTCAGCCTGGGCCTCGGCCTGCTCGTCCTGTGCTTCGGCCTGCGCTTCCTGAGCGGCGGCCTGAGCTTCGGCCTCCTGCTCCAGAGCCTCTGCCAGGGCTGCGGCTTCTGCGGCTTCCTGAGCGGCTGCGGATTCGGCAGCAGCCTCAGCTTCGGCGGCAGCCTGTGCCTCTGCGGCGGCCTGAGCCTCCGCGGCAGCCTGTGCCTCCGCGGCGGCCTCTGCCTCTGCGGCAGCCTCTGCTTCGGCGTTCGCGTCAGCAGCGGCCTCCGCTGCGGTTTCGGCCTGGGCCGGTTCGGTGCCGTCCGCCTGCTGCTGGGGGTCTGCACCGCTTTCAACCTGCGCGTCCGCGCCGGCCTCAGCTTCAACAGCCGCCGCGGCCTCGGCTTCGGCAGTCATGTCCGCGACGCTGGCCAGCACGGTGGCGGATTGCAGCTCGCCCGGCAGCTCCGCGTCAAAGGCGCCAGTGCCGTAGGCCTGGCAGAACTTGGCGATCCGGCCGGATTTTTCCTGAACTTCCCCGCCGGCGGCCAGCTTCTTCTGGTGCCGCTCGGCGCGTTTCCTGCAGCGGTCGACCAGGTCGCCGATTTCGGCGCTGGTCATCTGGGTGAGGTCGAAGCGCTTGTTGCCCTTGTCCTGCGACAGGGCGGGCAGCGGGGCTGCCAGCGAGACCATCACTGCCAGCGCCGTGGTCGATTTGAAAATTCCCGGTTTCATTGCGGTTCCTTCCTTGTTCCGGCACAGGGCCGTAGGGGGGTAACCGCTGAGGGCAGGAAAAGTTTCCCGCCGTTCCGGCAAAAAAGAAGCCGCCCCGGGAGGGGCGGCTGGACTTTGGCCGTTTTCCGCCAGCTGCGCGGCGCGTCAGAGGCTGACGGGCGGAACCATGCCGACAATGTCATAGGTCTTGCGCAGGATCGGCGCGGTGATCTCGCGCGCGCGCTGCGAGCCGCGGGACAGGATCTTGTCGATTTCGTCCTGGTTCTGCATCAGCCGCGCCATCTCGGTCGAGATCGGCGCCAGTTTGGAGACGGCCAGATCCGCCAGCATCGGCTTGAATTCCGAGAACTGCCTGCCGCCGGCATCCGCCAGCACCTGTTCCACGGTTTGCTCGTTCAGCGCGGCGTAGATATTGACCAGATTGCGCGCCTCGGGCCGCCCCTCAAGCCCCTCAACCTCGGAGGGCAGGGCATCAGGGTCGGTCTTGGCCTTGCGGATCTTTTTGGCGATGGCGTCGGCGTCATCGGTCAGGTTGATGCGGGAGGCGTCGGAGGGGTCCGATTTCGACATCTTCTTGGAGCCGTCGCGCAGGGACATGACGCGGGTGGCCGCGCCTTCGATCACCGGCTCGGTCTCCGGGAAGAAATCGACGCCGAAGTCGTGGTTGAACTTGATCGCGATATCGCGGGTCAGCTCCAGGTGCTGCTTTTGGTCCTCGCCCACCGGCACATGGGTGGCGTGGTAGACCAGAATGTCCGCCGCCATCAGCGCCGGGTAGGCAAACAGGCCCAGCGAGGCGTTCTGCTGGTTCTTGCCGGCCTTGTCCTTCCACTGGGTCATCCGCTGCATCCAGCCCATACGGGCGACGCAGTTGAAGATCCACGCCAGCTGCGCATGTTCCGGCACCTGGGACTGGTTGATCAGGATTGATTCTTCCGGGTCGATGCCGGCGGCGATGAAGCCCGCGCAAAGCTCGCGGGTGGATTTCTTCAGGTCCGCGGGATCCTGCCAGACAGTGATCGCATGCAGGTCGACCATGCAGTAGATGGTCTCAATATCCTTGGCCTGCCAGTCGACGAAGCGCTTCAGCGCACCGAGGTAATTCCCCAGATGCAGGTTGCCCGAAGGCTGGATCCCCGAAAAGACGCGCGGGGTGAAGCTGGTTTCGCTCATGGCCGGAAACTCCCGTCTGGAATTATGCACCATCGTCGCTTACCCATGGGGCCAGGATAGGTCAACAGGCGCGGGGGATTCCGTGCCGCAAGGAGTCCGGATGAGCAGCCAGCCCCACAACGCCCCCCTCAACCCTCTGCCCGCCGCGGTGGTGGCGCTGGTCCTGATCATCATCGGGATCGAGGCCGTGTTTTCGCTGGGCGCGCGCGGCATCCTGGGCGGGCCGGAGGCGATCGGCTGGCGGCTGGAGGCGATCCAGTCCTATGCGTTCTCCAGCGAGATCTTCTGGTGGATGCAGGACAGCGGCCGCTGGCTGCCGGAGCATCTGAAGCGGTTTGCGACCTACACTTTCGTGCATGGCGCTTTTACCCACGCGCTGTTTGTCTGCGTCTTTGTGCTGGCGATGGGCAAGATGGTGGGCGAGGTGATGGGCGATCTGGCGATGGTGGTCATCTTCATCCTGTCCGGCGCCGGCGGCGCGCTGGGCTATGCGTTGCTGGTCAGCGGCGGCCAGCCCCTGATCGGCGGGTTTCCGGCGGTTTACGGGCTGATCGGGGCGTTCACCTTTTTGCTGTGGCGTTCGCTGGCCTCGGTCGGGGCGCAGCAGAGCCGGGCGTTCACGCTGATTGCCTTCCTGATGGGCGCGCAGCTGCTGTTCGGACTGCTGTTTGGCGGCCAGAAGGACTGGGTGGCGGATCTGGCAGGCTTTGCCACCGGGTTCGGCCTGTCGTTCTTCCTGGCGCCGGGCGGCTGGGCGCGGATCCGCAACCGGATCCGCCACGATTGAAGCGGCGCGCTCCCGCCCGCTGCCCGCGCCCCTGGCGGGGCACCGCCAGCCGTTGGGCCGGGCAGCGCGCTGCAGGGGCAGGACTGCCCCTGACGGCGCTGGTGTGATTGTGTGACTGGCCGGACGGGTCAGCCCTGTTTCTTCAGCGGGCAGGTGTTCAGGCCGAGGATCCGGTAGACCGGGCAGTAGCCCATAATGCCGGTCGCCAGCGGCACCAGGCCGATGAGGCCCCACAGGGTTTGCGGGCCGATGAACACCAGCGACAGCAGGATCAGGCCAAGAAGGATGCGCAGGGCACGGTCGAGGGTGCCTTCGTTACGGGGCATTGCGTGGTCCTTTCGAACTCAGGTTGAAATTTCTGAGCCCATTTTAAACCGCGGCAGGGGGGGCTGTCGGTGACAGTGTCACCAAAGCTCAGGTTTCATCCTGAGCCACCCGCTCCAGCCCGGCGCGGTCCAGGATCCGAAGGTGCCCGCGCTGTGTTTCCACCAGGCCAAGGCGGGCGAATTCGCGCAGCCGGCGGGTGACGAAAGCGCGGCCTGAGGCGGTTTCGGCAGCCAGCGCGTCATGGGTGATGGCGAGATCGCCGCTGTCCTGTGCCAGCCGCAGAAGCACGCGGGCAAGGCGGGCGTCAAAACCGGTGAGGGCGACATCCTCGACCAGCTGCTCGTAATCGGCGAAACGGCGGGCGACGGCGGTCAGGACTTCGCTGCGGAAGTCCCCGTCCCGCGACATCGCCTCTCGGAAGGCGGCGTGCGGGATGATTTCGCCCTCCAGCGCGGTTTCCGCGACGCCCTCCGCCGCGTAGGGGCGGCCGTCGGTGAGGCAGGCAAAGGTCTGCAGGCAGACATCGCCCGGTCCGACGCGGTACAGCACGACCTCGCGCCCGTTGGCGGCGGTCAGGGTGACCTTGATGCGGCCGGCGGTGAGGCGGACAAAGCCGGGGCAGTCCTGCCCCGGGCGGAACAGCACGGTGCCGGCGGCGCAGGACAGGCGGCTCATGCCTGTCTCCGGCGGCTGAGGGCGCTGCGGAACTCCGACAGCCGGAAGGCGCCGAGGGCCTGGCCCGCAGCGAAGTAGACCACGCCGCCCAGCACCACCAGCCCCAGCAGGGACAGGTAGCGCCAGTACTCCAGCGTAAACAGCCAGCCCGCGGTCTGCGCCACCGTGAACAGCACCGCGCCCATCACGGCAGAGGCCGCCAGGATGCGCCAGGCGCGGCGGCGGAAGCGGGCATCGAACCGGGCTTCCTCCCCCATGCTGCGGGCGCCGAGCGCCAAGAGCGCCACCATCGCCCAGCCTGCGGCAGAGGCGGCAATGGCGGGGGCGATCCAGCCCAGCACCGGCTTGAGGCCGAAGGCAAGCGCGGCGTTCACCGCCATCGCCACCATCGCATAGTGGAACGGGGTCCGGGTGTCCTCGCGCGCGAAGTAAAGCGGCTGCAGCACCTTTTGCAGCATGAAGGCGGGCAGGCCCGCGCCATAGATGGCAACGGCGATGGCGATGGCGGCGACGTCTTCGGGACCGGTGGCGCCGCGCTCATAGAGGACCGAAACCAGCGGCAGCGGCACCGTGATGAAGGCAACGGCGGAGGGCACCGCCAGCAGCAGCGAGAACTCCCCGGCGCGCGAGAGGGCGTCCTGCGAGCCTGCGCCGTCGCCGGCCCGCAGGCGGCGCGACAGGGCGGGCAGCAGCACGATGCCGACGGCAATGCCCACCACCCCGAGCGGCAGCTGATACAGGCGGTCCGCGATGAACAGCCAGCTGGCGGCCTTTTCGATGTCGGAGGCCACATACTGCCCAACCACAAGGTTGATCTGGGTGACTCCCATCGCCAGCGCGGCAGGCACGGCAACCCGGACCAGATTGCGCATTTCGCTGTTCCAGCGGGGCAGGCCGGGGCGCAGGCGGATCCCGGCCCTGTCAGCAGCGGCCCAGACCAGCGCCAGCTGGGCAACGCCGGCCGCCGGAATGGTCCAGACCAGCCAGGTGACCACCTCGCCGCCCAAGAGCGCGCCTGCGGTCATGGCCGCGCAGGTGAAGATGTTGAGCAGTACCGGCGCGGCGGCGGCGGCGGCAAAGCGCCCGGTGGCGTTCAGTACCCCGGAAAACAGCGCCGCCAGCGACATGAACAGGATGTAGGGAAAGACGATATGGCCGAAACCCACCGCCATATCGAACCGCGCATCGCCGACAAAACCGCCGGCCGTCAGCCAGACCAGCCCCGGCATGAACACCATGCCCAGGCCCACCAGCGCCAGCACCGCGGCAGCCAGCAGGTTGAAGGCCTGCTGCGCATAGGCGGTGGCGTCTTCGCCAGCTTCGTAGCGTTTGGAGAATGCCGGGACAAAGGCCGCGTTAAAGGCGCCCTCGGCAAAAAACCGGCGGAACATATTGGGCAGGCGGAAGGCCACGATAAAGGCGTCCAGCACCGGCCCCGGCCCGATGAAGGCGGCGATCAGGATCTCGCGCGCAAAGCCGAGCACGCGGCTGGCCAGCGTCCAGAACCCGACGGTCAGGAACCCCGAAAGCAATCTGATTGGCTTCATATATCCGCCCGCTTTGCGCCCTCGGCAATCGCCTCGCGCAGCTTCTTGTCCAGCGTCCGCTGCTTGGACGCCGAATAGTATTTCAAGCCGAACATGTCTTTGACATAGAAGGCATCCACCACCTGTTCGCCATAGGTCGCAATCACCGCATTGGCAATATAGACATTGGCGGCGGCCAGGGTGCGCGCCAGATCATAGAGCAGGCCCGGGCGGTCGCGGGTGTCGACCTCGATGATGGTGTAGATCTCCGAGCCTTCGTTGTCGAAGGTGATATGGGTGGGCACCTTGAAGGCGCGCTCGCGCTTCTTGATCTTGTCGCGGGATTTCAGCGCATCGCGGGCGATCACCTCGCCCTTGAGCGTCTTCTCGATCATCTGCTTGAGCCGGTGCAGGCGCATCGGGTCGAAGGGATGGCCCTCGCTGTCCTGGATCCAGAACGCGTCCGTCACATAGCCGTCCTTGGTGGTGTAGGAGCGCGCGTCCACCACATTCGCCCCGACCAGCGCCAGCGCGCCGACGATGCGGGCAAAGATGCCGGGGTGATCCTCCATCACGAAACAGGCGCGGGTGGCGTCGCGGTCGACGTCAGGATAGAGCCGGATCATCACCTCGCCCGGGTCGCCCTTGGCGGTGAATTCGCGCAGCATTTCGGCAAAGTCCACATGCGCGGTGACATGCAGCCCGTGCCAGTAGGGCGGGTAGTGGCGGGCGGTTTCGGTCTTGAGGTCGGCCTTGGACCAGTCCGGCAGCGCCTGGCGCAGGGCTTTCTTGGCCGACGCGCCGCGGTGCTCGCGGTTGAGCGCTTCCATGCCGCCCTCAAGCGCGGCGCGGGTCTGGCCGTAAAGCGCCCGCAAAAGCGCGGCTTTCCAGTTGTTCCAGGTGTCCGGGCCAACGCCGCGGATGTCGCAGACGGTCAGCAGCAAGAGCAGGTCCAGCCGTTTGACGGTCTGCACCGCCTTGGCGAAATCGCGCACCGTGCGCGGGTCGGCGATGTCGCGTTTCTGGGCCATGTCCGACATCAGCAGGTGATAGCGGACCAGCCATTCCACGGTCTCGCATTCCGAAGGCTTCAGCCCCAGCCGGGGCGCCACCTTGCGGGCGATCTGGGCGCCCAGGATCGAATGGTCCTGCGCACGTCCCTTGCCGATGTCATGCAGCAGCATCGCCACCATCAGCACCTTGCGGTTCAGCCCCTTGCGCAGCACCTCCGAGGACAGCGGCAGCTCATCCTCCAGCTCGCCGCGCTCGATGGCGGCGAAATTGGCGATCACCTGGATGGTGTGCTCGTCCACCGTGTAGGAATGGTACATGTTGAACTGCATCATCGCCACGATCGGCTCAAACTCCGGCAGGAAGGCAGACAGCACGCCCAGCTCGTTCATCCGCCGCAGGGCGCGCTCCGGGTTGCCGTGCTTCAAGAGCAGATCAAGGAAGAGCCGCTGCGCCTCCTTGTTGTTGCGCATATTCTCGTCGATCAGGTTCAGGTTGGCGGTCACCAGCCGCATCGCGTCCGGGTGGATCAGCATGCCGGTGCGCAGCGCCTCCTCGAACAGCCGCAGCAGGTTCAGCTTGTCCTGCAAAAACGCCTGCGGGTCAGTCACGTCCAGCCTGTTATGCACCACCCGGTAGCCGGCCTTGGTCCGCGGGCGGCGGCGGAAGATCCGCTCCAGGAGCGGCGCGCCTTTCTGGTGGCTGGCTTCCAGCTTGGTCAGGAAAATCCGGGTCAGGTCGCCGACGCGGGTGGCGTGGCGGAAGTAATCCTGCATGAACAGCTCGACACCGCGGCGGCCGGCCTTGTCTTCATAGCCCATGCGCGCGGCGACATCGACCTGCATGTCAAAGGTCAGCTGTTCAGTGGCGCGGCCGGTGGCCAGATGCAGATGCGAGCGCACCGCCCACAGGAAGGCTGCCGCATTGGCAAACAACTCCATCTCTTCGGCGCGGAACAGGCCCAGCGGCACCAGGTCTTCGGTATCCTTGACCTGGTAAAGGTACTTGGCGATCCAGAACAGCGACTGCAGGTCGCGCAAGCCGCCCTTGCCCTCTTTCACGTTGGGTTCAACCACGTAGCGCTGGCCCTGTTTCAGGTGGCGCGCGTCGCGCTCGGCCAGCTTTGCCTCAATGAACTGTTCGGCATCCTTGGAGAACAGCTCTGCCCGCAGCCGTTTGTCCAGCTCCTTGGCCAGCGGCGCGTGCCCGGCCAGGAACCGGTGCTCCAGCATCGCGGTGCGGATGGTGTAGTCTTCGGCGCCCAGCCGGATGCAATCCTTGATGGTGCGGCTGGCGTGGCCGACCTTCAGCCGCAGGTCCCACAGGATATAGAGCATGGATTCGATCACGCTCTCCGCCCAGGCGGTGATCTTGTAGGGGGTCAGAAACAGCAGATCGACGTCCGAGGCCGGCGCCATCTCGCCCCGCCCGTAGCCGCCGACCGCCATCACCGCGATGCGCTCGCCCCGGGTCGGGTTGGCCAGCGGGTGCAGCAGGCCGCTGGCGACATGCAGCGCGGTGGTGACCAGACCGTCGGTCAGGAAGGTGTAAGAGCGGGTCAGCTCGCGCGCCGCGAAAGGTTTGGCAGCAAAGGCTTCGGCGATGACTGCGCGCCCGGCCTTGTTGGCCGCGCGCAGGATTTTCACCGTCTCGCCGCGCAGCTCTGCCGGGGTGCAACCCGCCGCCGATGCGTCAATCTGCGCCCGGACGGCGGCGGCATCGAAGATGTCCGCAGGGCCGCAGATCAGCGGCCCCAGCGGTTCGGGAAACCCGTTGGCAGCGCGCCGCGGGGGCCGGACAGAGGCCTCAGAAGCCTGCGCCGGCGAAGCTTCTTGGGGCTGGGTCAATGATCACGACCTTCTGTTCTTGGATGGTGGCAACCGCCAGGCCGCGCTCATTGGTGCCGTCGGGCCGCAGGCGGAAGATGCCGCCCGCCCCCTGGAAGCCTGCCCCCTGGGTCAGCGCGCCGCCGGTCAGGGCGTCGGATTTGCCCGCTGCAACCAGCGCGCCGATGGCGGCGATGCCGTCATAGGCGAGGCTGCCGATCGGATGCGGTGCGGCGCCGTAGCTGGCCTGGTAGCGGGCGCTGAACTGCTGCACCTTGCTCTGGTCCGGCAGGGCGAACCAGCCGCCCTGCACGCCGGGCAGGGTCAGGGTTTGCGGCGGGATGTCCCAGCGGGTCAGGCCGATATACTGCGTCACAGCCGGATCGACGCCGGCTTCGGGCATCAGCTGCGCCAGCAGCGGCAGCGCGCCTGCGGTGGTCGAGGTCAGGAACACCGCATCCGCGCCGGCCGCTTCGCTGCGGATGGCGGGGATGGCATTGATCACGCCCTGCTGCGACAGGTCGTAGCCGACGCTGCCCTTGATGCTGACGCCGGTCTCGCTGGCGGCGCGCTGGATGGCTGCGCGGCCTGCGGCGCCGGCCGCATCATTGCCGCCGACAATCAGGATGTTGCGCTTGCCGTTGCGGGCCGCAAGGCTGGTCAGCCTGCGGGCGGTGTTGTCGAAGGTCGGCCCCAGAATAAACACGTTGCCGCCGGCAATCGCCGGGTTGTTGGAGAACGCCAGCACGTTCACGCCGCGCTGGCGGGCGGCGATGCCGGCCGCGTTGGCGGCCTCGGCATAGACCGGGCCCAGGATCACCCGGGCGCCGTCGTCCAGCGCCTGCTGCGCCGCGGTGGAGGCGGTTGCCGGGTTGCCCGCGGTGTCATAGACGCGCAGGTCGATCTGCGCCCCCTGCAGGTCGCCGATGGCCAGGCGGGCGGCGTTTTCCAGGCTTTGGGCCAGCACCCGGTCGCCCTGCTGGGCGGAGCCGCGCGGCACCAGCAGCGCC
This sequence comes from Leisingera aquaemixtae, assembly GCF_006740765.1. Classification (GTDB taxonomy): domain Bacteria; phylum Pseudomonadota; class Alphaproteobacteria; order Rhodobacterales; family Rhodobacteraceae; genus Leisingera; species Leisingera aquaemixtae. Next base: position 151,118 of record NZ_CP041159.1, read on the forward strand.
ACCGGCACCGGTTTGGAGGTGTTGATCGTCGGGCCGGTGCTGATGGCAACCGGATCACAGGCAGTCAGGGCAATGGCAGAAAGTGCCGCGGCAGCTGTCAGTGCCGCCTTGCGGGCCCGTTTGAAAACAGCAAACATAATGGCTTGAAACTCCGTTCTCCCGGCGCGGTTGCGCCGTGTGGGTTTAAGGACGGATCATAAACGACCAAAAAGGCGGGTCCAGCGTTGAATCACCAGAATGTCATTTTGTCCCCCGGGCTGTACTTTGTCGCCACGCCGATCGGCACGGCCCGCGACATTACCTTGCGGGCGCTGGATGTGCTGGCCTCAGCCGATGTGCTTGCGGCTGAGGATACACGCTCGCTGCGCAAGCTGATGGAGATTCACGGGGTGCCGCTGGGCGGGCGGCGGATCATCGCCTACCACGATCACAGCGGCAGCGGCGCGCGCGCCAAGCTGCTGGAGGCGCTGGCGGAGGGGAAATCGGTGGCCTACGCCTCCGAGGCCGGGATGCCGCTGATTGCCGATCCGGGCTTCGGCCTCAGCCGGGCCGCGGCGGAGGCGGGCCACATGGTGACCTGCGCCCCCGGCGCCTCGGCGGCGGCCACGGCGCTGACACTGGCGGGGCTGCCCACCGACGCCTTCTTCTTTGCAGGCTTCCTGCCCAACGCCGCCGGCGCCCGGCGCAAGCGGCTGGAGGAGCTGCGGGAAATCCCCGGCACGCTGATCTTCTATGAATCGCCCAAGCGGGTTGCCGCCTCGGTCTCGGATATGGCCGCGGTTCTGGGCAACCGCCCGGCGGCGCTGTGCCGCGAGCTGACCAAGAAGTTCGAGGAAGTGCGCCGCGCGCCGCTGGCGGAGCTGGCTGCCGGTCTGGAAGACAGGCCGGTCAAGGGCGAGATCGTGCTGCTGGTCGACCGCGCGCAGGAATCGGAGGTGAGCGAGGGCGATCTGGAAAGCGATCTGCAGGCCGCGTTGCAGGGCAACTCGGTCAAGGATGCCGCCGGGATTGTCGCCGAAATGCACGGGCTGCCGCGGCGCAAGGTCTATCAGCTGGCGCTGCAGCTGGCGAAGGACAGCTGAGCCTTGGCCCGCGCCCGCCAGCACCGCGGTGCCCGCGCCCATCTGGCGGGCGAGGCGGCGGAGGAGATCGTTGCCCGCCATTATGAAAACCGCGGCTACACCGTGGCGGAGCGCCGCTGGCGCGGGGCGGGCGGCGAGATCGACCTGATCCTGCGCGCCCCGGACGGGCTGGTGTTCGTGGAGGTGAAGCACAGCGCCACCAGCGCCGGTGCGGCGCAGCGGATCACCCCGCGGCAGGCGGAACGCATCTATGCCAGCGCCGGGCAGTACCTGGAGAGCACGCCGCAGGGCCAGCTCACACCAGTGCGGTTTGACGCGGCGCTGGTCAACGCAACCGGCGCCGTGGAAATCATCGAAAACGCTTTCGGCATGGATTGAACCGCGCCTGACCCATTGAACCCCAGGGCAGGGTGGGCCATGTATTTGGCCAGTTTACAAGGGATACTGCCATGAAAATCGCCTTCCAGATGGACCCGGTCATGGGCGTGGACATCAACGCGGACAGCAGCTTCCGCCTGGCCGAGGAGGCGCAGGCGCGCGGTCATGAGCTGTTCTTCTACGGCCCCGACCATCTGGCCTATCAGGAGGGCCGCATCACCGCCCGCGGCCATGACATGACCGTGCAGCGGGTGGCGGATGCGCCGGCGGTTCTGGGCCCGGAGCGCGAGGTGGATCTGGCGGAGTTCGACGTGGTCTGGCTGCGCCAGGACCCGCCGTTTGACATGCACTACATCACCTCGACCCATCTTCTGGACATGCTGAAGGGGCAGGCGCTGGTGGTGAACGACCCGTTCTGGGTGCGCAACTACCCGGAAAAGCTGCTGGTTCTGAAATTCCCGGATCTGACGCCGCCGACCACCATCGCCCGCGACCTGCAGACCATCAGGGCGTTCAAGGAGGTCCATGGCGATGTGATCCTGAAGCCGCTGTACGGCAATGGCGGGGCGGGCGTGTTCCGGCTGGACGCAAACGACCGCAACCTGACCTCGCTGCATGAGCTGTTCACCGGCTTCAGCCGCGAGCCGCTGATCGTGCAGAAATTCCTGCCTGACGTCAGCAACGGCGACAAGCGGGTGATCCTGGTCGACGGCGAGGCGGTGGGCGCCATCAACCGGGTGCCGGCAGCGGGCGAGACCCGCTCCAACATGCATGTGGGCGGCCGCCCCGAGAAGACCGGCCTGAGCGAGCGCGACCTGGAAATCTGCGCCGCCATCGGGCCCCTCTTGCGCGAAAAGGGGCAGGTCTTTGTCGGCATCGACGTGATCGGCGACTACCTGACAGAGATCAACGTGACCTCGCCCACCGGCATTCAGGAGCTGGAGCGGTTTGACGGGGTGAATATCGCTGAAAAGGTCTGGCAGGCGATCGAAGCCAAGATCCGCTGATGAGCTGGCAGCGCCGGGCCATAAATGCCTGGATGCGCTATGGCCTGAAGCCGGCGCTGCGGCTGACCGGCAGCCCGGAGTTCGTGCGCAAGGTCTTTGACCTGACCGCACCGCTGTTCTGCCCGGCGCTGCCCTATACCCGGGTGCTGCGGCGGCCCGCGCCGGTGCCGCTGTATCTGGTCTCTGCCGGGCAGACCCGCAGCAGGCGGATCATCCTGTTCCTGCACGGCGGCGCCTATCTGGCCGGCAGCGCCCGCGCCTATCAGGGGATGCTGTCCCGCCTTTCCTATGCCTCAGGCACCGAGATCGCCGTGCCCGATTACCGGCTGCTGCAGGAGGCACCGTTTCCGGCCGCCTATGATGACGCGATGACGGCCTGGCAGTCGCTGCGCCGGATGGGCTACGGGCCGGGGGACATCCTGCTGGCGGGCGACAGCGCAGGCGGCGGGCTGGCGCTGGCGCTTCTGGGCGGGCTTCTGGCCAGGGGCGAGCGCCCGGCGGGCGTGATTGCCTTTTCCCCCTGGTGCGATCTGACGCTGAGCGGGGCCAGCATCCAGGCCAACCGGGACAAGGATGTGATCATCCCCGCTGGGCGGATGAAAGAGGTTATCGAGCAGTATCTGGCGGGCGCGGACCCCGCTGATCCCCGCGCCTCCCCCCTGTTTGCGGAGTTTCCCGGCCCGCCGCCGGTGCTGATTCAGGCAGGCGACGTCGAAGTGCTGCTGTCGGATGCCGAGCGGATGGCAGAGCGGCTGCAGGCCGCGGGCGGCAGCGTGCGCCTGACCCTGTGGCGCGATGTGCCGCATGTCTGGCAGTTCATGGCCGGGCACCTGCCGGAAGGGCAGGCGGCGCTGGAGGAGGCGGCCGTCTTTGCGGTCGCGGTGCTGGACGGCGGCTCAGCGGGTTGAGGGCAGCCGGAAGCTCAGCGCCTCGGCAAAGTGCTGGCGCTGCACCCGCTCTTCACAGGCCAGGTCGGCAATGGTGCGGGCAACCCGCAGCACCCGGTGATAGCCGCGCGCGCTAAGGCCGAAGCGTTCCGCGGCGCGGACCAGCAGGCTGCGGCTTTCGGCGTCGGGCGCGGCGATCTCCTCCAGCAGGCTGCCCTCGGCATCGGCGTTCTGGCGCAGGCCGGGATGGTCACGGAACCGGGCGGTCTGCATCTCCCGCGCGATTGCCACCCGCCGGGCAACGCCGGCAGAGCCCTCGGCGCCGGGCGGCAGTTCCAGGTCGGCGACAGCCACCGGCGGCACGTCCAGATGCAGGTCGAAGCGGTCCAGCAGCGGGCCCGAGATCCGGCCCAGGTAGTCGGCGCCGCAAAGCGGCGCACGGGAACAGGCGCGGTTGGCATCGGCCAGGTAACCGCATTTGCAGGGGTTGGCGGCGGCCACCAGCATGAACCGGCTGGGGTATTTCACATGGGCATTGGCACGCGCCACCATCACCTCGCCGGTTTCCAGCGGCTGGCGCAGGGTTTCCAGCACCGGGCGCGCGAATTCCGGCAGCTCATCCAAGAACAAGACGCCGTTGTGGGCCAGGCTGATCTCGCCGGGCTGGGCGCGCCGCCCGCCGCCTGCAATCGCCGCCATCGAGGCGGTGTGATGCGGTTCGCGGAACGGGCGGGCGCGGCTGATGCCGCCGTCGTCGATCAGCCCGCACAGGGAATGGATCATCGAGGTTTCCAGCGCCTCCGCGGGCGACAGCGGCGGCAGGATCGAGGGCAGCCGCGCCGCCAGCATCGACTTGCCGGAGCCGGGCGGGCCGATCATCAGCATGTGATGGCGTCCGGCAGCCGCGATTTCCAGCGCGCGCTTGGCGGTCTCCTGGCCCTTCACATCGCGCAGGTCCTTGCCGCCCAGGCCGCTGACCGCCTCGCCGGGGGCGGCGGGTTCAATGCGCCGCTGGCCGGTGAAATGCTGCACCACCTCCGTCAGCGTGGCGGCGCCGATCACCTGCGCCGCATCGACCCAGGCCGCCTCCGGCCCCGAAGGTTTCGGGCAGAGCAGCAGCCGGTCTTCCTCCGCCGCGGTGACGGCGGCGGGCAGGGCGCCGGTCACCGGCATCAGCTGGCCGTCCAGCGACAGCTCTCCCAGGGCGATGGTCTCCTCGGTTTTTTCCGCCGGGATGATGCCGATGGCGGCCAGCAGGGCGAGCGCAATCGGCAGGTCGAAATGGCTGCCCTCCTTGGGCAGGTCCGCGGGCGACAAGTTCACCGTGATCCGGCGCGAGGGCAGGGCGATGGACATCGCCGCAAAAGCCGCGCGCACCCGTTCGCGCGCTTCCTGGACCGCCTTGTCCGGCAAACCGACGACAGAGAAGGCGGGCAGGCCCGGGGCGACGGCGCATTGCACCTCGACCAGCCGGGCGTCAACCCCTTGAAAGGCAACTGTGTAGGACCGTGCGGTCATCTCTCCCAACCCTCCTGGTGCAGGGAGAAATGCTTGGCAATCGTGGTTTCCGAGTCGTTAACGCCGAGCGCGGCGGACGGCGAATTCACGCAGAATTCGCGCTCGCGGCAGGCTCAGTCCAGCGTCCAGGGCCGCCGCGGCAGATCCATCGCGTAGGGTTCCGGGTCATAGCTGACCTCATGCGCCTGCCTCTGCCATTGCAGGAAGGCCGGGTCGGACAGCAGCAGCTTGCAATAAGCGCGGGTTTCAGCGGACACCGGCAGGCCGTAGCCCGTGATCCGCGCGGCCACCGGGGTGTAGAACACATCTGCCAGCGAATACGCCCCAAACAGATAGCCGCTGCTGTGGCCCGAGACCTTGCGGGCATGGGCGAACAGGGTTTCGATCCGCTCCAGGTCCGCCTGCACCGCGGGCGGCACCTCGAACCCCTCGTACACATGCGCCAGCTGCATCGGGCAGCCGCCGCGCAGCGCGCCAAAGCCTGCGGCCATCTCCGCCGCCAGCCAGCGCGCCGTGGCCCGCTGCGCCGGATCCGACGGCCAAAGGCCGGCCTCCGGGTGCCGTTCCGCCAACGTCTCGGCAATGGCAAGGCTTTCGCCGATCACCGTGCCCTCGGGCGTGCGCAGGGCAGGCACCAGCCGGGCCGGGGCCAGATGCGCCATGTCATCCGCCATGGTGCCGGAATACAGCCCCACCATATGCACCGTATGGGGCAGGGAGAATTTTTCGAGCATGAGCCAGCCGCGCAAGGACCAGCTGGAGAACATGCGGTCGCCGATATAAAGTTCATAAGCCATGCCAGCAGGCTAGCGCCGGGCGTAACATGTTGAAATGGAATGTTTGTGATGGCACCCGTCACGGGAGGTGATTGATCACACCCGTCCGCCAGCCGTCCGGGCCATGGGAGATTTCGCTGACCGACAGGTTGTCGATGCGGTGGGCAAAGGCCTCTTCCGCGGTCAGCAGCTCCGCCCGCTGGATCTGGGTCAGGATCTGGCCGAAGTGGCCGACAACAATCAGGTCGCGGCCCCGGTGCGCGCCGATCAGCCCGTCAACAGCCGCATTCACCCGGTTGCAGACCTGGTGCCAGCTCTCGCCGCCGGGCGGTGTCACATCGCCGGGGGTCTCCCAATAGGCGCGGATGCGCTCCGGGTCCTCGGCGTCGACCTCTGCCCAGGTCCGCAGCTCCCAGGCGCCAAAGTGGATCTCGCGCAGCGCCCGCACATGCGGCAGGCGCTGGCGCTGCCCCTGGATGGCGGTGGCGGTCTCTGCCGCGCGGGACAAGTCCGAGGACACCACAAGCGCGTCTGCAGGCAAATAGGCCGACAGGCGCGCCAGCGCCGCCGAATCGGACAGGTCGGCGGGCAGATCCGACCAGCCGACCATGGATTTGGCATGAGTCGGGCCATGCCGGATCAGGAACAGCCGGGTGATCATAACGCCCCTTTCAGCACCAGCGGCAGCCCCGCGGTCACTTGCACCACGGTGTCCGCTCGCGCCGCCAGCGCGATGTTGAGCCGCCCCTGCGCCTCGCGGAACCGGCGGGCCAGCGCGTTCTCTGGCACGATGCCAAGGCCGGTTTCGTTGGACACGATCACCAGGTCCGCCCGGCACTGGTCCACCGCCGCCAGCAGCCCGTCCTGGGCGGCTTGCAGGTCGTGATCTGCCAGCAAATGATTGGTCAGCCACATGGTGGCGCAATCCATCAGGCAGATCTGGCCCGGCTCCAGAACGCCCAGAACCCTGGCCGCTGTTTCCGGTTCTTCAACAGTGGCCCAGCCTGAACCCCTTTGTTCGAGGTGGCGGGACACTTTAGCGCGCATCTCACTGTCGAAAATTTGCGCAGTCGCCCAGTAAACCCTGCTTTTCCCGGAGTTTAAGCACAGCTGCTCGGCATAGGCCGATTTCCCTGAGGCGGCCCCCCAAGAATAAAAGTTACATTTGCAGGCATTTCTTGCTAACCTGTAAGTCCGAAGCCGTTCCTGTGGGTATCCGCAGGGCCCGGTGAACACAAGAGACCGCAGCATCCCGGGGTTCCACTTATTAAGGCCGGGTAAGCCTGCGCAGGGGCCAAAATAAAATTTAACGTTCCCATTTTGGCCTTTGGATGAGCCGCGAGTCGCATCCGCTGTGCTGTTGCTGCCGGTCTTTATAAACCGGGCCCCCATTGTTCCGTGCGCGTCCTCAAGACGGCAGTTTGTTAATTAGTTTCCGGGGGGAAATCACATGGCACTTGATCAAACACTCGAAAACCCATTGCCGAGGCAGGCAATGAAGGCAGAGCTTTTGGATGCCGAAACCGAGCGCCGTCTGGCCTATGCCTGGCGCGATGACCGCGATGTTGCATCGCTGCATAGGCTTATCAACGCCTATATGCGCCTGGCCATTTCCATGGCCGCCAAGTTCAAGCGCTACGGGGCGCCGATGAACGACCTGATCCAGGAGGCAGGCCTGGGCCTGATGAAAGCGGCAGACAAGTTCGATCCGGACCGCGGCGTGCGGTTCTCCACCTATGCGGTGTGGTGGATCAAGGCGTCGATCCAGGATTACGTGATGCGCAACTGGTCGATGGTGCGCACCGGCTCGACCTCGTCGCAGAAGTCGCTGTTTTTCAACATGCGCCGGGTGCAGGCGCAGCTGGAGCGTGAGGCGCGGTCTTCGGGCGTGCCGCTGGATCAGCACCAGCTGCATCAGAAGATCGCCACCGAGATCGGTGTGCCGCTGCGCGATGTGGAGATGATGGAGGGGCGCCTGTCGGGGGCTGACTTCTCTTTGAACGCGGTGCAGTCCACCGACGAGGAGGGCCGCGAATGGATCGACGCGCTGGAGGATGATGCCTCGCAAGCCGAAGATCTGGTGCAGGAGCGGCACGACCGCCGCCAGCTGCGCAAGTGGCTGGTCACGGCGCTGCAGGCGCTGAACGACCGCGAGCGCTTTATCATCACCGAGCGCAAGCTGCGCGACCGTCCGCGCACGCTGGAAAGCCTCGGCACGGAGCTGGGCCTCTCCAAGGAGCGGGTGCGGCAGCTGGAGGCCGGTGCGTTCCAGAAGATGCGCAAGAGCCTTGAAAGCCAATCGCGGGAGGTGCAGAAACTGCTTTCATGAGAAAGCGGCTGACTGTCCTGAAAACTTTGGCAAGCGCCGCCGTTCTGGCGGCGCTTGGCCTGTCTGGCGCCCGCGCCGGCGATCTGGCGGCGGCGGCCGGACTGCTGCGCGGCGCAGATGTGGCGATCCTCGGCGAGGTGCATGACAACGCGGTGCATCACCAGCGGCAGGCTGCGCTGCTGGCAGAGCTGCAGCCCAAGGCCGTGGTCTGGGAGATGATCACGGCAGAGCAGGCAGAGAGCCTGAACCCGGCAACGCTGGCGGATGCGGAGCAGGTTGCGCAAGCCTTGGACTGGGCGCAGTCCGGCTGGCCGGAGTTTTCCCTTTATGCGCCGGTCTTTGCGGCCGCCCAGGGCGCCCGCCAGTACGGGGCGCTGGTGCCGCGGGCAGAGGCTGCCCGGGCGCTGGAGCAGGGTGCCGCCGCCTATTTCGGTGCAGAGGCCGCCGCGCGCTTTGGCCTGGATCAGCCGCTGCCCGCTGCCGAACAGGCGGCGCGCGAGGGGGATCAGCTGGCCAGTCACTGCAACGCGATGCCGGCCGAGATGCTGCCGGTTCTGGTGGACATCCAGCGCCTGCGCGACGCCAGTCTGGCCGCTGCCGCGGACCGGGCGCTGGCAGAGACCGGCGGCCCGGTGGCAGTCATCACCGGCAATGGCCACGCCCGCGCGGACCGCGGAATGGCGGTGTACCTTGCCAAGGCCCGCCCCGAGGCCCGGATCCGCAGCCTGGGCCAGTCGGAGGACGGGCAGATCAGCGGCAGTTTCGATCTGGTGCTGGATGCACCGGCGGCAGAGCGTCCCGATCCCTGTCTGGCGTTTCAGAACAGCAACTGAGTCGTCCTGCGCAAGCGGCCGGCGGTGCGTTTGCCCCGGACCGCGCCGTGCGCAGCGCGGCGCCCGGCCCAACGCCGCCAGCGGCAGGGGCCGCAGGCCCGTGCCGCGCGGGGGCGGGAGCCATTGCCTCTGCCCTTGGGACGGCGCGCCGGGCCGGGAAAACCGTTTCACACTTCCCTTTCGGCGCAGTACAGTCGCGGCAAACCGGGCGAGGACGCGCAAATGCTGGCTGGCAAACATATTCTTCTGATCATCGGCGGCGGCATCGCGGCCTATAAATCGCTGGAACTGATCCGCCGCCTGCAGGATCAAGGCGCCCGGGTGACGCCGGTGCTGACCAAATCCGGTGCCGAATTCGTGACGCCCCTGTCGGTGTCGGCCCTGGCCGGAACGCCTGTGCATCAGGAGCTGTTCGACCTGACCGCAGAGGCCGAGATGGGCCATATCCAGCTGTCGCGCAGCGCCGATCTGCTGGTGGTGGCGCCGGCCACCGCGGATCTGATGGCCAAGATGGCGCAAGGCCATGCAAACGACCTTGCCTCTACCCTGCTGCTGGCCACCGACACGCCGGTGCTGCTGGCGCCCGCGATGAACGTGCGGATGTGGGAGCACCCGGCCACCCGGCGCAATCTTGAGATCCTGAAAGGCGACGGTGTGTCCCTTGTGGGCCCCAACGAGGGCAGCATGGCCTGTGGCGAATTCGGCCCAGGACGGATGGCGGAACCGGAGGAGATCCTGTCCGCCATTGCGGCCAAGCTCTCGGATGGGCCGTTGAAGGGCAAGCGCATTCTGGTCACTTCCGGCCCCACGCATGAGCCGATCGACCCGGTGCGCTACATCGCCAACCACTCCTCCGGGGCGCAGGGGGCGGCGGTGGCCCGTGCTCTGCGCGATCTGGGCGCGGAGGTGGTGTTCATCACGGGCCCGGCAGCGGTCCGGCCCCCTGAGGGGGTACAGGTGGTGCCAGTGGAAAGCGCCCGTGAGATGGCGGCCGCAGTGCAGGCGGCGCTGCCCGCAGACGCCGGGGTCTTTGCCGCTGCGGTGGCGGACTGGCGGGTGGCCAGCGCCTCGGACCGCAAGCTGAAGAAATCCAAGGACGGGCTGCCGGTTCTGGAGTTCGCGGAAAACCCCGACATCCTGAAGACCGTCTCGCAGATGAGCGAAGGCCGTCCCGGACTGGTGGTCGGCTTCGCCGCGGAAACCAACGATGTGGTCGAAAACGCCTCCGCCAAGCGCAAGCGCAAGGGCTGCGACTGGATCGTCGCCAATGACGTCTCGCCCGCGACCGGCATCATGGGGGGCAGCGAAAACGCGGTGATCCTGATCTCTGACGGCGGCGCCGAGGAATGGCCGCGCATGGCCAAGGATGAGGTCGCCCGCAAACTGGCAGAGCGGATTGCCGCGGCGCTGGCCGGGTGATTTTGAGTATTTTTGGAAAGATGAAGGGGGAGCGGGGATGGTCACGATCCGTGTGATCCATGAGGAAGCTGCGGACCGGGATGTGCCGCTGCCTTCCTATGAGACTGCCGGTGCGGCGGGGGCTGATGTGCGGGCCAACCTGCCGGACCGCGGCTTTCTGGTGCTGCAGCCGGGGGAGCGCACGCTGGTGCCCACCGGGCTGCGTGTGGAGATCCCGGCAGGCTATGAGGTGCAGATCCGGCCGCGTTCCGGGCTGGCGCTGAAACACGGGATCACGCTGCCCAACACGCCGGGCACCATCGACAGCGATTATCGCGGGCCCTTGGGGGTGATTTTGCTGAACGCGGGGCAGGAGCCGTTTCAGATCGCGCATGGCGACCGCATTGCGCAAATGGTGGTGGCGCCGGTCCTGCAGGCGCGGTTTGAACGGGCGGAGGCGCTGTCCGCAACGCCCCGCGGGGCGGGCGGCTTTGGCTCGACCGGGCAGGCCTGATGCTGCGGATCCTGATCCTGGCGGCGCTGATCTGGTGGGGCGGGCGGTTCCTGGGCCTGCCGCGCAACCTGCGCCTTGGGCTGCTGGCGGTGCTGTTCACCGCCGTGCTAGCAGTGCAGCTGACCCTGCCGGACGGGCATCCCTTGCGCGAAGGCACCGGCGGTTCAGCCGCGCCTTGGCTGATGCTGGGCGGCTTTGCCCTTGTGGCCGGTTTCTATGCGCGTATCGTGGCGGCTTTGAAGACCCGCGCCCAGCCCCAGGACACGCAGATGACCCAGCCCGCAGGAACCTTCACCGAAAGCGAGCTTGACCGCTATGCCCGCCATATCGTCCTGCGCGAGCTGGGCGGGCCGGGGCAGAAACGGCTGAAACAGGCCAAGGTGCTGGTGATCGGCGCAGGCGGTCTGGGCGCGCCTGCGCTGCAGTATCTGGCCGCCGCCGGTGTTGGCACCATCGGGGTGATTGATGATGACGTGGTCGACAACGCCAATTTACAGCGCCAGGTGATTCACCGGGACAAGGACATCGGCACGCCCAAGGTGTTCTCTGCCCAGGCCGCGATGGAGGCGCAGAACCCCTATGCGGAGGTGCGCCCCTACAACCGCCGCCTGAGCGATGACATCGCGGCGGAGCTGTTTGCCGAATATGATCTGATCCTCGACGGCACCGACAATTTTGAGACCCGTTATCTGGCCAACCGCACCGCCGTGACGCTGGGCAAGCCGCTGATCTCAGGCGCGCTGTCGCAGTGGGAGGGGCAGCTGAGCGTGTTTCACCCGGCCCAGGACGGTCCGTGCTACCAGTGCATTTTCCCGGAGGCGCCTGCGGCCGGTCTGGCACCCAGCTGCTCCGAGGCCGGGGTGGCCGGCCCGCTGCCGGGGGTTGTCGGGGCGATGATGGCGGTCGAGGCGGTCAAGCAGATCACCGGCGCGGGCCAGGTGCTGCGGGGGGAAATGCTGATCTACGACGGGCTCTATGGCGAGACGCGCAAGATCCGCCTGTCGCGGCGCGAGGGCTGCCCGGTCTGCAGCGGTCCCGGACAGAGCTGACCTGGCCGCCCGGAACCTTCCATGAATGAAGCCTACTACATCGCGCTGCTGTGCGGCGCCCTGTTCGGCGGCCAGCCGGAGACGGTGCATCAGTTCACCTATCCCGGCGGGGCGGCATCCATCCGGACCGATTGCGAAAACCGCAACCGCGTCATTGAATTCGGTCTCGACAAGCGCAGTAGCCTGGACAGCATTCAGCAGGCGCTGTTCGCGGCGGAAATCACCGGCAAGGAAGCGGTGGTTGCGCTGATTGATACCGACGGCACCTTGGGCCGCTTTGAGTGGCGCATCGCCCGCGCGGCCAATATCGCGGGCGTTCCGATCCGGATTATCCCGGCTGAATTGGCGCACAGCCTCGGGGCCGGCGGCTGATCCGGGCAGCCGGACCCGGATACGCCGGCCCGGCCCGCGCACCCCGCCTGAGCGTGATTGCGGCCCCCCGTCTTTACCGCTAGCGTCGCCTGCAAAGGAGACCCGCATATGTCCAACCCGCTTTTGTCCCGCTGGGACACGCCGTTTGAAATTGCCCCGTTCAACAGCATTTCCGATGATGATTTCGCCCCCGCGCTGGAGCAGGCGCTGGCGGCGCATAAGGAACAGATCGGCGCCATCGCCAATAGCGCCGAGCCGCCCGGCTTTGCCAATGTGATCGAGGCGCTGGAAACGCCCTGCCGCGCACTGGAGCAGGTGCTGGGCGTCTTCTTCACCGTGGCCGGTGCCGACAGCAACCCCAAGCGGCAGGAGCTGCAGCGGGAGTTCTCCCCGAAACTCGCGGCGCATTTCTCGGCAATCACCGCCAATAAGGCGCTGTATGCCCGGGTGAAGGCGGTTTGGGACCAGCGGGAGGAGCTGGATCTAACCGAGGAGCAGCAGCGCGTCCTGATGCTGACCCACCGCGGCTTTGTCCGCGGCGGCGCGGCACTGGAGGGCGCGGCCGACACCCGGATGCAGGAGATCAAGGGGCGGCTGGCGACCTTGGGCACCCAGTTCACCCAGAACCTGCTGGCGGATGAGCGCGACTGGTTCATGGAGCTGTCCGAGGACGATCTGGAAGGCCTGCCGGAGTTTGTGGTCAAGGCCGCGCGCACGGCTGGCGAGGAGAAGGGCGCGGGCGGCCCGGTTGTCACCCTGTCGCGCTCGCTGATCACGCCCTTCCTGCAGTTCTCGCCGCGCCGCGACCTGCGCGAGAAAGCGTTCAACGCCTGGGCCGCCCGCGGGGCCAACGGCGGCGCAACCGACAACCGCGCCATTGCCGCCGAGATCCTGCAATTGCGCGAGGAGCGGGCGCAGCTGTTGGGGTATGAAAATTTCGCCGCCTACAAGCTGGAAACCGAAATGGCCAAAACGCCTGAGGCGGTGCGCGGGCTGCTGATGGAAGTCTGGGAGGCGGCCAAGGCCCGGGCCGAGAAAGACGCCGCGGTGCTGACCGGGATGATGCAGGCCGATGGAATCAACGGCGATCTCGAGCCCTGGGACTGGCGCTACTACGCCGGGAAGCGCCGCAAGGCGGAGCATGATCTGGATGAGGCGGAGCTGAAACCCTATCTGCAGCTCGACCGGATGATCGAGGCCTCCTTTGCCTGCGCAAACCGGCTGTTCGGGCTGGAGTTCACACCGCTGGACGTGCCGCTCTACCATCCGGACTGCCGCGCCTGGGAGGTGACGCGGGACGGCCGGCATGTGGCGGTTTTCATCGGCGACTACTTTGCCCGCAGCTCCAAGCGTTCCGGCGCCTGGTGTTCAGCCATGCGGCAGCAGGCCAAGTTCCCGGATGTGCAGGCCCCGGTGGTGATCAACGTCTGCAACTTCGCCAAGGGCGACCCGGCGCTGCTGTCCTGGGACGATGCCCGCACCCTGTTCCATGAGTTCGGCCATGCGCTGCATCAGATGCTGTCCGATGTGACCTATGAGAGCATTTCGGGCACCTCGGTGGCGCGCGATTTTGTCGAACTGCCCAGCCAGCTGTATGAGCATTGGCTGGAGGTGCCGGAGGTGCTGCAGGAGTTTGCCACCCACGCGGAAACCGGCGCGCCGATGCCGCAGGAGATGCTGGAGAAAGTGCTGGGGGCGTCCAATTTCGACATGGGCTTTCAGACGGTGGAATATACCGCCTCTGCGCTGGTGGACCTTGCCTTCCATGACGGTCCGGCGCCGTCCGACCCGATGGAAAAGCAAAACGAAGTGCTTGCGGCACTCGGCATGCCGCACGCGATCACCATGCGCCACGCGACGCCGCATTTCGCGCATGTGTTCTCGGGCGACGGCTATTCCGCGGGTTATTACAGCTACATGTGGTCGGAGGTGATGGACGCTGATGCCTTTGCCGCCTTCAAGGAGGCAGGCGGAGCCTTTGATGCCGAACGCGCCAGGGCGCTGGAGGAACATATTCTCTCCACCGGCGGCTCTGCGGATCCGGCGGAGCTGTATGTTGCCTTCCGCGGGCGGCTTCCGGGCGTGGAGGCACTGCTGAAAGGCCGCGGGCTGGCTGCGGAGTAAGGAAAGCGCCCTTGCGGGCGCTGCCTCCCCTTCCGACGGCAAAGCCGCCTGCCGGGCAGCGGGACTTGAGTATTTCAGGAAAGATGAAAGAGCGGGCGCCAGTCCGCTCTTGTCCGTTCAGTAGCCGAGGCTGCGGTCGACGAGGTGCAAGAGCGGCTCGCCGGCCTCCGCGCGGCGGATGTTTTCCGCAATGACTTCGGCCGCGGTGCTTTCACGGGTTTCCGAGGCGATATGCGGCGTGACCGTGACATTGGGATGCGCCCAATAGGGGTGCTCCGGCGGCAGCGGCTCAACGCGGAACACATCCAGCGTCGCGTGGCCGACCTGGCCGCTGTCCAGTGCCGCCAGCAGCGCCGCGTCGTCAATCAGCGGCCCGCGGCCCGGGTTGATGACTTTTGCGCCCTTGGGCAGCAGGGCCAGTGTCTCGGCATTCAGCGTGTTTTCGGTGGCGGGGGTGTCGGGCAGCAGCAGGATCACGATCTCAGCCTGTCGCAGCGCAACCTTCAGCCCCTCCGGGCCCGCGTGGCAGGTGATGCCTTCGATCTCCTTTTGGGTGCGGCTCCAGCCGGAGACCTGGAACCCCAGCGCCGCCAGCGCCTTGGCCGCGGCGGTGCCCAGGGCGCCGAGGCCCAGAACCGTGACGTGCCGGTCCTTGGCCAGCGGCGGGACATGCCGGTGCCAGCGCCCGTTCAGCCCGCGGATATGGAGGTCCATGCCCAGGTGATAGCGTAGCGTGTGGCCAGCCACCCATTCGGTCATCCCCTGTTCCAGCCCGCTGTCCACCATCCGGGTGAGCGGCACGGAAGCGGGCACAACAGGCACGATTTTCTCAACGCCGGCCCACATGCTCAGCACCGCCTTCAGCCGGGTAAAGGGGGTGAAATCGCTGACCGGCCCGCTGGGGGCGTAGACGATGTAATCCACGTCTTCTGGCGCGAAGCCGGTGCGCAGATCTGCCTCCACGCCCCGCCGGGCAAGCTCCGCTTTCAGCAGCGGCTCATAGGTTGGCCAGCCATCGGCGCGGCCTGCAAACAGGACATTGGCGGTCATGAGGTCTCCCTGACGTTCTAGCGCGGCGATTGCCGCGGGCGGTGGATATGGGCGCTTTGCACGATGCCGAAGGCGCCCAGGAGCACCAGCATCGCCGAGCCGCCATAAGACACCATCGGCAGCGGCACGCCAACCACCGGCGCCAGCCCCATCACCATCGACATGTTCACCGCAAAGAATAGGAAGAAGGTGATGGCAATGCCCATGATCACCAGCGACGAGAACCGGTCCTTGGCAGCAATCGCCGAGGCGATGCAGAACAGGATGATCAGCATGTAGATGACCAAGAGGGTCACACCGCCGATAAAGCCGAACTCCTCTGCCAGGGTGGTGAAGATGAAGTCGGTGTGCTTTTCCGGCAGGAAGTTCAGCCGCGACTGGGTGCCTTGCATGAACCCGCGCCCCGACCAGCCGCCGGAGCCGAGCGCGATCTTGGACTGGGTGATGTGATAGCCCGCGCCCAAGGGGTCCTGCGAGGGGTCCAGAAAGGTGTCGATGCGGCGGAACTGATAATCCTTCAGCAGCTGCCAGTCGGTGCCGCGGCTTTGGAACACGGTGCTGACCAGCCCCACGCCGGCGGCAATCACCGCCACGAAATAGGCCCAGTGCACGCCCGCCAGGAACATCACCCCGCCGCCTGCCGCCATCAGCAGGATCGAGGTGCCAAGGTCCGGCTGTTTCAGCACCAGTGCGGTGGGCAGCAAGATCAGCGCCACCGGCAGCAGCACCCACAAGGGGCGGGAGGTCTTTTCGGGCGGCAGCCAGTCGTAATAGGCGGCCAGCAGCATCACCAGCGCGATCTTGGTGACTTCCGACGGCTGCAGCCGCATGAAGCCGATGTCGATCCAGCGCTGCGCGCCCATCCCGACGGTGCCGAACAGCTCCACCGCGACCAGCAGCGCCAGCGACCCCAGATAGGCCACCACCGAGATGTTGCGCCAGAACCAGATCGGGATCATCGCCACCACGAACATGGCCGCAAGGCCGAGGGCAAACCGCTTGACCTGCGGCTCCACCCACGGGCTGAAGGAGCCGCCCGCCACCGAATAGAGCATCAGGAAGCCGACACTGGCGACCGTGATCAGCAGCAGCGTCAGCCCCCAGTTGAGGTGCAGGATCTTGCGCAGCCCCGTGGGGGTCGATTTGGCGTGGTACTCAAGATAGCTCATGCCCGGCTGCTCCTGCTGCCCAGCGGCCGCTTGACGCGCTCGCGCTCCAGCCGCTCCTGCTGCGCCTTGATGCGGCTGCGGTCGGCGTTGGGGTAGGCCTCCAGCGGCGGGGTGCCGTTGTAAAGCGCCTGCAGCAGCACGTCGCGTGCCACCGGAGCCGCCGCCTTGGAGCCGCCGCCGCCGTGTTCGACCACCACCGCAACCGCGTATTTGGGCTTGTCATAGGGCGCAAAGCAGACAAACAGCGCATGGTCGCGCCGTTCCCACGGCAGGTCCTCGTTGCGGATCACACCGGCCGCGCGTTCGGCGGCGGTGATGTTGCGGACCTGGCTGGTGCCGGTCTTGCCGGCCATCTGCATGCCATCGCCGATGATGCGGGAGCGGTAGGCGGTGCCGCGGCGGTCATTGCTGACCGAATGCATGCCGCGCCGCACCATGCGCAGGCTGTTCCCGCTGACCGCCAGGGGCTCGCCTGCGCCGCTCGGCTGTTCCACGCCGTCCAGCGACTTCAACAGCCGCGGCGTCACGCTGCGCCCGGTGGCAATCCGTGCGGTCATGACCGCCAGCTGCAAGGGCGACGCAAGCATGTAGCCCTGGCCGATGGAGGAGTTCGCGGTATCGCCGATCAGCCAGTCCTTGCCATAGGAGCTGGCCTTCCACTCCTTGGTCGGGGTGATCCCCTGGGCCACCGCCGACATCGGCAGCTCGTGCTTGATGCCCAGGCCGAACATGTTGGCCATCTCGGAGATCTTGTCGATCCCGGTCTTGATCGCCACGTCGTAATAATAGACGTCGCAGGACCGTTTCAGCGAGGTGTTCAGATCCACATGCCCATGGCCTGCGCGTTTCCAGCAGTGGAAGCGGCGGCCGGCAACCTTGAGGTAGCCGGGGCACCAGACGGTTTCCTCCGGCCCGATCACGCCGTTTTCCAGCGCCGCCAGCGCGGTGATCATCTTGAAGGTGGAGCCGGGCGGATAGGTGCCCTGCACGGTCTTGTTGGACAGCGGGCGGTACTTGTCCTCTGTCAGCATCCGGTAGTCGGCAACCGAGATGCCGCGCACGAACAGGTTGGGGTCGAAACTGGGCGAGGAGCAGATCGCGCGGATGTCCCCGTCCTCGCAGTCGATCACCACCGCGGCAGCGCTTTCCCGGCCCAGCCGCGCCTGCACATAATTCTGCAGTTCCGCGTCAATGGTCAGCTGCATGTCGGCGCCGGAGATCCCCTCGCGCCGGTCCAGCTCGCGCATCACCCGGCCGGTGGCGTTCACCTCGACCCGCTTGGCCCCGGCCTTGCCGCGCAGCACATCCTCGCGCCGGGCCTCAAAGCCCACCTTGCCGATCTGGAAGCGCGGGATCATCAGCACCGGCTCGGGGTCTTCCATCTTGCTCAGGTCATAGTCGGACACGGGGCCGACATAGCCCACCACATGGGCGAAATCGTCCAGCTGCGGATAGACCCGCGTCAGGCCCACCTCGGGCGTGACGCCGGGCAGGGCGGGGGCGTTCACGGCGACTTTGGAGATATCCTCCCATCCGATCTGGTCGGCGAGGGTGATCGGCAGGAACGGTGGCGAGCGGCGCATCTCGGTGCGGGCGCGCTCCAGGTCCTCCGGGTCCAGCGGCACCAGGCTGGAGAGCTTGGCAATCACCGCCTCAACGTCGCCCGCATCCTCCGGCACCACGGTGATCCGGTAAGACGGCGAGTTCTGCGCGACGATCAGCCCGTTGCGGTCGAATATCTGGCCGCGCGCGGGCGGCAGCAGGCGGATGTTGATGCGGTTTTCCTCCGCCAGCAGGCGGAACTCATCGGCCTGATCCACCTGCAGGTAGCGCATCCGGGCCGCCAGGCCGCCGGCAAAGGCCAGCTGCAGCCCGCCCAGGAACAGCGCCCGCCGGGTCATCTTGCCGTGTGCGGCATCCAGATCCTTGGGATTGCGTTTCATCAGCGGCTCACCAGGGCTTCGGCTTCGGACGGGGACAGTTTGCGCACCCCCAGAATAGACTGGCTGGCCCAAACTGCCAGCGGATAGGCGGCGATGGTCATCACCACCTGGATCACGGTCAGGCTCAGCTGCGCCTGCGCAACCCCGAACAGGGTCAGGATCAGCCGGTTCAGGGTGGCAATCCCGGTAAGCACCAGCGCAACCGACAGCCATTCGCTGGCAAAGGTGCTCTCGCGATGGGGCGCTGCGCGGCCCTTGAGGAAACCGCAGCCTAGCACCGTCAGCAGCGCCAGCAGACCCGGCGGGCGGTGGAACAGCAGATCCGCCAGCAGCATCACCAGCCCGATGGAGAGGGCAGGCACATAATCCGGGCGGCGCAGGCTCCAGGCCATCGCCAGCGCCAGGAGCAGGTCCGGCGGCGCCCAGAACCGCGGCTCGGTCTCCAGCGGCAGCAGGTGGAAGAACATGATCAGCAGTGCCAGCGCCGCAAACGCCGCGCGCATGGTCCAGATCCGGGCGGGCGAGGTGTTAGCCATTGCCCGCCTCAGCCGTGCCGTCTGCGCTCTCTGCCCCCAAACCCTCGGGCCGCGGCTGCGGCACCGGATCGCCTGGCGGCGCCCCGACCAGCCCGCCCGGGTCCTGGATCACTTCGGTGCCGTGGTGGCGCAGCACCCGCAGGAACTCCAGCCGCCCGTAATCCGCGGACAGGCGCACCCGCATCCGCCCGGACCGGTCCTTGGCCACCTGGCCGATCAGCAGGCCCGCCGGAAAGACGGAGCCGTCGCCGGAGGAAATCACCCGGTCGCCGGGGCGCACCTGGTCGGGGTTTTCCAGAAAGCTCAGCACCGGCGCGGCGCTGTTGTCGCCAGTGACCAGTGCGGTCTGGCCGGAGGGCTGGATGGTCGCCGGCACCGCGCTGGCGGCATCGGTCAGCAGGATCACCCGCGCGGTGTTGCGCCCGGTGCCGGAGATCCGGCCCACCAGCCCGATCCCGTCCATCGCCGCCCAGCCGTCATGCACCCCGTCGCGGCTGCCCACGTTCAGCAGCACCGACTGCCGGAAGGGGGAGCCGCTGTCGGCCATCACCACCCCGGTGATATAGGTCAGCTGCGGGTCCAGCCGCACGTTGTTGAGATCCAGAAGGCGGGCGTTCTCCTGCTCCAGCTGCAGCGCCGCCTCTTTCCAGGCCCGCATCTGCCGCAGCTCGCTGCGCAGCTCGCGGTTCTGCTCAGACAGCCGCTGATAGCTTTGGAAATCGCGGATCAGGTTGATGGTGGCAGTCACCGGCACCATCGCCCAGTCCATGCTGGGCACCACCCTGTCCGCCACCTGGGCGCGGAAGCGTTCCACCCGCGGGCTGTCGATCCGCCAGACGACAAAGACCGCGGCCAGGCACAGGCACAAAACCGCTGTCAGCAGACGCCGCAGCGGGGTTGCGTAATCGTCGCGCTGTGACTTGTCCTTCGCCACGTCTCTCCTTCCAGCCGCCCCTCCAGCCGCTCACCGGCCGGCGCCGTTCCGGCGGTCAGGGTCTGTTAGCTGTCGTAGTCGATGGCGTGGGCCAGCTGTTTTTCGTATTCGAGCGCCTTGCCGGTGCCCAGGGCCACGCAGTTGAGGCTTTCGTCCGCGATGGAGACCGCCAGGCCGGTTTGTTCGCGCAGGGCGAGGTCCAGATCGCCCAGCAGCGCGCCGCCGCCGGTCAGCATCACGCCGCGGTCGACAATGTCGGCGGCCAGATCCGGCGGGGTGGTTTCCAGCGCGGTCATCACAGCTTCGCAGATCTGCTGCACCGGTTCGGCCAGCGCCTCGGCCACCTGGGCCTGGGAAATCTCGATTTCCTTCGGGACGCCGTTCAAGAGGTCGCGGCCGCGGATTTGCATCGACTGGCCGCGGCCGTCGTCGGGCATCCGGGCGGTGCCGATGGAGGTCTTGATGCGCTCGGCGGTGGATTCGCCCACCAGGAGGTTCTGCTGGCGGCGCAGGTAGCTGATGATCGCCTCATCCATGCGGTCGCCGCCGACGCGGACAGAGCGGGCATAGACGATGTCGCCCAGCGACAGGACCGCCACCTCGGTGGTGCCGCCGCCGATGTCGACAACCATGTTGCCGGTTGGATCGGTGATCGGCATGCCAGCCCCGATGGCGGCAGCAATCGGCTCGGCGATCAGCCCGGCGCGGCGGGCGCCTGCAGACAGAACCGACTGGCGGATCGCGCGCTTTTCAACAGGGGTGGCGCCATGCGGCACGCAGACGATGATCTTGGGCTTGGAGAAGGTCGAGCGCTTGTGAACCTTGCGGATGAAGTGCTTGATCATCTCCTCCGCGGTGTCGAAGTCGGCAATCACGCCTTCGCGCATCGGCCGGATCGCCTCGATCGAGCCGGGGGTGCGGCCCAGCATCAGCTTGGCGTCCTCGCCCACGGCCAGCACTTTCTTGACGCCGTCCTTGACGTGGTAAGCCACCACCGAGGGCTCGGACAGGATCACGCCGCGGCCCTTCACGTAAACCAGGGTGTTCGCCGTGCCGAGGTCAATGGCCATGTCCGAGGAGAACAGACCGCCCAAGTTTCCGAAAAGCGCCATGTAGAAGGGATCCTGTGAGTGCTGCCATTATACCTTGGGCGACTCCCGGGGAGCCGCCTGTCCCCACCTTATATGCCGCGCGGGTGAGCCGCGAAAGGGCGTATTATGGTGAAACAGCGCGTTTCCGCCAAGTCGCCGGACCGGCGCACCGGGCAAAAGGGCGCAGGCAGCGGCGGCCGGGCGGCCAGCCGGGCCGCGCCGGCCTTGCCGCGGGCGCCCGGGGGCGGCGGGCCGCGGCGGCGGCCCCGGATCCGGCATCCTGCGGATCAGCTTGGAAAAATCCGCTGCATCTCCGAGTTGAAATGCGCCCAGGTCAGGCTGGCGCTGTTGCCGGCATAACCCTCGTAATAGGATTTGCCGCTGGACACCGGCAGCCCGGCCCAGATCTTTGCCAGGTTCAGCATGAAGGTCTTTCGAGGCATTTCCGACGCCAGGAAGGCGCTGTAGCCTGCCTCCTCGATCAGCTGGTGCGCCAGCTGGTCCTGCAGCTCGGGTGTGAAACGGGCCTGCGGCTTGACCCCCTGATGCCGCACCAGGCGGCGCAGCGTTGCCGGGATCATCTGATAGCGGCCGATGGCGTGGGGCTGGCCCGGGGTGGCGTCGATCCAGGCGTTGATCTCAGCGATCGTCATCTGCGTCGGCTTCTTCGGCGGCTTGCGTGTGGCGCCATATTGCACCGCATCATACTGCGCCTTGCCGGCCTCGGCGCTGGCGATCAGGTCCAGCAGGCGTTTGACGCTGGGCGGTGCCTTCAGGACCGGGGCAAACATCCCGCCGCCGCTGCGGCCGCGGAACAGGCTGGCCGCGCCGGGATTGAGCGACACCGCCCCGCGGCCTGGGCCGGGCAGGGTGTCGGGCAGCAAGCTGGCAACGGCCTGCGGCGCCGGGGCTGCGGAGGGCGCAGATCCGGGCATCGGGGCAGAGGCCTTTTGCAGGAAGAAATTGTTGCCCACCAGAGAATACCCTTGCGCGCTGACAGCCGCTGCGGTCCACAGCAGCAGGGCCAGAAAGGTCAGGATCAGGGCAAGGGCGCTCATTCTAAGGGGCATGGGAACCTGCATTCTGCGGTGTCTTGTCGGGGTGCAGTCTGCCGCAGCGGTGTTGAGATTCCGTTTATCCGCCGCACGCTGCCCCTTCCGCCGCTTGGCGATTGCCGGTAGAGGGGGCGCATGCTCTCGTATCAGCACATATACCACGCCGGGAATCTGGCCGATGTCCAGAAGCACGCGCTGCTGGCCTGGATGCTGGCCTACCTCACCCGCAAGGACAAACCGCTCAGCTATATCGAGACCCACGCGGGCCGCGGCCTCTACCAGCTGGACGCGCCCGAGGCCGTGAAGACCGGCGAGGCGGCGCAGGGCATCACCAAGGTTCTGGCAGAGCAGGGGCTGGCGGCAGACCACCCGCTGCACCGCGCGCTGTCGGAAACCCGCAAGGCGCATGGCGCGGCCGCCTATTCCGGTTCGCCGCTGATTGCGGCATCGCTGCTGCGGCCGGGCGACTCGCTGCATTTCGCGGAGCTGCACCCGCAGGAAAACGCGGCCCTGCGCGCCGCTCTGAAACCCTGGAAGGCCAAGGTGCACCAGCAGGACGGGTTCGAACTCGCCATGTCGCTGGCACCGCCAGACCCGCGCCGCGGGCTGCTGCTGATCGACCCGAGCTACGAGATCAAATCCGATTATGCCCGCATCCCCGGCATCATCGGCCAGCTGCACAAGAAATGGAACGTCGGCGTCATTGCCCTGTGGTACCCGATCCTCAAGGACGGCACCCACAAGCCGATGCTGAAGGCGCTGGAGGCACAGGGGCTGCCGGATGTCCTGCGCCACGAGGTGACCTTTCCGCCGGTGCGCGAAGGCCACCGGATGGTCGGCAGCGGCATGTTCGTGGTCAACGCGCCCTATGGCGCGGCAGAGGAAGCGGCCCGGATTTCGGCGCTGTTCAAGGCGGTTTCCCGCAAGTAGCCCCGGATCGCGCGCTCCACCCGCAGGGCCAGCGCCGCGCCGCCTGCTTCGCCGTTCAGGGCGGCTGAATGGATCATACCCTTGGCAATGGCCACAACGCCGCGTGCCTCCCGCGGGACCGGGCGGGCGGCTGCACGGGTGGTATTATGTAAAGACCTTTGAAAGGCGGGACTTTCCCGCTACGCTTTCCGCCGGGGAGGACTGCCGGATGGAACGCAGGCTGGCCGCCGTGCTGGCGGCGGATATGGTGGGCTACAGCCGCCTGATGGAAGCGGATGAGCAAGGCACGCTTGCCCGGCTGCGCACCCACAGGATTGAACTGATCGACCCCTCGATTGCCAAGAACCGGGGCTCCATCATCAAGACCACGGGCGACGGCATGCTGGTGGAATTTGCCAGCGTGTCTGATGCCGTGGCCTGCGCCGCGGAGATTCAGGGCCGGATGCGGCGGCGAAACAGCGATGTGCCGCCGGACCAGCGCATCCAGTTCAGGGTCGGGATCAACCTTGGCGACATCATCTATGAAGACGGCGACATCTACGGCAGCGGCGTCAACGTGGCGGCCCGGCTGGAGCAGGCGGCGGGGGTGGGGGAGATCTGCGTGTCCGGGGCGGTCTACGGCCAGGTGCGCGGCTCCTGCGGGTTTCTGTTCGAGGATCAGGGAGAGCAGTCCCTGAAAAATATCTCAGAACCGGTGCGCGTCTACCGCCTGTTGCTGGATGAGGGCGCGCCCGTGGCGGCAGAAGACGCCAGCGGGCCGGCGCCGGTGATGAAGCCCACCCTCGCCGTGCTGCCATTCGCCAACATGAGTGGCGATCCCGAGCAGGAGTTCTTTGCCGATGGGCTGACTGAGGACATCCTGACCGAACTCAGCCGCCGCCATGAGCTGTTCGTGATCTCCCGCAACTCGACCTTCGTCTACAAGGGGCAGGCGGTGAACATCCGCGAAGTGGCAGAGAAGCTTGGCGCCCGCTACATCGTCGAGGGCAGCGTGCGAAAAGGCGGCAGTCGGCTGCGGATCACTGTGCAGCTGATCGACAGCTGCAACGATTCCCATATCTGGGCGGAGAGGTACGACCGCACCCTCGACGATATCTTCGAGATCCAGGATGAGGTGACATCGGCGATTGTCGCCACCCTGCCGGGGCGGATCGAAGCGGCCCAGCAGGATGAGGTCTCGCGCAAGAAACCCGCGAGCCTCGCGGCCTATGAATGCGTGCTGGCGGCCAAGGTCCTGCATCACCGCAGCACGGCGGAGGACAATGCCAAGGCGATGGACCTCATCGACCGCGCGGTGGAGCTGGATCCGGAGTTTGCCCACGCCCACGCCTGGCGCGGCTGTATCCGCGGGCAGGCCTGGGGCTATGGCTGGTGTGACGATCCCGAGGCGATGCTGCAACTGGCGCTGGAGTCGATCCAGAAAGCCGCGTCGATGGATGACAATGATGCGGACGTGCACCGGCTGATGGCGGCGGTGTCCATCCTGCAGGAAAACCTCGATCAGGCGCAGTACCATCAGGAGCGCGCTCTGTCCCTGAACCCGAACTACGATCTGGTTGTGGTGCAGATGGGCGAGCTTCTGACCTGGCAGGGCAGGCCCGAGGAAGGCGCGGAATGGATCCGGAAGGCGATGCGCCTCAACCCGCATTTTCCGGTCCGCTTCTGGAGCCACTTGGGGAAGGCGCATTTCACCGCCCGCCTGTACGAAGAGGCGCTGACCGATTTCAAACGCCTGCCGTCAATGGACGCCGTGCAGACCGCGCTGGCGGCGGCCTGCCACAGCTGGCTGGGCAACACGCAGCAGGCGCAGGACTGCGTGGCGCAGATCCGCGCGATGCAGCCGGAGGCCACGGCAGAGGGCTTGCTGGCCGGGCTGCACTACGGGCGCAAGGAAGACGCCGCGCATTTCACCGATGGTCTGCGCAAGGCGGGGCTGGCCTAGGCAGCACCGAAAAAGGGCGCCGCAGCGGGCGCCCTTTGGTCCTGAAGGAAGCCTGGCTCAGGCCAGATCCTTATAGGAAATCTCCTTGGTGTCGGCGCCTTCACCCACCCGGCCGCGGCGCACGATCAGGCGGTTCAGCGCGTTCACATAGGCCTTGGCCGAGGCCACCACCGTATCGGTGTTGGCGCTTTCGCCGGTGGCGATATTGCCGTCCTCTTCCAGCCGCACGGAGACGGTCGCCTGCGCGTCGGTGCCCTCGGTCACCGCATGCACTTGGTAAAGCTGCAGCCGGGCGGTGTTCGGATAGATCTTGCGGATCGCCTTGAAGGTCGCGTCCACAGGCCCGTCGCCCTCGGCGGTCTCGGTCACATCCTTGCCGTCGATCTCCATCTCCACGGTGGCTTCCGCCGGGCCGCCGGTGCCGCAGACCACCTTCATCGAGACGATCTTGAGGTGATCGTTCTCCGCGTCCGTGCCGGTGCGCATCAGCGCGATGAGGTCGTCGTCGAACACTTCCTTCTTGCGGTCGGCCAGCTCCTTGAAGCGGACAAAGACGTCCTTCAGCTGGTTGTCGCCCACCTCGTAGCCCAAGTGCTCCAGCTTGTCGCGCAGGGCGGCGCGGCCGGAGTGTTTGCCCAAGGGCAGCGAAGTGCCGGAAAGGCCGATGTCCTCGGGCCGCATGATCTCGAAGTTCTCGCGGTTCTTCAGCATCCCGTCCTGGTGGATGCCGCTTTCATGGGCAAAGGCGTTCTTGCCGACAATCGCCTTGTTCGGCTGCACCACGAAACCGGAAACGGTCGAGACCCGGCGCGAGATATGCATGATCTTGGTGGTGTCGATGCCGGTGGACCAGGGCATGATGTCATTGCGCGTCTTCAGCGCCATCACCACTTCTTCAAGCGCGGTGTTGCCTGCGCGCTCACCAAGGCCGTTGATGGTGCATTCGATCTGGCGCGCACCGCCTGCGACGGCAGCCAGCGCGTTGGCGGTCGCCATCCCGAGGTCGTTGTGGCAGTGGGTGGCAAAGACCACCTCATCGGCGCCCGGCACGGTCTCGATCAGGCGTTTGATCAGGTCGGCGCTTTCCGCGGGCGCGGTGTAGCCCACGGTGTCGGGGATGTTGATGGTGGTGGCGCCGGCCTTGATGGCGATCTCGATCACCCGGCACAGGTAATCCCACTCGGTCCGGGTCGCATCCATCGGCGACCACTGCACGTTGTCCACCAGGTTGCGGGCGTGGGTCACGGTCTCGTGGATCTTGTCGGCCATTTCGTCCATCGTGAGGTTCGGGATGGCGCGGTGCAGCGGCGAGGTGCCGATAAAGGTGTGGATGCGCGGCTGCGCGGCCTTGCGCACCGCTTCGGCGCAGCGGTCGATATCCTTGAAGTTGGCGCGCGCCAGCCCGCAGATCACCGCGTTCTTCGAGCGCTCGGCAATCTCCGACACGGCGGCAAAGTCGCCTTCGGAGGCAATCGGGAAGCCGGCCTCAATAATGTCCACACCCATCTCGTCCAGAAGCTCCGCAATCTCCAGCTTCTCGTTATGGGTCATCGTGGCGCCGGGGCTCTGCTCGCCGTCGCGCAGGGTGGTGTCAAAAATCAATACACGGGATTTGTCGCCGGAAATCGGGGATGCGTTGGTCATATCGGTATCTCTTGTCTCTGTCCTAGGCCCTTCCAGGGCATCATTAGCCTTCGATGGCGCGCGTGCGGCAATCCTCTGAGCGGGCGCGCCGGAAGGGCACGCTCAGAGGCGGGCTAGGATCAGTAGGGCGCGCAGGGCTGCACCGCGGAATGCGGCGGCGGCAAAGGGAATATCTGCGCAAATGCTCATGGCACGGATTTATACAGAGGTGCAGCCGAATGGGAAGGGGGATTTTGACCTTGCGGCATGGCGGTGTGCCGGCAGCAGCAAACCTCCGTAAAACCTTGCCCGGTAATTTCAAGACAATGTTGAAAAAAGTGTATAATATAATTAAGGGCCGTAGCCAGTTTCAATGCGACAGTTTGTCTGCGCTGTATCAGCCCTAAGGTCAGATACGGCAGACAGCTTCGCGTTGGGAGAATTCCTGGCTCCTGCAGCCGGGATCCGGCGTCCTGATTAGAAGAGACGCCATCGATAGGAGGAAACAGTGTCGAAAAAAATTGTCCTTGGATATGACGACAGCGAGGCTGCCAAATCGGCGCTTGCTTTTGCCGTCAGCCTTGCCAAAGCACAAGGGGCAGAGCTGGTGATCGCGCATGTGCTGGAGTGGTCGCCCTATTCCTTCCTCACCCCGGAGGAGATCGAGCAGCGCCATAAGCGCCGCGAGGAGGAATTGAAGCGCGCAGAAGATGCCTTGCTGAAGCCCGTGTGCAAAAGCCTGGAAGATGACGGTGTCACCGTTGTGGCAGAGCTGAAATACGGCCATATCGCGGAAACCCTGATTGATGTGATCAAAAAGCATGGCGCCAGCCACCTGATCATCGGCCGCACCGGCCATTCCGGGCTGTCATCGCGGCTGTTCGGCTCGGTCGCGGGCACTCTGGCGCAGGCCGCGCCGGTTCCGGTCACCATTGTTCCGTAAAGATAAACTCAGAGGACAGTCATGAGTAATTCAATTAAGGCGGCAGCCCTGTCTGCGCCGCTGCTGCTGGCGGCAACCGCCCCGGCGATGGCACAAACCGTCGACGAGCGCGTCAATGAGATTTTCGCCAATTCGACCGGCTGGTTCGTCAACCTGATCTTCAGCCCGTTCCCGGGCACCAGCTTTCCCTGGATCGTTGCCTGGCTGGTGGTCGCGGCCACCGTGTTCACCGTCTACTTCGGCTTGATCCAGTTCCGCGCCTTCCCGCACTCGATCTCGCTGGTCAGGGGCGATTATTCCGACCCCAATGACGCGGGCGAAGTCAGCCACTTCCAGGCGCTGGCAACCGCGCTGTCGGGCACCGTCGGCCTGGGCAACATCGCAGGCGTTGCCGTTGCCGTCGGCATCGGCGGCCCCGGCGCGACCTTCTGGATGATCCTGGCAGGCCTGATGGGCATGGCCTCGAAATTCACCGAATGCACGCTGGGCGTCAAATACCGCAACGAGTTCCCGGACGGCCACGTGTCGGGCGGCCCGATGTACTATATGACCAAGGGCTTTGCAGAACGCGGCCTGCCGATGGGCAAATTCCTGGCGGTACTGTTCTCGATCTTCTGCATCCTCGGCGCGCTGGGCGGCGGCAACATGTTCCAGGCCAACCAGGCGCATGCGCAGATTTCCGGTGTTGTCGGCGAATACCCCGGCTGGATCACCGGCGTGGTGTTTGCAGGGGTTGTGTTCGCCGTGATCGTGGGCGGCCTGAAATCCATTGCGCGGGTGACCGAAAAGGTCGTTCCGTTCATGGGGGTCATGTATGTCGCAACCGCGCTGGTCATCCTGGCGATGAATGCCGACCAGATCGGCTGGGCCTTCGGCCAGATCTTTGACGGCGCCTTCACCGGTCTCGGCGTTGCCGGCGGCATGGTCGGCGCGCTGATCCAGGGCTTCAAGCGGGCGGCCTTCTCGAACGAGGCCGGCGTCGGCTCGGCAGCCATTGCCCACTCCGCCGTGCGCACCAAGGAGCCGATCACCGAAGGCTTCGTGTCGCTGCTGGAGCCGTTCATCGACACCGTGGTGATCTGCACCATGACCGCGCTGGTGATCATCATTACCGGCCAGCTGGTGCAGGACCCGAACACCGGCCTCTACCTGCTGGACGAGGGCGCAGCCACGATCCAGACCGTCGACGGCAACAAGGGCGTGGCGCTGACTTCGGCGGCCTTCTCCTCGGCCTTCGGCTGGTTCCAGTACGTGCTGGCGCTGGCGGTGATCCTGTTTGCCTTCTCCACCATGATCAGCTGGTCCTACTACGGCCTCAAGGCCTGGACCTTCCTGTTCGGCGAAGGCGAAACCAAGGAACTGGTGTTCAAGGTGATCTTCTGCATCTTCGTGGTGATTGGTGCCGCCGCCAACCTCGGCCCGGTGATCGACTTCTCCGACGCGGCGATCTTTGCCATGGCGGTGGTCAACATCATCGCGCTCTACTTCCTGATGCCGATCGTCAAGCGCGAGCTGAACAGCTACATGTCGCGGCTGAAAGCAGGCGAGATCAAGAAGTACGTCTGACCGGCTCTAGCCTGGTAATCAGACGGCTTTCAGACCCAAGCCTCTCCGGTTCGCCGGGGAGGCTTTTTTGATGAGAGGGCAGGGGCGGCTTCAGCCGCCCTGTTCCACGATCCGGCGCAGCCCGGCAATCTGGCCGGGCAGATCCGCGGCGCTTGACTGGCAGAAGCCGGTCAGCAGCCCCCGGGACCGGCCTTCGGGGTCGTGCGGCGACAGCGGCTGGACCCCGTAGCCCGCACTTGCGGCGCGGCGGCAGATCCGGACGTCCGCCAGCCCGCCCGCCAAGTGAAAGGCAATCTGCATCCCGGCGTTGTGCCGCCTGAAGGACCCCAGGGCTTCGGGCCACTGCGCCAGCGCATCTGCCGCCGCCGCATAGCGTTCGGAATAAAGCCTGCGGGCGCGGCGGATGTGCCGGTCGTACTGGCCGGAGGCCATGAATTCCGCCAGCGGCCGCTGCGCGGTGATCGCGGCGCCGGCGCTGGGCTGAAAAAACCGGGCCCGGAACCGCGGCACCAGCGCCGGCGGCAGGATCGCGTAGCCCAGCCGCAGCGCATGCGAGAACGTCTTGGAGAAGGTGCCCACATAGATGCAGCGCCCCTCCCGGTCGAGCGCGGCCATCGCGGGCACCGGCTGGCCGGCATAACGGAACTCGCTGTCGAAATCATCCTCGATGATCCAGCCGCCGCGCTCCCTGGCCGCCTGCAGGAAGGCCTGCCGCTGCGGCACCGGCAGGGTGCCGCCCAGTGGAAACTGGTGCGACGGCGTCAGCAGCGTGACCTTGGCCATCTGCCGCGGCACCTCCGCACCGCGCTCCCCGGCCCGCAGCCAGCGCACCGGCCAGCCGCGCGCCCCGGCAAAGCGCTGCGTCGGAGTGAACCCGGGGGCTTCCAGCGCAATATCCTCGCCCTCCACCAGGAAATCCATCGCCAGCTCCAGCGCCTCGCGCGCGCCGCTGGTGACCAGCACCTGATCCGCGCTGCAGTCTATCCCGCGCCAGCGCGCGGCATAGGCGGCAATCTCGCGCCGCAGTTCCGGATCGCCAAAGGAATCTTCCTGGTGGCTCAGGCTGAGCGGATCCATCCGTGCCACACGTGAAACACAGCGTGCCCAGGACCGGGCCGGAAACACCGCCGGGTCCGGCGCGCCGGGCTGCAGCATCCCCGGCGCGGGCGGGACCGCCGCAGGCTGCGGCCGCGGCGGTGCTTCGGGCGGCTGGATCGGCGCCACGTCGCAGACAAAGATCCCCGCACCGCGCCGCGCCTCGGCAAAGCCTTCGGCCACCAGCTGCTCATAGGCCGTCACCACGGTGGAGCGCGCCACCCCCAGATCCTGCGCCAGCGCCCGGGAGGACGGCAGCCGGGTGCCGATGGCCAGGCTGCCGCTGCTGATCTGGCGGCGCAGCGCGCTGACGATTTGCAGATAGATGGGCTCGGCGCTGGCCTTGGACAGCAGTCCGGACAGGTCAATCATACTGGACTGCTCTTTTTGTCTGAAACTGGAAGTTAATTACAGTCCAGTTTGCGCATAGCACTCCCCCTGACACAACAAGAATTCACGAGGTCCGCAAATGCGCCAGCCCGATACCGAAACCGCCCTGAAAACCGAGCGCAGCCGCCTGCGCCGCGCCCATGAACGCGGGCTCTATGACCGCGAGACGGTGTATCAGGTGCTCGACGCCATGCCGCTGGCCCATATCGGCTATCAGATCAATGGCGCCCCATCGGTGCTGCCGACGCTGCAATGGCGCGAGGGCGATCATGTCTATTGGCACGGCTCCGCCGCCAGCCGGGCGATCCGCGCGATGGAGGGGGCGGAGGTCTGCCTGACGGTCACCTGCATGGACGGCTACGTTCTGGCCCGCTCCGCCTTCCATCACTCGGTCAACTTCCGCTCCGCGATGCTGTTCGGGATGGCGGAGAAAGTCACGGATGAGGAGGCCAAGGCGGCCAGCCTCAAGGCGATGGTCGACCACATCTTCCCCGGCCGCTGGGACGCCTTGCGGCCGATGACCCGGAAGGAGCTGAAGGCCACCGCCCTGATGCGGATGCCGATCGAGGAGGGGGCGGCCAAGATCCGCTCCGGAGCGCCCAAGGACGACGAGGAGGATTACGCCCTGCCGATCTGGGCGGGCGTGGTGCCGATGGCGATGGAGCTGAAGCCGCCGCAGCCGGATCCTGCCAATCTGGAGGGCGTCGCGATGCCGGATCACCTGAGCCGCATCCGCATCGGCTGAAAACGAAAAAGGCGCGCCGCCCTGGCGCGCCCTTTATTCATCGGGGCCTATTCTGTCTGGCTGGCGCCCTCTGCCCCGGTGCTGACCAGCGCGCCGTTCTCCCAGGTGCCGTCCGCCTTCTGGCCGCTGGCATATTTCATCGTGCCGGGCCCCTGGCGCTTGCCGTTGACAAAACTGCCCTCGTAGACGTCGCCATTGGCATAGGTCGCCACGCCCTGGCCATAGATCTTGCCTTCCTGCCATTCGCCTTCATAGGTGAAGCCGTCGGGCATCACGATCTTGCCCTGCCCGTGGCGCTGGCTGTCGGCAAATGCGCCAGTGTAGACCGAGCCGTCGGCATAGGTGACCACCGCTTCGCCGTGGCGCTGCCCGTTCTGCCAGCCGCCGTCGTAGCGGTAGCCGTCGGCATAGGTCATCACCCCCTGGCCGTGGTTCTTGGCGTTCTTGAAGCCGCCGGTATAGCTGATCCCGCTGGGGTAGGTGGCGGTGCCTTTGCCCTCGATCACCCCGGCCACCCATTCGCCTTCGTAGGTGGAGCCGTCGGGATAGGTGATCTTGCCCTGGCCTTCGGCCAGATCATCGCGGAAATCGCCCTCATAGACCGATCCGTCAGGATAAACAGCCTTGCCCTTGCCTTCGATCTGCCCCTTCACCCAGGCGCCGGTGTAGCTGTAGCCGTCCTTCTCGGTGAAGGTGCCGGTGCCGTGGCGCTGATCGTCCAGGAAGTCGCCCGTGTAGACATCGCCATTGGCGTAGGTCTGCGTGCCGGTGCCGTGGCGGCGGCCTTCTTGCAGCGCGCCTTCATAGATGTCGCCATTGGGCTGCACCAGGCGGCCGGTGCCATGCATCTGGCTGGTCATCCATTCGCCTTCGTAGACCAGCCCGTCCGAGGTCTCCAGCCGGCCTTGCCCCTGCAGCTGGCCATCCGCCACGCTGCCTGCATAGACGGTGCCCTCGGCATAGGTGATCTTGGCCTGGCCCTGCTGGCGCCCTTCGGCCCAGTCGCCGTCATAGGTATAGCCGTCCGGCGATTGCATCACGCCCTTGCCGTGCCGCTTGCCATTGGCAAAGCTGCCCTGATAGCGCACGCCGCTGGCATAGACCGATACCCCGTCGCCGTGGATCTGGCCGTCCTGCCATTCGCCCTCATAGGTGCTGCCGTCAGCGCGGGTCAGCTTGCCCAGACCGTGCGGCTTGCCCTGGGCGAACTCGCCTTCATAGATTGAGCCGTCCGGGAACCGTGCCACCCCCTGGCCGCGGACCTCGCCCTCGACCCACTCGCCGGTGTATTCATAGCCGTTCGGCAGCTTGTAAGTGCCTGTGCCATGCTGCAGCCCGCCTTTGAAGGTGCCCTCGTAGACGCCGCCGATCTCATCCTGCGTGGTGATGATCTCCCCCTCCTGGGCAAAGGCCGGCGCGGCCAGTGCCAGGATCGTGGAAAGCGCGATTGCGGTGCCGAAACGGGTCATTCAAAACCTCTGCCTGCCCAGGAATTACGGTGCTGCTGCCATATTGGGTTGCTCGCCCGGAAACTAAGCTACCGCAGGCGGGGCCGCAATGTCTTTTCCCCGGCACCAGGCCCTTGCTCTTTTCCTTGGCCGTCAATCTGGTAAATGGCTGAAGAAGGATTTTTGCAAAGGGCCGATGCAGCATGGCAGACCGTTTCCGCGTGACACTGGCGCAGCTGAACCCCACGGTGGGCGATCTGGCAGGCAACGCCGCCAAGGCCCGCGCCGCCTGGGAGGCAGGCCGCGAGGCCGGCGCCGATCTGGTGGCGCTGCCGGAAATGTTCATCACCGGCTACAATACCCAGGATCTGGTGATGAAGCCGGTGTTCCACCAGGCCGCCATCGCCGAGGTTGAAAAGCTGGCGGCGGACTGCACCGGCGGCCCGGCGCTGGCGATTGGCGGGCCGTGGGTCGAGGGCGGCCGGCTCTACAATGCCTATCTGATCCTGAAGGACGGCAAGATCGCCTCGCGCAGCCTCAAGCATCACCTGCCGAACGAGACCGTGTTTGACGAGGTCCGCCTGTTCGAGGCCGGGCCGCTGGGCGGCCCCTATTCCGTCAGCAACACCCGCATCGGCTCCCCCATCTGCGAGGACGGCTGGCATGAGGATGTGGCGGAAACCCTGGCCGAGACCGGCGCCGAGTTCCTGCTGATCCCCAACGGCTCGCCTTATTTCCGCAACAAGATGGAAGTGCGCTTCAACATGATGGTGGCGCGGGCGGTCGAAACCCATCTGCCGGTGATCTACCTGAACATGGTGGGCGGCCAGGACGACCAGGTGTTCGACGGCGGTTCCTTCGCCTTGAACCCGGGCGGCGCGCTGGCGGTGCAGATGCCGCTGTTCGACGAGTGCATCACCCAGCTCGACCTCATCCGCACCGGGGACGGCTGGCGCGTGGAGGAAGGCGAAAAGGCGCATCTGCCGGACGAATGGGAGCAGGACTACCGGGTGATGGTGGAATCCCTGCGCGACTACATGGGCAAGACCGGCTTCAAGAAGGTGCTTTTGGGTCTGTCCGGCGGCGTCGACTCGGCGATTGTCGCGGCCATCGCGGTGGATGCGCTGGGGGCTGAGAATGTCCGCTGCGTGATGCTGCCGTCGGAATACACCAGCCGGGAATCGCTCGACGATGCCGAAGCCGTCGCCAAGGCGCTGGGCGTCCGCTACGACTTTGTTCCGATCAGCGAAGGGCGCGAAGCCATCACAAATACCCTGGCGCCGCTGTTTGCCGGCCTCGATGCGGATATCACCGAGGAAAAC
The DNA here is from genome assembly GCF_006740765.1 of Leisingera aquaemixtae. Classification (GTDB taxonomy): domain Bacteria; phylum Pseudomonadota; class Alphaproteobacteria; order Rhodobacterales; family Rhodobacteraceae; genus Leisingera; species Leisingera aquaemixtae. The sequence continues at coordinate 185,167 of NZ_CP041159.1, forward strand.
ATCCAGTCCCGCCTGCGCGGCCTGCTGCTGATGGCAATGTCCAACAAGTTCGGCGAGATGCTTCTGACCACCGGCAACAAGTCCGAAGTCGCCGTGGGCTATGCCACCATCTATGGCGACATGAACGGCGGGTACAATCCGATCAAGGACCTCTACAAAACCCGCGTGTTCGAGACCTGCCGCTGGCGCAACGCCAACCACCGCCCCTGGATGAAGGGTCCGGCGGGCGAGGTGATCCGCCCCAATGTGATCGACAAGCCGCCCTCGGCGGAACTGCGCGAAGATCAGAAGGACAGCGACAGCCTGCCGGACTACCCGGAACTGGACGCCATTCTGGAAATTCTGGTCGATTTGGAGGGTTCAATCGCGGATTGTGTCGCGGCGGGCTTTTCCCGGGATGTGGCCAAACGGGTCGAGCATCTGCTTTATATCAGCGAATACAAACGCTTCCAGTCCGCGCCCGGCGCCCGGCTGACGCCGCGGGCGTTCTGGCTGGACCGCCGGTACCCGATTGTGAACCGCTGGCGCGACCCTACCTGAGGCGCGCGTTAACCCCTTGAAGGCGCGGGTCTTTTCCGCGCTTTCGGCCCTTTCTCCGGGCAGCTTCCGTAACGGTAAAGTCCTGATATGCGGCGAAAAAAACACAATACCGCAATGCGCGGCAGAGGCGGCCGCGTGGACGCTGGACCGCCGAATCCGCAGCGGGCATAGAGGCCTCATGCCTGGACCGAGACTGCCTCATTTCCAATCCAATCTGGCCTTGCCCAAGGCTGTCGACGCCGTGGTGATCGGCGGCGGCATCATTGGCGCGGCCACCGCGCTGGAACTGGCTGAGCGCGGCCACTCTGTGCTGTTGTGCGAAAAGGGGCAGATCGCGGGCGAGCAAAGCTCGCGCAACTGGGGGTGGGTGCGGATCTCCTGCCGCGATCCGCGGGAAATCCCGCTGATGGCGGAATCGCTGCGGCTTTGGGAAGGGCTGGCGGCGCGCACCGGGCAGGACACCGGGTTCACCCGCTCCGGCATTCTCTACACCGCGGACACAGCCAAGCGCGAGGCGCAGCTGGAGCGCTGGCTGCGCAACCTCGACGGCTGGGGGCAGGCGGCCCGGATGGTGCGCGGGCCGCAGCTGGCGCAGCTGATGCCGGGCCATCAGACCAAAACCCGCAGCGCCCTGCTGACGCCGATGGACGGGCGGGCCGAGCCGCAGATGGCCACCCACGCAATTGCCACTGCCGCCCAGGCCGCGGGCGCCAAGATCATGACCGAATGCGCGGTGCGCAGCGTCGAAACATCGGCCGGGCGCATCAGCGGCGTGATGACGGAACGCGGCCGCGTCGCCTGTTCGGCGGTGGTGGTGGCGGGCGGCGCCTGGTCGCGGCTGTTTCTCGGCAATGCGGGCATCAGCCTGCCGCAATTGAAGGTCCTGAACTCGGTCCTGCGCACCTCGCCGGTGCAGGGCGGGCCGGACATCGCGGTGCGCACCGGAAACCTGGGCCTGCGCAAGCGGGCCGATTGCGGCTACACGGTCTCGGACGCGCTGGAGAACATGGTCGATATCGTGCCCGACAGCTTCCGCCTGGGCTGGACGTTTCTGCCCAGCCTCCGCCACGAATGGCGCGCGCTGCAATTCCGCGTCACCAGCCGCTGGCGCGAGGAGGCGGCGCAGGCCCGCCGCTGGCAGCCGCTGCAGACAACCCCGTTCGAGCTGTGCCGGGTGCTGGACCCGGCGCCGTCGCAGAAGGCGCTGAAAAGCGGCTGGGCGGCGGCGCAAAAGGCCTTTCCGGTGCTGCAGGGCGCCGATGTGGTGCAAAGCTGGGGCGGGCTGATCGACGTGACCCCGGACGCGATCCCAGTGATCTCGCAGGCCGACGAGCTGCCGGGCCTGTTCATCGCCACCGGGTTTTCCGGCCACGGCTTTGGCATCGGCCCGGCCGCGGGCAAACTGGCCGCCGATCTGGTGACCGGCGACACCCCCGTGGTGGATCCGCATGACTTCCGCCTGTCGCGCTTTACCGACGGCAGCAGATACGGGCCGCAAAGCGGCTACTGACCGCTTCCCTTACCCCATCAGCTGATAGCTCACCGGCACATAGCGGAACCCCTCGCCGCGGGGTTCGACAAAGCCCGCCGCCGGGAACGGCATGTGATAGCCGATCATCGGCAGCTTGTCCGCCGCCAGCATCCCCAGCACCCGGCGGCGCGACTCCGTTGCCGCCGCCTTGTCCATGTCGAATTTCACTTCCCAGTCGGGCCGGGCAAAGCTCCAGACATAGTGGTTGGCCAGATCCGCCGTCAGCACCAGCTGGCGGTTGCCGCTCTCCAGCATATAGCACATATGCCCCGGGGTATGGCCAAAGCTGGCCATTGCGGTGATCCCCGGCGCCACGCTGGCGCCATCGTCGACAAAGGTGGTTTTCTCCGCCAGCGGCGTCATGTTCTGGGCCACCAGATCGCCCACCCGGTCGCCCGGATCCCGTTTGGACCAGAAATTGTATTCCTCCGCCCCTGTCACATAGCGGGCGTTCGGGAAGGTTGGCGCGCCATCGGTCATCAGGCCGCCGATGTGATCGGGATGCATATGGGTGATCACCACCACGTTGATCTGGTCCGGCGTCACCCCAGCGGCGGCCAGCGCCCTGGCAATGCCGCCATTGCCCAGCCCGGTGTCAAACAGCACCAGCTCCCCGCCGGTATCGACGAGCGTTGGGGTGAAATAGAACTGAACGGTGCCGGCAGAGATGAAATTCTCCTGCGACACCTGCGCAAACTCCTCATCGCTTGCATTGCCGCCAAAGATGGCTTTCGGCTCCTCCCGCTGCGCCGAAGCATCCAGCAGAGTGGTGACCGGCATCTCCGCCAGTTTGAACGAATGGGCAACCGGCGCTTCGGCGCGGCCGCCATGGGCGCCGGCCAGCAGCGGCGTTGCGGCACCGGCCAGGGGCAGGGCGGCGGCCCCGGCCAGGGCAGCGCGGCGGGAGAGGGAAACAGTCATGGCATAACCTCCGGTGGAGTTGGACTGGCCTTACCCTAGCGCTCCGGCGGCAGAGGGCTGTAAACAATCCCGTGAGGCGGGTTAGGATGCGGTCAGGAGGCAGCGTGATGAGCCAGAACAAGACCGTTCCGACCGGGGTAAGCGTCGAGGCGTTTATCGCAGGTGTTGAACCGGACCGCAAAGCGGCGGAAGCGCAGCAGCTGGATGCGCTGTTCCGCCGGGTGACCGGCTACAGGCCGCAAATGTGGGGGCCGTCACTCGTCGGCTACGGCCGCTACCATTTCCGCTATGCCTCGGGGCGCGAGGGGGACTTCCTCGCCACCGGCTTCTCGCCGCGAAAAGCACGCCACTCGATCTACATCATGCCGGGCTATCAGGACTACGGCGCCATCCTCTCCCGCCTCGGCAAGCACAAGCTTGGCAAAAGCTGCCTCTATGTGAACAAGCTCGCCGACATCGACCTGGAGGTGCTCGCCGAACTGATCCGCACCGGGCTGAAGGACCTGAATGCAATCTGGCCGGTGCAGCCGGACTGACGGGCCGCGGCTTTCATCTTTCCGGAAATACTCCCGCCGGAGGCCCGCGCGCCAAGCGCGCGCCCGCTGCCGAAACTGGACAAACCGCGGCCCATGTGACAAGGGGCAAGGCAACAGGAGACTCGTGATGACCACCACCCGTTTTGCCCCGTCGCCGACCGGCTATATCCACGTCGGCAACCTGCGCACCGCGCTGATGAACTATCTGATCGCCCGCAAGGCCGGCGGCACCTTCATCCTGCGCATCGACGACACCGACCCGGAGCGGTCCAAGGAAGAATATGTCGATGCCATCAAGCAGGACCTGGAATGGCTGGGCCTGACCTGGGACAAGGTGGAGCGCCAGTCCGAGCGGCTCGACCGCTATGTCGCTGCGGCGGACAAGCTGCGCGAGATCGGCCGCTTCTACGAGGCGTTCGAGACTCCGACCGAACTGGACCTGAAGCGCAAGAAGCAGCTGAACATGGGCAAGCCGCCGGTCTATGACCGCGCAGCACTTGCGCTGCCGGAGGAGGAGAAGGCCAAGCTGCGCGCCGAGCGCGGCGACGGCGTCTGGCGCTTCAAGCTGGATCAGGAACGGATCGAGTGGACCGACGGCATCCTGGGCGATATCTCCATCGACGCGGCTTCGGTCTCCGACCCGGTGCTGATCCGCGGCGACGGCCAGTTCCTCTACACCTTGGCCTCGGTTGTGGACGACACCGAAATGGGCGTGACCCATGTGGTGCGCGGCTCTGACCACGTGACCAACACCGCCACCCAGATCCAGATCATCGAGGCGCTGGGCGGCACCGTGCCGTCTTTCGCGCACCACTCGCTGCTGACCGGCCCGCAGGGCGAAGCACTGTCCAAGCGTCTTGGCACGCTGGCGCTGCGCGACCTGCGCGAAGCCGGTGTGCAGCCGATGGCGCTCCTCAGTCTGATGGCGCGCCTGGGCTCCTCCGACCCGGTGGAGCTGCGGTCGGAGCTGGCGGAGCTGATCGACGGTTTCGACATCAGCCGCTTCGGCGCCGCGCCGACCAAGTTCGATGTCGAGGATCTCTATCCGCTGACCGCCCGCTACCTGCAGTCGCTGCCGCTGGCGGCGGTGCAAGCCCATGTGGACGCGCTGGGCGTCCCGGCGGAGAAACAGTCGGCGTTCTGGGACATGGCCAAGGAAAACATCACTACACTCAAGGATCTCGCGGGCTGGTGGGAGCTGTGCCGCGACGGTGCCGAGCCGCTGGTGGCCGATGAGGACAAGGACTTCATCGCCGAGGCGATGGCGCTGCTGCCTGAAGGCCCCTATGACAGCGACAGCTGGGGCAAGTGGACCGCCGCCGTCAAGGAAGCGACGGGCCGCAAGGGCAAGGGGCTGTTCATGCCGCTCAGGAAGGCCGTGACCGGCATGGAGCGCGGCCCCGACATGTCCGCGCTGCTGGCGCTGATGGACACCGTCCGCGCCCGCGGCTGAGGCGGTTCGCGGCGGAAAAAGCCGGTCAGACACAGATCCGGGGCGGCGCCGCAGGGGCCGCCCTTTTTTCGTGCGGTTCCGTCAAGGGGCGGCACGGCGGCGCTCCCGTCCGCCGGAGCTGCATCGCAGATGCATCCCCTGCGGTTGGGCCGGGCGCCGCGCGGACGCGCGGCGCGGCACCGCGCCTTGGCGCGGTGCCATGCCCAACTGAGAGAGGGGCAGCCTGCCTGCGCCTGAACAGGCGGGAGCGCGCCGCAGGACCGCAGCAAAACAGCGGACCGCCCGGTGGGCCGCGGCCCGCGGATCAGCCGCTGCCGCCCTCGCCAAGCTCCTTGCGCATCTCCGCCGCCGCCTTGGCCATTTCCGGGTTGGAGTGGCTTTCCAGCTCCTGCAGGGTCTTCTGCATCCAGCCCATCACCGAGGGCGAATCGCTGCCGCTGCGGGCTATCGGCGGGAAGGCGCAGCGCAGCAGGTGGCGCGCCGTCACCGGCGGCACCTTCACGTTGGGAAACTCCGGCTTCCGGGTGCTGCTGATCTCATCGGCAGGCATGGTCTCCCACAGCAGCCGCCCCAGCCGTCCCATCACCTCGACCGCGGTGCCCGGATCGTTGATGCCGGGCGACAGCGCCCGCTGCGCCGTCTCCGCCAGCAGGGTGAGGCCAAAGGACGGGTCCTGATCGAAACTGCGCACGTCGCCGATGTCGATCGCCTTCGAGGCCGCCTTGCAGAAGTCGTTGTCTCCGGCAGCGGCCCAGGCCACCGGCTGGCCGCGCAGGATGTATTCGCCGGGCGCCTTTGCCAGGGTGATTTCGGTGCCGGCTTCCTCTGCCAGTTCATTCAGCTGGGCCATCCCGGCAAAGCGCACAAAGCCGCTGCGGGAGGCCGGGATGGCCACCGCATCGGCGGGAACATCGCTGCTGTCAGAGCGCTGGCCGCCCAGGCAGGGCATGTCAAGGCGCGCGCGCATGCTGTCGCGGGTCCGGGATTCGATCAGCCGCAGCGTATGGTCCATGCTGCCCAGCCCGGACAGGTGATCTATCCAGCGCAGGATGGCACCGACGATCAGGACAACGACCACGATGGTGATGCCGAACACCACCAGGGCGCCTTCGGGCGTGTAATAGCGCGCCCGGAACAGGATCACCCCGCTGAGCGAAAAGATGAACCCGCCCACAAAGGTCGCCAGCACCCGGTGGGTCACGGTATCTTCCAGCAGCAGCCGGTACACCCGCGGCGTCGCCATCGAGGCCGCGGTGCGGTAGGCGCTGACCATCACGTTCAGCGAAAACGTGGTGACGGCCAGCATGCCCGACGCCAGGATCGTCAGCACCGGCAGCACCGCCTCGCGCCCGAAGTCCTCGCTCAGGCTGTCGGGCAGCAGCGGCTTGGCCAGCGGCGCCAGCAGCAGCGCCAGCAGCGACAGCACGGAAATCAGAACCACCCGGAACCAGAGCTTGCGGGCAATCCGCCTGAGGTACAAAAGGAACTGCTCAATCATGAGCGGAGCTTATCCTGCGCGCGCCGGTGCTGTCGATCAGATCGTCGAACAGCGCGCGCTCCGCCCGGCTCAGGTGCTGGTGGCGCGGATAGCGGGGCGCCGCCCGGTCATCCAGGAGGGGGGCGTTCCAGCCGTCGGTGGTGGCGATGAATTCCTGCACGCCCGCCTCGCCGAACACCTGCAGATAGCCCTGCAGCACCACATCCAGATAGCTCAGCAGAATCGGGTGCTGCTCGGTGGCGCCATTCTGCTTGTCCGCCGCCACCGCATAGACGGAAATCTCCGGCGATCCCGCCAGCGCGTGCTGCACCTTGTCCGATGCGGGCAGCCGCTCATAGGCGAATTCGCGGGCGTCCAGCGCCGCCCAGTCGGCGCCCGGCACCTCGGCGATCAGCCCGCCGATGGTGCTGGCGGCGCAGGGCACCGCCGACAGAAACGCCACCTCGCGCAGGTCCGTATGCACCCAGGCCCGCCGCCAGCCGCGCAGCCGGGCGGGCTGCGCGCCGCCATAGCCATGCGTCGCCGTGTTCACCAGGCTGCCGTATCCAAAGAAGTAAGGAGCCGTCATCCGCGCGCCTTTCCGCCGCAATTCCGGTTATTGATGTATGTCAAACCGCTTTTTCGCGCCATGTGCAATAAGCGATGCACCATAGCTGCGGGAGCGACCCATGCGGATTACCAAAAGGACCAACATTGCGGTGCGGCTGCTGATGTATTGCGCCGCCCATGAAGACCGCCTGGTGACCAAGGCCGAGATTGCCGAATGCTGCAACATCTCGGAAAACCACCTGGCGCAGGTGATCAACCAGCTGAGCCAGCTGGGCTACCTGGCGACCCAGCGCGGCCGCAACGGCGGCATGAACCTTGGCAGGCCCGCGGCGGAGATCCGGATCGGCGACGTGTTCCGGGATGTCGAGGGCAACCTGCCGATGGTGGAATGCTTTGCCGATGCGGACAACACCTGCCCGCTGGCGGGGGCCTGCCGCCTGAAGGTGGCGCTGGCCGACGCCGCGCAGGCCTTCTATGCCTCGCTGGACGACATTTCCCTGGAATCGCTGGTCTGCGACAACCACGATCTGCTGCGCATCCTGCAGCCGGTGTCCTGCGGCGCCCGCTGAGGCCGCCGCCGCAGCGCTGATCATTCGCGGGCCCGCAGGATGCGGGCCGGTTTGGCTGCCAGCGGCCGCAGCGCAAAGGCCAGCCCGGCCAGCAGCGTGGTCAGCACCCCGCCGGAAATGACCATCACCGCGTTCGGCCAGATCACCGTGTATCCTGTCTCAAACACATAGGCGTTGATGGCCCAGGCCCCGGCAATGCCTGCCGCCAGCGCCACCAGCCCGGCGGCCGCCCCCAAAAGCGCCGAGCGCAGCGCGAAACTGGCCAGGATCTGCCTGCGCGGCGCGCCCAGTGTTTTCAGCAGTGCCGCCTCATAGCGGCGGGCGGGCTCTCCGGCGGCCGCGGTGCCCAGCAGCACCAGAAACCCGGTCAGCAGCGTCGCTGCGGCGCCATAGGCAGTGGCGGCGGCCAGCTGGCGCAGGATGTCGGACACCCGGTCGATGGCATCCCGCATCCGGATGGCGGTGATATTCGGCATCTCGCGGGCCAGATCGCGCAGGATCGCCGCCTCCGCCTGCTCCTCGGCATAGACGGTGGCGATGAAACTGTGCGGCGCACCGGCCAGCGCAGCCTCGTTCAGCACCATCACAAACCCCATCCCCGCGGTGGAGAAATCCACGTTGCGGAAGCTGGTGATGGTGCCGGTGATATCACGCCCCAGAATGTTCAGCGTCAGCGTGTCGCCCAGGCTAAGCCCCAGTTCCTCGGCCTCCTCGGCGGCAAAGCTGATCTGCGGATCACCTGAATAGTCCGCGGGCCACCACTTGCCGGCGGTGACCTCGGTGCTGTCGGGCCGGGCCGCGGCATAGGTGATGCCGCGGTCGCCGCGCACCACCCAGTGATCACCCGCAACCTCTGCCGCGGGCTGGCCGTTGATCCGGGTCAGCACCCCGCGCAGCATCGGCGCGTTTTCCACCCGGGTGACGGAGGGATCGTTCTCCACCCGCTCCAGGAAGGCAGGCATCTGGCTGCGCTGGATGTCGACGAAGAAATACGAGGGCGCCACATCCGGCAGGTTGCCGGCAATCGCACGGCGCATGTTGCCGTCGATCTGGCCGATGGCCGCCAGCACCGTCAGGCCCAGCCCCAGCGCCAGCACCGCAGGCACCGCCCCGTCGCGCGCGCTGCCGATGGAGGACAGCGCCCACCGCAGGGCAGGGCGCCCGCGCGCAGCCCCGGCGCCGCGCCGCGCCGCAAAGCCGATGCCGAGCGCGGCAACCAGCAGCACCAGCAGCGCCCCCATCAGCCCGCCCGCGGTCCACAGCGTCAGCTGAGCCGAGCCGCTGAACCACGCCGCCAGCCCCACCAGCGCCGCCAGTGCCAGCGCGGTCGCCAGCAGGTAGCGCGGCGCGGGCAGCCGGGTGCGGCTGGCAAAGGCATCCCGGAACAGCGAGGCCGCGCGGATGCGTTCGGCCCGCGCCAAGGGCCAGAGCGCAAAGATGAAGGCGGTCAGCACGCCATAGACCGCGGCCTCCGCCAGCGCCGAGGGGTAGAACGAGAACACCGCCGGAAACGGCAGCTGCGCCGCAATCAGCGGCCCCAGCAGCAGCGGTCCCAGCCCGCCCAGCACCAGCCCGATGCCCACGCCGACCAGCGTCAGCGCGCCGATCTGCAGGAAGTAGGTGAGGAAAATCGTCTGCCGCTCCGCCCCCAGCGTGCGCAGGGTGGCAATGGTTGCAGTCTTGGTCGCCAGATAGGCGCGCACAGCGGCAGAGACGCCGACCCCGCCCACCGCCAGGCCCGAGAGGCCCACCAGCACCAGGAACCCGCCCAGCCGCTCGACAAAGGCGGTGATCCCCGGCGCGCCGTTCCTGGCATCGCGCCAGCGCATGCCGGTGCTCTCAAACAGCCCTTCGGCCTCGGCCTGCAAGGCGGCCAGATCGCTGCCCGGCGGCAGCTCCATCCGGTATTTGGTGTCAAACAGCGTGCCCGGCTCCAGCAGGCCGGACTCCCCCAGATCCTCCGGCCGCACCATGGTGCGCGGCCCCAGCTCAAAGCCGGAGGCGGCGGCATCCGGTTCCAGCGCGATCATCGCCATCAGGGCGAAATCCTGCGTGCCCAACCGGAAGCTGTCGCCGGGCTGCAAGCCCAGACGGTCGGCCAGCACCCGGTCCATCACCGCGCCGGGCAGGCCGTCCGCACCGGCCAGCGCGGCATCGAGCGGCATCTCCGGCGCCAGCTTCATCTCCCCCTTCAAGGGGTATAGCCCATCCACCGCCTTCACCTGGGTCAGCCCGCGCTCCTCGCCCACCGTGGCCATGGAACGGAACTCGGCAATCCCGGAATAGCGCAGCGCGGTCCGTTGCAGCCAAGCCAGCTCATCCTCGTTGGCAAACCGGTAGGTGAAGTTCAGCTCCGCATCGCCGCCCAGGATCGTGGCGCCTTCGCGCTCCAGCCCGGTCTCGATCGACGCGCGGATGGAGCCGATGGCGGCGATCACCCCGACCCCCAGCGCCAGGCAGGCGAGGAAGATGCGAAAGCCCTTCAGCCCGCCGCGCAGCTCCCGCAGGGCAAAGCGCCAGGCCAGGCGGAGGGCGGAGCCGCTCATTCGGCCGCTTCGCGCGCGGCGTCCCCATCGATGCGCCCGTCGCGCAGCCGCACCACCCGGTCGCAGCGCGCCGCCAGCTCCGGCGCGTGAGTGACCATCACCAGCGTCGCGCCATAGCGGTCGCGCAAGCCAAACAGCAGGTCCATCACCGCGTGGCCGTTGGCCTCGTCCAGGTTGCCGGTCGGCTCATCCGCCAGCAGGATCGCAGGCCGCGGCGCCAGGGCGCGCGCCAGCGCCACCCGCTGCTGCTCGCCGCCCGACATCTGCGCCGGGAAATGGCCCGCCCGGTGGCCCAGCCCCACCGCCTCCAGCTCTGCCTGGGCGCGGGGGAAGGCATCCTTGACGCCCGCCAGCTCCAGCGGCGTTGCCACGTTTTCCAGCGCGGTCATGGTCGGGATCAGGTGAAAGCTCTGGAACACCACGCCCATGTTGTTGCGGCGGAACCGGGCCAGCGCGTCCTCATCCATCGCGGTCAGATCCGCCCCCAGGGCCGTCACCCGGCCGCCGGTGGCCTGCTCCAGCCCGCCCATCAGCATCAGCAGCGACGACTTGCCCGATCCGGACGGCCCCACCAGCCCCAAGGTTTCCCCCTGCCGCACGTCCAGCGAGATTTCGTGCAAGATCTCCACCGGGCCGGTATTGCTATTCAGGGTCAAACTCGCATCTAAGAGATGAAGAACGGGGCTTTTTTGATCGGTCATCGGGCCTGCCTGTTGGGTGCACCTAACGGATATGGAGTGTTTGCCGCCATGCGCAAGACATTGGCACTGCTGAGTTTGCTGCTTTTCACCGCCCCCGCCTGGGCGGATCCGCTGCGGATCACCGCCCTGGGCGACAGCCTGGTGCAGGGCTACGGGCTGCCGCAGGGGCAGGGGCTGGTGCCGCAGCTGGAACGCTGGCTGAACGAAAACGGCGCCGAGGCCGTGTTGCAGAATGCGGGCGTTTCCGGCGACACCACCGCCGGCGGGGCAGAGCGCGCCGAGTGGACCCTGTCAGACAACCCCGACGGGCTGATCGTGCTCCTGGGCGGCAATGACATGCTGCGCGGGCTTGAGCCGCAGGAGGCGCGCGCCAACCTGACCCGCATCCTGCAGACGGCGCAGGACAAGGGGGTTGAGGTCCTGCTGATCGGCATGAAAGCCCCGCGCAACTACGGGCCGGAGTACAAGCAGGCGTTTGACGCGATCTACCCGGAGCTGGCGGCAGAGTTCGGCGCGGTGCTGCACCCGGATGCCTTTGCGGGCATGGCAGCAGAAGCGGGCGGGGACCCGGCGGCGGCGCAGGCCCTCATGCAGGACGACGGCATCCACCCCAACGCTCGGGGGGTGGCGCTGAATGCCGCTGCCATCGGGCCGGCGGCCCTGCAGCTGATCGCCGCGATCGGCAGCTGAAAACAGCCCCGGCCGTCAGGGCTGTTTTGGAATTTTCAAAGCAGATCGGAAGATCCGGATCAGGAGACCAGCGCGATATCCACTGCGGATTCACGGCCGTCGCGGCCTGCGCGCAGCTCATAGGTCACTTTCTGATTGTCCGCGAGGCCGGTCAGCCCGGAACGCTCAACAGCGGAAATATGGACAAAAATGTCCTTGCCGCCGTCTTCGGGTGCAATAAAGCCATAGCCTTTGGTGGTGTTGAACCATTTGACGGTGCCGGTGGCCATCGTCGATTTCTCCTAAGTCGTCTTCAGTTCCCTGCCCGCTTATGCGGCAGTCCGGCAAGGTTAGCAGATGCTCATGACCGCGCCGGGTGAGGCACAGTGATAGCATTCGCGTAACATTGCCGTGACAGAATTGGGTGCGAATCCCCTCTGGTGCAAGAAAAATGCGGTGTAAAACAGGGGTTCGCGGCAAATTTCCGCAGGTCAGAGCCTAAAGCACCGTTACAACCGTGCCCAGCGGCACCCGCTCGTACAGGTCCACCACATGCTCGTTCATCATCCGGATGCAGCCGTTCGACACCGAGTGGCCGATGGTCTGCGGCTGGTTGGTGCCGTGGATGCGGAAGTAGGTGTCGACTCCGTTCTGGAACAGATAGAGCGCCCGCGCGCCCAGCGGGTTGTCCGGCCCGCCGGGCTGGATGTATTCATTGTCGACAAATTTGGCATAGGCTCTGGGGTCGCGTTCGATCATCTCGTCGGTGGGGCGCCAGGTGGGCCATACCTTCTTGCGCTGGATCACCGCCTGGCCGGTGAATTCCAGCCCGGCCTTGCCGACGCCCACGCCATAGCGGATCGCCTTGCGCTTATCGGTCACGAAATACAGGTAATAGGAGCGCGGCAGCACCAGGATCTGGCCCGGGGCGAAATCCTTCCTGATCCGCACTTCCTGCGGGGCCGGGTCAAACACCACTGGGTCTTTTGTGCGGGCCAGGGCAGGCAGCGGCAGCAAAGTGGCTGCGGCGGCTGCGGTGCCCGAACTCAGAATCTTCCGGCGTGAAATCATGGCCATATCCCCGTAGTCTGTTGCAGGTCCCCTCATCTTCCGGTTGGAACGGCGGCCGGTCAACGGCTTTCCGCACCCGCGCGGGCAAGTGTTGCATGCAGCGCCGCCCAAGGCGGCAGACCCCGCCGCCGCGCCCCCGGCAGCGGGCGGCTGCCTGCAGCCTTGCGCCGCCGCGCCGGGCGGCTATACCAAGGCCATGCGACTGCTTGAGGAGGCGAACCCATGGGAGCCAAGACCCTGACCTGCCTGTCCTGCGCCCAGCTGAACCGGGTGCCGGAGGACAAGCTGGGCCGCGGCCCGAAATGCGCAACCTGCGGTGCGGCGCTGCTGCCGGGCACGCCGGCAGACGTGGATCCGGCGATCCTGCAGAAAGCCGTGCAGAACGATGACCTGCCGCTGGTGGCGGATTTCTGGGCACCCTGGTGCGGGCCCTGCCGGTCCATGGCGCCGGAATTTGCCAAGGCGGCCAAGACGCTGGGCGTGCAGGCCCGGCTGGTCAAGCTCAACACCCAGGATCACCCGTCCGCAGCCGCCCGCTACCGGATCCGCGGCATTCCCGCCCTCATCGCCTTTGAGCGCGGCAAGGAGAAAAAGCGCCAGGCCGGCGCCATGCGGCAGGGTCAGATCGTCAGCTGGCTGCGCGGCTGAGGCAGGCTTCCGGCCGGCCCCGCGCGCGCTCAGAACGGCCGCTGACCCAGCCCCTGCGGTTTGTCCGGCCTCTGGCTGGCTTTTGCGCTGCTGCGGCTGCTGCGCCAGGCCAGCGAAGCGATCACGGCAAATGCCAGAAGCGCGGCCTCAAAAGGATAAAGCAGGAGGGCGAGCCAAACGGGCCAGCCGCCAAGGAACACAGCGGCAAGCAACAGGCCCAAGGCGCCAACCGCCCCTATGACAGAACTCACCCAGGCCATGCTTGGTCTCCAATGCGCCTTGATCGCTTACAGAAAGGTAGAACAGGAGTACCGCGAAACAACTGTGCAAAAGAGGAGGCTTTCCGCCTCATAAGTGGAAATATCAGCTTTCAGCTATGCCTTTGGTGGTAATTCCGGCCTCTGCCGTATCCCGCCGCCGCGCTGCGCTGGCCGTGTCAGGCGGCGGCTGCCTCTCTCTGGCAGACGCCTGCTCCGCCCGCAGGGCCGGGGGGAAAGCTGCGCCAGGCCAGCAGCGCGGTCGCCGCAAGGGTCACCGCCGTGCCCGCCGCCGGGTACATCAGCAGGCAGAGCCAGACCGGCAGCCCAAATGCCGCATATCCGTAAACCGCAGCGAACAGCCCCGCGATCACTCCAAGGAAAATGCCTGCCCAAGCCATGATGCCTCCCCGATCCGCGCAGCACGGCCCCATTGCCCGTCTGCTTCTGCGGCCATCATCCGGCCAAGAAGGTTATCAAAGCGTTAAGATTCCGGAAGTGTATAGAAACCAGCGTAAATAATTGGCGGGCGGGCGCTGTTTCGCGGTCAGAGCGGCTTTGTCGCGCAACGCCCCTGGCGGGGCTCACTCTTCCATGAACTCATAGCCAAACCGGTTGATGATCAGGCTCTCGCGGTCCGCGACGAGCTGCCGGGTTTCCATATCGTAAAAATCCGATCTTTTCGCGGCTGCCGAGCGCGATGCGTTCATGGGCTTGCCCGCGCCAATCACGCAATCCAGCGTTTCGGCCCTTGCCAGCCTGTGGTCGAGCATGACCGACCGGAAATCGGCCGCAAGGCTCTCGGTATGCAGAAAACGGTCAATATAACAGTTTTCTTCGGCCCAATCCGCAAGAGACTGGGGATCTCGCAGATGTCCCGAGTGCAGGGTTTTGCTGCCGGCGCAGTAGAGGTTGCAAAACCGGTAGCTGTAAAGGCCGCTGTGGCTGTGAAGGCGCGAGGAATAATATGCGCCAGACAGCAAGGGCGCCAGCTTGGGATCCATTACTTTGCGAAGCCATGTCCGAAAAGCGTCGGGATTGTTCGGATCGGCATAGAGGTGCAGATTTGCTGTCCAGTCCTGGCGTGCTGCAGCAAGAAGGGCCGGGACAAACCCGCAGACCGCGCGGAACGGGTTCTGTGTGTAACCACGGCTCTTCAATGGCCGGAACTGTGTCAGAGCCAGGTAGGGCCCCGATTTCCTTTTTTGCTTTACGCCGTAAGACCAGAGAGAAAGGTAATAATCCCAAGGGTTTCGGATCGTCGCAAATTTCAGAATGCCGCTTGAGACGATAGCCTCATCAGGCTTCAAGTGGTGTGTCACCTGTCGCGGCGGAAATTCGAGCGCGTGCAGCCAATTCAAAACAGACACACTACCCGTCTTGTTCAAGTCAACGTAAACAAACTCGTCGGATAGGAACATACACTAACCTCAAACTGGCACCGCTGCTCGCCCTTGCGTGCTTCGTAATCCTCCTTAGTTTAGCGCCGCCGGTCAGGCATGCCAGTCCCGCCTCGCTGACACCCCTGCATTCGGACCCGAGGGCATTTGAGTCCTGAAGGCGAAAATAACGCTTACGTTCTGCCCGGCGGGCGCACGGCCGCCGTTAGATTTTCCGCGCGTCTGCGCTGCCCCGGAACGACCTGGGAAAACGCAAAAAAAATGTGCCAGAGTTTCCCCTGGCACATATTTGACTGATGTCAGTTCACCGCACAAACTTCTTGTGCTTCAACCGCTTGGGCTCCAGCGCGTCGGGACCCAGGCGGCGCTTCTTGTCCTCCTCGTAGTCCTCGAAGTTGCCCTCGAACCACTCCACATGGGCGTCGCCCTCGAAGGCCAGGATGTGGGTACAGATCCGGTCGAGGAAGAAACGGTCGTGCGAGATCACCACGGCGCAGCCGGCGAAATCCACCAGCGCGTCTTCCAGCGCCCGCAGGGTTTCCACGTCCAGGTCGTTGGTCGGTTCGTCAAGCAGCAGCACGTTGCCGCCCTCTTTCAGCAGCCGCGCCATGTGAACCCGGTTGCGCTCACCGCCCGACAGCAGCGACAGTTTCTTCTGCTGGTCGCCGCCCTTGAAGTTGAAGGACGAGCAATAGGCGCGGGAATTGACCTGCGCGTCGCCCAGCTCGATGATCTCGGCGCCGCCGGAGATCGCTTCCCACACGGTGTCGTTGTCGTTCAGATCGTCGCGCGACTGGTCGACATAGCTGAGCTTCACGGTATCGCCGTACTCGACGGAGCCCTCGTCGGGCTGCTCCTGGCCGGTCAGCATCCGGAACAGGGTCGATTTACCGGCGCCGTTGGGGCCGATCACGCCGACAATGCCGCCCGGCGGCAGCGAGAACTCAAGGCCTTCGATCAGCTGCTTGTCGCCATAGTGCTTGGCGAGGCCGTTCACCTCGATCACCTTCGACCCCAGGCGCGGGCCGTTCGGAATGACGATCTGGGCGCGGCCGACCTTCTCGCGCTCGGACTGGCTGGCCATCTCGTTATAGGCCTGGATACGGGCCTTGGATTTCGCCTGGCGGGCTTTCTGGCCCTGGCGCATCCACTCCAGCTCGCGTTCCAGCGTCTTCTGCTTGGCTTTGTCCTCGCGGGCTTCCTGGCTCAGGCGTTTCGCCTTCTGCTCCAGCCAGCTGGAATAGTTGCCCTCGTAGGGAATGCCGCGGCCGCGGTCGAGCTCCAGGATCCAGCCCGTAATATCATCCAGGAAGTAGCGGTCGTGGGTGACACACAGGATGGTGCCCTTGTAGTCGATCAGGTGCTGCTGCAGCCAGGCGATGGTCTCGGCGTCCAGGTGGTTGGTCGGTTCGTCAAGCAGCAGCATGTCGGGGGCTTCGAGCAGCAGCTTGCACAGCGCCACCCGGCGGCGCTCACCGCCCGAAAGGTTGGCGGGCATCGCATCGTCCGGCGGGCAGCGCAGCGCCTCCATGGAGACGTCCACCTGGCTGTCCAGGTCCCACAGGTTCTGGGCGTCGATCTCGTCCTGCAGCTTGGCCATCTCCTCGGCGGTCTCGTCCGAGTAGTTCATCGCCAGCTCGTTGTAGCGGTCGAGGATGTCCTTCTTGGCCTTGACGCCCAGCATGACGTTCTCGCGCACGGTCAGGCTCTCGTCCAGCTTCGGCTCCTGCGGCAGGTAGCCGACCTTGGCGCCCTCGGCGGCCCAGGCCTCGCCGGTGTAATCCTTGTCGAGGCCCGCCATGATCTTCATCAGCGTGGACTTACCGGCGCCGTTGACGCCGACCACACCGATCTTCACGCCGGGCAGGAAGGAGAGGTGGATATTTTCAAAGCATTTCTTGCCACCCGGGTAGGTCTTGGAGACACCCTGCATGTGGTAGACGTACTGGTAGGAGGCCATCTGATTGCTCCGTTAAGGGGGGAATTTGCTGGCTGGTGTGATAGCCGAAGGGGGGACGGGGGGCAATGAGGGATGCGGGCTCTGCGGCGGCCTGGGTGCGAAGGGCAGACAGGGCGCCGGCAAGCCGCCCTTGCCCGACTCACCCCATCGGGCGCAAAGTGGGGGGCACCAGAAACACGAGGGCGCCCCGGATTGCCGTTTGCCGCGCCCAGACCTGACGACGCCGCCGGAATACGGACCGACCCGGCCCGTAGGCAGCCCAGACCTGAGCCAGAGCGGCCCGGGGGCCTTCACAGCACAGGAGGACCCCACGATGATCGCCTCACGCCTGAAACATCATCTCGAGGCACAGGGCCTGCCGTTCGGCACCGTCCGCCATCCCTATACCGCCACTGCGGCAGAATGCGCGGAATCGGCGCATGTGCCAGGGGATCACCTGGCCAAATCCGTGCTGATCCATATGGAGGAAGGCCCGGTCCTGGCCGTCGTGCCGTCCAACCAGACGGTTGACCTGCACGCGCTGCAAACGATCATGGACCGCCGCCTGGGGCTGGCGCCGGAACATGAGCTGAACCAGGTCTTTGACGATTGCGACCCGGGCGCGGCGCCCTGCGTCGGCGCGGCCTACCACGTGCCCACCGTCATCGACGACAGCCTGACCGGCCTGGACAAGGTCTGGTTCGAGGCCGGCGACCACAAGACGCTGATCGAAATGAAGGGGGACGATTTCGACACCCTGATGAAGGACGCCAAGCACGGCTCTTTCTGCACGGTCCACTGACCACTGACACGCGCGCCAGCGGCCCGCTGATCTGCCCCGCCGGCCAGCTGCCCCGATCGCCGGGGCGGCGCCTGCCGGTGCGTCAGAAATCGAACAGATCTTCCAGGAAGTTCTTCTTGCTCTTCTTCTTGTAGGGCTTGTTGTAGCGCGGATCGTGATGCCCGCCCCGCTCCTCATGGCGCGGCGGCTTCGGCGCGGCCTGCGCGGGCTGGGCAGAGCGTTCGATGATCTTGTCCAGCTCGCCCCGGTCCAGCCACACTCCGCGGCACTGCGGGCAATAGTCGATCTCCACCCCGGCACGGTCGGCCATGACCAATGTGGTTCCGTCAATCGGGCACTGCATCTGCGTCTCCTTCCTCAACTCCTGCCCTTCACGTGGGCAGTGCGGCTGTGCTGCGCAAGACAAAGGCAGCGCAAAAAAGGAGAATTTGCGGCTTTCCGCCCATTTTTGCGCAACTCACCCATGATAAGCTGGCCGGAAAATCACGGAGGCGGAAGATGAGCAGAAAGACCATCCAGGCAGGGGTGCTGACCCTGATCCTCGCGGCGGCCCCGGCCCATGCCAGGGGCGGCGAAGGCGGTGGCGGCGGCGGCGGAGAAGGCGGCGGCGGCCAAAGCAGCGGGCTCAGTGCGCAAACCACGCGGGCGGTTGTCACCACCTTGACCCGCGGCTTCGACCGCTGCGGCGAGCTGCCGCAAGTCTACAAATTCGACTGTTACCGCCACACCTACAAGCTGGCGGCGCAGAAACTGGACAGCAACCAGTCCTATGCCGAGGCGGCAAAGGCGCTGGTGCAGGTCGAAGACACCCTGACGCAGGCCGTGAAACAGAACCTCGACCCGGCGCAAGCGCCGGTGCGCAAGGGGCTGAATTACTACCGCGCGGTCAAGCCGGCCGCGGTGCCGCAGGTCAAACGGCAGGCGGAGCGGGCGATGCAGCAGGCTGAAACGGTCCTGCTGCGCTCGCCCGCGGACAAACAGGTTCACTATGCCCGCATCGCCGAGGCGGTGAATTCCAACAAGGTGCTGCTGCGCTCCGCGATGCTGCCGGGCGCCGCGGTGCGGCTGGCCTGGCACCTCCTGAAAAAGGCGGTGCCGGCCTGATCCTGCGCCGCCGACGCCGCGTCAGCGCACCACATGCACCGCGCAGGCCGCGTGGCGCACCACATGGCCCGACGTCGACCCCCAGAGAAAGTCCTGCATCGACGGGCGGTGCGAGGCGAGGATGATCAGGTCCGGCTTGTTCTGCTCGGCCCAGTCCAGGATGGTGCGGCCGGAATGGCCCTCCACCAGCACGCCCTCGGCGTTGGGCAGGGTCTGCGCCAGCCCGTCCAGCTCCGCCTGCAGCGCCTGGCGGGTGTCTTCCATGAAATCCGCCGGCACATAGGAGATCGCATAGGCCGGGACCTGTTCGATCACATGCAGCAGCGTCACCTTGGCCCCAGGCGCCGAAAGCAGCCGTGCCACTTTTAGCGGCCCGGTGATATCGCGCTCCGGATCAAAGGAAATCGGCACCAGAACGTTATGATACATAGGTCGCCTCCATTGCTTGAAACCTGAGTCAGAGTAGCGGGGCCCGCAGCGCCCTGCCTTGACCCGCGTCAAGGCAGCCGCCGGCCCGCGGGGCGGGGCAGAGGGTTACGAGCCAAAGACCTCCGCCACATCGTACATCACCGGCTCAAAGCTGCGGCACAGCTCATTGATCTTGCGGTTGCGCTCGCGCATTTCCGCGCTGCGCAGCATCGCCATGAAATCCTCCCGGCGGCGCCACTGCGAATAGTTGGCGATGCGGGTCTGGGCGTCATTCACGTGCAGACCGGCCGAAATGAAGCCGGGCTGCTTGGAGATGAACTCGCGATAGGCATCCTCCAGCGCCTCCAGCAGGTCCTGGCAGGTCCCGGGCGTCATCTCGAAGGTGGTGATAACGGTCTGGATATCAGCGGTTTTTGCGATTTTCGGCATTGGCTCCTCCGTTGACTGCCTCCAGCCTACGCCTGTTCGCGGCGAAAGCGCACGGGTTTTTTCGGGCGTGCGCGCATAGAGGTCTTTGGGGGCAGTTAACACAACCTTAACCATAACGCGGAACCGTTGGCGCACGCCAACCCTGAGGCTCCGGGATGAAACCTGCCTTTGCTGCCGCTCTTGCCCTGGCGCTGGCCCAGCCGGCGGCTGGCGGGGCGTGGCTGGAACAGCCGGGCCACGGTTTCGCAGCCGCCAGCGCCGCCTGGCGGCACAGCGGCCGCGCCGCCGCGTATGAGCTGGGCTATTACGGCGCCTTTGGGGTCACGCCCAAGCTGACCCTGGGGGTTGATCTGAACCGGAACGCGGATGTGTCGGGCCATGCGCTGCTCTTTGCCCGGCTGCCCTTGCACACCGGCGAGCGTTCCCGGCTGGCGGTGGAGACCGCGGCGGGCGGCAATCATGACCGGGGCCTGTGGCAGCTGATGCAAAGAACCACCCTGTCCTACGGGCGCGGTATCGAGACCGGCCGCGGATCCGGCTGGCTGGCCATTGATGCCGCGTATGAGCTGCGCAACAGCGGGTTGGACGCGATCTGGAAGCTGGACGCCACCATCGGGCTGAACCGTCCCGGCAAGGCCGCGCCGATGCTGCAGGCCGAGCTGTCCAAGCCGGAGGGCGGGCAGCTTACCTATGCGCTGACCTCCTCGCTGCGCTACCCGCTGAAGCAGAAGCGGGAGCTGATTGTGGGCTTGGAATACCGCCAGGCAGGCCAGCGCAGCCTTGGCCTGAAACTGGGCTTGTGGCAGAAGTTCTGAACCCTGCGCCAAACTCAGGAGGTGCCCATGCCCGCGCCCGTCCGCCCCGCCGATGACGATGCCCGCCAGCTGGCGCAAAGCCTGATGGCAGAGGCCCGCTTTGCCGCGCTTGGGGTGCTGCTGGAGGAGGGCACCCCGCTGGTCACAAGGGTGGCGTTCGGCCTGGATCCGCAGGGCGGGCCGGTCAGCCTGATCTCGGACCTGGCCCAGCACACCCGCGCGCTGCGCCAGACCCCGGCCTGCTCGCTGCTGGTGGGGGAGCCGGGCGGCAAGGGCGATGCGCTCAGCCATCCCCGCCTCAGCCTGATCTGCCGGGCGGACTTCCTCGGCCGCCAAAGCCCGGAGTACGGCCCGCTGGCCGCGCATTACCTGCGCCGCCAGCCCAAGGCCAAGCTGTATCTGCAGCTGGCCGATTTCAGCTTTGTCCGGTTCCGGGTGACGGCGGCCTATCTGAATGGCGGTTTCGGCAAAGCCTTCCATCTTGACGCCGCCGATCTGCAGCCGCCGCCCCGGCCCTAGGCGTCCATCCTCAGCAGCACCTGAACCTCGCCCTTCAGCGCCTCCTGCCAGCGCAGGCGGATTTCGTCGTTATTGGCGCCCTGCTGGGTATCGCAGTAGGGCATGCTGTAGCGGGTGCTGTTGCCGCCGGTGCGCACCGGCCCCTGCGGCACCACGCTGTCGACATAGCGCGCGTAGCCCTGAAACGGCAGCTGCCCATTGGCCCTGACCGCCCAGGACGACGACGCCGAGGACTGATTGTGCCGTACCCGCAGGGGGTTGGCTGTATGGGTGGTGACGTTGTGGTACATGTTGCCCTCGAACACCACATCATTGGCGCGGGAGAAATTCAGGTCCGAAAAACTGGTATCAACCCGTTCCGCCCGGTCGATACTGCCGTTGAGCGAGCGGAACTTGTTGCCGGTCACCGACAGCCCGTTCAGGTAATGGCCGCTGCCGTAGGGTTTGATCACGATATAGCTGAACCAGGGCGCCACGTCGCCGGACAGGAACACATTCGCGGTCACCGACAGCGCGCTGAAGGAGAAGCCGGTGGTGAAGTCCGGCGCCGGGTCGCGCTCGTTGGTCCATTCGATAAAGCAGTTGTCGATGTAATTGTCCGACACGGTGGTGGTGCAGTTGTTGGCAGCCAGCACCAGCCCGGCAGAGCGGACCCCGTTCGCCACGTTGTCGCCCTGAAAGAAATGATTGCCCGTTACCGTGTTGTTGGCGCCTGCCAGCAGGGCGAAATGGCGGAACTTGGTGGCCCGGTTGCTGCGCAGCTTGGCATCATTGGCGTTCACGTTCAGGCCGATGCTGACGCGGTCTTCCACATCCAGCGGATCTTCTGCCGACAGGAACTGGCAGTTGTCGACCAGAATCCCCTGGCAGCCGGTCCCGGTCGAGGTGATGCCGCGGTCCTTGGGCCGCGAGAAAAAGCAGCCGTCCAGCGAGAACACCGAGCCCGAGGGCGCCAGCCGCAGGGCGCTGCAGCGGGCATTGCACTGGAACTCGATGCCTTCCATGCCGAATTTGCTGAGCGCGCTGAAGCCGCTGAAATCCACCAGATACTTGAAGTCGCGGAAGGTGAAGGTCTGGGTGCCCGCCGCATCAAACAGCGGTGCGGTCAGCGTCAGCTCGCCGGCGCCGGTGTTCTTGGACTTTACATAGATCTCGCGGCCGACCCCGGCGCCCTCCACCAGGGAGCCGACCTTGATGTTGGCGATATTGGCGACATTGGTCAGCCTGGTGGACCGCGAGGGGCTGTAGGTCGCCTGGGAGGTGACGGTGCCGGTGTCCCAGGCGGCGCTGCTGGCGGCCTCCAGCTGGCCGTTGCGGATGATCCGGCGGGTGGCATAGGAGGTCTTGTTCGGCACCGCCGCCTGCATGTCCAGCGGCGCGGTCACGGTGATTTTGCGGCCCTTCAGGTCCAGCGATTCATGGTCCACGTTGTTGAGCAGCGCCTGAAACGCCTTCTTGAAGCCCAGTTCCTCGTCGCCGAAGGCCGCCGCGTAAGAGGGGAAATCGAAGTTCTTCGTCAGCAGCAGCATCTGGCTGGCGGGCATCGACACGGTGCCTTCAAACACCGCTTCGTGGCTCAGCGACACGGTGCTGGCGAGGTGGAAGTCCCCCGCGGGGACCAGGATGCGGCGCCCGGCGGCGGCGGCATCGGCGGCCTCGAACGCTGCGGTGCAGTCGGTGCTGCCATCGCCCACCGCGCCATAGTCGGTCACGTCCACCACGCTCAGCATTTTACGCAGGAAGGCGCTGGTGATGTCGGTGATCTCGATATCGTCGATCCGCACGACACCGCCGTTGGCGCCAGTGAGGTCGAGCCCGAAATGGCCATAGGCGGCGGTGCGGCCCCAAGGCATATCCACGCCGGGGCGGTCGCCGCTGCCGACGATGCCGGTGACTTCGAGCACCCTGCCGTATTGGCTGAGCGCATACTGCATCCCGGATTCGGACACGCCGCCGATGTGGCTGCCGCCCGCCGCCGCGGCCCAGCCGGCCACGCGGACCGCGGGCAGCGCGCCGCTGACGGCCTTGATTCGCACCTTGATCTGCAGGTAGCAGCCCGGCTCCAGCGGCGTCTGGCCCATGAAGCGCAGCTTCTGGATGTTCTCGGTCTTCTGGATCTCCAGACAGCCGCCGAAGTCCGCATCCGCCGCCACAAAGACCGCGTTGGCGGCGCCGTCATAGGTGTCCGAGCCGGGGGTGCCGTTGCCGCTGGACCAGACATTGAGACCCTCCGCAAAGGCGGGGGGCATCAGCTGCAGACCGTCGGTGATTGCCTTGTTCATGGAAGTACCCTTTCCTGCTGCGCATCTCGCGTTCGGGGAAAAGGAAGTACAGGAGCGGCGTTAAAACCTGCCAAGCGGTGCGTACGCTGCCCTGCCGCCAGGCGCGTTCATCCTGTCCTTAAAGAAGGTGTAGCGCGTTGATTTACCGAGAGATTTTCAGATTAACCATTTGGTAATAAAGGGGGTGCACGGCGCCGTTTCGGCCGGGGACCATCGGCCGCCGCCACAGGCAGCCCGCCGCCGCGCGCTGGGCAGGATAGCGTGCCCCGGCCGGGCGGCAGACCATTGGAGCGCCCCGGCGCACCATCCGGGCGACCCGTTCCGGGGGGCCGGAAATCCGCCGGATGTTCGGGCAGGCGTAAGTGAGCGCCGTCTCAGCATCATTGATCAGGAGGATCTCAAACTGAGAGCCGGTCACGGCTGCGACCGGCTCTCTCTGGGCTAAGACCGGGAAGGTCAGAAGAAAAACACTTACCCCCGCAAACAGAACACTGCGCATCTGCCAGACCCGGACCGTTTCTTAATGTTAGGACAAGGTGACGCTGCGTCAAAACGTTTTTTGCGATCTGATAATTTTATTGCGCAAAGAAAGGCCGCAGGCCGCTGTGCGCGGCGGGGCTGAAAACAATAAAGGGCGCGGAAAACCGCGCCCTAACTGATTGTTATTTATTGCAGGCTCAGGCCAGCTCGCCCGCCAGCGCCTTTTCGATCAGGGCGATGGTGTCCTCGACCCCGTAAAGTGCGATGAAACCGCCGAAGCGGGGGCCTTGGGAGGCGCCCAGCAGCACCTCGTAGATTGCCGAGAACCAGGCGCGCAGCGGCTCGAATCCGTGGATCTTGCCGATGGCGAAGACCACGGACTGCAGGAATTCCTCATCCGCGAAATTGGCCTCGGGCAGCGGGTCGGTGCTGCCTGCGATCTCGTTCTTCTTGGCAATCGCGGCCAGCGCGGCTTCCGGCGATTTCAGCGCATCCGCCAGATCCTGCAGCGCCGCGCGCTCCTGATCGGTGGGCAGGCGGAAGGTTTTTGCCGGTTTCACGAAGTCGTTGAAGTACCGCACCGCAAAGCCCGCGGCCTGATCCATGCCCGGATGGGTGTCGGGGGTGGCGTTGGGGGCGTATTTGTTGATGAAGCCCCACAGGGTCGCCTTGTCCTCGGCGCTGGAGGCGGAGGCGAGGTTCAAGAGCATCGAGAACGGCACCACCATATCTGACTGCGGAACGTCGCCGCCGTGGATGTGCCAAACCGGGTTGTTCAGCTGCGTCTTCAGGTCCTGGGTGCGGTAGGCGCGCAGCTGCTGGTGGTATTCGTCCACCGCCTTGGGGATCACGTCGAAATGCATCCGCTTGGCGGTCTTGGGCTTCTGGTACATGAAATACGCCAGGCTCTCGGTCGAGGCGTAGGTCAGCCATTCGTCGATCGAGACGCCGTTGCCGGAGGATTTGGAGATCTTCTGGCCGTTTTCATCGAGGAACAGCTCATAGGTGAAATGCTCCGGCGCGGGCACGCCCAGCACCCGGCAGATGCCGTCATAGATCGGCGTGTTGGTGGAGTGGTCCTTGCCGTACATCTCGAAATCGACTTCCAGCGCGGCCCAGCGGGCGCCGAAATCGGGCTTCCACTGCAGCTTCACGTTGCCGCCGGTCACGGGCAGGGTCCATTCCTTGCCGTCCTCGTCGTCGAAGGTGACGGTGTAGGTCTCGGTGCAGACCTTCTTCATCGGCACATAGAGCACGCGGCCGGTTTCCGGGTGGATCGGCAGGAAGATCGAATAGGTCTGGCGGCGCTCCTCGCGCAGGGACTTCAGCATGATCGCCATGATGTCGTCGTATTTGTCGACGGCGCGCTTCAGGATCTCGTCGAACTGGCCGGAACGGTAGAATTCGGTGGCCGAGTAGAACTCATACTCGAACCCGAACGTGTCCAGGAACCGGCGCAGCATGGCGTTGTTGTGATGGCCGAAGCTTTCGTGCGTGCCGAACGGGTCCGGCACCGAGGTGAGCGGCTTTTGCAGGTGTTCGGCCAGCGCCTCCTGGTTGGGCACGTTGCCGGGCACCTTGCGCATCCCGTCCAGATCGTCCGAGAAGCAGATCAGCCGGGTCGGGATGTCCGAGATGGTCTCGAACGCCTTCTTGATCATGGTGGTGCGGGCGACCTCGCCGAAGGTGCCGATGTGCGGCAGGCCGGAGGGGCCATAGCCGGTCTCGAAGAGGACATAGCCCTTTTCCGGCGCGCCCTTGGCATAACGTTTGAGAACCCGGCGGGCTTCTTCAAACGGCCAGGCTTTGCTCTTCAGAGCTTCTTCGCGCACATCAGACATCATGTTCTCCATCGGCGGCGGTTGCGTCAGTTCTTCGGGGTGCCGCATGATCTGCCCGGATACCCTATGTATCCGGCCCTTCCCTCTATTGTGCCGATGCAGCATGAGTCAATAATGCCAGCCCCGCCACAGCCGGGATTTGCGGCGTTGCGCCGCGCAAAAACCGGCGCTTGGGCACAGCCTGTTATTGAACCTCCCCGCGGGCGTACCTATCCTGTCGGAGTGAATACTGCGCAAATAAGGATTTCGTCCATGAGTGAGCAAACCCCGCATCCGATGACCCCGCAGGACTGCCTTGTGGCCCTGATGGTGGCGGTCTCGGCCTCGGACGAAAACATCCGCACCGCGGAGCTGGTCAAGATCCAGTCGGCGGTCAACATGCTGCCGGTCTTTGCCGACTATGACATCGACCGGGTGAGCCGGGTGTCGCGCACCGTGCTGGACCTGTTCGAGCAGGAGGACGGGCTGGAGGCGCTGTTCGGCCTGGTCCGCGATGACCTGCCGGAGCGGCTGTTCGAGACTGCCTATGCGCTGGCCTGCGATGTCGCCGCTGCCGATGGCATCCTGGGCGAGACCGAGCTCGAGTTTCTGGCCGAGGTCCGCTATGAGCTGAACATCGACCGGCTGCACGCCGCCGCGATCGAGCGCGGTGCGCGTGCCCGCCATATGGTCTGAGTGCCGCCTGAGGCTTCAGACAGAGCGGCGTTGCCCGGGGCAGGGACCCGGGCAATGCGTGGCGTCAGCTGTAGGCGCCGGCTGAATAGGTCAGCTCATAGCTGTGGCTGTAGAGCTCGAAGATGATCCCGAACGGATCCTCCACATAGACCATGCGGTAGGGCTTTTCGCCGGGGAAATATTCCCGCACCGGCATCCGCTGCTTGCCGCCGGCGGCGACGATCTTTTCCAGCAGCCCTTCGACGTCCGGGTCCTGCACGGCAAAATGAAAGGTGCCGTGCTTGCGGTACTGGAAGTTGTCCTGCGGCGCTTCGTTGCCGTCAAATTCGAACAGTTCGATGCCGATGCCGTCCGCGGTGGACAGATGCGCGATGCGCAGGCGGGTCCAGCCGGGGCCGAACACATCGGTGCACATCTGCCCGATGGCGCTGTCGTCCTCGGTCACTTCGCTGGGCTGCATCAGCACGTAGAACCCCATGACGTCCGCGTAAAACTTCACGGCCGCGTCAAGGTCCGGCACCGACAGGCCGATGTGCGAGAAGGTTCTGGGCGTGGTGGTCATCTTTGGTCTCCTCATGCTTGGGATGACAGAAAGGTAGACACTCGCCCCTCTCCTGTGAAATTATCATTTCATATGGAAATGATAATATGGCGTAATGGTCCGTGCTGAACGCCACCTGGCTCGAAACCTTCACGACGCTGGCTGAGACCGGCCATTTCACCCGCGCGGCGCAGCGGCTGAACATGACCCAGCCGGGTGTCTCGCAGCATCTGCGCAAGCTGGAGGCGCAGCTGGGCCAGAGCCTGATTGCACAAGACGGCAAAAGCTTTTCGCTGACCCCGGCGGGGGAGGCGGTGCGGGCGCTGGGGCAGGCGCGCCGCGATGAGGAACGGCGCTTGCGAGAGGCGATCGCCACCGACAGCCCCGATGCCGGAGAGGTGCGGATCGCCTGTTCCGGCAGCTTTGCAACGCTGCTGTACCCCCGCATCCTGGCGCTGCTGGAGACCGCGCCGGACCTCACCGCGCATCTGGAAGCGGCGCCGCAAGCGGCGATAAAGCGCGGTCTTCTGGAGGGGGCGTTCGATCTGGGCATTCTGGACCACGACCCGGGCCACCCCCGGCTGGAGGCGGAGCATCTGGGGGAGGAGGAGCTTTGCCTTGTGCTGCCTGTCCGGGATGCGGGTGCGGAGATCACGTTCGACGCTTTGGAGGCGCGCGGCTTTGTCGCCCATCCCGATGGCTTTGCCCATGCGGATGAGCTGCTGCCGCTGAACTTTCCGGAGGCCTATCAGGGCGCTGACCGGCTGCGTGTGCGGACCTATGTCAACCAGATCGGCCAGATCCTGGACCCTGTCGCGCGCGGCATCGGCTATACGCTGCTGCCGCGCAGCGGGGTTGAGGCCTATGCGCAGCGGGGCCTGCTGGCGGTGGTCCCGCTCCAGAGGCCGCGCCGTCACGGGCTTTGGCTTACCTGCCGCAAAGGCCGCCCGCTGAGCGCGCGGCTGAAGCGGATGCAGCGGCTGGCGCAGGAGGTGGCGGCGGCGCTGGGGTAGCGGCGCCCTTGCCGCTCAGGTCCCGGCCTGCGCCGCCCTGAGCCGGGCCAGAGACTGCTTCTGCCGGCCGTCTGCATCGAAATTTGCGGGATCGAGCCAGGCCGTGAAAGCCGCCTCCAGCTGCGGCCACTCGCTGTCCAAAATTGAATACCAGGCGGTGTCGCGGTTGCGGCCCTTATAGACGATGGCCTGGCGGAACAGCCCCTCATAGGTGAAGCCAAGCCGCTCCGCCGCGCGGCGGGAGGGGGCGTTCAGCGCGTCGCATTTCCATTCATAGCGGCGGTAGCCCAGGTCGTTGAACACCCGCGCCATCATCAGATACATCGCCTCGGTCGCGGCGCGCGTTTGCTGCAGCGGTGGGGCGAGGGTGATGCCGCCCACCTCGATGACGCCGTGTTCCGGCTGAAGGCGCATATAGCTGGCGACGCCCTCTGCCTTGCCGCTGGCGCCGTTCACGATGGCAAAGCAGGGCTGCGTATCCGCGCCGCTGTTGGCCTCGACCCAAGTGAGCAGCGCCTCGGGGCCGGCAAAGGGGCCATAGGGCATATAGGTCCAGACCGCATCGCTGCGGTCCTGCCGGAACGCCGCGAACAGATCGGCGCTGTGGCGGTCCGCCTCCAGCGGCTCAACCCGGCAATAGCGCCCTGCCATGCCGGTGTGTCCGGGCGCGCGGGCACCGGTCCAGTTCGGCAGCGGCGCGCCAATGGGCTGGCCGTGTCCGTTGAAGAAATCCGTCATCAGGGCGTCCTTTGCAAAGCTCTGCCGCGGTGTCCGCGCACCGCCGCCTTGCCTGGATCTGCCATGCTGCTGGTCTGGGCGGAACGTCCAGTAACGGGTAATTTTCCCAGACCAGTTCCGGCTGTCAGCTGCCGTAAACGGCGCTCCAGCGCTCGATCAGCTGCTGCTGCAGCTGCTTGGCGCGCCGGTTCCAGCCGCGGGCGCCCTGGGGGCGTTCGCGCTCGGCGCGGGGGATGCGGGCGCGCTTTTTCAGATCCGCGGTGAAGATGGTGAAGGCCAGTTCGGTGCCGTCGGCCGCGGTCATGAAGCCGCCGAGGCCCGAGACGAAGTTCAGCGTGCCGGTCTTGGCGGCGACCTTGATCGGGTGGTTTTTGACCGGGCGGCCGTTGGCATCGCGCAACTGGAATGATTTCAGAAGCGGTTTCAAATGGCCGGCCTTGTAGGCCGCCACCAGCGCGCCCGTGAGGTCTGCCGGGGTCATCCTGGACTCTTCACCCAGGCCGGAGTGATCCACCAGCCGGGTGCCGGACATGCCGTATTTTTCCCCCGCCCAGCGGTTCATCTCCGCGGCGGAGGCCTTGAGCGACGCCGGCCGCCCGCTGCGCGCGGTGCTGGCGGCCATGCCGATCATCTCGGCCATCAGGTTGTTGGAGAATTTCAGCATCGCCTTCAGCATCACGTCCATCGGCGGGCTGTGATGCTGCGCCAGCAGCTGCGCCTGGGGCAGCGATCTGGCGGGTTTCGCCTGGGGCAGGGCGATGCCGTTGGCCCGCGCCAGGGTGCGGAACACGTCGCCTGCGTAGGCGCCCGGATTGCGCACCGGCAGCCAGCGCGAGCCGCCCTTGCCCAGGGCCTTGCTGGCCACGGTCCAGTGGTCGGTGCCGGATTTTTCGGCATAGGTGTAGACCGGCACCGCGCGGGAGGCGATCTGCATTTGCGAGGTGGCGACCTCGGGGCGGTATTTCTCGGTGCGGGCGTCCATGGTGACAGCCCAGCCGCTGGCGGCGCGTTTCCACTCGAAATGGACCCGGTTGAAGTTCAGCGCAATGCCGGAGACCGCAGGCGAATAGCCCACGTGATCGGGCTGCTCCGGGTCGATGGCGGGCACCTGCGGCAGCGCGCCGTCCCAGACCAGGAACCTGCCCCGCACCTCGCGCACGCCGGCGGTTTTCAGCGCCTTGGCCAGCAGCGCCAGATGGTCTGTGTTCAGCATCGGATCGCCGCCGCCTGCCAGGATCAGATCGCCGCCCACCACGCCGCCGGCGACGCCGCCGGTGGCCAGAAGGCGGGTGTCGAACCGGTGGCCCGCCCCCAGCACATCCAGCGCATAAAGCGCCGTCAGCGCCTTGGCGACGCTGGCCGGCGGCAGGGCCTCGCCGCTGCCGGACGCCTCCAGCAGCTTGCCGGTTTTCACATCCGCAACCGCACAGACCGCATGGCCCGGCAGTTTGGCCCGAGACAGCAGCGCCTGCAGCCCGTCGGCGCCGGCCGCCAGAGAGCTGACCTTGCGCGCAACGGGGCGCAGCGACACGGCAGGCGCATTGGCCAGGGCAGAAGAGCCCGCCAGTGCGGCAAGCCCGGAAAGAAGGAACGTCCGGCGTGAAGTCATCGTGCTCATATTTAAGGTGCGGACCCGCTCTTCCTCAATACCCGATCCCCGCCGCTGCGCCGCAAGGTCCGGGGTTTTGCCCCATCAAAAGTCCTGCTACCGCTGGCAGCCATGTTTCAGGCAGTCATCCTCATGTTTGCGGCCATGTCAATGATCCCGGCGGGCGATCTGTGCGGGAAGCTGCTGACCGGCAGCGGGCTGGCGACGCCGGCTTTTGTGGCCTGGTCGCGGTTTTCGATCGGTGCCGCGCTGATCCTGCCCTTTGTGCCGCGCCGGGCGTTCACGCTGCTGGGCGACTGGCGGCTGTGGCTGCGGGCCGGGCTGCTGAGCGGCGGCATCTTTTCGATCCAGATGGCGCTGATGACAGAGCCGCTGGCCAATGTCTTTGCCGCCTTCTTCATCGGTCCGGTGGTCAGCTATGTGCTGTCGGTGCTGCTGCTGCGGGAGCAGGCGACGGTGCCGCGCAGCCTGCTGATGGCGCTGGGATTTCTCGGCGTGCTGATGGTGGTGCGGCCGGGGGCCGGCGGGTCGGTCAACCTGTTGTGGGCGGTGCTGGCGGGCTGTTTCTACGGCGGGTTCCTGACCAGCTCGCGCTGGCTGGCGGGGGTGGGCTCGCCGCTGGAACTGAGCCTGACGCAATTGCTGCTGTCGGCCTGCCTGATGCTGCCCTTGGGCCTTGCCAGCCTGCCGGAGTTCTCAGCCCCGACTGCGGCGCTGACGGTGGGGAGTGCCGCGTTTTCGATGCTGGGCAACCTGCTGCTGCTGTTTGCCTACGGGCGGGTGCAGGCGGTCAAGCTGGCGCCGATGGTCTATTTCCAGCTGGTGGCGGCCGTCGGGCTGGGCTGGGCGGTGTTCCGCCAGCTGCCGGATGCCTGGACCTGGGCCGGGCTGGCGGTGGTGCTGAGCGCCGGTCTGGCCTCAGCCCTGCTGCGCCGCTGACCATTCGCCGCGGGCGCGCAAGGCGGTCGAGCTGACATCCACCATCGGCAGGTTGACGAAACACCAGGCCGGGCTGTCCGCCCGCGCCAGCAGCTGGCTTTCGCTGCCTTTCAGCATCGCGTGGCGGTAGATCCGGGCCGCGGGCGAAAACCGGGCCGAGATCCGGTCGCCGGGCCGGGCCAGCACCCCCACCGGCACCGTGTCCAGGATCTGCTGCCAGTCCTTCCAGCGGTGGAAATGGGTGAGATTGTCGGCCCCCATCAGCCAGACGAAGCGCACGCCGGGATGGCGGCGGCGCAGGTGGCGCAGGGTCTGGGCGGTATAGCGGGTGCCGAGGTCCGCCTCGATGCCGCTGACATGGATGCGCGGGTGCTGTATGAGGCCGCGGCTGGCGCTGATCCGCCGCTCCAGCGGGGCAGGCTGGCGCGCCTTCAGCGGGTTGCCCGGGGAGACCAGCCAGAACAGGTGGTCCAGCCCGAAGCGCTTGAGCGCGGCATGGGAAATCGCCGCGTGGCCCCGGTGCGGCGGGTCAAAGGACCCGCCCAACAGCCCGACGCTCTGGCCCGGGCGGATATGCGGCAGCTTGCAAATCATGAGGAGCTTGATGCGCATAAATTTCCGGGGAGTTCAATTGCCGGATGTGTGCAGAGGGCCTGCGGCGGGTGGCGGATTGGGTGAAACCGGCCGGCGGAGACGGATTCTAAACCGGCCTGCGGAGACGGATTCTCCGGTGCGCAGGAGGCGCGGATGGACTTTTGGCCGGGTTTGGTTTTGGAGGTGTGAATGAAAAGGGGTTTCGCTGAGAAACTTTGTTTATTGATAGATGGTTAATTCGGTTTCCCTGGCTTTGTGGAGCCTGTCGCACGGCAAAACCGCGCTTCGCGCACGCTTCTCCCGCCCCTTGGGCGGGTGTTGGGGACTTTCTCGGCGGGGGAGTTTTCAGATTTTTAATCTCCTTTGGCTTGCAGGTCTTCGGGAGCGAAGCTACGCATTGGGAAAACCATTATAAGGCCCAAGCTTATGAAATTCCTCTTTCTTGATGATACTAAACAACGCCGATGCCCACGCGAAGGTATGAACGACCTAATTGGTGTTGGCGGAGTAGTAATCGATGCGGAAGCACTACGCACACTTGAGGCAAATTTAGAAGCACTTATGAGGGAAAGCGGGTTCCCTGATGGAGCAATTTTCAAGTGGTCTCCACGCCGTACAGATTGGATGTACGAAAATTTACAGGGTAACGACCGAACACAATTTGTGAACGCAGCTTTGGAGCTTTGTCTTCAAGCAGAGGCAAACTTTCTGGTTGCTGTCGTTGAAACAGAAAGGCGATTCGCCACGGAAAATGCCGAAGATCATGAGACAGATGCATTGAACCTCGCACTTGAACGCTTTGACACATTTTTGGGTGACGAGCATGGTGTGGTGTTCGTAGCTAAGCCATCTGGAGGGCCCGCTGATGAGGAAAGATTGTTGGCGGATTGCGTGGAACTTCGGAGAAATGGCACGGGCTTCGTTGACTTCGAAAGCTTAGCTATGAATGTTGTGACAATTCCATTTAGATTGTCACGAGTTCTGCAATGTGCAGACTTAGTGGCTGCAATCACTGTATCGATGGTGGCTGGGCAAGTTCGATATGCAGACAATCATTTCGAAACTATTAGAGCAGGGTTCCTGCAAAATCGCCGAGGGCAAATTGGAGGAACGGGTTTGAAAATCCATCCGGATTATATCTATGCAAATTTGTACCACTGGCTGTTGGGGGATCAATACTTAGTTCGCGGAAACGCTGGGACACAATTCCCGATTCAAAGGCGAGCATTTGCCCAGTCAGCTGATGAAAGGTTGCCTGATTGAGGGGAGGGTGCTCTTCCCTCCCCAATGAATCAAGAAAACTTCTTCTGCGATTTGCCCCGGTACGCCCGCGTCCCCGCCTTGCCCGCCGTTGACCGCCCCCGTGATTTGACGGCGGCCTCGGACGCGGCCTCCACCGCCGACTGCCGCGCCAGCGGGTCGTCGGAGATGGCGAGGTCCACCGCCTCCAGCCGTTTGATCTCGTCGCGCAGGCGTGCGGCTTCCTCGAATTCCAGGTTCTCCGCCGCCTTGCGCATCTCGTCGCGCAGGCCGTTCAGATGCGCCTCCAGGTTGGCGCCGTGCATCGGCTTGCCGATCTGGGCGGTGACGCGGTTCATGTCCACGTCGCCCTCGTAGAGGCCGGCAAGCACGTCTTCGACGTTTTTCTTCACCGTCTCCGGCGTGATTCCGTGTTCGAGGTTGTAGGCGATCTGCTTTTCCCGGCGGCGGTTGGTCTCGCCCAGGGCGCGCTCCATCGAGCCGGTGATCTTGTCGGCATACATGATGACGCGGCCCTCGGCGTTGCGGGCGGCGCGGCCGATGGTCTGGATCAGCGAGGTCTCTGAGCGCAGGAAACCCTCCTTGTCCGCATCCAGAATGGCGACGAGGCCGCATTCGGGGATGTCGAGCCCCTCGCGCAGGAGGTTGATGCCGATGAGCACGTCGAAGGCGCCAAGGCGCAGGTCGCGCAGGATCTCGATCCGCTCCAGCGTGTCGATGTCGGAGTGCATGTAGCGGACCTTGATGCCCTGTTCGTGCAGGTATTCGGTCAGGTCCTCTGCCATGCGTTTGGTCAGCGTGGTCACAAGGGTGCGGAAGCCGTCGGCGGTGACCTTGCGCACCTCATCCAGCAGGTCATCCACCTGCATCGAGACCGGACGGATTTCGACCTGCGGGTCCAAGAGACCGGTGGGGCGGATCACCTGTTCGGTGAAGACGCCGCCCGCCTGCTCCAATTCCCACGCCGCCGGGGTGGCGGAGACGAAGACCGACTGCGGGCGCATGGCGTCCCATTCCTCGAACTTAAGCGGGCGGTTGTCCATGCAGGAGGGCAGGCGGAAGCCGTGTTCGGCGAGGGTGAACTTGCGCCGGTGGTCGCCCTTGTACATGCCGCCGATCTGGGGGACGGAGACGTGGGATTCGTCGGCGAACACGATGGCGTTGTCGGGGATGAATTCGAACAGGGTCGGGGGCGGCTCGCCGGGGGCGCGGCCCGTCAGGTAGCGGGAGTAGTTCTCGATCCCGTTGCAATGGCCGGTCGCCTCCAGCATCTCCAGGTCGAAATTGCAGCGCTGTTCCAGCCGCTGCGCTTCCAGCAGCTTGCCCTCGCCGACCAGCTGGTCGAGGCGCATCTTCAGCTCCTGCTTGATCGAGATGATGGCCTGATTCAGCGTCGGCTTCGGCGTCACGTAGTGGGAATTCGCATAGATGCGGATCTGGTCGAAGCTGCCGGTCTTTTCGCCGGTCAGCGGGTCGAATTCGGTGATCTGCTCCAGCTCCTCGCCAAAGAAGGAGAGTTTCCAGGCGCGGTCCTCCAGGTGGGCGGGGAAGATTTCCAGCGTGTCGCCGCGGACCCGGAAGGAGCCCCGCTGGAAGGCCTGGTCGTTGCGCTTGTACTGCTGGGCGACCAGATCCGCCATGATCTGGCGCTGGTCGTACATTTCGCCCGCTTTCAGGTCCTGGGTCATGGCGGAGTAGGTTTCGACCGAGCCGATGCCGTAGATGCAGGACACGGACGCGATGATGATGACGTCATCGCGTTCGAGCAGGGCACGGGTGGCGGAGTGGCGCATCCGGTCGATCTGCTCGTTGATCTGGCTTTCCTTCTCGATATAGGTGTCGGAGCGCGGCACATAGGCCTCCGGCTGGTAGTAGTCGTAGAAGGAGACGAAGTATTCGACCGAGTTCTCCGGGAAGAAGCCCTTGAATTCGCCGTACAATTGCGCCGCCAGCGTCTTGTTGGGGGCAAGGATGATCGCCGGGCGCTGGGTCTCCTCGATCACCTTGGCCATGGTGAAGGTCTTGCCGGTGCCGGTGGCGCCGAGGAGCACCTGGTTGCGCTCGCCCTCCAGGACGCCCTGCGACAGTTCCTTGATCGCGGCCGGCTGGTCGCCTGCCGGATCGAAGGTGGTGTTCATGACAAACCGCTTGCCGCCCTCCAGCTTGGGCCGCTGCTGCGGCGCCCGCTGGGTCATCATCGGCATGGACTTGTCGGAATGGGCATAGGGCATCGGGCGACTCCGTTTGGGACCGCGCTGATTTTGGTCTGTTTTTGTTCTTGTTCAAGGGGGCATCAGGGCCTGATGCGGCCAAACGCCTGTGGCAGCAGGGCAAAACCGTCGAAATACGCTGCATTTGCTCCCTTGCTGCAGCCGCATATCCGGCGCATAAATGCGCAACTTCGAGATTCACAGGTTGAGACACCAGGAGACAGCCCATGCAAGCGCGGATTTACCGGCCAGCACGCAATGCCATGACCTCGGGCATGGCGAAGACGCGGAGATGGGTCCTGGAATTCGCGCCCGCCAGCGCCCGCGAGGTGGATCCGCTGATGGGCTGGACCTCCTCCAGCGACACCCAGAGCCAGGTCAAGCTGCGCTTTGACAGCAAGGAAGCGGCGCTGGAATATGCCAAGGACCATGGCATCGAGGCGCTGGTCGTCGAGCCCAAGCAGCGCAAGCCCAACATCCGCCCGGGCGGCTATGGCGACAATTTCGCCACCAACCGCCGCGGCCCCTGGACCCACTGAGGCCAGCGCCGCAGTTGAAGCGGCTGCCGGGCTGCGGAAACGCGCTGGGCCGGTGCCCGGGACTGTGGGTCTTGTTTCTTCGGGGCAGCGGGGGCGCGCGCGATGTCTGAACCCAAGTTTCTGCTGAACGGTGATGCGCCGGGCGGCGCGACGCTGCTGCTCGCCCACGGGGCCGGGGCGGCGATGGACACGCCCTTCATGACCGCGATGGCAGAGGCGCTTGCCGCCCGCGGGCTGCGGGTTGTCCGGTTTGAGTTTGCCTATATGGCGGGCCGGCGCAGCGGCGGGCCAAAGCGGCCGCCGCCGAAGATCGAGCTGCTGCAGGAGGAATTCCGCACTGCCATCGAGGCGCTCGCCTGCGGCGGTCCGCTGTTCATCGGCGGCAAATCCATGGGCGGCCGGGTTGCCAGCCTGATTGCAGATGATCTTTGGGCGCAGAACCGGATCCGCGGCCTGGTCTGCCTTGGCTACCCGTTTCACCCGCCGAACAAACCCGAACAGCTGAGGACCGCGCATCTGGCCGGGCTGAAAACCCCGGCGCTGATCTGCCAGGGCACCCGCGACCCGTTCGGCACCCAGGCGGAGGCCGCGTCTTATGACCTGTCCGATGCGGTCTCGTTTTTCTGGCTGAGCGACGGCGACCACGACCTGAAGCCGCGCAAAAGGGTGACCGGGCTAACGCAGGACCAGCACCTGGAGACTGCGGCTGAGGAAATTGCCCGCTGGGTCAAGGCGGCGGATTGAGCGCCTGGCACCAGCCCGCGGGCGCGCGCCGTTACGGCAGTTTGAACAAGGCGGCCTGCTGTTTGCGCATCTTTGCAATCTCGGCCTGCAGCCAGCCGCGCAAGGCCTGATACCCCTCGGTTGCGGCATTGGCCGGTGTGGTGACCAGCCAGTAGCGGGCGCGGGATTTGACCGGCGCACCGGCGGCTTCCAGAAACCCGGCCTCCAGGTCATGTTCCACCAGCAGGCTGCGGCCCAGGGCAATGCCCATGCCGCTGATGGCGGCCTGAATGGCCAGGTCGGCGCGGGCAAAGGGATTGATCGACCGCTCAAAGCCGAAGTCCCAGCCGCAGGCGGTGAAATAGGCCTGCCAGCTGAACCCGGTGCCGTCGCTTTCGCCGGAACGGTCGACCAGCAGCCGCGCTCCGGGCTGCTGGCAATAGTCTTGCAAGGCCTGCGGCCCCAGATACCCCGGGCGGCAGACCGGCAGCAGCATAGCCTGCAGCAGCGGCTCTGAATGCAGGCCGGGGTAGGGGCCCATGCCATAGCGGATCGCGGCCTTGGCCTCGCCCGCGTGCAGGTCGGCCAGGCGGTCATCCACGTCGACCAGCAGATCCAGGCCGCTGTCCTGCGCGCGCTGCAGGGCGGGCACGATCCATTTCATGGCAACCGACGACGGCACCGACAGCCGCAGGCTGCGGCTGGTCTTGAGGTCCTGCAGCCGCAACAGCGCCGCTTGCCAGATCCCGCCGCTTTGCTGCGCCGCGCCGCAGACGATGCGGCCGGCCTCCGTCGGGGTGATCCGGCGGGTGGTGCGGTCGAACAGGGGCACCCCAAGGGCCGCCTCCAGCGCCTTGATCCGGTGGCTGACCGCGGATTGCTCCACCCCCAGCCGCTGGGCAGCCCGGGTGAAGTTCTGTTCTTCCGCAATGGCCTCCAGCAGGGGGGCGCTTTGCAGCAGTCTGGGGAGAAGGCTGTCAGGGTCATTCATGAATACTGATCATAGTTATATCAGTATAACAGGCACAAGAGTTCGATCATGCTGATGAGAGTTCATGAAAAGGAGTTCGCAGCATGACCCGCAATACCGCATCCGTCACCGCCCGTATCGTCAATGGCTTTGTCACCCGCCGCGGCACCGGCGCGCACGTGCAGGCAACCGGCGGCAATCCGGCCGGGGTTGTTCTGGACGCCGATGGCCTCAGCGGCGCGCAGATGCTTGAGATCGCGCAGAAGGTCGGGCTGTCGGAGACCGCCTTTGTCTCGCGCTCCCGCAGCGAAGGCTTCAAGCTGGATTTCTTTACCCCGGCCCGGCGCATCGCCCATTGCGGCCACGCGACCATCGCAGCCTTCAGCTATCTGGCCGAACTCGGCCGGGTGGCGGAGGGGGAAACCTCGAAGGAAACCGTCGACGGCCCGCGCAAGATCATCATCCGCGATGGCGCGGCCTATATGGAGCAGCTGGCGCCGCGGTATGAGGCGGCCGCCGATTGGGCAGACCGCGGCGTCCGGGCGGAGGATGTGCTGGCCGCGCTTGGTCTGGACGAGGACAGCCTGGACCCGCGGTTTGCCCCGGTGCTTGCAAATACCGGCAACAGTTTTGTGCTGGTGGCGGTCAGGGACGCCGCTGTTCTGGCGGCCATCCGGCCCCGGCTGCCGCAGATCGAGGCGATCAGCGAGGCGCTGGATCTGATCGGGTTTTACGTGTTCACAACGGATCCCGCGGCAACCGCTGCCGATGCCACAACGCGCATGTTCGCGCCTCGCTATGGCATTGCTGAGGAGTCGGCCACCGGCATGGCCGCCGGGCCGCTGGCCTGCGCGCTTTATGATCATCTTGGCGTTCGCAAGCCCAGGCTGATGATCGAGCAGGGCCACTTCATGGTGCCGGCGTCCCCCAGTGAAATCACCGTTGAGCTGGGGCTGGAGGCCGGGCGGATCACCGGCCTGATGGCGGGCGGGTCCGGCGCGGTGATGCAGGA
Source organism: Leisingera aquaemixtae (assembly GCF_006740765.1). GTDB lineage: Bacteria > Pseudomonadota > Alphaproteobacteria > Rhodobacterales > Rhodobacteraceae > Leisingera > Leisingera aquaemixtae. The sequence goes on from NZ_CP041159.1 coordinate 223,519, forward strand.
ACTGGAGATCAGCCTGCAAGAGCGGGCCTGAGGCCCGCGGCGGATGCCTTTTCGGGTTTCATGCGCAGGTTTTCCGGACCATTGCGGCCCCGCGCGGCGGTCCGGTTTCTAAGCGGCTAAGCGCCGGGAAAATTTCTTTCCCCGATAGTAAACAGCGGATAGGGTTCGTGTCAGGCTGGCGCGCGCTGCGCCGTCTGCTTGCGATGATCCAGGTCAAGATGTTGAGGCGAAATGGCTGACCCACAGCACCAAATTAGCCCGGAAGGCGCCAGCGTTCCGGTGTCCGGTATCGAAATCAGCCCGGCCAGCCCGGCAGAGCCGGAGGCCGCCGCGATGATCCGGCGGCATCTGTCGCAAATGGCGGCGCAGTCGCCGGAGGACAGCTGCCATGCGCTTGACGGCAGCGGGCTGGAAGAGCCCGGGGTGCAGTTTTTTCTGGCGCGCAGGGACGGCCAGGCTGTTGCCATGGGGGCGCTGAAATCCCTGGGCGGCGGCGCGCGGGAACTGAAGTCGATGCACACGCTGGCGGAGGCCCGCGGCAGCGGGGCAGGGCGGGCGATGCTGGATTTCCTGCTGGCCTTGGCCCGCCGTGAAAACGCCACCGGAATCTATCTGGAAACCGGCTCCACGGACGACTACCTGCCGTCGCGCCGCCTGTATGAATCCTTTGGCTTTGTGCAATGCGGGCCGTTTGCGGACTATGGCGAAGATCCCTGGTCGGTCTTTATGCACCTGGACCTGCGCGCCGCGGCTTGACCCCCGGCACGAGCCTGTCATAACTGGCGCCACGCGGTCCCTTAGCTCAACTGGATAGAGCAGCTGACTTCTAATCAGCAGGTTGAGGGTTCGAGTCCTTCAGGGATCGCCATCTTCACAGTTTTTTGCTGCCAATGAGGCACAATCTTGCACGCTTTGGGGGTGACCTGCCCCCCGCTGGTCCCTCGTTCATGAGGAGAGTCTGCGGGTTTGGTTTTGGTAATCGTCGGTCTCGGGCTTGGCAAGCGCGGCAGGCGCGGAGCCCTCAAATAGCTCAAGCGCCTGCCGCGCTTGCATTGGCGTTCTGTTCCCCAGCGAAGAATGCGGCCTGACGTTGTTGTAATCGTAGCGCCACAGCGCCAGCTTGCGGCGGGCATCGTCCAGGGTATCGAACAGCTCTTCATTGAGAAGCTCGTCCCGCAGGCTGCCGTTGAATGACTCGATAAAGGCATTCTGCTGCGGTTTTCCGGGGTCGATGTAATGCCAATCCACCCCGTTCCTGTCGGCCCATTTCAGGATTGCCTGGCTGGTGAATTCCGTCCCGTTGTCGCTGACAATGCAAGCGGGTTTTCCGTAGATCCGGACGAGCGCGTCCAGCTCCCGGGCAACGCGCTCTCCTGAAATGCTGGTGTCTGCCGCCAGGCACAGGTTTTCCCGGCAGCAGTCGTCATTCACGGCCAGGATGCGAAACTTCCGCGCCGCGCCGAAGCTGTCTGCCAGGAAATCCAGGGACCAGCGCTGGTTGGGCTGTGTGGCTTCGGGCATCGGCGTTCTCGAGCCCCGGGCGCGTTTGCGGCCCCGCCGCCGTTTCACTGCAAGACCCTCCTCCCGGTAGAGGCGGTAAAGCTTTTTGTGGTTCATGATCATGCCTTTTCGCTCAAGCAGCACGCCGATCCGCCGGTAGCCGAACCGGCGGCGTTTGCCAGCGATCTCCTTCATCTCCTGGCGGATCTCAGGATGGTCCGGCGGGCGTTCGCGCCGGACCGTCTTGGGGTCGACACCGACAAGCCGGCAGGCCCTGCGCTGCGAGATGTCATGATCCCGCATTGCATTGAGCGCTGCCTCTCGCCGCTCTTTCGGTGTCGTCAGCTTTTTCCCAGCAGGTCTTTCAAAACCACGTTGTCGAGCATCGTGTCTGCCAGCAGCCGCTTCAGCTTGGCATTCTCATCTTCCAGCGCTTTCAGCCGCGCCGCCTCCGATACCTCCATGCCGCCATACTTGGACTTCAGCTTGTAAAAGGTCGCCGGGCTCAGCCCATGCCGGCGGCACACCTCCGCCGTCGGCATCCCGGCTTCCTGCTCTTTGATCATCCCGATGATTTGCGCCTCGGTGTAACGGCTCTTACGCATTCGTCTGCTCCTACATAGGTTGGGCAGACTCTACATCATGGTGAGGGATTTCGCGGGGGGCAGGTCAGGGGCTATCCTGCACCCCCTGTGGCAAGCAGACCGTGCCTGGCGAGGCTAAGCGTGCCTGCCGCCTGGCGCAAAGCAGGGCAAAACAGCGCAAAGACAGCTCTTGAAATGGCCCTTCGGTGGGTCCTGATGGGCCAAGGCGCCGGCCGCACCTGAAATGACTGGGTATTGCGCCGCCCTATGGCCGGAAATTGTACTGCCACTGTCAGCCGCAACGCAAAACCTTCTGCCGGTCTGCTCGACAGCGGCCGTTGAGGGGTTCGTCAGACGTCCGCCTCGACGTCGCGCCGCGAATTGGATCGCGGATCGCGCCACGTTGTCAGGATCGAATTTGTGTACATTGTTTGAACCAGCGGGTGCCTCGCAACACTGTTGCGCACGTTCTCAACAGCTTCCACATCCTTGGCCTCCACAAGCACCATCATGTCGATATCGGAGGATGAGATGCTCCACGCGCCTAGGATCTCGTCGTGCTTCTGCAAGTCGGCAAACAGCTGCCTGCAGTTTGGCGCGACCAGGCGGATATTGAAGACTGCTCTGAAAGGTTGCGAGGTGAATTCCGCGTCCTCCGCAAGCTCAATCGTGAACCGTTTGATGATCTTCTTGTCGACCAGGCGGTCGATCGTCTCTTTGACCTTCTTGCGCGACGCGCCGAGCTCTGAGGCAATGTCAGAGACTGAGGCCCGGCTGTTTTCGCTCAGAAGGCGAATAACTTTTCTCTGAAATCCATCCATAGGTCATACAGTTTCTGCGCAATTGACTGTGCCTAAGCCCAAACTGAAACGTCTTTTCCCAATATGCATCTATCTGGGAACAGTCTGGGCGTTCATATCACAGGCAAGCCTCGAACTACCAGAGATTATCCGCCCTGCGCGAGGCCCAAGCAAAGATATGAGAGACAGTCTATGACCACCAAGATTATCTACAGTCGGGTTGAAATTGACAGCGCATTCGATGCAACGACCTGGCAGAAAAAGATTTTTAACGAGCTGGCGACCAATTTCAGGTCTCGCTCCCGGCTCTTCCCCTGCACCTTTGGCGTCGCCGGTTTCGAAGCGGATCAGCTGCGGTTTGCCTTTTCTGAAAATATGGACCCTGGCGAAGTGTCTGCAGCGCTGAAGTGCTATCTGAAAGACGCCAAATCGTTCGGGAAAAACACCTCCCTGCTCGTGCTGTCGCGTCCGGGTCCGATCCAGAGCCTTGAGCACTACCGCGCGCGCTTCTGGTCAACCCTGGATGGTATCCACCAGACCGATGACACAGAGTGGCCCGAGACCATCCCGGCGCAGATCGACAGCGCGGGATGGGAGTGGTGTTTCGGCGGCGAACAGATCTTTGTGGTCTGCAACACGCCCGCGCATGTCAACCGGCAGTCGCGGCGCTTTTCGAGCTTCATGCTGACGTTCCAGCCGCGGTGGGTGTTCAACGGGATTCTGGACACACGGGAGACCGCCGAGAAAGCCACCTCCAAAATCCGTTCCCGCATTCTGCAATACGACCTGATCAATCCGTCGCAGGATCTGGGCTTGTACGGCGACCCCGACAACCGCGAGTTCGCGCAGTATTTTCTGGATGACGAGAACCGTGCGGCCACCTGCCCGTTTCACAGCTTTACCAAGAAAAACCAAAATGAAGAGGAGAAGGTGGCATGATTTCATCACCTGGAAAATCCGTCGTCGTTCATTCAGCCGCTGCTGATCTGTCGGACTTCAGAGGGCTTGTTGAACGCTGCATGCCGGAACAGGGCTGCGTCGAAGTTCAGAACGACCAGTCCGGCAAGGAGCATTCCTGGCACCAGCACGATACCGACGAGACCATTGTCGTGCTGAACGGGCAGCTCTTGTTTTACTGGGAAGGCGGCGAAGCCGTCTGCAAATCCGGGGATGTGATCGAGCTTCCGAAAGGGGTCAGGCACGGTTCGAAAGCAAGTTTCGGGGATGTGCAGTACCTGATTTCCTTTGCCAATGTGGATTTCGCAAGATGACGGATCTCAAAAAGACGCTGGGCCCGCTGAAAGGGGCGGGCCTGATGCTCAACATCGTCATCGGCGCAGGGCTTCTGAGTTTGCCGGGGCTTGCCTACCAGCAGGCCGCAGAGAACGCGATCTGGGTTTGGGCCTTGTGCGCCCTTGTGGCTCTGCCGCTTCTGTCTGTCTTCATCATCATGGGGGCAAGATTTCCCGATGCGGGAGGTGTGTCCTCCTTCGCGCAGAAGGCGTTTGGCAGATATGCCTATATCGCCAGCTCCTTCATCTTCCTTGGCGCGGTTTCCTTCGGCCTGCCCGCTATCGCACTCACCGGCGGCCATTATCTGTCCGTTCTGGTTCCGGCGGATCCTGCAATTCTGGCAATCGCCCTGCTGCTGATCGCGACCGGAACGCAACTTGCTTCACCGGAGGCGGCGTCAAGGATTTCGGCCATGGTTGCCTCGGCAATCCTGTTCTCGCTCCTGCTGATTGTCGCGGTTGGCCTGTCCGGTATTACAGCTGAAATGCGTGAAGCCCGCGCCTTGAGTGGTCCAACCATCGGATTTTCCCAGCTGAGCGTCCCGTTCATGATGATCTTCTTTGCCTTCACGGGCTGGGAAGTCTCCGCAGGAACGTCCGAGGAGTTCAGAAACCCCAAGAGAGACTTTCCGCTGGCGATGGGCCTGTCGTTCCTGGCCGCTATGGTGCTCTACTTCAGCATGGCCGTGATCGTTCATTTCACACCGATCGAGAGCAATTACGAGGCTGCGTTCTCGTCTATCATGCAGCATCACCTTGGCGTCTGGGGCGGCATTTTGATGTCGGTTCTGGCCGTTGTCATCATCGTGGCAAACCTGATGGGGGCGATCTGGGCCGTTTCGCGGATGCTGTTGTCGCTTTCCCGGGAAAACGTCGTCCCGCTGGATCTTTCCGCAGACGAAACCGGGCGCCCGCTGAAGGCCGTGTTTCTGGTCGTGGCGGTTCTGCTGGCCGTGCTCAGCCTGGATCTTTTCAACATCCTGGCGATTGAAGACATGCTGTCCTTGGCCGGTCAGAATTTCATCATCCTCTTCGCGGTCGCGGCTGGAAGCCTGATGACGCTGACGTCAAGCCTGTTTGAAAAACTGGTGGCGTTAGTCGCGGTGGGGTCTGTCGCTGTGCTGCTGGCACAGCAGGACGCAGCGCTGTTGTACCCGGTGCTTTTGTCCGCTGCCGCTGGGCTGCTTTGGGCAGTCCAGAACAGGGTGAACAAGACGAACATTCGAAACAGCCCGCGCAGCACGGGCTGACGAAAACACCTGGAAGTCTTCCTGATGTGGCGTTCTGCGTCACGAACTGGACCCGGCTGGGAAGGCCGGGTCTTTTTTCTGTGCCGTGTTTCGGGTGCCTAAACGGACGGCTGCGCCCCCTTCCGCCGCCGGAGGCCAGCTTCAGAAGAAAGGGGGGAGAGCTTGCCCCTGATGTTTCCATCAGCGGGCCTTGCGGCGCCGGACGGCTTTGCCTCAGCATTGGCAAAACGGATGCTATCCCCGTCTTTCAACAGGGATAGCGCGGCAGGACAGAGCCTGCTTGGGGAGGAACGGGTGTCAGCTGGCCGGGCGCAGTCCGCGGTCCAGGGAAACGCTGCGCAGCATGGTGGAGAAGCGCTTGTAGCTTTCAGGAGAGTAGCGAACAGCAAGGAAGATCATCAGAAGCGAGCCTGCCGCCATCCCCAGCCAGACGTTGCTGAGGTCCGACATCGCATCCCGGACGGCGCCGGCAAACAAGGGCACAAAGCTTGCCAGGATATAGCCGCCGCCCTGCACGAAAGAGGTGAAGTTGCCTGCGGTGGTGGGATCATCAACGTGGTCGATGGCCACGATGATCGACAGCGGGAACAGGATGCCGATGCCGACACCCAGCAGCGCCATTGCCAGGAACGACATGTCAATCGGAGCGGTGTAGAGCACGCCAAACCCCAGGGCTGTCATGATCAGTGCAAAGACCAGCGGGCCGCGGCGGTCCGGGAAGTGGTGGATGAAGGCTGCAACGCCCAGGGCGGTGACGGCTTCGATCACCGTCAATGCGGACAGCAGCAGGCCCGCAGCGCCTTGATCAAGACCCTGCTCCAGATAGAACGGCGGAATCCAGGCCATGACGAGCATGAACGCCCCGGTGCCGACGCCGAAAAACAGCATCAGCGACCAGCAGCGCGCATTGCGCCAGAACTGCGGCGGCGTGGTGCCCGCCGCCGGGGCAGGCGCGGTGCGCTCGCTGTCGGCGTTGCGCGCGGCGATGACCCAGATCAGCACTGCAAGGACCGCAGGCAGGCTCCAGGCCGCCAGCGTGCCTTCCCAGTCCAGCGAAGAGGCAAGCCCTGCAGCTGTGCCCGCCGCGATGGAGGCGCCGGCCACGATCCCGGTGGAGTAGAGGCCGATCACCCGGCCGGTTGCCGCGCCGAAGTTGCGCTTGGCGAAGCCCGGCATCAGCGATTGCACAATGGCAATGCCGATCCCGGCCCCGGCGGCGGTGACAAGAAGGCCGGCACCCGTCGGCAGCCACAGGCGGGCAGCGCAGGCGAGGGCGATGATCAGCGCGCCCAGCGTGATGCCGCCGCGCTCCCCCAATGCCGCGCGCAGCTGGCGCACGTAGATGGCGCCAATGCCCATCAGAAACACCGGGATCATGGTCAGGAAGCCGATGATAGTGGAGTTGACACCGGTATCGCCCAGGATTTGCGACACCAGCGGGCCGATGGCAGCAACTGCAGGACGCAGGTTCAGGGAGATCAGGAATATTGCGAACAGCAGTAACGCTGGTGACGCTTTGGCTATGCGTGTGGTCATGGAATGCCCTTTCAAGAGGAGGTGCGCGGGGGTTAAGCCGCCGAATAATCCGGTGATTTGATCAATTCTTGCGGATGGGTTTGGATGTCTGGAACAAAGACGCTGCTGTGCCAGTCCTCGGGCGCCACGGGACGCAATGCGATGGATACCGCGTGCGGCGAGCAGCCAAAGGTCTGAGTGACCGACTGGGTGATGGCTTCGCAGAGGGTTGCCTGCTGTTCCGCCGTCAGGGTGGCGGCAAAATGCTTTATGATGACGTGGGGCATGGGATCAGGCCTCTTGCAGGTTGCGGGTTTCAGGCCGGGCCGGCTGCCATGCCGGAACGTGGCGGCGGATGGCGGCGGCCAGCTCGGACACGCCGCCGGGTTTGAGCAGTTCGTAGTGGTCGGCAGCCAGCGCGTGGACCGGTGCCGGCACGGCGAGCGTGCGGGTGGCTTCCTCCAGGAAGGAGAGGTTGTCGCCCGCCGCCTTGAACAGGCGCACCGGCGCGGCCACCTGGCGCTGCTCGATCTGCAGCCCGTATTCGGGCGCATAGGTCTGTGCCACCAGCCGGGTGATGCGCGTGATCATGCCCGGGTCGAGATCCGGCTTCTCGGCGGCGATATAGGCCACGAAGCCGTCCAGATCCGAGACCGTCTCAATCACCGGGGCCACCCGCTCCGGTGCAATGGTCTGGGAAAACACCGAATAGAGGATGGTCAGGAAGGACGCATCGCGGAACAGCACAGCCTCCTCCGCGCGCACCGGATCGCCGCCGGGCAGCTCAGGGGAGCCTGGCGCGATCAGGGTCAGCTCGGCCACCTCGCAGCCTGCCTGCTCCAGCTGATAGGCGGTCTCATAGGCCACCCGTGCGCCGAAGGAGTATCCCCAAAGCGTGTAGGGGCCTTCCGGCTGCGCCTCCCGGATCAGCTCGGCATCGCGCGCTGCCATGTCCTGGATCGAGCCGCAGACCTGCTCGCCGGGGTTCACGCCGGAGGCCTGCACGCCGATGACGGGACGGGGCGTATCGAGCGCCCGCGCGAGGTGGCGCAGGTTCATCGGATACCCGCCAAGCCCGGGCCAGCAGAACACCGGTCTGCCGGCGCCCTTCTTCAGCGGCACTGCGCGCGACAGGCCGGAGCCCGCGCCGCCGTCCGTCAGGCGGCGGGCCAGCGCTTCGATGGTGGTGTCCTCGAACAGCACCTGCACCGGCAGGCTGGTATCAAAGGCGCGGTTGATGCCCTGCACCAGTTTGACGGCCTTCAGAGAGTCGCCGCCGATTTCAAAGAAATCATCCTGTACCGAGACGTCCTCAAGCCCGATTTGCGCGCACCAGATCGCTGCCAGAGTGGTTTCCGTATCGTTGCGGGGTTTGATGATCTCACGCTCGGCAGCGGCATCGTCGAACTCGGGGAACGCCTTGAGGGTATTCACATCCACCTTGCCCGACGCGCTGTAGGGCATCGACGGCACCAGCGCCAGTTTGCTGGGCACCATGTAGTCGGGCAGCAGTGACTGCAGGTCGCGGCGGATCAGTTCAGCCGGGCCTTCCATGTGCACGCTGTCCTCATGCATGCCTTCATGCGCCATCTGCTCGGCGCTGACTTTGCCGAAGACCGCGCTGTAGCAGGCACCGGAGGCAAGCCCGTGCTCGTTCAGGATCTCCTTGAGACGGGTGGCCGCGACGAGGTCGTTGCCGGACTTGGAACTGTAGCCAGAGGACATGGTGCCGATCCGGCAGCTGTTCTGCTGCACCCGCTGCAGGCTGCGGCCCAGGTCGATATAGGCGTGCCAGCGCTCTGCGTCCCGGCTGACCATCGAGATCATGCCGCTGGCGCGCTGGTAGACGCGCTGGTTGATCGCGATCACATGGCGCTGCTCCATGATGTGGCGCGAGAACGGCTGCAGCCCGCCATCACGATAGGCATAATGGCCCGGCGCCAGCCCGGAGACTTTGCTGCCATGGGCCTGGACGTAGAAATCCACCGGCATTCCGGTCTGCCGGTCTGCATGTGCAGTGACCGCATAGCCGGCGATATAGACGTGGCCCGGGCCGCAGTGCAGATGGGGCAGCGCATCCGGAGCATCCGTGCCGGCCCCGATACCCAGGCCATGGGCCGGCAGGATATGATCCATCAGGCCCAGGATATGGCCGGTCTCAAACTCCAGCACTTCACGGATGTTGTTTTTGTAGACCGGTTCGATGGCCGGGAACTTGCCCACGAAATGCAGCTGCATCACGGGAGCGGCCGAAGCCGGGCGCGGCGCGGTCAGAACCAGTTCGTGCCGGGCCGGGTGATAGTAGTAGTAGCCGGGTTCAAACCCTGCCACATTGGCCAGCTCCACATAGACTTGCGTTGCATTGAGCGCGCCGGGAGAGGCATAGGCGTGTTTCGGCAGCAGCCGTTCCGCGCTGGTGAACTGGCCAAGCCAGCGGAGCAGATATCCCAGATCCTGCGCGCTGAGCCGCTCAAGCCCCCCGGTGCCGGAGGCGGGCTGCTCCTGTTGCGCCAGCACCGAAAGGACATCCTCGGCCGAGACCTCTCCGCCTTCGTAGAAACGGTAGGTCTTGCGGGCAAAAGCCAGCTGCCGCTGAGCAGCATCCGCTTCTTTGCCTGCCAGCGCATAGGTTTTGCGCCCTTCGGTTTCGGCCGCACTGCGCAAACCGGCGCCAGACAGCTGGGCCCGCACCTGCAGGCGGCTTTTCTTGCTGTGGTGGTGGGCGCCGGCATTGCCCTGATCCATCAGCGGTGCTTCGCGCGGGTTCAGTTCAATGCCTGCAGCAAGCACCGGCTGGCCGGTGCGGGCATGGGGCTTGATGAACACGCCCGCTGCCTTGACCCAGTCGTGGTTCTCGATGGCCAGGCGGATTTCATCCAGTTCAATCCGGTAGCCGCGGAATTTGACCTGGTTGTCGGCGCGGCCCTGGAACTGCAGCCCGCCATCCGGATTGCGGCGCACCAGGTCGCCGGTTTTGTAAAGCCGCAGCGGCATGCCGCCAGCCGGGCTGATCCAGGTGATGAAGCGCTCGGCCGTCAGTTCGTCACGGTTGTGGTAGCCATTGGCCAGCTGGCGGCCGCCAATATACAGCTCGCCCGATACGCCGTCGGCAACCGGCTGCAGGTTTTCATCCAGTACCCAACAGCTGGTGTTAGCGGCCGGCTGGCCGATCGGGATCATCTCCGGGCCGGTTTCCAGCCCTGCCGGATCCACGGTCTGGGCGGTGGCATTGATCGTGCACTCGGTCGGGCCGTAGAGGTTTACCAGCCGGCAACCGGGGCGGGCTTCAAAAATCCGGGTGGCGAGTTTTCGGGTCAAGGCCTCGCCGCCGCTGAACAGGCTGGTGAGGGTGGTGCAGTTTTCGAAAGCCGGCAGGTCAACCAGCGCCTGCAGCAAGGTCGGCACCCCTTGCAGCATGGTGACCCCGTGCTGTTTGACCTGCTCGATCAGAGCTTCCGGGTCACGGTACACGCCGGGGCGGCCCATCACCACGCGAACGCCGCAGCAGACTGCCAGCAGCTCCCATTGCGCAGCGTCAAAGCTGACCGGGGTTTTTTGCAGGATGACCTCACCCACCCGCAGCTTCTGTTCGGTCTGCAGCCAGGTCAGCTGGTTCAGAATCGCAGCGTGGGAAATGCCGACGCCCTTGGGGGCGCCGGTGGTGCCGGAGGTGTAGATCATATAGGCCAGATCGTCTTCCAGCATCGCGGGGCCGCACAGGCAGTCGCTGTCTTCTCCGCTGGGGACCGCATCCAGGGCATCCAGAGTGATCACGGTGACCCCTGGCAGGATCATTTCGGCCAGGCGGCCGCGCAGCTTGTCCTGGGTGACGATCACATCGACGCCAGCGTCGCGGATCATGTAGGTGAGCCGGTCCACCGGGTAATCAGTGCCCAGCGGCAAGTAGGCGCCGCCCGAGAACAGAATTCCCCAGAGCCCGGCCATCATGTCGGCGGAGGAGTCCGCAAAAAGACCTACCCTGCTTCCGGCGCCGACGCCTGCGCGTTTCAGGCGGGCGGCCAGGCGGGCGGCGTATTCGGCCAGATCGCTGTAGCGCAGCGCGCTGGCATCGTCGCAGACCGCAATTTCTTCGCTGCGGCAGCGCACCTGCAGCATCAGCATATCAACCAGCGAGGTGCGTTCCGACGCGGTGCGCAGCAACGCACGGGTGATATCTGTCTGCTGCGGGCGGGCGGCAACGGGTTTGGAGAGGAGCGAGTCAGGGGTGCTCATAATATGTCCTGTCAGGTAATGGAATGGTCGTTACAAAACTGGCTGCCGCTCATCGCCGAAAACGCAGGCGGTGAGCATGTCGCTATGCAGCGGGCATGCCCGCTGCGGGGTGGGTCAGTGGTTTTCGTAGAGAAGGCCGCGGCCGGGGATCGGGTCGGTCACTCCGCAGCTGCGCAAGGCGTGCCAGTAAAGAACGGCATTGTTCGACAGCACCGGCTTTCCGATCCAGGTTTCAGCGGCGGCGGCAAAATCAGCCATGGGAACATTGGTGCCCACTTGGACAATGGCGTCCACATTCGGCCCGTCAACGTCCAGCACCGCATCACGCAGGTTTTCCAGGGTAACGTCGGAGATGTTTGACGGCGTCCGCCCGCCAAGACCATGCGTGGCTGCAACGTCTATCCCGCTGTCGGTGAAGAACCGCGAAACCGGCTCATCGCCCAGTTCCAGATAGGGCGAAATGAGGCCGATCCGCCGGATGCCGCCAAGCGCCTTCAGCGCGGCCAGGATGGCATCAGCGCTCATAATGATCTTTGCGCCCCCTGCTGCTTCCGCAAGCCGGCCATGCAGAGCCTCATGCGCAGCGTGGCCTTCCCAATAGCCATCTGGCGACACCGCGGCAATGACCGCCCCAACACCGCAATGGCGCAGGCTGCGGATGGCGTCCGGTGTGGAGCTGCGGATGTTTTCAATGACCCGGTTGAAGCCCGCCTCATGGGTCAGAGAGTCATCGTCGATGATCATCCTGCCGATGTGGTTTGTGACGCCAACGGGGCGCATGGCCTCCATCTCCGGCTGAGCGGACGTGTTGGTCGATGGAATGGCAACACCGACGCGCAGCCGTTTTCCCAGAAAGTTACTCATGAATTTTTCCTGTAAATAAAATGGTTTAGATTGATGGTCTGGGGTGCGGTTCTACTGCGAGGCAAGATAGGTGGCGGCCATATCTGCGCCGCCATGGCCTTGGGCCTGCACCCGCCGGTAGCGGGTCAGGCCGGCCTCGGCCAAGTCCGCCCTCACACCGGCCTCCTGCGCCGCGCCGACGATCAGGGCACTGTCCTTGACCGCATTGTCGATGGTGAAAGCGGGAGTGAAATTTCCCGATGCCATGGCCTGGGCTTTGATCTGAAAGAAGGGCGTATCCAGCGGCCCGCCGCGCAGAGTGTCCGCCACCAGTTCCGGGGCCAGCCCCAGGCCGCGGGCCAGCGCCAGGCTCTCTGCCGCTCCATGGGTCAGAGCGAAAACCCAGCTGTTCAACGCCAGTTTCAGCCGCGTCGCCATACCGGGGGCGGTGTCCAGCCAGCGGGTGGCTTTGCCGACCGCATCCAGCACCGGCTGGACGGCTTCCTTGGTGCTGTCCGGACCGGCCGCCAGCACCAGAAGCTGGCCCGCCTCTGCGGGTTGGCGGGTGCCAAGCACGGGCGCGTCGATCAAGGTGAGCCCCTTGCGGGCCGCCAGCGTCTCCAGACCGGGCATGTCGGCGGGCCCGACCGTGCTCATTTGCAGCCAGCAGACGGGTGCCGCGGGCACGCTGTCCGCGTCGGGCAGCGCCGACATGACTTCTGCGATGGCACTGGCGTCTTTCAGCATGGTCACAATGACATCGGCGTGGAGGGCTGCCCCGGCCGGATCCGCAGCCGGAGTGATATTCGGTGCCGCCAAAGAAGACGCTTTGTCAGGGGTCCGGTTCCATACACTGACCTGGCAGCCGGCCGCCGCGATGTTGCGGGCCATCGGTGCCCCCATCAGCCCGGCTCCCAGAACGGCCACGCGCAGGGCGGGGCGGGGCGGCGGCGAAATTGCGTCAGTTGTCATGTTGAGCCTCTGTTCTCTGGGTCCAAGCGGCCGCGGAGGGGGGGACCCGCTTGGGCGGCCGGTATCTGGAGGCGGTTATGGAATATTCATTCCATAACCGTCAACAACCAAAAGGAGAACTTCGCATTACTGTTACACCGTGGCGATGGAGGCTTCGACGATACTGTGCAGATAGGGCTGGCGGGAGGCTGCCGGAAGCCCTTTGCTGATGACCCTAATACCTTGAATTACAGCAACAAAATACCTGGACAGTATTTGGCAGTCCTGATCAGGCGAAATTTCGCCGGTCTTTTGGCCGTGCCTCAGGAGGCGCAGCAATCCGCTCTCCAGCCGCTGGAAATGCTGTGCGACCAGCGCGCTGAGTTCCGGATCCCGGCCGGAAATCTCCAGGCTGCTGTTGGCAGCAAAGCAGCCAAAGCCTTCGTGGTCGCTCAACTCGTCGTCCACGATGGAGATCAGCAATGCCCGGAGGCTGCCGCGCACATCAGCGGAGCGGGAGATCTTCGCGACAGTCCCGGTGGTCACCCGCCGGTATTCTTTGAGAGCAAGCGCAAAAAGCGTTTTTTTGCCGCCAAAGGAATTGTATATGGTGCTGCGGGACAGGCCGGTTGCTTCCACCAGATCATTCATCGAGGTTGCGGCATAGCCATTGCGCCAGAATGTGCGCATGACAGCGTCAACCACCGCACCTTCATCAAATTCTCTTGGCCTCATGATGCGCTCAACCATTCTGTACCGAATGTTTCAGAACTATGCCAGAAAACTGACCCATGCAACTATGTTGTGTAAGTGATTGTGTGAGGCGGAATAAACGGCAAGGCAACCGCCAAACCATAGGGGGATGCAAGCTCCTGCGGGTATCACTCATGGAAATTTGGGCCTTATCGCGCTGTTCGCCCTGCACCGGAACTGCCCACGCATCCGCCGTGCTGAAGCGGGCCTGACCGGCGTGTTGCACCGGTCAGAATCCTCAAGGCTTCAATTGGCATGCTTTGCCTTTCGCGTGCATCTGCCGTTTTCGGTCTCCGCGGAAAACTCTAACAAGCTTTGAGGATGGTTCTGGGGATCACATCATGTCCGCCTGCTGCGCCGGGCGGAATTTCACTTTTTCAACAGAAGCCGCAGCAGGCGCGGGGCCGGGAAGGCGCATCCGCTTTGCAGGCAAGGGGAATGCGGTGGCGGGCGAAAGTCACCGTTTCGGTTTTTTTAAATTATTCTCAACATTCGCTTTCCAGGATGCAGCGGTCAGCCCTAGTCTGCCGGAACGGACGCAGGGCCTTGCCGGAACACAATAACACGGACACTCAATGACAAAGCAGCGTGTCACGCGAAGATACCTCAGGCTGCGCAGCGGAATCGCCCTGGCGATTTTACTGGCAGCCGCAGTGGCCGCCTTTTGCGTCACCCTGACCGGGCACAACAGTGTCGCCCGGCGGGCGGAGAACACCATCGTGCTGGACCAGATCCTGGTCTCTCTGGCTGAGCTGGCCCTGGCGTTTGATGCCGTGAAGGACGATCCCGGCAGCCAGAAGGCGCTGATTGCGCGCGGGCGCATCCGGCGGAGCGCGCGGCCCGCAGCGGACTCGCTTGCCGGATTGACCGCCCCTGGTGCGCTGGCGGCCTTTTCACCGCAGGCGCAGCAGATCCTGTCCCAGCCGGCGCTGAACCCGGTATCCGAGCTGAAGGACATTCTGTTCCTGGCCGCGCATCTGACTGAGCCTGCAGGAAACCGGCAGGCCGAAGGTGATGCAAAGGCTGCGGCCCTGGCCGCGAATTTGTCCAGGCGGCTGCTGCCGGTGCTGATGGAGGTCAAGGAGGCCGAGGCGCGGACCGGCCGGATTGCGGCGGAACGGCAGCTGACCTATGCGCTGGCGGCGGTTCTGATCGGGGGCATCGGGGTTTTTGTCGCCGCCCGGTTCGTGCACTTGCCGATGGAGCGGTTCATCATCAGCGCGCAGTCGGAGATCGAGGCAAGCCGGCGCAAGGCGGAGGCCGCGTCGGAGGCCAAATCCGTGTTTCTGGCGACGATGAGTCACGAAATCCGGACCCCGCTGAACGGTGTGCTGGGCTTGGCGGAGCTGCTGAACGACACCGCGCTTGATGACAAGCAGCGCCATATGATCCGGATGATGATCGTCAGCGGGAACTCCCTGCTGAGTATCATCAATGACGTCCTGGACCTGTCCAAGGCAGAGGCCGGCAAGCTGGAGATGGAGGCCGAGGCGTTCAACGTCCGTGGGCTGTGCCTGGAGGTGATTGACCTGTTTTCGGCACGCGCCCAGAGCGCGAACATCGATCTGACCTTGCAGGAGAGCGCCGGGGTCAGCAATTGGCACGTGCTGGGATACGGCACCGCGGTGCGCCAGATCGTCGTGAACCTCGTCAGCAACGCGCTGAAGTTCACCGGCAACGGCGCGGTCGGGGTCGTGCTGCAGGAACTGCCGTCTGGGCAGGACGGCACCCGGGTGATCCGGATAGCCGTCAAGGACACCGGGATCGGGGTGCCGCCGGAAGCCCAGGAACGGATTTTCGAGCAATTCGCGCAGGCCGATGCCACCACCACCACGCGGTTTGGCGGGACGGGGCTGGGGCTTGCCATTGTCAAAAACCTCACCGGTGCGATCGGCGGCACGATTGCGCTGCAAAGCACCGAAGGCGTGGGATCGGAGTTCACCGTGGAGTTTCCGGTGAAAGACGTGCCGCCCCCGGCCGAAGTGCCGCAGCCCGGGCCGGTTGGTGCCGTGTTCAGCAAAAAGATTCTCGTTGCCGACGACAACCGGGTCAACCAGATGATCGCGGGCAAGATGCTGGAGCGTTTGGGGTGCACCGTGATGACGGCAGGCGACGGTGTGGAGGCTGTCGGGCTGGCGCGCAGCTGGGACCCGGATCTGGTGCTGATGGATGTGCGGATGCCGGAAATGGACGGGCTTGACGCCACCCGGGCGATCCGGACCAGGGAGCGGGAGCTGGGCCTGCCGCCGGTGCCGGTCATCGGTTTGTCAGCCAACGCGATGAGCGAGCAGCGTGCCGAAGGCCTGGCGGCGGGCATGGACGACTATCTGGCGAAGCCGGTCACCAAAGCGGCACTGGCCGCCGCCCTGACCCGGCTGTGGCCGGAAGAGGCCGGCGCACCGGAAACGGCCGCCGCAGCGGAAGGAAGCACAAAATGCGCCTGAAAATAATTGCCGCCGCCCTGTCCGCGGTGTCTGCGATGGCCGGTCCGGCTGCCGCCGACCCCGGCCGGGTTCTGCTCTATAACTGGAGCGGCTACATTGCCCCGGACACCGCCGGGAGGTTCCAGGAAGCAACCGGCAAAAGGCTGGTGCTCGACACTTACGGCGAGGCTGATGAGGCCGAGGCGCGGCTGCTTGCCCGCGGCACCGGATACGACCTGGCGGTGGTGTCCTCGGAAACCGTCGGCCGTCTGGTGGAGGCGGGCGCGATCCGGCAGATCGGCCAGTCGGGCATTCCAAACGCGGCGGCCATCGACCAGCAACTGATGCAGCTGTACCTGGACGCCACGCCGCAGGCGGAGGGCTATACGCTGCCGTATCTCTGGGGCACCACCGGTATCGCCTATGACCGCAGCGCCGTGCTGGAGCGGCTGCCGGATGCGCCGCTTGACAGCTGGGCGCTGGTGTTCGACCCCGCCAACGCCAGCAAGCTTGCGGACTGCGGCATCACGATTGTCGATTCCGTGGAGGAGGTCGTGGCGGCCGCGCTCTCCTATCTTGGCCTGGATCCGCAATCGCGGTCAGAGCGGGACATTGAGGCGGCCTTTGGCGTTCTGTCCGCCATTGCGCCCTATGTCCGGGCGTTCGATGTGGATCAGTATGATGCCCTGCTGGGCGGCGAGGTCTGTCTGGCCGTCACCTGGAGCACAGACGGGCTGGCACCGCTGCTGGAGCAGGGGACCGACCGCTATCATTATGCGATGCCCCGGGAGGGCACCAATTTGTGGGCCGACCTGTTTGTCATCCCAAGCGATGCCGGCGATCTTGAGGCGTCGGATCAGCTGATGGATTTCATGCTGGCGCCTGAGATGATGGCGGCGGCGGCGCGGTTCACCAATGCCATCAGCAGCGTGTCGTTTCCCAAGGCGGGCGCCGGCGAACCGGGCTTTGACAGCCCTGCGGCCGCGCTTCCGCTGGACGCTCGCGGCAGGCTTTATCTTCTGCCTGCCCGCAGCGGGGCGGAAAAGCGCCTCCTGGACCGCCGCTGGAGATTGCTGCAGATCGGGATGTGACCGCAGCAGGCAGCGCCGCGCCACGGGCTGCTGCCCTGGCCGTCGGGTGAAGATGCAGTGCTGGACACTGCGCCGGTGCGGGGCGGATGCGCGGTGTCCGCTTGGCCCAACAGGGCAGGGGGGGCTGTCTGCGGCCGGCCCCCGGTGTTTTGTTGCTGGAAATACCTGCCGGGATCTCTGGATCCGCCCCGGCGGCGGATCGCAGGCGCGGGGCGGGACATCTCTTGGGACTCAGCCGGGACAGGACGTGCTGGGGGCAGGGAAGCGGCCGGGGATCAGGTTGCCGCTGCGGGGAATTCGACGATCCGCCAATAACGGCCGACCATCTCAACGAGTTGCAGAAAATCGCGCCCGGCTGTCTCCTTTACGATATAGCCCGCGGCATTCAAGCCGTAGGCCGCATCAATGTCCTGGTCGTGGCGGGAGGTGGTCAGGAAGAATACCGCCGTGCCGCTGAGTTCAGGGTCTTTGCGCAGTTCCCGGACAAGGTCGATGCCGTTCATCCGCGGCATATTGATGTCTGCGAGCAGCACAAACGGCGGCTGGATCCGCTCCTTTCCGCCCGTCCCCCGCAGGATGTCCAGAGCTTCGATGCCGTCGGCCGCCCGGGTGATCGCGTTGCTGATGCGGACTTTGCGGAAGGCCCGCAGGACGGCTTTGGCATCGCCGATGTCATCTTCGACCAGAAGAATCCTCAGGTCCCCGTGGGGGGCGGCGCCGCTGCCGCGGGGTGTCATTTTAATCACGTTCCTGCTCAACCTCCTGCTGCTTGGGCCAGGTGAAGCGGAAGGCGCAGCCGTCCCCGGGCGATGACCGGACCGAGATCGTGCCGCCGGCGCGTTCCAGATGTTTCTTGACGATCGACAGGCCGATGCCGCTGCCCTCGACCTCGTCGCGCGACTTCAGGGTCTGGAACATCTTGAAAATCTGATCGTGGTATTCAGGGTCTATCCCGGGGCCGTTATCGGCCACTGAAAAGATGTAGTGGTCCCCGGCATCCTCCACGCTGATGTCCACCGCGCCTGTGCCCTGGTCATTGTGCTTGATCGCGTTGGAAACCAGGTTCGCGAAGATCTGCTTCAGCGGCATATTGGGCAGCCGGATGCTGCCGAAGCCGGGGGCGATGGTGATGGTGAAGCCCTCGGGCTTGTCGATCAGCATCAGAACCTCCCGCATCAGCTCAGTGCCTGGCATGGTTTGCTGATACCTGCTGTCGGTCTTGCGCCCGGCCCGCGAGTATTCGAGCAGATCGTCAAGCAGCCGTTCCATCCGTGCCACGCGCGAGCGCAGCAGCCCCAGGTTTTCGCGGCTGTCCTCATCCAGCACGTCTGCCAGATCCTCCTCCAGCCAGGTTGAGGCGTTGCCGATCACCCGAAGCGGTGCCCGCAGATCGTGGGAGGCGACATAGGCAAAATCGTCAAGGTCCCGGTTTGACCGGGCCAGTTCCTTGGTGAAACGCTCCCGCTCCGCCTCGGCCTTTTTTTCTGCAGAGAGGTCGCGGAGAATGCCGCTGAACAGGTGGATGCGGCCAACCCGGACTTCGCTGACGGACAGTTCGATCGGAAAGACCTCGCCGTTCTTGCGCCGCCCCTGAACCTCCCGGCGGACACCGGTGAACTGCGTAGGGCGGCCGCTGAATAACGCGCCGCCGCCGGGATCCTCGCCGGAACCGGCAGAGTCAGGGAGCAGGAGCCTGATATTCTGGCCGATCACCTCCCCGGCGGAATAGCCGAACATTCTGCTGCAGGTCCGGTTGTAGCTTAGGATCGTGCCCTGCGGGTCGATGTTGATCAGACCTGCAATGCTGTTGTCCTGGATGGCCGTCAGCTCATTCTGCTTCTGCTCAAGCGAGGCCTGAAAAGATTTCTGCCGGTAAACAACAAAAGCGAAGGCCCACAGGGCGATCACCGTCAGGATCCGGTTGGCCAGCACAATCCACTGATCAACCCCGGAAATCGGAAGCAGCAGGTATCCAAGACCCGTCAGCGCAGTGCCGGCCGCGGCATAGATGCAGGCCGCGGCCGGTTTGTCGGCCCAAACGGAGCACAGGACCGCGGCGGTGTAAATCAGGCCGGCGGCGACCCCGAGCGGTGTCAGGAAGTCGAATAGAAAGCCCGCCCCGACCAGAACGGCTGCGGCGAGATGCGCCCGGGACCCGGCGTGACTGCGCCACAGCGGGGGCTGTTCAGATTCGAAGTGTCTGGCAAGTGTCATGTCCGTCGCTCCCCTTGTTTCCGGGCGCGGGGCCTGCGGCCAATACGCAGCGCATCGCGGCACGCCCCGCGGTGGGCGCGACAAGGCCGCCTGACCAGTTCCAAGCTCACTTTACAGCCTTTGGGACGCCTCTCAATATTCTTGCAACTAAAAGTTGTCATACTGTTAAGCGGCCGGACGCCGCGGCGCCCTCGCCTGCGGCTTGCCGCGCGGGACGCTGGCCGGTGTTAAGAAATTTCTGGTCGAATCAAGCTACTCCGGACGTGAGCCCAGAGACTCAGAAATGCGCGGAGAAGTATTTTGTTTTTCAAATTCAAGGCAGCACAGCCGGCAGAGCACGATAATGGCGCCAGGATCATTGCAGACATGGTCGACGCCACCCAAGCCACGGTTCATTTCACGCCCGATGGCACAGTTCTGACGGCAAACGGCAATTTCCTGGCCGCGCTCGGCTACCAGCTGGACGAGATCACAGGCCGGCATCATTCCATGTTCGTGGCGCCGGAGCTTGCCGCCAGCACAGAGTATAAGGACTTCTGGGCGGGCCTGGCGTCGGGCCAGGTCTTCACCGGGCAGTTCCCGCGCGTGACCAAGGAGGGCACCACACTTTGGATCCAGGCCACCTATGCGCCAGTCAGCGGCGAGGGCGGCACCGTCGAGCGCGTGGTCAAAGTGGCCACAGACGTGACGGAGCGGCGCCTCGGCCTGCAGGAAATCGCCCGTGGGCTGGAGGCGATGAGCCAGGGGGATCTGGGGGTCCGGGTCACACTGTCGGAGCAAGCGGACATAGCGGCACTGGGCGAGGCGTTCAATCAGTCGGCCGAACAGCTGGAGACCGCCATCGGGGCGGTGACGCAGGTGTCCGGTGCGGTGGAGCGCACCGCAGAGGAGATTTCCAAATCGGCCGCCGATCTGTCCCAGCGCACCGAAAGCCAGGCGGCGACCCTGGAACAAACCGCCGCCGCCATCGAGGAGCTGACCGGCACGGTGCATTCCTCGGCAGAGGGCGCGGAAAAGGTGGAGTCCATCGTCAGCGACGCCAAGACCGCGGCAGAGCGCAGCGGCCGGGTGGTGACGGACGCGGTGGCGGCGATGTCGCAGATCGAGAGTTCGTCCGAGGAAATCGCCAAGATCATCGGGATGATCGACGACATCGCCTTTCAGACCAACCTGCTGGCGTTGAATGCCGGGGTGGAGGCCGCCCGGGCCGGCGAAGCGGGCCGCGGCTTTGCGGTTGTCGCCTCGGAAGTGCGGGCGCTGGCGCAGCGCTCGGCAGGGGCCGCCGGAGAGATCAAGCAGCTGATCGGCCAGAGCAAGCAGCAGGTGGCCAGCGGTGTGGAGCTGGTTGGCAGAACCGGCCAGGAGCTGCAGCAGATCATTCAAAGCGTCGGCACGATTTCCGACCATATCAGCAGCATTGCGGCGGGGGCCAAGGAGCAGGCGACCTCGCTGAGCGAAATCAATCTGGGTGTTTCACAGCTGGACCAGGTGACCCAGCAGAATGCCGCGATGGTGGAGCAGGCGTCTGCTGCCAGCCGCCTGTTGTCGTCCGATGCCAGCCAGCTGTCGCAGGAGGTCACCAAGTTCAGGGCCGCAGCCAGCCCGGCCCCGGTTCCGGCCCCGGCGCCGGCCCGGGCTGCAGCGGTCGAGGAGCTTCAGAGCCCGGCGGCCGCGGCAGCCTTGCACTGTGCGGCAGGGGCGCTGCCGGCCGCCCGGGGCTGGGATGATTTCTGAGGTTTGCAGCGGCGGCTGTGCCCTGGAGCCTCACTGCCCGGGGCACAGCCGCTGAGGGCCGCGAGGCCTCAGGCGCGCAGCACGGGCGGCAGCGTCCCGCCTGTAAGATATATGAGAGCGGGAATGCAGAGCTGCCGTCCCGCGCAAGCGCTGCCCTCTGCGCTTGTTGAGCAGAGCCAGGGAGACCGCGCCGGCGGCCGGGCGTCCCGCACAGGTGATCGAATCGCGTGCTTGCCGTGGGAGGCCATGGCGTGCGGGCCTTGGCATACTCACCGTCCCTTTGGCGGCCGCCCTCGACTGCGGCATCTGGCAGGGTCTTTTCGCCGGTTTGTACGGACGCCGCGGCGAGTCGGCAGGTTTGGAGCGGAGGTTGCGGTTTGGATTCGACTCGTTTTTCGCCGCTCCGCTTGTGTGTTCCAGCCTTCAGGACCCAACATCTGGTAACGCTTCACAACACGAGTTCCAAACTCACCTTTTCCGAACCCTGAAATGCTTGGAAACGGGGCCTGAAATCACAAAAAGATCCTGGCTAAGCCTCTGATTATTATAGATTTTGCATCTCCGAGGTCAAAAAGTCACCAAAACTTCAAAAAAGGGGTTGCGACTCCCCGCCGCTCGCCATAGAACACCCCTCACCGGCGGCGCTGAGGCGCTGCTGAGACACACCGGACGGGACGCTGAGCCAGACAGGGCGACGCGGTAACGGATCGGGAAACACACTGGAGAGACGGTGGGACACGCTGGAGAGACGGCGGCATCTGAGGGTTTGAAGAGGCGGGCGCGCCGGAAGATTGGCGCATCGGTCTGGTTTTTGGCCTCTGGGTGTTTGCTCTTTGACATTGATGGATAACTGAAGAGATATGCGGGCGGTCACGGTTCATTTCGATGGATCAGACTTCTGTATATCGCGCCACTAGGGTTCCGGCCCGATGATGTGGTGTCAGCTTCACTGTTTGTTCGGCTTTCGGTGCCTTTGGTACTGAAGCACAGACAAACAGAGACTTTCATCAGGATTAGCCTCCTGGTGAAGATGTGCAGAGGTTCGAACGTCAAGGATACGCTTTAACGAGCGTTTCAACTTGAGAGTTTGATCCTGGCTCAGAACGAACGCTGGCGGCAGGCCTAACACATGCAAGTCGAGCGCGCCCTTCGGGGTGAGCGGCGGACGGGTTAGTAACGCGTGGGAACGTGCCCTTCTCTAAGGAATAGCCACTGGAAACGGTGAGTAATACCTTATACGCCCTTCGGGGGAAAGATTTATCGGAGAAGGATCGGCCCGCGTTAGATTAGGTAGTTGGTGGGGTAATGGCCTACCAAGCCTACGATCTATAGCTGGTTTTAGAGGATGATCAGCAACACTGGGACTGAGACACGGCCCAGACTCCTACGGGAGGCAGCAGTGGGGAATCTTGGACAATGGGCGCAAGCCTGATCCAGCCATGCCGCGTGAGTGATGAAGGCCTTAGGGTCGTAAAGCTCTTTCGCCTGTGATGATAATGACAGTAGCAGGTAAAGAAACCCCGGCTAACTCCGTGCCAGCAGCCGCGGTAATACGGAGGGGGTTAGCGTTGTTCGGAATTACTGGGCGTAAAGCGCGCGTAGGCGGACTGGAAAGTTGGGGGTGAAATCCCAGGGCTCAACCCTGGAACTGCCTCCAAAACTCCCAGTCTTGAGTTCGAGAGAGGTGAGTGGAATTCCGAGTGTAGAGGTGAAATTCGTAGATATTCGGAGGAACACCAGTGGCGAAGGCGGCTCACTGGCTCGATACTGACGCTGAGGTGCGAAAGTGTGGGGAGCAAACAGGATTAGATACCCTGGTAGTCCACACCGTAAACGATGAATGCCAGACGTCGGCTAGCATGCTAGTCGGTGTCACACCTAACGGATTAAGCATTCCGCCTGGGGAGTACGGCCGCAAGGTTAAAACTCAAAGGAATTGACGGGGGCCCGCACAAGCGGTGGAGCATGTGGTTTAATTCGAAGCAACGCGCAGAACCTTACCAACCCTTGACATCCTCGGACCGCCAGAGAGATCTGGTTTTCACTTCGGTGACCGAGTGACAGGTGCTGCATGGCTGTCGTCAGCTCGTGTCGTGAGATGTTCGGTTAAGTCCGGCAACGAGCGCAACCCACATCCTTAGTTGCCAGCAGTTCGGCTGGGCACTCTAAGGAAACTGCCCGTGATAAGCGGGAGGAAGGTGTGGATGACGTCAAGTCCTCATGGCCCTTACGGGTTGGGCTACACACGTGCTACAATGGCAGTGACAATGGGTTAATCCCAAAAAACTGTCTCAGTTCGGATTGTCGTCTGCAACTCGGCGGCATGAAGTCGGAATCGCTAGTAATCGCGTAACAGCATGACGCGGTGAATACGTTCCCGGGCCTTGTACACACCGCCCGTCACACCATGGGAGTTGGGTTTACCCGAAGGCCGTGCGCCAACCTTTCGAGGAGGCAGCGGACCACGGTGAGCTCAGCGACTGGGGTGAAGTCGTAACAAGGTAGCCGTAGGGGAACCTGCGGCTGGATCACCTCCTTTCTAAGGATGATGCTAGCATCACGGAGCTTGCTCCTGATCGTGCATCACTTAGCAGAAGACCAGCAAACAAAGCTGGTCGCATACGGACCGGACCGTCCTCATATCTCTTCAGAAAACATCGGATGCCTGCCCGGCAGGGGTCCAAAAGCAAGGGGCCTTAGCTCAGCTGGGAGAGCGCCTGATTTGCATTCAGGAGGTCAGGAGTTCGATCCTCCTAGGCTCCACCACTCATGCAAACGGCCCGGACAATATGGGTCGGTAGCTCAGGTGGTTAGAGCGCACGCCTGATAAGCGTGAGGCCGGAGGTTCAAGTCCTCCTCGACCCACCACTTCCCCGGAAGTGGCCATATGGAAGAACATATCTTCAAGCAGTTGCTGACTGTTTGAACGTCTGTTCTTCAGACGCACACATTGACATCGTTAAGAGAGATACAATCAACAATACTGTTGGCGCCCCGCGTGAGGGGAGAGCCTCAGTGAGGTGCCGATCTTCTTCGGAAGTGACGCGAGCCTGTGCACATGCCCCTTTCCTCGGGCATCCACGGGTCTGCCTGGCTGAAAAAACAGTGTTGTCCAAGTCAAGTACACTAACCCGCATGATCGCACGATCATGCAACAAGTTCTCAACCACCGACATGGTTGAGAGCGGGATAGTTTGCTTTTTGGTTCAGAAATAGAGGCGCCGGTTTCTTACCAGCTTCCGGTGCCGCGGCAGTTTGCACTGTCTCTTTCTGGATCAAATCAAGCGCGAGAAGGGCGTTTGGTGGATGCCTTGGCAGTAAGAGGCGATGAAAGACGTGATACCCTGCGATAAGCTTGGGGGAGCCGGGAATAGGCTTTGATCCCAAGATCTCTGAATGGGGGAACCCACCTGAAAGTTTGTTATAATAGCCGCAAGGCTGCTTATAATGGGCTTAACCAGGTACTTAAGGACTGAATACATAGGTCTTTAAGAGCAAACCCGGGGAACTGAAACATCTAAGTACCCGGAGGAAAGGACATCAATAGAGACTCCGTTAGTAGCGGCGAGCGAACGCGGACCAGCCGAGCCTGATGAGTGACCAGAATGCGTTGGGAAACGCAGCCAGAGCGGGTGACAGCCCCGTATGGGAAGCTCTGAGGGACGTATTAAGTAGGGCGGGACACGTGAAATCCTGTTCGAAGACCGGAGGACCACCTCCGAAGGCTAAGTACTCCTTACTGACCGATAGCGAACCAGTACCGTGAGGGAAAGGTGAAAAGCACCCCGGCGAGGGGAGTGAAACAGTACCTGAAACCGAACGCCTACAATCAGTTGGAGGCCCCTTGAGGGCTGACAGCGTACCTTTTGTATAATGGGTCATCGACTTGGTCTCACGAGCAAGCTTAAGCCGCTAGGCGGAGGCGCAGCGAAAGCGAGTCTTAATAGGGCGCATGAGTTCGTGGGATCAGACCCGAAACCGAGTGATCTAGGCATGGCCAGGCTGAAGATGCGGTAACACGCATTGGAGGGCCGAACCCACATCCGTTGAAAAGGATCGGGATGAGCTGTGCCTAGGGGTGAAAGGCCAATCAAACTCGGAGATAGCTGGTTCTCTGCGAAATCTATTTAGGTAGAGCGTCATCCGAATACCCCGGGGGGTAGAGCACTGGATGGGTAATGGGGCCCCACAGGCTTACTGATCCTAACCAAACTCCGAATACCCGGGAGTACTAGATGGCAGACACACGGCGGATGCTAACGTCCGTCGTGGAGAGGGAAACAACCCTGACCTCCGGCTAAGGCCCCCAATTCATGGCTAAGTGGGAAAGCAGGTGAGACGTCCAAAACAACCAGGAGGTTGGCTTAGAAGCAGCCATCCTTTAAAGATAGCGTAACAGCTCACTGGTCTAATTAAGATGTCTTGCGGCGAAGATGTAACGGGGCTCAAGCCATGAGCCGAAGCCGAGGATGCACATAGTGCATGGTAGCAGAGCGTAGTGTGACATAGTTCCATGCGTCCTTACTTTCCTCCGGGAAAGATTGGACGCAAGGAGCTTTCGATGAAGCCGGGGCGTGAGCCATCCGGTGGAGAGATCACTAGCGAGAATGATGACATGAGTAGCGACAAAGAGTGTGAGAGACACTCTCGCCGAAAGTCCAAGGGTTCCTGCTTAAAGCTAATCTGAGCAGGGTAAGCCGGCCCCTAAGCCGAGGCCGAAAGGCGTAGGCGATGGGAACCACGTTAATATTCGTGGGCCAGGAGGATGTGACGGATCGTGAGGGTAGTTCATTCTTATCGGATTGAATGGGCTGCTGATCGGTTCCTGGAAATAGCCCTCCATCAGACCGTACCCTAAACCGACACAGGTGGACTGGTAGAGAATACCAAGGCGCTTGAGAGAACGATGTTGAAGGAACTCGGCAAAATACCTCCGTAAGTTCGCGAGAAGGAGGCCCGGGTTCAAGGCAACTTGGATCCGGGGGCACAAACCAGGGGGTGGCGACTGTTTATTAAAAACACAGGGCTCTGCGAAGCCGCAAGGCGACGTATAGGGTCTGACGCCTGCCCGGTGCCTGAAGGTTAAAAGGAGGGGTGAGAGCTCCGAATTGAAGCCCAGGTAAACGGCGGCCGTAACTATAACGGTCCTAAGGTAGCGAAATTCCTTGTCGGGTAAGTTCCGACCTGCACGAATGGCGTAACGACTTCCCCGCTGTCTCCAACATCGACTCAGCGAAATTGAATTGCCTGTCAAGATGCAGGCTTCCCGCGGTTAGACGGAAAGACCCCGTGCACCTTTACTACAGCTTCGCACTGGCATCAGGATTGTGATGTGCAGGATAGGTGGTAGGCATCGAAGCCGGAACGCAAGTTCCGGTGGAGCCTCCCTTGAGATACCACCCTTCGCACTCTTGATGTCTAACCGCGGTCCGTTATCCGGATCCGGGACCCTGCGTGGCGGGTAGTTTGACTGGGGCGGTCGCCTCCTAAAGAGTAACGGAGGCGCGCGAAGGTTGGCTCAGAGCGGTCGGAAATCGCTCGTTGAGTGCAATGGCAGAAGCCAGCCTGACTGCAAGACTGACAAGTCGAGCAGAGACGAAAGTCGGCCATAGTGATCCGGTGGTCCCGCGTGGAAGGGCCATCGCTCAACGGATAAAAGGTACGCCGGGGATAACAGGCTGATACTGCCCAAGAGTCCATATCGACGGCAGTGTTTGGCACCTCGATGTCGGCTCATCTCATCCTGGGGCTGGAGCAGGTCCCAAGGGTACGGCTGTTCGCCGTTTAAAGAGGTACGTGAGCTGGGTTTAGAACGTCGTGAGACAGTTCGGTCCCTATCTGCCGTGGGTGCAGGATACTTGAGAGGAGTTGCCCCTAGTACGAGAGGACCGGGGTGAACGATCCACTGGTGGACCAGTTGTTATGCCAATAGCAGTGCTGGGTAGCTATGATCGGACAGGATAACCGCTGAAGGCATCTAAGCGGGAAGCCCCCCTCAAAACAAGGTATCCCTGAGGGCCGTGGAAGACCACCACGCCGATAGGCCGGAGGTGTAAGCGCAGCAATGCGTTCAGCTGACCGGTACTAATCGCCCGATAGGCTTGATTTGATCCAGTAACAGACAGTGTTACGAAAACCAAACAAGCAAACCATCCCAAAAAAACACGGACAACGTTGATTGTACTGCCTTCCGCTTTTGGAAACGCCTCCTGACACAACAGGGGGGCGGCAACGCATGTTTACTGCGTAAACACGCTGCCTGCCGCCAAATCCAAAAGCCGAAGGCTTTTGGATTTTTCTTGGTTTGGTGGCCACAGCACAAGTGAAACACCCGGTCCCATCCCGAACCCGGAAGTTAAGCACTGTCGCGCCGATGGTACTTGGGCTCAAGCCCTGGGAGAGTAGGTCACCGCCAAACCTAGTAAAATCCAAAAACTCTCTAATCGATCAATAACACCTGTCGCGGGATGGAGCAGCCAGGTAGCTCGTCAGGCTCATAACCTGAAGGTCGCAGGTTCAAATCCTGCTCCCGCAACCAACACAATTTCCTCAGAAATATCAAAGGCTTCAGGCGCGCCGCCCGGAGCCTTCTTCGTGTTCGGACCTCCCGCATCCGCCGCCAGCCGCAACAGCCCGGCCAGGTCGCCCTCAAGGAGCAGATCCAGGCCGGTGCCCTCTACCGCAGGCGTCAGCACGATACGCTCCACCAATGCGCGCAGCGCCTCCTTGGCGTCTTCCATGCCTTCGGCCGCGCCAAGGGTCCGGATCAGCCGAGACACCCGCTCGCGGTAGGCCTCCGCCATCGACGGGTGAAACACCACCGTGTCCGGGGCAGGGGTATGCTCCAGCTCCCGTTCCAGTTGCTGGCGCCGCGCGTCGAGCTCGATCATCCGGTCTTTCACCTGATCTGCGGGAATGCCCGCGATGATCGCATCCACAAGCTTCTGGTGGTCGCGCCTGGCACGGGCGAGCGCCTGTTCCTTTTCCTTGCGGTTCCCGGCGGCTGCCGCCTTCAGCCGGTTGCGCTCGGCAGTGTATTCTTCGCAGAAGACCTGCACCGCATCCGGATCCATCAGGTGGTTCGCCAGTGCATCCAGCACCCGGGCTTCCAGGTCGGCCTGCTTGATCGTGCGCTTGTTGCTGCAGACCGCGGCCCCCTTGTTCCTTGCCGGGGAGCATCCGAAGCTGTCCTTGGAGATCTTGGCAAAGCCGCCGCCGCAGCAGCCGCAGGCCATCAATCCGGAAAACAGCGTCTTCGGGCGGCGCCGGTCCCAGACCGGGACATTGGTGCCCGCGGTCTTCAGTTCGCCCTGGCGGGCCCGGACCGCATCCCAGAGATCCTGTTCGACGATCCGCAACTGCGGGACATTGGTGACCGTCCAGTCGCTTTCCGGGTTCAGGCGTGAGATGCGCTTGCCGGATTGCGGATCCTTCACGTAACGCAGCCGGTTCCAGACTTGCCGGCCGATA
The DNA here is from genome assembly GCF_006740765.1 of Leisingera aquaemixtae. GTDB lineage: Bacteria > Pseudomonadota > Alphaproteobacteria > Rhodobacterales > Rhodobacteraceae > Leisingera > Leisingera aquaemixtae. The sequence goes on from NZ_CP041159.1 coordinate 252,172, forward strand.
TAGAGCTCATTGTTCAGGATGCCGGTGCCGCGCTGGCGATTGCCGTGAATGGTGGAAGCGCCCCAATGGCGGCCGGACGGGGCAGGCACGCGCTCCTTGTTGAGCGCTTCGGCGATCTTCTTCGGCGAAAGCCCGCGGGCGTAGTTCGCGAAGATCCGGCGCACGACATCTGCCTCTTCCGGGTGGATCTCCCGCTCGCCGCGGATCACCTCGCCGCTGGACGTGAGTTGCGGCTTCATGCGGTAGCCGTAAGCTTTGCCGCCCGCGGATTTGCCCTCCAAAGCGCGCCCCTTGAGGCCGCGGTGGGTCTTCATCGCGATATCCTTGAGCTGCAAGGCATTCATCGTCCCCTTCAGCCCGATATGGATCTCCGAAATCAGCCCTTCCGAGAGGGTCTCGATCGGGAGGCCGTTGAAGCAAAATTCCTGGTAGATATGGGCAATGTCGGCCTGGTTGCGGCTTAGACGGTCGAGAGCTTCCGAGACCAGCACATCGAAGGTGCCGCCGCGCGCATCGCGCAGCAGGGCCTGCATGCCACTGCGCATGAGGCTGGCACCCGAGATAGCGCGGTCAGAGTAGGTAGAAACGACTTCAAGTCCCTGTGCCTTGGCGTAATCTGTGCAGCTGCGGATCTGGTCCTCGACGGAAGCGTCGCGCTGCAGATCGCTGGAATAACGAGCGTAGATGGCGGCGCGGAGTTTGGGCTGGGACATCGGTGCCTCCGAGGATTGGTTCTAATCTGGCTTGTTCTCGTCCCGGTGGTCGGCGCGGGCGGCTTCGCGGGCCAGGGCGCGCATCAACGCGTGCAGCTGCGTTTGAGTGCAGGTCGTATCGGTCGGGCGGACGGTGGTATTGTCGGCGGGCGCGTTCGGTGCCCGCTGGCAATTGATATAGCTCTTTTGGTCCCGCGCCATAGGCCGAGGTCTCCCGCCGCTCCCAGGCCGGTGCCCGGGGCGTTTTTTTGATGCTGCTGATCTGGCCGGGAACTGCCCCGGCGGCTGTTGGCTTCATCATAACGGGAGCGGGAGGGCGGCGGCCCCCCGTGAAAGGAGGGAGATGCCGCCCCGGGGCCGGGTTTATGTGGATAACCTGGCTGGCGAGGGTCTTGTCTGGCGCCGCGCGGCGGCGCCGGGAGGTTTGCTTCCGGGAGGTCACCGGGCGCAAACTATTTCTGGGAGGGAGTTATCCGAAACCTGGGCCGAATGCAGTGGCTTCGTTTGAGATATCATCTCCGGTGACTTCCGGATCATCATCCGGGCCGGGCTTGCGAGGCAAGGCCTGCAGCCAGGACTTTACGGTGCTAGCGTCAAACTCGCGTTCCCGGGTCAGAACCGTGGCCATTTCCTGAAGGTGGTGCCTGTGTGGATACAGGAGGGTGCGGGCTAAGTCCTCGGCATGGTCGAGCTGGTCCTGCAGGCGCTTGCGTTCTTCTGCAGTCAAACGGGCAAAGTCCGGGGTCCCTAACCATGCGTTTCCATGAATGCCCAGTCCCAGTTCATAGTCCATCGACAAAGCAAGTTTTGCTGCTTGCGCCAGATCAGATGCCGCGCTGCCGCCTGCCCCGGCGGAGACGGTGCCGAACACCAGCCGTTCTGCTGCGCGGCCTGCGAGGTGGATCGTCATCTGCCGGTCGAAATCCGCTTCCAGCCCGGCGTGCGGCGGCGCGGTACGTTCAGTCAGCCCGCCGGCGGGGGAGAGACAAACACGTTTGATCTCTTCACCGTAGAGCCACGCCGTGATGACGTGCCCGCATTCATGCACAGCGATGCGCTCATCCAGCTGCTTCCGGTAGCTCTGTCCCTGGCCGAGGATCCGCTCCAGAAATCCGGGGTCGAAGCTGCGACCCTGGCGCCGCGCTCGCGCCCGGCCCTCGCGGATGCGGGCGTCGATGACGGCCGGTGTTTGTCCGGCCAGTTTCCGGGACAGCGGACCCAGATCTTGCGGGGAGTCCGGGAAGGCTTGCTCAAGCATGACCAGGATCTGTTGCCGGGTTGGAAGCGGCATCTCGTGATGCAGGTCGAAACGGCCAGGGCGCAGGATAGCCGGGTCGATTTTTCCGGGAAAATTGGTGGCGCCGATCAGCAGGATGCCCTCTTCGCGGTGCAGAAAATCGATCTGCCGCAGGAACTCGTTGATGACCTGCTGGCGGTAGGCTTGATTGCGGTCGCCGGTGTCGGCGCGAGACCCGCAGCTGTCGATCTCATCAATGAACAGCACACAGGGTTTGTGGAACTTGGCATCCCGGAAACAGATCAGCATGGCGGCAAGCATATCGCCAAGGTGGCCGTTGGCCTGCCAGGCGCCAAACGATCCTTGGATCAACGGGACCCCGGCTGATGCGGCGATGGCCGCGGCCAGTACGGTTTTACCGGTTCCGGGTTCTCCGTGGATCAACAGAGATCTGGACATGTCGCTCCACTCGATCTCACCGCGCTGCCATCTGTGCAGGTCCGCAACCAGGTCCGCCGCCGCCTGGTGGGCAGGAGAGGTGCCGCCGATGGCCTCGAGGGTGAGGGCACCGGCTCCGCTTGCCTGCATCCGGGTTCGGGAAATCGCCGTGGCCAGGCGCTCTGCCACGCTGCGCGCATCCGGCGCACGCAGCGCCAGAAGGATATCCGGGTCACCCAGTCGGGCCAGCACACTGTCGTCCGGGAGGGCCGGTTCCACGGCCTTCCGGTCGATCTTTCCGGTTGCGCTGTGGCTGTGCTCCATCTGTGTGATGAGGATGTCGCGGTTCAGCGGCTCCAACTTGACCGGGTTGGGTAGGACCGTACTGAGATTGTCCGGGAGGCTTTCGCCGTCCGGAAGCAGAATAAGCAGCGGGCTGGGCTGCTGCAACGCTTCGCACAAGTTGCGCTCCAACCGGTAGAGATCGCCAGTCCGGGACGTACCAGTTGAGGTTGTAACTTGAAGTACCCGGAGTCTCTGCCCGCGGGGCTGTTCATCTCCGCGGGTGGTGACCTTCCACTCTTCGGGCAGAATACCGCAACGGCAGACTGCCAGGATTTGATCTGCGTCTGCGGTGCGGAACCCGGAAAGCACGGTCACGGCACCCGGAGCCAGCAGAGTGTCCAGGACATTGCGGGATGAGGTGAAGGTGGCGGAAAGGCGCAGCGCGATGAGGCTCCGGCTTGGGGGCAGGACGGTTGCAGGGCGGCTGTGCCCTTGGTCGTCCAGCGCCCATCCGTCGATGCCGATTCCCCTGAGTTGGTCGAGCTCTGCGCTGTCCCGGTGCTGCGCTCTTGGCAGGTCATTGAGCGTGTCCAAAAGTCTGGATTTTGGATGGTCCTGAAAGGCGGCGTCACGTTTGCCAGCTGCGTTGCTTTGATCTGAGATCATCCGGCGCAAGACCTGTTTGCCAAAGGAGACCCAGGCGGGACGGGGAGAGTGAAGCGGGAACTGTGTCATTGGTTGTCTCCGGATAAGATGCAGGCAAAGGGGCGCCGCCCTCCCCGGACTCCGGGTTGGATGGGGCGGCGCTGAGAGGGCGGATGGAGGAGTGTCAGGCGGCGCCGTCCGTGGCGATCTCGTCCAGCATCCGGACGATCTCCGCGGTCACGTCCGCGAAATAGATCTCGCTCCTGACATTGATGGATCCGGCATAAAGAACGGGTGGAGCAATACTGTCCGAAAAGGCGGTCTTAAGACGCGCGTGCAGCCGTTTCTCAGTCTGCAGAGCACGTTGCCCTGTCTCCATAGGGACAGTCTTCAGGATCTGTGCTTCCACGCTGCGGTGCTTCAGCAGCTGGTGGCGCAGCCTGGAATCCGGGTTCCGGGAAAAGCCCAGCTTTACCAGCTGCGCGCCATTTGGAAGCTTGAACCGCATGGCGTAGAGATGGCTTGGCGCGGCAGGCCAGTTCTCTCCGCACCCGCCGCACCCGAAGCGGCCGGTTTGCATGTTGACCCGGGCCACCCTTTGTTCACGTCCGCATTCCAGATGCCGGTACAGACGATAGTTCGGGTCCCCGTCCGGATCGGGGCTGATCAGCTCCCAGCCTTGCGCGGCGGCTTCCTCTTGTTCCTTCCGGCTGTGGCAGGTCTCGCAGCGCACGTCGCAGATCCCCGCGGCCGCGCGCTTGATTAGTTCAAGCTGCCGCCGCAGCCGGTGACCGCAATCCGCGATGTAGAAGCCGTAGTGCCGGTTTTGCGGGTCGCGGCCTGCCCACTTTAGACCTGCGGCCTCGGCATCACCTTGCCAGCGCGCTTCGATGCAATGCGGGCATTGCGGCTGGCTGTTCATTAACACGAAAATTTTACCCATATGCGTTGCCCTGCATATCCGGCAGCGCAGCAACAGGTGGTAGCGGTCTTTGATACGCTTCAGGATATCAAAGCCCTTGCTCGCGGCGGTCTCGCGCCAACGCGCGTGGATGGTGGGCGGGAACTTGGCGGGGGTGGCGGTTGATGTATGGGTCATTGAGAACTCCATTTACGCAAAGCGGGAGAGGGGGCAGGCACCGGATATGGGGCACCTGCCGGGAAAATCTGGAATTGGGCATGACGCGGCTGGGCGCAGGCGGAGAGATCCGCTGCGTTGGCCAGGTCAGGTTATCTCAGGGGGGATTGGGCGGATCAGACCGGCGCGAATTCCGGGGCTGTCACTGCAATCTCCACCACGGCGTCGACTTGCCGCGCCGCGCGGTTCAGCGCTTCGCGGACACCGGGATCATCGGTGGTGAAAAGGTCCCGGTGCGCATACATCAGCTGCTGGAAACGCAGGGCCTCGTCCAGACTCTCAGCTTCGATGAGGAAGTGCAGCAGCATGGCCATGCGCTGCAGCGGACGGTCATTAGGTGAGGCGGTTTCGGCTCCGAAGACGCCGGATGCGAGCAGAAGGCAGTCCTGCCACTGGTTCTCAGCGGCCTCGGCAACCCCACTCGTTGCGGGGTCCCAGCTCATGCTGTGCGACAGGTCGCGGTCCATCGCGATGGCGGAATCCACCGTGTCGATGAGCACGGTAAATGTCCGGAAGATTGGGGTGGGTCTATCGCCCGCAATCGGTGCGGTAAATGCAGTATGCAAGTCTTTTGCCGCGCTGATGCGCGTGGTAACAGGTGCAGTAGCCATGGTGGTCTCCTCAACCGAGATCAGTGTGGTCAGGGCGGAGAGGTGGTAACGACACCTCTACCGTCCGCATATAGAGCATATGCGTTATATTGGAGCGTTGTCAATATACGGCATATCGCTTATTGGAGGTTTATGGCTAAGCAAACCGTATACCCGATCAAAAAGCTCGTTAACCTGACCGAAGAGCAGGCAAGTCGCATCACAGACTTTCGCTTCGTTCATAGACTGCAGTCTGAAAACGAGGCCATCCGCCGTTTGATTGAAATAGGATTGGATGCAAGCGCAAAGTCCAGCGGCGAAGATCAAGCCTAGTGTTCATCGCAACGGCGATCAGGATGCGACTTCTTAAGGCCGCCGAACAACCTCCTCACCTCCAGATTATTGAAAATCAATATGGCATTGCAGGCTCTCGGGAGGATCAGAGCTCAGTTGGCTGCACTACTGGTAGGCAACCAAGGGGCGATTGGAGAACGTCGGTGTCCGTGTGGCAGAAGTTCCACGCTCACCCATTAAGACAATCGAGCTCGGCTCTGATGCAAGGCCGGGAACCGGCCGCGCAAGCACCCGAAGGGCTGCTGGAGCGCCTCCCCGGCGTAAGGGGCAGACGAGGTAGCTTCAGCTACATATAGTCTGTCCCTATGGGGAGCATCTGCGCGCGTGCGGCGCGCCATTTTGTGCTGCCCCAAGTCTCAGAAAAACAATATTGCAACAGAAACCCGATAATTTACAGGGTGTTATGGGTCGGATCCGCTTTTGCGTTTTCGCCGAGGTCGCGTACTCGATGAAAAAAGGAGTACCGCGAAATGGCATACCAATTCATCCATATCGAAACTTATTCCCGCAAGCCGAAGAAGGTGAAGGGAACCAAAGATCAGTGGAACTGTGCGCGTCAGGTGTTTGAGGAAGCGCAGCGCAACCCGGACTTCTCCATGCATGTCGAAAACCCGCGCGCGCCGCTGCCTGTTCTGAGCCAAGGGGCGATGGATGTCGGTGATCTCCAAGCGCTGCATGATCGGCGATGCAGCGAAATCCGGGAAACCGTGACCGCGAAATCCGGAAAAGCCTACAGCCGCAGCCTACGGTCCGATGCGCCGACATTGTACACTGAGATCCATTCACACCCGATGGCATCCAAGGATTTCTTGGCGGATCGGGCAAGGCACCAGAAGGAGATCGCCCGGTGGGCGGACTTGGCTGTGCGGGATTTCCGGAAGCGGATGCCGGAAGGCGTCGCCTTCGCTGGGGTCATTCACCTGGATGAGGCGCATGTTCACATGCACATCCTCGCACTGAATGCGGGCGATCCCCGGTTGGATGCGAACAAGCTGCACGTGGGGAAGGCGGCGGCTGCGGTATACCGGGCCGCGCATGACAAGCCACAGACGCTTTCGTCATTGCCGAAACCGGAATTGCTGCCGAAACCCATAAAGCCGAAGAAGCCGCGCCCGAGCAAGAACCGGGTCACCCAGAAAAAGAATATGGCAAAGCATGAAAAGGCATTGGCCGAATGGCAGGCCGCTTGCGCCAGGGTCGAGGCCGGCAATGCCAGAAAGCTCGAAGAATGGTCCGTAGATAATGGGCGGCACCTGCATGCCGCACGGAAGAAAAGATCCGGGAAAAACCCGGAGAAGGCCGCCTTCACGGCGGCGATGAAAGCCTTTCAAGACCGCTACTACGAAGCGGTCGGCAGGCCCTGCGGGCTTCTCCGGAAGGGGCCAGGCCACGAGCGCCTGACCACCAAGCAATACGCCGCGCGCAAGGCCGGTGCCAAAGCCCGCGCGGAAGAGCAGCTGGCGAACCTTCGGTTCGAGACCCAACTGGAAGTGCGGGAGCAGGCGCTGGAAGCGCGGGCTCGCCGCATCGAGGACGAAGAAAATTCTTTGAAGAAGAAAGAGGCTGAGGTCGGAGTAAGAGAAGAAACGGTGTTGAGTAGAGAGAGGGAGGTTGAAGCCAGGGAACGGGTTTTGGAACAGGAGACAGAGCAGATCCGGCTGCGGGAGGCGAGCTTGACAGAGCGGGAAGCTGAACAAAGCCTCCGGGAAGAAGAGGCGGGGGCAGTACTGGGACGGGCTGAGGCACTTAATTTGGGGTTGGAATTGATCCGAAGAGATCAGCTGCGTTGGGTCCCCGATAGAAAAGGCGATGGGGGCAGGCTGGTGCATGGCCCGCGCGATGCTGCGGAACGCCCGCTGCCTCTGAAGATGCACACCCGGCTTGAACCAGCAATGTCGCTGCTCGAAATCCTTCTGAAGATCATCGCAGAGATAATTGAGGACGCATTGCACGAACAGCGAATGGAAATTGCCCGGGACGCTGAGGCCGTGGCGGAATGCCGAAGGCGGCTGGATTTGCGGGAAGATCCTGTCGTTACCGGGATCTTGCAACGCGGCACCCAAGACCAGAGATTTGATTTTTGACATCGGCGAAAGGTCTGCTGGGAATTCTCAGCCTGGAGGTTATGGCAGTAGGGGGAGTCGCTGCGCTTATGTTGGACGGCAGGAACGCGCAGAAAGCGACCTTTGCAAACTCAAGGTTCAAACGGCGGCAATGCGGGACTTTGCTCCCATTCCCCTTCCAGATGTTTGCTGACGCAGCATTCTATTGCAGATGCGGCACGCTCATCGCTGCGATGCAGCCGATGTCGCCAGACCGGTCATTCAATGCCAGGCTGGCCGAGCGACATGCCGCGCTGGCATTCGGCGGCTGTGAGCCCAGACTACCAAATGCTGTGCGAGCTATGCGGCTACTTCGATCGAGCGATCCAGAACCCATTCTCGAAAGCTGATCATAGCCGGTGTGGGAGGTTTGTGAGCAGGATATGTTAGCCAGTAGCGCCCGGTTTCTATTTGAGCTGGAAATGGTGCGACCAGCCGCCCAGCCTCCAATCGCTCTGCAAACATTGCCGGGGAAAGCAGCGCAACTCCCGCCCCTGTCTCAGCTATGTCCGCCATTGCGATGGAGCTGTCAAAAATCGGGTCGCACAGGTTGGGGCAGACTGAACCGGCTTTGTCAAACCATGCTGGCCACTCATCCGCGCGGTAGGAACGCAAGAGAACTTGGCCGTGCAGATCAGCAGGCTTTTTCAATTTTTCTGCGAGGCGGGGAGAGCAAAGCGGCGTCAACGGTGCTTCCATAAGCGGAACGGCCTCCATCCCGCTCCATCGCCCCGCGCCGAAACGGATTGCCATATCCAAGCCTTCCTTGGAAATATCCACCCGGTTGTTGTTGGTCCAGATGCGGAGGTCGATCCCCGGATGGGCGGTGCGGAAAGGGGCCAGCTGCCGCATCAGCCAGCCAACGGCAAAGGTCGTGACAACTCCCACATGCAGCGTTTCCTGGTACCGCCCGTCCAGAAAACCGTCGAGAACCCGCCCAACCCGGTCAAGGCTGTCGTTGATCACAGGGAACAGGGCTATGGCCTCATCTGTAAGGAGCAGGCCCTTGGGCGTCCTGGTAAACAGCTGAACCCCAAGTAAGTCTTCCAGCCCTTTGATCTGGTGGCTCACAGCTGCCTGGCTGACCCGCAGCTCAATAGCCGCTTGGGTGAAGCTTCCCTGCCGTGCGGCAACCTCGAAGGCGCGCAGGGCGTTCAAGGGTAGATTGGGACGGTCCATGCGCTGGCTTTCCTACGTTCGGGATCGATTGGGAGGGCCGCCTCAGCCTCGCCTTTCCCGTTTGTGACTGCAAGGTGGGAAGCCGCAATGGGTTCATTGGTCTGTTTGCGGAGGCTGGCTGCAGGAGAAGGGCAGGAACGAGCCCGGTGCGCCCTCCATCACCATGATCCAACTGAGCTGATCCGCAACCTCAAGGTCGGCATCATTTGAGGGGCAGGCCGAAACCCGGGCTTGGCAGCTGGTTGCGATGAACGACTCGTTTGAAGCCCGAAACCCTGTGCTGAGCTCAGGGAGGCCCGCGTCGTAACTGCGCCAGGCTTTCGTGTAGATGCTGCATTTTTCGAGAGACCAGGTATCGAGCGCTGCAAGCGGGGGTGCGCAAGCCAGTTGAAGAGCGAGTGCCCAAAACACCTTCTTCATTTGCGGAAGCCTTCAAATAATTGGTGCCGCCGCTGTTTAAGCGGCGGCACAGACCATATTACTGCTGATCTGCAAGCACGCTCTGGATGAAAGCGTAAGTTGCCCGGATGCGTGCTTCGTTCGGGATGTTCCGGTTTGCCAGAACAACCACTCCCAGGTCTTCTCCCGGCAGGAGGGCAACATATGATCCAAAACCATTGGTCGAGCCGGTTTTGTTGAGGATGACGTTCTCTTGCGGGGGCAAGGGCGGATCGAGTTTCTCCATTGGCTGCGGCTTCAGAATGTAGGCGTAGCTGTTGCCTTTAATCATCTGTTCCAAACCGACCGGCCAAGGATACTGCTCCCAGATCATGTTCTGAACGTAGGCGTCTGTCCGGCCCAGCCCCTGCCGGGTTCTTTCCAGAGCAGTGCTGAGGTCTTTCGGGGCATTGGCGTGCCCCAAGTGAAGCTCCAGCAGACGCACCATGTCGCGCGCGCTGGATTTCACGCCATAGGCTTCATCGTCCAGAACCCCGGGATTGACCCGGATTGGACGGTCCGTCTTGCGGTCGTAGCCATATGCGTAGCGCTCCATTGCCTCTTTAGGGACATTCACCCAGGTGCTTTGCAGGCCCATTTCTGGAAACAGATCCTGCTCCACCGTGTCCGCATATCCCATACACAGGACATTGGAAATGATATGCCCCAAGAGACCAATGCTGATATTCGAGTAGCTTCGGGTGCCTGCTTCGTTTGGCTGCCAATCGGCCAGCCAGTCCACGAGGACTTCGGTGCTTGCTGCAGTTTCCGGCACCTGCAGGGGCAGCCCCCCGGAGTTGTGAGTTGCGAGATCCATCAGCGACAGGTCCCCGAAAGCGGAGCCTTCAAGGTCCGGCAGCCGATCTGAGACCTGCTCGTTCAGGTCCACATCGCCGCGTGCTTCAGCCAGGGCGGCCAGGCTGACGTTGAACAGTTTGCTCACCGACCCAAGCTCGAAAAGCGTATCCGGGGACGCTGCAATGTTGTCCTCACGGGAGGCAAGGCCTGCCGCATAATAGTAGGTCTGCCCGCGGTGCGTCACACCGACAACCATCCCCGGCACGTCGTATTCCTCGATAACGGACGCGAAGCTGCTCTCAGCCAGCTCTTGCATTTGTGCGTCGGTCCAGGGCGCGGCGGCGAGCGCAGCCGGAAATGACAGCAGCGTGATAGCTGCAACTGTAAGAAATTTCATGTCTGCCTCATTACTTGAGCCCCCATATGGGCAGGAGCGGCTCTACAGTCAGAGATCGCACCGCTCAAACGAGAAATTGTTGCTCGCACTATTAGATTTTCTATACCCTCTCTGGCGTTGCATCTGCATCCTGAACATCACCTATTAAGGGACGCCTGACCGCAACCCGCTGGCAGGCTTGATGTCCTTTCGGGGGCCGAAGCCGCGACCATGTGCCAGCAGTCAGGCGAACCTGCTAGCCGCTGGGCTGGCGTGATTTAATTCTGCATTCAGAGGTAGAGACTTAGCGACAATGGCACCCGGGAACACACAAACAAAGCACTGGTCGAAAGTTGAGCTGCTGCACGAGACCGTCAAGAACCCCAACATTCATCTTCGCGGGACGCACAGCTATTACAGCGCAGCATGGACCGGCTCGTTCGAGGAAAGCGTCGTGCGTTACCACTACGGCGACGAGTATAGCCTCAAGACATGGGATCCCCTGTGGCCCATCGATCAGCTCTACATCGGCGATTACGTTTGTATCGGCGCGGAGGCGGTCATCCTGATGGGCGGAAACCATACCCACCGGACGGATTGGTTCAGCCTTTACCCCTTCCCCGAAGTCATCCCGGATGCCTACATCGGGAAAGGCGACACCAGAATCGGTGATGGGGCCTGGATCGGCATGCGGGCAATGATCATGCCTGGCATTACGATCGGCGAGGGGGCTGTTGTTGCCTCAGGCGCAGTCGTCACCAAGGATGTCGCCCCCTACACAATTGTCGCAGGCAATCCCGCCAGCTCAATTCGACAGCGCTTTCCGGACGCCTCGGTTGCAAGGCTGCTGGAGCTGGAAATGTACAGTTGGGATGAAGCGAAATTCACTGCTCTGAGGAGGCACATTACAAGCCAGGATATCGATGCCCTGGCTGCGGCGTCGGATGAATACGATCAAAAGCATGGGGCACCGATTTGAGGGAATGGCTCTGGGCGCTCAGTCCGGCATCTCATAGGCATGATGCGTTTGATACCACCCGCGTCCATTTGCGGGGCAATTGCCGCGACGGGGTTTGGTACAGCCTGATTGGAGGTTTCTGGGCCTGTGCCGGTCTGCGCCAAAACGGTAATCGTTAGAGATCGGATGCAAACTCTCTAGGAAAAGTTATGCAGGACCAGAACTCTACACACTCCATGTCCCCCGGAATCGTTCTTCGGCACGCGACTGATCCCGATGAACTGGCTGCTTGCTTTCCGGTGATCTCCACATTGCGCCCCGCGCTCAAGGACGTTTCTGAATGGGTGGAAGCCGCGACAAATATGGCGGCAGACGATTATCGCGTCCTCGCTGCATGGGATGGAGGCCAGGTGCTGGGGTAATCCCCCCGTTTTTGCGGGGGCTTGGTCGTAGAATTTACGCGGCCATCTTCAGTTTCTGTGCAGGTGTCATCCCGCCGTTGCCCATGTTCGGGCGTTCATGGTTGTAGGACCAGAGCCACTCGGTGGCAATCTGCTGAACCTCTTCGATGCTTTCGAAAATGTATAAGTCCAGCCATTCGTGCCGGACCGTCCCGTTGTAGCGCTCGACATAGGCGTTCTGTTGAGGCTTTCCGGGTTGGATGTATGCCAAGGCAATGCCCCGGTTCTCGGCCCATTCCATGAGGGTGCCACTGACGTATTCCGGGCCGTTGTCGACTCGAATTGTCCCAGGGGCACCACGCCATTCGATGATCTGGTTCAGGGCTCGAACAACCCGTTCCGCTGGCAGTGAAAAGTCGATCTCAATGCCCAGTCCTTCGCGGTTGAAGTCGTCCAGAACGTTCAGCAGCCGGAATTGCCGTCCATCCCCCAGCCTGTCGGCCATGAAGTCCATCGACCAGACCTCATTCGGGACCTCAGGCACAGCCAGTTCGTCCGGCTTTTCCCGCTTCAGACGCTTGCGCGGCTTGATCCGCAGGTTCAGCTCCAGCTCGCGGTAGATCCGGTACACCCGCTTGTGGTTCCACCTATGACCCTGCACGTTGCGCAGATACAGAAAACACAGGCCAAACCCCCAAGTCTTCCTTGCAGCCGTCAGGCCGAGGAGCAGGCCGGCGATTTGCTCGTTCTCCCCGTCCAGCTTCGGGCCGTACCGATAGCACGTCTCACTGACATCGAATGCCCGGCATGCCAGCGCAATGCTGACGCCCTTCATCGCCACCGCCTTCACGGCCAACTCTCGGCGCTGAGCTGGCCGGATCATTTTTTTCCGAGCGCCTCCTTCAGCAGGTCGTTCTGCATGCTGACGTCAGCGTACATGCGCTTCAGCCGCCGGTTCTCCTCGGCCATCGCCTTCATCTCACTGATAAGACTGGCGTCCATGCCGCCATACTTCGCCCGCCACTTGTACAACGTGGCGCTGCTCATCCCGTGCTCGCGGCACAGCTCGGCGGCAGGCACACCGCCCTCCATCTGGCGCAGCACACCCAGGATCTGGGCTTCTGTGAATCGTGTCTTCTTCATCGGAATCTCCTCGTTCATCCTGCCGAGAAAATTCTACTTCCGCATCCCCTTAAGATCGGGGGGGATTACCCTGGGATTGCATGTGAATTTCCGGGCAACGGCGACGTACAGTGCCTCGGCGCTGACCCCACTGAAGCTCGCCGCTGTCGATCCTCGTCGTGTCATAGAGATCTCCCAAAAGTTTCCAATCATCGCTGCCGGGTTGAGTTGGTGTACTGCGCGGGAGTTCGCAATTCTTGGCGATCAGGCGATACGGCTCGGCAGATTGTCGGCCCGGCAGCGGCTCGCACATCTCTTCCTGGAACTCTGGCACCGGTTTGCCTTGATCCAGGACGAAAAGGGGAACTGGCTCGAGATACCGATGACCTAGCAAGATCTGGCGGATACGCTTGGAATGAGCCTGGTCCATACCAACCGGTCGTTGAAATCCCTTCGCGATGCCGGTCTCATTTCGGTTACGAAGGATCACGTGCGTCTGAACGATGTCCAAGCGCTAATCGAAATGTCTGAGTTCAATCCCGAACATCTGAGTGAATTCGAGATTTGACGCACATGTCGCCGCCGGCCGCCCGACAGCTGCAATGACCTGATGCAGGTCTGAGCCTCTGCTCTGCCCACTCGTTAGGGTGTTCTGCGAGGCCGCCAGGCATTCCCCTTGAAACTCTCTGGAAGACATCCATATACCATCCACACGGATGGAGAATGGCATGGCGAATGTGACACAGCTGCGCGACAAGCAGCCAGAGAACGAGAAGATCACCATCAACCTGGGGTTTGTCGACCTAGGACGTATCGACCTGCTGGTTCAGGAAGGCTTCTATTCCAACCGAAGCGACCTGATCCGCACAGCGATCCGCAACCAGTTGGACAGCCACGGCGAGGCTGTCAGCAAGTCGCTGGAGCGGCACACCATGGAATTGGGACTGCGGGACTACACCGTCGCTGATCTCGAAGCGTTGAGAGACGCTGGTGAAATGCTCCACGTCAAAGTCGTCGGACTGGCGCGGATCCACCCCGACATCACGCCCGAGCTTGCTCTTCAAACAATCGGGTCAATCACCGTCCTTGGCGCTCTTCACGCCAGCGCAGAAGTCAAGAAAGCACTCAGCGACCGCATCAGGTAGGCCGCCTTACTCCGAGCAAAGGAAACATCATGAAACTTTTCAACGCCGGCGCAACGCGCCCGGCGGCCAATGCCGCACGGCTGTCGGCTGCCAATGATCTGGTGCAACGCACGCTTGCGCAGCATGGCATTGTGCCGGCGGCGGGACTTGGCACACAGGCGGGTTCGCCGGATTTATCATCCCTAGACGCAATGCTTGCGAGGCTCTCAAACCCGAGCTTCCGGTCCGGAACGCCGGAAATCACGGTGCCCGACGGCGCGGCCTTCAAAGAAGATACGTTTGCCTGCGCTTCAGGCAGCCGCCGGTTTCGTCTCTATGTCCCGGCCTCGGCGCGGGATGGAGCCAGCGGCGTGGTGATGATGCTGCATGGCTGCACCCAGACGCCCGAGGACTTTGCCGCCGGGACCGGCATGAACAATTTGGCCGATCAGCATGGGTTCGTCGTGGTCTACCCGGCTCAATCACGCGGTGACAACGCGCAATCCTGCTGGAATTGGTTCAGCCGGGGCGACCAGCACCGGGGGCGGGGTGAGCCGGCCATTTTGGCGGCTTTGGCCCGACAGGTTTGTGCGGAACACGATGTTGCCCGGGACAACACGTTTATCGCAGGTTTGTCGGCTGGGGCAGCCATGGCGGTGATATTGGGCGAAACTTATCCAGATGTCTTTGCCGCTGTCGGCGCGCATTCCGGATTGCCGCTGGGATCGGCAAAAGATGTGCCTTCCGCCTTTGCGGCGATGGCGGGAAACGCGCTGGACGGGCCGGGCCCCGTCCCAGGAGATGACAGGGTTCGCACGATCCTCTTTCACGGAACAACTGACGGCACGGTGCATCCGTCCAATAGCGACGCAATTGCACGGCGCGCCTGCAGGGCGCATGCGCCCCAGAGCATCACGATGACGTCCTCGGGTGAGGAGGCAGGCCGCACTTACTCGCGGGAGACCATCAGTGACACGGACGGCAATGATGTGGTCGACCATTGGACTATCCACGGGCAGGGCCATGCCTGGTCGGGTGGTCAGCCGGGCGGGTCCTACACCGATCCCAATGGGCCGGACGCCAGCGCCGAGATGATCCGCTTTTTCTTTGCAACTTCGGCTGAGGACACATGAGATGCAACATTTGACACTGACGTTCGAGGCGGTGGATGAAGCCAGGCCCGGCGCGAAATGGGCTGCCCGCTGGGCGAGATCCTGGCCTGCCTATGAGGCATGGTTCACCGCGCGCGGCGGAGATGCCGGGCCGTCCCGCGCCGATTGCCGCGCCGCGCTGCGGCGCTACATGCCGGAACTGATTGACACCTATGACCGGCTTGTCACGATTGCCGGCGGGTCCGGCCGGGCGGCGCGGTTCCTGTCCACCTGGTGCCCGCCGCCCTATCTCGGCGGGTGTTCCCTCGCCGCCGTCGCGGACCGGGATGACGTGCGGCTGGTGCGCAACTACGACCTGTCGCCGGATCTCAATGAAGGGCTATTGCTGCGCACGGAATGGACCGGCCGCGCGGTAATGGGCATGGTCGAATTCCTCTGGGGCCTGTCTGATGGCATTAATGACGCGGGTCTCAGCGTGGCGCTGGCCTATGGCGGGAGGTCTGAGACCGGCGAGGGGTTCGGCATCACGACGCTTCTGCGCTACGTGCTGGAAACCTGCGATACCGTCGAAGAGGGGATCGAGGCATTTAGGCGCATACCGTCGCACATGGCCTACAACGTCGTCCTGGCGGATGCGGCTGGCGGGACTGCGAGTGTGGAACTGGCCCCCGGCGGAGGCGTGACAACCATGCCCCAGGCGATTGCGGCCAATCACCAGAACAGTGGCAGCACCGCCGAGCGCCCCGCCTTCACTCGGACGTTCGAGCGGATCACTTACCTGAAGTCTTTGCAGGTTGGTCCCAGCAATCTTGCGCATCATTTTCTTAGACCGCCCCTTTTGCAGGACCGCTATGCCGAAGGGTTCGGAACACTGTTCACATCGGAGTATAACCCCTTAGTACGGTCTCTCAGACTAGTAATTAACGGTACGCAATGGGATCAAACGCTGGATGGCTTTCGGGAAGGGCGCCTTATGGCCGATTATACAAGCGCGAGCAGCAAGCGTGACACCGGCAACATCCTAATAACAGCCCACGGTTCAACGGATTGGTCGCAAGCGGCGATGATCGACTGGGTCAACTGGCAAGGGATTATGCAGCGGGCCGGGGGAGGCAGGTGAGCGAATACCTTCCGGCCGCCTCGTGACCAATCCTCAGCTTTGCGGGGGCAACTGCGAGGATCATGAACCATTGTGCAATTAGGAATTCCGGCCGGAGCATGCTGTAAAACGCTGCAATGATGCCATTGTCCGTGGGCTTTCCAACCCGTGAGAAGTCGAGGGTAACGTCGTGAGCGTCGGGCCAGAGATCAAGGTCCCGCGAGTTGAGCTCGCTGCCATTATCAACACTGATCGTCCTGCGGTAGCCGATCTGCCTGTAGAATAATGAAAATGCGGCCTCGGCTTCTATGAAAAATTGAAGCGGCAAGCCCAGCTCACGACCCGCCGCTTCGCGAAAAACTCTAACTCGCTAACCCGCCGAAATGCAGCAGCCACACGTCCGCCGGGCAACCTAAGCGCACTAATAATCTGCGCGCGGACAGAACCCAAACGCCTTGAGTGGCCGAAGGTTCCATAAAAAAGCGAAATGGCTGTGTAGCGGTTCAAGGGGGCGGCGTTAAAGCTCAATCACAACTGCCGCGGCGATCCAGCGGCCGCGGCAGCTGACCTCTATCAAACCAAAGCCACAACTCCTTCAGTTGATCTTGGAAATCGCCAGGTGCGTCAGCTTGCTGTTTGCGGCCTTCTCCTGATCCAGAATCGACGTCAGCAGATCGTGCGCTTCATCATGGCCGAGTTCTTTGGCCCATTCGCGCAGGGTGCCATACCGGGCAATCTCGTAGTGCTCGACTGCTTGGCAAGCCGCAATCAGCGCGGCATTTTTACCGTCGCCGGTTGCTTCCTTCATCAAGCTTTGCGTTTCCTTGATCAACCCTTCGATCGCATCGCACTTTTCGCCGGAAGGCTCCTCGCCGATGGATTTGAACACTTTTTCCAAAGTCTTCACCTGCCCTTTGGTTTCTTCCAAGTGCTCACCGATCGCCTCTTTCAGAGGCTTGCCGTTGGCCGCCTCCAGGACATCGGGGAGGGATTTCACGAGCCGGTTTTCAGCATAGTAAATATCCTGCAGAGTGTGCAGGAAAACGTCGCTCAGAGTTTTCATTTGCTGGTCCTCACTATTATTTTAGGGTTGACTTGCAGGGGCCGCGGGCAGAAGGTCCGCGGCCCGCTTGATCGGTGCGGTTGGCGGCGACGGTCATCAGCAGTTGGTTCAGGCCGCGCTTCCTCCCGCTGGAGGGCGGTCAGAGGCGGACCTGGCACAGGGCAGCCCAAGTCGACCCAGTTCCTAAAGCACTGGCCGGTGCCCGGCCTTAGAGGCCGCGCGACCAGTCGTGGATTTCGCGCTCGGCTTCGTCCTTGGTGCGGCCATACCGCTCCTGAATCTTCCCGGAGAGCTTCTCACGGTCGCCCTCAATCTGATCCCATTCGTCTCCGGTGATCTCCCCCCAAGTTCGCTGAGCGGAGCCTTTGAGCTGTTTCCATTGGCCTTTGATTTGATCCCAGTTCATGTCAGTCTCCTTTCGCCTTTTCTGCGACTAGGTAAGGAACGTTTTCTTTGGGAGGTTGTTCCCACCCCTCCCCTGGTGAGCAGAAAATGGCTTAGGCACCGTCTGGAGCACGCGCGCTTGAACGTTCGGCTGTTGGGTCTTTTAAGCTGGCAGCGCCGCGACGCGCCGGTCGCGGGGGAAGGAACTTTGCCTCGCGGAAAGTGTTGATATTCTGAAGCTGCTCAGGAGAGAAGAGATGTCGAACGAACACGCAAGCAACGATCCCCAGAAGAATAAAGGTGGCCGTCCGGGCATTAAGCAGGATGACCCCAAGAAACTGCGGCAGAACGCTAAGGATCACTGGAAAGATACCACTGAGACCATGGACGAGGCACCGGCGGCCAGCCCGAATGCTGAAGAGCAGAGCCGTAAGAGCTGACATCAAGGAGGTCATAACCGCCTAATTACGGCCCTGCCGGGTTCCTACCGTCCATCATAATGCTTGACTGAGCTGCCTTAGAGGCGAAAGAACTCAGACATGGTAGCTTTCTCGAACGATCTGGCGTCTTGAGGAGAACTCGAATTCTATCCGGGCAAATGAACGCAGGCGAGATAGTATTGGCCATCCGTCCGTGCATCGACACTTGCATTGAAATCGGCCGCTAGCTGCTCAACCAGCATGGATCCGAGCTTGGAGGATGATATCGGGTCGATAGGCTGGTCTTGTTCAATCCTATTTTTCACGACGATGCGAGAAGCTCCCCCAGATCTCTCAGCGCTCACCTCGATTTCGGCTCTCCCACTTTTGTTCAGGCCGTATTTGAGCGCGTTTGTCACCAGTTCGCTGAGGATCATTCCGAGGCTGGTCGCGAAATCGCTTTGAAGCCGTGCATCTTGGACGTGTCGCGGTTTGATGCCGCTCCTTTGAAAGCATTTATTGCGACAAAGGAGACGATTTATGGGAACGAGACGGACGGATAAATTCCTGGTTTAGATTAGAGAGGAGAAAATCTAGGATGGCCAGCTAGGCCAAAGCCGAAAGTACCGGGTCTGCGCGCTTGCTTCCCCGATTCACGCGGATCAGAACCGGTATGTCGCTCCGAAGATCGCGCCGGACTGGCTGAACTCAAACGGGTTTCCGTTCACCTCATTTTCCATAAAAATGTAGCGGTACCCGCCGCGCAGCCCCCAATTTTCATTAAGCGCGTAACCAGCAGTGAGCAAGACCTGCCAGGTTTCATTTCCGTTGCTGAAGCCGCCGTAGTCGAAAAAGGCAATGCCATGCCAGCGATCCGAGAATGCCGCCCGGGCCCGGAGCCCGATCACGGGATCAACCCAGTTGGCACTGGCGGCGGCGCTTCTCTGGGGCGCTGTGCCGGGCTGCAAGGTCAGCGTGGTGTCCGTGTCGAACCAGCGAAAACCAGCCACCAGATCGACTGCCGCCTGGCCGCTGTCATGCACCCGGTATCCGGCGTACCCGTTCAGGATCTGGGTCGTCATCGACGTGCTCAGCCCCGAGTGCGCAGGCCCGGGTGTGTCGTTGCTGAAGGACAGGTCCGTGTACATGTAGTCGGTGAGAAAGCTCCATTTCCCGTTACTGGCGCCAAAAGCTCCCATAAAGGCAAAGTCCAGATTCTCAAGCGCGTCGCCAAACCTGAGTGCGCCCTCGATCCGCCCTGCGGGTGTATCGATTGCGGTTTTGGTCTCGGGCGCGAACAGGTAGATCGTTGCCTCGTAGTTCCAGTCAGTATTCTGAGCAGACGCGGGCCCGGATGCCAGGAGGCCGGCAGCTGCCGACACGATTGCGGTCAAGATCGTTTTCATAGGCAGTTCCTTTTGAGCTGACGTTTCACTGTGTGCCGGGTGGCTTCAGAGATTGCAGATGCTGGGCAGTTCAGCGGTCCGCTCTGAGGTTCCGGAATTTTGGCAAAAGCACTCACTCGCTATCTCCTTGCGGCGCAGGTTTTCCTTCCAGCTCTGCCTGTGCGGCCAGAAGTTCGGGATCTTCCGGATTGGCCGACAGAGCCTCTGCCACAACCGCGGCGGCAGCAGAACGTCCTTTGGTCGCCGCTGTGATCCTGGCCAGCATCACCCATGCATCCAGCCGCTGCGGGTCCAGCCGCACTACTTCGTGGAACGCGGAAGCGGCCATGCCCATGTTGCGCATGGTCAGAGCCACACCGCCAAGCTGGAGGTGGGTCTCAGGAAAATCGAGCCGGTTTGCCATGGCATCCTGCCATTCAGCCATGGCGGCTTGTAGCTCTCTGGCGGTTCCATTCGGGAGGCGGTTCTCCGTACCACCCAGCATCGCGCGGGCAGCAGCCATGCGCACGTTGCGGGCAGGGTCGGCAAAGACGGCGGCCAAGCGCTTGCCCCTTTCCTGAAGCGGTGCAAGGCGCTGCAGAGAGGCCGCGGCAGCGCGGACAAGCGGATCCGGGTCCCGCAGCAGATCCGTCAGCCTGGCGGCAGACAGCGGGTTGTTGGACCGCTCCAAAAGCCAAAGCGCAGTGGCCCGCACGATGCCCGGCTGGCTGGTATCCTGCGCGAGCGCGGTCAAGTCGCCGGCCGCCGATGCCCCATCGGCACGCCCCCGCGCCAGCACCTCCCCATAGTGCCGGCCACGGTTTCTGCTGTCCGGATACCAAGCGGAAATCTGTGCGGCTGCCCAGGCTGCGTCTTGGCCGCCGTGGCAGGCTGTGCAGGCATCCGGCGCTCCAGTCACCGGCGAAAGGTCTGGCCGGGGAATCCGAAACGAGTGATCGGCGCGCCAATCGTTGCCCATGTAGACGCGTTCTGGCATGTGGCAGGACTGGCACTTCGCTCCAACGCTGCCTTCCGGGTGAAAGTGATGTGCAGGGCTGTCGTAGTCGGCTGCAGTGAGTGTTGGGAAATCCGGATTGCCCGCCGGGCTGTGGCATTGGGAGCAAAGGCCGTTGCCTTCTGCCTTCAGATCCGGGCTGTGTGCGCCGTGGCAATTCAGGCAAGTCACGCCCCGAGCGTGCATCTTAGATTGCAGAAAGGAGCCGTAGACATAGACCTCGTCCTGAATCTGCCCGTCCGCGTGGTAAAGCCCTGGACGCAAAAGTGCGAGCGTGTAGGCATCATGAAAGCGCGTGCCTGGCACCGGGTTGCCGTCCAAGTTGGCTTCGCGTCTGGAATGGCACGTCGCGCACTGTTCGACCGCCTGCCGGGGATCGGTGAAATCCACAGGAAATCCATGGTTTGCGGGCGGCGGCGTCCTTGTCGTTTCCCATGCATCGGCCCAAGCAACGTGGTCCTTCCCCGGTCCGTGACAGGCCTCGCACCCAACGCCCATTTCGACCTGGGTTGATCCATAGCTTAAACGGCGGGCGTCGTAGTTTTTGCGAAACCCGGTGGCGTGGCACTCCGCACAGCGCGCATTCCAGGTCTTGTAGGGACCCGTCCAATGCAGACCGTCCGAAGGCGGCAGGGTCTGGTCCGGGTAAAGGTGGAACCATTTCCCCTCTTCGGTGTCCCAGGCCACGTCGAAACTTTGCAGCCGTCCCGGTCCGGCCTCCAGGAGATATTGCTGCAGCGGGTCAATCCCCGCAACCGAATGCACTTGGTATTCCGCCTGCGATCCATCCTTTTCTGTGACATCGATGTAATATCCACCTTCCGCTCCAGTCTGAAACCGGGCGGTCATGCCGTCATGGTGGAAGGCCGTACCGCTGAAGTCACCTGCGATCGTCTCCCGCGACGGCATTGTCCAGGCCTGAGCGTGATGCGATCCTGTCCAGTCGGCGGCACTGTCTTTGTGGCAGCCGGTGCAGCGGTCTGACCCCAAGTAGCCGTCAAGGCTCTCGGCCATAGCGGGCAGACCCAGCAGCAGGAAAAGGATCAGGACTGCAATCTGCATTTTCGGAGGGCCTTCCGGTTTGCTGGGTCGTTCATGCAAAGGAATTGCGCGGCGGCATCATTTGCCGCTCGGCCAGATCCGCTCCCAATCTCGGGCCATGTCGATTACCAGCCAGCCGCGGCTGGCTGCTTCATCAAGCCCGCGTGCAAGCTGCCCGATATGGCTGTCACGGCCGTAAGCGTATTCGCGTTCGCTGTCAGTATGGTGCAGCAGGATGCCCAGCCGCGCGCCATCGCCCGCAGTGGTCCACTCAAGCATCTGGAAATCTCCGTCGGAATTTCCCACCGCGATCACCGGCCGGCGCCCGATGCGGGCCTCGATTGCAACCGGCTTGCCTGCCTTGTCGTCGATGAAGAATATACCGGGATCCTTCATCACCCGCGGCGGTCCGTCCCCGGCGGAATAGCTGCCGTTTCCGATAGAGCCGATGACCTGTTCGGGCGGAATGTTATAGGCGTTTTGCGAGAATACCCGGATAAAATGCAGGCCGCCGCCTGAGGCGATGTAAGTACGGAAGCCTTCGTCGCGCAGGTAGCTCAAGAGCTCCAGCATGGGCTGATAGACCATATCGTCATAGGCTAGGCCGGTGCCGGAATGCCTGGCCGTGTCCAGCCATCTGCGCACTTCAGTCTGGAACTCATCCACCGTCAGGCCGGAGTGGGTGGTGGAGACGATTTCCAACAGTCCCTCAGTGCCCGAGGCGGCCACTGTCTCCATGTCGCCTTCGGCTGCGGCGCGCAGCATGTCAGATGTGAGCACCTCGGGATCAGCAGCAGCCATTTCCTTCAGCCGGTCGATGGCAAACAAAAGTTGGAAGTAGACCGGCTGCTCTGCCCAAAGCGTGCCGTCATTGTCGAAGGCCGCGATGCGTGCGGCAGGAGTGACATAGTCCGCTGAGGCCGGGTCCGTCACACGTTCGACAAAAGCGATGATCCCGGCTTTGGTGGCCGTGCCGGTCCATGAGGGTAAGGGATCGGCGACCGATACCGATGCAAGGAAAACGGTCATTGACAATGAAGTTAGCAGGGCACGCATCGGGAAAACCTCCGCAAGTGCAGGAAAGAGGATGCCGCAATAGTCAGAAAACACTTTCGCCCCGGCGGAATGCCTCCCCGGGGCGAAAGCCGTGAAGATTTACTGCGAGCCGCCTGGCTGTGACAGCTTCTCCATGACCTTGTCGAGACTGAAGGAAGCCGCCTCTTGCCGTGGCGGGTATTCCTTAAAGGTCTCCAGGAACTGCGCGACATAGGCCTGGGCCGGAACCAGCATATAGGCATGGTCGATCAGCCAGTCGTAATAGGTGTTCGACGTCCGGTAACCGCGTTCATAAGGGTCGCGGCGCAGATTGAAAATCAGCGGCACACGCAAAGGTGTCAGCGGCTCCATCCAGGCCCGGAAGCTTGCCCAGGATTTTTGCTCCAAGAATGTAATTTTCCAGTTGTTGAGCCTAAGGGCCGCGAGGTCGCCGTCATCGGTGAAGTAGAAGATCTCCTTGCGCGGGCTCTCGTCTGCCTCCCCCGTCAGCATCGGCAAAAGATTGTAGCCGTCAAGATGGACACGGTACTCCCGGCCAGCCATTTCCGGAACGGTGACGCCGTTCAGCAAATCTTCCTTGATGGTTTCGTTGCCTGCTGCTGCCAGGAATGTCGGCAGCCAGTCCATGTGATGCACGATCTCGTTCGAGACCGATCCGGGCGCAATACTGTTGGGCCAGCGGACCATTGCGGGCACCCGCCAGGCGCCTTCCCACTGGGTGTTCTTCTCGCCCCAGAACGGCGTCATCCCGGCATCCGGCCAGGTGTTCATGTGAACCCCGTTATCGGTCGAGTAGAACACGATCGTATTGTCGGCGATGCCAAGCTCGTCAAGCTTGTCGAGGAACTTGCCGATATCCATGTCGTGTTCGATCATGCCGGCGGTGTACTCGTCGGCCTTCGCGCCATTGTAGCGCTCATCCGCAAGCGCGCGGTTCTCTTCGCTGACATGAGTGCGGAAGTGCATTCGCGTGCCGCTCCACCACAGGAACCACGGGGTGCCGCCGGCGTTTTGCTCCTCCATCCACGCAATCGCCGCATCCGATGTCTCGTCGTCCACGACCTCCATCCGTTTGCGCGTCAGCGCGCCGGTATCCTCGATATTCTGAGTGATTTCACTTTCGCCGTAGGTCGCGGTCACGTTCAGCACACCGCGCGGACCGAACCGTTCAAGAAACGTCGTGCCATCTGCCAGGACCATATCCCGCGGGAAGTCTTCGTTCTCCGGCTCTTCTTCGGCATTCAGATGGTAGAGATTACCGAAGAACACGTCGAAGCCATGGTTCGTCGGCAGATGCTCATCCCGGTCACCCAGGTGGTTCTTTCCGAATTGCCCGGTGGCATAGCCTTCGGCCTTGAGGAGGCCTGCAATGGTCGGATCTTCGACCTGCATGCCTTCCTCGGCACCGGGCAGACCCACCTTGGACAGGCCGGTGCGAAAGACCGACTGGCCCATGATAAAGGATGACCGGCCTGCCGTGCAGGATTGCTCGCCGTAATAGTCGGTGAAGATCATTCCCTCATTGGCAACCCGGTCGATATTCGGCGTTTGATAACCCATCAGCCCCATTGTATAGGCGGAGATGTTGGACTGGCCGATGTCGTCGCCCCAAATAACAAGAATATTCGGCTTGCCGCCCGCACTGCCTTCCTGGGCAAGAGCCGGCGTACTTCCAATACTCAATATCAGGAACCCGGCCGCGACGGCCCTGGTTAAATGCGAAACTGGCATAATCGGTAACTCCCTCACACTCGCTTACATTGAAACTTGAGGTGGCCGCAGACTGGCACCAAGCGAGAGACATTGCCCGCCTTTGTCCGCCCCGTTGAACTTTTCAAGTGGGGACATTTATCCATAAGTTGAATGAATGGCGCAACACTTTCGTTTTTTTGGGACTTTCTCTCGGTTGCCGGCTCTTGTATCTGGGCCCTTGTGTCTAGGCCGTTGCGGACCGGCACGCCATCAGGAACTGCCGCCCCCTCGCCATGACCTGCAAGCGGCCTGCATGGGCCAGTCAATGGCACATAAGCCGGAGGCCGACGCGCACTGCAGGCTTTCTGGTCATCTTTGTCGGTGAAAGACAGGACACAGACCCGGCCTCTGTGGATGGGCTCCGTGACTTGCCCCCCACTGGTCCCTCGTTCATGAGGAGAGTCTGCGGGTTTGTGATGTGCTACCCAAGACGATTAGAGCTTCCGAGACATCGGACGGCTAGCAACCCGTTCTCTGCACGAAATGCTTAGGTGTCCGTCAGCTCAAGTCTGAAGTTTTACACATCATCAGTTCCTATGCGGATGCGCATCGGCCAGCCCCGGATCCATTGTCCGCCCGCCGCCATCAATGACCCGCCCGCCGGCAACAGCCACATCCTTGATGGTAATCTGCGCGATCAGCTTGCCCTCGATGACGGCATTCGTGTTCTCGATCAACGCTTCATTCAGTCTGTCGATGACATTGACGTTGGTGATGACGATAGGGTCTGCCGGATCGCCCTGCACCCCGCGACCGAAGCCGCGAGGACAAAAGCAGAGGCAACAACGCCGCTTCGAAACATAGCCGTCACTCGATATCGTATTTGTAAATGACGCCGTCTTTCATGATCATGCCGAAGTTCTCTTTCGGATCGCTGATCAGGTCGAGGTTCTCCAGCGGGTTACCGGCAACGAGAATCATGTCGGCATAAGCGCCTTCCTCGATCACCCCGAGCGGGCCAAGGGGATAGGGCGTTAGAGGGCCCGACAGTTTCAGCAGCTCGGCATTGTCACAGGTGGCCATTTTCAGCGTCTCGTAGGGCGTGAACCAGCGCTGCATCTTGGCGAGGACTGCCCCCTGTCGCTTGGCCAGATCCGCGCTGAAGAGCGTGTCGGTTCCGAACGCAATCTTGAGGCCCAGTTCCTTGGCGGTGCGATAGACGAAGTCGGTCCCGTCGGTCACGAATTTATACTTAGCCTTCTGGAATTCGTTCAGCGCAGGAGCGTCCTCGTCATCAAGGAAAGGCTGCATGCTGAGCCATACGTCGTTGTCCTTGAACATCTGCAAGGTTTCACGCGTGGACATATGCGCATGCTCAACGCTCCTTGCGCCGTTTTCGATGGAGTGAACAACGGCTTCATTGTTGATCGCATGGGTCGTGACGTAGGTGCCCCAAGCCTCGGTCGCCTCGACGGCCGCCCTGAATTCCTCACCGGTGAACTGGATGGTGTGAATCGGATCATAGGCCGAGGTGACGCCGCCGCCCGCCATCAGCTTGATTTGGGTCGCCCCTTGCATCAGGTTTTCGCGCGTGCGCTTGAGCACATCCGGAACACCGTCCGTGATATAGAACATGTTGCCACGCTCGAAGGAATGCAGCTCGCCCGCGGCCTGCGGCACTTCACGTGTCAGGCGGAAATCCTGGTGTCCCGCGGTGATCGACAGTGCCGGACCCGAAGGGAAGACCCGCGGCCCGTCAATGAGACCCTGATCCGTTGCCTTGGCGATGTCGAACATCGGCCCGGCGGTGTCGCGCACGGTGGTGAAACCTCGGGACAGCGCGTTGTTCTGAGCCTTGGCCGCAAGGAGGTTCCAGTACCCCTCGCCGGTCAGCGCCAATTGCCCGATCGTCGCCTCTGCAAAAATACCGTGCCAGTGCGCGTCGATCAGGCCGGGGATGAGCGTGTGGCCTTCAGCGTTGATTTCAAACGCGCCTTCGGGCGCTTCAATATCCGGTCCGATCTTCTTGATCAGCTGGCCGCTGACCAGAACGTCCGCACTTGAAAGCTCTTCATCGCAGCCGTTGAAAACCCGCGCGCCGCGGATCACGACGTTCTCGAACCGCATCTTGACGTTGGTCGTTTCAATTTCCCCGACCACCCCTTCGGGCAGGACAGCGTGATTGGTGCCATGTGCAAATGTTGCCGCGGGAGACGCGGCAAGTGTCGTGCAGAGAAGATAGCTCAGGATTCTGTTGGTCATGGTGGTTTCCCTTATTCAACTGATGAGTAAAATTCGGTTTGACCGCACGTGGCGCTTCTTTCGAACGGTCTGCAGCGGGCCAGACGCGACCGGCTGTGACGGGATTGACTGGCAAACCTATTTCCTTCGGGACAGAATAGCTCTGCGCGATCAGTGGCGGACCTGATTTAGAGCAAGCCGTCGGCGGAAAATGCCCGGCATCAGAAATTCAGCACCTTGTAACCGACCTGGAGGGACCATTCCGCGGGCCGGTCACCGCCGAAGAGAATCCCGGGTTTTATGTACACCTGACTGTCGCCGCCGAATGCCTTGCCCGTCAACATGCCTGCCGTCACCTGAAGGCTGCCGAAGGTCGCATCCGTTTCCCAGTCGTGAATGATCGCGGGGTCGAAGGTCAGGTAGAACCGCGGATTCTTCAGCTTCGGCACATAGTAGAAATCGACTGTCGTCGTGTTCACGTCGATCCCCTGATCGTTTCCGCCCTCAAGCCCGAAGGTCTGAACCCAGGCAGGCGCGAAGATTGCGCCATTGTCGAGAAACCAGGCATAAAAAACCGAGGTTTCGCCCGCAAACTGCCCATACCCGGCAGTTTCGGTTTCCGCAGTGTCCAGAAACAGTTCGAAGGTGAAGGCCGCGCCGTTCTTTGCGGTCAGGTGAAACACATCGATATAGGTGACACTCACGTCGCCCAAGGTGAACTCAACACCCGGTACACCGCCATAGATTGGGTTTGCATTGAACGGGCTGTCCGAGCCTGGCACGGTGAACCTGAACGCGCGTTTCCCGCTCGCGCCAAATGGCTGAACGTAGAAGGCTTCAAACAGGCCCGTGTTCAGGCTCGAGTTGATCTCATTGTATTGGTACTGGATGCCGAACTGCGTCGTCAGCAGAGTCGGGTTTGTGCCGTTGTTGATCTCTGCCGGATCCTGTTGGGCGCTGGCGGGGGACGCCAATGCAGCCAGCAACGTCAGTGCAGCGGCCGCCAAAGTGGTGTTTTGCGACCTCAAATTGCAGGAGTTTTCGTAAGGAAGGGCCTCTCCCGCGCGCGGTCTCGCTATCTCACTCATCACCGTGTGTCCTTTCCGTTGTTCGTATTTTCGCGCCAGTTCCAGAGTGCGCGCGACACACTTCGAACAGGGCTGCGCCAGGGGATTCACTCCGTGCTTCGTTGCAGGTGCATCCAGAATTCGTGGTGGAGGTCCTTCAAAATTTCCTCATATTCCCCTGCGCGCGCCGGAAGCTGCTCCCACCGGCCCCGTGCTTTCTCGGCCATGCAGATCTCTTCGCAGACCGACAGGAAATCCGAATCCTCTCCTGCGAGCCGGATGATTTCCGGTCCCTTCTCAGGGTGTCGTTCCACCAACTTGCGCAAAAAGGATTCCATAGCCGTGTGCTCCCCGGCCAGACTTCAGCACGCTGGGTGACATGTTTTCTACGTTGCTACATGTAGACTACATAGAGAAACGGCCGGTCTGCAGGCAGTTACCGATCGGACGGATCCGTGTTAAACTACTGTCGTCATTGCTGATCCAAGGGAAAGGCGACAGACCGTGCCACGCCGCCAGGAAACGACGAGCTTGCCAGCCTCCCAGGATGACATCCGCAGTCAGCTTGATCGGATATTCGATTACGGCGGTCTTCAGGCGAGCGTTCGGCGCCGCAGAATGCTGGACTACATTGTCGAGGAAACCTTGGCCGGCCGCAAAACGGAGCTGAAGGCTACGACTATTGCCATGGCGGTTTTCGGTCGCGGCGCGGATTTCAACCAGCAGTCAGATCCAATTGTGCGGCTCGAAGCACGCAAGTTGCGCCGCGACCTCGACACCTATTATGCCGGGGCAGGACGGGATGATCCGATACGCATCAGCATCCCGAAGGGCCACTACATTCCAAAGTTCACCACGCAACAGACCGCAAGACCGGACGGGCATCTGCGACCGGAGGACCCGGGGAACACTGGCAAGCGAATACCAAAGCCTGATACGGGGTTCGGGCTGCGCATCGCACTGATTGCTATCGGCTCTATCTTAGTTGTGGCTGCAGTCCTTGTGTGGACCGCCCAGCCGGAACAGCACACACCCATAGGCACCACAGTTTCTGCCGGAAAGGTAGCAATTCTGGTTGAAGATTTTGAGGCTCGCGCAGGCGACGACCTCGTTTCGCTTGTTGCGTCTGGACTTACACATGACATTGCCGCAGCCCTAATCAGGTTTCCGGATGTTGCTGCCTATCTGACACCGGATCGGACTGCACGGGGCTCAGAACTTGTTGCGCCAGCAGGCAAGCCGCCCGAAACGAAATTCGCCGTGACCGGAAATGTGTGGCGAGAGGGCAGCAAAATACTCATCCGTGCCGAGCTCATCCGGCGTGCCGACCTGAAAGTCCTGTGGAGCGAACGTTTCACCATGGGCGCCCAAGGCCAGAGCATCACCGGTATTCAGGACGCGATTTCCTCGAAGATTGCTTCAGCCGTAGGTCAGCAGTACGGCTATGCCCTGCGTGATATCCGTACCTCCCAGCCAGCAAAACCCAACGACCCGGGCCTTCGTGGCTTTGCCTGTGTCTCCAGCGCGCAAATCTACCGGCGCACTTATCATCGTGATGAGTATCAGGCGGTGCGGGAATGCCTTGAGGCAACCGTGCGTGATGATCCCGATTATTCCCGGGCTTGGGCCATGCTCGCCTACCTTCGCAACGATGCCGCCCGTTTCGGCCATGAGAAGGAGCTTTCCCGGGACGAGGCCTTTGACCTCGCACGGGAGGCCGCGATGCGTGCGATAGACCTTGATCCTCAGGATACTGATGCGCTGCAGGCGATGTCCCATGTCGAGCAGTACGCAGGACGCCTTGAGCGATCAATTGACTTTGCGCATCAGGCTGTGGAGGTGAATCCGAACGATCCCGCCGCCCTTGCCAACCTGGCAATCCGGTATGCAATAGCTGGACGGTTTTCGGAGGCAGTGCCTGTCATGAACCGTGCTATCGACCGGTCCGTGGCGCCGCCGCCGTTCTACTATCACGTGCTGGCCGCAGATCATCTCATCAAGAAGGAGTGGCCGGACATGCTTGCCGCAGCAGAACGGGCATCTGCAGATGGCTGGTCCTTCGGCCAGGCAATGCTCGCCATTGCTCACAATCAGCTTTCCAACGACCGGGCCGCTCAAGAAGCCCTCAAGAAAATGGCCGAGCTTGATCCGCTTCTATCTGACGATCCGCGAACCTGGCTTGAAAGTCATAGCATGCATGCTGCCCTTGTTGAAGCCGTTGTCACAGGCCTTTCTGAAGTACGAACAGCTGTTACGGAATAACAGATGGAGCCATGTGTCCCAGGTGTATGGAGTTTCCGAGTTCAGCTGACAGACTTTAATCTGTCTGGCGGCCGAAGGAGGAACCAGCGTGGACAAAGAAGCTCTGAGGGACATCGCGCGCAAGAAGCGCGTATTTGCCTATGCTGAGGAAATCGGCAACATCGCTAAGGCCTGCCGGTACTTCGGCATCAGCCCGGAAACCTTCTGTGACTGGAGTAAACGCTACGCGACGCGCGGCGACGCGGGCTTGGTGAATTCGAAACCCTGCCCGCAGAACCCCAAGCTTAGAGTGCCTCAAGCCATTGAAGCCAAGATCCTCTACCTGCGCCGGAAATACCACTTCGGTCCGGCGCGGATAGCCTGGTCGCTGGAACGCTATTTCGACATGAAGGCTTCCACCAGCGGCGTCTACCAGGTCTTGGTGCGCAACGGGATGAACGTTTTGCCGAAAGGAAAGCGGACCCGCGCTGTGAAATCCTTCAAGCGCCATGAAAAGCGCGTGCCCGGGCGCCGCGTTCAGATCGACGTGAAGTTCCTGACCTTTCACAAGGGCGGCCGGAAAATCAGGCGCTACCAGTTCACGGCAATCGACGATGCGACCAGGGCCGGTGTTCTGCGCGTATACGACCGCCACACGCAAGCCAACGCCATTGACCTTGTTGATCATGTCCGCCGGACATCTCCCTTCCGGATTCACACGGTACAGATCGACAACGGCCACGAATACCAAGCTAAATTCCACTGGCACTGCGAGGATCTTGGGATGACCCACGTCTATATCAAGCCACGTTCCCCGCATTTGAATGGCAAGGTGGAGCGCAGCCATAAAACCGACGCGGAAGAGTTCTCGCAGCTTGTTGGCTACGTCGACGACATCGACATCCGAAGCAAGCTGAAAGAGTGGGAAAGCTACTACAACTGCCACCGGCCGCATGCTGCCCTGAAAGGAAAAGCGCCCTTCGAAGTCCTGCGTGAGCGCCTTCTCTCAGGGCCGGGGAAAGTCTAAACTTAGACGCCAGCCGAAGTTACGGATGCCACAAGCTGCTGTCGCACATGGGCGATGCACTTGCGGCAGCGTAAAGGGCTTAGAAGTTTCCCTTAGCCGCCTCGGTCAAGATTAGCTTGCCCAGCGTCAGGTCAGACACCGCACGCCGCAGCCGCTGGTTCTCCTTCTCAAGCTGTTTCATTCGTTTGAGCTGAGACCGACCCATTCCGCCATAGAGCTTGCGCCACCGGTAAGCTATCCAACAGGGGATCATCGTATCAACCCTACCACGCGAAAGAGCGGCATCATCGTTTGGAACGGCTGCCATATGGAAGGAGTTCATCCTAGTACCAAAGGGAGAGAGACATGCCCGGCATGAGAGATCGACTGCGCGCAACAGCCACTACGCCAAGGGTTTCTGATCAGCGGAATGATAAAGAGCCCGTGGCTGAGACCGCAGCCGTCGGCACTGCAGCACGATTAATAAAATCCCTGTTCGCTGCGTTCGGCCGTCTCACCTGGAAACAGCGTGCAGCGGCGGCGGCAACTGTCGCCGCGGTGGCGGGCATTGCTGCGGCCGCCATCGCCCTGGCAAGCCTTGAGGATTTGGCCGATCTTGAAGCGAAAGCGGAGCCTGCCGTGCGCTTTGAAGATGCCGCAGGCGAACCTCTGATGATGCAGGGCGAGAAGCCTTCGAATTATGCGGCCCTCGGCCAGGTTCCTGAAGATCTCACCAACGCCGTCATCGCAATCGAGGATCAGCGCTTCTACGAGCACGGCGGGCTGGATTACCGGGCGATATCGCGGGCGCTTTGGGCCAATGCTGCAGCGGGCGAAATCGTGCAGGGCGGCAGCACGATCACCCAGCAGCTAGTGAAAATCAGCTATCTCGAGCCGGACCGCACCTATCGGCGGAAACTGCATGAAGCCCTGCTGACGCGGCAGTTGGAAGCCCGCTACAGCAAGGACCAGATCCTCGAAATGTACCTCAACCGCGTGTACCTGGGCCACGGCGCCCGCGGCGTGTCCGCTGCCGCACAGATTTATTTCGGCAAACCGCTTGAGAAACTGACCACCGCCGAAAGCGCCGCGCTGGCGGCGGTTATCCGGGCGCCTTCCGCCGTCAACCCGTTCACCGACCTCGCCGCGCTGAAGCAGCGGGCCGAGCTTGTGCTGCGGCAGATGCAGGGCATGGAGCTTCTGGACGGGCCGGGGTTCAATCAGGCGATGGCTGATCTTACCGTAATGGCGCCGCAGCCGGCCGGAATTGTCTACGGCGGGTGGTTCTCTGATCTCGTGGCCTCGCGGTCTGCAGATCTTGCTCAGCGCTTCGATGGCGCTTCCAGTGTGCGCACAACACTTGAGCCGGAGCTTCAGCGCCTGGCCGAACGGGTGGTGAGCGAGGCGCTGGCCGGGCATGACATGCAGGCTGCCCTCGTGGCCCTGCGGCCGGACGGGCGGGTCGCAGCGCTTGTTGGCGGCCGGGATTACCAGGACAGCCAGTTCAACCGGGCCACCCAAGCACGGCGGCAGCCCGGCTCCACGTTCAAGACCTTCGTCTATCTTGCGGCATTGGCCGAAGGGTACAGGCCCGGGGACGTGATCGAGGACCGGCCGGTGGAAATCGACGGCTATGAACCGCAGAACTTCGATGGCCGCTTTCACGGGAAGGTCACGCTCCAGGAAGCATTCTCGCAGTCGCTCAATGCCGCGGCCGTGAATCTGGCGGGCCGGGTCGGGATCGGCAAAGTCGCGGAAACCGCCCGTCTTCTGGGCATCGAGGCCGAACTGACCGAAACGCCGTCCTTGGCGCTTGGCGCGTCGGAAGTCACGCTTCTTGACCTGACCGAAGCCTTTGCTGCCATCGCCACCGGCACGGTCCCCTTCGAGGCGCGCTTTGTCCAGGGGATCACTGCGGGGGAGCCCGCACATTATTATCCGTTCAAGTGGCAGGCGCCTGCGCCCTCGGAGGAAGCCGCGCGGCTCATGCAGCACCGGGGCGACATGGTGACTCTGCTGCGGAATGCGGTCCTCAGCGGAACGGGCCAGGCTGCTGCGGCCGTGCCCGGCGCGGCCGGAAAAACGGGCACCAGCCAGAACCACCGCGATGCGCTGTTCGTGGGCTTTACGGAGGATCTGATCGTGGGCGTTTGGGTTGGCAATGATGACAACAGCCCGATGGAAGGCGTGACCGGCGGGCAGCTGCCCGCCAGGATCTGGGCTGCCTTTGCCGCGGGTGCCGGAGCCGGTTCCGTGGTGCCGGACGCGGCGGATGCGCTGCCCGTTGCAGCCGCGGACGGTTCAGAAGACGCTTTAGAAACGGCCGCTGGCGATCCCGCTACCGCCGATGCCGCCGCCTCCCGCAGCAGCTCAGGCACCCGGTTTCCGCCGGGCACTGGCCACGTGGTTGTGCGCGACGCAGAGCACGCGCGGGCAACCATCCAGCGCATGGTGCAGAGCGGGAAGCCCATCAGAGCCGCTGAGCTTCGTGATCTTCTGATCGGGACGGTGAACGGCGCAACCGCATCATGCAATGTGCGTGCCTGCCAGCGCGCTTACCGCTCGTTCCGCGTCTCGGACTGCAGTTTCCAGCCATACGGCGGCGGCCCGCGCCGACTCTGCACCCGTTGATGAAGCGCACTGGGTAAGCAGAAGGCTCCAACGCCTTCGTTGCGCCGGGGTTTCAGGGGGTATTTCTCGATAGAGAAATTCTGTCCGCGTTATTGCGCGGAGGCCCGTTATCAGGCCCCGTACGCAGGCCGCGATAACCAGCTTTCGAGCGCTGCCAGCAGCGGTGAGACGTTCTTTGAAAGTCCGGAAACGCTGGCGTGCCGCCCGGCGGGATTCCGGTTTCGCGTTCACTCTAGTCCCTGGAGCGGGTGATCCTGCCCCCGCCCGGGGGCGCGCGCACGGCCTTCGGCTTCCGTTTGGAAACCGGGCCAGGCTTTCCGAGTTTGCCTAAGGTCATTCAGTCCGGGTTCGGCTGAAGCGGCTGGATCCGCGCCGTTCTGCGCCACGGGGACGTCTGGCTTTAAGGCAGCCAAGGCATATTCTCAGCCGGGCAGGACAGTATGGCAGCCTGGCGGACGTGACCCTTCCACGCGGCTAAGCTGCCGGGCTCGCATGAAACAGTGTCCAAATCCTGCTCCCGCAACCATCGTTTCCGACCAAGCCCTCGCCACCAGCGGGGGCTTTTCCGATTCAAGGCCCCCCAAAGCCATCAGCCCCGCCAATTCCCCAACAAGTTCAAGCTGATGGCCGCCCGGCGCTGCACCGTCCGGAACCATCCGCACCTCCGAAATCAGCGCCCGCAGCGACGCTGTCGCCTCCCGCCGCACCTCCGGCGCGTTCAGGGTGACCTGCCCCCCGCTGGTCCCTCGTTCATGAGGAGAGTCTGCGGGTTTGGTTTTGGTAATCGTCGGTCTCGGGCTTGGCAAGCGCGGCAGGCGCGGAGCCCTCAAATAGCTCAAGCGCCTGCCGCGCTTGCATTGGCGTTCTGTTCCCCAGCGAAGAATGCGGCCTGACGTTGTTGTAATCGTAGCGCCACAGCGCCAGCTTGCGGCGGGCATCGTCCAGGGTATCGAACAGCTCTTCATTGAGAAGCTCGTCCCGCAGGCTGCCGTTGAATGACTCGATAAAGGCATTCTGCTGCGGTTTCCCGGGGTCGATGTAATACCAATCCACGCCGTTCCTGTCGGCCCATTTCAGGATTGCCCGGCTGGTGAATTCCGTGCCGTTGTCGCTGACAATGCAAGCGGGTTTCCCGTAGATCCGGACGAGCGCGTCCAGCTCCCGGGCAACGCGCTCTCCTGAAATGCTGGTGTCCGCAGCCAGGCACAGGTTTTCCCGGCAGCAGTCATCGTTCACGGCCAGGATGCGGAACTTCCGCGAGGCGCCGAAGCTGTCCGCCAGGAAGTCCAGGGACCAGCGCTGGTTCGGCCGTGTGGCTTCGGGCATCGGTGTGCGTGAGCCCCGGGCGCGTTTGCGGCCCCGCCGCCGCTTCACCGCAAGGCCTTCTTCCCGGTAGAGGCGGTACAGTTTTTTGTGGTTCATGATCATGCCTTTGCGCTCAAGCAGCACGCCGATCCTCCGGTAGCCGAACCGGCGGCGTTTGCCAGCGATCTCTTTCATCTCCTGGCGGATCTCGGGATGGTCGGGCGGGCGTTTGCGCCGGACCGTCTTGGGGTCGACACCGACAAGCCGGCAGGCCCTGCGCTGCGAGATGCCATGATCCCGCATCGCAGTGAGCGCTGCCTCTCGCCGCTCCTTCGGTGCCGTCAGCTTTTTCCCAGCAGGTCTTTCAGAACCACATTGTCGAGCATCGTGTCTGCCAGCAGCCGCTTCAGCTTGGCATTCTCATCTTCCAGCGCTTTCAGCCGCGCCGCCTCCGATACCTCCATGCCGCCATACTTGGACTTCAGCTTGTAAAAGGTCGCCGGGCTCAGCCCATGCCGGCGGCACACCTCCGCCGTCGGCATCCCGGCTTCCTGCTCTTTGATCATCCCGATGATTTGCGCCTCGGTGTAACGGCTCTTACGCATTCGTCTGCTCCTACATAGGTTGGGCAGACTCTACATTATGGTGAGGGATTTCGCGGGGGGCAGGTCACATTCACTTTCCGGGTTCAGGCGTGAGATGCGCTTGCCGGTTTGCGGATCCTTCACGTAACGCAGCCGGTTCCAGCTTTCCGTCTCATCTTCACTCCTTGACGGTTTAGATGAGCCAGAAACCCTCCGTTATGCAAATCCCTCAATCAGGCCCACAGGTGCTGACGTCAGACAAGCTTGGCGTTCTCGACCTCCAGAGCCTTCAGCCTCTTGGCCTCGGACACTTCCATGCCGCCATACTTCGAACGCCATTCGTAGAAAGTGCCATCGCTGATGCCGTGCTTCCGGCACAGTTCCTTCGCCCCCATTCCGGCTTGGTGCTCCTTCAGGATGCCAATGATCGGCTCTTCGCTGAAACGGCTTTTCCGCATCGTTTGTCTCATCGCTTGGAGAACAGGCTAACTTCAAATCGCGGACTTTTCAGGGGAGCACGTCAGTCCGCACTCCGTGAGTTCGGCGGCATTTGAGCCATGCGCCCGCAGCGAAAGTCTGATCTGGTGAAGCTGCGCCGCAGCGCTTGACTGCAAGGTGATGGTCTGGTCCGGGCCGTCTATTGCCAACTATCCTGCCCAGTTTGCGGCTTGATGAACGACAGTGGACCCACAGCGTCAGCCCGTGTAACGACACCGTCATGGAAAGCGAAGTCCAAGAGTCCCCAATGCAAATCGCTCAGCAGCGTTTCAAGCTGCGAGTGTGGATCACATCTCGACTATGGGCCCAGGTGATGGCCGGCATGATCCTGGGGTTTGGCCTGGGCTTGCTGCTGAGCGAGGCGACGGGTGTCGTGCCGCCTGACTTGGCCGAGGTGATCGGGCTTTGGCTGGCCCTGCCAGGAAAGATCTTTCTGGCGCTGATCGCCATGGTCCTCATTCCCTTGGTTTTCTCGTCAATTGTTGGCGGGCTTTCGGGGGCCGGGTCAGGGGAGCAGTTGCGCTCGGTCGGCCTGCGTTTGGCTGCCTTCATTCTGGTGACCACGACGACCGCGGCGGGCATCGGAGTGGCGCTTGCTCAATGGCTGAAGCCCGGGACAGGACTTGCCGGATTTTCGGTGCAATCGCCTCAATCCGGTACGCAGCCGCAAGACGGCCTGCTGACAGACGTGCCTGCGCCAGAAGAGAAAGCGGCACTGCCCGATCTGATCGCCGATATCCTCCCCTCTAATCCCACCGCATCGATCGTCCAGGGAGACATGCTGGCCGTTGTGGTGCTGGCACTGCTGGTCGGTATTTCGGTTACGCAAATACAAGGCAGCCGGGCCGCCACGTTCCTGGCGCTGATGGACGCGCTGTTGTCGATCTCCATGAACATCGTGAAATGGGCAATGTTTCTAGCACCTTACGCGGTTTTCGGGCTGATGGCGCAACTGGTGATGCGCATGGGGTTTGAAACCATGCTTGGCATCTCGGGCTATGTGGGCACCGTGCTTCTGGGGCTCGGCGCGCTGTTGTGCTTCTACCTGGCGATCGCGATGGCCTTTGCACGGGTCACGCCGCTGCGTTTCGCCAAGGCCGCGGGCAGCAACCTGCTGCTTGCTTTCTCCACATCCAGTTCGTCTGCGGTCATGCCGGTGACGATCCAGACGGCGCGTCAGCTTGGCGTTCCCGACAGTATCGCCAACCTGGTGGTTCCATTGGGGGCAACGATGAATATGGCGGGTACCGCACTCTACCAAGCGGTGGCCATACTGTTTCTTGCGCAGCTTGCCGGATTGGAGTTGACGGCAGTGCAGATCAGTGTGGTGGTGGGAACGCTTGTCGCGTCGAGTATCGGCGCGCCTGGCACGCCAGGTGTCAGCATCGCCATTCTGATCAGCGTCGCCACGAGCATGGGCATTCCGGTCGAAGGGATGGTGATCATTCTCGGCGTTGACCGCCTGCTCGATATGTGCCGGACGGTAATCAACGTCACTGGCGATCTGGTTGCAGCGGTGCTGTTTCGCGCGGCAGGGCAGCCCGAGGCGGTGACATCGGCTTGACCCTGCCGGCTTGGGATTAGAAGCCGTCTTTGAAGTAGCCCCCCCAATGGCAGCGAAATCCGGCGTTGCCGTCATCTGCTCATAGGACATGCTGCAATAATGCATGAATGGGAAGAATACCAAGGCTGCATCGCGGCGTGAAACAAATCGATGGCTGCCGACTTTGGGCCGTCCACGTAGGACGGCTCTTGGCTCTCAGATTTCGACCGCCTCAGCTTTCGCTAGCGCGTCCTCGAGTTCGACGCCCAAATTGCGAACGGTGCTGTCCATCCTGGTGTGGCCCAGCGGAAGCTGAACTGCTCGCAGATTGCCGGTCTTGCGGTTGATAGGGGCGACCTTCGTTCGGCGCATGGCGTGCGTGCCGTACGACGTCCGATCCAGCCCGATTGATTTTACCCATCCGCCCCGGTCCGCCTCAGCGCCAACCCGACGTTGGCGGTCCAGTTCACCACGCCGCGGTGCGGTTGCGGTGAAGGTCTGGTCAGAGCCCGCAGCGGGCCTGTCAAATTCTTGCTGCGCGCGCTCGCGGCAATAAAATCGCCGCGGCCGCATCATTTTCAGGGCTGCTGTGCGGCGTGAAAAATCGCTGCAAGCTGGTTCAAGGGCGGCGAACTGCGCATTTTGCCTGCAGCGGTTCACTGGAGCAGCGGCAAGCGGGACCTCGCTGCGAGCGCACTTTGTTGAAGCCTCAAGTTAGTAGAAGGCCTTCATCAGTTGTAGGCGGCGCCAAGCTCGAATGGTGATGCAAAGTTGGCGTGTTCAAGGCGAGCTTTAGGGAACAGGCGCCCGGTTCAGCCTGATTGTGATTTCGGCTAGGCGCGACCAGGTTTGCAGGGTGACTGGCAGGCTGAGAGAGGCCTCGGCTAAGTCCCAGGTGTAGGCGACAATCGAAAACACCGCGCCGGCGGTGACCGTCATTATGGCGGCTGCAAACCAGAGATTGAACAGGAGCAGCGCCAGCAGAAGCGCAAACACCGCGCCATAGAGAATGGCTTCGGCATCTGAGAGCTTCACCTCGAAGCGGCGCAGGCGCTGCAGATGCGCCAGTGTTGCTTGCGGCGCCCGTTTTTCCAGCACGCCGACCTGGCGTTCGGTCTGTTGGTTGAGCTGGCCGTTGAGACGGAAGAAGCGGCGGTGAAACAGGGTGTAGACGGCGGCCATGCCGATGGCGGCACCCAGGGCTGCAAAGGCCAGCTGGGGTGCAAAGGCATACAGCACCGTGATGGAGACCGCGATTTGCACGCCGGCAGCCATCGCGGAGGGCAGGGTGTCTTCCAGGAAGTCCACCAGCTCACGCCCCATTTCCAGCCGGGCGTTCAGGGCCGAGACCGGCAGGGCGGCGGAGCGCGCCGCCTGCGTCCTGCCCAGTTCAATGCGGACGGTTCCATAGGCACGGGTGTCATAGAGCCTGCGGACGACGGCAAGCGCAACCAGGGCGGCCAGGAGGCCGGCCAGGTGCCACAGAGCGCGGGGGCTGCCGCCCAGCAGCCCGTCGATGGCAAAGCCGATGAACAACGGAATGAGCGCTGTCAGCGCGGCCTCGCCCAGCGTCAGCGCCCAGGTGAGGGCGATGCGCCCTTTAAACACGGTCAGCAGCGACAGCAGGGTCAGACCACGGCCAGCCAGCATCGCATTCACCCGTCGTAGAACACTTGAACGGTGACGTCGCCCGGCGGCACCGAGGCTTCGGCAAAGCCGGGTTCATCGTCCGGGCTTCGGGCGCCGGAAACGCCGATGCCTTCCAGCAGCCGGTCGCCGCTGAAGTTCAGGTCCTCGTCGCCGTTTTCGTCATGGAACAGCACTACTGCATAGGGGCCTGCGGTCAGGTCCGGGAAGGCATGCGCGGTGCTGCCGGGCCGGGCGGGGATTGCGGCAAAGGCTTCGGCTTGCCAGAAGTTAAGCGTCTCGTAGGCCTTGGCCTCGCTGAAGACGGTGATCAGGATATTGCCTTGGCCGTTGCGGATGCCGTCGATGGTGAGGCGCAGCCCCTCGGCCAGGGCTGGGGAGGAAAGGGCTGTCAGGACGCCTGCGGCGGCCAGGGTGAGAAAGCGGGTCATGCGGGGTTCCTTTGCTCAGGCTGCGGGGGAGGGGAAGGGCGGAAGAGGGCAATGACGTCTTCTGCGATGGCGATCAGCACCGGCACCAGAATGAGCATCAGGGCGGTGCCGAACAGCTCGCCAAAGGCCAGGGAGACCGCGGCGGGGATCAGGTATTGCGCCTGCTCGGAGGTTTCCGACAGCAGCGGCAGCAGGCCAATCACCGTGGTGGCGGTGGTCAGGAAAATCGCCTGAAAGCGGCCAATGCCGGCCTGGTGCAGGGCGCTGGAAACAGGTTCCCCCTCATCGCGGGCTTGGTTGTAGCGGGTGATCATCACCAGGCTGTCGTTCACGATGACACCGGTGAGGGCG
This sequence comes from Leisingera aquaemixtae, assembly GCF_006740765.1. Taxonomy (GTDB): domain Bacteria; phylum Pseudomonadota; class Alphaproteobacteria; order Rhodobacterales; family Rhodobacteraceae; genus Leisingera; species Leisingera aquaemixtae. The sequence goes on from NZ_CP041159.1 coordinate 291,881, forward strand.
AGCATGCCGAAAAAGGACAGGAGCGACAGCGGCACATCCATGATCAGATGCCCGACCGCGGCAGCGATAAAGCCGAAGGGCACGATGGCCAGGATTACGAAGGGCTGCCAGTAGCTTTGGAGCGGCACCGCCATCAGCACATAGATCAGCACCGCCGCGAGGATCAGCGCGCGCAGCAGCCCGCCGCGGATCTCGCCGGTCTCCTCCAGCTCGCCCGCGGCGGCGATTTGGACGCCGGGGTACTTGGCGGCCAGCTGCGGCACCAGCTGCTCGAAGACGGCCTGGCCGACTTCGCCGGGTGCCGCCACCGAGCGGTCGATCGCTGCCGCAACGGTGTTGACCCTACGCCCGTCGCGGCGGTGGATCACGCCGGAAACATAGCTGCCCTTGACATCGGCAACGGTTCCTAGCGGCACCCAGGCGCCGGTGCTGCTGCGCAGGCGCAGACGCATCAGGTCGCCGATGGTGTCGCGCGCGGCGCGGGCGTTCTGTACCAGCACCCGGACCTCCGCCCCGTCCCGGCGGATGCGGGCGACCTCGGCGCCGCCGAAACCGTTGCCGATCTGGCTGGCCAGGGTTTCCGCGGTGAAGCCGAGATTGCGGGCGTCCGGGCGCAGGCGCAGCTTCAGTTCAGGCTGGCCGCCAGCCATCCCGCCGCGAATGCTGGACACCCCTGCAATGCCGCCAAGGAAGGCGCGCATGTCAGCGCTGGCCTGGCGCAGCAGGTCTTCGTCCTTGGACATCAGGCGGATGCGGAAGCCGCCTGCCAGCTCCTCCGAGCCGGTGAACTCCAGCTCGGTTGCCCCCTCGACCGCGCCAGTGCGTTCGCGCCATTGACGGACCACGTCAAGGATCTGGACATCGGGGCGGTCAGCCACCGGCAGCATCTCAGCATAGATCTGGGCGCTGCCTGCGCTGCTGATGATGGTGAAGAAGGTTTTGACCGGCGGCACATCCATGCCTGCTTGTTCGGCCAGCTCCCGGTTCAGCGCATGGCCTGCCGCCTCTATCCGGTTCACATTGGCGCGGGTCAGGGCAAAGGGCGCGCGGGCGTCCATTTCCAGGTTCACGGTGATCACCTGGCCCGGCACCTCGGGAAAGAAGACGGTGCGGACCTTGCCCTTCACCATCAGCCCCAGTCCCAGACAGGCCGCAGCGATGAACAGCACAAGCACTGCGTAGCGGTGGGTAACGGAGATGACCAGAACCGGCTTGTAGACCCGGTCGCGGACCCAGCAAAGCCCGCCGCGTGCGCTGTTCTGGACGTGCCCCCACAGGCGGCTGAGCAGGTAGCGGCGGCGCGGTTCAAGCGGTACACGGGCCAGATGCGCGGGCAGGATGAACTTACTTTCGATCAGCGAGAAGATCAGGGCCAGGATCACGATGCCGGAGAAGCCGGCCAGCGCCTTGCCCAGCGGGTTGTCGATCAGCAGCATCGGAAAGAAGGCGGCGATGGTGGTCAGCACACCAAAGACGGTGGCCACGGCGACCTTGTGAACGCCCTGTTCGGTGCCCTGCAGCGGATCCTTCACCTTGCGGCGTTCCTCGAACACGCTTTCGCCGACCACCACCGCGTCGTCGACCAGGATCCCCAAGGCGAGGATCAGGCCGAAGGTGGTCACGTCGTTCAGCGAGTAGTCCACCCATTTCGACCCGGCCACCGCGATGGCACCCATGACCGAGATGGGGATGCCCATCGCCACCCAGAACGCCAGCCGCACGTTCAGGAAGACCGACAGCATCAGCGCCACCAGGATCAGGCCCTGCACGCCGTTGGATTTGAGCAGCGCCAGCCGGTCGGCGATGTAGCCGGCGCTGTCGCCCCAGACCTCAATTTGGACCGAGGGCGGCAGCTGGCGATCGAAATCTGCCACCACGCGGCGGACAACGCGGCTGATCTCCAGCAGGTTTTCCTTTTGCCCGACCAGCACCTCCATACCAACGGTGGGGCTGCCATTGAGGCGGAACAAGAAGTCGCCCTCCAGGTAGCTGTCCTGGATGGTTGCGATGTCGCGCAGCGGCACGCGGGAGCCGTCTTCGCGTTCAATCACCGGCAGGTCGCCGTACTCCGGCGCGTAGCGGGCGCGGTTGTCGGCGCGCAGGTGGATGGTGCCACCTTCGGTGCGCAGCTGGCCCGCCTGAAAAGTCAGCGAGTTGGACTGGATCGCGGCAGCCACGTCGCTGGCGGTCAGCCCGTACTGGCGCAGCCGCTCCGGGTCGGCCTCGATCCGCAGCTCGCGCGGGATCAGGCCCCAGAACTTGAGCCGCGACAGCTCCGGCTGTGCCAGCAGCTCTTCTTTCAACCGCTGTGCCAGGGTTTGCAGCGTGGCCAGGTCGGCCTCCCCGTGCAGATTGACGTAAAGCGCCGGGAAGTCGAAGCCCGAAGCATCGATCACCGGGCGGCGGGCCTTGTCCGGCAGGTTCGCCAACCCGTCGATGCGGATGCGGACCCGGTCCAGCACTGCCTGCAGCTTCTCGCCGCCGGCGCGGCGGACCGAGACGGTGCTGAGGCCATTGGCGGATAGAGAAGTTATACTGCGCACACCCTCCAGGCCTTCGAGGGCTTGTTCAATCTTTTGCGTCACCAGTTCATCCACCTGGGCAGCGGTGGCGCCGGGGTATTCGATGGAAACCTCGACGCTTTCCGGCGGGATGCGCGGGAAGCCTTCGATGCGGATCGACATCAGGGTCTGCACCCCGAGGAACAGGATCAGCGCCATCATCAGATTGGCGGCAACGGGGTTGCGAATGAACCAGGCGGTCAGGGCGTGCATGGATCAGCCTTCCACCGGTTTCGGGCTGACGCGCTGGCCGGGCAGGAAGGAAGCCAGCGGCGTTTGGGCCACTTGCCAGGGGCCTGAGCCTTCGGGTGCGGCAATGGTGATGTTTCCCTGGTGCCGGAACAGCACCTTGGGCGTGATGCGCTGCAGCAGGCCGCTGCTGTCCACCAGCCAGATATGCCCGGCCCGGGACAGGGTGCCTTCTGGCAGGGTGAGAGTGCGGGAGAGCTTGCGGCCGCGGAAGGCGATACGCAGGAAATCTCCCGCCAGAACCGCCGGCGGCGGGTCGGTCACGTCCAGGAAGATGCGCAGCTGGCGGGTTTTCGGATCCAGGAACCCGCCGCCCTGGCGGATCCGGGCCTGGCCGAGGAGCTGGCCGCCGCGGTGGTAGAGATCCGCAGTTTGGCCGGTGACGGGCTGTTCCAGCAGCTTCCAGTCTTCCTGGCTCAGCTCAGCAGTGATTTCGAACCGGAGGTCTCCGGACAGCTGCAGCAGGGGATCGCCGGTGTTCACAGTCTGGCCCAGGCTGGCGAGTCGGCGGGTGACAAAGCCGGAGAACGGCGCCGCCACATCACAATCCGCCAGCTCGCGCTGCGCGGTCTGCAGCTGTGCGCCGGCGGCGGCCACGTTGCGTTCGGCGATCCGCAGCTGCGGCAGGTGAAGCGCAAGATCATTGGGCGGGCTGGCACCGTCGCGGGCGAACTGCCGCCGGGCGAGGGTCACCTTGTTGCGGGCCTGAAGCAACGAGAGCCTGGCCTGTTCCAGCGTCAGCTCTGCCGCGGCGACAGCGGTTTCATATCGGGTCTTTTCGATGGAGAACAGCGGCGTGCCCTTGGCGGCCCTGGCGCCGGCCAGCGCGCCGTCATGCACCGCAAGGATCCGCCCGGACACGGCTGAGCGCAGCTCTGCGTCCCAGCGCGGACGCAGTTCGGCGTAGGCGGACACGACCGCCCGGGCCGGGCCGGGCGCGATCGCAAGGACCGAAACAGCCGGGGCAGGCGGCGGGGCTGCCATGCGTTGCACATCAGCGGTGTCCTCGGTTTCATAGAGCAGCAGAACCACTGCTGCCAGCACCGCAAACGACAGGACCAGCCACAGCCATTGCCTGCTTCGCCGTGCCGGTCTCCTGGTTGTTCCGTTCGCCATACGCAGCCCCTTCCTGCCCTAGCCAGAATCACGCAGCCCCTTGCGGCGCGCTGCTGTCTGGCATATACAGTGAACGATCGTTCGTTCAAGGAGTGTTGCGGAAAATGTCCGCTGGAGAAGACAAGGCTGCATCGAAACGCGAGAGGGCAATTGCGCAGCGCCGGGCGCAAATCCTGGAGGCGGCGCTGGAGTGCTTTCTGGAGAACGGCTACCACCAGACCGGGGTGCGGGATATTGCGAAGAAGGCCGGGGTGAGCCTGGGCAACCTCTACAATCATTTCCCGGGCAAGCATGACGTGCTGGCGGAGATTGCGGCGCTTGAGCGGCTGGAGCTGGCGCCGTTCCTGAAGATCCTGAACCGGTCCACATCCGCGCCGAAGGTTCTGGATAAGTTTCTGGCCGCCTATGCCAAATACTTGGCGGATCCGGACACCGTGATCCTGACATTGGAGATTTCCGGCGAGGCCATCCGCAAGCCGGATATCGCGGCAATGTTCATGGATAACCGTGAGCAGTTGGTTGCTGCGCTCACGGCGGTTCTGGAACGCGGCATCGCCGAAGGCGACCTGCGCCGGCTGCCCGTTCCACGGGAGACGGCGCAGCTGATTATCGAGGTGGCGGAGGGCTGCGCCTACCGCTGTGTGCTGAGTAATGTTTCGATGCGCAAGGCGATGAAGGGGCTGAGGGACTTTGTTTCATCGGCAGTACTCGCTTTTTGAGCTTCAGCATGTCCATGTTCGCCTTTCGCATTTTCAAAGGGCGTCCCTGAGTGCCGCAGAGGAGCAGGCTGCTACACCTCAGTTTTGAAAATGCTGGGCGGCCCGCAAGGTCCGGTTTGACGGGCTGCACTGCCGCAAGGTCCGGGTCAGCTCAACGCCTGCTGTGGGCCGGCATTACTTCGGCCAATGGCGGCTTAGCGCGCTTGTTGTCCGTTCATTTCTCGCGCAGCATTCAGTGGTTTGGGTTCTGAGCCGCCCAATGCCGGTGCGGCGTGATCAAGGTTGAGGGCGGTTTGGAGCCTGCCGTTCGTCCCGCAGATAATGTACCTGAGACTCTGCGGCTTGATTCGATGCGCTGACATTGGCGCTTCCATAGCCAGCGTTCGGTCAAAACACCGCAAAAGCGGGCGGAGAGCCCAACTTGTACCTTCGGCTTTCACGCTGCGAGCGCTCACAGCATGGAAAATGCGGCAAATGCGAAAATTTGGGCGCTGCCATTCAGCGGCGAAATTTGCCGTTCATGCCGAGTGCAAAAAATTCGGAAAAAAATTCACATGGCGCGGGACGAAGCTGCCCGTCGCGGCACGATCCTGAATGCCGGTTATCGCCGCAAAGCATCGGCCACGATAGTGAGGTCTGCCGGGGGCCGGCACTCCGTGAGGCAGTGAAATACTGGATCGCGGAACAGAAGCCTGCCTTGGCCGATTGCCGTCGACAGTCGCCTCTCAAGGGTTTTGAAGGCGGTCACAAGCCAAGATCATGGTGCGGCGTGCAGATCACTATTTTGCTGCACAACGGTGCAGGAGGGACAATACACAAGACTGTGTCTCGCCGCCGGTCGCGGCGGTGCGGGCGTTGACGCGGCAGGATGCGGGTATTGCCAACAACCAGCGGATTGAAGCACCTGCCGCTGTTTCGCACGGGTCAATTATGGTCGCCCAGCAGCGACAATATCTCAAAGTATTGACGGTCTTCTGCATGGTCACGCGGAGTGGCACCGTCACGGTCTCCGATTGTTTGATCAGCGCCCGCCGCGACCAAAAGCCCGACCACAGCCTGATGATCCGGGCCACCGTCGCCCAGGATCACCGCCTCGATCAGCGCGGTCCAGCCGAGGTTGTTGACATGATCGAGCGGCGCCCCGGCGTTGATTAGACGGCGCACCACCTCGACATGGCCCAGATGCGCGGCGGCTATAAGTGCGGTGCCGTCATAGGGGCTGGTCGTCAGGCCGGGGTGGTTGCCCAGTTCGATGGCCAGCGACATCAATTCGGGGTCGTTGGCCACAGCGGCGATGGTGACCACGTCATAGGCCTGGCCTTCGAGCGCGTTGAGATCGGCCCCGGATTTTGCCAAGGCGCGCTGGGCGGCGTCCTGCGAGGCGAAGGCAGCCACGTGGGCGGGGGTGCGGCCACGCCGGTCGCGCACGTTGAGATCGGCCCCGGCAGCGGCGAGGCGGTCAATCCCGGCGACATCGCCGGTCTGGGCTGCGCGGTGCAGCCCGTCGTAAGCAGCAATTTCCGCGGCCGAGGGCGCGGTTTGGGCCAAGGCAGGCGGCGCTAGGGCCAGAATGGCGGGAAACAGGAGGAATTTGAGCATTTCATGTCTCCGATGTGGTTAGGCAGCCCGCCGCGATGACCGGCTGCCCGACGGGATGACCGGCTGCCCGACGGGATTATTCTGCGCCGATGGCATCAAGCCCGGCGCGGGCGCAGGCCTCGTCCAAGTGGCCTCCGGGGGCGCCGCCGACCCCGAGGCCGCCGACCAGCGCGCCGCCAATCCTGATCGGCAGGCCGCCGCCTTGGATCACCATGCGGCGGTCCATGTAGCGCAGGCCGTCATGTTGCGGGTTTTCACCGATGAAATTGGCCAGACCGGCGGTGTCGCGGCCCATCGAGGCCGAGGTGAAAGCCTTGCCCTGGGCGCTGCCTACGGTGTGCGGTCCGGAATTGTCGGCCTTCAAATGCACCTTGGTTGCGCCGTCACGGGCGACGATGGCGACGCTGACATTGTAGCCGTCAGCAGCACAGGCCCCAAGCGCGGCCTGGGCGGCCTTGGTGGCCATGTCGAGCGGCAGATAGGCGGCAGTGGGAAGCTCTTGCGCGGCCAGGCTGGCGGGGGCCAGAAGGGAGGCGAGGATCAGTTTGCGGATCATGGCATGTCTCCTTGTCAAAATCGATTAAGAGAGACTAAGGCGCGAAGGGCCGGCGCGGTATTCGTAGACCTTGCAAGCATCTCCGTAGTTCTACGGGCTGTCGCGGCCTTCGAGCCATAAACGGGTCAGTTCGGCCTGCGAAGTGGTGCCCAGCTTGGCCCCGATCGCGGCACGGTGGCTTTCGATGGTGCGCGGCGACAGGCCGAGGCCTTCAGCGATCTGTTTCGATGTGAAGCCCTCGGCGATGCGGTCAAGCACCTGTGCCTCGCGCGGGGTGAGCGATTGCAAGAGGCTGCGCGCCTCGGCCTTTTCGGCCTCCGCCAGCAGGCGCCGTTCCAGGATTTCACTGACTTTCTGAATGGCGTCGATCAGATCCTGCTCATCGATAGGTTTCGACAGAAAATCGACTGCACCGTTGCGAAAAGCCTGCCGGCAGGCTTCGATATCGCCGTGGCCAGAGATGACGACAGTTGGCCAGTCGATGTTCCGTTCTATCAACTTCTCCTGAAGTTTCAGACCTGAGATCAGCGGCATACGAATGTCGAGGATCAAGCAGCCCGGAGCAAGCCCGTCGAGCCGCGCCAGAAAGGCCTGAGGATTGGCGAAGGGCGCTACGTTCAAGCCGACGGTCGACAGCAGCAGGGTCAGTGCATCGCGCACTGCCTCGTCATCGTCGACCAGATAAACCGGATGTGTCATTGCGCGGCCTCCGCAATGGGAGCCGTCAGCGGCAAGTTAATCCGGAAGACCGCACCGGGGTTTCCGCCGGCATAGGAAATCGTGCCGCCCGCGCGTTCGATCAGGCGCTGGCTAAGCGCCAGCCCCAACCCGGTGCCCTCGGCGCGCGTTGTCATGAAGGGCATGAACAGTCGGGGCTCCATACTGGCCGCGACGCCGGGGCCGTTGTCGGCAATATCGAGGGTGGCAGTATCACCGCTGCTGCGCAGCGTGATCTTGACGCGTGCCTGGGGCGTACCCTCAAGCGCCTCGAGCGCATTACGCAAGACGTTGTGGATCACCTGTTCGATTTCCACCTGATCCACTGTCACCGTCACTGGGTGGTTTGTTGGGGCGGCCTGGAGGGTGACACCCCGGCGGTGCGCCTCGGCCGACAATAGAGCGCGGACATTGGCGATTGCGTCGCGCAGGTCAATCGGTTCGGTGCCGGCGCGCTGCGGGCGCGACCAGTTGCGCAGCCGGTCCAGGATCGTTGAGGCGCGCCGGGCTTGGGCGACGGCGCCATCAAGGACCGAGGCCACGGCATCGCTGTCGCCTCGCGCCAACAGGCGCTTGCCGGCCTGGGCCTGCGCCAGGATCGCGGTCAGGGGTTGGGTCAGTTCATGCGCCATTCCACTGGCCATTTCTCCCATCGCGTTGACCCGCGCGGCATGGCTGAGCTGGGCTTCCATCCGGCTGAGGCTGGCCTGTTGTTCGGCCTCGCGCACCCGGCTGCGTTGCCGGGAAGCAGCGGTGACTGCAGCATAGAGAAGCCCGGTCAGCAACAGTACAAGCGCGACCTGCGCTGGCGGAAGGAGATCGGCCGGACGCGTCCGCATTGCAGTTTCCAAAAGCAGGGGTTGCGAGCCGCTCCCAAGCGATTTTGCGAACCGCACCGCGCTCATACCCGAGGATTGGACCAGCACCGTGCCATCGGGCAGAGACACCCGGAAGCTGGCCTTGTCTTGCGCCCAAAACGCGGCGTTGCTGCCGAACAGTTGGGCGGCATCGACGCTGAGCGCCAGAGCATAGAGTGCCTGATCCGAGTTCGGGCTGCGTTTGATCAACAAGTAATGCTGCGTTTTCTCCGGGTGCGGCAACATCACCGGGACACCGGTGGAGCGCGTGGCGGCAGCGCGGATTTGTGCGGCGGTGCTGGCCGAAATGGCCGTCGCACCTACGATGTCCCGAGCGGGATCCAACGGCACAAGCTGCACGTCGCCGATCCGCGGATAGAACCGTGAAATTGTTGCTGCGACGTCGAGGAAAAGATCGTTGCGCTGTCCCGCGCCGGCTACGGCAATGGCCGACAAAGCCGTCAGGTGGGCATCGTGTTGACCAGCCCGTTGCGAGGCAAGCTGTTGAAGTGTGGCACTTTCGCTGTCGAGCCGGGCGGAATGCAGCCAAAATTGGACCGCCGCGAGGCCTGCCAGCCCCATAACCCCCGCCATCAGAGTGGGTAGAGCCCGCCGCGTTGCCTTGCTCCCGAAGAGTGATATCATCCGCGTTGCGCTCATTGTGCAAGGCTAACATGGAGTGCTTGAACTCCAAGTCCAAAAGCTCATACCAGGATGCCGACAGCTTCTGAGCACCGTCGGCGGTCACTGCGGCATCTCTGCCTCAACGCGAGGATTTAGCCCGCGGCAACCGTGGGAAAATTTCTGGATTACCCCGTTGCCGTCCTCGACCAGAGCAAATGACAACTCTGCCACTTTGCAAAACCATCTAGTCCGGCGGTGCCGGTGCAACCCACCCGCGATCAATGACGTCAAAGTGCGCCAAGCCGCGGTTCAAGCTTAGTGCGGCATCGGGAAAATAGGGCTCAAAGCGGCGTTACGGTGCCGCAGCGATAACCATCGCCGCCGCGCACCGAGATCGGCAATTCTCCAGACCTTTGCGGCTTCCGGCGGGCCATTTTGCAAATACGCAGGTTTCCCGAACTTTCAAACGGATCGTGTGCCATTCAACTTCTGGCAACGTGCATTCCGACGAGGGGCGGCGGTAAATCACTCAGAGCCCCTTTGTCAGCTGCGGCTTCTAGCGCCGATGATCGCAACGCGCAGCAATCCGAAATTGCAAACGGACGTCCAAATAGCTGCTTTGATGGCGGAATACCGATTGCACCTGACACCCCACCAGCGCAGGGTCTGCTCGCAGTGGTGCCGGATGGCATCGGCCACGGCCTCCGTATCGCGGTTTTTCAGGGCCTCTAAGAGGGCAAGGTGCTCTTCCATGGCAGAGGCGATCCGGTCGGGAACGAACGGGCGTGAATTCTGGATTACGGCAATGCGCATCCGGTTGGCGTCATAGGCCGCCGCCAGTAGCGAATTGCCAAGGCCGTCCGCCAGAAATTCGTGCAGCGACAGATCTGTCTCGATGGCCTGCGGCGGACACGATGGGCGGCGAAGCTGATAAAACGGTGAAAAGCAAAACAAATTATTCGATTGATTACGTAAACGGGAAGCTTTGGCTTGAGCGCCGCCTGAATTCAGTGGCACACTGCCGCCGGAACTTGGGGAAACGCGATGGCAAATGACGAGACTTCAGCGCCGCCGGTGATCGGCGTCGGCGCTTCGGCAGGCGGGCTGGAAGCGATACGGGAAATGCTTTCCGCGGCGGGGCCGGACACGGGGCTTGCCTTCGTCATCGTTCAGCATCTCGATCCGAATCACGAAAGCATGATGGCCGAGCTTTTGGGCCGGCAGACGCCGCTGCCTGTGAAGCAGGTTTCCGGCGGAGAGCGGGTGGATGCCAACCACGTTTACGTGATCCCGCCCGGCCGGGGGCTCGCCATAATGGATGGCTGCTTGCGCCTGCACGAGTTTAAGGAACCGCGGGGGCTGCGGCGGCCGATCGACGATTTTTTTGCCTCTCTGGCCCGCGACCAGGAACACAACGCTGCCTGTGTGATCCTGTCGGGCACCGGGGCCGACGGCACCAGCGGGCTGCGCGCAATCAAGGAACACGGCGGCCTCTGTGTCGCGCAGGAGCCAGATACTGCAGGCTATGACGGCATGCCGGTGTCGGCAATCGGCACCGGGCTGGTGGATTTTGTGCGCGATCCCGGCAGCATCGTCGCCTGCCTGCGCACGTTTTTCGATCGCAGCAGTGCCCGGGAAGAGCGCGAGAAGGCGGCCGAGGTGGTTGCCGATCACGTCGACGAAATGTGCGCGAGTCTGCGAAAGACGGTGGGGCATGATTTCTCGGGCTACAAGAAATCTACGCTTGTACGCCGGATTGAGCGGCGCATGCAGGTGCTTGGGATCACTCAGCCTTCGGCCTATCTGGAGCGCATCGGCGACGACGCCGATGAATGCGAAGCGCTGTTTCGGGACCTGCTGATCAACGTTACCCGGTTTTTCCGGGATCCGGAGATGTTCGAGGAACTGAACCGGCGCGTCATTCTGCCGATGGTGGAGCGGGCCACCGCCGAGGACGAGATCCGTGTCTGGGTGCCGGGCTGTTCCAGCGGCGAAGAAGCCTATTCCATCGCGGTGCTGTTTGCCGATGCGCTGGCCTCGCGGATACCGCGGCCGCTGGTGCAGATCTTTGCCACCGACATCGACGAAAGCATGCTGTCGCTGGCGCGCGAGGGGCGCTATCCAGTCTCGGCACTGGCCGACATTCCCGAACGGCTGCGCGAGCATTTTACCATCGGCAAGGACGGGATCTTTCAGATGGCGCCGAAGGTGCGCGACCTGATCCGGTTCTCCTCGCACAGCTTGGTGAAGGATCCGCCGTTTTCCAAGCTGGACCTGATCTCCTGCCGCAACCTGCTCATCTATATGGGCGACCGGCTGCAGCAGCAGGTGTTTCCGATCTTCCACTATGCGCTGAACCCGGGCGGGCACCTGTTTCTGGGCCCCTCCGAAAGCATCGGCCGTCACGAGGAACTGTTTTCGGTTACAGACCAGAAGTCCCGCATCTATAAGCGGCTGGAAGGGCGGCCGTTCTACCCGTTCAATCTGCCAGCCAGCGTCGCACCCGCAAAAAAGCGCAGCTTCGAACTTCCGCGCTATGGCGAATCCTCGCGTCTGAGCTGGGAAGAGAGCGTGTCGGTCCGCCGCTTGGTGGAGCATTACACGCCTGCCTCGATGGTCGTTGATACCGATGGCGGCGTGATCAAAACCTACGGCAGGCTGGCGAAGTATTTCGAGTATCCCAGCCCGGGCCGGGATATCACCTTTGCCGTGTCGCTGGCCCGTCCCGGTCTGCGCGACGTGCTGCCGCAAATGATCCGGCAGGCAGCGACGGGGAAGAAGCGGGTGGTGGCCCGGGATGTGACTGTGCAAGCGGAGTTCGGCCAGCAGGTCGCCGATGTGGTGGCCGATCCGCTGCCGGACGGAAACGTGCTTTTGGTGTTTCGTGATGCTGCCCCGTTCGAGCCAGGCGCTGCAGACGACATGCTGGAGCTGGGACCGGCCGACAGCGAGCTGCAGGTGCTGCAGGACGAGCTGCGCCTGACCAGGCACCGGCTGCGCGGCACGGTCGAGGAGCTGGAGACCGCCAACGAAGAGCTGAAGAGCTCGAACGAAGAAATGATGTCGATGAACGAGGAGCTGCAGTCGACAAACGAGGAATTGACCACAGTCAACGATGAGCTGAAGACCAAGGTCGACCAGCTGACCGTGGCGAACTCGGATCTGCGCAACTTTTTTGAATCGACCCGCCTGGCGGTGGTGGTGCTGGACCGGAACTTGCAGATCCGCAGCTTTACCGAGGCAGCAAAATCCGTCTTCCCGCTCAAGGACAATGACCGGGGCCGGCCGCTGACCGAGGTGGCGAGCCTGCTGGAAAACGCCCAGCATATTGAGGACGCCCGCACCGTGCTGATGGGCGATACCGTGCCTGCGCGCACGGTTGCCTCGGCCGATGGTGAGCGGCAATGGGCGCTGCGGGTGCTGCCCTACCGGCTGCAGGATGGCACCATTGATGGCGCCACGGTCGTATTCAACGACATCACCGAGGCGCTGCGCATGCAGCAGGATCTTGATCTGGAGCGTGAGCGTCTGCAGCTGGCGGTAGAGGTCGCCCAGCTTGGCGTCTGGGAATACCACGCCGAAAGCGGGGAAACCTTCCTGGACGAGCGCGAACTCGCGCTGTTCGGTGTCAGTGGGGGCGGGGACACCAGCATTGATACGCTGATGGAGCTTATCCTTGATGAGGACCGACCCGGGGTGGAAGCCTCGCTGCGCCGCGCGATCGCCGGAGACGAGGACTTCTCGGCGGCGTTCCGGATCCGCCTGCCGGATGGCAGCGTGAGGCATCTGCGGGGGCTGGGACGTCTCGTCGATGCCGCAAGCCCGGTCCGCATGATCGGCGTGAGCTTTGATGTAAGTCCCGAGGCACGGCTGGCCGAACAGCGGGAGCTGCTGATCCGGGAGATGAACCACCGGGTGAAAAACCTGTTCGCAATAATCGGCGGTTTTGTCAGCGGCGCTGCGCGCACCGCCAATTCGCCGGCGGAGCTGGCCCGTGACGTCCGGGCCCGGATCGAGGCGCTTGGCCGCTCCCACAGCCTGACACAGAGTCAAAACGGGACCGGCGGTGTGCAGTTGAAAGATCTTATCGAATGCGCGGTCCGGCCGCATGCCGGCAATGCCCGCACCGCACTGTCCGGCCCAGACATTGTGATTGACATCGAACAGCTCACCCCGCTGGCGCTTCTGTTCCACGAATGGACCACGAACAGTGCCAAATACGGTGCCTTCCGTCCCGAGGGCGGCCGGGTCGATGTGACGTGGGAAAAAGTGCCGGGCAATGCGCTGGAAATCGCCTGGAAGGAAGAAACGGAAGCGCAGCGAAAGGACAACCCGTCAAACGGCACCGGCTTCGGCAATCTGTTGGTGAAACATTCTGTCCGGCAGTTAGAGGGCAGGATTTCTGAGGCGCATACTCAGTCGAGCTGGCACAGCACTCTGACCATACCTCTCCCTTAGCCGAATGGGCCGGCACCGGGGTTCCGCGGTGCCGAGGCGGCGTTTGCGGTTCGAGGCGGTGGTGCGGCTGGAGGGTGCCAAGGCGCCTGCTAGAACCGTCAGCGCAGGGCAGGCCCGCCGCCGCAAGCTGCGTGGCCTGACGCGCACTGGCCTGAAATGCCTCTGCCTTTTCCGCTGGCATCCGCGAGGGTAGGCTTTGCTGCGCGCCTCTCAATTCTGGCGCAAAATCCACAAGGAACCAGGCAAGCGGTTAGAGGCTGCCATACGCGAGCTTCGCTGTGTTTTAAAGGCGCCAAGTCTTGCTTCCTTACGCCGCATATCCGGCAATGAGGCTGCCGAATGACCAGGGCTGCCCTCCATTGCGGACAGTTCGGTCCCGCCGCGCTGGCTCACCTGCGCGCCGTGGCAGCGGTCAGTCCGTTACCACGTTCCACTCCGCCAGCTCTTCGGCGGTCAGGATATAGATCTCGTCGGCGGGCGTGGCCATCGCCGGGCCCATAATCCGCAGGTCTATGCCCATGGTGTCCAGGTGCTCCAGCACACGGGCCTGGCCGCGCTGGATATCCTCGACCGCCAGGAAGGCGGGCAGGATGTCGGATTCCCCGAACCGGTGCTGATGAACGCCGAGACGCGCATTGTCCGCAACCCGCCGCCCGGTTCCGCCGGCAAAGATGTAAGGGCAGGCCGACAGGCAGACCGCCGCCTCCGCCAGGCGCGTCTCCGCGCCGGCCTCGCGGACCGCCCGGCCAATCTCCAGCGCGTCGGCGACACTGCCGCCGGAGCTATCGAGAAGGACTGTGCCAGGCTTCAGCCGCCGCAGGTCCGCAACGATCCGCTCGCCGTCACCGGGCGAAATTGCGCCCCTCAGCAGCAGTGCCTGCCTGCCGTCCAGCGTGGTTTCTTCAGCCACCAGACGGCGCGGCATGTCGCGGTCGATACTGGGGCCAGGATTGGCGGGCCGGTCCGGCCGGTAATGCCGGGTCTGATCACCGGGCCGGGTGGGCTGGTCCAGCTCCGGCACCGATACCGGCGACAGCATCCGCGGCAGTGCCGGCCCGAGGTCAAGCGCCACAAGCATGACCGCCAGACCGATCTGGCAGCCCAGCAGCCAGCGGAACGGCGCCCCCGGACTGCGCCCGATAATCCTGCCGCCCCAGGTCATTCAACCGCTCTGGGTCCGGGGCGCGGCCCGGCAGCGCCGGGAGAACCGCTGCCGTCCTCCGCTTCGCTGGCGGTCTCCTCATCCTCCGGATCCCAAGCCGCGCCGGGGGCCGCGGCCTCAACCTCGCGCAGCGCCAGCACAGCGGCGCGCAGTTCGGCCACGGTCATCGAATCCTCGGGTTCCGCCGGGTCACGCCCGGCACGGACGGCGCCCTGCGCCACCGCAACAATCAGAACCAGAACCGCCGGCAGCAGGTCGATGGCAATGGCTCCGGCCCAGGAGGGGGCGAAATTCCCCGCGTAGCGGATCACCGCATCGGCCTTGGAGATTGGCGTGTAGACAACTTCGGCAGCGGGCTCCAGCGCCAGAACCTCCGCCGCCGCGGCCTGCAAAGTCTCGGCCCGTTGCGCCAGGAGTTGCAGCAGCGAGGTGATGGTTGCCTGCTGAGCGGCCTGGCCGCCCGCATCCCCCGCGTCCAGACGCGGCAGGACAACGGATTCCGCCAGATCCCGCGCCGCACGGTCCACCATTGGCGCAACCGACAGCTGCCGCAGCTCTGCGATGATGCCTGCCAGGCGCACGGATTCTTCGGAGAACTCGACGCCGCGGGCGGTAACAGGCCCCGGTGCGACTGTCAGCGCGCGCATCCGGCTGAGGATCGCATTGCCTTCGGCAAAGGCCGCGGCGACCGGCGCCTCCTGCTTTGCGATCAGCCCCTCTAGGGCCGCCAGCTCATCGGATTTCTGCATCAGAACCCGGAACACGGCGCCGCGCCCAGCCAGGCCGGACAGGCCGCCGCCTGCTTCCTGCTGCGACAGGTCCTCGAACCCTTGCCGCGCCCTGCCGACGTCCAGGCGCAGGGCCTGGCCCTGCAGCGCAAACGCATTCGCGCGCTCCAGCGAGGTTTGGTATTCCTGGACCGTGCGCGCCAGATGCTGCTCCACAGCCGCCGACCCGGCCAAGGCGGCAGCGTTCAGCCAAGACGACATCGCAACGATCGCGGCCGACCCCAGCGCCATTGACAGAAACAGCCACATCCGCGCCGCCGCTGTCCGCATTGCCGGCAGCAGCCGCAACAGGTACGACCAGAATACATAGATCCCGGTCGACACCGCGGCGCTGTAGGATACGGCCGCAAACAGCGACAGAGCGCCATCGTCATCCAGCAGCCCGCGCACGCCGAGATAAGTGTAGATGCCAGAGGCCACCGCAAGCACACCCAGCGCTGCCGAGGTGAAGCTGTCCAGCCACTGCAAATGCCCTTCGACTTCGCGCGCGTGGCGAAGGCCCTTGATATCACGTTTCATATTGGCACCTCCCCTCAGAACATGTTCCCTGCGGCGGGGAAAACAAGGCGGCGGCTGCCAAGTCTCCTCCAGCGGCTGCCGCGGCTGCCTATGGCACTGCCGCCATCCCGGCCGGATTGCTGGCAGGGACAGCCGGCTGCCGGGCTGGTTCTTCCAGCTTGACCGCGGCCACCGGGGTGAAACCCGCCCGGAAGACTTCCACCCAGACCTGCGAAGGCCTCAGCCCGATTGGGCCAAGGGCCAAGCTGGCCTCTATGGCATAGATCTCTATCAGGCCTCCAAGGCCGTTTTCATCCGGGTCTGCGGTGTCCCACGGGGTCACCGGGCCAAAGCTATGCGTCCGCAGCATCCAATGGCGCTGGATTGCCTCGGAGCCGCGGATTTCGTCAACCGCCTCCGGCAGGCTGCTGCCGCAAAAGCCGAAAGGGGAAGTGTCTAAAACGCGCCATTCGTGAAGCTCACGAAGGTAGTGAAAAAGGAGATGCCGCACGTGTGCCCCGGAAATGTTTGATGTTTCTGATTTTTCAGGATGAACGCGGAACCGGCGGGTTCGTTCCCGCCCGCGCAGGATAATTCGGAAATACTTCGCACAGCGCCGGCGGGGGCGGGAACGGATGCGCCCCCGCCGGCGTTGTTCCCGTAACGCCGGTGCCGCCGGCCATGGCTGAGGAGCCCGCTCATGTTCTTGCATCTTCCCGCACAGATCCGGTTTGCCGCCAGCGTTGCGCGCATGGCGTTCGAAGCGCAAATCATCATTTCCATCCGCACCCTGGGCATGATGGGCGTTGTCCCCGCAGCGCCGGCTGAAAACAGGCGGATGGTCCTGGAAAAAGTGAAAGCGTTTCAATCCAGCACCCAGGCGGCCGCGCAACTGGCGGCGGCTGGCAAGCCGATGGAGGCTGTCATGACCGGGGCGATGGCCCCTTACCGCCGTGCCACCGCTTCCAACTACAAGCGCCTGACCCGGCCGCCCAAAAGCAGCCGCTGACTTTAAGGCGGCAGCACTCGACGTAAACGCGGACTGCCCGAAGTGGGCGGCCGGAAGCTCCCTGTTCACTGCTTGGGTGCGCAGAACCAAGGGAATTGCGATGCTACCGGCGCATAACTCCTTCACGGTTATCTCCAGTTTCGGCTTTGCCGCCCGGTTTGCCGCTGTTACCTTGAGGAAAGGCTATAAACCGCTCCTTCACCGCGGTCCGCCAAGCGGAAGGGGGTGTCCGGCCATTGGGACCTCAATTCCAGAGCTAATTTCTGAAACGGAAGCGCAGACCAGGCCTGGCGGAACAAGGTGAGGTCCGAACCTGGCTTACGGAGTGGCGGCGATGCGGTGTTCATCGTGCCGGGGGTGAATTGGGTGCCTGTTGGGGGCTGCGAGCCTCAACTGACGTTGCGGAAGACGGAACCCCTCTCGAAGCCCGCGGGTTGTTTTAGTGATCACCGAAGGAGCCATCATGCCGACGATCACCACGAGGAATCCCGCAACTGGCGAAACGCTGGAAACCTATCCGCTCATGACAGAGCAAGAGGCCATCCGGAAGCTGGAGGCCGCGCAGGAAGCGTTTCTTGAGTGGAGAAAGCTGTCCCATGCTGAGCGGGCGCCTTATCTAACCAAGATCGCGGAGAAGCTTCGCGCCAGCGCTGATGAGCTGTCGGCGCTGATGACGCGCGAGACCGGCAAATTGTTGAAAGACGGAAAGCGTGAGGTTGAGATCTGCGCGGCAATCTTAGACTACACTGCCAAACACGGTCCCGATGTCCTGGCCGACGAAGAGCGGACCCACGGAACCGGCGGCGCGCGGGGCATCGTCAGTTACCAGCCGATTGGCGTGATCTACTCTATCCAGCCGTGGAACTTTCCGCTGTATCAGCCGGTTCGCGTGCTCGCTGCAAACCTGATGGCGGGCAATGCCTGCGTGCTGAAACATGCGAGCATTTGCACCGGCTCGGGCTTGCGGCTGGGTGAGCTGTGCATCGAAGCAGGCCTGCCGGAGGACCTGTTCCAGGTCGTCCTGATCGACCACGGCACCAGCGATAAGCTCATCGCGCACCCTCTTGTGCGTGGTGTGACACTGACCGGAAGTGACGGCGCCGGCCGCCATGTCGGCAGTGTGGCCTCGAAGGCGCTGAAGAAGACGGTACTGGAACTGGGCTCGAATGACGCTTACCTCGTGCTGGAGGACGCCGAGATCGAAACAGCGGTCAAATACTCGGTCATCGGGCGGCTCTACAACAACGGCGAAACCTGTGTGTCAGCCAAACGGTTCATCGTTGCGGACAAGGTCTATGACGCGTTCGTGTCGGCCTTTGTCGATCAGATGAAAGCCGCCAAAATGGGCGATCCGACGGACGAGGACACTCAGCTTGGCCCGCTGTCAAGCGACGCCCAGTTCGAAACCGTGAAGGAACAGGTGGACGAAAGCGTGGCCAAGGGGGCGAAGGCACTGTGCGGCGGTAAAGCGCCCGACCGTGCCGGCGAGTTCTATCCTGCAACGGTGCTGGCGGACGTGGCCCCCGGCATGCCTGCCTATGATGACGAGATTTTCGGCCCCGTGGCCGCCGTGATCCGGGCCAAGGATGACGAAGACGCGATGCGCATTGCCAATGACAGCCGGTACGGCCTCGGCGGCGGGATCTTCTCTCAAAACGAAGAGCGTGCGCTGCGGTTGGCCCGCGACCATTTCGACACCGGGATGATCCGCATCAACTCTTTCGGAGCAGCCGATCCAAACATGCCCTTCGGCGGGGTTAAAGATTCAGGCTAAGGGCGCGAACACGGCGGCTTTGGCATGAAGGAATTTGTCAACGTGAAAGCGATCTACCTGCCATGATTACACTCCATGCACTGCAATACTCTCGCGCCACCCGCGTCCTCTGGCTGCTGGCAGACTTGGGACAGCCCTGTAACCGGATCGACTATGACCGAACCGAGGCCTTCCGCGCCCCCGAAACGCTGTCCAAGGTTCACCCTTTGGGCAAATCTCCGGTGATTGAGGACAACGGCGAGATGATCGCTGAGTCTTCCACGATCCTGCGATATCTCGCGGCCAAGTATGACGATGACACCCACACACCGCCGCGCGGCACGCCGGAGTTCTGGCGGCACGAGGCGCTCTTCGACTACGTCGAAGCTTCGCTGGCCGAGGTAGCCTTGCAGGCGATCCTGCCCGCGTTTCGCGGCCAACCGGTGCCGGACGATGCGAAAACCGCACTCGACACCCACCTCGACTATGTCGCGAAGGCCATCGGCGAAGGACCTATGCTGTTCGGCGGCAAGGCGATGCTCGCGGACATTCAGTTTTCCTACATCGTCGCGCTTTTGGCGCGGTTCGGCCTGCTGGCGGGCCACCCCAAAGTCGCCGCCTACTGGGACGCCCTGCAACAGCAGCCGGGCTATATCGCCGCAACGCGATCTGCGGGGCCGATGGCGCCGCCCGCTTGACCTGACAAAAAGGACTTCTCATGCCCATGAACATCATTATCGCCGGTGCAACCGGAAAAACCGGCCGGATCCTGACCCAAGACCTGCTGGACCGAGGCCACAGCCTGACCGCGCTTGTGCGGGAAGGTTCGGACACCAGCTGCCTGCCAGAAGGCACCAAGCTGCGGCATGGCGATTTGACCGACCTGCAACCGGGGGTGTGCGACGGCGCGGATGTGGTGATCTTTGCCGCAGGTTCCGGCGGCGCGACCGGGCCGGAAATGACGGAGAAGGTGGATCGCGACGGCGCGATGCGGCTGATCGATCTCGCAAAGGACGCCGGTGCCGGCCGCTTCGTCATGCTCAGTTCCATCGGCGCGGACCAGTCAGACCCGACGGGTGATCTGGCGCATTACCTGAAAGCCAAGCACGCCGCCGATGAGCACCTCAAGAACTCCGGCCTGACCTACGCGATCTTGCGGCCCGTATCGCTGACAGACAGCGGTCGCAGCGCCGATGTCGTCCTTGGCGGCCAGGTCGACAAGTCTGCAAAGGCAAGCCGCGCCGATGTGGCAGCAGTGCTGGCAGAGGCCGCCACAACCGGCGGGTTGGACGGTCAGGCGCTAGACATGCAATCGGCCTGAGCGACAGATTGCCCCGGCGATGCTGTCGCCGGGGGCACCGTGCTTTCATTTGCAGAAAGTTCTTACACCGCCTAAACGAAACCACTTGCCGAGCATTCACTTTGGAAGGTTACCTTCATTTGCAAGGCGACCGGTGGAGCAGCCTGGATGATCTCGTCTTAGCTCTAACGTGAGGGCGGTTGCATTGGCGCCGCGCGCCAAATTCGGGACCTGAGCTTGCTTTCTGTCCGCTCGCAGAGAAGGCGCGCTTCCCGCTTTGACTGCGGCTGAAGGCCTGCCTGACCGGTGGCCAGGCATGGGGCTGTGCCGGGTTGCCTGCCGACTTCTTGGGCACTCCCGATAGCCGCTCAGATCCTCCGCGACGTGCCCCGCAGGGTTGTGCCGCAGGGCAGCTCCGAGCCTGGCTGTCGCCCCGGGGTGGCGGGTTTGGCGTGAGAGATCTCCACGGGGCCTGCGTGCTGCTAGGCGGAAAAGCTGCAGCCTGCGGCACCGAATAATGCGTCCAGGCGCCGGCTCCCGAGTCAATTCCCCGGGATATTTCCCGGCGCGCGATGGATTCCTGATTAAAACGCGCATTCAGGCCAATTTGCCGGCCGGATAAGTAGGCCAGCCCCTTTACGCCCTCTGACCGGGCACCTTTTGCCAAGTGACGTCGCGTACGCCAGCTGACCGCAGCCTTGCAAGAATTCTAAGAAAACACTTCTCCCGGAGATCGGCCTCGGAAACATCAAGTCTCTGTAAAGTCATAGAAGCATTGGATAATCCAGGCCTGGTGGAAGCGCTCCCAATGCGTCCCCGCCCGGCAGCGGGACGCAAAAACTCCGTCAAGCTCCGCAATAAGCAACAATTAAGATTCGCCATCTAGCGTGCATGGATCACCACTTGCAGGAGCAGACAATAAATGAAGACCCGTATAGCAGCGCTTCTCTGCGCAGCTGCAGCCCTCATGTCAGAACACGCCAGCGCCGCCGAGGTTGAAGTCCTCGTTGGCGATCTGCCGCCAATGGTCAACAAGGATGGCTCTGGCCGGGAGGCGGAGATCATCGCAACCACTCTGGAGCGTTGCGGCCACACTGCCAAGTTCACCATACAACCATTCACGCGCCACTGGCAGTCGTTCGAGTCCGGAAAAGGGGACGCGGTCGCCACCGTGCCGGTCGGCATGCCGACCGCAGGCACGCAGACTGAACCCTACGTCTCCTATCAGAACGGGATTTCGTTCCTCAAGTCCTCGGGTGCGCAGGTGAGCACGCTTGGAGACCTGAACGGCATGAAGATTGTCGCTTTTGAAGGCGCTGCCAGCATTATTCCCGGGCTTTCGGACGCGACCGGCGGCTTCAAATCCTACCGCGAGATGGCCGATCAGGAAACACAGAGCAAGCTGCTGTACGGCAAGCGCGTGGATGGCATTGTCGGCGATGGCATGCTGTTTGCCGAATTCGCCCGGCACTTGCAGGAAGCCGGTGCCGCGTCGGGGGTGGATGCCAGCCAGCCGATCGAATTCCGTGCAATCTTTGAACCGACCCCCTACGGCATGAGTTTCCGCGACCCCGCCATGGCCGAGGGATTCAGCCGCTGCTTTGCCGAGCTCGAAGAAGAAGGCAAAATCGCTGAGATCAATACCCGTTGGACCGACAAATACCGCAACGCGCTGTCGGACAACTACATGTCCTACTGACCCCGGTTTGAACACACAGCGCCAGAGGGCCGTGGCGATGCCGGCAGCGGGCAGCCTGCAAAAGCAGGCTGCACCAAGCCAGCCCGCCACTGCCTGATACCGCCTTTGGCACCGGGCCAGGACCGGTGCCGAAGACAGCACAGGATTGTGCTTATTCACTAAGCGGAGTGTCAAATGAGACGCTTGAAGAAACAGATTTTTGCGATGTCCATCAAAAAGCGGCTGCTGCTGCCGATCATCGCATGCATCTTCCTTTCGAATGCAGCTTACACAGTGTTCTGGGCGTCGAAACACTCCAGTGCGCTGCTTGAAGCCTTTGAAAGTGAAGTCAACTTGGCGCAGACTTTCATGGCGCCGCCGGTGGCGGCTGCGGTTTGGGATTTCAACAGCGACGCGGCGCTTGGAGCGGTTCAAGGGGTGACAGAGATGCAGGATGCGCTGTTTGCCCAGGTTCTGGTGGACGGCGAAGCATTCGCCGAGATTTTTGTGGATGAAAGCCAGCGCGAAAACTGGACTGCCGCGGTCCCCGAACTGCTGGCAGCGGCCGATGGCCCAACGAGCCTTCAAGCGGGCGCGCTTGCCTACGTCACCTTTCCGGTGCTGCATCCCGAAGGAGGGCAGGTCGCGCAAATGGTGCTGGGGTTCAATAATGGCCGGGTGCAGGCGACGATCCAGCAGCTTTACCTGCAGTCGGCTGTCATCAGTCTTGCGGTCTGCCTGATCGTCGGCCTTATCGTGTTCTTCTCGGCGGCCTCGGTCACCAAACCGCTGCACCGGATCATCAATCGAATTACAGCGCTGCGGGAGGGCGATACCGTCAGCCCGGTGCCAGAGGAGGGCCGCAGCGACGAACTGGGGCACCTGGCCGGCGCTGTCGGCCAGTTCATCGAAGCGATGCGGGCCAATGCAGAGCTTGAAGAGCGGTCGCGCCGCGCTGCGGAGGAGCAGGCGGGTGTGGTGCAGGAACTGGCTGCCGGTTTGAACAATCTGGCCAAGGGATTGCTCTCGCACCGTATCACCCGGGAGATGAGCGGCGAATACACAACGCTTCGCGCGGACTTCAACCAGACGGCTGAATCGCTGGACGGGCTGATCGGGCGGGTGTTGCACACCATCACCGAGATCGAAGAGCAAACCAATCGCATGGCTCAAGGGTCCGACGACCTGTCGCGCCGCACGGAAACGCAGGCGGCGACCCTGGAACAGACAGCCGCGGCGCTGGACCAGATCACCACCAACGTGCGCGACGCCACAGAGCAGACGGGCTCGGTCGAGCACACGGTATCGGACACCCGCGCGGAAGCCTTGCGCTGCGGCGAGATCGTCCAGCGGGCGGTCGAGGCGATGCGCGAAATCGACGCCTCTGCGGCCAAGATATCCGAAATCAACGGCGTGATCGAAGGCATCTCTTTCCAGACGAACCTGCTGGCGCTGAATGCCGGTGTTGAGGCGGCAAGAGCCGGTGAGGCGGGCCGCGGCTTTGCGGTTGTCGCCTCGGAAGTCCGCGCCCTCGCTCAGGCTTCATCCAATTCCGCCAGCGAAATCAAAGGCCTGATCGACGCCAGTTCGGAGAAAGTGAAGGTGGGCGTGGGACTGGTCGACGAAGCGGGTCAAGCAATTACCCTGATCATCGACAAAATCCAGAGAGTGTCAGAACTGGCGGTTCAAATTGCGGTGTCCTCCCGTGACCAGGCTGCAACCATCAGCGAAATCAATTCGGGAGTGACTGAGCTGGATCGCGTCACCCAGGAAAATGCCAGCATGGTTGAGAGATCCAGCGAGCAAGGGCAGATGCTGAAGCAGGCTGCAGCCGAACTTGCGGAACTCGTGGCAAGTTTCAAGCCGTCGCAGGAAACCCCCGCCGGATCGCTGCAGAGCGCTGCAACGGGGGCGTGGGAGCCTCAGGCATTAAATGAGAGGCGCTTGGCAGGTTAGACCCGGCAGCTGAATTTGGAATAGCGGGGCCGTTGCGCCCCGCTCGGCTGTCTGCGGTACCGTGACATCCAGACAGTGACGTGAGCCACGATGTGCACGCGGCCCCCCACGGCGCGTTATCTGGCGGATATGATGGGGGCAGGCTAAGCGCGGCTGCAGGTACCATGTTGGCTGCTAACCGGCCCGGCTGTGTGATTGCGGATGACCGCAGTGCCGGTCATCCGCCAATACGTTTCCTCCTGACAGCCCTTAGGGGGAACCAGTGCCGGTACGGCTAAGCGCGGCTGGTGCCCCATCAGGTGCGCAAAGAAAGTATTCGCACGCTTCTGCGTTTGGCACGGCAAAGCCCTCCGTCCAGCCTGCGCCAAGCGCCTCAGCGGCGTCCCGGGCGCTGCGGGGTGACGTGACCTTGATATTCGGCACCCAGCCCGGCCGGGACCCGGCAAGCGGTTCTGCTGTATAGTGAAGCGCGACCAAATCGCCGCTAGGCCCGAAGATGGGGAGAGCAGTCTGCTCCGGCGGCTGGACCGCCGGGAGCTGCCATCCGCAAACCCCGGCATAAAAGGCCATGGGGAAATCCGCGCCGTTTGAAAGGTAAACCTCCGGGCCAAACTGCCGACGCGGTACGGGAAATCCGTGCCGCGACAGCGAGATGCCGAACAAAGCGCCCAGCGGATCGCGCAAAAGCGCATTGCGGCCGACGCCGAGAACCTCGAACGGAGGGCGGACGGCTTCCCCGCCAAGACGTTCGGCTAGCGCGGCGGCAGCATCCACATTGCTGACTTCGGCATAAGGTATCCAGCCGCCCGGCAGACCCGCCGGTGTTTCGGCAAGACCTGCCCCCGCTTCGCCGTCCGACAGGGCAAGGACAAAATCCCTTTCCCCGCCGCCCCAGGCAAAATCTGCGGCCCGCTCAACCTGGTAGCTCCAGCCTGCGACCTTCTGATAGAATGCCATTGCGCCGTCCCGGTCCCCGGTGAACAGGTCATGCCATACGATCTGGCCGGTTTTCGCTGTCTGCATCGGCTCACCTCCTGTTATCTTTGATTTTCTTGACTTCGCGGACCATCTTGCCAAAGGCCTTGTCCCGCGACCTGCGTTCGGCAAGGCTGGCGGAGTTGAAGGCATCTTCGGCCATCAGCTTGCGCCAACGCTCCAGCTGTGCCCTGTCAATTACCTCCTGTTCGACAGCCTGCAACACCGCGCAGCCCGGTTCGGTTTCGTGCCGGCAGTCGTTGAAACGGCACCCGGCCGCCAATTCGCTGATCCCGGCAAACAGGCTGTTGATCCCGTCCGCAGCATCGGTCAGCTGCAATTCCCGCATCCCGGGCGTGTCGAGGATCAGGCAGCCATCCGGTGCTGAGTGGAGTTCGCGCCGTGTGGTCGTGTGCCGGCCTTTGGCGTCATCTTCGCGGATCGATTGCGTCTCAATCGACTGGCTGCCGAGCAGGGCATTCGTCAGCGTGGACTTTCCGACACCGGAAGAGCCCAGAAACGCAACCGTCCTGCCGGGTTTGCACCAGGGCGCGAGCGCGGTTTTCGGCGCCGGGCCGCGCGCATCCAGTGCGACCACTTCGGCCGCATCGGAAATGGCCCGGGCCGCATCGGCATAGCCGTGCGGGTCTTCTGCCAGATCCGTCTTGGTCAGCACGATGACCGGTGTGATCCGCGCTTCGAGTGCCAGTGCAAGGTAACGCTCCAGCCGGGCGATGTTGAAATCCTGATTGCAGGAAGTGACGATAAAGGCGGTGTCGATATTTGCCGCGATCAGCTGTTCCTGCCGGCCGGTGCCCGGCGCCCGCCGCCGGATAAGGCTGGAGCGCGCGAGAATCCTGCTGGATTGCGGCCGTGCGCTGTTCAGCATCAGCCAGTCGCCGACAGTCACGTCCTGCCGCGGCGGAAGTGCCGTGGCGATATTGTCGCCAACTGCGTGCACCGCATTGCGGTGCACGGCCACGATGCGGACGGGCGGTGCCGCTGCCATCTCATCAGCGCTGATTTGCTGCGAAAAAAACGGCTGCCAGCCCAAGGCTTGCAGCGCCGTGACGCGCTTGGCCTGGCCGTCCAGCGGGCTGGGTGAAAAAAACTGGGAATAGTCCCGTGTCATTGGAGAAACTCTCATGTGTCGGCCACGAGCAGCGCCCGGGCCTGTCAGGTGTGGGAAAAAGATGTGCAAAACAACAGGCCCGCAACTTCATCAGAAGCGCAGCTATTCAGTTGTCTGTTTTGCACCGGGAGGCTAATTGCCTCCCTTCCTCACCAGGACATAAAATCTCCAATTTGTCTGACGCCAATATAGGGCGAAGGCCCGCGCGGCACAACCTCCTGCGGCTAATGGCGCCCGGGCGGTTTCGCGTCCCTCATCGGCGCAGGGTACGCTTGATCCCGCGAACCCGCTGGGGCGCGCCTGATCGCATTGTCCCTAGCCCGGCAAGTGCATCAGCCCGACGCAAGCAGATCGCGCATCATCTGTTCGGATACCGGCTTTGTCAGAGCTGCCAGCCGGGACACCCCCTTCAATGCGCTGGGGGTCCGGGTTGCCTCCCGCGTTGACATAATAACGAGGCGGCATCCGGGGTGCAGGCTGTGCGCCATCTGCAACAGATCCCATCCGGACGCGCCGTCGTTCAGGTTGAGGTCGCTCAGTACCAGATCCAGTTTTCGCTGCTGCTGGACCTGCGCGGAGGCTTCGGCGAAGCTTGCGGCGCGAAGCGGGACATAGCCAAGCCGCTCCAGCGTGCTGGCTGCAGCGGCAAGGCTGGCCGGATCATCATCAACCACAAGCGCTGTTCCCGGGGGCAGCGTGCGCGCGCAAGGCCTTTCCTCCTCCGCCAGAGGAGGAAAGGCCATAGTCACGGTTGTGCCCCGATGCGGCTGTTCTGTCCGCGAAGCGATGGTAAGGTGTCCGCCGGACTGGTGAACAAAGCCATCGACCATGGACAGCCCAAGCCCGGTCCCGTTGCCGTCATTGCGGTTGGTGAAAAAGGGCTCGGTTGCGCGCCGCAGCACGTCGGGCTCCATACCGCAGCCAGTGTCCTGGATGGACACTTGCGCAGCTCCGTCTTCTCCGGTGGCAACGGAAATGCGGATGGTGCCAGGTCCGCTGATTGCCTGACCGGCATTGACGCAAAGGTTCAAAACAGCGCTTTCGAGCTGTCCCGGATCGACCCGTGCAAAGACAGCAGCGGCTGGCCGTTCGAATTCCAGGGAGACAGTATCGGGCAGGGCGATTTCCAGAAGGTCAGCCATACCGTCAATCAGCATCCCGATGTCGGTCGCCTGCGGTTCCAGATGCTGTTTTCGTGCAAAGGCCAGCAGCCGTTCTGTCAGCGATACACCCAGATCCACGGCAGACCTGATGCGGGCGCGGAAGTGCCGCGACTGGTCCGTGTCCGCGCCTTCCAGAAGGTGCAAGTTGCCGGAGATGCTCGACAGGATATTGCCGAAGTCATGTGCGACCTCGCCGGTGACCTTGCCCAGTGTCTCGACCCGGCGGATCTCCTCCAGCCGTTCTTCGATGCGCTTGCGTTCGGTGGTTTCCGACAGGAGCCAGACCGCGCCGCCGTCTGGCAGCGGCGAGTGGCGCAATTCCAGCACGTGGCCGGAGGTATCGGCGTATTCCTCGAACCCGCCGCGTTCGCCGGCGCTGGCCTGCCGGATAAAAGGGGAGCGGGCGATCAGGGCCTGCATTCCCTCTGCGAGGCTGCTGTCCTCCCGCGGCAGGCGCAGGAGAGTGCGGAGGTTGTCGTTCTCCGCTTCGATCCGCCCGCTGGCGGACGTGATGGCGACGCCATCCTTGATGTTGCGGAAAACGCGGGAAAACAGGGCGTTCTGGCGGCGGATTTCTCCGGTGCGGCGGTCGAGTTTGCGGGCATTGTCGCGAAAAACCTGAAAGGCCGCGAACAGCTGGCCGATCTCATCCTCGCCGGCGCGGGCGCGGGGCAGGTCGCTGCGGTGGTCGCCGGCGGCAAGCCTGCGCATGGCGTCGGCAACCCGGCGCAGGTTGCGGGCGACATAGCGCGAGACGTAAAGCGCAGAAGTCACCGCGACCAGA
The DNA here is from genome assembly GCF_006740765.1 of Leisingera aquaemixtae. Taxonomy (GTDB): domain Bacteria; phylum Pseudomonadota; class Alphaproteobacteria; order Rhodobacterales; family Rhodobacteraceae; genus Leisingera; species Leisingera aquaemixtae. The sequence continues at coordinate 319,535 of NZ_CP041159.1, forward strand.
AGGCTGATCAGCGTCAGCGCAAAGAAGGAATTCTTGGCAATCCCGAGATTGTTTGAGGTTTCGGCGCGCGCCTGGCTGAGCCGGGCTTCTGCCTGTGCGACCTTTTCCTCGGCATAGGCGGTGATCCGGCCGGTCTCTTGCCGGATGCGGAAGAGGGCGTTTTCGGCGTCAAGCTGTGCTGCGATTTCGCGGTGTTTGAGCACAAACAGGCTGCCGCTGCGGATCAGGGCCTGTTGAATTTCATCAAAGGCGGCGCGGTGTACGGGCAGCAGGCGCGGCTCGATCTGGTCGCGGGCGGCGGTGTAGAGGCGGGTGTGCTCGCCAAGCTCGATCAGAGCAGTGGCCCGCGCGGCTCCGATGGCGCTGGCCGTCAGCTGCTGCAGACCGGCCCAGATCTCGCGCTCGGCCAGCGGCAGCGATGTGTCGCCCGCCAGCCGCCGGACCCGCTGATTAAGCCGCAGCATGTCGCGGCCGATAGCGGTCAATACGGCCTTGCGCGCGGTTTGCGGTCCCAGCGCGGCGGTCAGATCGTCAATTGCCAGCCGCAACCGCGCAAGCGGCAGGTCAAGGGCCTGATCGCTTGCGGCGTGCGCTTCGAGGCGGCGCAGGTTGTCGCGGACGTTTTGCGCTTCCTGCTCCAGCTGAAAGGGCGGAAAGAGCGCGTAGAGAAAGGGCGCCGAGGTCGCCAGGCCGGCCGCGCGGCGGGACAGGTCGAGCGCGTCGGAGACCTCCGTCAGCGTGTCCTGGTGCAGAACGTTCATCCACAGCTCAGTCCGGTTCAGCACCCGCATGCCGATGAGGCTGACCAGCAGGATCAGCCCGAACAGCACCGCAATGGCGGCGGACAGGCGGAAGCGGACGCTGAGGCGGGAGAGCGCGGGCATCCGGGATCAGCCGGGCGACAGCTGGAACAGGTAACCCTGCGCACGGCGGGTCTGCAGGTGGACGGGTTTGGAGGGCACCGCTTCGATCTTGCGCCGCAAGCGCAGGATCAGCACGTCTATAGTGCGGTCCACATAGCGCTGCATGTCGGATCCCAGCTCCTCCAGCAGCTCCGGGCGCGGGATCACCCGGTTGGGGTTGCGGGCGAAATACTCCAGCAGCCGGTATTCGGCGTTGGTAAGCGGGATCTCCTCGCCGTCCTTGTCCAAAAGGCGGCGGGACTGGACATCCAGCCGCAGGTCGCCAAAGCCGATTTCCTGCCCCGGAGCCGCGCTTGGCCTGGCGGTTCCATGGCCATAGCGGCGCAGCACCGCGCGGATGCGGGCGACAAGCTCGCGCGGGTTGAAAGGCTTGATCATGTAATCGTCGGCGCCGGTTTCCAGCCCGATGATCTTGTCGATTTCATCGCCGATGCCGGTGAGCATGACAATGGGGAGCTGATAGCGCTCGCGGATGTGAATGGCCAAGGTCAGGCCGGATTCCCCGCGCAAGCGCAAGTCGATCAGCGCCAGATCCACCGGCGGCGGATCGCCAAGCGCATGAAACGCGGCGATACCGGCGCAGCAGACAGCGTCAAACCCGCTCTCTTGCATCAGCGCGGAAAGCGTCTCGCGCACGTTCGGGTCATCGTCCACGATGGCGATGAGCGGCTGCGCCCTATCTGCCTGCATGCAACCCTCCTCCTGTTACATCACGCGGCATCCTGCTTTGCAGCCTGGCAGAACGGCCGCCCTTCATTCAGTGCCGCAAAACACCGCTTTGTTTAAGGGGATGAGACAGCGATTGTAACACTGTTAACATTAAACCGCGCTAATGCGCGGTCCGTTAACAAAAACCTGGCTCGCTTTCCTTCGGCCGCCGTCTCTATCCTCGGCCTGCCAGCGCCGCAACAGACGGGAGCCAGTCCCGGGGCGGCGTTCAAAGGGAGGAAAACATGGTAGATATTTGGACCCGTGCCGCGACGGCACTGGGCGTTCTGTCACTGAGCGCCGTGGCTGCAACCGCAGGTGAAGACTGCGTGGACCGTGGCGCGCTGGACGTTCTGTATTGCGACGCAAACGGCGATCTTGTTGCTGACACGCCCGCCGATCCGGCAAAGCTGAGCAACCCCGACACGCTGGTCTTTGCGTACACCCCGGTCGAGGACCCCGCGGTTTATGCCGACATCTGGGAGCCGTTCATCGCGCATCTGGAACAGGTGACCGGCAAGGACGTGCAATTCTTCGCCGTGCAGTCGAACTCTGCCGAGGTCGAGGCAATGCGCTCCGGCCGGTTGCATGTGGCGGGCTTTTCCACCGGGCCGACGCCGTTTGCCGTGAATCTCGCCGGGGCGGTGCCCTTTGCCATCATGGGCGCAGAAGACGGCCAGTTCGGCTATAAGCTGCAAGTCTTCACCCAGGCCGATTCCGATATTGAGAAGGTGAAGGACCTGGCAGGCCGCCGTGTGGCGCATACCTCGCCCACTTCGAACTCCGGCAACCAGGCGCCGCGGGCGCTGTTCCCCGACTTGGGCGTGGTGCCCGATCAGGACTACGAGGTGATCTATTCCGGCTCGCACGACCAGTCGATGCTGGGCGTGGTTGCGGGCGACTACGACGCGGCGCCGGTGGCGTCCGAAGTGGTGGACCGTATGGCAGAGCGTGGTCTGTACGACCCGGCCGACGTCCGCAAGATCTGGGAGAGCGATCCCTTCCCGACCACGTCCTTCACCGTCGCGCACAACCTGGACCCCGACCTGGCCGAGAAAATCAAGGAAGCCTTCTTCTCCTTTGAATTTGCGGGCACCAAGCTGGGTGAGGAGTTCGATGGCGTCAGCAAGTTCATTCCGATCACCTACAAGGATCAATGGGCAGTGATCCGCCAGATCCAGAAGTCCAACGGTGTCGAGTACACGCCGCAGGGCCTCGCCGGGAAATAACCCGCTTTAACGCCCGGCCGGCCAGCGCATCGGCCGGGCGCGCCCGTGGCCGCCCCCAGGCCGCCGCCCCCAAGCAGCGCGGCACAGCCGCAGCTGAGCTATGCTTGAAAGTCCGCAATGCTAAAAATCTCCAAACTGACCAAGCGCTACGGATCGGGCGATCCGGTGCTGAAAGAACTGGATCTGACCGTCGAAGGCGATCAGCTTACGTCGGTCATCGGGTCTTCCGGTGCCGGCAAGAGCACGCTGCTGCGCTGCATCAACCGCCTGGTGGAGCCCACCTCGGGGTCCATCGACCTCAACGGCACCGAGTTCACCACGTTGAACCGCCGCAGCCTGCGCATCGCGCGCCGCCGGATCGGCATGGTTTTCCAGGGCTTTAACCTCATCGACCGGCTGACGGTAATGGAAAATGTCCAGTCGGGGCGCCTGGGGTATATCTCCACCTGGGCCGCGCTGACCCGGCGCTACCCGCGCGAGGATATCCGCCACGCCTACGAACTGATGGATCGGGTCGGCATCGCCCATTACGCCAACAAGCGGGCGGATGAGCTGTCCGGCGGCGAACGCCAGCGGGTCGGCGTGGTGCGCGCGCTGATGCAGCGGCCGGAGATCCTGCTGGCGGATGAGCCGACGGCCTCTCTTGACCCCAAGACCTCAGAGCAGATCATGTCGCTGCTGCGTGATCTGGCATCCGAGCTGAAGCTGCCGGTCATCATCAACATTCACAACGTGGCGGAAGCCAAGGAGTACAGCGACCGCATTGTCGGCATGCGCTACGGGCGGATCATTTTTGACGGCCTGCCTGCACGGCTTGGCAAGGCCGAAATGGACGAAATCTATGCGGGCGTGCCGGCACAGGACCGGGCGCAGGCAGGGGCGGCGGCATGAGCGCGGGCAAGGACACCTGGCGCAAGCCGCCCTTTATTGCCAGCCCGGCGCTACGCTACGGGCTATATGCCGTTGCGGCGGTTTACTTTTTCGTCACCCTGGCAACCCTGCCAATCGACTGGGAGCGGGTTTCCGACGGCTTTACCCGCGCGCAGAGGATCTTCAGCGGTGCATTTCCACCCAGTTTCGACCGCGCTGGGCTGCTTTTTGACGGTTTTATGGAAAGCCTGAAGATCGCCATCCTTGCCACGGCGGGGGGGATTGCGGTCTCGGTGCCGCTGGCATTTATGGCGGCGGGCAATATTTCGGTGAAACCCGTCTACCTGCTGGGCCGCGGCATCATCATCGTTGCGCGCAGTTTCCACCCGGTGATCGTGGCGATCATATTTGTGAAAGCGGTGGGCTTTGGCCCCTTTGCGGGCGCTTTGACACTGCTGGTCTATTCCATCGGCTTTGTCGCCAAGCTGCTTGCGGAGCGGATCGAGGAAATCGACTTTGGCCAGGTGGAAGCCATGCGCGCGGCCGGGGCAGGGTTCATCGCCACGCTGGCCTATGCGGTGCTGCCGCAGATCATGCCGCGCCTTGTGGGGCTGGGGATCTATCAGCTGGACAGCAACCTGCGGGCCTCTGCCGTGGTCGGCATCGTCGGGGCGGGCGGTATCGGCGCGACGCTGGCCAATGCCTTTGGCCGGTATGACTACGACTTCGCGCTTGCCATCACCATGGTCATCGTCGGTGTCATCCTCGTGTCCGAGGCGGTGAGCGGATTTGTCAGGAAGCGGATCGCATGATGAGCACTGAAACTTTGCACGGCGCACAGGACCGCTGGTCGCGTTTCACTCTGCGCCAGCGTCTGCTGCGGTATGGCGGGCTGGCCCTGACGCTTCTGGTCGTCGGCTGGGCGCTGCGCAGTATCGACGTGATCTGGGCCTGGGTTTGGGATGCCCCGTCGCAGATGGCAGACCTGTTCGGCCGCATGATGCCGCCGGACCCCAGCAACCTGCCGTCGATCCTGGAGGCGATCTGGCAGACGGTGAACATCGCCACGCTGGCGACAATGATCGCGGTCGTGGTGTCCCTGCCGGTTGCCTATATCGCGGCGCAGAACACCACGCCGAACAGGGCGGCTCTGTGGGTTGGGCGGTTCATCCTCGTGTCCTCGCGCTCGGTGAACACCATTATCTGGGCGCTTCTGTTCGTGGCGATCTTCGGCCCCGGCATCGTGGCGGGGATCGCGGCAATCATGTTCCGCTCCATCGGCTTTCTTGGAAAACTGCTGGGGGAGGCGATTGAGGAGATCGACCGCAAGCCAGTGGAGGCGCTGGAGGCCGTCGGCGCGTCGCAGTTCAAAATCGTGCTCTACGCCATCGTGCCGCAAGTGATGCCCGCCTTTTTCGCGGTCGCCATTCTGCGCTGGGATATCAACCTACGGGAATCCACGGTGCTGGGCCTTGTGGGGGCTGGCGGCATCGGGATGATCCTGCAAGGCGCTATCGACACGTTCAATTGGCCCGAGGTCTCCATGGTGCTGCTAACGATCCTTGCGCTGGTGGTCTTTGGCGAAGTGGTGTCTACCTATCTGCGCAAAAAGATCCTGTGACCGTACCGGGGCGGCAAACAAGTACCCAAGCCGCAATACCTTAACGTACCGGTATCCTATGCACTGCGGGCAAGCGGGGGGCTGCAGAGACGCGCCTGTGCCTGTCCGGGGCTAGCAGGATGAGTGAAGAGGAAAAGGGCCACGATGATCGGCACGGATTGGGCGTTTTACAGGTACGAAAGCGTGCGGGCGGCCCTGCCGCAGGCAGAGTTTCCGCCGGTTTCAAAGTCCGGCCATGACCTGGGCGATACGGCCGCAGATTATGACGCCTATATCCTGGACGCCTTTGGTGTGCTGAACCGTGGCGAAACCGCGATCAGCGGCGCCGTGGAGCGTATGGCCGCCCTTCGCGCCTTGGGAAAAAGGCTGGTCGTCCTGACCAACGCTGCCAGCTACACGCGCGCAGGTGTTTTGGCCAAGTATCACAGACTAGGTTTTGATTTTTCTCCGTCCGAGGTGGTTTCCAGCCGCGATGTGGCCTTTGCTGCGCTACCAAAGCTGCCGCAGGGCAAGGTGTGGGCCGCGGCGGCGGCGGAAGGTGATGACTTCAGCGATGCGCCGGACGCGGTCCGGATCGCACAGCTCGCTGAAAACCCTGAGCTGCTGCGCGCTGCCGGCGGGTTTTTGCTATTGTCCTCGGCGCGCTGGAGCGAAGAGGACACTGCCGCCGTGACACGCGCGCTTCTGGCGAACCCAAGGCCGCTTGTTGTTGCCAACCCGGACCTTGTGGCGCCGCGCGAAAGCGGGTTGTCGGTTGAGCCGGGGCTGATCGCGCATGAGATCACCGGGCGCACCGGCGGGCGGGCCGTGTTCTTCGGCAAGCCCTTCGGCAATGCCTTCGAGACCGCCCTGGCCCGGCTGGAGGGCATACCGCGGCACCGGGTCGCGATGGTGGGGGATACGCTGCATACAGATGTGCTGGGCGGGGCCGCGGCAGGCATCGGCACAATTCTCATCAGTGAGCACGGGCTGTTCCGGGGGCATGATGTTGCGCCCTATATCGCCAAATGCGCGATCCGGCCTGACTGGATTGTCGCCACGACATAGGCCGCTCAACGGCTGCCATCCCTCGCTGCTGAGCCCGGCGAAAGAGCCGGGCAGGTCAGCTCAACCCGGTAATCAGGTCCGTTTGCGGGACGCCAGGACTCCGGACTCCTGGATGATCTCAGAGACCTGATGCTCCTTCCGGTAAGCCATGACATGCACCCCGGAGACGCCGGCGATCTCACGCATCTGCTGGATAAGCTCCACGCAGATTTTCTTGCCTTCTTGTCCGGGTTTGTCAGCTTTCTCCATCCGGTCGATAACTGCGTCCGGAATATGGATCCCCGGCACGTTCGAGCGCATCCACCGTGCCGCCCGTGCCGACGCCAGCGGGCCGACTCCGGCCAGGATGAAGACTTTCTTGTCCAAGCCCATATCCCGGACCCGGGCCATGAATTTTTCGAACAAGGGCACGTCGTAGATATAGTTGGTCTGGATGTACTCGGCCCCGGCCTCGACCTTTTTGGCCAGCCGCTCCGGGCGCCATTCATAAGGCGGGATGCAGGGGTTTTCAGCCGCCCCCAGAAACAGCAGCGGCGGATTGGTTATGGTGCGCCCGGAGAGGAACTTCCGCTCATCCCGCATGGTCCTGATGGTGCGCAGCAGCGACAGGGAATCGAAATCGAACACCGGCTTGGCGCCCGGCTGGTCCCCCACGCCGACACCATCACCCGTCAGGCACAGAACGTTGCTGACCCCCATGGCGGCAGCACCCAGCACGTCCCCCTGAATGGCGATCCGGTTCCGGTCCCGGCAGGAGATCTGGTAAACAGGGGAATACCCTGCCCGGGTCAGCAGCGCGCTGATCCCGATCGAGGACATATGGCAGTTCGCGCCCGAGGCATCCGTGGCATTGATGGCGTCGGCAACCTCCCCAAGCGGGCGTGCAGCATCGTAGACATCCGCAGGGTCAGCGCTATCGGGCGGGTTCAGCTCCGCCGTGATGGCAAAGCGGCCGGAGCGCAGCACCCGTTCCAGCCGGCTGTGCGAAACATGGCCTTCGGGCGGCGGTGAATAGGGCTGGGGCAAGCTGAGGTCCATCATTTCGCCCCTTTCTGAGCTTGTGCGGGCTCCTCCGCCAGCGGCGCGGCAGAGGGTTCATTTTTGCGGGCGCCGGGAAAGGCGTCGGCGATGGCGGTGCGGCGTTTTTCCCGGGCTTCACGCAGGTGGGCTGCCTTTTCGCGGCTCACCCGCAGCCAGGACGAAGACCCTTCGAGATTGCGTTCCACCGGCGGCAGCACAGTTGCAATCTGCGCGCCGCCCTTCATCCGCGAGGCGCCGTCCCAGGCCAGCACCCAAACACATTTCATTTCCGGTTTGACCTCACAATACCCGCCTGGCCGCACCCCGCCGCAGGGGCCGTTGCGCAGCTGCTTGGGGCAGTTCATCGGGCAGGACATACCGGTCGAGGACAGCACGCACTGCCCGCACATCTTGCAATCGAACAGCACAGTCTTGACGCATTTCTCGACAAAGGCGACGGGCCGCTCGACCCGGTCATAGCCTATTTTTCTCAGGACCGGGTCCAGGGCGATCATGACCTGCTCCACCCGCTTGTATATCCACTCAAAACTGCGGGAGTGACGAATAGCGAACAGGCGAATCCGGTACATTGAGTTTCCCTTTCTCCAGGCACTTACAACGTCTTGTCCATTTGCGCAGGCCGCACTGGTATCGAAATAGTCTTTGCGCCCCGGGTCTCCATGTTTTGTCCTGTATCCGGACCGGCGATACCCGCCGGATGTTTCCGCTGCGGACCGCGGCCGCGGATTGGACCAAGCCTGAGCCTGCGGCCGCACTAGAAAGGCTCGAACAATTGTTAGTGCATGACAGGCCTTCGGTCCATCGGGACGATGGATGAAGCCATACCCGCTTGCCCCGGCAAACCCCTTCGCTTGCGGCCGTTTCTTAACACCCCTTTGGGGCCTGTGCCTTGGTGCAGCCGTCTTTCCTGGCCGGGGGGGGTGGCAGCACTGGAACATCTCTGCATTGACATGAATGTTGATTCATGTTTCATATTTTGCAGGGAGAAATCAGGGAGGAGCCCTCATGCTGCGCTTGTTTGCGTTGACGGTTGCTGGTGCATTGATGTCGTCTGCAGCCGCTGCCGAAATCCGGATTGCCCATGTTTATGGCAAAACCGGCCCGTTTGAGGCCTATGCGGCCCAGTCGCACATTGGCCTGCAGCTGGGGCTGGAATATGCCACTGGCGGCACGATGGAGATCAACGGCGAGAAGATCGTTGTGATCGAGAAGGACACGCAGCTGAAGCCGGATATCGGCCGCGCCCAGCTGGAAGAAGCTTTCGGCGATGATGACGCGCACATCGCTGTTGGCCCGGTAAGTTCCGGTGTGGCATTGGCCATGCTGCCGGTTGCCGAAGAGTACGAGCGCATTCTGATCGTCGAACCCGCGGTCGCGGACTCGATCACTGGCACCAACTGGAACCCCTACATTTTCCGCACTGGCCGCAATTCCTCGCAGGACGCAATCGCAAATGCGGTGGCGCTGGGCGGGGAGGGCGTGACCATTGCGACCCTGGCGCAGGACTATGCCTTCGGCCGTGATGGCGTCGCAGCCTTCAAGGAAGCGCTGGAAGCGACCGGGGCCTCAATCGCCCACGAGGAGTATGTACCGACCGACACCACCGATTTCACGGCGGCGGCTGAGCGTATTTTCACCAGGATGGGCGAGGTCGAGGGCGAGAAGAAGCTCTTCATCATCTGGGCCGGCGGCGGCAACCCGATGGGCAAGATCAATGCCATGGAGCCCGAGCGCTTCGGCATCGAGATTGCGACCGGCGGCAACATTCTGGCCGCGCTGAAGGCCTACAAAGAGCTGCCGGGCATGGAAGGGGCGACCTATTACTACTACGAGATCCCTCAGAACCCGGTGAACGAATGGCTGGTGAAAACCCATTTCGAGCGGTTTGACAGCCCGCCGGACTTCTTCACCGCCGGCGGCATGGCGTCCGGGCTTGCGATTGTCGAAGCGATCAAAAAGGCCGGCGGCGCAGAGGACACCGAGGCGTTGATCAAGGCAATGGAAGGCATGTCCTGGGAGACCCCGAAAGGCACAATGCAGTTCCGGGCCGAGGATCATCAGGCCATGCAGCCCATGTACCACTTCCGCACTGAGGTCCAGGACGGCAAGGACTATGGCGTGCCGGTGCTCGTGCGCGAGATCGGCATGGACGAAATGAATATCCCGATCCGCAATCAGTAAGCTGCGGGATGTTTCCCGCCGATACTCCGGGGCGGCCGCTGCGGCCGTCCCGGGCAGGGATAGAGATCAATGACCCAGACACTTCTTGAAACAGACGCGCTGACCGTGCGGTTTGGCGGCCATGTGGCTGTCGACGCGGTGTCCTGCAGCTTTCGCGCGGGCGAGCTGACCGCCATCGTCGGGCCGAATGGCGCAGGCAAGACCACCTATTTCAACCTGATTTCGGGCCAGGTCCCGGCCAGTTCCGGCACGGTGAAGCTGATGGGCGAGGACATCACCCGCCTTGGCGTGGCTGGCCGCTGCCGCCGGGGGCTGGGGCGGGCGTTTCAGCTCACCAATCTGTTCCCCAGCCTGACAGTTCTCGAAAACGTGCGCCTGGTGATCCAGTCGCGCCAGCACAAAGGCTTCGGGCTGTTCTCGATGGCGGACAGCCACACGGAACTGACCGTGGCGGCGATGGCCATCCTGGAACGGGTGCGGCTGGACACTCAGAAAGACCAGCTGGTGTCCGAGCTGCCGCACGGCGATCAGCGCAAGCTGGAAGTGGCGCTGCTGATCGGGCTGGACCCGACGGTTTACATGTTCGACGAGCCGACGGCGGGGATGAGCGTTGATGAAGCGCCGGTGATTTTGGATCTGATTGCGGAAATCAAGGCGGACCGGGAGCGCACGGTTCTGCTGGTCGAGCACAAGCTGGACGTGATCCGTAGCCTCGCCGACCGCATCATCGTTTTGCACAATGGCGCGCTGGCTGCCGACGGCCCGCCTGCCGAAGTCATGGCGTCAGCCGTGGTGCAGGAAGCCTATATGGGTAAGGAGCTGGATCATGTCTGATCCGATCCTGTCGCTGCAGGCGGTGCATACCGACATCGCCCAGTATCACATCCTCCAAGGGGTGGACCTCGAGGTGCCGCGCGGCCAGGTGACCATGCTGCTGGGCCGGAACGGCGTTGGAAAAACCACGACGCTGAAGACCATCATGGGCCAGTGGACCGCCAAATCGGGAAAAATTCTGTATGACGGTCAAGACATTACCCGCCTGCCCGTATCGGCGCGCGCAAGGGGCGGGATCGGCTTTGTGCCCGAAGACATGGGTATCTTCAGCGATCTGACGGTGGAGGAGAACATGATGCTGGGCTGCACCTCCGGGCCGCTGGATAGCGCACGCAAGGAATGGCTTCTGGGGGCATTTCCGGCTTTGGGGACCTTCTGGAACAGCGAGGCGGGCAACCTGTCAGGCGGGCAGAAGCAAATGCTGTCGATTGCCCGCGCGATGGCCGAAGACCGCCAGCTGTACCTGATTGATGAGCCGACTAAGGGGCTTGCACCGGCGATCGTCTCGACCATGGCCCAGGCTCTGCGGGAATTGAAAGGGCAGGGCGCGTCCATTCTCCTGGTGGAGCAGAACTTCCCGGTTGCCAAGGCGCTGGGTGACAGCGCTGCCGTCATGGATGACGGACGGGTGATCTGGAGTGGAGAAATGGCGGAGCTGGCCGGAAACAAGGACCTTCAGGAACGCCTGATGGGTCTCAGCATGGAGGCGCATTGAGATGACCGCAGCCCCCGATCACAGACCCACCTTCGCCGGTATCAGCCTGGCAGAACGGCTGGATGCGGCAATGCCGGTTTTGCTGATCCCCTTGCTTGTCCTCCTAGGGTTTTTCGCCATTGGCGCGCCCTCGTCCTGGCTGACGCTGACTGTGTCGGGCCTGGCCATGGGGATGATGATCTTCATCATGGCTTCGGGGCTGACCCTGGTATTCGGCCTGATGGACGTGATCAATTTCGGCCACGGGGCCTTTGTTTCGGTCGGTGCCTTTGTCGGGGTTTCCGTGCTCATTGCGCTGGGCGAGTGGACCGGGGCGGCATCGCTGCTTTTGAACATGTCCGCTGTCTTCCTGGCCGTCGTTGCCGCGATGACAGTGACTGGCGCCCTGGGCTGGGGATTTGAACGGATCATCGTCAAGCCGGTTTACGGCGCGCACCTGAAGCAGATCCTGGTGACGGTTGGCGGGCTGATAGTGATCGAGCAGCTGATCCATGTGATCTGGGGCCCGGATGAGATCTTCTTCAACCGTCCGGAAACCCTGAAGGGGGCCGTCACCTTTGCCGGGGCCGCAATGGAGAAATACCGCCTGCTGGCCGTGGCGGTCGGGCTTGCCCTGTTCATTGCCATGCGCATGGTTCTGCGCCGTACCAAGATCGGCCTGATTGTCCGGGCCGGGGTGGAGAACGGGCCCATGGTTGAGGCACTCGGTTACCGGCTGCGCCTGGTCTTTGTCGGGGTGTTCATCGCCGGATCGGCCCTGGCCGGGCTGGGCGGCGTTATGTGGGGCCTCTACCAGGAGGTCATCACCGCCGGGATGGGCGAAAAAATGATGGTTCTGGTCTTTATCGTCGCCATCATTGGCGGGCTGGGGTCGGTCGAAGGGGCCTTTATCGGCGCGCTTCTGGTCGGGCTGATGCAGAACTACGTGGCCTTTCTGGAACCGAAGCTGGCGCTGGTGTCGAACATCGCGCTGATGACCGCAATCCTGATGTGGCGGCCGCAAGGCATGCTGCCTGTCGTGAAGGCGAAATAAGATGATCGTCAAACTACTCTCCGGCGACAAGCCGCGCTCCGCGGTTCTGACCGCAGTGCTGATGGTGATCCTGATCTGCCTGGCCGGTGCACCGTTCATCTTTGACGGCGTGCGCCCGCTGGATACTGCCGCGCGGATCTGCATCTTCATCCTGCTGGTGGCGAGCTATGATCTGCTGCTGGGCTACGGGGGGATCGTCAGCTTTGCCCACACGATGTTCTTTGGCCTCGGCGCCTATGGTGTCGCGCTTGCATCCACACACATGGGGCGCGGCTTTGACGCGCTTTTGGCCGGATCGCTGGCCGGTGCCTTGGCGGCGGTTGTCCTGGCGCTGCTGATCGGCCTGTTCAGCCTGCGGGTGCGTGCGATCTTCTTTGCCATGATCACGCTGGCCGTGGCGTCGGCTGTCGCGGTCCTTGTGTCGCAGTTTTCGGGCATCACCGGCGGCGAGGATGGTTTGACCTACAATATCCCGCGGGTTCTGACCTCGGCCAACCGCATGGGCGAATTCCTGGGCACACGCATCACCGGCAAGACCCTGAACTATTACCTGGTGTTTTTTGCCTCGCTTATCCTGTTCCTGCTGCTGCTGCGCATCGTGAATTCGCCGTTCGGCCGCGTGCTGCAGGCGATCCGCGAAAATGACTTCCGGGCCGAGGCGATCGGGTACCGCGTGGTGTGGTACCGCACTGCCGCCACCTGCCTGTCGGCGGCGGCGGCGGCGCTGGCGGGCAGCCTTTTTGCCATCTGGCTGCGCTATGTCGGGCCGGATACCACGCTCAGCTTCGAGATCATGCTCGACATCCTCCTGATGGTGGTGATCGGCGGCATGGGAACGATGTATGGCGCTGTGATCGGGGCGGCCCTGTTCATCTTGGCGCAAACCTATCTGCAAAATCTGATGGGCAGCGCCTCTGAGGCAACAGTCGGCCTGCCGCTGATCCCCGATCTGCTGAACCCGGACCGCTGGCTGATGTGGCTGGGCATCCTGTTCATCCTCAGCGTCTATTTCTTCCCGTCTGGCATTGTCGGCCGGCTGCGCCAACGGCGCGCGTCATGACAATTCCCGTTCTTTTTCTCCATGGCTGGGCGATGAACGGAGCCATGTTCAAGGACACGGCACAGCGGCTGGGAGCAGAGTACGACTGCTACGCCCCCGATTTGCCGGGGCACGGGGGCCGGCTGGCGGACGAAGCCAGTCTCGACGCCTGCGCGGCCGTTGCAAAGCGGTGGATCGACAGCCTGGACCGGCCCATTCTGGTCGGCTGGTCATTGGGGGCAGGAGCCGCGTGGCGTTATGTGGCGCGGCATGGAACGGCTGGCCTGCGCGGGCTGATCACCATCGACATGAGCCCCCGGATGCTGCCGGAGGAGGATTGGGACCTGGGTCTGATCGGGCAAAGCGCAGAAGCCATTCTGGCAACCTCTGGTAAAATCGTGCCGCAGTGGCCCCGCATGGCCAGCAGTATTGCGCGCAATATGTATGCTCTCTCCAGCGACCCGGTCCCAAACCGCGAGGACATCGTTGCCCTGCTGCTGGCGCAAGACCCCGCACGCCTGCGCCCGCTGTGGGACGATCTGGTAGCAATGGATGAGCGGGAAACGATTGCAAACATCGCTGTCCCCTACCTTGTCTGCTCGGGCGCGCGCAGCAGGCTTTACAGCCAGGATGCAGCACACTGGATCGCGTCGCAGGCCAAGCGGGCGCGGGCGGAGAGTTTCGCGTTCTCGGGACACTCGCCCCATCTGGAAGAGCCTGAGGCCTTTTGCGATGCCATCCGGCGCTTTGTTGCTGCAGAAGGGCTCTCGACGCCAAATCAAGACCAAGAAGTGACCTGATGACCAAGCCGACAACTGCGAAGCCAAAAACCAAACGCGGAAAGGAGCGCCGGGCCAAAATCCTGGCTGCCGCCGAACAGGTGATCGGCCAAAAGGGCTTTGCCGCCGCCTCCATCGCGGACATTACCCGTGCCGCCGACACCGCGCTGGGCACTTTCTACATCTATTTCTCGGGCAAGGACGAAGTCTTTCGAGAGCTGGTGCAGGACATGGGCCACGCCACCCGGTCCCAGGCTGCGGAGCGGATCGCCGGGGCCGCAAACCGGCTGGAGGCTGAGCGCGCAGGTTTGGAAGCCTATCTGACCGTGGTGCGCGACCGCCCCTTGCAATACCGCATCGTCGAGGAGGCCCGCTTTGTCGACCCGGAAGCCTACCGCGAGTATTACACCGAGTTTGGCAAGGCTTATGCGGATCAGCTGGATCAAGCAGCCGGCAGGGGAGAGATTTCGCAGGGCGACGCCGAAGTGCGCGCCTGGGCCCTGATGGGGATCGCCAAGACCCTGGGCGAGCGGTTTGTGCTTTGGGAAGACGAGGCCGACATCGAACGGGTTGTTGCCGAGGCCCACAAATTCATTTGCAACGGATTGGCGCCATGAGCGGATTAGTCTTCTGCGACCAAATAGACCTGGCAGGCGGGGAGCCTTGCTTCCGGATCACGATGAAGGCTCCGCGCGCCAATGCGCTGGAGCCCGGTTTGCTGCGGGACTTGCATCAAGCATTTGATACGCTGGAGAAATCGGGCGTCCGGAAAGCACTGATCCTCGGCGGGCGCAATTTTTCAACCGGGGGAGATGTCAGCCGGTTCCAGGAGGCGGCACGAAATGGCCGCGCGGAGCAATACGCCGAAGCGGTGGTCCCGGTGCTGCAGGACCTGATCATGCGGATGATCGCGATGCCCGCGGTGATAGCGTCAGCGGTGCGCGGGGCTGCTACCGGCGGGTCGGCAGGCATCTTATTTGCGTCCGGCATTGCTGCCGCTGAACCGGGTGCCTTTGTGCAACCCTACTACGGCGTCATGGGATTTGCCCCGGACGGCGGGTGGACGGCCCTTTTGCCAGAATTGATTGGCGCCGGGCCGGCCCAAGGCTGGCTGATGGCAAACTGCCGCCACGGCGCGGGCGAATTGCAGCGCCTCGGGCTGGTTCAGGCAGTTGATGCCGATCCGGAAACCCGGGCAGCAGAGCTGTTGGGCAGCATCGACGCGGGGTCTGCCCTGGCAGCCAAGTCGCTGGTCTGGAACGGCGAACGGCTGGCCCGTGTCCGCGCGGGGCTGGACGCGGAAACCGCCGCATTCCGCGCTTTGATAGGGCGGCAGGAGACCCTGTCTCGGATGGCACAGTTTCTTCAATCAACCGGATAGATGCGATGTTCGATGTGATCCCGGATATGGCCGCTAAACGGGCGGCATTAACCCCCGACGCTTTGGCTTTTCACGACACCTCCACCGGCGAGGACTGGAGTTTTGCCCGGATCAATGCCGCGGCAAACGCAGTTGCTGCGGGGGTCAAAGCACAAGGCCTGGCAGAAGGCGACCGTGCCGCCATCATCTGCCAGAACCGGGTGGAGTTCTTCATTGCCTTGTTTGCCTGCCAAAAGACCGGGATCGTTCTGTGCCCGCTGAACTGGCGCCAGCCAGCACCGGAGCTGGTGGAAACCCTGGACCAGGTTGGCATCTCTTTGCTGCTGACAGACGCGGAGTTTCAGGCCACAGCCCGCGAAGCCGCGGCAGATATCGGCGCACCGGTTCTGACAATCGAGGAAGATCTTGCCGGCTGGATCAGGGACGGCGGCCCCGCTCTCAACGCTCCGGTGCCAGCCGGACAGCCCTGGTATCTGCTGTTCACCTCCGGCACCACCGGCCTACCCAAGGCGGTCATCCAAACGGCAGGCATGGCCTGGGCCAATGCAGTGAATATCGGGCAGGCCATAGATATTGCATCAACCGACCGCGCCGTGTGCTTCCTGCCACTGTTTCACACCGCGGGTATCAACCTTTACACTTTACCGGTTTTCCTGACCGGCGGCAGCTCAACCATTCTGCCGAAATTCGAGCCGGAAACCGTGCGGAGCCTTTTGGCGTCCGGGCAGATCAATCAGTTCTTCGGCGTGCCGGCGGTTTATCAGGCGCTGGCGCTGCTGCCAGGCATCGGAGACCTGGATTGGACACCGATCCGTTGCGGCTGCGGCGGGGCGCCGCTGCCCGAACCCTTGATCCGCTTTTTTGCCGCTAGGGGCGCCAATGTGCTGAACGGGATGGGGATGACCGAAACCGGGCCTACCGTTTTCCTGATGGATCCGGCCCGCGCGGCAGAGAAGATCGGGTCGGTGGGGAAGCCGCAAAGCCTTGTCGACGTGCGGCTGGCCGGCGTGGCCGAGGGGGCCGAAGGGGCGGGCGAGCTGCAGCTTCGCGGTCCGGGCGTCACGCCGGGATATTTCGCCAACCCCGAAGCAACGGCCAAGACTTTTACCCGGGATGGCTGGCTCGCCACCGGCGATGTCGCGCGGCGGGACGCGGACGGCTATTACTACATCGTCGACCGCATCAAGGACATGTTCATTTCAGGCGGCGAAAACGTCTATCCGGCGGAGGTGGAGCGGGTGCTGAACGCCCATCCCGCTATTCTGGAAGCAGCGGTTGTGGGGCTTCCCGACGCCAAGTGGGGCGAAGCGGGCGCGGCCTTTGTGATGCTGCGCCCTGGCCAGACCGTCAGCCCCGAAACATTGCGCCCGTGGTGCCGGGAACGGCTGGCCGGGTACAAGGTGCCCGCGCATGTGCGGATTGTCCAGGACTTCCCCCGCACGGCCGCAGGCAAAGTATGCAAACCCAAATTGCGCGAGGATTTTTCCGATGATTGACCTAGAGGAGCGCTGGACCCCAACGCAGGCAGATTTCGATGCCTTCGCCAAAGTGTCAGGTGATGACAACGCGATCCATGTTGATCCGGAGTTTTGCGCCAAAACGGCCTTTGGCCGGACGGTGAGCCACGGGATGCTGATCTATGCCAAGCTTTGGGGAATGCTGAAGCGCTATGACGCCGGGCTGTCTCAGGTCAGCCAAAGCCTGATGTTCCCGAACCCGGCCTTTGCAGGCGAAGAACTGAGGTTGCGGATCGCCGAAGAGGCCCCCGGCCTGGTGAGGATGCTGGTCACACGGGTGGCGGATGGCGCGGAATGCCTGACCGGAGAGGCAGAGATCACATGCTGAGGACAGGGCAGACGGCGCGGATAACGCGCAGCTACACCCGGGACGATCTGGCGGCCTATGCGGCCTTGAGCGGCGCCAGTGCCGGCTGTGTGCCGGAACCGCTGATTGCGGCTCTGTTCTCCTATCTATTGGGGGTGGAACTGCCGGGATCTGGCACCAACTATCTGAAGCAGGATCTGGCTTTCAAAGCGCCCGCACCGCTGGATACTTCACTGGAGGCCAAAGTGGAAATCATCCGGCTGCGGCCGGAAAAGCATCTTGTGGACCTTTGGGCCAGTTGCACTGCGCCGGATGGAACGGTCATCTGCGAAGGCCGCAGTCTGGTCAAAGCCAAAGACGTTCCGGGCGCCTTCTCGGCATGAGTGACAGAGGACGGGTCCGGTCCGGGCTGTTCCGGCTGGGCACTGTTTTACTGATTCCGAGCGGCCTGGAGCGGTGCCCTGGGCAATTCCCGTCTCTCTCAACGGAGGCTGCTTCCCGCGTCACGTCAGCTCGCCCGGCCGGGTGCTCATGCGGTTGATAGTCTGGAACTGGGCAGGCCCGAGCCGAGCGAAGGGCGTTCCAGACCGGTTCCGCCTGCACCTGCAGAAGGCAGACATTGGTGCCGGCAATGGCGGATTTCCCGGAGATCGTGAAGCTGGCGAGGTCGTCGCACTGGAGTAACGTCCAAGTTTTGAACTGGCCGTTGAGACCCCACAAGGACTTCCGCGGACCCCCGGCAGATGCACTGCCGCATGGCGGGCCTGAATTGCTTGCGGCCTTCGAGCGCGCCGTTTGAGCTGCTGGAGCATGACTGATGGATATTCTGGTCAGGCTTCCGGACGCATCATGCCTTCGTCCCGAAGCCGCCAAGCGGTACCGGATTCCGGGCAGGACGCCCGTGCATCGACTGCATCCGGAGAGGCTCTCCGCCGACCAGTTTAATGAATCCTCGAAGGCAAATGCGCGCTTCTCCCCCATAGTGGATTGGAGAGATAAAGTCATTCCGGCGATCGACGGTGCCGAAACTTTCGAATGTGCCGTCGCGGAGAACAGGGGCGCGCTCGGGAACTTGAATGCCGGGGATTGCACCTCTGGGTGATTCAAAAGTGGAAGGGTGATCAGGAAATACACGCTTTGAGCGATGACCAGATTTTGCCCAAAACCATCGTAATTCGAGGCCTTTCAGCGCCATTTCAACGGCTTGAAGCCGATAAGGCGTTTTGTGAGAAAAAGAGAAATTTCGCCTTGCATCCCGTACGCTTGCGCAGATATACGGGTCAGCGGAGACGTGGCCGAGTGGTCGAAGGCGCTCCCCTGCTAAGGGAGTAGGCGGGAAACCGTCTCGTGGGTTCGAATCCCATCGTCTCCGCCATTTTCCTCAATCCATAAGTGGCTAATGTCTAGCGCCCATCGGGCGGCTAAGGCGGCCTGCCTGCGGCCGTTGGCGCAGGGAGTTCCTTGCCGGGAAAAGCGCCGGGACCGGCGGCAGGCCTTGGTTTCGCACCCTTCAGACGGTCCCCCGCCTGTCAGAAGAAAACCCCGGCCTGCCGCTGAAGTATCAGAAGCGCAGGGACAGGCAGGACATGCCGCCGTCCAGCTTGGCGCAGTCGGTATTGTCGATCTCGGCGATCTCGAAACCGGCCTTGTCCAGCATCTCGGCGGTGCGGGGGAAGCCTGCGGCCATAAGCACAAGATTGTTGAACCGGATGGCGTTGGCGGCGGCTTCCTCGCCGTCGGCCACATGCAGAACCCGGTAGCCCTCGAAACAGCCCGATGCGTCCAGGCGCTTGGTTGCCAGGATCGTCTCGGCATCCATCAGGGAGCAGTCGGTCTTGAAGTGCAATACGCCTTCGGGGGTGAAGACCTCACGCAGAGAGTGGCCCCATTCCGCGGCGAGCTCGGCCAGTTCGGCGACGCCCGCAGCGTCGGTGCGGTCGGAGCGGCCGACCAGGATTTCCTTGCCAGTCACCAGGATGTCGCCGCCTTCGATGCGGCCGGGGCCGGTGATTTCGCGGACGTCATCATAACAGACCCGCAGGGTGGGAGCCATCTCGGCCACTTCGCCCAGACGCGACGGCGCGCCGGGGCGCATCAGGATTGCGCCCTGCGGCAAACACAGGGCGGTGTCCTCGACAAACTGAGCGTCGGGGTAGGCCTCCAGCGGTTCAAGCTCGATCACCTCCGCACCGGTGCTGCGCAGGGCGGAGACATAGGCAGCGTGCGCTTTCAGCATCGTGTCAAGGTTCGGGTTGCCGGTGTCCTCGGCACGCAGGCCCTGGGCGATGGTTGAGGCCGGGCGGCGGGTGATGGCGCGGGTGAACTCAAAGGTGGGGTTTCGCATGGGGTTACTCCTGGGCCGGAGAGGATCCGGTGATTTCGATTTCGACAAGGGAAGGGGTTCCGCGGCGGCTGGCCTCTTGGAGGGCAGCGGCAATGGCTTGCGGGTCCATCGGGGCGCGGGTGTACGGGATGCCGAAGGACGCGGCGGCGGGGCCGAATTCCGGAGGCGTGGGGTCGCAGCCGACGACGGGGACGTCCACGGCTTCCATCGAGGAGGCGATTTCGCCGTAGCCGCGGTTGTTCCAGATCACAAAGGTGATAGGCAGGGTTTCGTCCACGGCGGCCATGATTTCCGGCAGCGAGAACTGCGCGCCGCCGTCGCCGGCAATGCAGATCACTTGCGCAGACGGATCGGCAACCGAAGCCCCGATGGCGGCGGGGATGCCGTAGCCAAGCGCGCCGTATCCGGTGGCGGCGTTGAACCAGCCGCCGGGGCGATCGTGGTCGTAATAGAGGTTGCCGGCATAGACCGGCTGGGTGGAGTCGCCCACCATCAGCGCACCGGGCACAGCATCGCGTATGGCGTTCAGCACCTCGACCTGGGCCCGGTACTGCGGGCCGATCTCTTCCAGGGCGGCGGTGCGGGCGTGTTTGGCACGCGCGGCACCCTGGCTTTGCTTTGGCAGCGCGGGCAATGCGTCGAGCAGGGCGGCGGCTGCCTCGTCTGCGCGGCCGGTTATGGCGATCTCCGCTGCGTGCCTAGCCAGCTGGCCGGCACATATGTCGACCCGGATCAGCCCTGGCATCCGGGCCATGCCGCCGGTGGCGTACATGTCGTAATCGGTTGGCCCCAGTTCAGTGCCCAGCGCCAAGACGCAATCGGCGTCCTCGATCAGCGTGCGGACCGCCTGCAGGCTGGGGCTGGCCGGGACGGTCAGCGCATGGCTGTGCATCAGCCCGCGCGCGTTGACGGTCTGCACCACCGGCGCATCCAGGTGTTCAGCCAGGGCCTGAAGCTCTGCGCCGGCACGCTTAGCGCCGCCGCCGGCCAGGATCACCACCTTGTCGGCTGTTGAAAGCCTGTTTGCGGCCTTGGAAATTTCGTCCGGGTCGAGTGGCAGCTGGGCCGTCGCGGGGTGAGGAGTGCCGTCCCGCGCAGAAGCGCCAGCCACGTCCAGCGGGATCTGGATGTGGGCGGGGCCGGGGCGGCCTGCTGTGAAGGGGGCAAAGGCGCGGTCCAGGGCTGCGTCCAGGTCCTCGGGCCGTGCTACGTGTTCTGACGTCAGCGCCACGGTCTTGGCCAAAGCGTGCTGATCCGGAAGTTCGTGCAGGTGGCCGCGGCCCTTGCCCAATGTCCCGGTGGCGTTGACCCCTGAAACCACCAGCACCGGCACGGAATCCGCGCGGGCCTGGGCCATCGGGGTCAACGTGTTGGTAAGGCCGGGGCCGGTGATGACAAACGCCACGCCAGGCTGGCCGGACACCCGGGCATAGCCATCGGCCATAAAGCCTGCCCCTTGTTCATGGCGGGGTGTTATGTGGCGGATACCGGACTCTGCCAGACCGCGGTACAGCTCGACTGTATGCACCCCGGGGATGCCGAACACGCAGGTAACACCGCGCGCCTTCAGCCCCGCAACCAGGGCTTCGCCAACTGTTGTCTTGCTCATGCGACGCTCCTGGACTTGCGGTTTGCGTGAGCCGCGATCCGGTCGAGGGCGGCGGCAAAGCTCTCGTCATCAATTGTCAGGGCAACGCGCACCCAGTGCTTGAGGCCTTCGCCAAAGGCAGAGCCGGGCATCACGGCAACGCCGCTCCCCAGCAGGTCCCAGGCATAGGCATCGCCGTCCATGCCGGTTGATGTCACGTCGATCAGCGCGAACATGCCGGCCTCGGGGCGGTGCACCCGCAGATGGGTTTCTCCATGCAGGCGCTGTTCCAGAAGTGCGGCGCGGGCGGCAAAGCGGGCGGCCATACCTGCGGCGACGGAAGAGCCTTCGCGCACCGCCTTTTCGGTCATGTCGGCGATGAAGGGCTGGTTGCCGAACAGCATCGTCTCCGAGACCGGCAGCAGCGCGGAGCAGAAGTCCTCAGGGCCAACGCACCAGCCGCTGCGGAAGCCCGGCGCGGCGTGGGATTTGGAGATTGAGGAAACCGCGATCACCCGATCTGCCAGGGCTGGATCGGAGAGCGGGGAGACGAACTCCGCGCCCTCGAACACCAGATGCTCATAAACCTCGTCGGAGATGATCCAAAGGTCATGCTGCACCGCCAGCTCGCCGATTTCGCGCAGGTCCTCAGCGGTCAGGATGGCGCCGGTGGGGTTGTGAGGGGTGGTCAGCAAAATGGCGCGGCTGCGTGGGGTGATGCGGGCGGCGATGTCGCTGGCCTGCATCCGGAAGCCGGCTTCAGGCCGCAGCGGCACCGGCACCATATCCGCACCCGTCGCGCGGATCACGCCCTCGTAGGTGGCATACATCGGGTCGCCCGCCAAAACCTCGGTGCCGGGTTCGGCAACGCCCTGCAGCACCGCGTAAAGCGCGGTCTGGGTGCCAGGGAAACACAGGATGTTCTCCGGACCGAACTCGCGCCCGCGGCTGGCCGCATAGGTCGCGGCCAGGGTGGCGCGCAGTTGCGCCTCGCCGCGGCCGTCGGAATACCCTGTGCGGCCCGCCTGCATCGCCTGCGCGGCGGTCTCGACCAGGTCCGGCGGCGTCGGCACGTCAGGCTCGCCGATGGTCATTTCCACCAAGTCGGCCCCAGCCGCGGCCATCTGCCGTGCTTTCAGATGCACTTCCCATTTTCCGCCGCCCAGTCCGGCCAGCCGTTCGGTGATTGCTGTCAGCCTCATGCCGTTGCAGCCTCCTGCTCCAAATTCAAACCTGTAATCGCGGCAACGGATTGCCGTCCGATGCCTGCCAGCTCACCCGGCGCAAAGGCGTCCGGAAGGGCGCCGCCCTCCAGCCACAGCCCGTCGATCACCGCGTTGCAGGCAATCGCCAGCTGCCGCAGCCGGGAGGTGCCGGCGGGGCAGCCCGCTTCCTGCAGTGCGGCAGCAATCAGCCCCTCCAGAAAGTCGCGGAAATACCCATAGGTGCGTTCGTGGGTGGCCTTCATCTGCTCATCCTGCTGCACCTTGTTAAGGAAACTTGCCCAAAGCGCGATGGACCGCGGATCCACCACCGGCGGCGTCAGAGAAGCGTTTACAAAGGCGGTGAGCCGCTCCAGCGCGGTGCCGTCTGCCCCGGCTGCGGGGGCAAAGGTCTGGTCGGTCATGGCGGTCATATGGTGTTCGTAGGCGGCGATGATCAGCTCTTCCTTGGAGCTGAAATAGTGCCGGATCAGGCCCTGGGTGACGTCGGCGCGCTCGGCGATGCCCCGCACAGTGGCCCCGCGCACGCCGTTTTCCGCCACCAGTTCCAGCGTGGCGAGAATCAGCGCCTCCTTCCGGGCCTCGGCGGATTCGCGTTTGAATTTGCGGCGGTCGTCGCTCACCCCAGCTCCTGTTTTTGCTTGGCAGAGAAATTATACGCTTGCATAATTACTGGAGTCGCGGCTTACTGCAATCGGAAATTTCAAGGTGACACAACAATGGACACAGCCACTGCCGCCGCATCCGTCCCGGAGACCGGCACCCCCCGCGAAGCCATCCGGGTGGAGGATTTGCACAAGTCCTTTGGCAATCTGGAGGTGCTCAAGGGCGTGGACCTGACGGCGCGGCAGGGGGATGTTGTTGCGATTATCGGCGGCTCAGGCTCCGGCAAGTCGACCATGCTGCGCTGCATCAATTTTCTGGAGACGCCAAGCTCCGGCAAGATCGTGATCGGCGGCGAGGAAGTGGCAATGCGGGCTGATGGCAGCCCAGCCAATCAGAAGCAGATCGAAAAGATCCGGACCAAGCTGGCGATGGTGTTCCAGCAGTTCAACCTGTGGACCCACCGCACCCTTCTGGAAAACGTGATCGAGGTGCCGGTGCATGTGCTGAAAGTGCCCAAGGCGCAGGCGATTGAGCGCGCCCGCGAACTGCTGGAGCGGGTTGGGCTAGGCGGCAAGGAGGACACTTTCCCCGCCTATCTGTCCGGCGGCCAGCAGCAGCGCGCGGCGATTGCCCGCGCACTGGCGGTGAACCCGTCGGCGATGCTGTTTGACGAGCCGACCTCGGCGCTGGACCCGGAACTGGTGGGGGAGGTGCTGACGGTGATCCGCGATCTCGCCGCCGAGGGGCGCACCATGCTGCTGGTCACCCACGAGATGAAATTCGCGCGCGAAGTCGCGAACCACGTTGTTTATCTTTACCAGGGCCGCATTGAAGAGCAGGGGCCGCCTGCCGAGGTCTTTGGCAACCCGCAATCAGACCGGCTGAAGCAATTTCTGAGCTCAGTCGCCTGACGCACAACTGTCTCAATAAAATCAACAGGGAGAGACCATATGAAACTGAAAGCACTGCTTGCCGCTGCCACTGCAGCTGCTGCCCTTACCGCCGGTGCCGCTGCTGCGGAACAGGTCAAGATCGGGATCGCCGCCGAACCCTATCCGCCGTTTGCCTCGCTCGACAGCTCCGGCAACTGGGTCGGATGGGAGGTCGAGGTGATCGGCGCCGTTTGCGCCGCTGCCGCACTGGACTGCGTGATCACGCCGGTGGCCTGGGACGGCATCATCCCGTCGCTGACCGGCCAGCAGATCGACGCCATCATGGCCTCCATGTCGATCACCGAGGAGCGGCAGAAGACCATTGATTTCTCCGACCCCTATTACAACACGCCTGCCGTGATCGTGGCCGACAAGTCGATGGATATCGAACCCACCCCGGAATCGCTGGCGGGCAAGATCGTCGGCATCCAGGCCTCGACCATCCACCAGGCCTATGCACAGGAATACTTCAAGGATGCGGAGCTGAAGGTCTACCAGACCCAGGATGAGGCCAACCAGGACCTGTTTGCGGGCCGCATTGACGCGACCCAGGCGGACAGCATCGCGATGGCGGATTTCGTGAACTCCGACACCGGCAGCTGCTGCGAGATCAAGGGCGCGGTGGCAGATGATCCGGCGATCCTGGGCAAGGGTGTCGGCGCGGGCGTGCGCAAGGGCGACGACGCGTTGCGCGAGGCGCTGAACAAGGGCATCGCGGCGATCCTGGCCGATGGCACCCACGAGAAGATCACTGCCAAATACTTCACCACCAGCATCTACTAAGGCGCTGACGTGACCGGACTGCTTGAACTACTGGGCCTTGGCGCCAGCGCGGAGCTGCTGTCGCTGTCGGGCTGGGGCGGCAACCTGCTGCGCGGGCTTGCCAACTCCCTGCAGATTGCCTTTGGCGCTTTCGGGCTGGGGCTGGTGATCGGGCTGTTCGGGGCTTACGGCAAACTCTACGGCGGGAAGGTCACGCGTGATCTTCTCGCCATCTACACCACGGTGATCCGGGCGGTGCCGGAACTGGTGCTGATCCTGATCCTTTACTACGTCGGCAGCGATATCATCAACAAGATCTCCGAGGCGATGGGCGGCGGCCGGGTCGAGATCAACGGCGTTGCGGCCGGCATCTGGGTCTTGGGAATTGTGCAGGGGGCCTATGCCACCGAAGTCCTGCGCGGCGCCATCAAGGCGGTGCCGGTGGGGCAGATCGAGGCGGCTAAGTCCTATGGCATGCCGGCCTTCATGACCATGCGGCGGGTGACGATCCCGGCGATGATGAGCTTTGCGGTGCCGGGGCTGGCAAACCTGTGGCTGATCGCCACCAAGGACACCGCGCTGCTGGCGGTGGTCGGCTTCAACGAACTGACGCTGGAAACCCGCCAGGCGGCCAGCAGCACGCGGGCCTATTTCACCTTCTTCCTGGCGGCCGGGTTCCTGTACCTGATGGTGACGCTGTGCTCCGGCGCGGTCTTTGCCCGTGTCGAAAAATGGGCGCGGCGCGGCCAGCCCTCGCTGAAGGGGGGCACCCGATGATCAGCCTTAAGGAACTGATGCAGCCGCACCGCATCGTGATGATGCTGGTCTTCGCGGGCATCGTGATCTGGTGCGCCTTCGCGCTGCGCTGGGACTGGATCCCGAAATACACGCCGCTGGCGCTGGAGGGGCTGTGGACGACGATCTGGATTCTCGTGGTCTCCACTTTCCTCGGCTTCCTCTTGGCGGTGCCGCTTGGATTGGCGCAGGCCGTCGGTCCTTGGTATCTGTCTATCCCTGCGCGCACCTTCTGCACCATCATCCGCGGCACACCGCTCCTGTTGCAGATCTGGCTGCTCTACTACGGGCTGGGGTCGCTGTTTCCGCAGTTTCCCTGGATCCGCTCGTCCGAGCTGTGGCCTTACCTGCGCCAGGCCTGGCCCTATGCGGTGCTGGCGCTGACGCTGTCTTATGCGGGCTATGAAGGCGAGGTGATGCGGGGCGCGTTTTCCGGTGTGGCCAAGGGTCAGCTGGAGGCGGCCAAGTCTTTCGGCATGCCGCGCTTCACCATGTTCCGCCGCATCTGGCTGCCGCAGGCGGTGCGCAATGTCCTGCCGACCCTGGGCGGTGAGACCATCCTGCAGCTGAAGGCAACGCCGCTGGTGGCGACTATCACGGTGATGGAAATCTATGCCGTGTCGTCGCGCGTGCGGTCCGATACATTCATTGTCTATGAGCCGCTGTTGCTGCTGGCGCTGGTCTATATGGCGATTGCCGGAGTGATCGCGCTGGCCTTCCGGCGGTTTGAGAAAGGCTGAGCAGACGGGCGCTTAGGCCATTTTGCGGTGAATTGACGAATGTTCGGGAATTTCAGGTTTATCTGACATACATCAAATAACGGCCCTGCGGTTCCCCGTAGTGTCAGCGGCAAATGCAGCAAGAGAATCTTGTAACAGATGCCGCGCACCCTTTTCATATCCACTGCTTGCCGCGCCGGGCTGTTCCGGCGGCTGGCGGGGATGTGCGCGGCATTCATGCTGGTGCTGCAGGTGGCCTTTCCCGGTGCGGGGCAGGCCGCGGCTGGCGGCGAGTGGATCGAAATCTGCGGCGAGTTCGGCGTGGTGGAGATGCAGGTCGTCGGCGATGACAGCGAAGACACGCAGGACTGCCCGAAATGCAGCACCTGCGCCCTGTGTGCGGCTGAAAACGGGGCCGGGCCGGTAAGCGTGCTGCGGGCCGGCCTCAGCCGGGCGGCAGAATGCGCCGTGCTGCTGCCTGCAGGCACTGCGGTGCGGCCGAACCCGGCGCAATATTGGCATGACGGCCGCGGACCTCCGCTGGCAAACAAAATAGAACCCGAACGCGCCCTGGGCGCGTCCATGGCAGCCACTCAAAATAAAGGAGAGGCGCCTTGGTCCTGACACGCGCCTTGCGGGGCTGGCTGACAGCCCTCGTGATAACCATCGCCGCGCTTGTCGCTGCGGCGGCTGAGGCGGACAGCCTCGATTCCTTCCTGACAGAACTGACACCCGCCGATCTGGTGCCCGGCGCCGACGGTTTTGGCCCGGTGCGCAGCGATGTGCCGGTGGCGCCGGTGCTGAAGGCAGGCGAGACAGTTGCCTATGCCTTTCTGACCTCCGATTTCGTCGGCACAACCGGCTACAGCGGCAAGCCGATCCATGTGGTGGCAGCAATTGACACCAATGCGGTGCTCACGGGTGTGAAACTGGTCAAACACTCCGAACCGATCGTGCTGATCGGCATTCCGAACTCCAAGATGGTCAAGCTGACCGAAAGCTATGCCGGGCTGGACCTGAAGGCCGAGGCGGCGGCAGGCGGCGATGCCCATGACCTCGACATCATTTCCGGCGCGACAGTGACCATCATGGTGATCGACGACAGCCTTGTGCGCGCCGGCATCAAGGTGGCGCGTGCGCTGGGCCTGGGGGGCTTGTCGCCGGTGCAGCCGGATGGGCCCAAGCGCGAGGTCGACATGGCCCGCGAGGAGGTCGCGGACTGGACCACGCTGGCGGGCGACGGCTCTGTGCGGCGGATGACGCTGGACGTCGGCCAGATCAACACGGCCTTTGAGGCCACCGGCGACCAGCGCGCGATCCGGCGGCGGGAGCGCGGCGCGCCGGACGACACCTTCATCGACATGCATATGGCTCTGGTATCCGTTCCCTCCATCGGCAAGTCGCTGCTGGGCGAGGCGGAATACCAGAACCTCACGTCCTGGCTGAAGGAGGGCGAGCACGCCATTCTGGTACTCGGGCGCGGCAGTTACAGCTTCAAGGGCTCTGGCTACGTGCGCGGCGGGATTTTCGACCGGGTCCAGCTGATCCAGGGCGATGCCTCGGTGCGCTTCTTTGACCGCCAGCACAAGCGGCTGGGGTCGCTGGCCACAGCGGACAGCCCCAGCTTTGCCGAGCTGGACCTGTTCAAGATCCCGGCGGATGCGGAGTTCGACCCGGCTGAACCGTTCCGCCTGCAGCTCTTGGTGCAGCGCTCCGTGGGCGCGCTGGAGCGGGCGTTCCTGACCTTCGATCTGGGTTACAAGCTGCCGGAACAGTACCTGCTGCCCGCCGCGCCTGCGCCCAAGGTGGTGGAGGATGACACCAGCGAGGCCGCCGCCAAGGCCGCCCTGTGGCAGCGGATCTGGAAAGACCGCACCGTCGAGATCGGTGTTCTTGCCGTGATGCTGCTGGTGCTGACTGGGGTATTCTTTTTCCAGTTCCAGGCGACTGTGAACGCGCGCACCTTCTACTGGTTCCGGATCGGTTATCTGACCGTCACTCTGGTGTTCCTGGGCTGGTACGCCAATGCGCAGCTGAGCGTGGTCAACCTGATGGCGCTGGCGGGGTCTTTGCGCAGCGGCTTCTCCTGGGACGCGTTCCTGCTGGACCCGCTTGTCTTCATCCAGTGGTTTGCGGTTGCTGCTGCGCTCTTGTTCTGGGGCCGCGGCGCCTATTGCGGCTGGCTGTGCCCGTTCGGCGCGCTGCAGGAGCTGACCAACAAGATCGCCCGCGCCTTCAAGGTGCCGCAGATCACCCTGCCGTGGGGCCTGCATGAACGCCTGTGGCCTGCAAAATACATGATCTTCCTCGGCCTGTTCGCTGTATCGATGGTGTCGATCCCGCTGGCCGAAACCTACGCCGAGGTGGAGCCGTTCAAGACCGCAATCATCCTGAAATTCGTGCGCGACTGGCCGTTTGTGGTCTTTGCCGTGGCGCTCTTGCTGGCCGGGCTGTTCATCGAACGGTTCTACTGCCGCTACATGTGCCCGCTGGGCGCGGCGCTGGCGATCCCGGCGCGGGTGCGGATGTTCGACTGGCTGAAGCGCTATCATGAGTGCGGCCACCCCTGTCAGACCTGTGCCAACGAGTGCCCCGTTCAGGCGATCCACCCGACGGGTGAGATCAACCCGAACGAATGTGTGAACTGCCTGCATTGCCAGGTTCTCTATCAATCCGAAGCTAAATGCCCGGTTGTCATCAAACAGCTGAAACGCCGGGCCAAGACCGGCAGCCCCGCACCGGACATTGCTCTGGGCCGGCCGCCTGCCAATCACCCCAACGCGAACAGGATCAAAGTTTCCTGAAGGAGGACATCATGTCTGAAGACCTGAATAACAAACTGCCCGTCACCCGCCGCGGCCTCTTGGGGGCCACCGCCTCCGGTGCCGTGCTGGCGGCCACCGGTGCCGGCTCCGCCCTGCTGGGCGCCAGGCCTGCACAGGCCGCAGGCGTCAACCTGGCGCCGGGCGAACTGGATGAATACTACGGCTTCTGGTCCTCGGGCCAGACCGGCGAACTGCGCATCCTGGGCGTGCCGTCCATGCGCGAGCTGATGCGGATCCCGGTGTTCAACCGCTGCTCCGCCACCGGCTGGGGCCAGACCAACGAGTCCAAGAAGATCCTGACCGAGGGCCTGCTGCCGGAGACCAAGGAATTCCTGGCCGCCAACGGCAAGGAAACCTATGACAACGGCGACCTGCACCACCCGCATATGTCGTTCACCGACGGCACCTATGACGGCCGTTACCTGTTCATGAACGACAAGGCGAACACCCGTGTGGCACGGGTGCGCTGCGACGTGATGAAATGCGACAAGATCATCGAGATCCCGAACGCCAAGGACATCCACGGCCTGCGCCCGCAGAAATTCCCGCGCACCGGCTATGTCTTTGCCAACGGCGAGCATGAGGCGCCGCTGGTGAACGACGGCCAGATCCTGGATGATCCGTCGCAATACGTGAACATCTTCTCCGCCATCGACGGCGACACCATGGAAGTCGCTTGGCAGGTGATCGTCTCGGGCAACCTGGACAACACCGACTGCGATTATCAGGGCAAATACGCCTACTCGACCTCCTACAACTCGGAAATGGGCATGACCCTGGCCGAGATGACAGAGAACGAGCTGGATCACGTGGTTGTCTTCAACATCGCGGCCATCGAAGCGGCCATCGAAGCCGGCGAGTACCAGGAGCTGAACGGCGCCAAGGTGGTTGACGGCCGCAAGGACGCGCCGGGCAAGCTGACCCGCTATATCCCGATCCCGAACTCGCCGCACGGCATCAACACCGCACCGGACAAGAAGCACGTCTGCGTCAACGGCAAGCTGTCGCCGACCGTCTCGGTGATCGACGTCGAGAAGCTGGACGCGCTGTTTGATGCCGACGCCGATCCGCGCTCGGCCATCGTGGCGGAACCGCAGCTGGGCCTTGGTCCGCTCCACACCGCCTTCGACAACCGCGGCTATGCCTACACCACCCTGTTCCTCGACAGCCAGGTGGTGAAGTGGGACATCGCCAAGGCGATTGAGGCCTATGCCGGCGCCGATGTGGACCCGATCCTCGACAAGGTCGATGTGCAGTACCAGCCGGGCCACAACTCCACCTCCATGGGCGAAACCGCCGAGGCGGACGGCAAGTGGCTGATCTCGATGAACAAGTTCTCCAAGGACCGGTTCCTGAACGTCGGCCCCCTGAAGCCCGAGAACGAGCAGCTGATCGACATCTCCGGCGACAAGATGAAGGTGGTCCACGACGGCCCGACCTTTGCAGAGCCGCATGACTCGATCATCGTGCACCGCTCCAAGGTGAACCCGGCCAGCATCTGGGACCGCAACGACCCGATGTGGGAAGATGCGCGCAAGCAGGCCGAGGCGGATGGCGTCGATCTGGACGACTATCAGGACACCATCATCCGCGATGGCGACAAGGTGCGGGTCTACATGTCGAGCCAGGCGCCGAACTTCAGCCTTGAGAAGTTTACAGTGAAGCAGGGCGACGAGGTCACTGTCTACGTCACCAACCTGGATGACATCGACGACCTGACCCACGGCTTCTGCCTGTCGAACTTCGGCGTCGCGATGGAAGTCGGGCCGCAGGCCACAGCCTCCGTCACCTTCAAGGCGGAGCGCCCGGGCGTGCACTGGTACTACTGCCAGTGGTTCTGCCACGCGCTGCACATGGAGATGCGCGGCCGGATGCTGGTCGAGCCGCGGAGCGCATAAACATGAAACGGCTCCTGCCCATATCCTTTGTTGCGGCTCTCTTCTGCCTGACGCCCGCCTGGGCGGCGGACTGGGATGTGCCCAACCGGGCAGGGGCCATCACTGAAACACTGGCGCAGGCGGCGGATGGCGACACCCTCCGCCTCGCTCCGGGCGAATACGCCGAAACCCTGGTGCTGGACCGCCCTGTCATCATTGATGGCCAGGGCCATGCCACACTGGACGGCCGGGGGCTGGGGTCGGTCATCACGGTGACTGGCCCCGGCGTTACCGTGCAGAACCTGACGGTTGTTGGCTCCGGCTCTTCGCACCAGGAGATCGACAGCGGCATCAAGCTGACCAAGACCGCAAAGGCGCCGCAGATCCTGAACAACGTGCTGCTGGGCAATCTGTACGGCGTGGATATTCATGGGGCGAAAGACAGCCTGGTGCAGGGCAACCGGATCGAGGGGCGCCTCGACCGGCACATGAACGCCCGCGGCAACGGGGTCTATGTCTGGAACGCGCCGGGCGCGGCGGTGGACGGCAACGACATCCGCTTTGGCCGCGACGGGATCTTTGTGAACAGTTCCAAGAAGAACGCGTTCACCAACAACACCTTCCGCGACCTGCGGTTCGCTGTGCATTACATGTACGCCGACAATTCCGAGGTCTCGGGCAACGTCTCGATCGGCAATCACCTGGGCTATGCGGTGATGTTCTCCAAACGGGTCAAGGTGACCGGGAACGTTTCGCTGAATGACCGCGACCACGGGGTGATGCTGAACTATGCCAACCAGGGCGAGATACGCGGCAACTATGTGAAGGGGGCGAGGGATAAATGCACCTTCCTCTATAACGCTCACAAGAATGATTTCTCCGGCAACTGGTTCGAGGGCTGCGGCATCGGCATCCACTTTACCGCCGGCAGCGACGGCAACCGGATGGTTGGGAACGCCTTTGTCGGCAACCGGCATCAGGTGAAATTCGTCTCCACCAAATGGGTGGAATGGAGCGAGGAGGGCCGGGGCAATTACTGGTCTGATTTCGCAGGTTTCGATGTGGACGGGGACGGCATCGCCGATGCCCCCTACCGTCCGAACGACAGCATGGACCACGTGCTGTGGACACAGCCGGCGGCAAAACTGCTGATGGGATCGCCCGCGGTGCAGCTGGTGCGCTGGTCGCAGTCGGCGTTTCCGGCGCTGCTGCCCGGCGGGGTGATCGACAGCCACCCGCTGATGCGGCCAGAGCGGCCCGATGCCGCCAGAAAGGTTGAACAGGATGGATAACTTTCCGCTGCAGATCCGCGCGCTGGACAAGTTCCGCGGCAAGACACAGGTGCTGCATGGCATCGATCTGGACATTGCGCCGGGGGAACGGCTGGCGCTCTTGGGCCACAACGGTGCGGGCAAGTCGACCTTGATCAAGGCGGTGCTGGGCCTGATCCGGCATGAGGGCGGCAGCATCCGCATCTGCGGTGCAGCCCCCGGCAGCGCCGCGGCGCGGGCCGCCACTGCCTTTCTGCCGGAGGCGGTCAGCTTTCACCCGGCACTGACGGGGCATGAGCAACTGACACTGTTTGCCCGCCTGGCCGGCGAACGCGCGGATATCGATGGCCTCCTGGAACGGGTTGGCCTGGGCGAAGCGATGCACCGCCGCATCGGTGCCTATTCCAAGGGGATGCGGCAGCGTCTGGGGCTGGCGCAGGTGCTGCTGGGCCGCCCGAAACTGGCGCTGCTGGACGAACCCACCAGCGGGCTGGACCCGATTTCGCGCCAGGACCTTTATGCCATCATCAACGAGCTGGCGGAACAGGGCGCGGCGGTGCTGATCGCCTCCCATGCGCTGACAGAGGTGGAGGCGCGCACCGACCGCATCGCCATCTTGCGCAAGGGCATCAAGGTGGCGGACGACACGCTCGCGGGCCTGACGTCGCAGGCCGGCCTTCCGGTCAAGCTGCGGGTGCAGGCAAACGGCACGCACGCCGACCGGATCGCTGTTGAAACCGGCGGGCGGCGGATCAACGGCGCCTCGGTTGAGATCCTGTGCTCGCCGCAGGACAAGATGGCTGAACTGCGCAGGATCGCCGCCTTGGGCGACGCGGTGGCCGACATCGACATGGTGCCGCCGCGGCTGGAAGACCTTTACCGCCATTACTCCGGGGAGGACCGCAAATGAGACGTGCCTTTGCCATTGCCCGTGCCGAGATGCTGATCCTGCGCCGCAACCGCTGGCTGTTCATGGCGACGCTGATCATGCTGGCCTTTGCGCTGGCGCTGTCCTTTGCCGGGTCGGCCCCAACGGGGACGCTGGGGGTGGACATGCTGACGGTCTCGGTCGCCTCGATGACCACCCTTTCAGTCTACCTCGCACCGCTGCTGGCGCTGATGATGGGGTTTGACGCGGTGGCAGGCGACCGCGACCGGGGCAGCCTCGCCCTGTTGCTCGCTTATCCCGCGGGGCGGGGAGAGATACTGCTGGGCAAGCTGATGGCCCATCTGGCCGCATTGGCGGTTGCCATGTGCATCGGCTTCGGCGCGGCGGGGGCCGTTGCGGCCTGGTTCGGCGGCGCCGGGGCGGAGAGCCTGATGGCGTTGGGGCGGCTGGTGCTGACCTCGATCCTGCTGGGGGCGGTGTTCCTGGTTCTGGGGTATGCCCTGTCGGCGCTCAGCAGCGGGGCAACGGCGGCCGCGGGCCTGTCGGCGGGTGTCTGGCTGGTGTTTGTGGTGCTTTATGACCTTGGCCTTTTGGGCGCTGTGGTGATGGACAGCGGCGGGGTCTTCACCCAAAAGGTCTTCCCCTGGGTGATGGTCGCCAACCCGGCAGATGCGTTCCGGCTGTGGAATGTGGCGGCGTCTGAAAGCGTGGCCTTGTCCAGCGGCATGGCAGGCGCAGCCAGTGCGCTGCCGGGCTGGGCCGCACCGCTGTCGCTTTTGCTGTGGCCCGTGCTGGGATTCCTGCTGGCCTGTGCTGCATTCCGGAGGGTGGAGCCATGAAACGCCTGGCCTTGGCCGCTGCGCTGGTCCTGTCCGCCTGCCAGGAGGAAGAGGCCAAAGCGCCGCCTGCACCGGTCGAGCTGACCGAGGTTGCGCTCAGTTACTTCTGCCAGATGAATGTCGCTGAACACGGCGGACCGAAGGGGCAGATTCACCTGGACGGCTTCCCGGCGCCCCTGTTCTTTGCCCAGGTGCGCGATCTGGCCGCCTATGTGAAAAGTCCGGAACGGGATGCGGAGATCACCGCCATTTACGTGAGCGACATGGGGGCGGCGGCAAGCTGGGACCAGCCCGGCAGCAACAACTGGATTGATGCCAGCGAGGCGCATTTTGTGGTCGGCTCCAATGTGGCTGGCGGCATGGGGGCGCCGGAGGTGGTGCCGTTCGCCTCAGCCGAGGCAGCTGCGCAGTTCATGGACCTCTATGGCGGCACCGTCACCGGGTTTGAAGGCATTCCCGACGATGCCGTGCTGGGGCCGGTCGATCTGGACCAGCGGCTGGAAACGCCGTCCTGAGACCGGCGTTTCCGCAGGGCCTCAGACCGTTTCCGGCTGCAGCCGCATCTCTGCGGCGATGGCGTGGCCTTCCATTCCCTCCATGCGGCTGATCCTAGCTGTGCGCTGGGCCAGTTCGTGTGAGGCGGCGGCGTTGCAGCGCTGCCAGGTCACGGTCTTGGTGAACTTGTGCACCGACAGCCCGCCGGTATAACGCGCGGCGCCGCTGGTCGGCAGCACGTGGTTCGGCCCTGAGGTCTTGTCGCCGAACGACACCGTGGTCTCCTTGCCCAGGAACAGCGAGCCATAGGCGGTGAGGCGGTCCAGCCACCAGTCCAGATCCTCAGCCTGCACCTGCAGATGTTCGGGCGCGTAGCGGTCGGCCACCTGCGCGGCTTCCTCGCGGCTGTCGCACAGGACCACTTCGGCGCGTTCGTGCCAAGCACGGTGGGCGGCAGAGAGGTTGGGTTCTGGCAACTGGTCAATCAGCGCCTGCGCGCGGGCCATGACCCCCTTGGCCAGCGGCTCGCTGGTGGTGACCAGCCAGACCGGGCTGTCGGCGCCGTGTTCTGCCTGACTGACCAGATCCCAGGCGACGGTTTCCACCTCTGCGGTGTGATCGGCAATCAGCAGGGAGTCCGTGGGGCCTGCAAACATGTCGATGCCGACCTCGCCGAACAGCATCCGCTTGGCCTCCGCCACATAGGAATTGCCGGGGCCGACCAGGATGTCGGCGGGCTGCGACCCGAACAGGCCCTGCGCCATGGCGGCAATGCCCTGCACCCCGCCCAGGTTCAGGATCAGGTCCGCGCCGCACAGGTCCATGGCATAGATGATCGCATCGGGAATGCCGCTGCCGGGGCGCGGCGGCGAGACTGCGGTGATATGCGGCACGCCTGCCACTTTGGCGGTGGTGATGGTCATCAGCGCGCTGGCGATATGGCTGTAGCGCCCGCCCGGCACATAGCAGCCGGCGCTGGACACCGGGATCTGCTTCTGGCCCGCGATCAGGCCGGGGATCACCTCCACCTCGCATTCCCCCATGGTGGCCTTCTGCGCCTCGGCAAAGCGGCGGATATTGGCGTGGGCGAACTGAATGTCTTCCTTCGTCTGCGGCGAAACACGGTTGCAAGCGGCGCGGCGCTGGGCATCCGTCACCACAATCGGGCCGGTCCAGCCATCCAGCTTTTCCGCATAGCTGCGCACTGCCTCCTCGCCCACGCGCCGGATATTGGCAAGCATTACCGCGACGGTGTCGCGGATATCGCTGTTCTCGGCAGCCGGGCGCGGCTGGGCCTGTTTCAGATAAGTGATTGCCATGATCCATTTCCCTTGAAAGGCCGCCGGTTGTGCGGGGAAGCGCACGGTGCGGTTTGCGCTTTAAACAGCGCTCAAGGGCTTAAACGGTCAAGCCAGGGACCGGTGGTTTCGAGAAACACGAATGTTTGTTTCGAATTGGGGTCTGCCCTTATACGTCCTGCGCCGGCAGCGTCCGGAACTCCTCGGCCAGCCAGGGGAAACGGGCGCTGATCGGATCGGTGAAATGATGGCGCAGAGACTTTTGCAGCGCCTCGTGGATCAGCTGCGACGTGGCCGCCGGATAGACGCTGGATGTGAACAGCGACACCGTCCGGGCAAAGCTCTTGCCTGGAAAGCGCACGACCTTGACCTTGTCGTGAAAGCGCTGGGCGCGGTGGTAACTGGCGGCGGTGGTCACGGTCCAGCCGCTGCTTTCGGCCACCAGGCCGATGATCGACTGATTGCATTCCAGCTCAAACCGGTTGGGCAGCGAGATCTTGAGCCGGGTCAGCTGGGTTTCGATCTGCTTGCCGATGGTGTGGTCGCGGGAATAGCGCAGGAACGGCAGCGGCGCCTCCGGTTTGGTCAGCTCCTCAACGCTGCCGCTGTATGCGGCGGGCACCACCAGAATGAACGGATCGCGCATCAAGGGGTACTCGATCAGATCCGGCAGCAGCCCCGCCGGGCGGGTGGCGACGCCGGCATCCAGTTTCTGCTCCTGCAGCTTTGCGATGATCTCATGGCTGGGCCGGGTGTAGTGGCGGAAATTGCAGCGGGGCAGGGCGGTGGACAGGAACTGGAACAGCTCCGGGCCGACTTCATTGTCGAAATCATCCAGCAGCGCCATGCGCAGATCGGTGGCGTGCTGCCAGCTGCCGGAGCGGATCTCCGCCTCGCCGCGTCTGAGCGTCATCAGCCCCTCATGGACGTAGCGGGCATAGACGACTCCGGCCGGGGTCAGCCCCATCGGGCGGCGGGTATGATCCACCAGATCCACCCCCAGCGCGCTTTCCAGACTGCGCAGGTGATTGGACACGGTGCTGATCGACAGGCCGGTTTCAGCAGCAACCTTTTGTATTGATCCTGACTTTGAAATAAGCTGGAACACCTCCAGCCACCTCAGGCTTAGGGATTTCTGCACAGGCTGCGCCTCCTGTTCACCAAACTATATCCGTTAAAAACGAAACTAAGTTTTACTTTGGGCGCAAAAGCAACTTTATTCTACTGTGTATTTTCTTCCCGGATATGGTTTGCCGTGCAAAAATAAATGTCCGAGGCCCGCATTGAACGGACCCGGAAAACCACTGGGAGGAGATTCAATATGATTAAAAAGTACCTGCTGACGACTGCTTGCGCCGGCATCGCGGCGCTGTCTGCCTCGCACGCCTCTGCCTTGGATGAGGTCACCGTCGCCTACTTCCTTGAATGGCCGATGCCCTTCCAGTTTGCCAAGGCCAACGGCACCTATGAGGAGGAAATGGGCGTCAAGATCAATTGGGTCTCCTTCGATACCGGCACGGCGATGTCTGCAGCCATGGCCTCTGGCGATGTTCAGATCGCCGTGAGCCAGGGCGTGCCGCCGTTTGTGGTGGCAACCTCCGCCGGGCAGGACCTCCAGGCGGTGGATGTGGCGGTCAGCTATTCCGACAACGACAACTGCGTGGTGGCCGAGGCGCTGGAGATCGACAAGGACAGTGCGGCTGAGCTGAACGGCAAGAAGGTCGGCGTGCCGATCGGCACCGCGGCGCATTACGGCTTCCTGTCGCAGATGGCGCATTTCGGGGTTGATGTCGGCTCGATGGAGATCGTCGACATGGCCCCCGCTGACGGTGCGGCGGCCTTTGCCCAGGGCAACCTAGACATGGTCTGTGGCTGGGGCGGCGCGCTGCGGCGGATGGTGGAGCATGGCAACGTGCTGCTGACCGGTGCGGAGAAGGAAGAACTGGGCATCTTGGTGTTCGACGTGACCAGCGCGCCCGCCGGTTTCGTTGAGTCCGAAGGCGAGCTGCTGAGCAAGTTTCTGAAAGTGACCGCAGACGCCAACGCCATGTGGAACTCGGGCGATCACAAGGACGAGATGCTGCCGGTCATCGCCAAGGACGCAGGCATGGACCTGGCGGATGCCGAAGCCACCATCGCCACCTTCAGCTTCCCGTCAGCAGAGGAGCAGCTGTCGGAGAAATGGCTGGGCGGCGGCGCGCAGACCTTCATGAAGGGCGTGGCCGATATCTTCGTGAATGCGGGCAGCATCGAGGCGGCGCTGGACTCCTATGACGGAACCGTCAACAGCGCGCCGCTAGCCGCCGCGCAGAACTGAACCGCAGCGAACTGAATGTGCCGAACGGTCCGGCTTTCGGGCCGTTCGCATCCCGGCGGGCAGGGCGCAGGCCGCGAAGCCCTAACAGGAGGGGGAGAAGATGGCGGGACTGGACATCAAGAGTGTCTCCATGCGTTTTGACCTGCCCAACGGCAGCTCCGTCCAGGCGCTGAAAGACGTTTCATTGAATTTACAGGCGGGGGAGCTGATGTCGGTGCTGGGGCCGTCCGGGTGCGGCAAGACCACGCTGCTGAACATTCTGGCGGGGTTTCTGGCCCCGACGGAAGGGGTGGTGGAGCTGAACGGGCATGTGGTCACCGGGCCGGACGCGGAGCGCGGGATGGTGTTCCAGAAGGGCGCGCTGTTCGAATGGATGAACGTGCGCGACAACGTGGAATTCGGTCCCCGCATGAAGGGTATGAGGCGGGCCGAGCGCGAGAAGATCTCCGACCACCTGCTGGACATCGTCGGCCTGCAGGACTTCAAGGAGAAGGCGGTTTACGAGCTGTCGGGCGGCATGCAGCAGCGGGTGGCGCTGGCCCGCTGCCTGGCGAATGAGCCGGATGTGATCCTGATGGACGAGCCGCTGGGCGCGCTGGATGCGCTGACGCGGGAAAAGATGCAGGGCTTGGTGCTGAAGCTTTGGAAGGAAACCGGCAAGACCATCATCCTGATCACCCACTCGGTGGAGGAGGCGCTGCTGCTGGGCGAACGGCTGATCGTGATGGCGCCGCGCCCGGGCCGCATCCACCGCGAGTACCAGCTGCCCTTTGCCGAGCGCGGGGTGAATGCCGACCTGCGCGACGTCAAGAAATCCGAAGGCTTCGCCGAGACCCGCGATGAGATCCTGTCGATGATCTGGGAGATGGAAGAGGAGATCATGGGCCGGACGGAGCAGGTGGCATGACGGTACTGCTGTTCTACATCGCGTTGTTCGCCGGCGCCTTTTTCCTGGTGAAGTTCATTCGCAAGGGCATGCAGTCACGGCACGATTTCACCAGCCTGAAGACGGTGACATTCGGCGACGAAAGCGCGGTGAGCCCGGACCGGGCGGCGTCGATCATTTCGGTGCTGGTGATTTTCGTGATCTGGGCGGCCTTCACCGGATCCAAGCTGTTTCCGCTTCATGTGCCGGGGCCGTTCACCGGTGAAACCAGCTTTACCTACACGCTGGAAAACGCCGCGGGCAGCACCGACGATGCGGAAGTCGCCGTCCGGGTGGCCGGATTTGGCGAGGCCAGCTCCAATTTCGAGGTGGACCCCGGCGGCGGCTTTGCCAAAAACGATGCGCTGGCGGCACAGGCCGGGCGGTCCACGACCTTGATCTTCGACCGCAATGATGAGGTCAAACGCAAGGAAGGCGCCAAAGTCGTGGCCATCAACGGGGAGCCGATCGGACCTGGCACGGCTGTGGACACCGGCGACGGCACGGTGACGCTGACCGGAAAGGGCGCCATCAGCTTTACCCCCAGTGCCGGGATGCAGATGAACCCGATCTGGCTGCCGGCCCCGGAAACGGTGGTGGCGCGGTTCTTTGAAATCGCATCCGAGGGCTATCAGAACTTCTCGCTGTGGCAGCACCTGGGCTGGTCGCTGGCGCGGGTGATTGCCGGCTTCGTTGCCGGCGCGATTGTCGGTATTCCGCTGGGCTATGCCATGGGCCTGTCCGGCTGGTTCCGCGGCTGGTTTGACCCGATCGTGGAATTCATGCGCCCGGTTCCGCCTTTGGCGCTGATCCCGCTGGTGATCATCTGGTTCGGCATCTGGGAAACCGGCAAGATCGTTCTGCTGTTCCTGGCCGCACTCTGGATCATGACAATTGCGGCCCGGGCCGGGGTCTCGGGCGTGAACATCTCGAAAATCCACGCGGCCTATTCGCTGGGGGCGTCCAAGTGGCAGATCATGCGGCATGTGATCGTGCCGAACTCGCTGCCGGAAATCTTTACCGGCGCGCGGGTGGCCATGGGGGTCTGCTGGGGCACGGTTGTGGCGGCTGAGCTGGTGGCCGCGCAGAAGGGCGCGGGCATGATGATCATCGCCGCGTCCAAGTTCCAGCTGACCGATATCGTGATCATGGGAATCGTGATGATCGGGATTATCGGCTATGGCATCGACATCCTGATGCGCAAGGCCGAGAACTGGCTGGTGCCGTGGAAGGGCCGCAGCTGATTTGAAGCTGGATGACGCAAAGAAAACGCCTGGGGAGGTTCCCGGGCGTTTGCGGTCCAGCAAGGGATCAGATGCGGAGGCGGTCAAAATCCGGATCGTATGGCGACGGCGCGATGACAGTGGCGGAGACCAGATCTCCGCAGAGGTCGAGCTGCATGGTGCTGCCTTCAGCCGCCAGTTCCGGCACCACAAAAGCATAGGCCAGGTTCATGCCGACCCGATGCCCCCAATCGCCCGAGGTCACGGTGCCCGCGACCTTGTCGCCCTGCATCAGCGAGGCGCCGCTGCAGGCCGGGGCATGGGTGGTGCCGACGTGCAGCGTGACCAGCTTTTTGCGCGCCCCCGCGGCCCGGCGCTTCAACAGCGCCTGGCGGCCAATGAACCCGCCTTTACCCAGCTTCACGAAACGGCCCAGCCCGGTCTCATACGGGTCGTATTCGGTGGTCAGATCCGTCTTCCAGTGCAGGAACCCTTTCTCCATCCGCATCGACTCCACCGCGCGGGCGCCGAACAGCTTCAGCCCGAAAGCCTCCCCGGCCTTCCGCAGCGCCAGATAGGCAGCATAAAGGGAGGCGTTCGGCACGTGGATTTCATAAGCCAGCTCACCTGAGAAGCTGACACCCATCACCGTCGCCGGAGCGATGCCGATGAAGCATTCGCGCACCGACAGCCAGGGGAAGGCCGCGCGCGACCAGCCGCCCCGGGCACAGGCAGAAAGCACATCCCGCGCCCGGGGTCCTGCCAGAACCAGGATGGTCTGGTCATTGGTGAGGGAGCGCAGCTGCACATCTTCGCCCGTGCCGATGTGCTGGCTCAGCCAGTCCATGTCGTGGAGCTCGCTGGCAGCGGCAGAGCCGTACCAGACCCGCTCCGGCCCGCGGTCAGAGGCAGGCAGGTTCGCCACCGTGGCCTCGCCCTTGACCATGCCGTGACAGTTCAGAAGGTAGCCAAGCCCGACGCGGCCCGCACGGCGGGTGACCGTGCCGCAGAACATCCGGTCCAGGAAACTGTGGCGGTCCGCGCCGGTGATCTCGATCCGATTGAAGCCGCTGACCTCGCAGAGGCCCGCGTTTTCCTGCAGGTTCTTTATTTCGGCGGCGACAACATCGAAAGCTTCGTCGAAATTGAAGGTCAGCGAGGGGTGAAAACCCGGGGAGGGTTTGATGTAATCCACCCGCTCCCAGCCGTTCACCACGGTGAACTCCGCGCCTTCGGCGGCCAGCACCGGCGTCAGCGGTGTGGTCTTGGCCGGGCGGCCCGCCTCGCGGTGCTCATGCGGAAAATGAAAGCGGAACTCGTTCTGGTAGTCTTCCACGGCTTTCAGCGCGGTCAGCTCTGCATTGGCGTGGGCGGCAAAGCGGCGGGGGTCCAGGCACCAGGTATCGTAACAGGCCTCCCCGTGCACGATCATCTGCGCCAGCAGCCAGCCATGGCCGCCGCCTTCCCCCAGCCCGGCCCGCAATCCGATGGCGCAGAAGGCGTTGCGCTTGCCCGGGACCGGGCCGATCAGCGGCGCGCCGTCGATGGTATAGGTTATCGGCCCATTGACGATCGCGCGGATACCGGTTTCGCGCAGCGCGGGCATCCGGTCAAACGCGCCCTCCAGCACGTCCATCACCCGCTCCAGATCGTCAGGGCAGAGAGCGTTGACGAAATCCGGGTCGATGCCGTCCATGCCCCAGGTCTTGCAGTCCTGCTCATAAAAGCCGATCAGCAGCCCGTTCTTTTCCTGGCGGCAGTAGTAGTCGGAGATCGGGCAGCGGATCAGCGGCATCCGGCGGCCGGCCTCCTTGATGGCGGGGATGTCCTCGGTCAGGAAATACTGATGCTCCATCGAGGCGACCGGGTGATGCACCCCCATCATCGCGCCGACCTCGTTCACCCGGTAGCCGCAGGCATTCACCACAATATCGCAGTCGATATCGCCGTGTTCGGTGTGCACGGTCCAGGTGTTGTCCTTATGCTGGGTCAGCGCGGTCACTGGCGTGTTGCGGTAGACCTCGGCGCCGGCCTTGCGGGCGCGCCGCGCCAGCGCCTGGCACAGCTGCGCCGGGTCGATGTCGCCATCCAGCGGGTCCCACAGGCCGCCCACCAGGTTATCCGTAGAGATCAGCGGGTGGCGGCGGCCGCATTCCTCGGCGCTGATGATCTCGAAATGCACATCCATGCCGCGCGCCATCGAGGCGAAATGCCGGTACCCCTGCATCTGCGCCTCGGTATTGGCCAGCCGTATGCCGCCGTCGCCGTGGTGGTAGTTGATCGGGTAATCCGGGTCTTCGGACAGCTCCTTGTAGAGGCTGATGGAGCGGGACTTGAGCCCGATCATGGTCTGGTTGGTGCCAAAGTTCGTCACCTGCGCCGCCGAATGCCAGGTGGTGCCGCTGGTCAGCTCGTTGCGTTCGACCAGCACGGCGTCGCTCCAGCCTTCCTGGGTGAGGTGGTACAGAGTGGAGCAACCGGCGATGCCGCCGCCGATCACCACAACCTTGGTGCGTGATTTCATGACAAGGAGCCTCCGGTTTACCCTCTACCGACTAAGCGCCCAGACGCGCGCGGCGGCAATGCAGGCGGCCCAGTTTCGCAGAAATTCGAAAGCTTGCTTGCAGGATGTGAAAGAAACGGGCCGGTCACTGGCCGCCGCAAGCGGCGGCAATCCCAGGGAAGCCCGTATCATCCGCCCAACCGGGTGCGGCGGGAAACGCACATGGCCGTTGACGGCCCGCCCCGCACAAACGCACACTGCCGGGGCAGCAGTGGAGGCTCATCCAATGGAAATGTCGCAGATGGCTTCAAACTGTGCCGAAACTGGCGTCATGCCGGGAAACTTTGCGGGCAATCTGGCCTTATCGTTTTTCCAAACTGTCACTGTCGGGGCGATGCAAGCCTCCGCAAGGTTTCACCGTTCAACAAAACAAAAATAACAAATACCAGTCCAAAGGGAGAATTGATCAA
This sequence comes from Leisingera aquaemixtae, assembly GCF_006740765.1. Classification (GTDB taxonomy): domain Bacteria; phylum Pseudomonadota; class Alphaproteobacteria; order Rhodobacterales; family Rhodobacteraceae; genus Leisingera; species Leisingera aquaemixtae. Next base: position 362,661 of record NZ_CP041159.1, read on the forward strand.
ATGACAGTAAAGTCGACTGTTTCGCGGCGTTCTGTGCTGAAAGCTGCGGGGGCTGCGGCCCTGGCGGCGCCGCTTTATTCGAAAAGCGCGCTGGCGTCGTCGGGCGAAGTGAACATCCTGATGTGGTCGGACTACCTGCCGCCGGAGTTCCTTTCCGGCTTTGAGGCCAAGACCGGCATCAAGGTGAATTACACCGGCATCGGCTCCAACGAGGAAATCATCAACAAGATGAAGGCCACCAAGGGGCAGGGCTTCGATATCGTCTCGCCCACCAACAACCGCTCGCTGCAGTGGGGGCCGCTGGAGCTTTTGAAGCCCTTCGACATGAGCAAGGTCAACATCGACGCGGTGAACCCGGCGATGGCCAAGATCGGCACCGATGCCTGGAACTTCGGCGGTGAAGGCGTCCACTGGCTGCCGCATATCTGGGGCACCGAGGGCATTGCCTACCGCACCGACAAATGGCTGCCCGCGGGCGATGCGCCGTCTTACGGCGACGTCTGGAGCGAGGAGAACGCGGGCAAGACCATGGGCCGGGCGCATTCGATGATGCTGGGCGCAGGGCTTTACATGGAAGCCTCGGGCGAGATGGAGCCGGGCTCGATCTGGGCCGCCTATGACGACGAGGAAACCATGCGCAAGGTCTGGGGCCAGGTCACCGACTGGTGCGTGGCGCGCAAGGATCGGATCAAGCTGATCTGGAACGACGCCGACACCCAGAAGAACGGTCTTCTGAACGAAGGTGTGGTGGTCGGCCAGACCTGGGACGGCCCGCCGCTGGCGCTGAAATCCGCAGGCGAGCCGGTGCATTACCAGGCGCCCGTCGAAGGTGCGATGGCCTGGGTCGACGGCATGTCGATGCCGGTCGGCGCCCAGAACGAGGAGCAGGTCTATGCCTTCATCGACTATGCCTTCCAGCAGGAGCCCGCGGGCAAGGCGATCGACAGCCACGGCTACAACTCGCCGGTGCTGGGTGCCGACGGCTTCTCCGGCGACATCTACAAGAAGAACTTCGCAGAGGCCTATCCGGGCGACAGCCTGGCCAATCTGAACCCCTGGCCGGCCGAGGCGCCCTGGTACGCCGACGTGCGCACCGAATTCGTCAACAAGTTCAAGAGCGCCTGACCCGCGCGCTTGAACAGCCTGGCCTCGGGGCACGCTCTGGGGCCAGCCGCACATTTTGCGGCGCCAACACATACGAACAGATACGGATAGCAGCTCTTGCGGGGCCGGTGGCATGCCACCGGAATGGAGGTCTGCATCTTAGGGAGAAGCCAAATGAGTGCAGGGGTCGGTGTTGATCTCGAGAACTTGTGGATCCGCTTCGGTGACTTTGTTGCCGTGCGCGATGCCAATGTGACCATCAACGGGGGGGATTTCTTTTCCTTCCTGGGGCCGTCGGGCTGCGGCAAGACCACCATCCTGCGCGCGGTCTCGGGCTTCCTGGAGCCAAGCGGCGGCCGGGTGCTGATCGGCGGCAACGACATGAAGGGGATCGGGCCGAACAAGCGCCCCACCGCGCTGATCTTCCAGAACCTGGCGCTGTTTCCGCTGATGAAGGTCTGGGAGAACATCACCTTCTCAATGGAGATCAAGGGCGCCTCGGCGCGCGAGCGGCGCAAGCGCGCGGACGAGCTTTTGGACATGATCGCGCTGCCCGGCCAGGGCGGCAAGCTGCCGTCGGAGCTGTCGGGCGGCCAGCGCCAGCGGGTGGCGATTGCCCGCGCGCTGTGCGCAGAACCTGACGTGCTGCTGCTGGATGAGCCGCTGTCGGCGCTGGACCTGAAGCTGCGCCAGCACATGCGCACCGAACTGCGGGAAATCCAGCAGCGGGTCGGCATCACCTTCATCTACATCACCCACGACCAGGGCGAGGCGCTGACCATGTCCGACAACATCGCGGTGATGCGGGCCGGCGTCATTGACCAGATCGGCGACGGCAAGGCCATCTACAACGATCCCGCCACCGCCTTTGCCGCGTCTTTCGTGGGCGAAAACAACGTGTTCCGCGGCAAGGTCAAGCGTGTCATGGGCAATGAGGCGCTGATCCAGACCAACCGGTCGGGCGATCTGGTGGCGCGGATATCCAGCGCCAACCAGGGCCGGATGAAGGAAGGCGACGCCGCAATGATGTTCATCCGCCCCGAAGCCTTTGCTTTGGCACCCAAAGGAGCCACCGGCACGCATTTTGTGACCGCCAAGGTCAATCACGAGGAGTTCGAGGGCAACGCTTTCAACATCTTCATGGAAGGCGACGGCGGCAAGGAGCTGAAGGTCTCGATCCCCAACCTCGGGCAGTCGTTCGAGGATCACACCGGCCAGAACATCACCCTGGAATACGAGACGAAGAACGCCGTCATCGTGCCAGCCGGTGAACTGGCCGCGGAATGAGGGGGGCCAAACCATGCCAAGCTTCCTGAGGGAGTTCTTCAAACGCAACGGCACCGGCATGGGCAGCCTGATGCTGGGGCTGGTCCTGTTCTGGACCATCGGCCTCATCATCCTGCCGCAGCTGTCGATGCTCGACTTCTCGTTCCGCCCCAACCTGCCGCCGCCGGAGATCGGCGGGCCCAGGGACGTCTACACGCTGGAGAATTACAAATACCTGATCTACGGCCCCGAAGGCGGCAGCCAGGAGTACAACGCGGTCGACCTCAGGGTGTTCTTCCGCACCCTGGTGGCGGCGGTCTGCGTCACTGTCTTCAACCTGATCCTGTGCTACCCGATCGCCTATTATCTGGCCCAGACCAAAGGCAACCACATCCGCATCTTCGCGCTGATGCTGATCATCCCCTACTGGATCAACGAGATCCTGCGCGCCTTTGCGCTGCGCATCATCTTCGGCGAGACCGGGGTGCTGAACAACATGCTGGTGGGATTGGGGATTTTCGACACCCCCTTCGATTTCATCCGCAATGACATCGCGCTCTATGCGGGTCTGGGATACGCCTACATCCTCTTGATGATCTTCCCGATCTACAATGTGATCGAAAGCCTCGACCGCAACCAGATCGAGGCGGCGCGCGACATGGGCGCGAGCTGGGCCAAGATCCACCAGCGGGTGGTCATTCCCTATGCCAAGCCCGGCATCTCCTCCGGCTGCACCATGGTGTTCATGCTGTCGGCCGGCGCGCTGGCGGCGCCGCAGATCCTGGGCGGGCCGTCCTCCCTGTGGTTCACCCAGCTGATCTATCAGCAGTTCAATGACAACTCCGACTGGCCGCAGGGCGCGGCTTATGCGGTGGTGCTGCTGGTCACCTGTATCCTGCTTGTTCTGGCCGTCATGCGCCTGTTCAAGGTGAACATGGGGGATATCGGCAAATGAAGCGGTTCACCTTTATGCGCCTCAGCCTCTGGATCTATCTGGGGGTGTTCTTTGCCTATCTGCTGGGCCCCTTGGTGATCATGTCGGCCACCGCCTTTAACTCACCCGCCTTCCCGCGGATGACGCCCTGGGAATGCCTGACGTTCGAGTGGTTCGGGGCCTTGTTCCGCGACGAGCGGATCCTGAACGGCATCTGGAACTCGATCCTGGTGGGGGCGGGCACGGTGGCCTTGTCAGTCGCGATGGGGCTGGCGGGGGCGCTGATGCTGACCCAGATCTGGCCCCGCTTGCGCGCCACCTATTACACCATCATCATCGCGCCGATCCTCATCCCCGGCGTGGTCTTGGGGATCTCGACCCTGGTGTTCTGGGACCGGATCAACCGGATGCTGGGGCTGGGGGCGGACAGCTGGCTCTCCAACGGGCTGTTCCTGACCATCATCGGCCAGTCCACCTTCATCGCCAGCTACTGCATGCTGGTGCTGGTGGCGCGGCTGCAGCGCTATGACGTGGCGCTGACCGAGGCGGCGCTGGACCTCGGCGCGACGCACGCTCAGGCCTTCCGCAAGGTGCTGCTGCCGTTCATGCGCCCCGCGATTGCGAGCGCTGCGGTGCTGGCCTTCTTGGCGAGCTTTGAGAACTACAACACCACCACCTTCACCTTCGGCGAATACCCGACGCTGACCATCGAGCTGGCGCAGAAGGTGCGTTACGGCATCACCCCCGCGATTTCGGCGCTGGCCTTCATCATCGTGGTGCTGACGGTGATCGCAGCACTCGCCAACGAGGCCAGCCTGCGCCGCAAGGAACTGGTGGCGGCGGCGCGCCAGAAGGCCACGGTGGCAGAGCTGGAAAGCGGCAGGCTGCAACTGCCCGGGTTCTTCCGTTCCAACTGGGCGGCGGCGGCGCTGGTCGCGGTGGCCTGCGCCACGGTGGCGGTGGCGGGCACCGCGGCGCTCTACAGCCCGGCCCAGTGCATCGCCGATGTGCAGGAGCAGAAGCGGCTGGAGGCCGAACAGCGCATCCAGGAACTGCTCCGCCAGCGCGAGTTGCGCCGTCAGGAGCAGCTGGACCAGCAGGGCGAGGCCGTTCCGGCCCCCGCCGCGCCGTCCGGCAGCAGCAGCGGCTTCGGCGGTGCCTTCGCCCCCGGAAACCTGTCGGGCAACAGCGAGGCCGAGCCTGAAGCGGAGCAGGAACCGCAGGGCAATTCTTCCGGCTTCGGCAACGTCTTCGATCCGAACGCCCTGTCCGGCGGCAGCGAGGGCGGCGGCGCAGGCGATTGACCCCGCAAGAACACAAGAAAGGCGGCCCCAGGGCCGCCTTTTTCCTGTCCGGCACCGGATGCTGTCAGGCCATGGACCCCGCAGGGTGGCGGTCCGCATAATACTGCTTCCGGAACGCCTGCGGGCTGGTCTTGTACTCGCGCTTGAACCATTCCGTCAGGCTGCTGCGGGAGCCAAAGCCGGTGGCGGCGACGATCTCGGCCAGCGGCAGGGTGGTGTGCAGCAGCAGCTGGCGGGCCTTTTCGATGCGCAGCTTGCGGTAGGCGGCCAGCGGGCTGGTGCGGGCCTTCTGCTGGAAGCGGCGCTCCAGCTTGCGCGGGGAGACGCCGGCCTGCTGGGCAATATCCCGGATCAACAGCGGCTCTTCGAGGTTCTGCTGCATCAGATCGAGGATCTTGACGATCAGCGCGTCGCCGCCGGCTGTCTGGCGCAGCTGCAAAGACACCTTGGACTGCTCCGACACGGGCCCAAAGGTAAGGCCCAGATAGTCGCACACCGCATCGGCGATGAAGGGGCCGCGGTCGGCGCGCAGAAAGGCGGCCAGCACACGCAGCGCGGCAAAACTGCTGACAGCGGTGCTGATCCGGCCCGAGCTGGCGGTCAGGGTGCCTGCCGGGGCGCAGGCCAGCTGCTCTTCCTCTGCGGCGGCAGCAAAGTTCGCGTGCACCGCGCTTTCCACCGGTGCGTTGATGCCGGTCTCTGGCAGCAGGAAAACCGCACTGCCGGCAAACAGGCAGCGCTGTGCCTGGCGGCAGATCCGCTGCAGGCTGGCCTTTTCGCCGGAATTCAGCGGCCAGCGGCTGGCGATGCCGCCGAGGAATATCACTGTCTGCGGCTTCCAGCCGGCGGGCACCGCGCGCATCTGCGAGCTGAGGTTGCGCACGGCGGTGCGGTAGCCGCTGTCGGGAAACAGATCGTTGGCGGCGCGGAAGACCTCGCAAATCATCTGGGCCGCGGCAGGCGGCTCCGACTGCGGCAGAATGATTTCGACGTCGTGGAGGCGGGTCTGTGCCGCGTTGTCAGCGGTTTGCCGGGAGGCTGGCACGGTCAGCGGTTCGAGACGGGACATCATTCTCTCCTCTGAGCGGGTCATGCGGGGATGCGGCGCGGCGGGCGCTGCAGGAGTGCCCCGCCGGACAGGCCGGCGGGGCGGGAGGCCTGACGGATCAGGCCTCGTTTTCTTCGTACTCCGACATCGGCGGGCAGGTGCAGACCAGGTGGCGGTCGCCATAGGCGTTGTCCACCCGGTTCACCACCGGCCAGTACTTGTCGACGCCCAGGTTGCCCGGCGGGAAGCAGGCCTGTTCGCGGCTGTAGGGACGGTCCCATTCGCCGACCAGGTCGCGCACCGTGTGCGGCGCGTGCTTGAGCGGGTTGTTCTGCGCGTCGATCTTGCCGTCGATGATGTCCTGCGCCTCCTGCCGGATCGACAGCATGGCGTCGCAGAAGCGGTCCAGCTCGTCCTTGGGCTCGGATTCGGTCGGCTCCACCATCAGGGTTCCCGCCACCGGCCAGGACATGGTCGGGGCGTGGAAGCCCGAGTCGACCAGACGCTTGGCGATGTCGTCCACGGTGACGTTGCCCTCATCCGCCAGCGGGCGGGTGTCGAGGATGCACTCATGCGCAACGCGGCCCGTTTCCGAGGTGTAGAGGATCTTGTAGGCGTCCTTCAGGCGCGCGGCGATGTAGTTGGCGTTCAGGATCGCCACCCGGGTCGCCTGGGTCAGGCCTGCGCCGCCCATCAGCAGGCAGTAGGCCCAGCTGACCGGCAGGATCGACGGCGAGCCGAACGGCGCCGCCGAGACCGGACCCACGGCGGTGCCGTATTCCGGATGGCCCGGCAGGTGTTCTGCCAGATGCGCCTTGACGCCGATCGGACCCATGCCGGGGCCGCCGCCGCCGTGCGGAATGCAGAAGGTCTTGTGCAGGTTCAGGTGGCTGACGTCGCCGCCGATGTCACCCGGACGCGACAGGCCGACCATGGCGTTCATGTTGGCGCCGTCGATGTACACCTGGCCGCCGTGCTCATGGGTGATGCCGCAAACCTCCTGCACGGTGGTCTCAAACACGCCGTGCGTGGACGGGTAGGTGATCATGCAGGCGGCGAGGTGGTCAGAGTGCTTCTCCGCCTTTTCGCGGAAGTCGGCGACGTCGATGTTGCCTTTGTCATCCGCCTTGATCGGCACCACCGTATAGCCAACCATCTGCGCGGTGGCCGGGTTGGTGCCGTGCGCGGAGGTCGGGATCAGGCAGACGTTGCGGTGGCCCTGGCCGTTTGCCGCATGGTAGTTGCGGATGGTCAGAAGGCCCGCGTATTCGCCCTGCGCACCGGAGTTCGGCTGCTGGGAGATTGCGTCATAGCCGGTGATCTGGCAGAGCTTGTCGTTCAGATCGGCGATCATCTGGTGGTAGCCTTGCGCCTGGTCTTCCGGGCAGAAGGGGTGCAGGTTGCCGAATTCCGGCCAGGTGACCGGGATCATTTCGATGGTCGCGTTCAGCTTCATAGTGCAGGAGCCCAGCGGGATCATTGCACGGTCCAGCGCCAGATCGCGGTCAGCCAGGCGGCGCATGTAGCGGGTGATCTCTGCCTCGGCCCGGTTCTTGTGGAAGATCGGGTGGGTCAGATACTCGCTTTCCCGCAGCGCATAGTCGGGCAGGCGGTAGGCGCGGTTCTTGACGCTGTCGTCCTTCTTCCCGATGCCGAAGGCGCCCCAGACCGCTTCGATGGTCTCGGCGCGGGTCTGCTCGTCCAGCGAGATGCCGATGCGGTCCTCGCCCACCTTGCGCAGGTTCACACCGCGGGCAACGGCCGCTTCCATGACAGTTTTCTGCAGCGGGCCGACCTCGACGGTGATGGTGTCAAAGAACACTTCCGGCTCCACCTTGAACCCGTGCTCTTCCAGGCCCGCGGCCAGGCGGGAGGTCTTGCGGTGCACCGACTGGGCGATGGCCTTGATGCCGTCGGGGCCGTGGTAGACCGCGTACATCGACGCGATGACGGCCAGCAGCGCCTGTGCGGTACAGACGTTGGAGTTGGCCTTTTCGCGGCGGATGTGCTGTTCGCGGGTCTGCAGCGCCAGGCGGTAGGCCTTGTTGCCGCGGGCATCGACGGACACGCCGATGATGCGGCCCGGCATGGCGCGCTTCAGCTTGTCGGTGGTCGCCATATAAGCAGCGTGCGGGCCGCCATAGCCCATCGGAACGCCAAAGCGCTGGGTCGAGCCGATGGCAATATCCGCGCCCATCTCGCCGGGCGACTTCAGCAGCGCCAGCGCCAGAATGTCAGCGGCGACAACGGCGATGCCCTTGTGCTCGTGGATGGCTTCGATTTCCGATGTGAAATCGCGCACATGGCCGTAGGTGCCGGGATACTGGAAGATCGCCCCGAAGACCGCGCCCGGGTCCAGCTCGTCCGGATCGGCAACCACCACGTCGATGCCCAGGGGCTCGGCGCGGGTCTGGATCACGGCAACGGTCTGCGGGTGGCAGTTCTTGTCGACGAAGAAGGCCGCGTTGTTCGCCTTGGAGCGCGAGCCGCGGTGCGCCATTGCCATCGCTTCGGCAGCGGCGGTGGCTTCGTCCAGCAGTGACGCGTTGGCGATGTCCAGGCCGGTCAGGTCGCTGACCATGGTCTGGAAGTTCAAGAGCGCTTCAAGACGGCCCTGGGAGATTTCCGGCTGATAGGGGGTATAGGCGGTGTACCAGGCCGGGTTTTCCAGAATGTTGCGCAGGATCGGCGCCGGGGTGGTGGTGCCATAATAGCCCTGGCCGATCAGCGAGGTCAGCACCTTGTTCTTGGAGGCCACCTGCTTCATGTGGAAAAGCGCATCGCGCTCGGTCATTGCCGGGCCCCAGTCCAGCGCCTCTTTCTGGCGGATGGCGGGCGGCACGGTGGCGTCGATCAGCTCGTCCAGGGTTTTGAAGCCGATCACCTGCAGCATGTCGGCCATCTCGCGCGGCGAGGGGCCGATGTGGCGCCGGTTGGCGAAGTCATAGGCTTCGTAATCGGTAAGTTTGAAGGCCATTACAGAGGTCCTTGTCTGGGGCAATGTCTGGGGCAATGGACCCCGCCGGACGGTTCCGGCGGGGAGGGGATGCTTAGCCGATCAGGGCCTTGTAGCCGTCCAGATCCATCAGATCGTCCAGCTGAGAGGCGTCGGAGATCTTGATCTTGTAGATCCAGGCGTCGCCTTCCGGGCTTTCGTTCAGCGCGGCGGGGTTGTCGGCTAGGGTTTCGTTCACCTCGATCACTTCGCCGTCCAGCGGCGCGTAGATTTCCGACGCGGCTTTCACCGACTCGATGACGCCGATCTCGCCGCCTTTTTCGAACTCGTCGCCGGCTTCGCGTTGCTCGACAAAGACAACTTCGCCCAGCTGGTCGGCGGCGTGCTTGGTAATGCCCAGAGTTGCAGTGTCGCCTTCAACGGTGATCCACTCGTGGTCTTCGGAATAATAGGTGGCCATGTTGACTCTCCTGATGATGTCTTAGCGTTTGTAGTTCTGAGTGACGAAGGGCAGGGCGGTGATTTCAGCCGGCTGCGCCTTGCCGCGGATGATGAGGTTCACCTTGGTGCCCGGCGCGGCATGGTCTGCCGCAACATAGCCCATGGCAACCGGGCCGCCGACCGTGGGGCCGAAGCTGCCCGAGGTGATGGTGCCGAGAGTATCGCCGCCTTCGCTTTGAACTTCCACACCCTGGCGGGCGGGGGCGCGGCCTTCGGGCTTGATGCCGACCAGTTTCTTGGCGGGGCCTTCGGCCAGCTCCTTCTGAATGCGCGCGGCACCGGGGAAGCCGCCCTCTTCCTTGCGGCGCTTCTGGATCGCCCAGGACAGCGACGCCTCGATCGGCGAGGTCGACTGGTCGATGTCGTTGCCATAAAGGCAGAGACCGGCCTCCAGGCGGAGCGAGTCGCGGGCACCGAGGCCTGCGGGTTCGCAGTCGTCATGGGCCAGGAACAGTTTGGAAATGCGGATGGCATCCGCTTCCGGGATCGAGATCTCGTAGCCGTCCTCGCCGGTGTACCCCAGGCGCGAAATCCGGCATTCGGCGCCGTCAATCTCCGCCACGGTGGTTTCCATGAACTTCAGATCACGGGCGGCGGGGCACAGTTCGCCCACAACGTCCTCGGCCTTGGGGCCCTGCACGGCAACCAGCGCGCGGTCGAAGATTTCGGTCACTTCGACGCCGTCCAGGTTGGCCTGCATATGCGGGATGTCCTGATGGCGCAGCGCTGCGTTGACCACGACAAAGTAATGATCGCCCGCGTTGGAGACGATCAGGTCGTCCATGATGCCGCCGTTCTCATTGGTGAAGAAGCCATAGCGCGCCTTGCCTTCCTTCAGGCCGGCATAGGCCTGCGGGCAGAGCGTTTCCAGCTTCTCGCCTACGTTTTCACCGCGCAGGATCACCTGGCCCATGTGGGAGACGTCAAAAAGTGCTGCCTTCTCGCGGCACTGCTTGTGCTCGCCCATGATGCCCATGGGGTACTGGACCGGCATTTCCCAGCCGGCGAAGTCGACCATTTTGCCGCCAAGCTCGACGTGCAGGTCATAAAGCGGGGTGCGTTTGGGTGCGTCGGTCATCCTGTGCAGCCTTTGAATTTGTAGGGTTTCGGGGTGTGGGGAGGGCGCAGGACGCGCCCTCCCGGAGAGCTTACTCAGCAGCGTGGCCGGCTTCTTCCGATTTGCCGCCGGTGGCAAAGAACTCTTTCGTCACCTTGAAGACGATCGGGCTCAGCAGGGCCAGGGCGATCAGGTTCGGGATGGCCATCATCGCGTTCAGCGTGTCAGCCAGCAGCCAGATGAAGCCCAGGTCGGCGGTGGCCCCGAAGTAGATCGCGATGATCCACAGGATGCGGTAGGGCAGCATGACCTTCACGCCGAACAGGAACTCCATGCACTTCTCGCCATAATAGGACCATCCGAGGATGGTCGTGAAGGCAAAGATCGACAGCGCGATGGCGATCAGGTAGCCGCCGACGCCCGGCAGGGAGGTTTCGAACGCCAGCGAGGTCAGCGCCGCACCGGATTCACCCGAGGTCCAGGCGCCGGAAGCGATGATCGCCAGACCGGTGATCGAGCAGACGATGATGGTGTCGATAAAGGTGCCCAGCATGGCGATCAGGCCCTGGTTGACCGGACCTTTGGTCTCAGCCGCTGCGTGCGCGATCGGGGCAGAGCCGAGGCCCGCTTCGTTGGAGAACACGCCGCGCGCCACACCAAAGCGGATCGCCGCCCAGACCGCCGCACCGGCAAAGCCGCCTTCGGCTGCCGAGGGGGTGAAGGCATGGGTGAACACCAGGCTGAAGGCGGTGCCGATGGCGTCTGCGTTGACGGCCAGAACGATCAGGCCGGCGAGGATGTAGCTGACCGCCATGAACGGAACCAGCTTGCCCGCCACCGCGCCGATGCGGGTGATGCCGCCCAGGATCACGGCGCCGGTCAGCACCATCAGCACGATGCCGGTGATGGAGGTGTTGAAGCCGAAGTTGGTCTCCAGAACCTGTGCCACGCCGTTCGCCTGCACACCGTTGCCGATGCCGAAGGCCGCGATGGAGCCGAACACGGCAAAGGCAACGCCGAGCCAGGCCCATTTCGCGCCGAGGCCGTTCTTGATGTAGTACATCGGGCCGCCGACATAGTTGCCTTCTTCGTCACGCTCGCGGAATTTCACGGCGCAGACGGCTTCGGAATACTTGGTGGCCATGCCGACCAATGCTGTCATCCACATCCAGAACAGCGCGCCGGGGCCGCCGAGGAACACGGCAGTGGCAACGCCTGCAATGTTCCCTGTGCCGATGGTGGCCGACAGCGCGGTCATCAGCGCGTTGAACGGGGTGATCTGGCCTTCGCCGGTTGCTTCACGGCCCTTGAACATCAGGCCAAAGCCCATGCCCAGTTTCCGGATCGGCATGAATTTCAGGCCGACCTGGAGGAAGAAGCCGACGCCGAGAATGAGGACCAGCATCATCGGCCCCCAAACCACTTCGTTTACTTCTCCTACGATTGAATTTAACGCTTCCATGGGTCTCCTCCCGCTTGCGTTAATGTTATTTGCCCTTTGCCAAGGCCATCTGACGGGCCTCTTTCAGGGCGGCAAAATCTTCATCCGCGTGGAACGAAGAGCGGGTCAGCGGTGTCGCTGACACATGCAAAAAGCCCTTGGAGCGCGCGATCTGTTCCAACTGCTCGAATTCTTCCGGCGACCAGAAGCGGTCGATCGGGTGGTGTTTGGGGGTGGGCTGCAAATACTGGCCCACAGTCAGGAAATCGACGCCCGCTGCACGCAGGTCGTCCATCACCTGGCGCACGTCCTCCAGTGTCTCGCCCAGGCCGACCATGATGCCGGACTTGGTGAACAGCTGCGGATTGGCGCGCTTGGCGTCGTCCAAGAGCCGCAGCGAGGTGTAATAGCGCGCGCCGGGGCGCACACGGGGATAGAGCCGCGGCACGGTCTCCAGGTTGTGGTTGAACACATCCGGCGCCGCCTCGAATACTGCTTGCGCCGCTTCGCCCTTACCCAGGAAATCCGGGGTCAGCACCTCGATGGTGGTGCCGGGGTTCTGGTGGCGGGTGGCGCGGATGGTCTGGGCAATGTGCTCTGCGCCGCCGTCTTCCAGATCGTCCCGGTCAACGGAGGTGATCACCACATGGCGCAGGCCCAGCTTCTTGACAGCCGCCGCAACCCGGCCCGGCTCAAACGCGTCCAGCGTGTCCGGCTTGCCGGTGGTTACATTGCAGAAGGAGCAGCCGCGGGTGCAGACCTCGCCCATGATCATCATGGTGGCGTGGCGCTTGGACCAGCACTCGCCGATGTTCGGGCAGGCGGCCTCTTCGCAGACGGTGGCCAGATCATGCTCCCGCATCAGCTTGCGGGTCTCGTAGTATTCCGCGCTTTCGATCTTCTTCTTGCGGATCCATTTCGGTTTGCGCGGGATGGCGCTGTCGGCCTTGTGGGCCTTTTCCGGGTGGCGGGGGCGCAGCTGAATTGTCATCTGACAATTTTCTCCGGATCAGGCGTGAATGGCGCGGCCAAGCGCGTCAAGGCAGGCTTCTTTCACCGCTTCGCCCATCGCCGGATGCGCGTGGCAGGTGCGGGCGACGTCCTCGACCGTGGCGCCTTTGGCCATCGCCAGCACCAGTTCGGCAATCAGATCGCCGCCGTGGGCGCCGCAGATATGCGCGCCGAGGATCGTGCCGTCGGGCGTCGCCAGCACCTTAACGGCACCGTCGGTCTCGCCGGTGGAGCGGGCGCGGGAGTTGGCCATGAAGGCGAACTTGCCGGTGATGTATTCGGTGCCGGCCTCTTTCAGCGCTTCCTCGGTCTGGCCGACGGAGGCGACTTCGGGGTCGGTGTAGACCACGCCGGGAACAGTGTTGTAATCCACATGGCCATGCTCGCCTGCCAGCATCTCGACACAGGCAACCCCGTCTTCCTCGGCCTTATGGGCCAGCATCGGGCCGGGCACGCAGTCGCCGATGGCAAAGATGCCCGGGACAGAGGTCTGGAAGGTTTCATCCACCTCGATGAAGCCGCGGGCATTGATGGACACTCCCAGCGCCTCCAGCCCCAGGCCGCGGGTCACAGGGCGGCGGCCGATGGCAATCAGCACCTTGTCCGCCTCGATCTGCTCTTCCGTGCCCTTGCCGGCCCGGTCCAGCGTCAGCGTCAGGCCGTTTGCGCCCTTTTCAATGCTCTTCAGAGCACGGCCCAGCTGGAATTTCAGGCCGCGCTTGCTCAGCGCGCGCTGGGACAGCTTGGCAATCTCGCCGTCGATGCCGGGCAGGATGCGGTCGAGGTATTCCACCACCGTCACCTTGGATCCGAGGCGGGACCAGACCTGACCGAGCTCAAGCCCGATCACGCCGGCGCCGATCACCACCAGATGCTCCGGCGCGGCGTCCAGTGCCAGCGCGCCGGTGCTGCTCAGCACATCCGCCTCGTCGATCTCCACACCGGGGAGGGGGCTGGGTTCCGACCCGGTGGCAATCAGAATGTTGCTGGCGGTGTAGGTGTCGCCCCCCACCTGCACCTGGCCGGGGGCGGGGAGGCTGGCCCAGCCTTCAATGTGGTCGACGCCGTTCTTCTTGAACAGGAAAGCGATGCCCTTGGTCAGGTCGCCGACAATCTTGTCCTTGCGGGCCATCAGCGCACTCAGGTCCAGGCTGGCGCCCTCAACTGCGATGCCATGCTGGGCCAGATGGGACAGTTCTGCATATTTGGCGGAGGAGGTCAGCAGCGCCTTGGAGGGGATGCAGCCGACGTTGAGACAGGTGCCGCCCAGTGCGCCGCGGCCCTCGACGCAAGCAACCTTCAGGCCCAGCTGCGCCGCGCGGATCGCTGCGACATAACCGCCCGGACCGGCCCCGACCACAATCAGATCGTAAGCGCTCATTTGGTTTCTCCTCCGAAATGCGGTCCAAGACCGGCACGTACGCTGCCGTATACGACGTTGCGTCTCCTATAGGAAACTTTTTCCCTATTGCAAACTAAAAGTATTGATGCGGAAATTTTGACCCGCGGATACATCAAAGCTAAGCTGCTTGCGGAACAGGAGAATTCGCAGAGATGGAACCAATTCCCTCAGAAGAAACAGGGCTGGGCCCCGAGGCGATGGAAGCTCCGGACGGGGAAGTCCTGGGGAAAATGATTCGCGACGCCCGCAAGGAGAAGGGCCTGACGCTGGAGGAAGCGGCCAAGGCCGCGGCCATCGGGCGCTCGACCTTGTCGAAGATCGAGAACAACCAGACCCGGCCCAGTTTCGAGATCATCCGCCGCCTGATGCAGACGCTGGAACTGGAAACGCCGCAGCTGTTCCTGCAGTCCGGGCAAAGCGGCGTTACCGGGCGGCGGGACTTTACCCGCACCGGCGAGGGGGAGCACAAGGAAACCACCACCTATGACCATGAACTGCTGTGCAGCGACCTGACCAGCAAGCGCATGGTCCCCTACATCAGCACCATCAAGGCGCGCGATGTCACCGAATTCGACAATTGGGTGCGCCATCAGGGGGAGGAGTTCATGTTCGTGCTGAGCGGCGAGGTGATCCTGTACACCGAGCATTACCGGCCGCTGCGCATGGGGCCGGGCGACTCGGTCTATTACGACAGCGGCATGGGCCATGGCTGCGTGTCGGTCAGCGCGGAGGACGCAAGGGTGCTGTGGGTCTCGCTGGAAGTGTGACGGGGAAGCCGCCCGCCGGGCTGGCTGTCCCGATGGCCGGTTAAGCCGCTTTTCCAGGCAAGCCGCTTCGCTTACACCTGCTGGAAAGGAGGCGCGCTGCCATGAAACTGGACCCTGTGGATATCTCGAAATCGGCTTCGGCCTCGGCAGCGGTGTTCGACGCCTTGCGCAAGGCCATCATCGAGGGTCGGCTGGCGGAAGGGGAGCCGCTGCGCCAGGATGAGATCGCGCGCCATTTCAGGACCAGCAGGCTGCCGGTGCGCGAAGCGATCAACCGGCTCGAAGAACACGGCCTGGTCCGGACCCAGCGGTTCAAGGGCGCCGTGGTGGCCGGCCTGTCGGCGGATGAGGCCGCCGAAATCTTTGATTTCCGCGCGCTGCTTGAGCCGGAGATCATCCGCGATGCGGTGCCGCGGATGCCGCCAGAGCTGCTGGCCCGGGCCCGTGCCGATTTCGCCGCCTTCGATGCCTCGAAAAATCCGATGGAATGGGGGGTGCTGAACCGGGCCTTCCATGACGGGCTGTACAGCGCCAGCCGGCTGACCTTCTTCCGCGAGGCGGCCAGCGGCGCGATGGACCGGATCGACCGCTACATCCGGGCGCAGTTGGTGATGAGCAACGGCATGGAGCGCGCAGGCCGGGAGCATCTTGCCATCCTGGAGGCTTGCGAGGCGGGCGATGCGCGGCTGGCCTCGGACCTGACCCGAGCGCATATTCTGGAGGCCAAAGCCTCCTTGCTGGCGCATTTCCCGGCGCAGGCAGGCACCTGACCGCCGCCAAAAGCCAGGCCGCCCGCAGCGCCTGCCGAAAGGGCGCCGCCGTCAGGCCGGTCTCTGCGCCTGGGATTTCCCGAGGCAGACCAGAAACCGGATCGTCGTGCCGGCCTCCGCGTGGGGATCGCACCAGATGGCCCCGTTGTGACGCTTGGCGATTTTGGCGCAGGTGGCCAGTCCAAGGCCGGTACCGGGCTGGTCGCTGCCGCGCTGCAGCCGCTTGAAGGGCTCGAAAATCTTCTCCCGGTACTCCGGCGGGACGCCAATGCCGTTATCCGCAACCGAGATCATCACGCCGCCGGCAGCGGGTTCAGCCGTCACCGTAATCTCAGGCGTTTTGCCGCCGCTGTACTTGATGGCGTTGCCGATCAGGTTTTGCAGCAGCTGCACGATGTCCGGCGGAAAGCACGAGACGCCCAACCCCCCGGACAGCCATTCAATCCGGGCGCCGGACGCCGCCAGATTCTGCGCCATGACAGCGCGCAGGCTGTCGAACAGGCTGTCGACAGTGACATGCTCAGCGGTCCCGTTGCTGTGCGGGTTGATGTGGCTTGCCAGCCGTTCAATCAGGTCAGAGGTTTTGCGGACCGACTTCTTCATCAGGCCCAGCTGCCGGGTGACCTCGTCAAATTCACCGTTGTCATAGTCTTCTTGTATCTGGTCGCTGAGAAACTTGATGGCGCGCAGCGGCGCCCGCATGTCATGCACCAGCACATCGGAAAACAGCCGCAGCTCATTCTGCTGCTCCTGGATCCGCCAGCGCATTTCAGCGACCTTCAGGCCGTTCGAAACCATTCGCTGGAGGGCCTCGGCAGTGATCGCGGATTTGGGAATGTAATCACTGGCGCCGGCCAGAATGACGCTCTTGGCGATTTCCTCGTCCCCCTGGCCGGTGGTCATGAACAAAACCGCCCGCGGCCAGGTCGCCGTCAGCTGCGCGATAAGGTCCAGTCCGGTGCCGTCCGGCAGAAGGTAGTCCAGCAGGATCACATCCACCGGGAGGCCGGCCTGAGACAGGGCGCTTTGCCCGCAGTCCGCCTCGGCAACCTTGGCGTCCGGGTGCATTTGCAGCAAAAGCCTGCGCACCAGTTTCCGGTCGCCAGCGTCATCGTCAATGATCAGGATATTGAGAACCGTCATCGGACACCTTTGTGATGTGAATTTCGGGCAGTTCAACAATGCGCCAGTAGTGGTCGAGCGTGGCCATCAGATCGACAAACATGTCTCCGGCATTGGACTTGAGAATGTAGCCGGCCACGTTATTGGCGTAAGCTGCGGAAATATCCCTTTCGTCCTCGGACGTCGTCAGCACAATAAACAGGACCTTGCGCAGCACTGGATCGGCGCGGATTTCCTCCAGCAGTTCGAGGCCATTCTTGCGCGGCATATTGATGTCGCTCAGCACCACAAAATTGGGCGGCGGCACCTGGCTCATTTCGCCGCGCAGAAACGCCAATGCTTCGACACCATCGGTGAACCGCTGGATCGGGTTGGCGATCCTGGCCCGGTCAAACGCGCGGTGCAGGGCCTTGGCATCGCCGTCATCGTCCTCGACAAGCACAATGTTCAGGGCAGGGCGGCTGGCGGGGGCGCTGTTGACGGCCATGCTGCATGTTCCTTGTTGCGGGGCGGCCAGCGGCCGGGAGAGGCGGAGGCGGGGTCCGCTGGCCAGCCGGACTGAAGCGCAATCCGGCCGTCTTTCGCTGTTCCTGCACAGGGCAGTTCCGTGCCGCAGTCCGCTGTGAAGGCCTTTGGCCTTTGGCGGGGCGGGAGGTTTCGAGCCTCTCGGGAAGGATTTGCTCTGGATCTCCGGGCCCGCCCGCACCTGCGGCTGGCTGTTACTGCAGCAAGTTGGGCGAAGCCTTGGCGGCGAATTCCCGGGTGTCGTCGATCACGCTGTCCAGATCATCCATGAACACAACCAGGTCCTTGCAGCTGCGTTCCAGCAGCGAGACATCAGACAGCATCGCGGGGGGCACGCTGTCATCCTGACGCGCCTGCGACTTGATCACGCGCACCCCGGCAAGCGTCCGGCTCAGAAGCAGCCGGAGATCGGGCCCGCAGCCGACAATGAACCGCTGGAAAATCCGCCTCAGCTCCTTCTCCGAGGCCCGTGCGCTCGACAGCTGCCCGTAAAGCGCCCGCCGCTCAAGCGCTGAGGCGATGGATTTCATCAGGGAATCCGTGGTCAGCTCATCCTTGACAATGTAATCCGCGCACCCGCGGCGCATGGCCTCGACGGCGATATGGTAATTCGTCGCGCTCGTCAGCATGATGGGAACCGCCTGCACTTGGTCTTCATGCGACACCAGCAGCCGCAGCGCGTCCAGTCCCGTGTCCATGCCCAGGTTGTGGTCCAGGAACACCAGATCAAATTGCTCCGCGTCCAGCTGCTGGCGCATTTCGTCCAGGGTCGCGGCCTCGTGGAATTCTGCAGTCATCCCGGCCTTGCGGCACAGTTTGCTCAGGCGCAGCCTGTCAATCTCATCGTCATCGACAGAGAGAATGTTCAGATTGACGGGCTGCAGAACCGGCGGGGCGCCCTTGCTGGAAAACGGAGTATTTCTCATCCTGATACCTTTTAATACTAAGCTGCACCCGGAGCGGCTGCCCGGGGCTTCACACTCTAGGCGGTATTATATTCGCTTATTTTCACGTATGGATTTATTATCTTGAGGCATTTGATTAAGGAAAACTGAGTGCAGGGGGCTGTTGCCGGGATTTTACGTTAAGGACACGTTTGCCAAATGATATTTGCGGACCCGTTGCGTTTCGGGAGGCCGCGCAACCGGCCGGCGGGGGAAGAAGCAGGGAATTTTGCGAAAATTATTTGCAGGTTGAGCTGCCTGGCCTGTTCTGAGCGGGGCCGTTACAGCGCCTCAAAGATCCGGGCGGCAGGGTGATCCCGGCTACGCGCAGACGTTCTGTGGCCCGGAACTGAGGCCGCAGCGCGCGGCGGCAGCGGCATGAAAGCCCGCTGCCGCGGCCTTGCCAGGAAGCGTGCGCGGCGCGTCCAGGGGCAGTGCTGCACGGCAAGGCTTTGCGGTTGCGCAACGCCATGAAGGGCAGCAGGAGAGCTGCGGTATCCGGTCCGCAGCACCAGTTCTGCCCGCCCGTTCAGCCGGGGAATTATGGCTGGACCAGAGGCCGGAACTGCGGTCCGGCCTCTGGTTTCAAAACCGCTGTCTCAGGCTTGCCTGACCGAGGCGGGCGGTGCCGCGGGCTGTGCGCCCGCCAGGCTTAGAAATCTTCCCATTTCCCCGCTCCGCCGGTGCCCGTTGCCAGGGTTTGGCCGGCACCATCTGCAGGCAGGCTGGGGTCATCGCTCCAGCTGTCCTTTGGCGCCGCAGCAGCGTGCGCACTGGCGGGTTCCGGTCTCTTACGGTCCGCGCGGGGGGTATGCTGCCCCTCAATCGTGAAATGCGACACAAGTTCCGCCAGCTTGTTTGAATCGGTGTGCAGCATGTGGCCGGCCGCGGTGGCCTCTTCCACCATGGCCGCGTTCTGCTGGGTTACCTGGTCCAGCTGGGTGACGCCGGTGTTGATCTCGGCCAGCCCGGTCGATTGTTCGGCCGCGCCCTCGGCGATGCCGGAGACCAGCTGCGAAATATGGGTGACCCGTTCGACGATGCTTTGCAGCGCCTCGCCGGCCTTGCCGACCAGATCCACTCCGCGCTCCACCTGTTTGGAGCTGTCGCCGATCAGGGTCTTGATTTCCATCGCCGCGTCGGAGGAGCGCTGCGCCAGCGCCCGCACTTCGCTTGCGACCACGGCAAAGCCTTTGCCGGCCTCACCTGCCCGCGCCGCCTCGACGCCTGCGTTCAGGGCCAGCAAGTTGGTCTGGAAGGCGATGTCATCGATCACCGAGATGATCTGGCTGATGTGGTTCGAGCTCTGCTCGATCTCGGTCATGGCGGTCACGGCGTTGCCGACCACGGAGCCGCTGGCCTCGGCTTCGGCCCGCGCCTCTGCCATGGTGGCTTCGACACTGCGGGCGCCCTCGGCGGCGGATTTGACCGACGCGGTCAGCTCATCCAGCGCCGCTGCGGTTTCTTCCAGGGTGGCTGCCTGGCTCTCAGTGCGGTGCGAGAGGTCATCGGAGGCCTGGCTGATCTCTTCGGCGCCGTTGCGAATGCTGCGGGCCGCCTCGATCACCTGCTGCACAGTTTCTTTCAGGGTTTCCAGGGTCAGGTTGTAGTCGTGGCGCAGCTGCTCGTGATCCTTCGGAAAGGCCTCGGTGATCGGCTGCGAAAAATCCCCTGCGGACAGCCGCACGAGGCCGGCGCTCAGGCTTTCAACCACGAACTGCTGCTCCTGCTGCTGCTCGTTGCGGCGCTCTTCGGCGATGCGCGCCTGCTTCAGGTCGGCCTGCATCGACACCAGCGTCTTGCCGATCTTGCCGATTTCGTCGTTGCGTGCGGCAGCTTCGATGCTGGTGTCCAGATCGCCTGAGGCAACAGCCTCCATACGGGTGCAGATCTTGTCGATCGGACGGGTAATCGACCGCGCAAACAGCCAGCCGAGGAAGGAGACAGCCGCAGCACAGGCCAAGGAGATCAGCAGCATGATCTGGCGCTGGCGGACCGCAGGCGCCAGGATTTCCTCCCGGTCCAGCTCGGCAACGATCGCCCAGTTCAGGTCTCGGTATCTGAAAGGCCCGGTGACGGCTGCAACCGTGCGGCCGTCCGGTTTTTGCACAGCGGGGTGGAACGAGACAGACCGCTCCTCCTCCGCATCTGACGCGCTGTCCCCGGAGCTGCTGCCGGCGAAGGCGGTCTCGATGTAGGGCAGGTTCGGCAGTTCTTCCAGCACGCCGTGGCGGCCTTCGAGGCGCGATTTGGTGCGGGCCTTAAAGTCGCCGCCGATCAGGTACACATCCAGGGTTTCCAGCGCGCCGCCGAAGTTGGTGGTGATCATGGCGATCTCGTCGATGGCCACTTGCAGGGCAAACACCCCCGCGAACCGGCCGGCGTCATCCTCGACCCGGGTCGCGGCAAAGGCGGCCGGGGCGCCAGCACTGGGATCGTATGCTTCGATATCAGAAAAATAGACCCTCCCAGGCTCCCCTGCCTCCGCCATCCGGAACGCATTGGCCAGTCCCGTCTCGCGGAAGGGGCCGGACACCATGTTGGTGGCGTAATCGCTTTCCTTGGTGACCGAAAACACCACGTCCCCGGCCGCGTTAATCAGGAAGATGTCGTAAAAGCCCATTCGCTCCATCACTTTCTGAAAGGCGGAATGGGTGCGCTTGAAGTGAATTTCATAGGGCGACGCGACGGACGCAAACATCGACAGATTCTGCACCTCAGCCTGGCCTTCGCCGCTTCTGGTGGCCCAGGTCGCGGTCAGATCCTTCATTGAGCCGGCCGTGGAGGGGACCGATGCGATGGTCAGAATGGCGGCTTCGATTCCTTCGAAATAGGATTGCAGAGCCAGCTCCCGGTCCTCCACCAGCGACCGCATGAACAATTCGCTGTTCTGGAGCACGCCGCGCCGGAAGTTGCTGGTGCTGACGGCAATCAGCACGGCCGTGAGCACCAGCGCAATGCTGACGATCAGCAGCGGCAGCTTGTGGGCGAGTTTCATGGATCTCAGAATTTTCAATTTACCCTCCAGCGGAGAGGCATCCTGCGGGCGGTCCCCGGCCGGATGCCAGTGATGCGATTTGTCACAGTTTCAACGTCAGATAGATTTTTTATCGGTTAACGATACTGCGCTTTTAC
The DNA here is from genome assembly GCF_006740765.1 of Leisingera aquaemixtae. Classification (GTDB taxonomy): domain Bacteria; phylum Pseudomonadota; class Alphaproteobacteria; order Rhodobacterales; family Rhodobacteraceae; genus Leisingera; species Leisingera aquaemixtae. The sequence continues at coordinate 383,948 of NZ_CP041159.1, forward strand.
GATAGGATTTCGATTTTCCTTCGCGTCACCTTGAGGTTGTGGCCGGCCCTTTGCGCTGCAGTTTTGTCCCTGATGGCCCGGGCAAGCGCAGACGCCCGGACGGTCTGGCTCTTAACGATTGCGGCGGCGCGCACAGCGTTACGGCGGAGTGCTGCAGGACCAAGAACAGATAAATGGTTCACGCCGGGGCGGTGCGAATCGTCTCTGCAGTGGCGGTGCGGCGCTTGAATCCCGGCAGGGCAGCAGCAAATTTTCCCGCGTTTTCAGGTGGTTTCTGGGTTGCCGCCATTGCTGCCCGGGTTTTTGTGGCATTGCAGGTGCTTTATTTGCCATGGTTAAGCATCAATAAACGGGGGATTAGGGAATTGTTAACGCTGCCGCAATCTGTCCATGAAACCGGCTCTTCATGGCACCTTTTAGCCTCATTCCAGCCGCACGCCTGAATGACGATGAATTTGTGGGAAGCTGGAGTGGGTCATGAAACTATTCATTGCTGCGATGGCGGCATGCCTGTCCCTGGGCATGCCCCTCGGTGCCGCTGCGGAAGATGCGCGGCCAGGCGCCACAACCCTTGACGGGTGGGAGGCTGTCGGACGGCTGAACATCGCTAACGGGAACATCTGCACCGGGGCGCTGGTGGCACCGGACCTGGTGCTGACAGCCGCGCATTGCCTGTTCGATCCGCGCACCGGGGCGCAGGTCGCGCCGGCATCGGTCTGGTTCGAGGCCGGGCTGTCAGGGCGGCAGGCGGTGGCCCTGCGGCAAGTGGTGAAGGCAGTGGTGCATCCGCAGTACCGCTACCGGCCCGCGGGCACGCATCAGATCGGCAGCGATCTGGCGGTGCTCAAGCTGGACCGGCCGATCAGCCGCAGCCGGATCCGGCCGCTGGTCATGTCGCAGGACGCGGAGCGCGGCGATACCCTGGGGGTTCTGTCCTACACCCGCAAGCGTGCCTCCCGGCCGGGGCTGGAACCGTCCTGCAGCGTGCTGGCGCGGCGAAGCCGGACCCTGGTGCTGTCCTGCCTGGTGGATTTCGGCGCGTCCGGGTCGCCGGTGCTGGAGATGCGGCCGGGCCTGCCGCCGCGGCTGGTCTCGGTAATCTCTGCCAAAGCGGCGATGGGCAAGCGGCGGGTGACGATCGGCACGGCGCTGGATGGATCGCTGCGTGACCTGATGCGGCGGGCGGGATAGGGGCCGCCGCCGGTTGGCGAAACAGCCGCAAGCCTGCTGCCGCGCGGCCAGGCGCTGGCGGCATCAGGGCTCGCGCAGGGCCGCGCGGGACTTGTAGAGCGGTTTCAGCAGGTATTGCAAAACGGTTTTGGCGCCGGTCTGCAGCTCTGCCGTGGCCCGCATGCCGGGGCGGATCTCGATGGACTGCTGGCGTTCGGTGAAGCCGGATTTGTCGACCCGCACCGTTACCCGGTAATAAGGCTCGGCGCGCGGGTTGCGCTCATCCTCAAAGGTATCGGCTGAGACAAAATCCACCTTGCCGCGCAGCGAGCCGTAGATGGTATAGTCATACGCCGACAGCTTGATGGTGGCGTCCTGGCCGGGTTGCACGCTGGCAATATCTTCGGGCCTCACCCGGGCCTCGACAAACAGTTCCTCGCCCAGCGGGATGATCTCCAGAATTTCCTCGCCGGGGCGGATCACGCCGCCGATGGTGGTCACCGCCAGGCTGTTGACGATCCCGGCCATGGGGGAGGTGATGATGGTGCGGTTCAGCTGGTCCACCGCCAGCCGCTGCTCCTGCCGCAGCGTGGTGAGGTCGCGCAGCGTCTGCGAATACTCCTCCGCCTGCTCAAGCTCGGCTTGGGTGCCGATCTCGTTGTACTTGGCGCGGGCGTCGGTGGCGGCCTTGCGCGCCTTGTTCACCTCGATCAGCGCGACGATCTTCTGCTTGTAGAGCTGCTCCATATTGGCCAGCTCGCCGTTCAGCTGATCCATGATCTGCCGGGCGCTGTCGCGGCGGCTGGTGAAGTCGGTCTGGCGGGCGGTCAGCAGGCCGCGTTCGGAGGCCAGAATGCCGGGCGATCGCTGCGCCAGCATTTCCGGCACGGAGAACTCAAAGGCGCCTTTCATCTGCGCCTCCAGCCGGAAGCGCTTGATTTCCAGCGCGTCGATCTGGTTCTGCAGTTCGTCGGCGGCGGCGCGGAACTTGGTGTCCTGCAGCTTGGCCAGCACCTGGCCGGCGGTGACGATATCGCCCTGGCGCACATGCAGCTCCGCCAGGATCCCGCCCTCAAGGTTCTGCACGATCTGCGCCCGGGAGGAGGAGACCACCTGGCCCTCGCCGCGGACAATCTCGTCGATGGAGGCGAAGGCCGCCCAGATCAGGAAGGTCAGAACGGCAGCCAGCGCCAGATAGATGATACGGCTGGCGCTGCGCGGCGTTTCTGCGTTGCCGTAAGGATCGTGCAGGGCCATCGTCATTTGCCTTCTCCAGCGGCCAGATGCGCCAGAACCTGGTCGCGCGGGCCGTCCACCACCATCCGGCCCGATTGCAGGATCAGGGTGCGGTTGGTCAGGGACAGGATCGGCATCCGGTGGGTGGCGATCACCGCGGTGCGGCCGTCCAGCCAGCTTTCCAGGCGGCTGACCAGGGTGCGCTCCAGCGTCTGGTCCAGCGCTGCGGTGGGTTCATCCAGCAGCACGACCGAGGGGTTTTGCAGCCACAGCCGCGCCCAGCCGATCGACTGGCGCTGGCCGATCGAGAGGCCATGGCCGCCGTCGCTGATCTCCAGATCCAGGCCTTTATGGTGGTTGCGCACATGGGCGCCGAGGCCTGCAAACTCCAGCGCTTCCATCAGGCGGTCGTCGTCGCGTTCCAGCTGGTTGAGGTTCAGGTTGTCGCGCAGGGAGCCGGCAAACAGCCGCACGTCCTGGCTGAGGTAGCCGATATTCGCGCGCAGGTCGCGCGGGTCGATCTGCGCCATGTCAGTACCGTCCAGCAGGATGCGCCCGCGGTCCGGCGCATAAAGGCCCGACAGCAGTTTCAGCAGGGTGGACTTGCCTGACCCGTTCACGCCCAGAACCGCAATCCGCTGGCCCGGGGTGATCGCAACCCCCTGCACATCCACAGTCGGAGCAGCGTCGTCGTCATAGCGGAACAGGATCTCGCGCAGCTCGAACCGGCCGTCGATCTTCTGGCGGCGCAGATAGGTGCGTTCCTGTTCCTTTTCCTGCGGTGCCTGGGCGATGGCGTCCAGCCCTTCCAGCGCCGCCTTGACGTTGCTCCAGCGCGCCAGCGTGGCGGCGAACTGGGTCAGCGGCGCCAGCGTCCGGCTGGTCAGGATGCCGGTGGCGATGATGGTGCCGACGGTGAATTCACCGGCAAAGACCAAGAGCGTGCCGAGCACCACCGCGGTGATATAGGTCGCCTGCTGCACCCCTTGCGACCAGTAGGTGAGGGCGCTGGACAGCTTGCGCTGTTCGGTCGCGGAATGCGACGACAGCGTGTTCAGCTCATCCCACAGCCGCAGCACGCGCTCCTCGCCGCGCTGGGTCTTCACGGTGTCCAGCTCGGTCACCACCTCATGCAGCAGCCGCCCGGCCTTGGCGTTGGCGCCTTGGGTCTGGCGGGTCAGCGCGATCATCTTCTTCTGCATGAAGTAGGCAGGCAGCAGCATCAGGATGCCGCCCGCGACGATCACCCAGACGACCGGCCCGGCGATGGAGGCGACCAGCAGCAGGAACACCGCGATAAACGGAATATCGGCCAGCGTGGAGATGGTGGAGGACGTGAAGAACTCCCGCACCGAGCTGAAGTCCCGCATCGCGGCAAACAGGCCCGAAGGCGGCAGCGGCTTCTTGTCAGAGCGCATGCCGATCAGGCGGCGCATCAGGTTGTGCTGCACCGACAGCTCGATCTGGCGGCCCGCCGCATCGGTCAGCCGCGCGCGGGCGAGCTTCAGCATCGCCTCCAGCGCAATCGCGAGGAAGGCGCCAACCGCCAGCACCCACAGGGTGGCGTGCGACTGGTGCGGCACCACCCGGTCATAGACCTGAAGGGAGAACAGCGCGACAGAGACAGCCAGGATATTGGCGACCAGCGACCCCAGCATGATCTCGCCCACCTGGCGGCGGTACTTCGGGAACTCGCTCCAGAACCAGTGGCCCGGGTCGATCTGCGGCGTGTGCCGTGCGGCCATCTGCTTGAGCGAGGGACGGGCCGACAGCACGGTGCCGGTGAAATAGGGGCTGAATTCGTCCAGCGGCACCTCGGTGCGGTTGTCCGCGCAGGAGGTGTCGTAAATCGTCAGCGCATCGTCCGCCTGGCTCAGCACCAGCACGCACTGGCCGCCGGACATGATCGCCAGCGCAGGCCACAGGGCAGGGGCAAGGAGCTGCTTTTCCAGGATTTTCGGCTGCAGTCCGGAGGCCTGCACTGCCTTGGCCAGCGTGTGCAGCGACAGATCGCCCGGCGTTTCCTTCCACAGGAAGGCGGCAACGTCGCTGATCGGCACGTCGCTGCCCTTGAGGGCGGCCAGGGTGGCAATCAGGCTGGCACGGTGCTGGATGCGGGCCGCAGCGCCTTCCAGCAGCGAGCCGACTTCAGGCAGGGCGTCCTGCGGCTGAGGTTTGGGCCGGTTGTCCGTGCGCGGCTTGAGCTGCGCCTTGGGGCCGGGCGCCGGGGCGGGGGTGTTGGCAGGCTGAATCCCGCCTTGCGGCGCAGCCTTCGGGCTGGAAACGGGCACAGCCCGCAGCACCGGCTTGTTGCCGGAGGCGGGCAGGGGACCGGGGGGCTTTTGTGTCGTATCCGTCAAATCTTGTCCCCATCGGCCAAAAGGCCCAGGTCGCGTGCCAGCTGCAGCTGGATCAGCACCACCTCATATTTTGCGTCGATAAAGGCCTGCTCGCGGCGCACCAGCTCCTCATAGACCTGGATTACCTCCATCACCGGGCGCTGGCCCGCTTCGAACTGCTTCAGGAACAGCTCATAGGTCTCGCGGCTGCGGCGCACTAGTGCGGCGGTCTCGCCCTCCTGCCGCTGATAGGAGGCGATCTGCTGGATCTGGCGGCTGTAAGTGCGGCGCGCGGCTTCTTCCGCTTCTCCGATCTGGCGCCTGGCGGCCTCCTTGGAAGCTTCCAGCGCCTGAAGCGCCGCAGGGGTGCCCAGGCCCAGCGGCTGGCCGGTGCCCATGGTCAGCCCGGCGCCGGAGCCGTCTGTTGTCACGTTGCCCGCGGCTGAGATCTGCGGCAGCAGCCCTGCGCGGCCGGATTTGGCCTGTGCAATGGTGCGGTCCGCTTCGGCGCTGGCCCGAAGCACGGACAGGAACTGCACCTGCTCCGGTGGCGTGCCGATGTCCAGATGCGCGGGCTTTTGCGGGAAGGACTGGCCGGTCATCGCCTGCAGCTCCGCGCGGGCGGTGGCGGCAGCGTCGCGGGCGGTGGCCGTGGCGGTGCGGATGCCGCTGATCTTGCTGTCCACCACATTCAGATCGGCGCGGTCCGACACGCCGCCATCCACACGGCCCTGCACGATCCGGCGGAAGTCCTGCATCCGGCGCAGCGCCCGGTCGCCATAGGCTGCCTTTTCGTCGCCGCGCAGCGCGGCAGCATAAAGGCCGACGGCGGTCTCGACCCGGCCGTTCATGTCTTCAGAAAGGCTGACCGCGGCGACCTCGACGTCGGCGGCAGCAAAGGCCCGTTCGGCCTTGCGGCGGCCGTTGTCAAACAGCACCTGCTCGATCAGCAGCCCCGCCACCAGATCGCCCAGGTCGGTCAGGCTGACCGAAGGCCCCAGCGTCGGCAGCCAGTTCTTGGAGGCCGCTTCGGCCCGCAGCTTGGCGCTGATCAGCTCAGCCTCGGCGGCGCGGGAGGAGGCGGCGATGGCAGCCGCGGCAACCTGCCCGTAGGCGCTGTCCCCGGCCAGCAGCGAGCGCCGGTCCATCAATTGCCGGATCACCTCCGAGGACGCCTCGCCGGGTTGCGCGAAATTGCTGCGCGGGGCTGTGCCGGCCGCGGTTTCCGGGCCGCCGGACAGCGGTGACCGGGCGCAGGCCGACAGGCTGCACATCACTGCGATGGCGCAAAGAAAGCGTCCCGGTTGCATCCTGCCCCTTGCCCTTGTGTCCAAGGCTTTTGGTGTGTTGGGCCCGGCGGAAGGCGCCGCCGGACCGGCCGTTCAGATCACGGTGTTGACGTCTTCGTCGACGATCAGCGTGGTGCCGTCATCGCCAATGGTGTAGACGTTGTAGGCCTCGCCATCGATGGTCTTGGTGCCCGATTGGGTTGCGCCGGTGATGGTGAGCGTGTCATCCGAGCCGCCATGCACGATCACGGTATCGGAGTTGCCGGACAGCGCGTTGATGTCCGCTTCGGTCAGGGTCAGGTCGACGCCGTCGGCATGCACCAGGTTCAGCTCGTCAATGTTGAATTGCGACAGGCCCGCGTGGTCCAGCACGGTTGCGTCCGCGCCGTCTTCAAGCACGACCATCGTGCCGGAGCTGTTGCCCGCATCATCGACGCGGTTGACCACCAGATGCGAGCCGTCCGGCACATCCGCGTCGAAGCTGAACAGGGTCTGCCCGGCGCCAAGGGCGGTTTCAGTGCCGGTGACGTCGGCGACGCCGCCGCCGCTGGTCAGCTCATGCGCCGTGTCGCCGGAATCGAAATTCTCGCTGAAGAAGCCGCTGACACCGGCTCCGGTGCTGATGACGCTGCCGACGTCCGGCGCGTCATACTCGGTGTCGATGCCGAAGGATTCAGTCAGGGTTTGCGTGTTGCCCGCCGCGTCGGTCGCAGTGATCTCAGCGGTGGCGGTGGTGTTGCCCTCGGGCAGGTCATCGGCGTCGAAGGCGGCGCTCCAGTTGCCATCGGCATCCACGGTTGCAGCCCGGGTCACACCGCCGATGGTCACCTCGACGCTGGAGCCGGTCTCGACCGTGCCGGTCATGGTCAGGCCCGCGGCGCGCTCCGCGACATTCAGCACATCGTCATCGGTCTGGCTGCTGTCCGCGGTGAAGGGCGTTACTTCGGTGTCGATGGTCAGCGTGTCACTGATTGCCGAGGTGTTGCCTGCGGCATCGGTGGCGGTGACGGTGATGTCCGCCTCATAGCTGCCCTGGGCAATGTCGGAGGCGGCAAAATCCACGCTCCAGTTGCCGTCGGCATCAACCGTCGCGGTTTCGGTGGCGCTGCCCAGCTGCACGACAACGGTCGAGCCCGGCTCCACGGTGCCGGTGAGGGTCACACCGTCGCTGTGCTCGGTATTGTTGACGACGTTGTCGCCTTCGATGCTGCCGGCCTCCAGGGTCAGCGGGTCGACCAGCGTATCCACGCGCAGGTCGGCAGTCGCCGTCGCGGTGTTGCCGGCCGCGTCGGTCGAGGTCACGCTGACGGTGGTGTCGTATTCGCCGGCAGGCAGCGCGCCTGCTTCGAACTCCGCGGCCCAGTTGCCGTCCGCGTCCACCGTGGCGCTGCGGGTGATGCCCTCCACAGTGACGCTGACCGTGGCGCCCGGCTCGCCGGTGCCGGTCAGGGTCAGGCCTGCCGCGGCCTCAGAGCTGTTGACCAGATCGTCGCCGCCGGCCTGGCCGGGATCAATCGCCACCGCAGTTAAGGTATCGACGCGGATGGTGCCGGTGGTGCTGCCGGTGTTGCCGAAACTGTCGGTCGCCGTGACGGTGACTTCTGAATCGTATTCGCCTGCGACGATCTCCGATGCGGCGAAATCCGCGCTCCAGGTGCCGTCCTCTGCCGCGGTGACGGTGCGGGTGACACCTTGGAAGGTCACTTCGACAGTGGCGCCGGCTTCGGCGGTGCCGGTCAGGGTGACGCCATCGGCGGCTTCCGCCGCGTTGATCATGTCATCGCCGCCGGCCTGGCCCTCGTCCAGGGTCACATCGGCAACCGTGTCGATCACCACGGTGGGCCCGTCCAGATCGAACTCGGTGCCGTTCGGGTCAACCACATGAACGGTCGACTCGTAATTGCCGTCCGGCGGCAGGTCATCGACCGGGAAGGTCACGCCCCAGTTGCCGTCCTCATCGACAGTAGTCGTCTGGGTCGCGGTTCCGACGGTGACTGTGACCTCGGACCCCGGCGCCCCGGTACCGGTAATTTCAACTGCTGTGCTGGTGGAGCCCGAAACGGGGTAGGTGGCGTCCGGGTCATTCACCGTGGGCACGATGCCGCCGGTTCCGCCGCCGCCGCCATCTCCGCCGCCGCCGGCAATGGCGGCCGCGCCGACAACGCCTGCTGCGGCCCCTGCGGCGCCCAGGCCGCCGAACAGCGGCGCGGCCAGCGGCGCGACCACCGGCTCGATCCGGTCGACGTCCAGAAAGACCATCTCGTCGTAGGCGCTCCACTTGCCGGTCAGGTCGAGCGGCTCATAAGTGGCAAACAGCATGCCGCTGGATTTGTCCTCCAGCACCACCTCGATGAACTGGCCCTCGGAGCTGAGGAACAGGTTCTTGCCGCCGGTGGCATCGAAGGCGTAGTAGTTTTCCAGCACCAGTTCCTGACCGTTGGCCAGGGTAAGGTGCAGATCGCTGCCGCGGCGGGAATAGCTTTCGACGTCGGCCGGGCTGAGATTCAGCGAAATGTCCTTGGCCGAGGCGGCGTCGATGCGCGCCGGCGTGCCTTCGGAGAAATTCCCATGCTGTGTTGTGCCCGCCATATTGCGGGTAATAAATGCAACCGTGCTCATTGTTCTACCGCTCAATCTGTACGCCGCGGCGCCGTGAATAAGGCGCCCTTTGCGTGGTTCCGTTGCCTGTAGTTTCGCCCATCGGCCGTCTTTTGCGGCCATTTTGAGGCCATACTGAGACGATTTTTTGCAGCCTGTCCAGTATCTAGGCTCCGTTGCTGCGGCAAAAAAGGCGGCAACCGTGTCCTGTCTGCCGCAGATTTTTTAAGGTTTTCCATCTGGACGGGAGGGCGGGCGGTGCCTGCAGCCGGGGCAGCTCCGGTTGCGGCCTGCCCTGCAGTACAGCCATTCTGCCCCGGTTTCCCCCTTAAGGGAGAGCAATTGCTGCAGCAATCCCCCACGGGCGGAAGCGCGCCCGTAAACCCCTGAAATGCCGCGATGCAGAAGGGCTGCCGGAAAGCGGCGGTCGCTTCGATGTGATAAAAATTTCCCGCAAAAGATTCTGGCAATTAATTAAAAGTACACCACTTTCAGATAGGAAGAAGTTCGTAATTGGTGTAAGCTCGAGAGTAAGTAAAGACGACGCCGACAGCCCTGGTCACCGGGCGCAGGCCGCCGCCAAGAGCGGCCAGCCGGACGTATGACGCCAGCAGCGGCGCCGAGCAGAAATCAGAACTCAACACTGACGCGGACACCTATGCCCACGTGCTGGGCATCCTCTGTCCGCGTGCGAAGGAACGCCAGGAGGAACGGCGCCAGTTAACCAGGAGGCTTGATCCACGATGAAAGACATTGCCGAACTTTTTGCAGAGCAGTACGGCGAAACGCGCGAGCAGGAAATGCCGCTGCAGGAGTATTTGAATGCCTGCCGCGACGATCCAAGCCTGTACGCGAACGTCGCCGAGAGGATGCTGAAGGCAATTGGCGAAGAGGAACTGGTAGACACGTCCAAGGACTCGCGTCTCGGGCCGATCTTTCAGAACCGAACGATCAAGCGGTACAGCGCCTTCCACGACTTCTACGGCATGGAAGACACGATTGAGCGGATCGTCGGCTACTTCCGCCATGCCGCGCAAGGCTTGGAAGAGCGCAAGCAGATCCTTTACCTGCTGGGGCCGGTCGGCGGCGGCAAATCCTCGCTGGCGGAACGCCTGAAGCGGCTGATGGAAGACCAGCCGATCTATGTGCTGAAGGCCGGCAATCAGATCTCGCCGATTTTCGAAAGCCCGCTGGGCCTGTTCGATCCGGTCCGCATGGGCAAGGTGCTGGAGGAAGAATACGGCATTGCCCAGCACCGGCTGCCGGGGCTGATGTCGCCTTGGGCGGTGCAGCGGCTGGATGAATTCGACGGCGATATCAACAAGTTCTCGGTTGTGCGCCTGCACCCGTCGCGGCTGCGCCGGATCTGCGTGGCCAAGGTGGAGCCGGGCGATGAAAACAACCAGGACATCTCGACCCTGGTCGGCAAGGTCGACATCCGCCAGCTGGAGCATTTCAGCCAGGACAATCCGGATGCCTACAGCTTCTCCGGCGGCCTGAACCGGGCGACCCAGGGCATCCTGGAATTCGTCGAGATGTTCAAGGCGCCGATCAAGATGCTGCACCCGCTGCTGACGGCGACCCAGGAAGGCAATTACATGGGCACCGAAAGCTTCGGCGCCATCCCCTTCAGCGGCCTGATCCTGGCGCACTCGAATGAGAGCGAATGGCAGTCCTTCAAGAACAACAAGAACAACGAGGCCTTCATCGACCGGGTGTCGATCGTCAAGGTGCCGTACTGCCTGCGGGTCTCGGACGAAACCTCGATCTATGAAAAGCTGATCGAGAACAGCGAGCTGCGCAACGCGCCCTGCGCGCCGGAGACGCTGAAGATCCTCAGCCGCTTCTCGGTGCTGACCCGCCTGAAGCCGCATGAGAACTCCAATCTTTACTCGAAAATGCGCGTCTATGACGGCGAAAGCCTGAAGGACACCGATCCCAAGGCCAAGACGGTGCAGGAATACCAGGACCGGGCCGGCGTCGACGAGGGCATGAACGGCATCTCCACACGCTTTGCCTTCAAGGTGCTGTCGACCACCTTCAACTTCGACACCAACGAGGTAGCGGCGGACCCGGTGCATCTGATGTATGTGCTGGAGCAGATGATCAAGCGCGAGCAGTTCCCGCAAGAGACGGAGCAGAAGTATCTTGAGTTCATCAAGACCGAGCTGGCGCCCCGCTATGAGGAGTTCATCGGCAACGAAATCCAGAAGGCGTACCTCGAAAGTTATACCGAATACGGCCAGAACGTCTTTGACCGCTACATCGCCTATGCCGATGCCTGGATCGAAGAGCAGGACTACAAGGATCCGGATACCGGCCAGCTTTACAACCGCGAGGTGCTGGATGCGGAGCTGAGCAAGATCGAGAAGCCGGTCGGCATCGCCAATCCCAAGGACTTCCGCAACGAGGTGGTCAAGTTCGCGCTGCGCCACCGCGCCAATACCGGCTCGAACCCGGCCTGGAACTCCTATGAGAAGCTGCGCGACGTGATCGAGAAGCACATGTTCAGCCAGGTCGAGGAACTGCTGCCGGTGATCTCCTTTGGGTCCAAGAAAGACAGCAAAACCGAGAGCAAGCACCAGGAGTTCGTCGAGCGGATGCGCGGCCACGGCTACACCGACCGCCAGGTCCGGCGCCTGGTCGAATGGTACATGCGCGTCAACAAGGCGGGCTAAAGAGGAGCGCTGTGCAACATGCATCATTTCATCGACAGGCGCGCCAATCCGAAGGGCAAGAGCCTCGGGAACCGCCAGCGGTTCCTGCGGCGGGCCCGAGAGAATATTAAGGAGCGTGTCGACCAGTCGGTCCGCGGGAAGTCGATCCAAAGCGGAAGCGGTGTCCCGGACGGCGGCGAAAAGGTCACAATCCCGTCGAGGGGGCTGAAGGAGCCGCGGTTCTTCCATTCCTCCAAGGGCGGCCTGCGCCGCCACGTGCTGCCCGGCAACAAGGATTTTGTTGTCGGCGACACCATCAAACGGCCGCAAGGCGGCGCCGGGCAGGGCGGCCGCAAGGCCTCTGAGGAGGGCGATGGCGAGGACGAGTTTTCCTTCACCCTGACTCAGGAGGAATATCTGGAAATCCTGTTCGAAGGGCTGGAGCTGCCGGACCTTGTGGAAAAGGCCACGGTGGAAACCGAGACCATCGGAACCCGCCGCGCCGGCCTGACAACTGCCGGGACTCCCAACAACCTCAACCTGGTGCGCACCATGCGCAACTCTCTGGGCCGCCGGATCGCCTTGCAGCGTCCCACCACCAAGTCCCAGCGCGACCTGGAGGAGCAGATCGCCGAACTGGAGGCGCTGGACGACCGCACACCGCCGCAGGAAGACTTCCTGGAGGCGTTGCGGAAAAAGCTCGACGGCATCATCCGCAAACGCAAGGTGGTCGGCTATATCGACCCGCTGGACCTGCGGTACGACACCTTTGTCCCGGAAAAGATCCGCAACTCCCGCGCCGTGGTGTTTTGCCTGATGGATGTCTCCGGCTCCATGCAGGAGCGCGAGAAGGACTTGGCGAAACGCTTCTTCCTGCTGCTGCACCTGTTTCTGGAACGCTGCTATGAGCACACAGAGCTGGTCTTTGTGCGCCATACCCACCACGCCCAGGAAGTGGATGAGGAGACCTTCTTCTATGCCCGCGAAACCGGCGGCACCATTGTCTCCACCGCGCTGGAGAAGATGAAGGAGATCATCGAGGAGCGCTATCCGCCGGATGAATGGAACATCTACGGCGCCCAGGCCTCGGACGGGGAAAACTTCGGCAATGACTCGGTCAGGTGCAAGAAGCTGCTGCTGAACGACCTGCTGCCGGTCAGCCAGTTCTATGCCTATGTGGAAATCGTCGATGAGGCGGCGGAGATGCTGCTGAACAACCCCGAAGCAGGCGAAGACCTGTGGCAGAACTACCGCGAGGTGAAGGCGCAGGCGCAGCATTTCGAGATGCAGCGGGTTTCGCAGCCGGGCCATATCTATCCGATTTTCCGGGAGTTCTTCCTCCCCAAGGTTAAGGGAGCGCAGTATGCAGGCAGCTGAAACGGCGCGCACGCCGCTGTTCGACGGGCCGGAATGGACTTTCGAGCTGATGGAGAAGGCGCGCGACGCAATCGAGCAGATCGCGCTCGAAGACCTCGGGCTGGATGTCTATCCCAACCAGATCGAAATCATCTCAGCCGAGCAGATGCTGGACGCCTATTCCTGCGTCGGCCTGCCGCTGATGTATCAGCACTGGTCCTTCGGCAAGCATTTCGCCCGCGACGAGGCGCTGTACCGGACCGGCCGCCAGGGCCTGGCCTATGAGATCGTGATCAATTCGAACCCCTGCATCAGCTACAACATGGAAGAAAACACCATGGCGATGCAGACCCTGGTGATGGCGCATGCGGCGTTCGGCCATAACCATTTCTTCAAGAACAACTACCTGTTCCAGCAATGGACCGATGCCGCGGGCATTCACGACTATCTGGCCTTTGCCAAGAACTACATCGCCGCCTGCGAGCAGCGTTACGGCCTCAGCGCGGTGGAGGAGGTGCTGGACGCCGCCCATGCGCTTCAGTCTCAGGGCGTGTTCCGCTATGGCCGCCCGCCCAAACCGACCAGCGAGGAGCTGGTCGCCATGCAGAAGGTGCGCGAGGGCTATGAAAGCAGCCAGAGCGTGCTGGATATCTGGACCGACTCCACTCTGGGCCGGGACAAGCTGGAACAGCCAGAGGACGCCTCCTTCAGCGCGCGCCGCAAGCAGATGAACCTGCCGCAGGAAAACCTGCTGTATTTCCTGGAGAAGCACAGCCCGAAGCTGGAGCCCTGGCAGTGCGAGATCCTGCGCATCGTGCGGATGCTGGCACAGTACCTTTATCCGCAGAAGCAGACCAAGGTGATGAACGAGGGCTGCGCGACCTTTGTGCATTACTACATCATCAACAAGCTTTATGAGCAGGGCCAGATCACCGAAGGCGCCTTTATGGAGATGCTGCACAGCCACACCAATGTGGTGATGCAGCCGGAGTACGACGATCCGCGCTATTCGGGCATCAACCCCTATGCGCTGGGTTTTGCGATGATGCAGGACATCCGCCGGATCTGCCAGAACCCGACCGACGAAGACCGTGAATGGTTCCCGGATTTTGCCGGCAACCCGGACTGGCGCGGTGTGCTGCGCGATGCCTGGGCGAATTACCGCGACGAAAGCTTCATCCAGCAGTTCCTGTCTCCGAACCTGATCCGCAAATTCAAGCTGTTCACGCTGACCAATGACGCGGATCTGCCCAATCTGGTTGTCAGCCAGATTCACAACCGGGCCGGCTATAAGGCGATCCGGCGCGATCTGGCCAAGCAGTATGACCTGGCCTATCTGGAACCGGACATTCAGGTGACGGACGCGGACCTGCGCGGCGACCGGGAGCTGAAACTGACCCACACCGTGCGCGACGGCATCCACCTGGATGAAGAGGAACAGGAAGAGGTGCTGAAGCACCTGCGCCGGCTTTGGGGCTACGGTGTCAGGCTGGATGCGGTGGAAACCGCAAGCGAACACTAATTGTCAGCTGACAACTTTTGCGCGAAAAAAACGCAGGCTCCCGGGCCTGCGTTTCATCTGTTTCACATCAATCCTGGGGATCAGAATTCGACCACGGCGCGGATCGACTTGCCCTCGTGCATCAGGTCAAAGCCTTCGTTGATCTGATCCAGAGTCAGCTTGTGGGTGATCATCGGGTCGATCTCGATCTTGCCGTCCATGTACCAGTCGACGATCTTCGGCACGTCGGTGCGCCCGGACGCGCCGCCGAAGGCGGTGCCTTTCCAGACCCGGCCGGTGACCAGCTGGAACGGGCGGGTCGAAATCTCGGCCCCTGCGGGCGCCACGCCGATGATGATGCTTTCTCCCCAGCCCTTGTGGGCGCATTCCAGCGCGGTGCGCATGACCTGCACGTTGCCGGTAGCGTCAAAGGTATAATCCGCGCCGCCGCCGGTCAGCTCGACCAGATGCGCCACCAGATCGCCTTCGACCTCAGCCGGGTTGACGAAATCGGTCATGCCGAATTTCGTGGCCATTTCGACCTTGCCCGGGTTCAGGTCGACGCCGACGATCTGGTCGGCACCGGCCAGCCGCAGGCCCTGGATCACGTTGAGGCCGATGCCGCCGAGGCCAAAGACCACCGCGCGCGAGCCGATTTCCACCTTGGCGGTGTTGATCACCGCGCCGATACCGGTGGTGACACCGCAGCCGATGTAGCAGACCTTGTCAAACGGCGCGTCCGCCCGGATTTTCGCCAGCGCGATTTCCGGCACCACGGTGTGGTTCGCAAAGGTCGAGCAGCCCATGTAGTGATGGATCGGGGTGCCATCCAGCATCGAGAAGCGGGTGGTGCCATCGGGCAGCAGGCCCTGGCCCTGGGTGGAGCGGATCGCCTGGCACAGGTTGGTTTTGGGGTTGAGGCAGTATTCGCACTCGCGGCATTCGGGCGTGTAAAGCGGGATCACGTGGTCGCCGGGCTTCAGGCTGGTCACGCCTTCGCCGACTTCGACCACGACGCCTGCGCCCTCATGGCCCAGGATCGCCGGGAAGATGCCTTCGGGGTCATCGCCCGACCGGGTGAATTCATCGGTGTGGCAGAGGCCGGTTGCCTTGATTTCCACCAGAACCTCACCCGCCTTGGGGCCTTCGAGGTTCACCTCCATGATTTCCAGCGGTTTGCCGGGGGCAACCGCAACGGCGGCGCGGGTTTTGATCATGTGACTGGTCCTTCGTCCATATTCTCCGGGGCCGGGCCGCCGCAGGGCGGGACCGGGGTGAATGCGTTGCCAGCAGCAGCACCGCGGGTCTGATTGCCTCAGCGTTACATTTGCAGGCCGGCGCACGCAAGCGCCGCCTCGGCACCCTATCAGTCCCGGCGTGCTGGGCTTGGCCCCGAATGCGACGGCTGAGCAGCGGTCCGCGCCATCGGTCAAGGAAGGCAAAACCTTCGTTTTCCAGCTGCTTGCCCGCAGGCTTCCAGTTTTGGGAAGGAATCTTGCCGCGGGGTCTTGACCTTCCCCTGACTGGAACCCTCATATGATCCAGCATAGGACAAAACCGCAGGTCTCCCATGTCAGAAAACACCCGTATATCACTGCAAATCACCAACCTGAGCTGCGCAGGCTGTGCCGGGCGTGCCGAACGTGCCCTGGCGGCCGTTGACGGGGTTGAGGCGGCTTCCGTGAACCTTGCAAACGCAACCGGCCAGGTTGAGGCCGCGCCGGAGGTGAAACTGGTTCAGCTGACGGATGCGCTGCAATCCGCAGGCTATCCGGCGGCTGAGTCCGAGGTGACCCTGGCGCTCAGCGGTATGACCTGCGCGTCCTGTGTGGGGCGGGTGGAGCGGGCGCTTCTGGCTGTGCCGGGCGTGCTGGAGGCGCGTGTGAACCTGGCCAGCGAAACCGCGCAGGTCCGGTTCCTGACCGGGGCGGTCCGCGCCGCGGACCTGGCCCGCACGGTGACAGAAGCGGGTTATCCGGCGCGGCTGAGCAGCGGCGCCCCGGATGAGGCGGAGCAAGCAAGCCAGCGCAAGGCGGATGAGATTGCCGCGCTGGGGCGGCAGGTGCTGATCGCGGCGGTGCTGACGCTGCCGGTCTTCCTGATCGAGATGGGCGGCCACATCATTCCGGCGCTGCATCATTGGGTGGCGGCCAATATCGGTATGCAAAACAGTTATTTGCTGCAATTTGCCCTGACCACCCTGGTGCTGGCAGGGCCGGGGCGGCAGTTCTACACCAAGGGTTTCCCGGCGCTGTTCCGGGGCGCGCCTGATATGAATGCGCTGGTGGCGCTGGGCACCTCTGCGGCTTACGGGTTTTCGGTTATCTCCACGTTTGCGCCCGGGCTGCTGCCGGCAGGCACCGCCAATGTTTATTACGAGGCCGCGGCGGTGATTGTGGTGCTGATCCTGACCGGGCGTTTCCTGGAAGCGCGCGCCAAGGGGCGCACCGGCGCCGCCATCCGCAAGCTGGCCGGGCTGCAGCCGAAAACCGCCATGGTTGTCGCCGCTGGCGAGGCGGTGGAGACGCCGGTGGAGGAGATCGGGGCAGGCGACCTGATCCGTGTCCGCCCGGGCGAACGCATCGCGGTTGACGGCGAGATTGTCTCGGGCAGCTCCTACATTGATGAAAGCATGATCAGCGGCGAGCCGGTGCCGGTGGCGAAAGCTCCGGGCGACGAGGTGACGGCGGGCACCATCAACGGCAATTCGGCACTGGAATTCCGCGCCACCCGCGTGGGCCGCGACACCGTTCTGGCGCAGATTATCCGCATGGTGGAGCAGGCGCAGGGCGCCAAGCTGCCGGTGCAGGGGATGGTCGACCGCATCACCCTGTGGTTCGTGCCCGCGGTGATTGCGGTTGCGGCGCTGACCGTGCTGGCCTGGTCGCTGTTCGGCCCGGCGCCGTCGCTGCCGCTGGCCCTGGTGGCCGGCGTCTCGGTGCTGATCATTGCCTGCCCCTGCGCGATGGGGCTGGCAACGCCGACGTCGATCATGGTGGGCATCGGGCGCGCGGCGCAGATGGGTGTTCTGTTCCGCAAGGGTGACGCGCTTCAGCGGTTGCAGGAAGTGCAGGTGGTGGCGCTCGACAAGACCGGCACCCTGACCGAGGGGCGCCCGTCGCTGACTGCGCTGGTCTGTGCCGAGGGCTTCAGCCGGGACGAGGTGCTGCGTCTGGCCGGCGCGGCGGAGGCGCAGTCGGAGCATCCCATCGCCCGCGCCATCACGGCAGCGGCAGGCAAGGGCCTGCCCAAGGCGGATGCTTTTGAGGCGATCCCGGGCTATGGCCTGCGGGCCCGGGCCGAGGGGCGCGAGGTGCTGGTGGGCGCTGCCCGGCTGATGGTCCGCGAAGGCATTGCGCTGGGCGCACTTGAGGCTGAGGGGCAGCGGCTGGCAGAGCGCGGCGAAACCCCGCTGTACGCAGCCATTGACGGGCGGGCGGCGGCGGTGATTGCGGTGGCCGATCCGGTCAAGCCGGGCACCCCTGCCGCGATCAAGGCGTTCCATGATCAGGGGCTGAAGGTGGCGATGATCACCGGCGATGCTGCGGCCACCGCGCAGGCGATTGCCGCGCAGCTGGGCATTGACGCGGTGAAGGCGGAATGCCTGCCGGCGGATAAGGTGACCGCAATTGCAGAGCTGCAGCAGGAGCACGGCACCCTGGCTTTCGTCGGCGACGGCATCAATGACGCGCCTGCGCTGGCCACGGCAGATGCGGGCATTGCCATCGGCACCGGCACCGACGTGGCGATCGAGGCCGCCGATGTGGTGCTGGTCTCCGGCGATCTGCGCGGGGTGGTGAATGCGCTGACGGTCAGCCGCGCCACCATGCGCAACATCCGCCAGAACCTGGTCTGGGCCTTTGGCTACAACGTGCTGCTGATCCCGGTGGCAGCCGGGGTGCTGTATCCCTTCGGCGGGCCGCTGCTGTCGCCTGCGCTGGCCGCGGGCGCGATGGCGCTGTCGAGCGTGTTTGTGCTGTCGAACGCGCTGCGCCTGCGCCGTCTGAAACCGGCGATAGAGGAGGGCCAAACTGCCCGCGCAGCAGCGGCTGCAGGCGGACAGGAGGCGCGCGCATGAACATCGGTGACGTGTCCAGCCGCTCCGGGCTGCCCGCCAAGACGATCCGCTATTACGAGGATATCGGCCTGATCAAACCGCACCGCAGCGCCAACGGCTACCGCTGCTTTGCCGAGACCGATCTGCACAAGCTGGCGTTTCTGGGCCGGGCCCGGGCGCTGGGCTTCACCATCGAGGACTGCCGCACCCTGATGGCGCTCTACGAGGACGAAAGCCGCGCCAGCGCCGATGTGAAACAGCTGGCGCTGGAGCATCTGGCCAAGATCGAGGAGAAGATCGCCGACTTGCAGGCCATGCGCGACACGCTGGGCGAACTGGTCAAAGGCTGCGCAGGTGACAGCCGCCCGGATTGCCCGATCCTCAAGGATCTGTCCGGCGAGGTTTGAGCAAGCCCGGCGGGGCGCTCCCGCGCCCGCGGCTGCCCTGACGGGCCGCCTGGCGGCCTTGGGCATGGCTTCGGGCCGCTGGCCCGAAGCGGGCGCATTCAGGCGGGGCGCAGTTCCAGGATCTGGCGCGCCTGCTGCCAGGTGGCGACGGGCCGCTCGTATTTCGCGCACAGGTCTGCGGCCCGTTTCACCAGCGCCGCGTTGGAGGGGGCCAGCGTCTCGCGGTCCAGCCGCATGTTGTCCTCCAGCCCGGTGCGGGTATGGCCGCCTGCGGCAATCGACCATTCGTTGACCAGGATCTGCCCCGGACCAACCCCGGCACCGCACCACTGGGCCTCCGGCGCCAGCCGCTGCATGGTTTTGACGTAGTAGTCGAACACGTCCTTATCCACCGGCATCGCGTTCTTCACTCCCATCACGAACTGGACGTAAAGCGTGCCGGGAATGCGCCCCTCGCGGTTCATCTTCACCGCCTGGTGGATGTGCGAGAGGTCAAACGCCTCGATCTCCGGCTTCACCTCATAGGTGCGCATCTCAGAAGCCAGCCAATCCACCAGATCGGGGGAGTTCTCGTAGACCCTTGTAGGGAAATTATTGGAGCCCACCGACAGCGATGCCATGTCGGGGCGCAGGGGCAGCATGCCGCCGCGCTCGCGCCCGGCGCCGGAGCGGCCGCCTGTCGACAGCTGTATAATCATGCCGGGGCAGTGTTTCTGAAGCCCTTCCATAAGCCGCGCGAATCTTTCCGGATCCGAGGTCGGCGTCTGATCGTCATTCCTCACATGGCAATGCGCAATCGAGGCGCCGGCCTCAAACGCCTCCTGCGTGCTTTCGATCTGTTCCGCGATAGTGACAGGTACCGCCGGATTGTTCTCCTTGGTCGGGACAGAGCCGGTGATGGCCACGCAGATGATGCAGGGTGTGCTCATGAAATTCCCCTTCAAATGTCGAAAAACACGGTCTCATCTTCGCCCTGCAGGCGGATGTCGAACCGGTAGACTGCCAGACCGTCCCGCGCCTCGCGCTTGGCGATCAGTGTGGCGCGGCGGCGCTCCCATTCTATCACATTCAGCACCGGGTCTGCCGCATTGGCCTCTTCTTCGTCCTCGAAATAGACCCTGGTATTCAGCCCGACGTTGATGCCGCGCGCGACGATCCACAGATTGATGTGCGGCGCCATCATCTGCCCGCCCCGGCCCATCACAGGCCCGGGCTTCACGGTGTCAAATCCCCATTCGCCGGTCTCAAAGTCGGTGATCACCCGGCCCCAGCCGCGGAACCCCTGCTCCACCTCGCCCGGATGTTCGGGGTGGGCATAGACGCCGTCCGCATTGGCCTGCCATGCCTCCAGCAGCACGTCCTTGACCGGCGAGCCGGTGCCGTCTGTCACCACGCCCTCGACCCGGATGCGCGCGCCTTTGGCATTGGGGCCTGCAATGTCCCAGCCAAGCTCCTGATCGTAGATCTCAAACCCTGCAGCACCAGGGGCCAGGCCGATATGGACATAAGGACCAGCGGTCTGGGAGGGGGTTTCTTTCAGGTATTCCAGCTTCTGCCGCATCAGTTTCCCTCCAGCCGGTTTTCAAACAGGGTGGACCGCCGCCCGCGCAGCACGATGTCAAAGCGATAGGCGATGGTGTCCAGCGGAATGGTGGCGTTCATGTCGAGCCGGGCCACCAGCATCTCAACCGCCTCCGGGTCCGGGATGGTGTTCACGATCGGGCAGCGGGCAGTCAGCGGGTCGCCCTCGAAATAGAGCTGGGTGATCAGCCGCTGGGCGAAACCGCTGCCGAAGACCGAAACGTGGATATGCGCGGGCCGCCAGTCGTTCACCCAGTTGCGCCAGGGGTAAGCGCCGGGCTTTACAGTGCGGAAATGGTAGCAGCCGTTCGCATCCGTCAGCGTCCGGCCGCAGCCGCCGAAATTCGGGTCCAGCGCCCCAAGATAGCTGTCCTTCTTATGCCGGTATCGGCCGGAGGCATTGGCCTGCCAGATCTCCACCAGCGTCTTCGGCACCGGGCGGGCGTTTTCATCCAGCACCCGGCCATGCACGATGATGCGCTCGCCGATCGGGCTTTCGCCGGGCTGGGCGAAATTGCTCAGCAGGTCATTGTCGGTGGCGTTGAAATCGTTGTGGCCGAACACCGGGCCGGTGATCTCGCTGGCGGTGTTCTCCAGGCTGATCAGCGGGAATTTGGGCGAGCGGGTGACCGAGGTCTTGTAGTCCTGCGACAGGGCAGGTGGGTGCCAGCGGCGGTCGCGCTGATAGAACTCCCCCTCTTTCGGCGGCGTGCTCATGCGGGCTCCTCCCCTTCGGCTGCCATTGCGGCATAGGTTTCCTTGGCCAGTTTCAGCGCCTGATTGGCGCGCGGCACGCCGGCATAGATGGCCACATGCTGGAAGGCCTCCTGCACGTCTGCCTGGCTGGCGCCGGTGCGGGCGGTGGCTCGGATGTGCATCGGGATCTCAGCGAAATTGCCGGTCGCTGCCAGCAGCGCCAATGTCAGCATCGACCGTTCCCGCATGGAAATCCGGTCCGACGCCCAGACCGTGCCCCAGGCGGCCTCAGTAATCAGCTCCTGAAACGGCTGGTCCAGCGCCGTCTTGGCGGCCTCGGCGCGGTCCACATGGGCGTCGCCCAGCACCCTGCGCCGGACTTGCATGCCGCGGTCGTATCGGTCTTGCGTCATTGCGGTCTCCCTTTGCACAGGAGTATCGCATACCGCAGGTGATCTGTATAATCCCCAATCAGGCATGAAATGATACCTGTGGTGATATGAGACTTTCGTCCTCTTTGAAGCTGCGCCATCTTGAAGTCTTCGTTGAAGTCGCCCGCAAGCTGAGCGTCACCCAGGCGGCTGAGGCGCTGGGCATGACTCAGCCCGCTGTTACCCGGGCGCTGCGCGAGCTGGAGGCGGTCTGCGGCAAGCCGCTGGTGGAAAAACACGGCCGCGGCATCCGGCTCAGCAGCTATGGAGAGCTGTTCCGGGATCATGCGGGGCGCAGCCTGGCGCTGGCGCGTGACGGGGTGGCGCTGCTGCAGGGTCTGGGGGAGGCGGAGGGGCCGCAGGTCTCCATCGGGGCGCTGCCCACAGTGGCAGCGGATCTGGTGCCCGACACGCTGGCGCAGCTGCGCGCAGGCAGGGCGCCGGGGCGGTTTCTGGTGATGTCCGGCGGCAATCAGTATCTGATCGACCAGCTGCGCCGCGGCAGCCTGGATGTGGTGGTCGGCCGGCTGCCCGCGCCGGAAACGATGGCCGGGGTGGAATTCGACCCCTTGTACCGCGAGCGGGTGGCGGTGGTGGTCGCGGCAGGCCACCCGCTGGCCGGGGCTGCCCATCTGCCGCCCGCGGTGTTTGAGGATTACCCGGTGCTGATGCCGTCGGAAGGGTCTATCATCCGCCCTCTGGTCGAGCGGATGTTTCTGGAGCAGGGGCTGGCGTTGCCGCGCTTCCCGGTCGAGACGGTCTCATCTTCCTTTGGACGCCGCTTCGTGCTGGCGCATCAGGCGGTCTGGATCATCAGCCACGGCGTGGTGCGGCCGGATCTGCAGGCAGGCACCATGACCGCGCTGCCGGTGAACACGGACAGCACCTTGGGCCCGGTTGGCCTGTGCACCCGCCGCGAGCACCGGCTGACCGCTGCCGCGCAGCGGTTTTGCGCCGCGCTGCGCAGCCATTGCGCCGCTCTGGGGCTGGTTTAGCGCCGCTGCTGGCCGGTCTGGCAGGACTGCGGCAATGCAGGCGTTTGCGTTGCTGCGGCCATGCCTTATAATTCATCAAATGGAATATTTGCATTTGATGCAGTCTGACTGAAGCGGGAGGAAGGGCGATGGCCTTAAGCAGACGGAATTTCGGCCTGGCGGCTGCGGCGGGGCTGGCTGCGGCGGCGGCACCGGGATGGGCGCTGGCCCGGATCGAGCTGGGGGCCAAGAAGATTGAAACGCTGTCGGACGGCCACCTGACCCTTCCGCCGGAGTTCATCTTTGGCGGGCTTGACCCAGAGGCGCTGCAACCGCTGCTGCACCGCTACGGGATCGGGGCGGGGCCGCTGATGCCAGAGGTCAATGTCACCCTGCTCAGGGGCGAGGGCAGGGTGGTTCTGTTTGACGCAGGCTCCGGGCCGGGGTTTCAGGACAGCGCGGGCAAGCTGCCAGGGGCGCTGGAGGCCATCGGGGTCGCCCCGGAGGAGGTAACCCACGTGGTCTTTACCCATTGCCACCCGGATCATCTGTGGGGGGTGCTGGACGATTTCGATGAACTGCTGTTCCCCGAGGCGGCCTTTCTGATGGGGCAGGATGAATGGGATTACTGGTACGATCCGGACACGGCCGCCAGCATCGGCAGCAGCCGCGCTGCCATGGCCGCCGGGGCGCGCCGCCGGATGGAGGCGCTGGAGGACAGGGTGCAGCTGTTCGCCGATGGGGCGGAAATCCTGCCCGGCGTTGCCGCCCGCGCCACCCCCGGCCACACGCCGGGGCATATGGCCTTTGAAGTCCGCGGCGGCAGTGAAAGCGTCCTGATCCTGGGCGACGCGGTTGGCAATCACCATGTCAGCTTTGCAGAACCCTCCTGGCCGGTCGGTTCGGACCAGGATCCGCAAGCGGCGGCCGCGACGCGCCTGCGCCTGCTGGATCAGCTGGCCGCGGAGCAGATGCGGCTGATTGGCTATCACTTGCCGGGCGGCGGCATCGGGCGGGCAGAACGGTCCGGCAGCGGCTACCGCTTCGTTGCCGGGGAGTAGGGCAGGGCTGTTTCGAGCGCCGCCTCAGGCCTGCAGCCGCCAGATCTCCTCTTGCTCCTGGCCGCGGGCACCCTCTCCGGGGGCCGCGGCTTGGGTGCGGAAGGCGCCGATGGCGCCAGCCATGGCCTGAGCTTCCTTGGACAGCCCCAGGCTGGAGGAGGTGACCTCCTCGAACAGGGCCGCGTTGCGGGTGGTGGCGTCGTCGAGATTGGCCATTGCGGTGTTGATCTCCTGCAGGCTGCCGGATTGTTCCGAGGATGCCTGGGAAATGGACTTCATAAGGTCGGCCGCGCTGGCGACAGAGGCAGAAATGTCGCTGATCGCCGCGCGGGTCTGTTCGACCAGATCGGCGCCAAGCTCGACATTCTGGCCCGCTTCCTCCACCAAGGCGGCGATTTCCGTGGCGGCCTCCTTGGACCGGTGCGCCAGCGTCCGCACCTCCGAAGCGACCACGGCAAACCCCTTGCCGACATTGCCTGCCCGGGCCGCCTCGACGCCGGCGTTTAGCGCCAGCAGGTTGGTCTGCTGGGCAATTGCCTCGATCATGCCGATGATCCGGGAAATCTTCTCGGAGCTTTCCTTGATCGCCTCCATCGCGCCGTAGGTCCGCTTGACCACCTCAATGCTCTCATTGGCGTTCTGGCGTGCCGCCTCGACCGAGGCGGAGGCCTCTCCCGAAGCCTGTGCGGTGCCGGCGATGGAAACCGAAAGCTGGTTCACCGCCGCCGCGGTTCCGGCCAGGGTTTGGGCAGTGTGCTCCGAACGTTCGGAGAGGTTGCGGGACGCCGAGGAAATTTCGGTGCTGCCGCCGGCAATCGACTGGCCGCTGGCGCTGAGACTGCTCACCGAGGCCTCCAGCTTCTCCAGCGCCGCGTTGAAATCGTCGCGCAGCTTGGCATAGCCTTCGCCCATTTCGCCGCGGATGCGGTAGGTCAGATCGCCCTGCGACAGCCGTTCCAGACCGCTGCCGATGGCCGTAACCGCGGCGGTCTGCTCGGCCAGGCGCGCATCGCGCTCAGCTTCGGCTGCGGCCTCCACTTCGGCCTTTTGCACCAGCCCGTCGCGGAACACCGACAGCGCCGTGGCGATCCGGTAAATTTCATCGCTGGAGCGCTCGTAACCGGTCACCGGGCGCAGATTTCCGGCGGCCAGCCGCTCAGTTGTGCCGCTGATATCGGCCAGCGGGCGCAGGATCAGGATCCGGGTCAGAACCAGCGCCGCCAGAAACACCGCCGCCGCCACAGCCGCCAGGATCTGCAGCTGCCGCTGTGCTGCGGTCACGTCGCTGGCAAGCCCGTCCGCGATCGAGGCGATTTCCAGCTGGCTTTCGGCGCCGAGCGCGGTCGCCTTGCCGGCAAATTCCAGCACGGCGTCCACGGTGGCCTGCGATGCGGTGGCAGCTTCGGCCGCAGCCTCCAGCGCCGCGGCCTTGAACACCGGCAGGCCTTGCGAGGGATCGGCAAGCGCGATCATCCCTTCCAGTTCCTGAGCAAACACCCCGTCATTGAACCCGCTGTAGCCCGCCAGCGCAGCGGCGGCGTCCTGCAGCGGTCCGGCAGCGGCCCGGGCGGCGGAAATCTCATGCGCTGCGGCCATGTCCAGCGCCGCAACCTGAAAGGCGCTGATCCAGCCGTTGATTTCCAGAAGCTGCTGCAGCACGCCGACCTGGTTGTCCAGCAAGCCCTGGATGGCGGTGCGGTTGTCGGCACTGGCCTGGGTTGCTGCGACCGACAGGGTGAATACCATCCGCTCCATCGCCTGCGTCAGCGGGCGCACACTGGCGTTGCGGGCGGCCAGCACCTCCTTGCGGCTGTCCTTCAACTCCTTGCGGCTGGCCGTCAGAGTATAGCGGAACAGCTCCACCGACTCGCGGACCTTTTGCACCCGGCCGGCGTCCAGTCCCAGCTCTTCGAGCCGGCCCAGCACCGGCTCCAGCCGTTTCAGCGCGTCTTTGGCCATTTTCTTGAGCGCCCCTTTGGTCGGGACGTCGCGCACATGCCCCAGTGCCAGCGCCGCGCCGGACAGGATGCTGATGTCCGCGCGTGCTTCCAGCAGCGTTTGCAGTCCGCCGAATTGCTGCTCCACCAGATCGTTCAGGACCTCATCGACCTGGATGATGGTCTCTTCGCCGCCGTCCATCAGGCTGTTGCGGGCTTCGGAGGCGACCATGACAAGCTTGTCCTGCACCGCCTGGCTGAGGGTCTGCAGGCGGGCGGTCCGGGTGTCGATTGCAACCTGGTTGGCGAAGGCGCCCTTGCGCGCGGCAATCAGGTTATTGAGCCGTTCAGCAGCGGCAGCGGCCTCCGGTGCGAATTGGGCCTGCTCCCCTGCGGGCAGCCCGGCGACCGTGCTGTTCAGATGCGCGATGGCGGCGGCGGCCTTTTCCTCGGCCTGGGCCAGATCCTCAACCGATCCGGCCTGCAGAACGCCGATCATCGTGTTTTTGGCTTGGCCTGCGGCATTTACCAGGCGGCTGCTCAGCTCCAGCTGCGGGACTTTCTCTTGCGTCAGAACCTGCATTTCGCGGCCGGTCTGCGCAAACACCAGTGTGACCAGGATGCCGCCCACGGCGCAGGCAGCGCCCATCGTCATCAGGATCAGCGTGATCTTGGCGCCAATACTGGAAAACAGCCGGAAACGGCGCCGCGCCGGAACGTCTTTTTCAATGGTCATCGTCTCACCCAATGCATCCGCCCGCTTCTATCTGAACCCGGGCCAGTCATGGGGCACCCCGCTGGCGCGCGGGACTGGTCAGGGATTGCAGGTGCAAGTCCGCCCGCCTGCATATTTGTGCTAGAAGGCCAGAAAGACTCTAAAGAAAGCATGAGCAGGCGCGGGAAAGTCCGTTGTATTTTACCGGCCGGCAGCGGCGCGGCGGTGCCGGAGCAGATGACCGCAAGCGTCTTGGGGCTGCGCCTAGGCCGGGTCCGAGAGCCGCCACACAGCATGCAACGGCAGGTTAGCGGCATCCGCCACCGGACGGTACCCGGCCAGCGGATCGAACACGTGGCGGATCCGGCCGCCCTCGCGGCAGGCGGTAAGCAGAACCGGGCGGCCGTTGACCTGCTCACTGGACACCGAGACCGGTAAGGTGCCGGTGAGCCAGCCGCCATAGCTGACGGTGCCGTTGCCGCTGCGGATGACAATTTCGAAATAGTCCAGCGCCGCCATGCGGAATATCAGGTCCGGGGCCCCTTCCGGACTGCCGCCAAGATGCCCCACTGTCAGCTCTGCGCCGATCAGATTGCTGGCCGAGTAGCCCCAGCGGTGCATGAAGCCGTCCACAATGTCGAGAATCTCCTGTGTCCGTTCCTCGGGCCGGACCGCCGGCCCGAAGCCCGAGAAGCGCCGTTCAAATTCCAGATGTTCGCTCACGCCCTCTCCCTGCGCCGCCCTTTGCGGGTCATTGCCGGCCCGGCCAGCCGCCGGGTTCTACCGGATGCTAACACGTTTATCCTGGCCTTTCGGCAAAAGATGTGGGCCAGATGCGCATTTCCCAGCGTCACCCGGCAGCCGGGGCTTGGCGGCGCCCGGCCAGGGTTACTCCGGCACCCCGGCCTGCCGCAGGGCAGAGGCCCATTCCGGTCCCGCAGGGCTCATCGCGGCGGGGTTGTCACGCTGGAATTGCGACAGGCAGAACTTCGGCGCGGCCTCCAGCAGCTTCTGCACCGTGCTCCGGGCCTCGTCGCCCCGCCCGGACATCTGCAAGGCAATCGCCTTGGAGCGCAGCGGCACCGGGAAGGCGCCCTTGGCCTCCAGCGAGCGGTCGGCCAGTTCGATCGCGCGGCCGTAATTGCGGGCCGACAAATGTGCCAGGGCCGAAATCGCGTCAAAATAATAGCACTGCGGTCCCAAGGGGGTCAGCTGCCGCGCCGCATCTGTCATTTGCACCGCCGCGTCCGGCATATCCTGGTACGCCAGCGTCGCCCCTTTGAGCAGCAGCGCCAGGGCTTCGTTCGGGTTGTCGCGCAGCGCCAGGTCATAAGCGTCCTGCGCCAGGTCGAACCGGAAGGTCAGGTGGCTGGAGATGAGCCCCTTGAGGGTGTGGGCCAGTGAGAACGCGGGCGCCGCGTCAATGGCCGCGTCCGCCATCCTGCTGGCAAGACGGCTGTCCTCCTCCCGGTTCGGCGACAGCCCCTTTTCCACCCGCATCACATGCCAGAATCCCATCCAGGTCAGCGGCAGCGCATGGTTCGGCTCGCGCTCCAGCAGATGGGACAGGATTTCATGCGCGCGCTGAAATTTGCCCGCGTCCATTTCCTGCATCAGTGAGATCGCCGCCATCAGCAGCACATGGCTTTCCAGCGCCTTCAGCGGCTTGAACCCGGCCAGCCGGACCGCCTCGCCCGCGGCGGTCTGGCCGATCTGCAGCGTCGCGTTGCGCAGGACGGAGCTGCGCCCCTCCATCAGGCTGCTCTTGCTGCCGTCAAAGCTGCGCGACCAGATCACCTTCTCGCGGACCGCATCATGCAGGTCTATTTCGGCGCGGAACCGGCCGCCGTCGCTGGTGACCGTTCCCGAAATCAGGTAGTCGACCCCCGCAACCGAGGACACCTCGGCCGGGCGCACCTTTTCCGGGTCGAACTGGCGTGAGGCGAGGTAGGACGTCACCGAGAAAGCCCAGCTGCGCGACAGGTGCCGCGACAGCTCTTCGGACATCAGCGATCCAAGCGGCGCATCCGCGGCCCCCGGCGACCGGTGAACAAAGGGCAGAACCGCAATCGAAGGCAGCAATCTGTCCAGGATCACCCGCCCCGGAGCGGCACCAGCCTGCGGCACCGGGTGCGCGGAACTGCGGGAAAACTCCGCTCGGGTGTCCGACAGCCAGCTATTGAAGACGGATTCATGAGGCAGCTCAAAACCTTCCATGAATTCCGAACTGCCAGCGCAGCTGTCCAGCTCCACCCGGGTCAGGTCCAGAATGACCCGTTCGCGGTTGGCAAACAGCAGCTTGGCCGCCTCCGGCCCCAGGTGCCGCCGCAGCGTCGACAGCGCCGTGCGCAGGCTGGCCTTGGCCTGCTCCGGCTGTGCCAGGCACCACAGTGTCTTCTCCAGAAACGCCCGCGTCCGTATCCCTCCGTCGGCCGTGGACAGCAGCGACATCAGCGCCTGGTGCTTGGCCCCCAGCTGTACGTTTTCCCCTTGCGCATCAAAGACGCCAAAAGCTCCAAACCGGCAAATCTTGAGAAAGACAGTCATCCGTCAACCCCACTGAACGATTGTTGCATCTAATATTAAATCACCATCATATTGCATTGCCTTAATTTGTTTTGCAATTACTGATTGTAAAATATTGAAGGGGAGGTTCAGCACGTTGCATCAGCAGCAAGCCTGCGTGCGTTCCGGCATCATAAGTGACCTTGCGTCACTCTTCAACCGGGCACTGTGTAGGCTGTTCAGGCCGCCTTGCTGCAGCCTCGCAAGGCGGTTTGCCGCTGTCTGAAGTTTGGCGGCGGCTACGCACGGTATGCGTGCAATTTCTGCTTCAGCGCGTAATTCCGGGCCGGATCGTGCGGATGCAAACCCCGCGACCTGATCGCAGCGCGGCGGAAACGGCGGAGGAGTTGGCGGGGCAGAAGGGCAGTGTGAATTTTCCCTCGCCAAGGGCGCGGCCATGGCCAAGTCCCGCACTCTCTGCAGCGAAACCGTCTTTCAGGCAAAGGGGGTGGGAATCAACTGTGCTGTCGGCCAGAACATCTGATCGAGGGGTCGGCGGCGGATAACAAGCGCGACGACTGGGATCATTGGGCGAACGGTGTGGACTTCAGCTTGCTCTAACCCGTGGCGATGGCCTCCAGCGGTATACTGGGGGCCTCCCGACCCACCCTGGGCACCCGTTCTGAAGCCGCTAACAGTACGCCAAAACACTGGGGCCGAAACCGGGGGCCTTTTCGGGGCTAACGGGTGCTTAGTTTCTTTTGTGAGAGGCCGATGGCTGGGGTGGTAGGATTCGAACCTACGGTACACGGTACCAAAAACCGCTGCCTTACCACTTGGCTACACCCCATCGGTGAGGCGCTGTCTAAAGTTTGTTGCGGGGGCGTGCAAGAGGGTTTTTGAAAAAAAATGCAGTTCTTCTCTAAAGGCCCGCAAATAACCTGCCAGCAGGTCTCTGAAGGACCTTGCAGCCAGAGGGTGCCGGGCAGGAAACGGAAATGAATATAAGGAGTTGCCAGCCCCTGTGTGATGGGTTTCGGGGTGTGCTCCGGTCCCGGGAGCGGTGCCATTGGGGCGGGAAGGGCGGGGTGCGGCCAGAGAAATGCGGCGCCGGCCCCATCATGGGCTGGGGCCGGCCGCGGCCGCTTCAGGAGCCCCAAATGGCCTGATGCGCTTCCTCGCCGCTTTCGAAGATATGCGGCTGCACACTGCGGCTGGCGAGTTCGCCCTGCATCTTCAGCCGCATGAAGGCGCTGGTGGTGTAATGAGCGATCGAGGCACTGTTTGCCTCCAGCTTTTCGCCGACCAGGGCGGCATAGTCGTCCTGCAGATCCTCGGCGATGCGGAAGCCGTTCTGGTTCATCACCATGTTCACGTCCCGGCCGCTCCGGGCGAAGGCGTCCTGCAGCACGCGGGCCAGATCCTCGGCGTCCTGCTTCTTGCGGACGCTCCAGCCCTCGAGGTTGACGAACATGGTGTGGCGGGCGGCGTCATAGGTGACGCGTTCGGAGAGATTGAGGTTCAAGAGGTCGTTCATCAGCCCCATCGGCTCCTCCCGGAAGATGCGCGCATCCATCAGGGCGACGTTTTCGATGATCGGCCTGAATTCCATCTGATCCAGGATGTCGCGCTGCAGGTCTATGCCGGGAGCGATCTCGATCAGCTCCAGCCCCTTGGGGGTCAGCTGCAGCACGCAGCGTTCGGTCACGTAAAGAACCGGCTGCGAGCGCTGCGAGGCGTAAGGCCCGGAAAAGGTGATCTGTTCGATCAGCCGCACGAATTTCTTGTTGCGGCCTTCCTGAACGATGCGCAGCTCGCCGTTTTCCACAGCAACCTTCAGCCCGCCCGCAGTGAAGGTGCCGGCAAAGACCACGGCGCGGGAGTTCTGCGAGATGTTGATGAAGCCGCCGCAGCCGTTCAGGCGGCCGCCGAAGCGGGAAGCGTTGACGCTGCCCTCGGCGTCGCATTCGGCCATGCCGAGGCAGGTGAGGTCCAGCCCGCCGCCATCGTAGAAATCGAACATCTGGTTCTGGTCGATGATGGCGTCAGCATTGGCCGAGGAGCCGAAGCTGGAGCCGCCTGCCAGCACCCCGCCAACGGCGCCGGCCTCTGTGGTCAGGGTGATGTAGGGGGTGGCTTTTTCCTCGTTGGCCACGGCGGCCACACCGTCGGGCGCGCCGACGCCGAGGTTCACGGCACCGTTGGGCGGCAGTTCAAAGGCGGCGCGGCGGGCGATGATCTTGCGCTGATCCAGCGGCATCTTGGGGATGCCGCCCAAGGGCACCCGGATTTCGCCCGACAGCGCCGGATTGTGCTGCACGCCGTAGTTCATCCGGTGCATCTCCGGGTCATCGGCGACACAGACGCAGTCCACCAGCAGGCCGGGGATCTTCACGTCTTTGGGTTTGATCGAGCCGTCCTCGACGATGCGCTCCACCTGGGCGATGACGATGCCGCCGTTGTTGTGGGCCGCCATCGCCTGGGCCAGGCAATCCAGCGTCAGCGCCTCGCGTTCCATGCTGATGTTGCCGGAGCGGTCGGCGCTGGTGCCGCGGATGAAGGCAACGTCGATCTTGGTGGCCTTGTAGAACAGCCAGTCTTCGCCATCGACCTGGACGTATTTGACGATGTCTTCTTCGGTCACCTTGTTGACCTTGCCGCCGCCGTGGCGCGGGTCGACATAGGTGTGCAGTCCGACCTTGGAGAACAGGCCGGGCTGGCCCGCGGCGCAGGCGCGGTAAAGCTGGGAGATCACCCCCTGCGGCAGGTTGTAGCCGCAGATCTTGTTTTCCTGCGCGGCCTGGGCGACCTTGGGCATGCGGCCGAAATTGCCGGCAATCACCCGCCGCAACAGGCCGTCGTGATGCAGCCGCCCGGTGCCCAGCCCCTTGCTGTCGCCGGCGCCGGCGCACATGATCAGGGTCAGGTCGCGGGGGGCGCCTTGGTCCAGAAACCGCTTTTCCAGCGCCGCGTGCAGCATCTCCGGGATGCAGCTTTGCACGAACCCGGTGGTGGTCACGACATCCCCGTCCCGGATCAGCGCCATCGCCTGTTCGGTGGTGGTTGTCTTGTCTTTCATGGCGGCGCGTCCTCCCCGATGCCGGTTGCCGTCCGGTCAGGATCGGTGTCCTGACGGCGGGATGATCGGGAATGTTAGGCCCGCGCGCAGGCGCGCCTGTCCTTCGATTGCGTCAGCGGACCGGGGACCTGCGACATCGGCCGGCGCTGGCTGGCGGAAAGTTTCCGATCGGCGCCTGTAATTTCCGCGCCGGGGGCTTTTTGTATACTGCGGCCGGCTGACGGGCCTAGAAAAAGCTTGCCCCGGCGTCCTGCCAGTCGCTTAGCGTGATGCCTTCGAACGTCACAGAGCAGCCGTCCGCGAACGCAAAGACCAGCCCGTCGTCCGTGTCCATCGCCTGTGCGCTCCACGAATGCGGGCCGATGATTTTGGTCCGGTCGACGCCAAGCTCGAAGTCGGTAATCGTGTCCGCGCCTGATTTCCGGGTGTTGAACACGAAGCAGTCCGCGCCCTCACCGCCGGTCAGCACATCATTTCCCTTGCCGCCGGCAAGTGTGTCGTTTCCCGTGCCCCCTTCCAGGGTGTCGCGGCCTGATCCGCCCCTCAGAACGTCATTGTGGCTGCCGCCTGACAGGAAGTCGGCTGCGCCGCCGCCCTTCAGCCTGTCCGCGCCGCTGCCGCCGTCCAGGCAATCGCTGCCCCGGTTTCCGGCCAGGATGTCCCTGCCGCCGCCCCCTTGCAGGTCGTCATCACCGGACTTGCCGGAGAGGACATCCGCACCCTTGCGGCCAAAGATGAAATCCTGCCCGGAGCCGCCGCTGAGAACATCATCGCCGGCAGTGCCCGCGATCCTGTCCATTGCGGCAAAGGCATCTTTTTGCAGGTTCTGAACATCAGTATTGCGCAGGATAACGTCTGACAGCGTCGTGTCCCAAAGCGCCTTCAGCTCGTCTGCCGGGATGCCGTCGCGGCCCTCGCTCCAGAACGGGTCGCCATCGCGCAGCCGGGTAAATTGATCAATCATGACAAGCGAGAACGTCTGCCCCAGCAGCCCGCTGCCAAAGGCGTCCTCGGCCAGGCCGCCGATCCAGGCGTCCACCAGATCTGTATCGCCATAAGCCTGTTCCAGCTTGGCGGCCAGTACAGCGTCGGAGGTAATGTCAGAGAAGCGTTCCGCACGCGGCAGGCCCAGAGCCTCGCGCAGCTCATTATAGCTGGCCACGCCCATGTCGCGCCCGCGCTGGATGTTCAGCGCCGCCAGATCCAGCCCGCCCGCGCCCGGCGGCCCGAACAGGAAGGAGCGCACGTCCTCCACCACCTTGGTGTCGATGGCTTCGGAAGTCTGGGTGGCCGCCCCGCGCAGGACATTTTCGACCATGCCATTCTGGCTGACCAGATGCGGCTGAAAAAACGCATCGCGCAGCGCCAGCGGGTCCAGCTGGGTGCCGTTTTCGGTGACCCGCTGCAGGTTGGCCGACAGCAGGGTGTGCCCGAGCCGGTAGACGGCGCTGGAGAATTCGATCGCAATCCCCGGGTTCACATCCGGGTCATGGCCCTGGTAGGCGCCAAAGGCATTTTCGCCCAGCAGGACCGGCAGAAACTCCTTGAATGTGATGGCTTGCACCAGCGCCTCGACCCGGGCGCGGGCGGCCTCAAACAGCTGATCATCCGTCAGCGACGGATCCCTTGCCGCCAGCTCCTCGACCAGCCGGTTGTGCTCGCGGGTGAACAGCGTGTGCATCGAGGTCAGGGCAACGTTTTCGGCAGCGCGGACATCGCCGGTCAGGAAACCGTCGCCTTCGAGGTTCAGGAAATGATCCTCGGTCATCTTCAGTTTGCCGCCTTCGCCCCGCATCGCGGCGACCATCTCTGCGGTTGAGCCATAGATCATCGAGGCGTCGATGCAGGCGGTGATCTCATTGAGGAATTCCCCGTCGTGCTGTTCCACCCGGGTGAACGGAATGATGGCGGTGCCGGTGCCAAAGGGATCGAAGAACGGATCGCCTGCCGGAACTTCAATGTTCGCACGCACGCCGCTTTCGGTGCCGGTCAGTGACAGGTCATGGTCTAGGAACTGACCCCAGATCCAAAGAAAGTCTGATGCTCCGGCGGCATTCGCCGTTTCTCCGGTCTGGGCTGACAGTATGTTGGACAGTTCGCGCGGGTTCGGCCGGTCCCCACCCGCCATTTCGCCATCCGGCCCCAGCCCGCTGTCCGCCAGTCTCAGCAGTTCCGTGCCGGTTGCGCCCCAGTCAGGATGGTCTGGATTTGCGGACGTGCCATCGGAGGGCCGTACGGCCCCAATCTGTAAACTGGACATGTGATCCCCCAATCACTCGTAAAAAAACACTGTCACCGGAATTGCCGTCGCGCGGCCCGAAAGCGCTGTGCCCCCCGTGCCGCCGAACGCCGATATCCCCCGCACATGCACCCCTGCGCGGACTGCAGGTTTCAGGTAGTGCTTCACGATTTCGTGTCAAACCGTGTGATCGCGTGATTGCGCGGCGCGGGCAGGGCAAGGCTGCCAAGGGGCAGCTGCCGCACGGAGCGGGGGAGGGTCAGGCTTGCCTGGCTTGCAGTGCGGCGCTCCCGGCGTCCGGGGTGCCTGTCCATTTGGCGATCTGATCCAGCAGTTCCTGCTTGCGCACGGGTTTGGACAGGAAACCCACCATGCCCGCCGCGCGGCAGGCGGCCTCATCAGTGCTCAGCACATTGGCGGTCAGGGCCAGGATCGGGCAGGGCGCGCGGCCGTTCTCCTGCTCCCACGCCCGCAGCCGGCGGGTCGCCTCAAGCCCGTCCATCACCGGCATCGACATATCCATAAGCACCAGATCGAACGGCTGCGCCGCAAAGGTCTCGACCGCCTCCTGGCCGTTGCTGCAAATGGTCATCTGGATGCCGGACGGGCCGAGCATCTTCTTCAGAACCAGCTGGTTGGTGCGGTTGTCCTCCGCCACCAGCAGCCGCAGGCGGCTGAATCCTGCGCCCGCTGGCGCGGCTGCCGCAGCCAGCGCAGCCGGGGCAGCAGGCTCTGCGCCGGGCTGCAGCGCCACTTGCAGCATCCGCAGCAGCACCCTGTTGCGGGCAGGTTTCATCAGCACGTGCAAGGTCCTGCACTGCTTGAGCGCCTGGTATTCCGAGATCAGCCGGCTGCCGACGCAGAACACCACCGGCAGCTCCCGGCAGCCGGGCAGGCCGTGCAGCCGCTGGCACAGCTGCCTGGCCTGTTCCAGCGGCACGCTGTTTTCCACCAGCACCAGGTCCGGCTGCTGCTGCCGGGCGGCCAGCGCTTCCACCTGCTCCAGCAGCTCTGCCGCCCCGGGCGGGACCATCGTGTCCGCCCCCCAGTAGGCCAGCTGGCGCAGCCGCACATCGCGCGAGAACGGCAGATCGGCCACCACGGCAACCCGTTTGCCGGCCAGCGGCCTGGAAGGCGCCGGTGACGGAGCCGCAACCGGCAGCGTCAGGCACACAGTGAAGCAGGAGCCCTTGCCGGCCTGCGAGACCACGTCGATGCGCCCGCCCATGGCCTGCGCCAGCCGCGAGGAGATGGCCAGCCCCAGACCGGTGCCCTCAAAGCGCCGTGCGGTGGTGCTTTCCACCTGCTCGAAGGCGTGGAAGATCTGGCCGATGCTGTCTTCGGGGATGCCGACGCCCGTGTCGCGGACGTCGATGCACAGCGGAATGTTGTGGCTGGGATCGTAATTCAGCGTGATGCTGATGTGGCCCTCCAGAGTGAATTTGACGGCGTTGCCGACCAGGTTCATCAGGATCTGCCGCACCCGGCCGCTGTCGCCGATGAACTCCGGCGGCGTGTGCTCGGGGATGTCGATGCAGATTTCAACGCCCTTGGCGGTGGCGCTCGGCGACATCAGCGTGGCCACATCATAGATCACATCGCGCAGGTTGAACGGCTGCTGCAGCATCTGCGCCTTGCCGGCTTCCAGCTTGGAAAAGTCGAGAATGTCATTGACGATGCGCAGCAGCGCCTCGGAGGAGGCGAGGATCGTGCTGGTGCAGGACGTCTGTTCCGGGGTCAGCCGGGTTTCGTTCAGCACCTCCGCCATGCCCAGAACGCCGTTGATCGGGGTGCGGATTTCATGGCTCATGGTGGCCAGAAAACGGGACTTCGTCTCCGTTGCGGCCTCTGCGCGGGCCTTTTCCTGCTGCAGACGCTCGGCAATCCGCTTCTTTTCCTGCAGGCTCGCGGCCAGCGTGTCGAGCGCTGCGAATACGGCGCGAATCTCGTCTTCGGCCTTTGGCGGGCCGGATTGCTCGCCGCTGGCCAGCCGCTGCAGCTTGGCGGCGGCCGATTGGATCGCCGCTGAAATGGCGTGGGCCTTGCGCATCGAAAAGATCAGTGCCGCGGCCATGATCAGCGCGGTCCCCGTCAGCCCGAGCACAAAGATGCGGGACAGCGCCTGGTTGGTTGCCGCCACGGTGTGCTCCGCGTGCGCCGCCGCAAGGGCGGTCACCAGCGCGGCCTGCCGGGTGACGGCTTCGCTGCTCATCATCAGCGCGCTGAGCGTGGGGATCTCTTGGGCCGGCTTGATGCTGAGCAGAACCACTGCCATCTGGCACCATTCCGCCAGCGCCTGGTTCAATGCTTCAGCTTCACCGCGGAGCGGCGCCGGCAGGGGCTGCTGCAGGAGGGCGCTCAGATCGCGGTTGATGACCTGAAGATGCGCCTGGAATTCTGCGGCCACGTCCTCCTGCGGGATCAGCCGGGTCATCGCCAGCACGTCCTGGGCATAGGTTTGGGCGGCCGTGATGCCGGTGCTGACGCTGCTGGTGCGGCGGGTGACTTCCAGGGCGGCCTCCAGAACGGCGTCCTTGCGGCTGGACGCATAGACCGCCATGCCGCCGACCAGCAGCACAGCAAACAGCGCCGCAACCGTAATCACAAGAACCGGCAGGACGATGGATCGCTTGATGATCATGAACGGATGCCTTCAGCCGCGCGCATCAATTGGCCGGCAGGATCGGAGTGGGCACATTGGTTTCATTGTCCGTCAGTGTCTCAAGAAAGGCCATGAGGTCTGCAATGTCGCCCTCGCTGGCGGCAAACCCCGCGATGTCCGTTTGCCGCTCAACGCCCGCCGCGCCGCCATCGGCGTAATGGCGGAGGACCGCAGGCAGCGACGGCAGCGAGCCGTCGTGCATATAGGGTGCCCGCAAGGCGATGTTCCGCAGGCCCGGGGTTTTAAAGCGGAAGTACCCGGCGGGATCCTGCGGTGACACGCCGCCGCTGCCCAGGTCCGAGGCGGGCAGGCCGATGTCGTGCATTTTGTTGTCGGTGAACATCCAGCCGGAGTGGCAGGACACGCAATTTGCCCGCCCGGTGAACAGCGCAAAGCCGCGTTTGGCGGCCTCCGGCACTGCGGCGTCATCGCCGCTGACCCAGCGGTCAAAACCGGCAACCCCGCTGACAATGGTGCGCTGATAGGTGGCGAGGGCGGTGAGGATGGTTTCCTTGCGGATGCCCTGGCCGGGAAACAGCCGCTCGAACCAGGCCTTGTATTCGGTCACTGCCGTCAGGCGGGCGGTAATGTCCTCAAAACTCGCGTTCATCTCATCCGGGGCGGTGATCGGCCCCACTGCCTGTTCCTCCAGGCTGGCCGCGCGCCCGTCCCAGAACAGCGGCGTGATCCAGGCAGCATTCAGGATCGTCGGCGCATGGCGGTGCACGGGGTTGTCGGCGGCGCCGATCGCCTTGGGCACCGGGGTTCCCCAGCCGAAAGAGGGGTTGTGGCAGCTGGAGCAGCTGATGTTCTGTGCGCCGGACAGGCGCGGGTCGAAGAACAGCATCTTGCCCAGGGTGGCAATTCCGCGGTCATAGGGCGCGTTCTCCGGAAACGGCACGGTATCCGGACGCCGGAACGCATCGAGCCCGGCGGGTTGCGCCAGGCTCTGGACGGCCCAAAACAGCAGCGGCACCACGGCGGCGGCAGCTTTCCACTGCATTCAGGACCTCCTCTTGCAATCCATTCCTACCTATCCGGAATGGCAGCTTCTGAGAAGGCCGTTAATTTTACGTGAGCCATACATGTTTGCTGCGGCTGAGGAGGCGGGTATCCGCCCGGATTCATGGCTTGCCGGACACTTTCTTGGGGCCAATGCGCCGCGTGATCAGCCAGGGGCCGGTCTTCAGCACCATCAAAGCAAATCCTGCGGTCCACACCACGGCGGAAACCGTGATCCCGTCCCAGCCCGCGGCAAGCTCTGCACTGCCCGCAAGACGCAGGGCGGCCGCGCCCAGCAGCAGCATGAAGGCAAGCGTCAGGGCCGGGCCTGCCACCAGCGGGCGGCCGCTGTGGCCCATGGTGGCGCGCATCATTACCGCAAGGGTCATGCCGCCGATGGCGCCGATGCCCAGGATATGCGCCGCCGCCGCGGGCTGCAGCAGGCCGAAGGGCACGCCGCCCGCCGCGATCAGCCCCGCGGGCACCAGCGCATAGGCCAGGTGCAGCATCAGCAGCAGCGGATCCGGCAGGGTGGCAAGGCTGCGCCAGCGCGCCAGCCGCAGCAGGTGCAGCAGGCCCGCGGCCAGCAGGAGCGCGCCGCTGACGGCGGCCCAGGGCGCTGCGGTCCAGGCCACCAGCGCCGCCGCGCCAAAGACCAGCGTCACCGCGTCGAACTTGCCAAAGGGCGCGGGCATTTTCGCAGCCCCCTGTTTCGCCAGCCAGTTGCGGGTGAAGCTGGGAATGATCCGCCCGCCGATCAGCATGATCAGAAAGATCAGAACCGCAATGCCCAGGCGGCGCGAGACATCCGCCGCGCCTTCGGTCATCGCTTCAAGGTGAAAGCATAGGTTGGCGAGGCCCAGCAGGGTGACCGGTACCAGAACCTTGAGGTTGCGCCAGTTTTCACCGGCGATGATCTCGCGCGCGATCATTGCGATGACGGCGGCCAGAAAAGCGCAGTCGACCAGCAATACCCCCAGCGCGGGCAGGTCCAGCCAGCCGGCCATCGCCAGCCGCCCCAGCAGCCACAGTCCGGAAAGCAGCGCCAGCGGCCAGCCGCGGGCAGGCATCCGCCCGGTCCAGTTCGGCACCGCAGTGAACAAAAAGCCCGCAACCACGGCGGCGCCATAGCCAAAGATCATCTCGTGAATGTGCCAGTCTGTTGCCTGGAACGGCCCGCTATACCCCAGGTCGCCGCGCCAGATCAGCAGCCAGGCGGGCACCGCCAGCAGGGCAAACAGGCAAGCGCCCAGAAAGAACGGCCTGAAGCCGAAGGAAAATAGAACAGGTCCGGTATATTCGGTTCGCGCAGCCATGGTGGCCTCCTTGCGTCCGGTCAACGAAGGGCGGGCGGCACTGGTCAGGTGCCGCCCGCCGGTTCAGCGCAAGGGACGCAATCTTTCGCCGAACCCCGTGGATCAGCTCCGGCGGGCAGGGTCGAGGGAGGCTACCCCGGTTCCGGGTGCCGGTTTTTCCCGCACGGTTGTTTCCTCTGGCCTCACTATGCGATAACGGCGGGGAGACCTCTTTGTCCTTCAGCAAACTTGCGGTGCATTCTTGTCCAAGCTCGACGAAAGCCTTCTGACCGGTCTGCCGCCCTTCAGCCTCCTGGAGCGCAGCCAGATCCGCGAAATCCTCGATCAGGCGCTGCCCAAGCGCTATGACGAGGGGGCGGAGATCTTTCATGAGGGCCATGACGCCGAACGCTTTCACCTGCTGCTGGACGGTTACATCCGGGTGGTGAAGACCACCGAAGGCGGTGAGCAGATCATCGCGCTGCATATTTCACCGGGCCAGCTGTTCGGCATCGCGCCTGCGCTGAACCGCGACACCTATCCGGCCACCGCCATCGCCGCCTCGGAATCGCTGGCGCTGTCCTGGCCGGTGCGGTTGTGGGGGGAGTTCACCGCCACGTACCAGGGCTTTGCCACCGAAAGCTACAACACCCTGGGCCAGCGGCTCGGCGAGATGCAGACGCGGATCACCGAACTGGCCACGCAGGCGGTGGAACAGCGGGTGGCAGCGGCGCTTCTGCGGATGGTGACCCAGTCGGGCCGCAAGGTGGAGGAGGGGATCGAGATCGCCTTCCCGGTGACCCGCCGCAATATCTCGGAGATGACCGGCACCACGCTGCACACGGTCAGCCGCTTGCTGTCGGCCTGGGAGAAAGACGGCGTGGTGAAATCCACCCGCAAGCACATCGTGGTCACCGCCCCGCACAGGCTGGTGGTTTTGAGCGGGGCGCAGGGGTAGCAGCAGGGGGAGCAACTGGCGGCAGACCGGCCAGTGTTCCGCTGTCCGGCTTGTTCCATCACGGACAGAGCGCGGATCAGCCCAAGCATCCCCGGTGGCAGACATGCCTGCGCAACAGCTGTCAGGCCACTTGCAGCAGGTATTCCCGGCGCCGTCTGGCAGCCCGGCTATGCCCGGTGTTCAGGATGGTTGACCGTTCCGGGGCGGACTCAGGTGTCTTCGGAGTCCTTCGAGGGCGGGTTGCCGCGCTCATACTGAAGCCGGGAACGTCTCAGGCGCTCAATCTTGTTGCGGCGCATTTCGTTTTCGTCCTCCAGGATTTCACGCGCTGCACGCGCGGTCTTTTCCATCGCCGTCTCCTTGCGGGTCAGGCCGGCAAGTTTCAATTCCTCAGTGTTAAGCTTGGACATCTGTTCACTCCTGCGAGGCTGATTTTGGGAGAGTTCCATTGCGCGCGCGAAAGCTCGGTTCGGACCTGCTCCCGGGTGCGGCAAGGGGCCGATGGAAGCGGCGCAGCTGCGGCGGCGCCGGTAAAGCGTCGCAGGTTACGCGGCGGCGGGGAGGTCCGCTTGGAAACCGGCGGTGTTAACGGCCGAGAGGAATGCGTCACGGGCGGCGCCGACAGGCGCGAGACAATCCATGACGGCATCGATCTTTTCAATCGCAACATCTCTGTTGCGGTCGGAAACCGGCCAAGCTTTCTGCAGCCAGAAATGGGCTTGTTCGATTGTGGTGATTTTTTGGGTCCGGCCCTCGGAAGGCAGGAAAATGGTCATGGGAGTGCCCCAGGAAATTTCTATCAAGTTCTATCTTTCTGTGCTTTTTGGAAAACCGCGTCTGACAGACAGTTTTGGCAGATGCGGGAAACGGGAGCATTGCAACATGCTCCCGCTAGAGGTCTCAGGCCGTCAGCGTCTTATGCGAGGGCAAGGTTGCTGGCGGACTCGCGTCCGTCGCGGCCGCTTTCGATGTCGAAAGTCACGGCCTGGCCGTCGTCAAGCTGCTGGATGCCAGCGCGTTCCAAGGCGGAAATGTGGACAAAAATGTCCCGCGATCCGTGCTCGGGCGCGATGAAACCAAAACCTTTTTGAGAATTGAACCATTTCACGGTGCCATTGGCCATCGTGTCGTCTCCTTTTGAAATGCTATCCGCAACACGCGATAGCCCGGCCCAGTGTCAACATCGGAACAACTGGGGCCGTGAGGAAACAGAAGGTCGTAGGAAGCGCTTTGCTCCACCAAGGTGGGGTATGCGACTCGCGATTGCAAGGGACCATCAGTGATATCTTCAAAATAGTTTTTATATGGCCGCCATGACGCCCCTTAACTGCTCGCGGAACGCCATCTCCTCCAGCCCGTATTCCTCGCACGCATCAACCAGCGTGTGGAACGGCGCGATCGGGCAGCCGGGGCAGAGCATCTGGCGGTTCATGAACTCGCCCGCGCAGGCCGGCCAATGGTGGAACAGCTCGGAAAGCGGCAGGTCGGGATTGTCGAAATCTGGGCGTCGCATGGCCTGTCCTCCTTTTCCTGCATTTTGCGTGCAGCAATGCGCCCGGTCTTTGCGCTTCAACAACATATCCGGCAGTGCGCGCAGTTAGGCAGGGCCTATCCGCAACTGTACTCAGGACCGCGATATGTCAGAGATACTTACCAAGTCGCGGGCCAGGAACGTGTTCTACGGGGGCTCCTTGTTCTTCGTCGTCGTGTTCGTGGCCATGACCGCGCACAGCCACCGCTTCATCGTGAACACATCCACCGCTGGCATGGAGCTGACCGACGAGGTGCGCCAAGGCAAGCATGTGTGGGAGCGTCATTCCTGCATCAACTGCCACACGCTGCACGGCGAGGGCGCCTATTTCGCACCGGAAGTGGGCAATGTGATGACCCGCTGGGGCGTGCTGGATGACCCCGAAGGCGCCTATGAAATGCTCAATGGCTGGATGAAGGCGCAGCCCTCCGGCGTCGAGGGCCGCCGCCAGATGCCGTACTTCGAACTGACCGAGGAAGAGACCAAGGCCTTGTCCGAATTCCTGCGCTGGGCGGATCAGACCGATACCCAGAACTGGCCGCCGAACGACGCGGGCTGAGGGGAGAAAAGCAATGAAATATCAATCTCAAAAAGTGGCCTATGCCTATTTCATGGTGGCAATGGGCCTGTTCGCCATTCAGGTTCTGGGCGGTCTGCTGGCCGGCTGGATCTATGTCTGGCCCAACACCTTGAGCGAGCTTCTGCCGTTCAACATCGTGCGGATGCTGCACACCAACGCGCTGATTGTCTGGCTCTTGCTGGGCTTCTTCGGTGCCGCCTATTACCTCGTGCCGGAAGAATCCGAGCGTGAGCTGTTCTCGGTGAAACTCGCCTATATCCAGCTGGCAATTCTTGTCGTTGGCACGCTGGGCGCAGTCGGCTCCTACCTTGTTGGCATCCACGGCGGGCGGGAGTTCCTGGAGCAGCCCCTGTGGGTCAAGTTCGGCATTCTGGTTGCGGCGGTGATCTTCCTTGTGAACATCTCCCTGACCGTGCTGGCAGGCCGCAAGACGGCGATCACCAACATCCTCCTGATGGGCCTGTGGCTGTTGTCGCTCCTGTGGATCTTCGCCTTCATCAACCCGGACAACCTCAGCTTGGACAAGATGTACTGGTGGTTCGTTGTTCACCTGTGGGTCGAAGCCACCTGGGAACTGGTGATGGCCGCGATCCTTGGCTACCTGATGCTGAAACTGACCGGCGTTGACCGCGAGGTGGTGGAGAAATGGCTCTATGTCATCGTGGCGCTGGCCCTGTTCTCCGGCATCCTCGGCACCGGCCACCACTTCTTCTGGATCGGCACGCCCGGCTACTGGCAGTGGATCGGCTCGATCTTCTCGACCCTCGAAGTGATCCCGTTCTTCGCGATGATGAGCTTTGCCTTCATCATGGTCTGGAAGGGCCGCAAGAACCACCCGAACAAGGCCGCGCTCCTGTGGTCGCTCGGGGCATCCACCGTGGCCTTCTTCGGCGCTGGCGTCTGGGGTTTCCTGCACACGCTGCACGGGGTGAACTATTATACCCACGGCACACAGATCACCGCCGCCCACGGGCACCTCGCGTTCTACGGCGCCTATGTGGCGATGAACCTGGCGATGTTTACTTATGCGATGCCGCAGCTCAAGAACCGCGATCCCTATAACCAGGTGCTGAACATGGCGTCCTTCTGGCTGATGACCGGCGGCATGGCCTTCATGACCTTCGTGCTGACCTTTGCCGGCACCATCCAGACCCACATGCAGCGCATTGTCGGCGACTACTTCATGGACGTGCAGGACCAGCTGGGACTGTTCTACCTGATGCGCCTCGGCTCTGGCGCGGTGGTGGTCTTGGGCGCGCTTCTGTTCATCTACGCAACCGTTGTGGTCCGCCGCGAAGTCATCAAACCCGGCCCCGTGGCCGTACCGGGAGAGTAAGCCATGAACGCGATGAATATGCCTTCCGTGCCCTTCTACCGTCCCGCAGGCGATGAATGCACCGTCTTCGAGATGGCCCAAGCCAACGGTCTGCCCCTTCTTCTGAAGGGGCCCACCGGCTGCGGCAAGACGCGGTTCGTGGAACATATGGCGGCCCGGCTCGGGCTGCCCCTCCACACCGTTGCCTGCCATGACGACCTGTCCGCCGCCGACCTGATCGGGCGCTACCTGCTGAAAGGCGGGGAGACGGTTTGGGTCGACGGCCCGCTGACCCGCGCGGTGCGCGAGGGCGGCATCTGTTACCTCGATGAGGTGGTGGAGGCCCGCAAAGACGTGGCCGTGGTGCTGCACCCCTTGACCGACGACCGCCGCCGCCTGGTCATCGACCGCACCGGCGAGGAGCTGGCAGCCCCCAAGCCCTTCATGCTGGTGGCCAGCTACAACCCCGGCTACCAGAACATCCTGAAGAAGCTGAAACCCTCGACCCGGCAGCGCTTCCTGTCGATCGGCTTCGACTTCCCGGAGGCTTCTGCCGAAACCGCGGTGGTTGCGTCTGAGAGCGGGCTGGACGAGGACCGCTCCGCCGCGCTGGTGCGCTTGGCGGGCCATATCCGCAAGCTCTCCGGTATGGATCTGGAGGAAGGTGTGTCCACCCGCCTCTTGATCTACGCCGCGACG
The DNA here is from genome assembly GCF_006740765.1 of Leisingera aquaemixtae. Classification (GTDB taxonomy): domain Bacteria; phylum Pseudomonadota; class Alphaproteobacteria; order Rhodobacterales; family Rhodobacteraceae; genus Leisingera; species Leisingera aquaemixtae. The sequence goes on from NZ_CP041159.1 coordinate 427,818, forward strand.
CTGATCGCCAAGGGCATGGGCGTGGAGCGCGCGGTGGAGGCCGCCATCATTGAACCCCTCAGCGACGAGAGTGACGTGCAGCAAGCGCTGCGCGACCTTGCCGCCAGCGTCTACGGGTGATGCCATGATCCACGCTCTCGACCTTCTGGAACCCGAAGAAACGGTTGGCAACCTGTGGCACGGCATGGCCACACGGATCGGCGCCGCAGAGGATGGGGCCGAACACACCGTCCGGTTCGAGGACATGCGCGCCAGCGCGGCGGCGCTGTTCCGGGCGCTGGGCGGGGCCGGGGGCGTGGAAATCCAGGTGGCGCCTGCGGTGCTGTCGGATCACCGCCCGGACCGGCTGCGCCGCATCGGCACCCCGCGGGAAATGGTGCATGTGGCCGGCTTTGACGGCGAGCGCCTGCGCCTGCCACCGGAAATGGCCGCATTTTCAAGCCGCGAGTTGAACCGCAAGGCCTACCTGTGGCTGGCCGCAATGGCCGCCATGATCGAATTGCCGGACCGCAACGAGGACCGCTATCAAGCCGACCAGCTGGAGATCGCCGCCAATGCCCGCGCCGCCGACAAGGTGTTTGCCGCCTGTCCGGGGCTGCGGTCTGCCTATGGCGACTTTTGTGCCTATATTGCCGGGACGCGCAAACGCAACGGACTGCCGCGGTTCGAGGCGCGGATCGAACGTATGGTGCTGGACCAGATCGGTTCCGACTGCCGGATTGCCGAACCCTGCACCTGCACCGCCCCGCGCGGTTACCGGACGTTTCAGCCGGTGCCGTTCTGGCTGCGCTTGGCCGCACCGCAGGCGGGCAGGGGGGCTGCCCCCGAAGCGGAGGAGATGAAAACACCCGGTCTCGCCGTCTCTACCCGCAAGACGGCGAAACGGCAGGATCAGGACCAGACCACCCGCAAGGACAGCTTCATCGTTCACCGGTTCGAATCCATCCTGTCCTGGGCCGAAAGCCTGAACATCAACCGGATGGTCGATGACGACGACAACGAGAACGCCCAGAAAGCGGCGGAGGATCAGGACAATCTCACCCTCTCGCAGCACATGAAACGCGCTGCGTCGCGGCTGCGGATCTCGCTGGACCTGTCGCCGCAGGATGCCGAGCACGAGCGGCTGGCGGGGCAGTTCACCTATCCCGAATGGAACCACCGGCTGGGCAAGCACATGCCCGCCCACGCCCGCGTTCTGGAAGCCGAGGGCAAGCCCGCGGACAGCTTCCAGCCCGACCCGCGGCTGGTGTCCCGGGTGCGCCGCCAGTTCGCGCCGCTGCACCCGCGCCGGGTGATGCTGCCGCGGCAGCTGGACGGCGATGAGCTGGATCTGGAAGCGGTGGTGAAATCCCATGTCGATCTGGCCTGCGGCCAGCAGGGTAGCGACCGGGTCTGGCAGGCCAGCCGCCCGATGGCCCGCGACCTGAGCGTGGCGGTGCTGATGGACTGCTCCCGCTCGACTGAGGCCACGGTCGGCGACCGCCCGGTGATTGAGACCGCCCGCGAGGCGCTGGCAGCCCTGGCCAGCGGCATTGCCACCGCAGGCGACCGGCTGGGCATCTGGGGGTTCTCCTCCCTGCGCCGCGACCGGGTGTTCCTGACCCGCGCCAAAGGCTTCGAGGATCCGATGTCCGAGGCGGTCACCGCCCGCATCGGCGGCTTCAAACCCGGCCACTACACCCGCCTTGGCGCGGCAATCCGCCATGCCTCTGCCCAGCTGGCCGAGGAAGGATCCGAACGCCGCCTGCTTCTGGTGCTGACCGATGGCAAGCCCAACGATCTGGACCACTATGAAGGCGTGCACGGCATCGAGGACAGCCGCATGGCGGTACGCGAGGCGCGCGCCCTAGGCCAGTCGGTGCATGGCGTGGTGATCGACGCCGACGGGCAGGACTGGTTTGCCCGCATCTTCGGGCGCGCGGGGTTCACCCTGCTGCCCGACCCGGACCGGCTGCCGCGCGCGCTGCCGGAAATCTATCAATCCCTGACCATGGAGCACTGAGATGAAACGCATCCTCTCTTTGGCCCTGCTGGCCCCTTCCAGCGCCTTTGCCACCACGTTCGAGCGTCCGATCCCGCAGCCGCAAACCGAAACCGCGGAGTTCTGGTTCCTGATCGGCTCCATCGCCCTGATCGTCAGCCTGGGGTTTGTCCAATACCTGGTGAGCCGGCGATGACACCGCGGCCTTCCTGGCGGCTGCTGGCGGCGCTTTACCCGTTCGGGGCGGGCGCGGCGGCCGTCAACATCTTCTTTGCCTCGCTGATCGCCAGCTGGATCGGCTGGCGGGTGCTGACCCCATATGAGTCGGTGGCCTGGGGGCTGCTGCTGGGGCTGCCTTTGACCTATGTCTTTGCCCGCCATATCGAGCGGCTGAAGCAACAGGCGGACGGCGGCTGACCCCGCCGCATGGCCAAATGAAAAGGGCCCTGCACTGCAGGGCCCTTGAACCGTTTGAAACCGGCGGGACTTCAGGTGGCAAGGCGGCTCGGGGGGATGGGGGAGCCGCCTTGCCGCGGGATCAGCCTTCTGCTGCCAGCAAGCCGGCCTCTTCCGCTGCCTGCACCTCAGCCAGGTCGGCTTCGCCATCGGCGTTGGAGTCGATGGTGGCAAAGGTTTCCGCGGTCAGATCCGGATAGGCCGCCTGCAGTTCCTCCAGCGAATAGGTGCCGTTGCCGTCCGTGTCAGCCTCGGTGATGGATTCCATCGCGGCCAGCGGCGAAGCAGCCAGAGCAGCAACAGCGGCGGCGGTCAGCGCGAATTTTTTCATGTGAGACACTCCATTCGTTTGTTTGGTGTTCTACCTGCGGCCACGGTGTTCCGCGTGCCGTGGCATAGAGCTAGGGCGTGCAGGCGCCGGGCGCTATCCCCTTGGCCGCAGGAGAGAATTTCAGGCACCGCACCGCCGGAAACGGGCGCCGGCTTCGGCGCTTTGCCGCCCTGGCGGCCGGCTGGTCCTTTCTCCGCTCAAGCCCGGCAGCCGGTCCCGCAGAATTCTGCCAGTGCCGGCGCAGGCACCGGGCCGCGTCTTGAAATGGGGGAGGTCTGATACAGCGGCGGCTGCCGGACACAGCCGGACTGCCGGCGCCACGAATGCTTCGCCGCAATTCACGCGGCGGATCTGAGCATTTGGCAGAGGACCGGTGTTCCCGGTTTACCGGGCCGGAACGGCAAAGCCGCCATTCAGGGCGCTGACCGCAAGCTCTGACCCCGTGTTGCGGCTGGCCATCCGCTCCAGGTTGACGATGGTCGACAGCATGATGCGGTCATGGCTCCAGTCGCTGGGCCGCTGCAGCAGCATCGCGGTTGCCAGCACCACCCCGGCCATCGCCAAGGACACCAGCCCCCAGCCCAGCGAGTTCGGCCCCCGCGGCTGAACTGCCGTCACCGCGATAATGCGGCGCTGCAGAGACGCGCCGCGGCGGGTTTCGCGGCGGTCGACCAGCGCCACCGCCGGGCTGCGGCGCATGAACAGGCCCGGGCCGCGGGCGGCATGGGCGCAGGCGCGGATCAGGCATTCGCAATAGGCGCGCACATCGAAACCGGGCCGCGCCATCAAGGCCTGATCGCAGGCAAACTCCCGCAGCAGCCGCACTTCGCGCCGCCACATGTAAAAGGCGGGATTCCAGAACAGCAGCGGGCGCAGCATCTCCAGCAGAAACTCGCATTCGATGTCGCGCTGGCGGAAGTGCTGCAGCTCATGGGCGATGGTCAGGCGCAAATCGCGCGGGTCATTGAGCAGCGCCGAGGGCAGCACCACATAGCGCCGCAGCAGTCCGCGGGTGGAATAGGCGACGCGGATGTCATCGGACACCATCAGCTGCACCCGGCCGATGCGCTTCCAGGTGAAGGCGCCCGCCAGGTTCTGCCGCAGACGGAAGACGGACGCGGCCACATGCGCCAGGCAGAGCAGCGCCCCGGCGGCAAACGCCGCGGCAAGGGCCTGTGCCCACAGCGGCTGCAGGCTGGTGAGCCCGCGCACCGCATCCTCGCGCAGGCCCAGGGTGGCCTCGAACGTGCCGGCGCTCATGCTGACATTGCCCTGCAGGTACTGCGAGACCAGCATGTCGGAGAAATTCGGCGGATGGGCGATGACATAATGGGTGAAGGCAAGGATCAGCACCGGCGAGGCCGCCAGCAGCACAGTCATCCCGTTCAACAGCCGCAGCTGCGGCCGGTAGGCGCGGCCCAGCGGGCTGCGCGCCAGCGCCTTGCGGGCGGCGAACCACAGCAGGGTGCCCGCCAGCAGCAGGATATTCAGGTCAATATAGGCGTTCAGCAGAACATCAGTTGGCATTGTCCCCCAGCCTTTCCTCCAAGAGCGCCCGCATCTCCTCGAGCATCTCGTCGGTCACATCCTCATCATCGACCAGCCGCGCCACCAGGGCGGCGGGCGCGCCGTTGAAAAGCTTGCTCGAAAGGTTTTTCAGAGATGTTTTCTGATACTCTGCCTTGGGAACGGCGGGGCGGTAGACCAGGGAGCGGTCCTTGCGCTCGCTGGTGAGAAAGCCCTTTTGCTCCATGATCTTGAGAACCGTGGCCACTGAGGTATAGGCGCGTTCCTGCACCTTGTTCAGCTCCGCCAGGATATCGCGCACGGTGCCGCCGCCCAGGTCCCAGACGACAGTCATGAATTCCAGCTCGACCTCGGTCAGCAGGGAAGTGTCGTGTTTCTTGCGCATCGCCTCGGCAGTCCGGCTCATTTGGTGGTTCCAGTCATGCTAGGGGAAGGGGGCTCCCGTGAAAACTATTTTCTTAGAAGATGCGCGGCGGCGGGGGGGGCTGTTGTTAAAATGTGCGCTGCCGCGCGAGTCTATTCAGCAGGATTGCGGGGTGATGGGCCAGTCTTTGGGACGGTGCCTGGCGCATCTGTTCAGGGGGTTGGCTGAGACGGCCTTGAAGGGCAGGTTTGCCTTCAAGGCCCGTCTTCAGTGTGTTTAAGGGTTGCGCGTCAAGGGCAAGCCGCCTTTGGCGGGGCCTGCGGCCCCCTTGACCCGATCCGCCGGCGTCAGACCTTCCAGAAGCAGAAGATGCCCCAGGCGATCGACAGGCCCAAGGGCCACCACAGCGGCATCCCCACCAGGCCCAGCCAGGCCAGGAAGATGTAGGAGGTGCCCAAGAGGCTGATGAACAGCCGGTCGCCGCGGGTGGTGGTGAGGCCGAGCACGCCCTTGCGGGCCGCGCCGCCGGGGTGGCGGATCTCAGCGATGATCAGCACGCCGATGGCGGTGAAGATGCCGATGAACAACAGGGCAGTGGGCCAGGTCCAGGCCATCCATGAAAGCATTACACCCTCCCCATCGCGAAACCCTTCGCGATGTAGTTGCGGACAAACCAGATCACGATGGCGCCCGGAATGATTGTCAGAGTACCAGCCGCGGCCAGCAGCCCCAGTTCATAGCCCGCGGAGGACGCGGTCTTGGTCATGGTGGCGGCAATCGGCTTGGCGGCGACGGCGGTCAGTGTCTTCGCGAGCAGCAGTTCCACCCAGGAGAACATGAAGCAGAAGAAGGCCGCCACACCCACGCCCGCCTTGATCGAGGGGATGAAGATCGTCGCAAAGAAGCGCGGGAAGGAATAGCCGTCGACAAAGGCTGTCTCGTCCAGCTCCTTGGGAACGCCGCCCATGAAGCCTTCGAGGATCCAGACCGCCAGCGGGATATTGAACAGGCAGTGCGCCAGCGCAACAGCCAGATGGGTGTCGAACAGCTCCACCGCGGAGTAAAGCTGGAAGAACGGCAGCGCAAACACCGCGGCCGGCGCCATCCGGTTGGTCAGCAGCCAGAAGAACAGCTGCTTGTCGCCCAGGAAGCGGTAACGGCTGAAGGCATAGGCGGCCGGCAGCGCCACCGCGATGGAGATCACGGTGTTGATCGACACGTAGAGGATCGAGTTGATGTAGCCCCAGTACCAGCTGGGATCGGTGAAGATGGTCGCGTAGTTGTCCAGCGTGAAGGTCTGCGGGAACAGCGAGAAGCCCGACAGGATTTCATTGGTCGTCTTAAAGCTCATCGCCACCAGCCAGTAGATCGGCAGCATGAGAAACAGGATATAGACGATGGGGACGATGGATCGTTTTTGCATCGGTCTCCCTCCCTCAGTTCTGATCGTCTTTGGTCATCAGCGTGTAGAACAGCCAGCTGACCAACAGAGTGATTGCAAAATAGATGAGCGACATGGCGGCAGCGGGGCCGAGGTCGAACTGGCCAAGCGCGATTTTCACCAGGTCGATTGACAACAGCGTGGTGGAGTTGCCGGGACCGCCGCCGGTCAGAACAAACGGCTCGGTGTAGATGTTGAAGCTGTCCATGAAGCGCAGCAGGATGGCGATGGTCAGCACCGTCTTCATCTTGGGCAGCTGGATGAACCGGAACACCGCCCAGTTGGTGGCACCGTCGATCTTGGCCGCCTGGTAGTAGGCGTCCGGGATCGAGACCAGGCCCGCATAGGACAGCAGCACAACCAGTGAAGTCCAATGCCAGACGTCCATGGTGACAATGGTCACCCAGGCCGCGACGGGATCCTGCGTCATGTCATAGTTGATGCCCAGCACGTGGTTCAGGAAGTATCCCAAGAGGCCGATGTCGGGCAGGGTGAAGATGTTCCACATCGCGCCGACCACGTTCCACGGGATCAGCATCGGCAGCGCCATCAGCACCAGGCACACCGGCACCCAGAACCCCTTGCGCGGCATCGACAGCGCAATGGCGATGCCCAGCGGCACCTCGATGATCAGGATCAGGAAGGTGAACAGAAACTGGCGGCCAAGCGCCGCGTGGAAGCGGTCAGAGCGCAGGATCTGCTGGAACCAGTCCAGCCCCTGCCAGAAGAACACGTTGTCGCCAAAGGTCTCCTGCACCGAGTAGTTGACCACCGTCATCATCGGGATCAGCGCGTTGAAGGCGACCAGCGCCAGCACCGGCAGGACAAAGAACCAGGCTTTCTGGTTTTCGGTTTTCATCAGGCCGCTCCTTGTTCGTCTGCAGCGGGGGAGGTGGCAAGCCAGCCATCCACGTAAAGCCGGGTCATGTCCTGGCGGAAGGCGAGATGCACGGCACTGCCTTTTTCCGGCGCGGCGCCGTCGGTGATGGCGTTGATACGGTGGCCGCCGGCCTCGCATTCCACCACCGTGTGGCGGCCGATGTCAGAGACCTTGGTGACCGTCGCAGGCAGGCCGTGGCCTGCGAGCGAGACAAACTCCGGGCGGATGCCGATTTCGGTCTGGCCGTTTGCGGCCCCCTGAATGGGGCCTTCCAGCGCAATCTGCTGCCCGGCAAACAGGGCGGCACCGTGCTGCACGACGCAGGGCAGGATGTTCATCCCCGGCGAGCCGATGAAATGGCCGACAAAGGTATGCGCCGGGCGCTCGAACAGCTCCACGGGGGTGCCGATTTGCACCACCTCGCCCAGCTGCATCACCACCACCTGGTCGGCAAAGGTCAGCGCCTCGGTCTGGTCGTGGGTGACGTAGATCATCGTCGCCTTCACCCGCTGGTGCAGCTCCTTCAGCTTGGAGCGCAGCTTCCACTTCAGATGCGGGTCGATCACGGTGAGCGGTTCGTCGAACATCACCACGTTCACATCCTCGCGCACCAGCCCGCGGCCCATCGAGATCTTCTGTTTATTGTCAGGTGACAATCCGGCCGCCTTCTGATCCAGCATCCCGGTCACTTCGAGCATTTCGGCAATCGCCATCACCCGTTTGTGCACCGTGGCTTCGTCCCGGCCGCGGTTGCGCAGCGGGAAGGCCAGGTTGTCGTAAACCGTCATGGTGTCGTAGATCACCGGGAACTGGAACACCTGCGCAATGTTGCGCTGGTCCGGGGGCAGGGCGGTCACGTCCTTGCCGTCAAACAGGATCTGGCCTTCAGACGGCACCAGAAGCCCCGAAATGATGTTGAGAAGAGTGGATTTGCCGCAACCCGAGGGGCCAAGCAGCGCATAGGCGCCGCCGTCGGTCCAGTCGAGGTCGATTTCCTTCAGCGCGTAGTCCGAGTCGGACTTCGGCGTCGAAAGATAGCTGTGGCGCAGTTTTGAGAGAGTTATTTTAGCCATTGATGCCTCACGCCGCGCGGCTGCCGTCGGGGGCAAAGAAATATGCCTGCGCGGGGTCCATGTAGAAGTCGTGCAGCTCACCCACCTGATAGGGGTGGACGCCGTGGGCGAGGGACACCCAGCTGCCGGAACCCATGTCGAAATGGGCAGAGCTTTCGGAGCCGGAGAGTTCGGTCACCTGCACCTGTCCCGACAGCTGCACATGGGCGCCGTTCTTTGCCACTGGCAGCACGTGGTGCGGGCGGATGGCGATGGTGTAGGTGCCATCGGCCAGACCGGCGGCGGCGCCGCTCAGCTCCCAGGTGACGCCGGCGCCCAGGCGGGCCATGCTGCCCTGCTTGGTGATCTCGGCGGTGTTGATCGGCGGATCGGAAAACACCCGCGCCGCATCGACATTGCCGGGGTTGCGGTAGATCTCGGCGGTGGGGCCGAACTGGGTCACCCGGCCGCCGCGCATCAGTGCGGTCTTGCCGCCCAGAAGCAGCGCCTCCTCCGGTTCCGAGGTCGCATAGACCACCACTGCGCCGCGGCCGGCAAACAGCTCGGGCAGCTGGTCGCGCAGCTCCTCGCGCAGCTTGTAATCGAGGTTGGCCAGCGGCTCATCCAGGAACACTGCGCGGCTTTCCTTGGCAATCGCGCGGGCCAGGGCGCAGCGCTGCTGCTGGCCGCCGGACAACTCATGCGGGCGGCGGTGCAGCATCGGCTTCAGCTGCAGGATCGCAGCGGCCTCTTCCACGCGGCCTTCGATCTCCGATTTCGCCATTCCTGCCACTTTCAGCGGCGAGGCGATGTTTTCGAATACCGTCATATGCGGGTAGTTGATGAAGAACTGATGCACCAGGCTGATGTTGCGCTTCTGGGTGCTGAGACGGCTGACATCTTCGCCATCCATCAGCACCTGGCCGCTGGCCATCGGGTCGAGGCCCGCCATCAGTTTAATGAGTGAGGTCTTTCCGGAGCCGGTGGCGCCGAGGAGGACGTTGAAATGACCGGGCTCCAGCAGCAGGGATGTTTCCTTGATGTGCTGAATGGCGCCGACGCGCTTGGTCACACCCTTAAGTTCGAGTGCCATCTTGCTTTGACTTTCCGGCAGGCGGCCTGTTTGCGCGCGGGGGCAGGGCGCGCGGTATCTTGGGGAAGAAGGCCCCGGAAGACAGGAAAGGGTCTCCGGGGCCTGATGCAGCCCGGCCAGATGATGGGGATCGCTGGCCGGACCGGGAGGAGGGGCTTAGTTGGTTGCCCAGCGGGCCACCAGCTCGTCATAGTTGACGGTCTGGCCCTGCGGCTTCTCGTTCTCCAGCGGCGGCTTGGCGCCGCCATTGGCGTGCCACCACTCCGCGTCCTTCTCTTCGTTCAGGCGCGGGCCGCAGCCGCCGTAGACATTCGCCTGCTCGTCTGCGCGCTGCATACGGGCCATGGTGATGTCCATTTCTTCGGCGAGACGGTCCATGGCTTCCTGCGGCGTGAAGGCGCCGGAGTTCACGTCACCGATCTGCTGCCACCAGATCTGGGCCAGCTTCGGATAGTCCGGCACGTTGATGCCGGTCGGCGACCATGCCACGCGGTCGGGCGAGCGGTAGAACTCGACCAGGCCGCCCAGTTTCGGTGCGCGCTCGGTGAAGCTTTCGTGGTTCACGGAAGAGTCGCGGATGAAGGTCAGGCCGACGTGCGATTTCTTCACGTCCACGGTCTTGGACACCACGAACTGGGCATAGAGCCAGGCAGCCTGGGCGCGGTCCAGCGGGGTGGACTTGAGGAAGGTCCAGGAGCCCACGTCCTGATAACCGACCTTCTGGCCTTCTTCCCAGTAGGGGCCGTGCGGGCTGGGCGCCATCCGCCACAGCGGGTTGCCGTCGCCGTCAACGGTGTTGTTGCCTTCGGACTGCGGTTTCACCATGTCGGCGGTGAAGGCGGTGTACCAGAAGATCTGCTGTGCCACGTTGCCTTGCGCCAGTGCCGGCAGCGACTGGTAGAAGTCATAGGACGCCGCACCCGGAGGCGCGTATTTGCGCAGCCATTCGTCCCACTTGCGGATCGCATAGACCGCCGCCGGGCCGTTGGCGGCACCGCCGCGGGTCACGCTGGCGCCAGCCGGGTTGCAGGAGCCTTCTTCCATCCGGATGCCCCATTCGTCGATCGGCACGCCGTTCGGCTCACCCTTGGAGCCTGCACCGGCCATCGACAGCCAGGCATCGGTCATCCGCCAGCCAAGGTCCGGCGCGCGCTTGCCGTAATCCATGTGGCCATAGATCGCGGTGCCGTCGATTTCCTTGACCTGCTCGCTGAAGAACTCGGCGATGTCCTCATATGCGGACCAGTTGACCGGAACGCCCAGGTCGTAGCCGTATTTTTCCTTGAACGCGGCCTGCAGGTCTTCGCGGTCGAACCAGTCCTTGCGGAACCAGTAGAGGTTCGCGAACTGCTGGTCGGGCAGCTGGTACAGGTCGCCGTCCGGGCCGGTGGTGAACTGGGTGCCCATGAAGTCATCCAGGTCGAGACCGGGGTTGGTCACGTCCTTGAAGTCGCCTGCCATCATGTCGGTCAGGTTGTAGGCCAGCTGCAGGCGCGAATGGGTGCCGATCAGGTCGGAGTCATTGACGTAGGCGTCATAGAGATTCCGCTTGGTCTGCATCTGGGTCTGCACGGCCTGAACGACCTCGCCTTCGCCCAGGATCTGGTGGTTCACCTTGATGCCGGTGATGTCCTCGAACGCCTTGGTCAGCACCTCGGATTCGTAGGAGTGCGTCGGGATGCCTTCCGACAGCACGTTGATTTCCATGCCCTTGAACGGCTCAGCCGCCTGGATGAACCACTGCAATTCCGACAGCTGTTCGTCCTTGGTCAGCACCGAAGGCTGAAATTCCTCATCAATCCATTTTTTGGCCGCCATTTCATCGGCATAGCCAATTGATCCCGCAACCATCGCGCAAACGGCGGCTGCGGACAAAAGATACTTCCGCATCTTTTTCCTCCCTGAAAGTCGCTTATAGCCAGCTGTGCATAAGCTGCATCTGACTGCCATAGAGCTTTCATAGGTTGGAATATGTTGTCAAACTAATTTTTTAGTAAGCTTTAAGATGCTGATTTTGCTGGTGAAAAATACGCCTTGGGGCGGCCGCTTTCAACGTGCAGAGGATGCCGCGGCGCAGCATTTCCGGGAGTGACGCAACGCAAATTTTTTGCCGTGCCGGCGGTGAAAAAGCAGTCGCCGCGCCAGAGCATTCCCGCTACAGAGGCGGCATGACGCAAGACAACACATTCGAGATTTTCCTGACCGCGCCGCCGGGTCTGGAACAGGCGCTGCTGGCCGAGGCCAAGGAGCTGGGATTTGCCGCGCCCAAGGCGGTTCCGGGCGGGGTCACGGTGCAGGGAGACTGGCGCGAGGTCTGGCGCGCCAACCTGTCAGTGCGCGGGGCCGCGCGGGTTCTGGCGCGGATCGGCGAATTTCGCGCCTTCCATCTGGCCCAGCTTGATAAACGCGCGCGCAAGTTCCCCTGGGGCGATGTGCTGCGCGCGGACGTGCCGGTGAAGGTGGAGGTCGCCACCAACAAGAAGTCCAAGATCTACCACGCCGGCGCCGCCGCGCAGCGGGTCGAAAAGGCGATTGCCGAGAGCCTCGGCGCCCCGGTCAGCAAGGACGCGGAACTGACGGTCAAGCTGCGCATTGAGGACAACCTGTGCGTCTTCAGCGTCGACACTTCGGGCGAGGGGCTGCACAAGCGCGGCCATAAATCCGCCGTCGGCAAGGCGCCGATGCGCGAAAACCTCGCCGCCCTGTTCCTGCGCGAATGCGGCTTTGACGGCAGTGAGCCGGTGGTTGACCCGATGTGCGGCTCCGGCACCTTCGTGATCGAGGCGGCGGAGATCGCAAAGGGCCTGCTGCCCGGCCGCAGCCGCAGCTTTGCGTTTGAACAGCTGGCAACCTTCGATGCGGACGCCTGGGCAGAGCTGAAGCAGCAGGGCGGAGAACGCGAAACCGATCTGCTGTTCCACGGCTCCGACCGCAACGCAGGCGCCGTGGAGATGTCCGCCGCCAATGCGGAGCGTGCAGGTGTGGCGGATTGCACCCGTTTCGCCCAGGCGGCGGTCAGCGATCTGCAGCGCCCGGACGGCCCGCCGGGCCTGGTGATCGTCAACCCGCCCTACGGCGCCCGGATCGGCAACAAGAAGCTGCTCTTCGCCCTATACGGCGCCTTGGGGCAGGTGCTGAAGGAGCGGTTCTCCGGCTGGCGCGTGGGGATCGTCACCTCGGAAACCGCACTGGCCAAGGCCACCAGCCTGCCGTTCCTGCCGCTTGGCGCGCCGGTGGCCCACGGCGGCCTGAAAATCCGCCTGTTCAAGACCGGTCCGCTGCCCTGAGCAGCCCGGGACAGGCAAGAGGGCGCCTTCAGGCGCCCTCCCGGCTGTTTGCCCTGACGGGGCAGGCTCAGCCGAATTCGTACATATCGCCGGTGCCGCCCCCGGTGCCGCTACCGGGCACAGTGCCGCCCACCGGCTGGTTCATCAGCGCCATGAAATCCTCGGTGCCGGGCTCGCTGCCGCCGTCCTGGAACTGGCCCGCCAGATTGGCGTCATACCAGTTGCTCAGGCCGTCGCCGGTGACCCCGCCATTGGCATAGGCGCTGCCGCTGCTGGCTGCCGCCGCCGGGTCATAACCGCCTTCCAGCACCTTTTGCGAGCCGTCCGGGCTGGTGACCACCAGCGACATGCTGCTGAGGTCGATATCCTCCAGCGTCAGCCCGGCATCTGACCACAGGGTAAAGCTGGCATTGGTAACCGTGCCGATGGTGCTGCCCGGCACCTGGCCGAATTGCACCATCGCATCGAAATTGCCCGGCACGGCGGTGCCGGTATCCAGCGCATTGACGGAATTGGCATTGGCCTCATGGCCGGTGACCGGCAGCGCGTTTTCGTCCGGGAAGAAGTTCAGCCCGCCAACGCTGGCATCCTCCGCCATGTTGAAGAACAGCCCGTCGATGTCGGCCACCTCGCCGTCCCAGGAGGTGGGCTCAATCTTGATGAACAGCTGGTTTTCCGGTGTCTGCAGAACCTCGACGGTGACCCGCGGGTCGCCGTTGCCGCCGATCTCGAAGAAAACTGAGGTCTTGCCGGCGGCACCACCGCCATTGCTGCCGTCACCACCGGTCCCCTTGGTCCCGCCGGAGCCGCCGGTTCCCCGGGTGCCTCCGCTGCCTTTGGTCCCGCCGCTGCCGGACCCTCCGGTGCCGCCCGAGCCCTTGGTGCCGGATCCGCAGCCGTGCGTTCCGCCCGAGCCGCCGGTTCCGCCGGAGTCTCCGGTTCCACCCGACCCACCGGTTCCACCAGACCCACCGGTTCCACCAGACCCTCCGGTTCCGCCAGAGCCGTTCCAGTCATCTTCCTCGCGGTACCACCAGTGCTTCTTGCCGTGATGGCCCTTGCCGCCGAAGCCCTTGGTGCCGCCAGACCCCCTAGTTCCGCCAGATCCCTTGGTGCCGCCCCAGCCCTTGGTGCCACCGGAGCCCTTGGTTCCGCCAGACCCTTTCGTGCCGCCAGATCCCTTGGTGCTGCCAGACCCTTTCGTCCCGCCGGAACCGTCTTCTTCATCTCTGTCGTCACGCCAAGCCTTGTAGCCCTTGCCTTTCCAGCCAAAGCGGTCTGACAAGTGGCTGTCGTACCAGCGGCCGAAATGCCCGCCTTGCACGCCGCCGTTATAATAGCTGGTGCCGCCGCAAGCCTGCTTGCCGCCCCAGCCCCATGAAGAATGCCCCCGGCCCATCTCTACCCCCCAAGCAAACCCTAGTATCCAAATTGCGGAGTGGCCGGCACTTGGGCCGCTTCCGCGCAATTGATCACAGTAGGGAGACGCGCTGGAAGGGCCAAGTTTTCGTCACATTTTAGGCGAATTTCATCGTTTCTGGGGGCTTTGCGGAAACAATCCGCGGGCGCAGGTTTTGATTGTGCGGCGTCTCCGGCCAATTGCCCTGCGCCGCCCTTGCCCGGAGAGCGCGACTCAACCCGCGGTGCGCAGCCGTTGCCCAAATCTGTCCTGAAAATTGCCGCCTTTACCCTTTAGGGCGTTAACCGGAGAGGGGTGAGCTGGCCGGGGCAGGGCAGCGTTCGGGGAAGAGGTGCAGGCAATGGCTGATGGAAAATTCGACGACCGCACCGCGTATATCGCGGCGGCGGCCTGGGAGGTGCTCGGCGAGGAACCGGTGGAAATCACCGCCCCGGGCGGCAAGTCGCGCTCCTCGCTGCGGCTGCATTTCAAGGACCGCACGGCAATTGCCACCCTGCGCGCCAACTTCCGCCGCACCCATCTGGAGGCTTATGTTCTGGAGCAGCTGGCACCGCATTGCGATGACATTCCGCGGGTGCTGGGGGTGCATAAGGACGTGCTGTTCCAGTCCGACACCGGCGAAACACGGCTGAGTGAAGAGATCGTTGAACACGAGGAAGCCGACCAGCTCGACCTGGCGGCTGAGGCCTGCGCCGCGGTTTTCCGCATCCAGGCGGCGGCGCGCAAGACCGCGCTGCATACGGTGCTGCCGCATCTGGGCGCCAACCGCAGCTGGATCCGCAACTTCGTCGGCTCAGTGGCGGCGCTGGAAGCCTGTTCCATGGCCATCCCCGATGCGTTCGACTACCCGGCGGTCGCTGGATACATGGAACGGCCGGGGGTGCAGTTCCTGAAATGGGACTGCCGCGCCGGCAATGCGGCGATCGGCGAGGACGGGTATGTCCGCTGGTTCGATTTTGAATATGCCGGCCTGCGCCACGGCGCGGAGGATTTTGCCTGGCTCATCGGCGATGAGACCTGGCCCGTGGCGCCGGACAAGATGGCCGACGTGATGATCGAAACCTTCGACCCCGGCTGCGGCCATGAGATAGGCGAATACTTGGAGTATCTGTCGGCCTACACCGCCCTGCACTGCATTCAGCGGCTGGAGCTGATCCAGAAAGAGGTCAAGAGCCGCGGCTGGCTCAGCCAGGAGCGGGTGCGCAAATATGACGATGCCGGGGTGCATCCCGC
The DNA here is from genome assembly GCF_006740765.1 of Leisingera aquaemixtae. Lineage (GTDB taxonomy): Bacteria > Pseudomonadota > Alphaproteobacteria > Rhodobacterales > Rhodobacteraceae > Leisingera > Leisingera aquaemixtae. The sequence continues at coordinate 442,883 of NZ_CP041159.1, forward strand.
GTTTGCCGCGCAGCTGTGCCGCACCGGCGCCTATTACGCCGCGCAATCCCGGCACACCGCCCCCCTTAGCCGCAACTTCGAGGCGGCGGAGCGCGCATTTAAGGCAATGTCCGCGGGCTGACGGTTTCTCCTTCCTGTGACGTGCCGTCCGGGCTTCCAGCGATGCGATCGGGGCGGCTATCCTGTTGCCGGTCACACAGGGGGAGAAGACATGCAGCAGGCCGAAGATTTCCGCGCCGAAAGCCGTGCCTTGGCGGCCATTCTGGAAGATCTGCCAGAGGCGGCCTTTCATAGAGCGACCCAGTTCAAGGACTGGACCATCGGCCATGTTCTGGGGCACCTGCACCTGTTCAACGCCGCGGCTGAAGCATCGCTGCAGGGGGAAGATGAGTTCGCCGCCTTCATTGCGCCGGTGCTGCAGGACATGCAGGCGGGAAAGACGATCCTCGAATGCCAGTTCCCCTGGCTCGGCGGCCTGTCGGGCCGCGCACTGTTTCAGGGCTGGCGGGACGGGGCGGAGCGCTGCGCCGATGCCTATGCTGCGGCGGATCCCAAAAGGCGGCTCAAGTGGATCGGCCCGGACATGAGCGCGCTGAGCGCCATAACCGCCCGGCAGATGGAAACCTGGGCGCATGGCCAAGAGGTGTTCGACCTGCTGGGGCTGCAGCGGCAGGACCACGACCGCATCCGCAATATCGCGCATCTCGGGGTGGCCACCTATGGCTGGAGCTTCGCGAACCGCGGGCTGGAGGTGCCGGAGCCAGCGCCGTTTGTGCAATTGACGGGACCGTCGGGCGCGGTCTGGGAGTGGAACACGCCGCAGGCCGGCAATTTCGTCAAGGGCAGCGCTGTGGAATTTGCGCAAGTGGTTACGCAGGTCCGCAATGCCGGCGACACCGGCCTGCAGGCGGAAGGCGCCGCAGCGCAGGACTGGATGCGCATCGCCCAGTGCTTTGCCGGCCCGCCGGAAACGCCCCCCGGCAAGGGCAGCCGCTTCATCGCAAAGACCTGATGCACAGGCTTTAGGCACAGGCGTTATGCACAGGTCTTTTCTACGGGCCTGTTCCGCCTTGTTCCCTGGCTGGCAAAGTCCCGGTTCACGTGAAATGCAGCCTGGCTGGCGGGCAAGGACAGCGAAGCGCTCCCGCCCGGCTTCGGCCGACCTGGCGGACGGCCTGTGCCCGTTGGGCGTAGCCGGGGCACCTGCGGGCGCGGGAGCGCTTCGCTTTTCCAGGCGCGGGCCTGTGCCGGGCGCCAGGCGGGGCGCCCTCGAAAGCCTCAGTCCCGGCCAGGAAACAGCCGCCGCCGCTCAGCGGCGGTTCCAGGCGCGGCTCAGCCCCTCCAGCGCCATGCGGCCGGGATCGGCGAGGCTGACCGGCAGCGCCTGCGCCTCCAGTGCCGCCCCGTAGAGCGCCTGCAGCGGCGGCTCTGCGATCAGCGCCAGGTTCTGGCCCAGCCAGTAAGGCCGCGCTGCCGCCAGTTCGGCGCCAAGCAGCAGCCCCCAGATCCGGGCGCGCGCATCGGCCGCGGGCATCTCATCCAGAGCCGACGAAGCCTGGACCGACGCCAGCCGGGCCGCCAGCTGTTCCGGCCTCGCAATCCCGTCTGCTGCCGCCTCCGCCAGCGCCGCCTTGTCCCAGCTGACCGCCGCCTTCAGTCCCATCGCCTGCGCCGCTGCCTGCGCCATCTGGCCGGTCAGGGCGCTTTGGAAGCTGACTGCCTCGCGGGCGCTGACCTGCACCCAGTGGGTCACCGCTCCGGGCAGGCACACCACCCCGTCCCAGTCCGGGTTCAGCTGCAGGAAACCGCTGAGCCGGGCCAGGGCACCCTGCATCACGCCGCAGGGCGCCGCCTGTCGGAGACCGGGCAGGGCGTGGATTTCCAGCCCGTCCAGCCGGGTTTCGCCCAGCGGCAGACCGGCGGGCACTGCCGGGACCGGATGCGGCGGCAAAAGGGAGCTGCCGCCCAGAACCACCGGGCAGATCGCGCCGCCCAGGGCCTGGCGCAGCGCCGCGGCCAGCGCGGCAGCGCCGCTGTCCGGCAGCTGCAGCACCTGCGCCGGAGCAGCGGCCGGCGCGCCGGGGATCACGGTCCAGGCGGTGAGCGTCAGCCCGTCCAGATTGGCAGCCAGAAAGCCGGCCGCGCTTTGGGGAGGGTGCATGATGTCCTCATTCCTCTGCCATGGCTTTGCCTGCGGTTATGGCGGTGATTCCCGGTCCCGGCAAGGGCGCGGCGCGCAGCCGTACAGCCGCAAATACCCGTAAGGAGAGGTGTCTACCCGCTGGTATGCGCGTCATAGGCTAAAACGCACGCCATTTCTGCGAAAGACAGGCCGCGCAGCGCTGCGCCCGGCGCGCAATATCCAGTACGGTGAGAGCGCCGGGTCCGGGCACTGCCTGTCCTCCTGGCCGGCGCCGCACCGAACGGCCGCGCGTAACTGACCCTGCCAATCCGGAACACGGTTTGCACCGTAAACACTGAAACCGGCCGTGACAGCAAAAGGAGAGACCGCAAACATGCCCGCCGCACCGGTACCGCACAATGCCATATTTGCCCAGCTCGCCGCGCGTCACCTGCTGACCCAGGGGTTCACGCCCGCCGCCGTGTTTGCCGGCACCGGTTTCGGCCAGGCCCTGCTGAACCAGGAAGAGCCTGCCGCCCCCTTTGCTGCCATCGCCGGCTTCTTCAGCCGCGCTGCGGAGCTGACCGGCGATCCGCTGTTCGGCTTCCGCCTCGGCTGCGCCAGCGACCTGCGGCTGGCCGGCCTGCTGGGCTATATCGCCCGCACCTCGCCGACCGCGGGCTGCTTCCTGCGCAACATCGCGCGCTATGCCGGGGTGATGAGCGACGCCTGGGACGTGGACACATCCCGTCTCGCCTCGCACGGAGAGTTCGCCTGGTCCTGCACGGCGGCCTCCGGCCAGCAGGCGGATCAGTATACCGAATTCCTTGCGGCGCTGTTCTTTTCCGCCCTGCGCGAGGCGGCCGGTACGCGGATCGAGCCGCAGGAGGCGGCCTTTGTCCACCAGCGCCGCCGCGGCGCCGAAGAGATCGCGGCCTTTTTCGGCTGCCCGATGCGGTTCGCGGCTCCGGCCAGCCGCATTGTGTTCAAACCCGAGGATCTGGATTTGCCGCTGGCCAGCGGCGACCGCCTGCTGCTGCGGGTGCTGCGCACCTTTGGCGACCAGCTGCTGCACGGCCGCGGGCTGGGGCGCAAAAGCACCGACCTGACGGCGCAGGTCGAAGAAGCGGTGTCTGCCCGGCTGTCCGGCGGCACCGCATCGCTGGCGAATGTGGCGGCCGATCTGGGCATGAGCCCGCGCACCCTGTCGCGCAAGCTGGCCCGGGCAGGCACCAGCTACTTCACCGTTCTTGAGGAATTGCGCAAGGCTCTGGCGATCCGCTATCTCCGGGAGAGCAGACTGCCGCTCTCCGAAATTGCCTTTCTGCTGGGCTATTCCGGGCTGAACAGTTTCAGCGAGGCTTTCCGGCGCTGGACAGGGCAAAGCCCGGGACAGTTCCGCGGCGGCTGACCGGCTCAGACCGGGGTGCGCGAGAAGCGATTCTGCACCTGATTTCCGCAGTTCTGGAACAATTCCGTAGATTGAGCGGAAATTGTTTCCGCTCACGCGGCCGTATTGAGGCTTTTTCCGGGCTTTTCCGGTGCCTTGCCACAATTTGCGCGAATTTCCTAAAATTTGGTTTAATTGGGGGTGACTGCAGAAATGCAGTGTCGCCAGGGGATTAGGCGACCAACAAGAACGGCGCGGGCGCGTGGGGGCGCGCCCCGTTTTGGAACCTGAAAATCAGTAGTGGTGTTCTGCGGCCGATGGCGCGCGGGAGGCCGGTTTGAGTTTAGACACGGCCGCCTCGTCAATGAGGGCGGTCCAGCCGGTTTCAGGCTGGGTAGCGGGGGTTTTCGATGAAAGACTTGGTTCCCGGAGGGGCGGGGCTGTCTTTTGCGCAGTTTGAACAGGATACCGGGGGCGCCACTCTGCCTCACCGGCCTCTGCAGCATCTGCGCTTGCAGCCTATCAACATGAATGCAGGCCTGACCGGCTTTGCGGCGGCGGGGCGGCCTATTGCCCGGCCCGGCCGCCGGGCTGGCGGCAGCGGCTACCGGATAGCGGGCAAGCGGGTTCTGGACCTGCTGCTGGTTATCCTCATCCTGCCGCTGACGCTGCCGGTTATCTTACTCTGTGCCGCGGCGCTGTGGCTGGAGGGCGGGCGGCCGTTTTACACTCAGCCGCGTCTGGGCCGCGGCGGCAAGGTGTTCCGCATCCTGAAGCTGCGCACCATGGTGCGCGACGCCGACGCCTTGCTGCAGCACTATCTGGACAGCGACCCCGCCTTGCGCCGGGAATGGCAGGACACCCAGAAGCTCAAGAACGATCCGCGCATCACCCCGGTCGGGCGGCTGCTGCGCATGACCTCTCTGGATGAGCTGCCGCAGCTGTGGAACGTCTTCAAAGGCGAGATGAGCCTGGTCGGCCCGCGCCCGATGATGCCGGAACAGCTGCCGCTTTACGGCGATGCTGCCGCCTATTTCGCGCTGCGTCCGGGGATCACCGGCATCTGGCAGGTCTCTGTGCGCAACGAAGGCAGCTTTGCCAGCCGCGTGCAGGCCGATTTCGAGTACCGCGACGGGCTGTCGCTGGGCCGGGACCTTGGGCTGCTCTGGCGCACCGTCGGCGTGGTGATGAAGGGGACGGGATATTAACCTCTGTCTGATCCTATGCAGGCCCGCCGTCCGGGCCTGGCAGCAGATCAGCCAGCCATTGCGGAGGGCAGGGTTGTGAAGCATTTTGCAATATCAGGGGCGTGCGGCGCCATCCCGGCCCGCAGCCCGCTTACGGGACTGGAAGACGATGAGGACGGCATGAGCGAGCAAAGCTTCAAGCGGTTCCGCCGCCGCCGCGCGCCGGCGGCGCCGTCTGCCGATGGCGGCACCGGCGCGGCAGAGCCACAGCAGAGGACAGCGCCCGCCGCACCGCCGCAGGTGCAGCTGCCGGCCCGCCTGCCGGAACCCTGGGACCGGATCCGCCAGGTGCCGTTTGACACCGGCGTTGAGCAGGCCGCGCGGCTGCCGCTGGTCAGCCGGTTCCGCACCTCGCCTGCGGCCAAATCCTTTGACCTGCTGCGCACCCGGCTGCTGCACAGCCTGAAGGCGCGCGGCTGGAACAGGGTGGCGGTAACCGCGCCCGCGGCGGGCTGCGGCACCACCTTCTCGGCGGTCAATCTGGCGCTCAGCCTGGCCCGGGTGCCGGGCAGCCGCACCATCCTGATGGACCTGAACTTCCGCCGCCCCGGCATGGCCCGGGCGCTGGGGATAGAGACGCAGGGCGATCTGTCCGCCTTCCTGTCCGGCAGCACCCGGATCGAAGACCAGTTCGTGCGCCCGCTGCCGTCGCTGGCAGTTGGCCTCAACCGGAGCGCGGATCAGGATGCGGCAGAACTGCTGCACAGCGGCAGCTGCGCCGAGGCGCTGGACGCCATGATGCTGCGCTCGGGCGCCGATACCGCGCTGTTCGACCTGCCGCCGGTGCTGGAGCATGACGACACCGCGGCCTTCCTGCCGCAGGTGGACGCGGTGCTGCTGATCTCCGACGGCACCCGCACCACCGCCGCGCAGCTGGCCGCCTGCGAGAAAATGCTGGCCGGCCATACAGAGCTTCTGGGCGTGGTGCTGAACCGGGCCCGCGACACGGACAGCCCGCTGAATTGACCATCCCGGCGTCATAGTTTTGCCCGGTTGCTGTGGTCAGACTCCGGGCGCGGGCCACTGCCGGGCCGATCCGGCACAGGCAGCGGGCAGGGGCAGCCGGCACATGCAACGGGCACGGGCAACGGGCAGGGGCAAGAGAGCAGACAGATGGGGCCGATTTACTCGCTGGGCGATTTTTTGGACATGGTGCGGCGCAGGCTGTTCACCATTGTCTGCGTCTTTATCCTGGGCTGCCTCGGCTCGCTTTGGTTCGCCGCCAGCCAGCAGCATCAGTATGAGACCGCCGAGGTGCTGCAGGTCACCCAGCCGCAGATTGCGGGCGAACTGGCCAAATCCACCGTCGAGGGCTCTTCCGCCCGCCGCATACAGCTGATCGAGCAGCGCCTGATGGCCCGCGGCGCGGTGCTGGAAGTCATCGAAAAATTCGGCCTTTATGCGGATATGGAGGCGCTGACCCAGCTTCAGAAAGTGGCGCTGCTGCGCGATTCGGTGCGGATCACCGGCGTGGCTGCCGCCCGCGAAGGCTTTGCCGACGATGGCACCATTTCGGTGCTGACCATCACCGCCCGGATGCCCACCGCCGAACAGGCGCAGCAGGTCGCCAGCGAATTCGGCCGCCGCACGATTGAGCTGAGCGTCGCCACCCGCATTGATCAGGCCCGCGAAACCCTTAGCTTCTTTGCCGGCAAGGAAGCCGCGCTGGCCGATCAGGTCGCCGCGCTGGAAGATGAAATCGCGGCCTACCGCAACGAAAATGACGTAACCCTGCCGGGCACCATCGAATTCCGCCGGGCAGAGATCGCAGCTCTGAACGAGGGCCTTCTGGAAATCGCCCGCGAACGGATCGAAATCCGCCGCGCCGCGGACCAGGCGCTGGCCACCGAACGCCCCGCCACCGCCCGCCGGATGCAGGAGGAAGCGGAGCAGAAACTGGCCACGCTGGACGCGCAGGAGCAGCTGCTGACCCGGCGCAGGGCCGGGCTTGAGGCGTCCTTGCAAACCACCCCGGAGGTGGAGCGCCGGCTGGGCGCCTACGACCGGCGGTTGGAGCAATTGCAGGCAGAGCTTGCGCAGATGACCGCCCGCCGCAACGAGGCAGAAGTAGGCTTCCGCCTGGAAACCGGCCGCCAGGCAGAGCGTCTGACAGTGATCGAACCGGCGCCCTTGCCGGATTACCCGGTGACCGGTGCCCGCAAGACCAAGGCGCTGATGGGGGCCGCGGCCAGCCTGCTGGCCGCCTTTCTGGCCGCCTTCCTGCAGGAGCTGCGCCAGCCGGTGCTGCGCACCGCCGCGCAGATGGAGCGGGAAACCGGCCTGGTGCCCGTGGTTTCCATCCCGGTGATGAACACCCGCCCGCCGCGCCGCGGGCTGTTGGACCTGATCAGGCGCAGAAGCTAGGCATCAGGCACCTTTTCCCGGCAGCTCGCGGCAGGGCACTGCCCTCAGAGCGCGTTTGCGATGCAGGCGCCTATGGCGGTGCCTAAGGGGTGCCAAGAGCAGCTGCCATTGCGGCGACTTCGGGCCAGTGCCAGCTCAGCGCGGCTCCGCCTGCCGCCACCGTCAGCAGCGCATAGCCCGCATCATGCAGCGGATCCCAGACATGGTGACGCCGCGCCAGCCGCACCAGCACCGGATAGGCCGCCAGCATCGCCAGCCCCAGCGCCGCGATGCCGCCCGCCAGCCCGAACCAAGCCACGCCGCCCAGGAACAGCGCCGTCTGCAGGCAGGCCCGCACCGCGGAAAACACAAAGAACCCGCGGCTGTCGCCTGCCGCCAGCGCCGCCTGGTCATAGGTCATGGTGATCACCGCCGGCGCCAGCGCCAGCGCAATCAGCACGATCATCGGCCCGGCCAGCACGTAGCGGTCATCATAAAGCAGCTGCACCAGCCACGGCCCGGCCCAAGCCATCGCCAGCAGCATCGCCAGGATCGCCGCCGTCAGACCGCCGCGAAGCTGCCGCTGCCGCCGCAGGTTCTCCGGTGCTTCCCGCGCGGGTTTGTCGCGGTAAACCGGGATCATCAGCCGCTGGTTCACCGCATGGCCCAGCAGCATCGGAAAGCTCGCCAGGAAATAGCCGATGTTATAGATCCCCAGCACTTCCAGCGGCACGAACTTCCCCAGGATCGCCCTGTCCCCCTGCGAGGTCAGGAACCAGAAGGCGGTGGACAGGAAAATCCACTTGCCGAAATGGATCAGCTCTTGCGCGGCGGCCTTCTCCCAGCGGAACCGGTTGGCGGTGCCCGGCAGGCCGAAATGGCACAAAGCCAGCTTGGCCGCAGCCTGGATCACCCCGCCCAGCACCAGCGCAATCACCGACTGCGTTGCCAGCGCCAGCGCAATCATCGCCGCCAGCCCGATCACCTGGCCGCCCAGGTCCAGCACCGTGACCCGCCCAGACAGCAGATGCCGGTGCGCGGTTTCGATCCGTGTCGGGTTAAAGCCGGCAATCGCCAGCCCGGCGCCTGCAACAGGCAGGTAAACCAGCAGCTCCGGCGCGCCGTAAAACGCCGCCGCGGGCCAGGCCAGCAATGCCGTCAGCGCCCACAGGCCAAAGCCGCGGATCACCTGAATGGTCCAGGCAGTATCCAGAAACGCCGGATCATCCCCCCGTTTGTTCTGGGCAATCGACGGCCCGATGCCAACGTCGGAAAACAGCGACAGACCCACCGTCACCACGGTGACCAGCGCCATCAGGCCGAAGGCCTCGGGGAACAGGATGCGGGTCAGAATCAGGTTCGAGGCCAGCCGCAGGGCCTGGCTGCCGCCATAGCCGATCATCAGCCAGGAGGCCGAGCGCAGCACCCGCGCCGCCATCCCCTGGCCTGCAAAATGCGATGCAACCCGCTGCATGTTCTAATAGATCCCCCAACGTCCGGTACCGCAGGCTAGGGAGGCGGGGCAGGGGCGTCAATCGCGGGGACGCCTGCGGTGGCGCAGACAGCTCCAGCAGCCCGGAACCGCAGGACAATCCCGCAACCTTTGCCGCATTCTCCACGCCTGCGCGACAAGCGGACGGCGGTGCTGGGCAAGACGCGAAACCGCCGCTAACCTGCGGCGGACAAACCTTTTTGCACGGATTATTCAGCGTTGAAGATCGCCTATGTCCTGAACACCTATCCGCAGCCGTCGCACAGCTTCATCCGCCGCGAGCTGCAGGCGCTGGAACGCCAGGGCGTGGACATCCTGCGCCTGGCGATGCGCCCCTCCGGCGCGGCCCTGGCCGATCCGGGCGATCAGGCCGAGGCGGCCCGCACGCAGTATGTTCTGAAGGCCGGGGCCGGGCGTCTGCTGGCAGCCTTGGCACGGGAAACGGCGGCGCCGGCCCGGTTCGGGCAGGCGCTGAAGCTGGCGCTGAAACTGGCGCGGGCCTCGGACAAGGGCATCCTGCGCCACCTGGTCTACTTGGCCGAGGCGGCGTTAGTGAAACAGCGCTGCGCAGCTGAGGGCGTGCAGCACATGCACGCGCATTTCGGCACCAACTCCGCCGCGGTTGCGATGCTGGCGCATGTGCTGGGCGGCCCCGGCTACAGTTTCACGGTGCACGGGCCGGAGGAATTCGATGCGCCGCACGCCCTGTCGCTGGGTGAAAAGATCAACCGGGCCAGGTTCACTGTAGCCGTCAGCAGCTTCGGCAAAAGCCAGCTCAGCCGCTGGGCCGCGTTCGGCAAGTGGGACAGCCTTAAAGTGGTGCATTGCGGCATCGAACCGGACCGCTTCGCCGATCCTGCGCCGCTGCCCCAGGGGCCGCTGCGGCTGGCCGCCATCGGGCGCTTTGTCGAGCAGAAGGGCCAGATGGTGCTGGTCCGCGCCATGGCCCGTCTGGTGCAGGAGATCCCGGACCTGCATCTTGCACTGATCGGCGACGGGGAGATGCGCGCGGATCTGGAAGCGGAGATTGCCAGGCAAGGCTTGGGCGGCAACATCACCCTGACCGGATGGCTGGCGGAGGACGGCGTGCGGGCCGAGCTGGCCCGCGCCCACGCGCTGGTGATGCCCTCCTTCGCCGAAGGCCTGCCGATGGTGGTGATGGAGGCGATGGCTGCCGCCCGCCCGGTGGCCGCGACATATATTGCCGGCACGCCGGAACTTGTGGTGCCGGGACAGACCGGCTGGCTGGTGCCGGCCGGGGATGAGGCCGCGCTGGCAGAGGCGGTGCTGGCGCTGGCGCACACTCCGGCAGCGCGGCGGGCGGCCATGGGGCAGGCGGGGCGCGCCCGGGTGCTGGAGCGTCACGACAGCGCGGGCGAGGCGGCCAAACTCGCCGCGCATTTCCGCAAAGCAATCTCAGGGTAGCCGCCGGAGCCCTCCCGCCCGTCGCCGCCGCATCTGTGAGATACGCCGCTCCCGTTGGGCCAGGCTCAGCGCCCTTGGCGCTGAGCCTGGCCCAAGGCCGCCAAGGGTGCGCTGGCGCAGCCAGGGCATCCTGCGGGCGCGGGAGGGCATTGGCTTGGCAACCGCACTCAGCGGCCGCGGGTCCAGCGGGATTGCGAGGCGTAAAGCGGGGATTTGACCGCCAGGGCCACCAAGCCGTAGACCAGAAATCCGGCCGGATCCGCCGCCAGCAGCTTCAGAACCGCACCACCGCCAGCGGGCGGCTTGTCGTCATTGGGCAGCAGCTGCGGATACCGGGCGGCCACTTCCGCCACTCCGGCGTTCTGACGCCGCCGCACCCGCACCAGATTGCGGAACCCCTCCACCATCGGCCAGCTGTAGCCTGCCGCCACCTGCACCCGCTCCGCCGGGGCAAAGTTCAGCCGGGCAAAGGTGTCATCGGCGATGATATCCGGCCAATCCCCCCAGCGCTCCCGTCCGGCGCGGCTCATGGCAAAGACGCCGAACCCGGGCACCCCGCGGGTGAAGAACGGCAGCCGTGTCCACAGCCGCGCATAGGCCCGGGTTACCGCGCTGCGGGCAGGGGCCACCTGCGGGCGGCCGCTGGCATACCGGGGCGCGCCATTCGCCAGGGCCTCAGCCAGCTGCGCAATCAGTGCGGGCGAGACCGCCACGTCGGCATCCAGATAAATCAGGATATCCCCGCGCGCCGCGCCATCGCCCGCCGTCAGCGCCCGCAATTTCCCGCCCTCCGGCAGTTCCAGCACTTCAAGCGTCCAGCCGGGCGGCGGCTCAAATGCCCGGGCCAGCGCCGCGGTTTCGTCAGTGCAGCCATTGGCCAAAACCAGCACTTCGCCCGTCATGCCCTGCGGCAGCGGCGCGGAGGCAAACACGCCCTCCAGGCAGGCCCCGATATAGCCCGCCTCATTGTGGGCCGGGATCAGCACCGACACCCGGGGGCTCACTTCGCCGCCTCCAGCGCATCCCAGCGCGGGTTGGTATCGCTCAAGGTGCGCAAGGCGCCCCAGCTGCCCCATTTTCCGGGCGCGCCCGCATCGGCGTAAGCGGTGAACAGCGCCCCCCCAAGCGCGCGCCAGCCCGCCAGCAGCTCGCGGTAGAGCGCCCCCATTTCGGGCGTGTAGTTGAAATGAGTGAAAAAGCCGGTCAGCGCGCCGTCCTCCACCATCGGGCCGATCCCGACCACATGGCTGCCGCCCTCATACATGATCAAGTCCAGCCCGTGCTTTTGCGCGACGCCTGCATGATAGGGCAGCACCCGGCCCAGCAAATCCGCCAGCGTGTCGGCGCTGTCGCCCGAGATCAGCCCGTCGCGCAGCTCCGCACCGGCCTGGGCTGAGGCCGCATCATACTGGTGCTGCTCGATAAACTCCGCCGCTGTGGCCCCCGCCAGCCCCCGCTCCGCAGCCGCCGCCCGGGCCTGGTCCCGGCTGGCGGCAATCCAGGCCCGGACCTGCCCGGCGCGCTCTTCCAGTCCCAGGATGCCGCCGAAGTACCCGGTTACCGCATAGGCGTCGAAATAGGCCGCGGGCGCCAGCCGGTCCGCCCGTTCCGCCTTCCACAGCGGTGCCGCCAGCACCTGCTCCTCCAGCCCCAGCCAGCCGGTCTGCGAGGAGATCACCCGCACCAGCCGCTTGCTGTCCGCTCCGAAGACCTCCGTCCAGATCTGCGCCACTTCCGCCGCGCGGCCGCCATAAAGCTGCATCCACAAGCCTTCGCCGCCCCAGCGCGCCTGGGCCTGCGCATCGGCCCAGGCCGCCTGCTGAAACTGCCAGTTCCACACCTCGTTGGAATATTCCGCATAGGCGCGCAGACCTTCGTCCAGCCCTTGCTCAACCAGCCGGGCAAACTGGCGGACGTAAGTGTCATCCGCCATATGCGGCATGGTGAACCAGGCATCGGCCCCCAGCGTATTGGCCAGCGCCAGCATCACCTCGGCCGGAACCCCCTTCAGCGCCCAGGTGTAGTCCTGCGGCAGCGGGCGGTCCTCCCAGCCGGTCTGGGCCGAGTCATTGGTGGCCATCCAGTCCATGAACCGCAGCGCGGCAAAGCCGTCCAGCCGCTCCAGCCACAGCGGGTTGAACAGGGTGCCGCTGTCAAACGCCTCCAGATGCTCTTCCTTCACCACGGTGATATTGCGCACATATCCGCCATCCCGGCCCATGCGCTGGATGCGGATTTCCACCGGGCCGGGGCCGGGGGTGTAGCCGAACCGCACCTCGCCCTTGCCATAGCGGACGTTTTCCGCGCGGCCCGCGACCTCGACGATGCCCTCGCCCTCGAACCGCAGAACATAGCGGCCCTTCAGGGACACCGCCTCCTGCGGCAGGTCGGTCAGGATCACCGTGCCGATGGAGCCCAGTTCCGGCGGGATCGCGGTGGGCCAGCCATCCGGATCGAGATAGCCCGCCGCCTGCAGATCGCCGTGATCCGCGCCGCCCCACTGGCCGGGCAGGTGGCCGATCCAGGGCCGCGCGGTTTTGAAGTGGTCCAGGAACGGGGCCTGGGTGCTCCAGTCGGCAATGCCCGCCAGATTGATGGCGACGGGCTGGCGCACGGGCGGCCCCGCCAGTAGCGGCTCTGCTGCCGCCGGCGATGCGTTCAGCACGGGGAGCACCGGATCCTGCGGCAGCGCCGCCGGCTCCGCAGGCAGGGCTGCGGTGCGCAGGCTGCCGCCTTGCGCTGCGGCCCAGGCAATGTCCTGCAGCCGCGCCGCCAGCTCTGGCGCCGGCGCGGGATAGGGCTTGCCCCAGCGGTCCGTCAGCCGGTGCGGCAGGCCCGAGGGGTTTTCCCCGGTCAGCACCGCGTATTGCAGCAGCGCCAGGAAGTAAAAGCCGGTGGCGTTGGGGTGGATGTCATCGGCAAAGACATCACGGATACTGGCAAGCCCGGGCATCGTGCCCGCCTGAATGGCATCGTCCAGCCGCGCCATCGCCTGGCCTGCGGGCAGCAGTTTCACATCGCCGCCGGTTGCGGCATTGACCTCCTCCACCACCGCCTGCCAGTGCGGCAGGTCCTGTTCCAGCCGCTGCCGCCACGGCACATCCGCACCGTCATCAAACGGCACCGCTGTGCCGGTGCCGCTGTTCAGGCTGTGCCAGGTTTCCTGCAAATAGAACTGCACCTCCGGGTTGGCGGCGCGGGCCAGCTCATAGAACTGCGTCACCGCCTGTTCCGTGCCGCTCCATTTCAGGTGATTGGCCAGCGGAATCGCTTCCGTCACGATCACCGCACCGGCAGGAGCGCGCAGTCTTTCACGTGAATCAACACCCTCGGCACTGCCGCTGTGCTGCCAGTTATAGCTGAGCGGCGCACCGTTGATGATCTGCGCCTCCACCGTGGCCTCGGCGCGGGTGTCCAGCAACTGGTCCAGCATCTGCGGATTGTCCGGCCCGAACAGCGAATGGCCGATCATCACAACCGAGGTGATCAGCGCCTCCAGGTTCATGCCGGGCCCTCTGCCGCCGCCAGACCGGTGCGGGGCAGGGCGCGCACGGTCTCCCACACGATTGCCTGCACTTTCGCCGCCGCGTCGGGGCTGAACGCTTGCGCCGCGCTGCCGTCTGCCCGGGCCAGCGCATGAGGCAGCCCTGCGGGAGAGCGCTGGTACAGCACCGCGTAATGGGTCAAGGCAATCACATAGGCCCCCAGATCATTGATATGGATCGGGTCCAGTCCGCCGTCAGGCGTGCGCGCAAACAGCGATTCACGTGAAGCCAGTCCGGGCACCTCCCCGGCCTCCGCAGCCCGCGCCACTGCCGCCAGCACCTGCCCGCCGGGGATCAGATACACCGGGTGGCCCGGATTGCGGCGGCTGTCCGGCGCCAGAAGCTTGCCGGTCCACAGCGTTTCCAGATCACTGCCGATCCGCTCCAGCCAGCCCTCGGGGTCATCCAGCCGGTGCCAGGTCTCATAAAGGTAAAGCCGGGTCTGCGCTGAGCCCTGCCGCGCCAGATCCCCCCATTTTCCCAGATACTTGGCCGCGTCGAAATACTTGACCGCATCGCGCAGCTCGACCATCTCGGTCAGAACCACGGCGCCGTAGTCGCCCGACCCGACGGCCTCCTTCGCATCGCGGTAGGCAGGCGCGCGGTTGGCGGTTTCGAAATCGAGGATGTTTTCCTCCGGCTCCCAATGCGCCCGCAGCGGCGTGCCCGACCCCAGCTGGCTGTTATACTCATGCCCCTTGGGCGCCAGCTGCGCCAGCATATGCGGCATGTCCGGCCCGACCAGCGAATGGCCCAGGTGAAACACCCTGAGCGGCCCCTCCGGCGGGGTCAGCGGCGGCGGCACCGGCACGCTGCGGCTGCGGGTTGCAAACACCATCAGCCCCAGCGTGGCAGCCGCCGCCGCCAGCGCCAGGAACCCGCGCCGCCCCATCATCGGCGCCCCCGGATTTCCGCCGTGGTCATGATCAGCCCGGCCCCGATCGCAAACCGCCCGCCGACGGACTCGCCGCGGGCAAACGGCGGCCGGTCGGCAGTGAAAAACGCCTGATAAGCCGCCGCCGCCAGATCGAATTCCAGCTCCATCCCGTCAAAGCCGTAAAACGCCCGGCTCAGCGTGTACTGGCATTTATAGGCCGCTTCCTTGGCGGAAAAGATCACCTTGGCCATCTGCCCGGGATTGTCCTGGCCCCTTAGCCAGGCCTGTTCCCGCGCCGAGCAGATCGCGGGCAGCAGGTCGTCCTTCAGCGGCGTGTCTTCCTCCACGTCGATGCCCAAGGCCTGCACGTCGCCTGCGCGGGCCAGCACCGCCATGGCGCAGCTCTTGGTGTGGGTGATCGAGCCGACCACCCCCGCAGGCCAGACCGGCGCCCGGTCGCTGCCGACCTGCACCGGGGCAGGGGGGATCTGCAGCTGCCGCATCGCCTGATGCACGGCGGACCGCCCGGCGGCAAACTCGTTGCGCCGCTTTTCCACCGCGTTGGGCGACAGCCCTGCGGCCTCATCAGCCAGCGGCGGCGGCGGCGTGCCCAAGGGGTCCGCCCCGGCCAGCGCCACATCGGCGGCAAAAAGCGGCCGGACCAGGGCCAGCCGCTCTGCCAGTTTGCTGTTGGTCTCTGTCATCCGGCCCTTGCCCTGCGGTTTGCCCGCATGGCCCGCCGCTTCGACATGGTGTCGGCGCGGTCCGGCCCTGCGTCTGCCTCAGGCTGTTTTTCCGTATTTGCCGGGGTGCCTGCAAGCCCTTCGATATGCGCCGCCAGCCCCGCCAGCGTCGGATAGCGGAAGATGTCGGTGATCGACAGCGCCGCCGTGCCCAGTTCCGTGCGCAGCTCCCGGTGCGCCTGCACCGCCAGCAGGGAATGGCCGCCCAGGGCAAAGAAATTGTCCTGCGCCCCAATGCCGCTGACGCCCAGGATCCGGCTCCAGACGGTAGCGATCCTGGCCTGCGCACCGGCATCCAGCGGCACCGCCGGGGCGGCCTCAACCCGCGCAGGCTGCGGGTCCGGCAGCGCCTTGCGGTCGATTTTCTTGTTTGGCGTCAGCGGGAAAGCCTCGAGCGTGACGATATGCGCGGGCACCATGACCTCCGCCAGCCGGGCCGCCAGCGCCTGTTTCAGCGCCTCCCCGGACACCGGCGCAGAGGTTGTGACATAGCCGGCGAGCTGTTCCGCTCCGGCCTCTCCGCGCGGCACCACCACGGCACCTGTCACGCCAGGCTGTGCTGCCAGCGCTGCCTCGATCTCCCCCAGCTCAATCCGCTGGCCGCGGATCTTCACCTGGTGATCGGTGCGGCCCAGGAACATCAGGCTGCCTTTTGCCGTCCAGCGCACCAGATCGCCGGTGCGGTACAGGCGGCCCGCAGCGAACGGTGTGTTAACGAACCGTTCAGCGGTCAGCTCCTGCCGCTGCCAGTAGCCCGCCGTGACACCCGCGCCGCCGATATACAACTCCCCCGGCGTTCCCGCGGGGACAGGCGCTTGATTTTCGTCCAGCACATAGACCTGCGTGTTGGCAACCGGCGTGCCAATCCCGGCTGTCCCTGCGGGGACAGCGGAGATTTTCTCGACGGTGGACCAGATCGTGGTCTCGGTCGGGCCGTACATGTTGCGGATCTCTGCCCGGGTCGCGTCCTTCAAGGCCTGCACCAGATCGCCGGGCAGCGCCTCGCCGCCGACCAGCAGATGCTGCAGCTGGCCCAGGCAGGCGCTGGCGTCCGCGTCCGCGGCTATCATCCGCGCCATCGACGGGGTGCATTGCATATGGCTGACCCCATGCCGCACGATCTGCGCCGCCAGCGAGAAGTCATCCGCCGCCAGCTCCTGCGGCGCGTTCGACAGGCGCAGCACCTCGGCCAGCGGTTTCAGCCCTTCCAGAACCACATCAGGCGCGATGCCGTAGTCGATCAGGCAGGCGACCTCATCCACGCCGATGCGCTTCAGCTGCTCGACCCGCTGGCAGGCGTCCTGGATGGTGCCGAACAGGCCGGACTCTTCGAAATACCGCTCGAACGCGAAGTCGAGGATCGCCTCCAGCTCTTCCTCGGACAGCATCCCCAGGTCCATCTCGAAGGGGTTGTTGACGCCCTCGGGTTTCTTGAAGGCCGGAAAGGCCCAGGCGTATTGCTTGATCAGCCCGGCGGCAGAGCGCAGATAGTCCTTCATCGGCTCCCGCGCCACCTTACGGGCCTCCTCGCGGGTCTCCGCCAGATAGCTGTGCAGCATCAGCGTGACCCTGAAATCCGCGGGGTCATGGCCCGCCTTACGCAGGGCGTCGTGGTAGATGCGGATCTTGCCTGCCACCTCCTCGATGCTTTGCCCCAAAAGGTGGGTCAGCACATTGGCCCCGATCGCCCCGGCCTCGCGCCAGGTTTCCGGGTTGCCCGCGGTGGTGACCCAGACAGGCAGCTCCTTGGACACCGGGCGGGGCTGGGTGATCACGCTGTGCGCACCGCCGTCCTTGCGCGGGAAGGCCACTTCCTCGCCGCGCCACAGCTTGCGCACGGTTTCGATGGCGTCAAACATCGCGGCCTTGTTGGCGGGCGGGGTGTTTTCGGGGCGCAGGATGAAATCATCCGGCTGCCAGCCGGAGGCAAAGCCGATGCCCGCACGCCCCGCGGTCAGGTTGTCGATCACCGCCCATTCCTCGGCAATCCGCGCCGGATGGTGCAAAGGCGCCACGCAAGAGCCGGAGCGCACGCCGATATTCCGCGTCACCGCCGCAACCGCGGCGCCGGTGACCGACGGGTTCGGGTAAGGCCCGCCAAAAGCGTGGAAATGGCGCTCCGGCGTCCAGACCGCGTTGAAACCGTGCCGGTCGGCGAACTTGGCGCCTTCCAGCAGCAGATGGTATTTCTGCGGCCCCGGCCCGTCGTCATTGCCCCAGTAGAACAGGTTGAAATCCATCTTCCGGCTGCTGAGCGCCACAGGGCCCTTGGACAGCTCCAGCCGGCTTTCGTCGCTGGACAGAACCAGTTTCAGGCCGCGCGAAAGGGGCCAGAACAGCTCCAGCACCGAAATGTCGAAGCTGAGGCTGGTGACGGCCAGCCAGGCATCACCCTCCTGATGCGGGATGCGGGCGTCCATGCCGGTGAAGAAGTTCGACACATTGGCATGGGTGACCATCACCCCCTTGGGCAGGCCGGTAGAGCCGGAGGTGTAGATGAGATAGGCCAGATCGCTGCCGGTGGCGCCGCCGGAGATGTTTTCCCCGGCTGTCCCCGCGGGGACGGTTTCGATATCCAGCACTTCAGCGTCCGAGGCAGGCAGGCTGGCGGCCAGCGCGCTTTGCGTCACGATCACCTGCGCCTGGCTGTCTGCGATGTAATGCGCGATGCGGTCAGCGGGATAGGCAGGATCCAGCGGCACATAGGCGCCGCCGGCCTTCATCACCCCAAGCGCGGCAAACACAAGGTCCGGCGCGCGGCGGATGTAAATGCCGACATGGCTGCCCGGTTTCACGTTCATTTCACGCAAGCGGGCGGCCACCGCATTGGCGCGGGCGTTGACTTCGCCGTAGGTGAAGCTCTGGTCTTCGAACACCAGCGCAGTTGCGTCCGGGGTCTTGGCCGCCTGCGCCTCAAACGCCGCGTGGATGGTCTGACCGGCGGGGTACTCCGCGGCGGTGTTGTTCCAGTCCTCCAGCAGCAGCTTGCGCTCGGCTTGCGGCAGGATGGGCAGCTCTGCGACCGGGCGGTTTGCGTCTTCCAATATGGCGGTCAGCACCAGCTCCAGCCGGGCGGCGAGCAGTCCGGCGGATTTTGCATCCAGCCGGCTGCTGTCGGTGTGCAGCCCCATGTTGCCGCCGCAGAAGGTGACGGTGGCGATGCAGCCGCCGACCGGCAGGTCCTGGTCCAGAGACAGGCCGATTGCGGGCTGCGCCTGCGCCGGAATTGCCGGATCGCGGGCCACCAGGTCCTCAGGGAAACCGCCGTATTTCCGCGCCTTTTCAATTTCTTCTGCCATGCGGCCGGTAAGATCCTGCAGCATCTGGCCGCGCTGCGCCTGTACCGGAACCCAAGGGGAGATCAGGCCGGGCAGGTCCTCCGTGCTGCCAGCGGCGAGTGCCACATCCGCGGCGGTTTCCCCGCTGCTGAGCAGCGCCCAGGCCAGCACACCAGCCGCCGCCTGGCCCTCACTGAGGGCACCCGGCAAGGCGATCTCAGAGCGGCCGAACCCCTCCCCTCCGGCATCCGAGGCCAGCGGCACCTGCACCGGCTGCATCGCGGCAAGCCGCCCGCGCCAATGGCTTTCGCCGCCCTGGGCCGCAGCGAGGCGGGTGGTGAGCGCCTCTGCCTCAGCCGCGGTCAGGGAGGGAACCAGATCTCCGGCATGGGCCAGTTTAGTAATGTCCAGCGGCTGGCCTGCGGGCGTGGTCAGGCGGGAGAGGGTCAGGGTGCCGTCGCTTGTGGCGATTGTTATGCTGGTTTTGCGGGCTTCGAGCACCGTCCCCGGCGCGCCGCTGCCGTCCGCAACTTCGGCACCGCCAGCCAGTATGACTGTGCCGCCGATGCGCAGCTTGGCGGCGCACAGCGGGTTCCAGTAGCCGCCGGTATCCAGCGCGCGCACCAGCCGGGCCAGGTCCGCCGCGGGGCGGGTGAAATCGAGCATCCCGCCCGCTGCCGGGCGGTCGGATTTTTTGAACAGGCGGCGCTGGCTCAGGTCTTGCTTCTGGCGCTTCAGTTCACCGGTTTCCAGCTGCGTGACGACCTCGCCGAAGCTGTCCATCGCCGCGGCATAGCATTTGGAGTTGAGGCTGAAGGCGGTCTCGTCCGCCGCCACGTCGAACAGGCGCTGGGCCAGGATATCGCCCTCGTCGACGCCGCCTTCGATCAGATGCCAGGTGATGCCATGCTGCGGCTCGCCGTTGATCAGCGCCCAGTTCGGGGTGTTGAGGCCCGCGTAACGGGGCAGGGGGCCGTCGTGGAAATTGACCGCGCCCTTGGCGGCCAGGGCCAGCACCATGTCCGGGATCACGGTCAGGTTGGCAATCGACAGCAGCCAGTCAAATCCGCCGGTCAGATCCGCGGGTTTATCCAGCAGCGTAAGGCCCTTGTCCGCGGCCCAGTCGCGGATGTCGGCGTCTTGAGAGACCACCGCCCGGATCCGGTGGCCGCGGGCCAGCAGCGCATCGGCGCAGCCGATCAGGAGGGATTCATTGCCGATCAGGGCACAGGTGAATGCGGTCATTTCTGCTCCTTTGCAAGCGGAGAAGGGAGGCGCGTTTCCGAAGAGGGTGAGCGGCGCGGCGCAATCAGCGCGCGCAGGCTGTGCAGGCACAGATCGCGCAGGAAATGCGGCGGATCGGCTTGCGGCTTGTTCTGGATCAGGCGGCGCAGGCCATAAATCAGGCTGCCGCTGATGCGGGCCAGCGTGGCGGCGGTGGCATAGGCGCGGCCATGGTTTTTGGTGAAGTAGTGCAGCCGCGAGTCGAACCAGTACTGCGGCGTGCGCTGCCAGCCCTTCATGCCGGTGGAGACAGAGCCGATGTGGGCCACCTCGCTGGCGGGCACATAGTGGGTGCGCCAACCGGCGCGGGCGGCGCGGCGGCAGAGGTCGGTTTCCTCGAAATAGAGGAAGAAGGTCTCGTCAAAGCCGCCCGCGGCCTCGATCACTTCGCGGCGGATCATCAGGCTGGCGCCGGCGGTCCAATCCACCTGCACTTCGCCCTGCGGCATATCCATCGCCACCACCCAGGGCTTCAGGAGGCGGGTGAAGATGCCGGTGCGCACGCTGGCCTCGAACTCCCCCGCGATCGAGGGGAAGCGGAAGGCGGTGCGGTGCGGGTCGCCATCGGTGCCACGCACGTAGGAGCCGGCCAGCCCGGCGCCGGGATGCTCCAGCAGGAAGTCGCGCAGGGTGCGGATGGTGCCGCCCTGCACAAAGGCGTCGGAATTCAGCAGGTAATAGAACTCCGGCGCGCTGCCGCCGGCCAGGCCCGCCTGGATGCCGATGTTCATGCCCGCGCCAAAGCCGCCGTTGACCGGCGAGGCCAGCAGCCGCAGCCGCCCGCTGTCCAGCCAGCCGCGGGCCTCTGCCCCGGCGCGGATCTGCTCAAAGGAGCCGTCGCCGGAGCCGTTGTCGATGATCAGCAGCTCGCCCGGCAGGTCCTCCATCTCGCGCAGCGCGGCCTCGGCCGCCTGCAGGGTCATCTCCGGCGTGCGGTAGTTGAGAAGGATGGTAAGGATACGCTGCTGGCTCATCAGGGTCACTCCGCGGCCTGGTCGTAACGGGGCCGCCCGGCGGCGGCGTCGGCGGCGTCCAGCCGCGCCTTCACGCCTGCCGCCAGCACGCTCACGTTGGGCACCAGCACCATGCTGTCATGATCGCCCGGCACCTCGGCGACCTCGGTGGCGGGGGCCCATTGGGTCCAGTCGTTGTCGTCAAAGACATACTCGCGCTCGGCGCTGACCCAATGGCCGTTTGAGACCTGCCATTTGCGGTCCAGCGGCGGCCGGAACAGGGTGAGCGGCCCGTCCCAGGGCCTGAGGCCATAGGTCCCGACTGCGGCGCGGAAGGCCAGTTCGATCTTGCGGCTGTTGAATTCCGGCCGGGCGCCGGTCTCCGCCGGGCTGGCGCGGCGTTTCTCAAACTCCCACGCGATGCGGTTTCTGGCCCATTCGGCCAGGTAGCCCGGCCCCTTGCGGCGCAGTTCGGCGAGTTTAATCAGGGCCTTGTCGCGGCGGCTGAGTGGCGGGCGCACCGGCAGCGGCGTGTCCAGCAGGATCAGCGCGGCGGTGTCCTCGCCCTGGTCCTTCAGCTGCTGCGCCATCTCATAGGCGGTGATGCCGCCGCCGGAGAAGCCGCCCAGCAGATAGGGGCCCTGGGGCTGGATCTGGCGGATTTCGGACAGGCAGCTGCGGGCGGCGTCCTCGATTCGGCTGTGCGGCGCGGCGTCGCCCACCAGCCCTTTGGCCTGCAGGCCGTAGACCGGCCGGTCCTTGCCGACCTGCAGCGCCAAGTGGCGCAGGTTCAGCACATTGCCGAACATGCCCGCCACCAGGAAGAAGGGCCGCCGCCCGGTGCCATCGCCCGGATGCAATTGCACCAGATGGGTGTACTGCGGCTGTTCCTCCGCAGTTTGGGGCGTGTCTCCCGGTTCCGCCGCAACCCCGCCGCCGGTGCGGGCGATGATCCGCTCTGCCAGCGCGGCGACGCTGGGCGCCTCGAACAGCACCGACAGCGGGAACTCCACACCAAAGCTGCGTTTTACCTGCGCAAACAGCCGCACCGCAATCAGCGAGTGGCCGCCAAGGTCAAAGAAACTGTCCTCGATCCCGACCTGGCTGACGCCCAAAAGCGCGGCAAAGAGCTTGGCCAGCTCCTCCTCCACCGGGTTGCGCGGGGCGATGTAATCGGTGTCGAGCTGCGGGCGGTCAAAGGTCTGCGCCTCTGCCGCGGCGGGCGCGGCGCTCTGCGACGCCTGTGCAATCAGCGCGGGCAGGTCGAGCGAGGACACCACCACCTGCGGCAGCCCGGCGGCAAGCGCGCGGGCCAGCGCCTCGCCGCCGTCCTCGGCCTTGATACCGTTGGAAATGTTCAGCTGCAGACGGCGTTCCTCCGGCGACAGCGGCTGCGCGCTGCGGGCAGGCTCCAGCCCCAGCTCTGCTGCGCTGGCGTCGGGCTCGGCCGTTGCGGCTGCTGCGTCAAAGCCGGACGCGAGGCGCTGCATCCGGAAACCTTCGATCTCGGCCAGCACAGTGCCCTCCGCATCCGTCAGGGTCACGTCGAACACGGCGGAGCCGCTGCCGGGCGCGCCGGCCAGCCGCACGTGGCTGAAGATGGTCGCGATGAGCGGCGCAAAGACGCGGATGGTGCGGTAGGAGACCGGCACCCAAAGCGCATCTGCTTGATAGTCGGGGATCAGCTTCATCGCCCAGCCGGTGGCAAGGTCCATCAGGCCGGGATGCAGCAGGGTGCCGTCCTGCGCCGCAGCCTCCGGCAGGGCTAGGCAGGCAATCCCTTCGCCATTCCCCAGGGCCGCACGTTCCAGCACATGCCAGCGCGGGCCAAAGCGCAGATGCGCCTCCTGCGGGGATTGCAGGCGCCCGCCGGCAGGCGCCTGCTCCTCCGGGCATCGGGCGAAAATCTTCTGGAGGTTGAGTGCGGCGGGGCATTCTGCCACCGCCGCGGAGGCCAGCATTGCCTGACAGTTCAGAGAGTAACCATTTGTACATGCCGAGTAAACAAACAGTTCATAACCATTTTCTTTAGCTTCTAGCTTAACCAGAAGTTCTTTGGGGTCGCCGTCCTGCACAACCAGAGGGCGCAGGAAATAGAGGTCGCGGATTTCGAACGGCCCTTCGGCACCTGCTGCCGTCAGCGCCTCGGCGGCCATTTCGATGTAGCCGGTACCCGGCACCAGGGCGGTGCCGTCTGCGGTGCGATGCTCATCCAGCAGCCAGTCTGCGGTGCTGAAGCGGGGCGTGAAGATGCGGTTGCCGGCAGCGTCGAACCGCTGCTGCTGCAGCAGCGGCTGCGGGCAGGGCTCCGGCGTGCTGGCGCCTGCGGCGCTGTTGCGGGCATTCATGGCATCGGCGGCCATGCCGGTGTCTGCCCAGACACCCCAATCCACCGCCACGACGCGGGTCTGCCCGCCGGAACGGTGCTTGGCCCAGGCGTTGAGGTATTCGTTGGCGGCGATGTAATCCACCTGGCCCGCGGGCCGGGTCACGGTGGAGGAGGAGGAAAACAGCACCATCAGCTCCAGGCTGCCGTCCGGAAACACCGTGTCGAGCGCGCGCAGCCCGCTCACCTTGGGGGCCAGCACCTGCGCGATCCGGTCGTCGTCCTTGGCCAGCAGCGGGCCGTCATCAATGACGCCGGCCGCGTGGATGACGCCGGTCAGCGGGCCGTTTGCGGCCTCGGCCTGCGCGCGCGCGGTGCGCAGTTCGCCCGCGTGGCAGACGTCGGCGGCCAGCGGCAGCACGGTGCCGTTGCAGGTCTCCTCCAGCGCCATCAGCGCGCGGATGCGCCGGGCGGTGCGGTTGGCCGGGCTGTGGCTGCCGAGATACCGGTCCCAGCTGCCGCGCGGCGGCAGGCCCTCGCGGGAGATCAGCGTGATCTTCGCCCCGCAGTCCCGCATCAGATAAGCCGCGATGGCCAGGCCGATTCCGCCATAGCCGCCGGTGATCAGGTAATGGCCGCCCTGTTTGAAGGGCGGTGTCTCCGGTTCCGGCAGCGGCTGCGGGCGCCAGGTGAGTTCGAACCGCTTCTCTCCGCGCCAGGCGGCGGAGATGTTTGCGGGCTCCGCCATCAGCTCTTCCAGCAGCCGGGCGGTGATGTCCGTGTCCGCCAGGGTGCGGCGGGCAAACAGGCCCTGCGGCGGCGCTGGCAGCTCAATGTCCACGGTGGCGCAGGTCAGCCCCGGCAGCTCCCGCGGGATCACGCCGGCAGGGCCTGCGATCATCGCCTTTTCCGGATAGGGCAGGGCCTCGTCCCGGACCTGTGCGGCGCCGGTGGTAAAGACCGTGATATGCAGCGGGCCGGGCAGATCGGCATTGCCAAGCTCCTGCGCCAGCGCGGTCAGGGAGTGGAAGCCCATCTCAAGGTTGCGGTCAAAGAAGGAGGAGCCTGGGCGGAAGGTTTCCTGTTCCGTCACCAGCCAGAAATGAGCGATCCGGTGCGGCAGCAGACCGGCCCCGGCCAGATCCGCCAGCAGCGCGCCATAGGCGGCGCGGCCCTGTTCGGGCGGCAGGATATATGCGTTCGGCGACAGCTGCGCATAGGTGTCGCCGGCGCGGACGCGGGCGACGGCATGGCCTGCGGCCTCCAGCCGGGCGGCGGCGCGGGCGGCGTGGCCGGTGTCATCCTCGAAGATAAGCCAGGTTTGCGGATCTTGGCCCAGTTCCCGGTCCACGTCCCACGCGCAGTCTGCCAGCCTCGGACGCCAGGCCGGGCGGTAGCCCCAGTCTCTCAGATCCGCGTGGCGGGCCGGAGACTCAGCGTCTTCCTCCACCACAGCTCTGCCGGGTTCGATAAAGTAGCGGCTGCGCTGGAAGGCGTATCCGGGCAGCGGCAGGCGGTTGCGCCGCGCCTCGCCCCAGATCTGCCGCCAGTCGGCCTCGACGCCGCAGGCCCACAGGCGGCCGATGACGCCGAAGAAATAGCTGTCATCCATCACGTCCTGATCCGGATGGCGCAGGGAGCTGAGCACCTGGCCCTGCTTTACCGCCGGCGACATCTGCGCCAGCGCGCTGAGCGCCTTGCCGGGGCCGACCTCCAGGAACACGCGGCCCGGGGTTTGGGCGAGGGTTTCGATGCAATCGGCGTAGCGCACGGTATTGCGCAGCTGGCCCACCCAGTAATCGGCGCTGACAGCTTGGTCTGCGGTCAGGGCCGTGGCGGTGCGGTTGGAGATCACCGGCAGCTTCGGGGCGGACAGGGTCAGGGAGCGGATGAAATCTCCGTATTCCTGCAAAATGCCGTCCAGCATCCGGGAGTGGGCGGCAATGTCGATCTGGATGCGCTGGTGTTCCACCTCGCGGGCGCTCAGGTCTGCCGAAAGGCGGTCCAGCGCGTCCTGCGGGCCGGACACGGCGGTCAGCGAGGGCGCGTTGACGCTGGCGATATCCAGGTCATCGCCAATTATGGCCTCGACTTCGGCCAGCGGTAGCGCAATCGACAGCATCCCGCCCGCAGGCACGGTGTCGAACAGCCGTCCGCGCAGCAGGACAAGGTCGATGCAGTCCTCAAAAGACAGCACACCGGCGAGGCAGGCGGCAGTGTTTTCGCCCATGGAATGACCGACCAGCGCGGCAGGCCGCACGCCCCAGCTGATCCACAGCTGCGCCAGCGCGTATTCCACGATCATGATCAGCGGCAGCTGCACCGAGGGCTGCTGCAGGCGCGCATTGGCGGCGTCTTCCTCTCCCTCCTCCGGCAGCCAGAGGGCGCGGATGTCGTAGTCGAGGCTCTTTTGCAGATGCTCCAGCCCGCGGTCCATCCACTCGGCAAAGACCGGTTCGGTCTCGTAAAGATCCCGCGCCATGCCCGCATATTGCGCGCCGCCGCCGGGGAACATGAAAACAACCTCAGGCGAGTCGCCCAGGCGGTCGTGGGTGAAGACCTTGCGCGGATCGTTTTCTTCAATCAGCCGGGCGGCTTCTGCATTGGTCTCCGCCACCAGTACCCGCCGTTTGGCAAAGCCGCGGCGGCCTTCCTTCAGCGTATAGGCCACGTCCGCCAGATCGGCCTCGGGGTTGGCTTTCAGATATTCAGCCAGCGCCTGGGAGTTGGCCTCCAGCGCCGCCTTGGACTGTCCGGAAACGCAAAGGATCTGGAACGGGAAATCGCTTTCCTCCGAAGGCGCGCGCTCCGGCGCTTCCTCCAGGATCACATGGGCATTGGTGCCGCCGACGCCCAGCGAGTTGATGCCCGCCCGCCGCGGACCCTTGTGCGGCACCCAGGGCGTCAGGGCGGCGTTCACCTTGAACGGCGAGGTGTCGAAATCAATCGCCGGGTTCGGCGCCTCATAGCCCAGCGAGGGGGGGATTTCCCGGTGGTACAGCGCCAGCGCGGTCTTGGTCAGGCTGGCAACGCCCGCTGCGGTGTCCAGATGGCCGATGTTGGTCTTGACCGAACCGATGCGGCAATAGCCGGTGTCCTGCGTGCTGGCACGGTAAGCGTCGGTCAGGGCTGACACTTCGATCGGATCGCCCAGATAGGTGCCGGTGCCGTGGCATTCGACGTAATCAATGGTCTCAGCCGGGGTGCCTGCTGCTGCCAGCGCCTTTTGCACCGCTGCTGACTGGCCGCCGACGGAAGGCGCCAGATAGCCCGCCTTGTCCGCGCCGTCGTTGTTGATGGCGGACCCCTTGATCACCGCCCAGATGTGGTCGCCGTCGGCAATCGCATCCTCCAGCCGCCGCAGCGCCACCGCACCGGCGCCGGAGCCGAAGACGGTGCCTTGCGCCCGGTGGTCAAAGGCGTGGCAATGGCCGTCGGGGCTGAGGATCTCGTTCTCCTTGTAGAGATAGCCGCGGCTCTGCGGCAGCTCGATGGTGACACCGCCCGCCAGCGCCATGCCGCACTCGCCCTCGCGCAGCGCTTTGCAGGCGTAATGCACCGCCACCAGCGAGGTGGAGCAGGCGGTCTGCACGTTGACCGACGGCCCCTTGAGGTCGAACACATGGCTGACGCGGGTCGACAGGAAATCCTTGTCGTTGCCGGTATGGCGGAGCAGGAACATGCCCACGTCATCGACGAGGGCCGGGTTCGAGCAGATGTTGAAGTAGAAATAGCTGCCCATGCCGCAGCCGGCATAAACGCCGATGGGGCCAGCAATGCTTTCCGGCGGATGGCCCGCGTTTTCCATCGCGCCCCAGGCGACTTCCAGGAACTTGCGGTGCTGCGGGTCGAGAATGGCAGCCTCTTTCGGGCTGAAGCCGAAAAACTCGGCATCAAATTCGTCAAACCCCTGCAGACGGGCCGCGGCGGGCACATAGTTCGGGTCGGCCAGGGCCGAGGCGCGTTCGCCATGTGCCAGCAGCGTCTCGCGGTCCAGAACCTCAATCAATTCGATCCCTGCGCGCAGGTTCTGCCAGAACGCCTCGGCAGAGCCTGCGCCCGGCACCGTCACCGACAGCCCGACAATGGCAATATCACCGTGCGTAATCTGTTCGGCAGCGCCCGCCGCTGCGGTAATTCCATCCTGCATCGTCAATACCTGACCCCACTGGCCCTTCGCAAACAGCCCGGCACGCCGCAGCCAGTCCGCTTTGCGAAAATGGCAGGGCCCGCCGGACGGGTTTATTATCCGGTGCCGGGATTTTTCCCGGCGGCTGCTCCGGCCTTGCGGCATAGATCCCCATCTGCTCCGCGGGGCCGGATGAATTCTTGTTTATCTTCGTCAATCCATGCGGCTGTCCTATGGACGCATTGTGTTGAATTGGGCCGGAAAAGCGGAAAGATTGCGGCATCACAGGATGCTGCGCCGCTCAGCGCCTGCGGTGTCAGGCAGCATTGCCTGCGCGCCGCCGAACAGCGCAGGGCGCGGGCGGAACACATCCGGGTACAGCAGCCGCTCAGCATAGCCCAGAACCGATCCCGCGCACATCCAGGTGATCGGGACCAGCGTCGCGTTCAGCAGCATGTCGACCATGGTGGCCGCCAGAATCAGCGCAATCGGCGCGGCATAGGGCGAGACGCTGCCGGCAGGCGCCCGCCGCGCGGCAGAGGCCAGCAGCATCAGCGGCGCCGCCAGCAGCCCCATCTCGGCGATGTAACCCAGCCAGCCGAAGGTGCCGAAGACGATGATCCAGCGCCCGTCCGGGACCGACAGGATCTGCCCGGTCTCCTCGTGCCGCACCAGGTTGCGGCCCCAGCCGCCCCAGCCGAACCACGGTTTTTCCGCAGCCCTGGCAAGCAGCTGCGCTTCGTTCTCGAACCGGTAGTTCAGCGAATGCGCCCGCTCGGCACTGATCACCTCGGCCTGTGCCACCAGCGCTTCGGTCGGCACCAGTCCGGTGTTGCGCAGCATCGGGTAGACCACCGCGATCACCGCCAGCAGCAGGGCCGCCCGCAGCTGCCAGCGCAAGGGCGCCAGCGCCACGACGGGCACAAAAGCCAGCGCATAGGCGAGCGAGGCCAGACTCTTGCACAGCACCAGCACCGCAAACAGATAGGCGGCCGCCAGCGCCAGGCGCAGCCGCTGCCCGCCGGCGGTGGCACGGGCCAGGGCGGTGGCCGCCAGCAGCGCCGACAGCATGAAGAACGCCAGCCACAGGGCATGCGGCAGGAACACGATGGGCCGGAAGCCGCCCTGACGCATCATCTGGCTGAAGTCATGCTGGAAGAAACCGTAGACCCAGACGTTGATTTGCGGGCTGAACCGGATCTCGACCAGCGACGGGATGGTATAGGCCAGCGCGCCGATCATCAGCGCCAGCAGCAGCTCGCGCTGGGCGTCGGGCGTGGAGAGGTAGCGGCGGGCCAGCAGGAACGGGATCAGCACGATCATCTGGTTGATGATGACGGAACCCAGGTCGCGCCAGCGCAGGCCCGGCAGCTGATCGGTCAGGAAGATAATCGGGTCGGAATTGGCGATCTTGCGGAACAGGATCGGCTCGCCATTGGTCAGCACCGTGGGGATGACGCCGAACACGAACAGCAGCGTCAGCAGCCGCACTGCCGGATGCCGCGGCAACAGCGGCACCGGCTTGCGCAGCAGCCCTGCGCACAGCACAAAGGCCATCACCGAGGGAATGGCGAATTTGTCCATATCCGGCACCAGCGGCAGGTCGAACTCGGCCAGCGGCGGCAGCAGCAGATAGCCCGCAATCAGGCACCACAGGATCGCCCGTTCCAGCGGCAGACGCCGGAACAGCACCAGGCTGACCAGCGGCCAGGCCAGCAGCATCAGATAGGCCAAGGCATTGGGCACAGGCCAGTTTCTCCTCGTTCCCCGGTCGTTGGTTCAAAGTTTAACGATTGCCGCGGGCGCTGTCGCGCGGATTTGCAAGAACCGGTAAACGGTGTGCAGCGATGCCACGCTGGCGGCCGGGGCCGGCGGGCTGTGCTGGCCTGACGCGGATGCCGGATGTATCAGGGAATTGTCTAAGACCGGGGGATGCAGTGTATTTCGATTTCAACGGCCGCCGGGTGGCGGTGAACATGCCCCGCCGGGCGCTGCTGGAGGCGGAGATCCGGGCGCGGTTCAAGGCGCGCCAGGGCTTTGCCCTGGCCACGGTCAACCTGGACCACTTGGTCAAACTGGCGCAGTCGCCGGAGTTCCTGGCCGCCTACCAGGCGCAGGATCTGGTGGTGGCGGACGGGCGCCCGATCGTCTGGCTGTCGCGGCTGGCGGGCCGCCCGGTGGAGCTGATGCCGGGCTCGGATCTGGTGCTGCCGCTGTGCCGCCTGGCGGCCGGGGCCGGGGTGCCGGTGGCGCTGGCCGGCAGCACAGAAGAGGCGCTGGCAGACGCCGCGGAGGCGCTGGCCGCCGAAGTGTCCGGGCTGGACATCGCCTGGTGCCACGCCCCCTCGGGCCGGTTCGATCCGGAGGGCGAGGAGGCCGACCGGATCCTGCACCGGCTGGATGAGACAGGCGTCGGCCTGTGTTTCCTGGCGCTGGGCGCCCCCAAGCAGGAGCGTCTGGCGCAGCGCGGCCGCCGGCTGGCGCCGCGCACCGGCTTTGCCAGCATCGGCGCCGGGCTGGATTTCCTCGGCGGCCATCAGAAGCGCGCCCCTGCCTGGGTGCGGGCGATCGCGATGGAGTGGCTGTGGCGGGCGCTGTCCAGCCCGACCCGGCTGCTGCCGCGCTATGCCAGATGCCTGGCCATCCTGCCTGCCCAGATGCTCAAAGCCTGGCGGATCCGGACCCGCTGAGCAGCCTGATGCGAGGCTCTGCCTCGCGCTCCGGGATATTTGCAGCCAGATGAAGACCGGATCCTTTTTTCATCTGGCTGCAAATATCCTGGGGTGAATTGGCCGGAAGGCCAAGAGGGGCAAAGCCCCCGGCAATGCTACTTGTACTCCAGAATGCCGCGCGCCGTGCCGCGCCGCCGCCGCCAGTGGTACTCCAGCGCGCCGGAGGCTTCGGCAAATTTGCCCAGTACCGAAAACAGCGCCCGTTCATACCCCATGCGTCGGGACAGGCGCAGGACCTGGACCGGGTAGATCAGCGCCGCCAGCAGCAGGGCAGGGCTGATCAGCCCGGCAGCCGCGATGGCGGCGGGCAGCACCGCGCCCCAGGTGAGCGCGCGGCGGGTCTCGGTGCGCCAATGGCGCTCCGGTCCCGCGCCATGCAGCGCAGCCCCCTCGGCAAAGGCGTGGCCTGCGCGGCGGCTGCGGTTCCACCACTGGCCAAAGCGCAGCATCTGCGCGTCGTGCAGCGTCATCTCAGCGTCCAGCCGCCAGATTTCCCAGCCCGCCCGCCGCAGCCGCAGGCACAGTTCCGGCTCCTCGCCGGCAATCAGGCTCTCGCGGTAGCCGCCCGCGGTATAGACCGCCGCCACCCGCATCATCGCATCGCCGCCGCAGGCCGCGGCTTCGCCAACGGGGGTGTCCCATTCGGCGTCGCACAGCCGGTTATAGACCGACGCCTGCGGAAACCGCTCCCGCCGCCGCCCGCAGGCCGCCGCGGCCCGGGGCCGGGTTCGCAGGAACTCCGCCGCGGCTGGAATCCAGCCCGGGTCCACCTCGCAGTCGCCGTCCACGAATTGCACCAGCTCGATCCCGCCCCGCAGGGCGGCCAGACCGGCATTGCGGGCACGGGCGGCGGTGAAGGGGCGGCTGAGGTCCAGATCCACAACCTCAGCGCCCAAGCGCCGCGCCGCCTCCGCCGAGCCATCACTTGAACCGCTGTCCACGTAGATCAGCTGCTGCACCTGCCCTTGCAGGGAGCGCAGGCAGCGGATCAGGCGCGCGCCTTCGTTGCGGCCGATCACCACCGCGCCGATGGACGCCGCACTCATGCGCCGTCTCCGGCCATCCGGGCGCTGTACCCCGGCGCGCAGCGCAGGAAGCCCCGGCGCTGCAGACCGGCGATGCTTGCGTCTTCCAAGGCCGCATCTGACCACAGGCTCAGCTCCGGCTGCGCCTGCATTGCGTCGCTGCGCAGCCTGTCCTCGCCATGTTCGGAGACCGCCTCGGCCCGGGTCTGCAGATCGCGTGCCAGGCTGTCGCCGGCAAACTTGTAGTGGCGGATCAGCCCTTCGACGTCCGCCACCGCCACCCCGGCAGAGACATGCGGATGCACTGCCGCCTGCACGCCGGGGCCGTTGAACACCAGCGGGTGCTTGCTGAGGCAGCAGCGCTCGCCGAAGACCTTGCCGCGGACCCCGCCATACAGCATCCGCGCCCCGCCCGGCGGCAGGCTGTTCTGGCGCAGGTAATAGGCCAGCCCGGTCTCCGCGGCGGCGTAATCCAGCGCCTGCACCGTGCTGATATCGCAATAGCGGAAGGCCTTTACCGCGCCGCGATAGGGCAGCCCGCGGGCCGCCGCCAGCGGGCCCTTGGGGAACATCTCCAGCATCTGCGCCTGCAGCGCGGTATAGCCTTGCTGCGCCAAATAGCCGGTCAGCCCGGGCAGCCCGGCGGTGCCGCTGCCTTCGAAATCGAGCAGTTCGTCCATGTCGGCAAACAGACACCAGCGGTCCTGGCCATACCGGCTGGCGGCATAGGCGCGGAAGCTGTTCTCAAACTCCAGCCAGGGCAGGGCGGAGCGCAGCACTGCGGTGCCCGGCTCCTGCAGGATGCGCTCCACGGTGCCATCCGTCGAGCCATTGTCGATGAAGACAAAGCAGGAGACGCCGAGCCGCCGGTAATGCTCGAAAAAGACGTCGAGGTAATAGGCCCCGTCCCGCACCAGCGCGATCAGCACCGCCTCCTGCGGGGCGGCAAACCGGCGGGCGGGGCCGTGCAGATGCTGCAGCGACCTGTGCAGCCTTGCGCGGTGCAGGGCGTCTTGCGCCATCCTCCCGGCGCGGGCCGCCAGCCTGTGGCCGAATGATTTGTGCACGCGGGGCTCCGTTTTGCGCCTGCCGGGACTGTCGCTGTCAACCTGCAAGGTTCCGCCGGCGGCTGCAAGCGCTGCCTGCCGGCTCAACTGCAATTGCGGCGGGATTGCTGCAGTCCCAGGGGCGGCAGATGGCCGCAAACAGGCCCTCGGCGGACGGCGGCCCGGCGGCGCGGACCGGACGGCGGTGCGCCCTGTCCGCGGCTAGGCCGCCGCCGTCAATAGTCGCGCTTGAAGAACAGGCCGAACCCGGTCTCGCCTTCGCTGTCCACCGTGCCTTGCACCGTCAGGCTTTTGGTCACATCCAGATTGATGCTCAGCTCGCTGTCGCCGCGGGTGTTGACGTTGAAATCGGTATAGACGTTCTCCGCCACATAGCCGCCCAGGCCCAGCTGGCCAGCGCCCAGATTGTCGGCGCCGATATCGACCGTGTCGGCGCCGGTGGCCTGCCGCACCTTGCTTTGCGCCCCGCCGCCGCGCCCGCTGAGCGTCAGCGCGGAGCCGGCCAGCCGGGCCAGCGCCAGCGGCGAGATATCCTCAATATTGTCGCCGAACAGCAAGAGCGCCAGCGCCTCCTCCGACGGGCGCGGCGGCTCCGACGTCACCTTGATCTCCGGCGCATCGACCCGGCCGGAGATCTCCAGCGTGGCGGTGCCCTCGCCGGTGGCGGCGGTGGATTTGAACTCCAGATAGGGTTTCAGATCGCCCAGTAGGGTGATCCGCCCCTCGTCCAGCTCCAGCCGCCGGCCCAGGATGTCAAAGGTGCCGCGGATCAGGCTGATCTGGCCCGAGGGCGACAGCCGCGCGGTGGTGCCGCGCAGGCGGATCTCGCCGCCCAGCTCTGCGCGCAGTCCGCGGCCGCGGGCAAAGACCCGCGAGGGGGCGCTGATCAGAATATCCAGTTCGGTTCTGGCTGAGCCGCCCCCGCCGCCGCCATTGTTGCCGGTCAGCCCCGCCCGCGCTAGGGTCTGGCGCACATCGCGCGGTGCCCCCACATGGCTGATCGGCGGGATTGGCGCCGACGAGACCGAGCCGCCTGCGGTGTTGAGGTTGATATTGGTCTCGCCGACATTGATCTGCCCGCCGATCCGCTTGTCGCCCGCCATTGCGCCGGACAAGGTGAGGCTGCCGTTCAGCAGGGTCTCGTAAGACAGGTTGTCCGTCACCACCAGATCGCCGATGGCAATCTGCAGATTGCTGCTGAAGGGGGGGCGCA
This sequence comes from Leisingera aquaemixtae, assembly GCF_006740765.1. Taxonomy (GTDB): domain Bacteria; phylum Pseudomonadota; class Alphaproteobacteria; order Rhodobacterales; family Rhodobacteraceae; genus Leisingera; species Leisingera aquaemixtae. The sequence goes on from NZ_CP041159.1 coordinate 476,074, forward strand.
TCGCCACCGGGCCGCTGATCTGCAGGGTGCCGCCGTCGCGGCCGCGGGCCGAGGCCTGCACCTGCGCGCTGGAGCGGGCAAAGGAGACGGTGGCGTTGATGTCATCCAGCCGCTGCGCCGCCGCCGGGATCGCCAGCGAGGCGCCGGGGACCGACACGGTGCCGCTCAAGGAGTCCAGCGCCGGCTTCCCCCGCATGGCCAGGTCGAAATTCGCAGGCCCTTGCATCAGGTTGGGAGAGATGAAAGGGTTCATCCCTTCCAGCCGCAGGGTGCCTTTGGCGGTTACATCGGCGGTGCCCTCGGCCTCGTTCCAGCTGCCTGCGATGCGGCTGTCGATGCCCGCGGGGCCGCTGGCGGTGCTGTCGACCGTCCAAGTACCGTCGCGGCGGGCGGCGGTGCCCTTGGCGGCCAGCCGCCCGGCCAGATCCGGCACCAGCTGCTGCAGCCGCCCGATGACGGCGTCAAACCGCAGATCGGTGTCGCCATTGCTTTCGGCAAAGCGGCCCTCGGCCTTGACCGCAAGCTCCGCCGGGCCATCCGCGGTGGCGGCGATCTGCCACTCGCCGTTGCGCCGCTCCGCGGTGCCTTCGGCGGTCAGCCGGCCCGCCAGTTCGGGCACGAACCGCTCCAGCTCATTAAAGGCGGCGGCAAAGTCGAAATCGGCGTCGCCCTCCAAAGTGACAGACCCGTCCAGCCGGGCGCTGGAGGAATGCGGCCCGGTCAGCTCGGCCACGCCATCAAACCGCCTGCCGGTACGGGTGACCGTGGTGGCCAGCTCCAGCGTGCCGGGGGCCTGCGGCAGCAGCACCTCCACCCGGGTCAGCCGGGCGCTGATCTCCATCTGTCCGCTGTCATTGTTCAGCGTGCCCGCAGCAGAAGCGGCCAGTGCACTGCCCTTCAGCTCGAATGTGTCGACGGCGATGCCGATCTCGTCCCGCGACGCCTTGAGCGCCACCGTGGTGGTGCCCGCCAGCAGCTCATCCGCCTTGGCAATCCCGGCGGAGAGGTTCTCGGCGGTGAGGTCCAGATCGGTGTCAAAGGCGCCGGACAGCGGCGTGAAGGAACCCTGGACGTCCGCCCGCACCGCGCCGCCCAGGGGCCGTCCGGCCAGCTCCGAGAAACGCGCCAGCTCCGATGCCTCTGCGGTCAGGTCCGCGGTGATTTTCAGCCCCTCTTCCAGCCCGTCCAGGGTCACATCACCCGCCGCCTGGTAATCGGTGCCGCGCAGTTCCATTTCGGTGATCCGCAGCGCACCGGGGCCTTCGGTGCTGAGGGTGCCCTCAAAGCGGATGTCGCTGCCGGTGGCCTTGGCCAGCGCCGGGTCGCGCGGCTGCAACCCGCTGAGCGCGGCCGACAGCCGCCCCTCCAGCGCAAGGCCGCTGCTTTGATCCAGCGTGCCGCGGCCGGTGACCTCTGCCTGGTCCACCAGTGCGGCGGGATGGCTCAGCTGGTGCAGAACCCCGTCCAGGGTCCAGTTGCCGTCCGTCCGCTTCCGCAGCTGCAGGTCCGCCGCCGCCAGCGTGGTCTGGCCGCCGCCCACGGGCAGGGTGACCGCGGCCTGGCCCGGCGGCGGGGTGATGGCAGCCTTCAGATTGGCGGTGTCCAGCCGGCCGCCCGCCGCCAGCGCCGCGGCGCCGCTCACCTGCAGCGCCCGGGTGCGCAGAACCAGAGTGTCCAGCGCCAGCGCGCCGCTGCCTTCACGGATGCCTTTCACGTTGAGCCGCAGGCCCGGGCCAAAGAACGGGCGGTGCACCGGCGGCAGCAGCACGTCGATATTGCCGCCCAGATCGGCGGAAAAGCGGATGCCGCGCGGCGTCTCCGGCGCCGCATCCGCGGGCAGGGGCTGGGCCGCCAGCACCACCTGGCCCGCCAGCCGCTCCGCGCCGTTGGCGCTGAAGCTGATGTCAGCGGTGAAATCCGTTACCGGCCCGCTGCCCTTGGCGGTCAGCTGCAGGTCAGGGTTGCCGGGCAAGTCCAGGCTGCGCGAGATCAGCCCGCCCGCAGCCTCATCCGCGGTCAGGTCCAGGGTGATCTGCTGGGTTTCATCGGCATATCCCGCCTCCAGCCGCAGGTGGTCGCCGGGTTTGTCCAGCCGCACCGCCTCCAGCTTGGTGTCGAGCGCGCCGTCTGCCAGCCGCAGCGATCCCTCAACCCTAAGACTGGCTTCGGTTCCTGCCAGAGCCGCGCCCAGTTCGATCCGCTCCGCCTTGATCAGGCCCAGCTCGATCGCCACCGGCAGCTCCGGCAGCGAGAAGGGCGTGGCCGCCGCCTCCGGCAGTTCCGGGTCCGGCGGCAGCGGCTCGGGCGCGCGCTCCACCGCTATGCGCTCCGCCGACAGCTCATTGACCGAGAACCGCCCGCGCAGCAGGTCGAGCCGGTTCCAGTCCAGCGCGGCGCCTTCGATGGTCAGCCAGATGCCTTTCTCGTCGGCCACCGTGATCTTCTGGATTGTGGCCTCAGAGGAAAACGCCCCCTGCAGCCCGCTGACGCTGATATAGCGGCTGTCGCCTGACAGCGTGTCCTCCAGGAAATCGACCAGCAGCCCGCCCGCGTCTTCTTCCGGAGTGTCCTGCGCCGCCAGCGGCGCCGCCGCGAGGCCCAGGGCCAGGCTATAGGCAAGTATCTGTTTCAAAACGCCTGTCCTATCCCGATATAAAATTGCAGCCCGTCCTCGGACCCGCCGTCCACCGGATAGGCAAGGTCAAGCCGGATCGGCCCAATCCCCGCCACATCATACCGCACCCCGATGCCGGCGCCGGCGTGGCGCGCGGACGATCCCGACACAAAACTGTCCGCATCGACAAAACCGATGTCGTAGAAGCCGACCAGGGAAATCGTGTCGGTGACCTTTCCCCGCACTTCGCCCGACAGCGCCGCAAAGCTGCGCCCGCCGGCGGTGCCGCCGGCAACCGGCACGCCCAGCGACTGGAACTCATGCCCGCGCACCGTGCCCGCACCGCCGGAGAAGAACAGCAGGGTGGGGGAGATCTCGCTCAGCGACGGGCCGGCGACAGAGCCCAGCTGCAGCCGCCCGGCCAGCACGATCCGGTCGTCCGCGCCCAAGCCGTAATAGGCGCGCCCGTCCGCTTTGATCTGCAGCCCGGACTTGCTGCCGCCAAAGCCGATGAAGGGCGTCGCCGTGCCTTGCAGGTAATAGCCGCTGGCCGGGTTCACCCGGCTGTCGCGCTCGTCGTATTCCGCGCGCAGGCGGCCCGCGATGTATTTGAACCGCCGCTTGCCGAACACGTCCTCGGCCAGGATCGAGGACACCCCCAGCGCAGCCTCGGCAAAGAACTTGTCGGAGAAGGTGCGCCGCACCCCGGCCGCGCCGAACACCTGGGTGGCCTTGTAATGCTCCTCGTCCAGCTGTTCGGCCTCGGCGAGGTAGAAGATCAGGTCATCCGGCCCCAGCGCCGCGGGCCGGTCCAGCCGCACTGCCACGCGCCCGTCGATGTCGTTGCTGCTGCCGATGCCGCTGACCCGCGCCTCGATCCGCAGCTTTTCCGCAGCCCCGAACAGGTTGCGGTGCATCCAGCTGCCCGACAGCTCCACCCCGTCGGAGGAGCTGATCTCGGCCCCGAACGTGAGGCGGCGCGGCGGCAGGTCCTCGACCACCGCGGTGTAATCGAGGGTGCCATCCGGGTTCGGCTGCTCTGCCTCCCGCAGCACCACGCTGGAAAAGGTGCCGGTGCGGCGCAGCCGGCTGGCGGATTTCGCAATCAGGTCGGGGTGGAACGTCTCCCCCGCCGGAAAGCCCGCGATACTGCGGATAGCCTCCTCGCGCACCCTTGTGTCGCCGGTCACGGCCATCCGGCCGAAACGCAGGCGCGGGCCGGGGGCCAGCCGCAGCTGGGCATCCAGGCGCGCCTGCAGGTGATTGGCGGTGATCCTCTGCTCGGCCACCGCGGCCTTGGCATGGCCGCTGCGCCGCCAGGCCCGCACCCCCGCAACCGCCGCATCCCGGATCGCGCCGGTGCTGGCGGGCTGGCCGGGAGCGTATTCCTCGGGAAACTCCACGTCACTCTGCCGCGGCAGCGGCGACAGGTCCGCCTTGCCGAAGGCAAACCGCGGGCCGGGCTGGACGGTGATCTCCACCGTGCGGACGCTTTGCGGCGGGTTCAGCGGCTGGATCAGCGCCGCCTCGCGCCCGTCCAGGCGGATATTAACCACCGGCGCGAAATGGCCCGCGTCATAAAGCACCTGCACCAGCGTCCGGTAGTCCGACAGCGCCGCCGCCAGAATCTCCTGCACATTGGTTTCGCCGCTGGCGGCAACCGAGGCCGAGGCGCCGCGCAGCCGGTCAGCAAGGCCGGCATTTGCCCCGGGGGCCTGAAGCGTGGCGTCGGCGCCAAAGGCGGCAGGCGGCAGCAGGGTCAGAAAGCTGAAGGCAAGGGCGCGCGCGGTCAGGCGCGGGCGGAATGGAAAATTCATGTTTGCTCCCGGTGGCGGGCGTAAAAAAATCCGGCCGTGCGGCCCGGCAGGGCGGCAGGCGTCAGCGCTGAGCCTAGCACGGGAAATTTACGCGATGGAACTGGCAAAGCAGCGGCATTCCGCCTGTCTCCGGCAGCGGCGGATTGCCGCGCATCCGGACGGCGGAGAGGGGCTGCGGCCCCGGCAGCCGCGGGAAAGAGGCGTCCGGCAAGGACATTTTTTTGCCGCTATGGCGCGAATGCGGGAAAAATGACCGTAAAGGAGATTGGAAAGCAGTTTTAAAATGTACTATTCGGTTCAGCTCCGGCAGGCGAACCTGCCGGAGCTGGCACTGATTAACAAAAACTACATCGGGTAACGCAGGCGCAGCCACCACTCACATGCAGCTAGCCTGTCTGAAATGATACCATCTGGATTATGGCTGTCCATATAATTGTCAGTCTGATAATTTCAGGGGGTATCATTTCGCCTTGCCCTGGCAGGGCCTGTTCTGAACCAGAAGGTTGAGTTTTCAAGGGGTAACAGTTTTGGATGCTTTGAAATCAGTTTTTGAACTGCGCGACATGCTGTTTCAGATGGAGCGCGATATCGGGCTGGACCGGCTCAGCCCGGCGGAGCGGGACGTGCTGCTGGCGGCCCATGCGCTGACCAGCGCGCCTGGCGCCGCGGTGCAATCCGACCAGATTCGCAGCCACCGGCTGGTGCAGGGGATTGCCCAGGCCACCTATCACCGCACGCTGAAATCACTGCTGAGCATGGGTCTGCTGGAGCGGGCCGGCGGCAGCCGGGCCAAGCGTTACGTGGTGCGCTTCGATCCCTCTGCCCAGTGATGGTTTGCCGCCGGCGGCGCTGCATATGATTGCAGCTTCTGCGTCCTCTGGATAAACGGGCGGCATGAGTCGATTTTACCAGTTGCTGTCCCCGGTACAGGGGTTTGCGGTGATCACCGCTGTCTATGTCATCTGCCACGGCCTGACCGCCTTGGTGGTCACACCTGTGCAGAACCTGTTTCTGCCGGAAATCACCGTTTTCGCCAGTCTGGCCTACCTGCCGCACGGGGTGCGGGTGCTGTGCATCTGGCTGTTCGGCTGGAAAGCCGTGCTGCCGCTCGCCGCGGGCGCGCTGCTGTCGGAGCTGCTGTTCACCACGGCCGGCGTGCGGGAGCTGATGGAGCCGGTCTTGCTGCAATCCATCGGCGTCGGGGCCTTCTCGGTGTTTGCGGCCTTCGAGGTCGCCTGGCTGTTCGGCTGGGATCTGTATGCCGGCCAGTCGCGGCGGATTGCCTGGACCGGGCTGCTGGCCATCGGCGGGCTGGCGTCGGTGATCAACTCGCTGGGGCAGACGGTGGTGTTCTCAGGCCTGATTTTCCCCGACGATCAGCTGCCGGTGATGGCGGTTTACGCAGCGGGTGACCTGATCGGCCTTGCGGTCTGCATGTTTGCCCTGATGCTGATTTTCCGCTGGCTGCGGCTGGCAGGACAGGGGCGAAGCCCGCAGGGATAGCCGCCGCCAACGGCGGGCGGCTGTCAGCCGGCCATCAGCCGGGCCGCGTCCAGCATCCGGGCGGAAAAGCCCCATTCATTGTCATACCAGCCGAACACCCGCACCTGGGCGGTCCCGGCCATGCGGGTTTCCGGCCCGGCAATAACCAGCGACTCGGTCCGCGCCCGCAGATCGGAGGACACCAGCGGCATATCGGTCCAGCCCATCACCTGCGAGGCCGCCACCCCTTCGCGCAGGGCGGCGGTGAACTCTGCCGCGCTCATCGGGGTCTTCAGCTGCGCCACCAGATCCACCGCCGACACGCTGGCCGTCGGCACCCGCACCGCGGCGCCGCTGACACGGCCCTTCAGATGCGGCAGCACCTCGTCGATCAGATGCATCGCCGAGGTCGTCGTCGGCACCATCGACTGCGCGCCGCCGCGCGAGCGGGCGAAATCGCCCCGCGGCGCGTCCACCATCGGCTGCGAGTTGGTGTAACAGTGGATGGTGGTCATATGCGCGGTATCAATGCCGGCGATCCCGTCCAGCAGCTTGACCAGCGGCGTCAGCGCATTGGTGGTGCAGGAGGCGTTGGAGACGATCCGGGCGTCGCCCAATGTCTCCTCGTTGGCGCCCAGCACCATGGTCAGCTCAGCCGCGGGGGAGGGGCCGGAGATCAGCACCTTGCCGGCGCCGGCCTTCAGCCCGCGCTCTGCCACGTCGGAGGTCCGGGCGATGCCGGTGCATTCCAGCACCAGATCGACGCCGCTCAGGCCGACCTTGGTCAGGTCGGGCTCGTGGCTGACCGGAATGCTGCGGCCCATCACCTGCAGCGCGCCGTTGCCATGCTCCACCGGATGCGCAAAGGGGCCGAATGTGCTGTCGTACTGGAACAGATAGGCGCACATGTCCAAGGGTGCGATATCGTTGATCCGCACCACCTCGATGCCGTCTCCGCGCGATGTGGTCAGAATCTGGCGCAGGATGGCGCGGCCGATGCGGCCGAATCCGTTGATAGCAAGTTTCATGCGCAATCTATGGCAGGCGCGCTAGGGCCGCTCAATCCATGGCCCCCGGGAAAATGATCACATTTCCCAAGAGGATGTTTCAGAAAAAGACCGCAAAACCGCACAACCGTCAAAGGCGCTTCTATTTGCGGCAGATGACCTGCGCGTAATAGGTGCCGGTGATCGTACGCACCATCGTATCCAGATTGACGCTGCAGCCGGTGGCCGCCTGCATGGCCCGCACCGCCTGCCGGGCGGTCAGCACCGCGGGCGGGCGGAAGGCCAGGTGCTCCAGGTTCATCCGCGTGGCGCTGTAGCGGCCGGTTGTGCCTTCGACCGGCACCACCAGCCAGTCGCGGCCCAGCACGCTGACCTTGATGCCTTCCACGCCTTTTGCGGATACGGCGGGCGCAAGCGCGGCGCACAGGGCCGCCGCCAGTGCAGTCTGTTTCATCATCGAAATGCTCCTGCGGGAAATGCCTGCGCCCAGCCTAGCGCCGCCCCGGCACAAAGCAAGACGCGCCTTACAGGTGATCCACCGCCTCGGCCTGGCGCAGCTCCGCCGCGCACAGCTGCAGCCCGCGCAACAGCCGCTCGGCATCGGCCTGCGGCTGCCGCCCGCGCGGGGCAGAGCAGCCCGCCACGATCGGCGTCCGGCCCGGGCGCGACACCGGCACCGCATAGCCGGTGATCCCGGCCTCGAACTCGCTGTCGGTCAGGCAGTAGCCCTGTTCGCGGGCCTGGGCGACGCGGTCCAGAATGGCGGCGGGACCGGTCAGCGACTGGCTGGTGTGGTGCGGGATATCTGTTTCTGCCAGCACCGCCGCCGCCGCACCCTCCGGCAGCCCGGCCAACAGCATCCGCCCCAGACTGGTATGGGCCAGCGGAATATGCGATCCGGCGGTGAAGCCATAGGTGATATGGCCGTGATCCACCGTCGATTGCGCCAGCAGCAGCACCCGGCCCTGGTCCAGCATCGCCAGCGTCACCTCGATCTCCATCTGCCGCGCGTGGCGGTTCAGCACCGGCTGCACCCGGCGGCCGAACTGGTTGGCCTGCAGAAAGCCGCCCGCCAGCGCCAGCACCCGCGGCGTCAGGGACAGCATCCGCCCGTCCTGGCGCAGATAACCCGCCTGCACCAGCGTCAGCGCCCCGCGCCGGGCGGTGGCCCGGTCCTGGCCGGTGCGCCGGGCGATCTCGGCCAGGGTCATGCTGGGGGAGGCCGCATCAAACACCGCCAGAACCGCCAGCCCTTTGGCAAAGCTTGACGAAATATTCCTGTCCTGTTCCACCGCTGTCATCTGCGCCGCCTGTCCTGGTCTTGAAATGCTGCCGCCTGCTGCGGCGGCCTTTGTGCAAATACTGCACACCTTGTTCGCTTCATGAACTCTGTCAAGCCGCAAAACCTCCGCAATATCCGGATTGCGCAACGGGTTACGGGGAAACCTGGCGGCGGGCTGGACGCTGGGACCGTTTCCGGTGCAATTTCAAACTGCTCTGCATCGAGAGGCCGTCCATGGCACAAGACTTCACATCCGGCAAACTGGCCCGCCTGGGGCTGCTCGGCGCGGAGGGCTGCCGCAAGGCGGCTGAGATCACCTCGCGCGCGCAGTTCGACGGGATCGAGACAGTGCGGGTGCTGTTTCCGGACCAGCACGGGCTGTTGCGTGGCAAGACAGTGATGGCGGAGGCTTTTGCCTCTGTCTTCGAGCGCGGCCTCAACGTGCCCGCGACCCTGCTGCTCAAGGACACCTCGCACCGCAATGCCTTTCCTGTGTGGGAGGGCGGCACCGGGCTGGCCGGGCCGATGCAGGGCGCTGGCGACGTGCTGCTGGTGCCGCGCCCGGACACCTTCCGCGCGCTGCCCTGGTCCGGCCATTCCGCCTGGATTTTCTGCGCGCCGGTCTACCCGGACGGCCAGCGGATCCCCTTTGCCTCCTGCAGCGTGCTGCAGCGGGCGGTGGACCGGCTGGCGGGGCAGGGGATGGCGGCCACCTTCGGGCTGGAGGTGGAGTTTCACATCTTCGAACTGGCGGACCCATCTGCCGCCCACGAGCAGGCAGGCCGCCCCGGCGTACCGGTGCAGACCCGCAACCTGACGCAAGGCTATCAGTATCTCACCGAAACCCGCTATGGCGAGGTCGAGGGCATCTTGGACCTGTTGCGCCGCAACGCACAGAAACTGGGCCTGCCGGTGCGGTCCGTGGAAATCGAGATGGGCCCCAGCCAGGTCGAATTCACCTTTGCCCCCGACAGCGCCATGGCGCAGGCGGATGCGATGGTGATGTTCCGCACCATGGTCAAGGAGGTCTGCGCCCGCAAAGGCCTGCACGCCAGCTTCATGGCCAAGCCGCGGCTGGCGGGTGCCATGGCCAACGGCTGGCACGTGCACCAGTCGCTGCAGGATCTGGCCACGGGGCGCAACCTGTTCATGCCCGAAGCCGCCGGGATGCTGACCCCGCCTGCCAGCGGCTGGATGGCGGGCCTGTTGAAATACGCGGCTGAGACCTCGCTGCTGATTGCGCCCACGGTGAACAGCTACAAGCGGTATCTGCCGTTCCAGCTGGCCCCCAGCCGAATCGGCTGGGGCGTGGACAACCGCGGCGCCATGCTGCGGGCGCTGATGCAGCCGGGCGATGCCGCCAGCCGGATCGAAAACCGCGCCCCCGATAGTTCCGCCAACCCCTATTACGCGCTCGCCGCCCAGATCATCGCGGGCGCTGCCGGGATCCGCGAGGGGCTGGAGGCCCCGAAACCCACCCTGTCGCCCTATAGCGAGGAGGCCGCGCGCCTGCCGCGCTCGCTGGGCCAGGCGCTGGAGGGCTTCGCAGGCTCAGCCTTGTGCCGCGAGGCGCTGGGGGCGGACGCCGCGGATTACCTGCTGCAGCTCAAGCAGTTCGAGTGGGAGCGCTATCTGGACACCGTCAGCGAGTGGGAGCAGGCGGAGTATTTCAACCTGTTCTGAGGCGCCGCGCGGGCCGCCGGGCGATGCGTAAAAATTCCTATTCAATGCGGCTTTGCCGTCTTGATCGCCAGCCCCGCCCATTGATAGCGTATACCCGCGTATGCAGGGGCCGGCCGCGCCGGCCTTTACCATCCGCGGCGCCATTTCCGGCAGCCTCAACCCATTCAAACCCCACGCCTCTTCGAAGGATAAAACCCCCATGAAATACACCGAGGAACACGAGTGGCTGCTGCCCGAGGACGACCTGATCACCGTCGGCATCACCGCCCACGCCGCCGAACAGCTGGGCGAAGTGGTCTATGTCGAGCTGCCGGAGCCGGGCACCGAAGTCTCCAAGGACGACGAGATCGTGGTGATTGAATCGGTCAAGGCGGCGTCCGACATCCTCGCCCCGCTCGATGGCGAGATCGTCGAGGTGAACGAATCCCTGGCCGACGACCCCGGCAAGGTGAACGACGACCCCGAAGGCGCGGCCTGGTTCTTCAAAATCAAGCCCTCCGACCTGTCGCCGATGGACGACTACATGGATGAAGCCGGCTACAAGGACTTCATCTCCTGATATCTCCCGCCTGCTGCGGCCACCGCAGCAGGCTGCGGGCGGCGGTGATCACGATCCCGCCAGCCCCCTATGCACCTGCCGGTTGCGGGCTACTATCCGGTCATCGCCAAAACACCCATGCCCGGCAGGAGGTGCGCAATGACCGGATTTTCAGGGCTCAAAGCTCTTTTCATCAACACATCGCTGAAAAAGGACGGCAGCAAAAGCCACACCCGACTGCTGATGGAGGCGTCCTCTGCCATCATGGAAAAGAACGGTGTCGCGGTGGAGCATCTGCACATGCTGGATCACCAGGTGCCGCCCGGCGTCTACCCGGACATGACCGGACAGGGCTGGGACCGCGACGACTGGCCCAGGATCTGGGAAAAGGTGAAGGCGGCGCAGATCCTGGTGATCGGCACCCCGCTCTGGCTGGGCGAGGAAAGCTCGGTCTGCCGCGTCCTGATCGAGCGGCTCTATGGCATGAGCGGCGAACTGAACGACAAGGGCCAGTCGATCTTTTACGGCAAGACCGGCGGCACCGTCATCACCGGCAACGAGGACGGCATCAAACATACCGCGATGACAATCTGCTACGCGCTCAGCCACCTGGGCTTCACCATCCCGCCGCAGGCCGATTGCGGCTGGATCGGAGAGGCCGGGCCAGGGCCGTCTTACGGCGACGAGGTGGAGGGCAAGCCTGCGGGCTTCGAGAATGAGTTCACCCAGCGCAACACAACCATCATGACCTGGAACCTGATGCACTTGGCCGCCATGCTGCGCGATGCGGGCGGTTACCCGAACGAGGGCAACGACCGCAACGCCTGGTCGGCGGGCTGCCGGTTCGACTATGAGAACCCCGATTACCGCGCATAGACGGACGGTCGCGTCCGGGGCTGGCGCGGGATTCCGCCTTGTTTCCTTGAGGAAACAAGGCGGTGCCTCCGGCGGGGATATTTTTAGCCAGCAGAAGCAGAGGGCGTTGCCGCTCAATAACCGCGCTGACGGTCCACCTCATGCAGCAGCGGCTCGCCTGCGTGCAGGCGGCGGTAATTCTCCACCACGTCCCGCAGTGCGCCGCCCAGATGCCAGCCTGACACATGCGGGGTGATGGTGACGCGCGGGTGCGTCCACAGCGGGCTGTCCGCGGGCAGCGGCTCCTGGCGGACCACATCCAGCACCGCCTGACCGGGCGTGCCCGCGTTCAGCGCTGCCAGCAGCGCCGGTTCATCTACCAGATCGCCGCGGCCGGCGTTGATCAGCGTGGCCCCCGGCTTCATCGCGGCAAGCTTTTCCGCATTCATCAGCCCGCGGGTGGCGGGGGTCGAGGGCAGGATCGAACAGACATAATCGCATTCGCGCAGCAGCTGCGGCAGTGCCGCTTCGCCGTGGCGGCAGCCGACGCCCTCGATCTCCTTGGGCGAGCGGCTCCAGCCCAGCACCCGGAACCGCATGTCCCGCATCAGCCGCGCCGTCCTGCCGCCGATGTGGCCCAGCCCCAGCACCCCGACGGTGGTGTCCGCCGGGCGCTTCGGTGCCAGCGGCTGCCAAGCGCAGCGGGCCTGCGCCGCCGCATGCGCCGCCATGTTCCGCTGGCCGCGCAGCACATAGGCCAGGCAGTATTCGGCAATCTCCTGCGCGGGTTCCTGCGGTTTCAGCCGCGCGATGCGCACATGCGGCGCCAGGCCGGGATGCGCCACGATGGTCTCCACCCCGGCCCCTAGTTTCTGCACCAGCTGGAGGTTCGGCAGCCGTGCCGGCAGGTCGCCCTTCAGCGCTGAGACCGCCAGCATCGTGACTTCCTCCAGATTGCCGGGGGCAGACAGGGGCCGGATGTCGGCACCGGGGTCAACCGCCCGCAGCTCCTCAGCCAGCTGGTCTTCGGTGTACCAGCCGTCGTGGCCGATGCTGATCAGAACTGCCATCGGGGCCTCCTGCTTGCCGCATGCGTGATTGTGCCGGGTCGGGCTTCGGTCCGGGGTAAAGCGGGCACCGGATTTGCCCGCCGCTGCCGGTTTTAGGGCGTCAGTCCAGCCGCCGCACCAGGATCTGGTTGCCCTCGCCGCGTTTGGTTTCGAACAGCTTGAGCGAGGCGATCAGGTCGCTCAGCTTGCGCTTGCCATAGCTGCGGGTGTCGAAATCCGGCGAGGCGGCGGTGATGTACTGGCCGATCTGGCCCAGGGTGAACCACTCGTCGTCCTGGTCGATCGCATCCATCGCCCGCACCACCAGCTTGGTCGGGTCCACCAGCTCTGCCGGCGCGTCATCTTTGGTCTCTTCCGCTTTCTTCGGCTTGGGCTTACTCTTGCCCGGGTCCTCCAGCAGGTTCTCCACATAGATGAACCGCTTGCAGGCTTTGACAAAGGCCGCGGGCGTCTTGCGCATCCCCATGCCGTAGACATCCAGCCCCTGTTCGCGGATGCGGCTGGCCAGCCGGGTGAAATCGCTGTCCGAGGAGATCAGCACAAAACCGTCAAAGCGGCCCGAATGCAGGATGTCCATCGCGTCGATCACCAGCGCGATGTCAGAGGCGTTCTTGCCAGTGGTATTGGCAAACTGCTGATGCGGGACAATTGCCAGCGCCGCCAGCTTCTCCTTGTTCCAGCCCTGCGGGCTGCCGCCGGCAAAATCGCCATAGATGCGCCGGATGCTGGCTTCGCCGAAGGAGGCGATCTCCTCGAACATCGCCTCCGCATATTTGGCCGAGATATTGTCGGCGTCGATCAGGACGGCCAGAAGCGGCGGTTTTGTGGTGTTTGCCATTGCGGGTTATGCCTTTTGCAAATCTGAGTGGGGCAGGGCGGCAGCGCATTTGCCTGCCGTTGCCTGGTGCCGGAATGTCCGGGTCGAGTATGGGCCGCGGCTGCCAGGATGCAAGAGCGGCTTGCGGGGGGGCGGCGCCCGGCCGCGTGTGCCGGGAGGTGCACAGGGGGTGCACGGGAGGTGCACAGGCTGTGCCGCGGGGGTTCCGCCGCGCTTTGATCTCAGGCGAAGGGGTCTTCCGGGTAGCCCACCCGCGCCAGATACAGCCCGTGGCCAGGGCAGACCGGCCCGCAGGCGGCGCGGTCGCGGGCCTCCAGCGCGGTCTTCACATCCGCCGACTCCCAGGCGCCGGCGCCAACCCGCTCCAGCGTGCCGACAAAGCTCCTGACCTGATTGTGCAGGAAGCTGCGGGCGCGGACGTGGAAATGGATCTCCGGCCCGGAAAAACCCTGCACCCGCTCCACCGTCAGCTCGTTCAGAGTCTTCACGGGGCTTTGCGCCTGGCAGATGGAAGAGCGGAAGGTGGTGAAATCATGATTTCCGATCAGATATTTGGCCGCTTCCTGCATGGCGTCCGTGTCCAGGTCATGGCTTAGCTGCCAGACCTGCCCGGCGTCATGAGTGGCCGGCGCGCGGCGGATCAGGATGCGGAACAGATACTGCCGCTCCACCGCGGAGAACCGCGCGTGCCAGTCATCGTCCACCCGGGCACAGTCAACGATGGCGACCGGATCGGGCTTCAGGTGGTAATTCAGCGCCTCCGACAGGCGGAACGGGTCCCACTCCTTGGCCATGTCGCAATGGGCCACCTGTCCCAGCGCATGCACGCCGGTATCGGTACGCCCGGCGGCGGCGATGGTGTGCTCCCCCGGTTCCAGCCGCGCCAGCGCAGCCTCGATTGCGCCCTGCACGGACGGCAGATCCTTCTGCCTTTGCCAGCCGGCAAAAGGCTTCCCGTGGTATTCGACTTTCAAAGCAAAACGCGGCATGGCCGGGCAACTAGCAACAGGGCCGGGCCGGGGCAAGCCCTGCGTGCGGCAGCGCTTCGCCCCGGTGCAGGCGCGCCCCAGCGCTGTGGGCCGCCAGCACCAGCAACGCGGGAACTCAACCGCATTCGGCGGCAGCGGCTGGTATCCTCAAGCCATGCTGCCTATCTTGTCAGCAGCAAGAACAGAGCAGGATCAGGGCCTTGGTGTTAACCTCCCTTGCAGACGGGGTGATAAGCGGGGTGGAGAGCGTCACCAGCGGCCTCTCCTCGGCGTTGTTTGACCGGCCTTTGCGGCTGGGCGTCACCGGGCTGGCGCGCTCCGGCAAGACGGTGTTCATCACCTCGCTGGTCGCCAATCTGATGGACCGGGGCCGGATGCTGCAGCTGAACGCCGCGCGTGAGGGGCGGATCGAGGCCGCCTTTCTGCAGCCGCAGCCCGACGACACCGTGCCGCGCTTCGATTTTGAGTCCCACCTCGCGGCGTTGACCGGGCCGTCACCCCATTGGCCGGACAGCACCCGCGCGGTGTCAGAGCTGCGTCTCAGCCTAAAGGTGCGGCCCGCCGGCCTTCTGTCCGGCCTGCAGGGGCTGCGCACGCTGCATCTGGATATCGTCGACTACCCGGGCGAATGGCTGCTGGACCTGGCGCTGCTGGACAAGAGCTATGCCGAGTGGTCCTCCGACGTGCTCTCGCGCATCGCCGCGCGCCCGCAGGCGCAGCCTTTCCTGGCGGAGAAATCCAAAGCCGCTCCCGCCGGGGCACATGACGAGCCGCAGGCGCAGGCCCTTGCCGCCGCGTTCACCGGCTACCTGCACGCCGCCCGCGCCGCCGGCTTTTACGATTGCACCCCGGGCCGCTTCCTGCTGCCGGGCGACCTGGAGGGCTCGCCGGTGCTGACCTTCGCACCGCTGCCGCCGGAAGCCGGCGCCCCGCGCGGCAGCCTGTGGCGGGAGATGGAGCGGCGGTATGAAGCCTATAAGTCCAAGGTCGTCAAACCCTTTTTTCGCGACCATTTTGCCCGGATCGACCGCCAGGTGGTGCTGGTCGATGCGCTCTCCGCCATCCACTCCGGCCCGCAGGCGGTGGAGGATCTGCGCCACGCGATGGTGGATATCCTCAGCGCCTTCAAACCGGGCCGCAACCGTTTCCTGACCCGGCTCTTGGGCGGCAAGCGGGTGGAGAAGATCCTGTTCGCCGCCACCAAGGCCGACCATCTGCACCACGCTCAGCACGGCCGCATGACCGCCATCATCGAGGCGCTGACCCGCGAGGCGCAGGACCGCGCCCGCTTTGCCGGGGCGCACACCGCGGCGCTGGCCATGGCCTCGCTGCGCACCACCACCGAGGAGATGCGCCCCCACAACGGCACTGAGCTGCCCTGCGTCCGCGGCACCTTGCTGGAGACCGGCAAGCAGGCGGCGTTTTATCCCGGTGCGCTGCCCGAAGACCCGGCCCAGCTGCTCACCCCCGCCCGCCAGGGCGCCGCGCGCTGGCTGGAGGGGGATTATCAGGCGATGGCCTTTGCGCCGGCTCCGCTCACCCTCAAACATGGCAGCGGCCCGCCGCATATCCGCCTCGACCGCGCCGCCGAATTCCTGATCGGAGATGTACTGTGACCCTCTGTCTGCGACCTGCCGTTCCCCTGGATGCCGGTGCCGCCGGAGATATTCTCTTTTACTTCCAGCAGGATACGGAGTGGATGCCCAAGCTTTACACGTGGGCGGAGGCGATCTCCTTCTGCGGCACGATGATCGACCGCGGCTGGGTCACCGTGGCGGAGCGGCAGGGCTGCGTGCTGGGCTTCCTGGCCCGCGACGGGGCCGAGGTCTGCGCGCTCTACCTCGCGCCCGGCGCCTGCGGGCAGGGCGCGGGCAAGGCGCTGTTGGATGCGGCCAAGGCGGCCGCGCCGCGGCTGATCCTGCGCACGTTTGCCGCCAACACGCGTGCGCAGAAGTTTTACCGGCGCGAGGGCTTTGCCGAGACCGGCCGCGGCGGCGGGGCGGGCAATGAGGAAGGCCTGCCCGACATCGCCTATGAATGGCGCGCAATCCGGGAGGCGGCAGCATGAGCAAGAAGCCGGTTCTGTTCGATCTGGAGGAAGAGGCCGGGGCGCCGCCGGTTGCGGACGCCCCGCCGGTGCCCGAGCCTGCGGCGCCGGGGCTTCCGCCGCCGCCGGCAATGGAACAGGCGGCCCGGATTGCCGCCCGCAAGCCGTCGCGGCTGGCACGCTGGTTCTGGGCGCTGCTGGTTGCGGTGGTCGGCGCCATGGCCTCGGTCGCGGCCTGGGACTTTGCCGCCGGGCTGATCGCCCGGGTGCCGGTGCTGGGCTGGGCGGTCAGCACCGGTCTGGCGGTTCTGGTGCTGCTGGCGCTTGCGATGGGCCTGCGCGAGCTGGCGGCGCTGTCGCGGCTGCGCCGGGTCGATACCTTGCGGCACCAGGCGGCAGAGGTCTCTGACCTGACCGCGGCCCGCGCCTTCACCAGCCGGCTGGAGGGGTTTTACAAGGACCGCGAGGATCTCAGCTGGCACCAGGCCCGGCTGGCAGAGCGCAAGGCCGACATCATGGATGGCGACGCCCTGTTGCTGCTGGCAGAGGAGGAGCTGCTGGTGCCGCTCGACGCCCTGGCCCTGCGGGAAGTGGAAGCCGCCGCCCGGCAGGTCGCCACGGTGACAGCGATCGTGCCGATGGCGCTCGCGGATATCCTGACGGCGCTGGTCTCCTCGCTGCGGATGATCCGCCGGGTGGCAGGGATCTACGGCGGCCGGCCTGGAGTTTTCAGCTCTTGGCGGCTGACCCGCGCGGTGCTGGCGCATCTGGCTGCAACCGGCGCGGTGGCGGCGGGCGATGATCTGCTGGAGCCGGTGCTGGGCGGCTCGGTGCTGTCCAAGCTCTCCCGCCGCTTCGGGGAAGGTCTGGTGAACGGCGCGCTGTCGGCGCGGGTCGGCATCGCCGCGATGGAGGTCTGCCGCCCGATGCCGTTTTCGGACCGGCGCAAGCCCAGCACCCGCAAAGTGGTGCAGCGGGCGCTGACCGGCCTGTTCTCCAAAGAAAAATAATGCGCGTGCCAAGGCTCATGCGCGGCATGAGCCGCGCCCAAGGCTGCTGATGCGGTCTGGCGCAGCCAGGCCGCCAGCAGGTGCGGGAGCGCTGCGGTGGGGCGGGGTCAGAACAGTTTCGGCGGCTGGTCCTTGGGCTGGCGCATCGCCACGATGCCGGTGCGGAAGCCCTCGCCGATGCGGTCGGCCAAGGCCCCCCATTGCAGCGCGGTCTGCGCTGGCAGCTCGGCCCGCAGCACCTCGTGGAACAGGCCGAGCCACAGCGGGAAATGCTCTGCCTTCACGTCGGGCCGCGAGACATGCACCCGCATCGGATTGCCGCTGTAGCTGCGCTCGCGCAGGATCGCATTGCGCCAGAAGTTTGCGATCTTCCCCTCATGCTCCGGCCAGTCGGAGACATGCGCGGCAAAGACCGGCCCCAGCACATCGTGCGTGCGCACGCGGGCGTAGAACACTGCGACCACCCGGGAGATTTCCTCAGCAGTGATTTCGAACCGCGCCAGCGGGTTTTGCGTTTCGGTGTCGGTCATTGTGTGCTCCGGCCTGCCTTTGTGCGCTAGATATGCCGAAGCCGGGACCAGCGGAAGGGGTAAGACGCATCTGCCGCAGCGCTCGTTCGCGGCGCCGCTGGTGCCTGAGGATCCTGCCGTTATGGTGAGCGGGAGATTTTTTCAAAAAGGCATTCATTGATGGCGGGGAACACTATGCGGGTGCTGGTTCTGGGCGCCTACGGGTTTATCGGTGCCGAGGTGGTCCGGGCCGTGCGAGCCGCCGGGTTCGATGTTGCCGGTTTGGGCCGCAGCGCCGCGCAGGCGGCGCGGGTATTGCCGGGTGTGCCGTTTGTGAAGGGCGACCTGCTGCAGCTTCTGCGGGCTGAGGACTGGGCGCCTTTGCTGCAGGGCGTGGATGGCGTAGTGAACTGCGCAGGCGTCCTGCAGGACATGGCGCCGGGAGAGCTGGAGGCCGTGCACCATACCGCCATCGCGGCGCTGGGTGCGGCCTGCGCGGCGCGTGGCATCCCGGTTGTGCAGGTGTCGGCAGCGGGCGCGAGGCCTGAGGCCGGGACGGAGTTCATGCGCAGCAAGGGACGGGGCGACGCGGCCTTGCGGGCCTCCGGCGCAGCTTTCCGGATCCTGAAGCCGGGACTGGTGATCGGGCAGGACGCCTATGGCGGCACAAGGCTGCTGCGGATGCTGGCGGCCGTGCCGCTGGTGCAGCCCGTGGCGCTGGCCGAGGCGCCGGTGCAATGCATCGGAATGGCGGATCTGGCGGCGGCGGTGGTTGCCGCACTGAAGGGCGGCCTGCCGCAAGGCACCTATGATCTGGTGGAGGATCAGCCGCACACTCTGGAGGAGGTCCTGGCAGTGACGCGCGCTTGGCTGGGGTTCCCGCCTGCCCGGTTGGCGGTGCGGTTCCCGTCGTGGCTGCTGCCGCCGGTGGCGGGTTGTGCCGATGCTTTGGGGCGCCTGGGCTGGCGTTCGCCGCTGCGCAAGACCGCAATTGCCGAAATCCAGAACGGCGTGCGCGGCGATCCTGCCGCGTACCGGGCTGCCACGGGGCAGGGGATGGCGCCGCTGAACAAACTCTATCACGCGCTGCCTTCAGGGCGTGCCCAGCGCCTGGACGCGCGGATGGCCCTTATTATGCCAATCGCTGCCGCCGTGCTGAGCGTATTCTGGCTGGCCTCAGGGCTGATCGGATTGTGGCAGCTGGAGGCTGCGGCGAATGTGCTGATGGATGCCGGCTGGAGCGGCCTGCTGGCCAAAACCAGCGTTGTGTTCTGGTCGCTGGCTGACATTGCCTTGGGGCTGGCAATCCTCTGGCGGCCTTGGGCGGCACGCGCTTGCCTGGGCATGGCGGCGGTCTCCCTGCTCTATCTGGCCGCGGCCACCGCGGTCACGCCGCAGATGTGGGCCGACCCGCTGGGGCCGCTGGTTAAGGTGGTGCCGGGGGTTCTGCTGGCGCTGATCACCCATCAACTGCTGCAGGAGCGCTGAAATGGACCTCGACCTTGTGCTTCGCTGGCTGCATGTGACCGGTGCCTGCGTGCTTTTGGGCACCGGGGCCGGTATCGCCTTCTTCATGCTGATGGCGCACCGCACAAAAGACACGGTGCTTGTTGCCCATACGGCTTCTGTGGTGGTGCTGGCGGACTTGTTGTTCACCGCCACGGCGGTCATCGCTCAGCCGGTCACTGGCGGGCTGCTGGCCTGGCGGCTGGGCTGGCCGCTCGGCGAAGGCTGGCTGGCGCTGTCGCTGGGGCTTTATGTGCTGACCGGGGCGTTCTGGCTGCCGGTGGTCTGGATCCAGCTGCGGCTGCGCGACCTGGCGCGGGCGGCGGCGGAGGCGGGTCAGGCGCTGCCCGCGCGCTACCATCGCCTGTTCGCCATCTGGTTTGCCTGCGGCATTCCCGCCTTTGCCGCGGTGCTGGCAATCCTCTGGCTGATGCTGGCGCGGCCTGATCTGGGCGTCTGGCTGGCGCGCTGAGCAGGGCGGGTGCCTCCGCCCGCTGCCATCCTCACCAGCATGCGGCGCAACTGCCGCTTTACGCCTCCGCTGCACAGGCCTATAAGGCCCGCATGTCCCTATTCGCGGCCATCATTATTCGAATTATATCCCCGGCGCTCTGAAACCATTGAGCCGCCGGGCAAAGGCGCTTGAGCCATCGCGCCGAACCGAATATCCCAATTTCCGACCTTGATCATCCAAAGGACGCCCCCGATGTGCGCCGACACGCCCCAGACGCCTGACTACAAAGACACTCTCAATCTGCCGAAAACCGATTTCCCGATGCGCGCGGGCCTGCCCAAGCGCGAGCCTGCCTGGCTGGAACGCTGGGCGCAGATCGGCGTCTACGACAAACTCCGCGAGAAGGCCGCCGCGGCCAAGGGCTCGGACGCGGAGCGCAAACCCTTCACCCTGCATGACGGCCCCCCCTACGCCAACGGCCACCTGCACATCGGCCACGCGCTGAACAAGACCATCAAGGACATGATCGTGCGCTCGCACCAGATGATGGGCTTTGACGCGCGCTATGTGCCGGGCTGGGACTGCCACGGCCTGCCGATCGAATGGAAGATCGAGGAGCAGTACCGCAAGAAGGGCAAGAACAAGGACGCGGTGCCGGTCGTGGAATTCCGCCAGGAATGCCGCGCCTTTGCCGACAGCTGGGTCGAAATACAGCGCGAGGAGTTCAAGCGGCTGGGCATCACCGGCAACTGGGACGATCCGTATCTGACCATGAACTACCACGCCGAGGCGGTCATCGCAGACGAGTTCATGAAGTTCCTGATGAACGGCACGCTCTACCAAGGCTCCAAGCCGGTGATGTGGTCGCCTGTCGAGAAAACCGCCCTGGCCGAGGCCGAGGTCGAGTATCACGACAAGGAAAGCTTCACCATCTGGGTGAAGTTCAAGGTGGCCGAGGCCGGCGGCTTCGTGGCTGCTGACGGCGAGGATGCCGATTATGCCGGCGCCGACTCGGCGATCGTTGCGCAGGATCTGGAAGGCGCCCATGTGGTGATCTGGACCACCACCCCCTGGACCATCCCGTCGAACAAGGCAGTGGTTTACGGTGCGGACATTGCCTATGGCCTTTATGAAGTCACGGGCACCCCGGACGAATGCTGGGCCGCGGCGGGCGACCGCTTCCTGCTGGCTGACAACCTGGCCGCGGATGTATTCAAACGCGCGCGTCTGAGCGAGGACCAGTATACCCGCCTGCGCGGGGTTTCCGCCGAGGAACTGTCCAGCTTGTCGCTGAAGCATCCGCTGGCCGGCGCCGAAGGCTCGAACGGCGAATGGGACGGCATCCGCGACTTCCGCGCCGCCAGCTTCGTGACCGACACCGAAGGCACCGGCTTTGTCCACTGTGCACCGAGCCACGGGATGGAGGAGTTCGAGCTCTACCGTGATCTGAACATGCTGGAGCAGATGATCACCTATAACGTCATGGACGACGGCGGCTTCCGGGCTGACCTGCCGTTCTTCGGCGGCACCTACATCCTCAACCGCAAGGGCGGCGAGGGCGATGCCAACAAGACCATCATCGACAAGCTGGTAGAGGTCGGCGGCCTGCTGGCGCGCGGCAAGATCAAGCACAGCTACCCGCATTCCTGGCGCTCCAAGGCGCCGATCATCTACCGCAACACGCCGCAGTGGTTCGCCTCTGTCGACCGCAAGCTGGATGACGGCATGGGCGAGATGGGTGACAGCATCCGCGAACGCGCCCTGCGCTCGATCGACGAGCTGGTGAAGTGGTACCCGCAGACCGGCCGCAACCGCCTGTTCTCGATGATCGAAAGCCGCCCCGACTGGGTGCTGAGCCGCCAGCGCGCCTGGGGCGTGCCGCTTACCTGCTTTACCAGGAAGGGCGCGCTGCCGACCGATGCGGATTTCCTGCTGCGCAACGAGGACGTGAACAAGCGCATCGTGGCCGAGTTCGAGGAGCACGGCGCCGATGTCTGGTACGAGGACGGCTTCAAGGCGCGGGTTCTGGGGAACAGCGTGGACCCGGACGATTACGACCAGGTGTTCGACGTGCTGGACGTATGGTTCGACTCCGGCTCGACCCATGCCTTTGTGCTGCGCGACCGCGAAGACGGCACCGAGGACGGCATTGCCGACGTCTACATGGAAGGCACCGACCAGCACCGCGGCTGGTTCCACTCCTCTCTGCTGCAGGCCTGCGGCACCAAGGGCCGCGCGCCCTACCGCAACGTGGTGACCCACGGCTTCACGCTGGACGAGAAGGGCATGAAGATGTCCAAATCGCTCGGCAACACCATCGTGCCGGAGGAGGTCGTCAAACAATACGGCGCCGACATCCTGCGCCTGTGGGTGGCCCAGACCGACTATACCGCCGACCAGCGGATCGGGCCGGAGATCCTGAAGGGCACCGCCGACAGCTACCGCCGCCTGCGCAATACCATGCGGTTCATGCTGGGGTCGCTGGGCGACTTCCGCGAAGAGCAGCGGGTGGCGCCGGAGGATATGCCGGAGCTGGAACGCTGGGTGCTGCACCGTCTTGCGGAACTCGACCAGAAGGTGCGCAGCGGCTACCAGTCGTTTGACTTCCAGGGTGTGTTCTCGTCGGTCTTCAACTTTGCCACTGTGGATCTGTCGGCCTTCTACTTCGACATCCGCAAGGATGCGCTCTACTGCGACGGCGACACGCTGAATGCCCGCGCCGCGCGCACCGTTCTGGACATCCTGTTCCACCGCCTGACCACTTGGCTGGCGCCGATCCTGGTCTTCACCATGGAAGAGGTCTGGCTGGAGAAATATCCGGGCGAGGGCAGCTCTGTTCACCTGCAGGACATCCCGGAAACCCCGGCGGACTGGCTGAACCCGCCGCTGGCCGATAAATGGTCCAAGATCCGCCAGGCCCGCCGGGTGGTGACCGCGGCGCTGGAGGTGCAGCGCACCGACAAGGTGATCGGTGCCTCGCTGGAGGCCGCGCCGGTGGTGCATGTGCGCGACAAGGAGGCGCTGGCGGCGCTGAAATCGGTCAACTTCGCCGATATCTGCATCACCTCGGATATCATGCTGACCAATGACCCTGCCCCGGCCGAAGCCTTCCGGATGCCGGAGGTGGATGGCGTCTCAGTGGTGTTTGAGAAGGCCGAAGGCGATAAGTGCCAGCGCTGCTGGAAGATCCTGCCGGATGTGGGCCGCCACAGCCACGCGGGCGTCTGTGGCCGCTGCGACAGCGCGCTGAGCTGACCCGCCGCTCACCCCGTAATTGAGTGCAGCGCCCGGCCCGATGGCCGGGCGCTGTCGTTTTTGCGATGCTATTACGCAACTCCCTGCACTTTTCCCGGGTGCTGCCTTGTGTCCAAGGGTTTTGGATTCCTCTAGATGTTGACCGGTTTTCCACAACTGGTTAAGAATTCGTTAATTCTATGAAGATTTTCAGCCATTCATTCAAAAACATGGCATGGGGCAGGGGGGGCAGTTTTTAATGCTGAAGCTGAAAGCGGACGCGCAACCGGCGGTCGAGTTTGGCACGCCGCGCAAAATGGCAGTCCGGATTGACGGGATCTCTGCGCCGAAAAACATGAAAGTCGGGCTGGTGGCTGGCGGTGCGGGCCCAACGGCAAGCAGCGTGATGGACCCGGTCAAGACGTCTGAACCCGTTGTGACAAGTGCAGCGAAGGCAGCGCAAATACCTGCGCCCGCCGCGCAGCAGGCGCCTGCCCGAACCCTAATAGTTTTGAAGGCGGCAAAAGCAGTTAAGGCGGCCTTTGCCGCCCGGGCGGCGCGGGCAGAACTGCAGCCCTTTGCCGCTGCTGAAACCGGAAGCCCCCTGCCGAATGCTGAAACCGGAAGCCCCCTGCCGAAACTGGGCCTGGCCGCTGCCGGGCTGGCGGTGGCTTCTGCCATGCTGCTTTATTTCCAGTTCGGCGGTGGCACCACGCCTGCGGACATTGACCAGGCCAGCCTGGCGCCGGACGCGGTTCTTCCCGCCGGGGCGGCTTCGGCTGCGGGCTTGGCCGAGGGCGCAGGCAGCGGCGAGGACGCTTTGGTTGCCCGTATCACCGCCGGCACGCTGGCCGCGCTGCGCAGCAAGCAGGCCGAGCCCGGCCCTGCAACGCCGGCCGCCGCCGCTGCGGCGCCTGCCGAAGGCACCGCGCTGTTCAAAATGGTGATGACCGCCGCCGCCCAGGGCCAGTCGGAGGCCTACATCGACCAGATGGTGAACGGCGCCTATGCGCGCCGGGAAATCACCGTGCCCGCCAGCCTGATTGACGCCGGCGGGCGGGTCGACACCGCCACGCTGCTGGCGCTATTCGTCGGCAATTGACCTTTGCTCCGGCGGCTGCGCCGGAGCTGCCACCGGGATGCCCGCACAGATTGTGGTGCTGTCAGACCGGCGGCTTTTCATAACAAAAACAACACAGACCCGCGCCGCAGGCCGAAAACGGCCGCGGTGCTCAAGACTTCCGGGGGGACCATGAAGACCTTTTTCGCTGCCGCAGCCATGGGGCTGTTTGCGCTTGCCGCCAACTCCGCAGCCGCAGAGACCTGCGGCGGGGTGTATACCGTGCAGTCCGGCGACAGCCTGTCGGTGATTGCCGACAAGATGTACAAGGACGCGGGCAAGTGGAGCGCCATCCACAATCGCAACATCGACCAGATCGGCCCCAAGCCGAACGCGATCCGGGCCGGCATGAAGCTGTCGCTGGCCTGCCTGGAAGGGCTGCCGCTGGGCCTGCCGGGCGGCAAGGAGATCAGCGCCGCCGCCCCGGCCGCTGCGGTGCCGGTCAAGGTGGCGCCGGGCAATGCCGCTGTGCGCAAGAAGATCAACCTGCTGACCGGCGACGACTATGCGCCGTTCACCTCCAAGGCTTCGCACAATGGCGGGCTGATCACCGAGGTGGTGAACGCCGCCATGGCCAAGGCGGCGCCGGCCGAAGGCTACGCCATCCACTGGGTGAACGACTGGGCCTCGCATTTCGACCCGCTGCTGTCCAACGCGCTCCTGGACCTGGGCTTCCCCTGGTACAAGCCCGACTGCGAAACCATGCCGGACAGCTACCGCTGCCAGAACTTCCACTTCTCGGAGCCGATGTTCGAAACCCTGATGCTGCTGTTTGCCGACAGCAGCCGGCCCTTCGCCTTTGAGCAGGACAGCGACATCGAGGGCAAGACACTGTGCCGCCCCGCGGGCTATCTGACCTTTGATCTGGATGAGCGCGGCCGCAACTGGATTGCGGAGAAGAAGATCACCCTGAAGCAGCCGCACAAGGTGAAGGACTGTTTTGACATGGTGGCCGCGGGCGAGGCCGATGCGGTGGCAATCAACGAATTCACCGGCCGCAGCGTGATGAAGGAGCACGGGCTGGAGGACCGGTTCACCGTCCTGCCGCAGCCCTTGTCGGTGCTGGGCATCTATGTGGTGGTCCACAAGACCCATCCGCGCGCGGATCAGATGCTGTCGATGGTCAACACCGGCCTGCGCAGCATCCAGGAGGACGGCAGCTATCAGGCGATTGTCGAAGACCACATGGCCCGGATCTGGGCCGGTTTCTGAGGGGGATGCCATCATGAAACGGCTGTTCTCCCGCCTTATCCAGTTGGCCGCCTTCTTCAGCCTGGCGCCGGCCGCCGCCTGGGCGATCTGCGATGTCGACTATGTGGCGCAGCCCGGCGACACGCTGTTTTCCATCGCCGAGACCCACTATGGCGACCGCGAGCGCTGGACGCTGGTCTATTACCACAACCAGAAACTGCTGGCGGGCGCGACGGTGCTGCCGGGCCGCAAGCTGTTCATCCCCTGCATCACCGGCGCCACCGCCCCGGATGCCACGCCGCTGCGCCAGGAAAAGGCAGAGCTGACGCTGCTGACCGGCGGCGGCTATGCGCCGTTCACCGGCCGCGGCCTGCCGGGGCAGGGGATGGTGACCGAACTGGTCAACGCCGCGCTGGAGCTGGCGCCTGCGCCAGTCAGCTATTCGGTGAGCTGGGAGGATGACTGGTCCAAGCACCTGTTCCCGATGCTGGACCAGAAGGAATTCGATATGGGCTTCCCTTGGCTCAAGCCCGACTGCGCGGCTGAGCCGGACAATGAGCGCTGCGCCAGCTTCCATTTCTCGGACCCGGTGATGACCTTGCCGATCATGCTGTTTGCCCGCGCCGACAGCGGCTTTGACTACCGCGAGGACGCCGACGTCGAGGGCAAGACCCTGTGCCGCCCGGCCGGTTATTTCACCCATGATCTGAACCGTCCCGGGCGCCGCTGGCTGGACGGCGGCAAAATCACTCTGGTGCAGCCGAAGACCCCCGCCGATTGCTTCCGCATGGTGGCAGAGGGCAAGGTGGACGCGGTTGCGGTCAACCTGTTCCTGGGCGCCAGCACAATCGTTGGGGAAGGGCTGCGCGACACCGTCGTGCCGCTGGAAAAACCGCTGTCGGAAGAGGGCCTGCATGTGGTGATTTCCAAGCGCCACTGGCGCGGCACCACCCATCTTTACCGGATCAATGCGGGCCTGCAAAAGCTGCGCGGCAGCGGCCGGTTCGAAGAGATCATGTCGCGCCACCTGGAGCTGTTTTGGGCGCAGCTGCAATAAGGGGCGGCGCACAAAGAGGCGGCTGCGTCAGGCTGACAGGGTTTTGACCGCCTTGTAGGCGTGGCAGGCCGCCTCGCATTCGGCCTCGCTGCCCGGGTCCTGATGTTCGGCGCGCTGCAGCAGAAGGTGCTCTGCCAGGACCGGGTTTTCCTGCGGCAGGCCGGACGCCGGTCCGGTGCCCTGCTGGGCGGCGGCGGCCGGACGGCTGCGGCGGTCATCGCGGCCGGACGGGTCCTGCGGATGGCCATGCGGTTCCTGCTCCCGCGGGCTGGTGTTTGCGGATTCGCTGCGGTCCGGGTCATCTGAGCGCACAACCGGACGGGCGGTCAGATGGCCGCGGTTCGGTTTGACAGGATCTACCCTTCCTGAAACTGGCAAAAACATAGAGCGGGTCCTTCGCGTTGGCTGTGAACCGGTCTTAAGCGAAGGTTAACATAAGACGCTTAACAGCAGGTTAACGCGGTTCCGCAGGGCGTAGCGGCCGGGCGGGCGGCCCGCAAATGGGCCTGAAAAACCAGCCTGGAAGCCGGCCTTATGAGCCGGTGATAAGCCGGGCCTTGATATAGCTGGCTTCCGCCTGAAGCGCACTGACCGGTTTGGGGCCGGCCTGGCAGCCATTCATCAGGTCCTGATAGAACGCGGCCATGCCGATGTCGTTCACCTGCTTCAGGTTCAGCGCACCGGTGCGGGCCGCGTCGCGGGCCGGGCCGATATACTGCGCAGTCAGCGCCTCCGTGCGGGCGTCGCTCAGCACCTGCTGCCGCTGCAGGCTGCGGCCGATGCCCCGGGTGGTGCCGTCGATCAGCGGCGTATCCACCGGCTGGCCGCCTGCCTCCGCGATCATGGGCTGCTTGCGGTACGCAGCCTGCATCTGCTTCATGCCGTTATAGAGACTGGCGGTGCCGGAAACTGCAGACAGCATTTGATTACCCTTCGCTTCGTTCTTGAGACCCACTTTATGATAATTTGATGTAATTGGGTGAGGAACTCTTAGCATTGGTTAACGCGGCATTAACCGCGCTTGCGGCAACCGGGCGCAGGCGGCCTTGCCAGCAGGGAAATTCCCGGGGATGATGGGGCCTGTGGCAGAGCCGGGGAGGCAGGATGATTTCAGCCAGCCTTGAAACACCTGTCGGCGCGCTCAGCGTGACAGAACGGGGCGGTGCGCTTGTGCGGCTGGACTGGTCTGCGGCGGCAACGGGGCGGTCGGCCTTGCTGGACCGGGCAGTGGCGCAGCTGCGCGCCTATTTCGCCGGGGAGCTGACGGAATTCGATCTGCCGCTGCATGTGGAGGGTTCTGAGTTCCAAAAGGCGGTTTGCGAGGCGATGCAGGCGATCCCTTTTGGCGAAACCCGCACCTATGGGGAGATTGCCAAGGATCTCGGCGCCCCGCCCCAGCCGGTGGGCAATGCCTGCGGCGGCAATCCGATCCCTGTGATCATCCCCTGCCACCGCGTGCTCAGCGCCACGGGGCTGGGCGGGTTTTCCGGCCAGGGCGGGGTGGAAACCAAGGTTGCCCTGCTGAAACACGAAGGCGCCGCGGGCCTGCTGATCTGACCTTGCAGGCTGGCCGCTGTGTCTTGCGGGGCTTCAATTGCGCTGAATAAGAAACAGGGGTTCCAGGCCCGCAGGGCACAGCGGGGCAGCGTCCCCGCGGGAGCAAATCGTGCCGGGGGGGCGGCACGGCAAGGGGTCAGGCAAACAGGGCCTTCACCTGGTCATACAGCGGTGCGGTGTCCGCGCCGGAAGTTTCGGAAAAATCGCTGATCAGCGCCAGGATCACCGATTCCATATCAGCTTCGGACGGAGCCTCAGAGACGGGTGCGGCGGCGGCTTCTGCGGCGCTGTCTGCCGGGGCTGCGCCGCCGGTCTCCGCGGTGCCGGAGGTGCCGCCCGCCGGCGGCTGTGCGGCCTCGGCGGCGCCGGCCTGCTTGGCGCGCCAGCCCCAGGCCTTGGCATGGTCGGGCGGCCCCGGCTGTTTGCTGCCGGTCACTGCGTTCAAGGCGTTGCTCAGCCCGCTTGGGGCGAGGGCAGGGGCGGATACGGAATGCATGGCGGTCTCCTGTGATCGCTGCCGCGAGGGCAAAGTCCCGGTCAGTGTCCGCAGTTGCCCGTTAAATCCGGCTTACCGGCGCGGCCGCTTTCTAATGCAAAACCCATTCAAACTTTCGGCGGTTTGCCAAAGCCCTGGGGCGCCTGCGAAAATGCGTGGCCGGTGCAGGGCCGCGCGTGCGGGCCGCGGCAGGATCAGGGATGCGAGGGCGCGCGGCGGCGTTCGGGAATGATCTGCTGGGCGATGCCGACAAACAGCAGGTAGACCGAGGTGACCACCAGACCCCAATGGGCCCAGCTGGACGGGTGGAAATCGACCCAGGCGGCCCAGCCGGCAAAGAACGTCCAGGCCAGCGCCATCGGCAGCGAGACCTTGCGCCAGCGGGCTGTGCGCACCGGATGAATGAATTTCAGCGGCAGGAACATGGCAATGGACAGCAGCGTCACCAGCACCAGGCTGGTCCAATGGCTGGGCTCCAGCGCAAAGATCACCAGCACCAGCATGTTCCAGCAGCCCGGAAACCCGGAGAAGGAATTGTCCTTGGTCTTCATCCGCGTGTCGGCAAAATACATCGCGCTGCCAAAGGTGATCACGATGATCGCAAACCAGCCGGTCCAGCCCGCCATCAGCCCCGATTGGAACAGCGCAAAGGCGGGGATGAACACATAGGTCAGATAGTCGATGATCAGGTCCAGCAGGACCCCGTCGAACTCAGGCGAATAGCGCTTGACGTGGTAATGCCGCGCCAGCGGGCCGTCGATGCCGTCCACCGCAAAGGCGACCACCAGCCAGACGAACATCAGGCTCCACTTGCCCTCCGCCGCTGCCAGCATCGACAGCATGGCGAAGACGGCGCCGGTTGCGGTGAGCAGGTGAACGGAGAGGGCGCGGATCTGTGGTGTCATGGGTCCCTGATGGCGAATTTGCCCCGGTCCCGCAACCGTTCAATGCAGCTTTGAGCGGAATTCCGTGCCGGCAAAAAACTGGATGCGGGCCATGCGGCGGCCAAAGGGGACGGGGTCGGTGATATCGGGGGAGGAGAACGGCGCCCCGCACGGCAGATCGCCCATCCGCTCCCGCGGCTGGCCGCCGGGCGGCGGGGCGGGGGCGGCAGGGGCGCCATCGGCATAGAGGGCGGCAGAACCGGGAATGGTCATAGCGGAATCCTTTCTGGATCGGTTTCCGCCATAAAGCCGCAGCGGCCTTAACACCGGCTTGCCGCAGCGTGCAAAAATAGCGCGCATTTTAGCTAATCGAGCTCAGGCCGGCCGATCCGGCGCCGGCGGGCTCAGCCGCAGCAGCCGCGTCCTGTTTGCACCGGCGGGCAGGGCACGGTGCCGTAAGAACAGAACACGCAGCAGTCGCCGGGCCGGGGCCGCAGCAGGCTGCGGCAGCCCGGGCATTCGTGGAACCATTGGCAGGCGTCTTGCGGCATCCTTTCCGTCGCCTGATGCCCGCAGGACGGGCAGGTGAGCGTGCTGGTCAGGATGGGGTCTTCAGGCTGTGAGACGGGCATGGGCAGGCCTCCCTGGTGCCAGCAAAGGCCGGAAACCGCGCCGGGTCAAGTCACGCCTTGGGGTGGGCGCGCATGTAGACATCCATCAGATGGGCGGTGTCCACTGCCGTATAGGCCTGGGTGGTCGACAGCGACGCATGGCCCAAAAGCTCTTGAATGGCGCGCAGATCGCCGCCCGCCTCCAGCAGGTGGGTGGCAAAGCTGTGGCGCAGCGCATGCGGGGTCGCGGTGGCGGGCAGCCCCAGCTGGGCACGGGTCTTGGCCATCACCTCCTGGATCTGGCGCGGGTTCAGCGCGCCGCCGCGCACACCGCGGAACAGCGGCGCCGCGCGTTCCTGCGGGTGCGGGCACAGCGCCAGATAGCGGTCCACCGCGGCGCGGGCGGCGGGCAGCACCGGCACCACGCGCTCCTTGCGGCCCTTGCCCAGAATGCGCAGCACCTGCGGCAGCGGCGCGTCGGCGCCCTTCAGCCCCAGTGCCTCGGAAATCCGCAGGCCGCAGCCATAGAGCAGCGTGACCACCGCCACGTCGCGGGCGGCCACCCAGTCCGTGTCCGATTGCAGCTCCACCGTCTCCAGCACCGCCTTGGCGGCCTCCGGCGCCAGCGGACGGGGCAGCTTTTTCTGAAACTTGGGCGCGCGCGCCAGCAGCACCGCGGCAGGCTCAAACCCCTCGCGCTTGGCCAGCCAGCGGTAGAAGGTCTTGACCGCCGACAGCTTGCGTGCCAGCGACCGCGCGCCGGTGCCGGAGTTGCGCTCCGACGCCATCCAGGCCCGCATGTCGGCGGTGGTGATCCGCGCCAGCGCGCCCAGTCCCTGCGGGCCGCCAAAGTGCTGCGTCATGAAGGCCAGAAAGGCGGTCACATCGCCGCGGTAGGCCGCCAGCGTGTTGGCCGAGGCATCCTCCAGCCCGCCCAGCCGCTCCAGCCAGAGCTGCAGCGCATCGCGGCAGGCCGGGGAGATCAGGGTCATGACAGCCAGCAGCGCATCGAACGTTCGAAAACGCCGCTGAAAAAGCCCAGCAGATCAGCGCCTTGCATCGGCGAGAACTGATGCGGGTCTTCCGACCCCAGCACCAGCATCCCGGGCAGGCGGCCTTCGCCCAGATCCAGCATCAGGCAGGCCTCGGAGCGGATCCATTCGGCCTTTTGCCCATAGACCCGCGGGCTGCCGCCCTGGGTCTGGCGCAGGGTCACGGTGCGCTGGCTGCCGGGCTGTCCGGCATAGCTTTCGGTGAAGCCGGGGCCTGCCAGTTTCAGTGCGCCCGACTTGCGCTCGACCGCGGCGCCGCCGGGCTGCGCGGTTTCCAGCACCAGCGCCAGGGCATCGACACGCAGGATCTCCGGCATGTCCTGTTCCAGGCAGGCGAGGAAGGCGGTGAAATCGCGCGGCTCCAGCAGCCGCAGCACGGCGCGGTGAATGAGGTTGGTGCCGGCCAGGTTGTCGTAAGCCGCGGCGATGACCGAGCGGTGGGTGTCCTCCAGCCGGTCGAGCCGCGCCGCCATCCGCTCCATCGCGATGCCGCGCAGGTCGACGACGTTGGAGCCCATCGCGCGCTCATTGGCGGCGACCAGGGCGTTCATCAGGTGCTGGTCTTCCAGCACCGCGTCGGGTTTGGCGAGGATCGCCTCGCGCAGCTGGTCTTCCAGGCTGACTGAAGGGCTTGTACTGCTCATGGGTGAACTCTTACGGCTCCGGACCTCTGACGGGTTTGGTGACGTGTATAACACGGGATTCGCGCAATGCTGCGGAAAAATTCCGGACCGGCAGAAATTGCCGCGCGCAGGCAGGCTCCCGCCCGTCGCCGGTGCATCGCAATGCCCCGCTCCCGTTGGGCCGGGCGCCGGGCAGATGCCCGGCGCAGCGGCGCAACAGCGCCGCGGCAGCGCGCTGGCAGGCGCGCTGCCGGGCCCAAGCCGCTCCAGGCGGCCCGGCGTCAGCCGGGGGGCTTGGCGGTGCGGGAGCGCTTGGCCCGCAGCGGCCAAAGCAACACATTCCGAAGAAACACCTGCCAAAGAAGCACTGGC
The DNA here is from genome assembly GCF_006740765.1 of Leisingera aquaemixtae. Classification (GTDB taxonomy): domain Bacteria; phylum Pseudomonadota; class Alphaproteobacteria; order Rhodobacterales; family Rhodobacteraceae; genus Leisingera; species Leisingera aquaemixtae. Next base: position 507,972 of record NZ_CP041159.1, read on the forward strand.
CAAAGAAAAAGGCGCCCGCAGCGGGGCGCCTTGTGTTGCATCCGGTCCGGCAGGAAGATCAGAGGATCTTGATCTCTGCCGCCTTGATGTCGGCGAGGAAGGCATCCAGGCCCTTGTCGGTCAGGGGGTGGTTCACCATTGCCTTGATGACCGCGGGCGGCGCGGTGATCACGTCGGCGCCGATGCGGGCCGAATCCAGCACGTGGTTCACCGAACGGATCGAGGCCGCCAGGATCTGCGTGTCAAAGCCGTAGTTGTCATAGATGATGCGGATGTCCTCGATCAGCTCCATGCCGTCCAGGTTGATGTCATCCAGACGCCCGACGAAGGGGGAGATGAAGGTCGCGCCCGCCTTGGCTGCCAGCAGCGCCTGGTTGGCGGAGAAGCACAGGGTCACGTTCACCATGTGGCCGTCATCGGTCAGGGTTTTGCAGGCCTTGAGGCCGTCCCAGGTCAGCGGCACCTTGACGGCGATGTTCTCGGCGATCTCCACCAGCTTGCGGCCTTCGGCGATCATGGTTTCCGCATCGGTTGCGGTCACTTCCGCCGACACCGGACCGTCGACCAGGGCGCAGATCTCCTTGGTGACCTCGATGATGTCGCGGCCGGATTTCTTGATCAGCGACGGGTTGGTGGTGACACCGTCCACCATGCCCAGATCGTTCAGCTCGGCAATCGCGTCGATCTCGGCGGTATCTACGAAGAATTTCATGGGGCAGTCCTTTGGATGGGTTGGCCTCGGTCGCCTCAGCCTTTACCTCATGGGATTACGGGCGGCAACATGGGCAGCAGCATGAGCGGGCAGGAGTTCTTTCAGGCAGGCGAAAGGGTCGGGGTTCTGACCACGCAACCCCTTGACCGGCTGCTGGATTACCGCGCGCCGGAGGGCGGCTGTTACCTCGGCGCCTATGTCGAGGTGCCGCTGGGGCCGCGCAAGGTGCTGGGCGTGGTCTGGGGGCCGGGTGCCGGGGACTTCGATTCGGCCAAGCTGCGCTCGGTGATCCGGGTGCTGGATGTCGCGCCGATGCGCAGCGAGATGCGCCAGTTCCTCGGCAAAGCCGCCGACTACACCCTGACCCCGATGCCCGCGATGCTGCGGCTGGCCACCCGCGCGCCGGGCCTCAGCGATCCGCCCTCGATGCGCAAGATCCTGCGCCGGGGCGACGGCGTGCCGGACCGGATGACCGAGGCCCGCACCCGCGTGCTGGAGGTGCTGGAGGAGTTCGGCGGCCTCGCCTTCACCCCGCGCGAGCTGGCGGATATGGCCGATGTCACGCCTTCGGTGGTGAAGGGGCTGGTGAAACAGGGCGCATTGCGCGAGGAGGAAGCGCCGCGCGACACCCCCTATCCGCATCTGGACCCGGAACTGCCTTCCAAGCAATTGACCGACGACCAGGCCAACGCGGCAGCTGCGCTTGCAGATGCCGTGCACAGCGGGCGCTACGGGACAACCTTGCTGAAGGGCGTCACCGGCTCCGGCAAGACCGAGGTCTACCTGGAGGCCGTTGCCGCCGCCCTGCGCGCCGGGCGGCAGGCGCTGGTGCTGCTGCCGGAGATCGCGCTGACCGCCGAATTCCTGACCCGCGTCGAGGCCCGGTTCGGTGCCAAACCGGCTGAGTGGCACTCCGGCGCCACCATGACCGAACGCCGCCGGGTCTGGAAAATGGTCGGGCAGGGGGCGGCGCAGCTGGTGATCGGCGCCCGTTCCGCCCTGTTTCTGCCGTTCCGCGACCTTGGCCTGATCATCGTCGATGAGGAGCACGACACTTCCTACAAGCAGGAGGACGGGGTGCTCTACAACGCCCGCGACATGGCGGTGCTGCGCGCGGCGATGTGTTCGGCGCAGGTGGTGCTGGCCTCAGCCACGCCCTCGCTGGAGACCTGGGCCAATGCCGAGGCGGGCAAGTACAAGCGGCTGAACCTCACCTCCCGCTTCGGCGCCTCGGTGCTGCCGGAGATGCGCGCGGTGGACATGCGGTCAGAAGACCTGCTGCCCGCCACCTGGATCTCGCCAACCCTGAAGCAGGCGATGACCCTCAGAATGGAACGCGGCGAGCAGTCGCTCCTGTTCCTGAACCGCCGCGGCTTTGCCCCGGTCACAATCTGCCGTGCCTGCGGCGCGCAGGTGGCCTGCGACCATTGCGACGCGCGGATGGTCGAGCACCGTTTCATGAAGCGGCTGATGTGCCACCAGTGCGGCGAAACCAAGCCGGTGCCCGAGGCCTGCCCCTCCTGCGAGGTGGAGGGCAAGATGGCCCCCGTCGGCCCCGGCATCGAGCGTCTGGCGGAGGAAGCCACCGCCCTGTTTCCGGAGGCGCGCATCGCGGTGCTCAGCTCCGACCTCTTCGGCTCCGCCCGCGCGCTGAAACAGAGGATCGGGGAGATTGCAGCAGGCGAGGCCGACATCATCCTCGGCACCCAGCTGGTCGCCAAGGGCCACAACTTTCCGCTCCTGACGCTGGTGGGGGTGATCGACGCCGACCTCGGCCTGCAGGGCTCCGACCTGCGCGCGGCGGAGCGGACCTTTCAGCTGATGCGCCAGGTGGCGGGCCGGGCCGGCCGCGCCGAGCGGCCGGGAGAGGCCCTGATGCAGACCTTTCAGCCTGAACACCCGGTGATCCGGGCGATCCTGTCGGGGGATGAGGAAAATTTCTGGAAGGCCGAAGCCGCCGAACGCCAGGCCGCCGGCGTGCCGCCCTACGGGCGGATGGCGGGGATCATCCTGTCGGGTCCGGATTTGGCGGCGGTGTTTGACCTCGGCAATGCGATGGCCCGCAACGATGGTCCCCTGCGCCAGATCGGCGCCCAGCTGTTCGGCCCGGCCCCGGCCCCCATCGCCCGGGTGCGCGGCCGCCACCGGGTGCGGCTGCTGGTCAAGGCGGCCAAGGGCGTGCCGCTGCAGGACGCCATCGCCCGCTGGATCGCGCCGCTGCGGCTGAAGGGCGACTTGCGGCTGAGCGTCGACATCGACCCGCAGAGTTTCTTTTAGGACTGCGGCAGACGGGGGCTCTGCCCCCGGCCCCTGCGGGCCTCCCCCGGGATATTTGGGGCCAGATGAAGTGTGGATCCTTCATTCATCTGGCTGAAAATATCCCGGAGCGCGAGGCAGAGCCTCGCCTGAAACACCGGCTCAGGCCGTTGCGGTTTCAGCTGCAGCGCCGGTCAGGATGCTGGTGGCCATCGCGCCGATCCACATGAAAAACAGCGCCGCCCAAGCGGTGCCTGCAAAGATCGAGCCGCCGGTGACGCCCGCGCCGATGGCGCAGCCGCCGGCCAGCATGCCGCCGAACCCCATCAGCGCGGCGCCGGTCATCGCCTTGCGCATGGTGGCGGCGTCATCGAAGGCCTGCAGCTTCATCTCCCCGGCAAAAGCCGCAGCCAGCATCGCGCCGATGAACACGCCGGGCACCAGGCCGATGTCGAATTCCAGCACCGCGCCCCGGTCCAGGAAGAACATCAGCGTGTGGGCGGAGGGGCCGGTGAAGGTCGCGCTTTCGATCTGCACCGGGTCAAAGGCCACCTGGCTCAGCGCATAGGTCAGCACCCAGCCTAGCGCGACGGCGAACCCGACGCCGGAGGCAAAGACCAGCCGCGCCGCGCCGATGCGGTTGCGGCGCGCCAGCACCAGGGCCAGCGCTGCCGTGGCAAGCCCCAGGATCACCCCGCCTGCTTGCGGGATGCCCAGGGCCGCCAGCAGGTCCAGATTGCGCCCGCCCCCGGTGATCCACTGCCTGGCCAGCCAGTCCCGCGCGGGCGACAGCAGGCCCGAAAGGCTCATCTGCGCCACCACCGCAAAGATCAGCCCCGACACCACCGAGCGCAGGTTGCCGGTGGCCGCCAGCACCAGAAGCCGCCCCGAGCAGCCGCGCGCCAGCACCATGCCGCAGCCGAACATCAGCCCGCCGAGGATGGCGCCGGACCAGCTGCCCGGCACCGCCATCATCCGGGCATCGGCGCTTTCCATCAGCCCCAGCATCTGCGCCGCCTGCACCCAGACCACCGCTGTGGAAAAGGTCAGCAGCCAGACCGCCACCTTGTCGCCCAGCCGGCCGCCCGCAAACTCCACCGTGGCGGCCCGCAGGCAGAACCGCGACCGCTGCGCGGCGATGCCAAAGACAACGCCGGTCAAAAGGCCCAGCAAGGCCGCTGCCGGCGCCTCGCCGATACGCTCAACCAGGGGAACCAGATCCATCACACACCTCCAAATTCACATGTTTGCATATGTGGTCCTGCAGGAGGACGCTTTGATGCAGATCAGGGACGGGGGCGGTATGCTTCTGCGCGCTGGCGCAAAGGTGGATGTGCAGCCGCCTGTTGCCTCTCGCCAAACCGGGCGCGGAGGCGTACATCCGGTGCATGTTCAAACCGATGCCCCTGCATGAGGCGCAAGGCCTCCCGTTCTGGCGCCGTCCCGTGACGCTCCTGTTCCTGATGGCGCTGGCGATGCCGATAGCCTTCAACGCCTGGAGCGCGCTGCTCAACAACTTCGTGATCGAGGCGGCACAGTTCGACGGGGCCGACATCGGCCTCTTGCACACGGTGCGGGAGATCCCGGGCTTTCTGGCGGTGGGGGTGATCGCCGTCATCATCTTCGTCCGCGAGCAGGTGCTGGGGATGATCTCATTGGTGCTGTTGGGGGTGGCGACAGCGGTCACCGCCTGGTTCCCGTCGCTGGGCGGCCTGTTGATGGTGACGCTGCTGAGTTCGATCGGCTTTCACTATTACGAGACAGTGAACCAGTCGTTGCAGCTGCAATGGCTGTCCAAGGAAAAGGCGCCGCAGACGCTGGGCTGGCTGGTGGCGGCAGGCTCCGCTGCGACGCTGGTGGTCTATGGCCTGATCGTGCTGACCTGGGACCGCTTCGATCTGGCCTACAACACCGTGTTCATGGCGGCGGGCGGGGCCACGGCGCTGATCGCGCTGTTTGCGCTGTTCGCCTATCCGCAGTTCGACGCGCCGCACCCGCAGACCAAGAAACTGATCCTGCGCAAACGCTACTGGCTTTACTATGCGCTGCAGTTCATGGCCGGCGCGCGGCGGCAGATCTTTGTGGTGTTTGCAGGCTTCATGATGGTGGAGAAATTCGGCTTTGAGGTGCATGAGCTGACCGGGCTGTACCTGATCAACCTGGTGATCAACATGACCGCCGCGCCGATGCTGGGCAAGGCCGTGGCCATGTTCGGCGAGCGGCGCACGCTGATCTTCGAATACGCAGGCCTCGCCGCCGTCTTTGCCGCTTACGGCGGCATCTACTGGTTCGGCTGGGGCGTGGTGGTTGCCGCGGTTCTCTATGTGGTGGACCATGTGCTGTTTGCGCTGGCGCTGGCGCTCAAGACCTATTTCCAGAAGATCGCCGATCCGGGCGACATTGCCCCTACCGCTGCCGTGGCCTTTACCATCAACCACATCGCCGCGGTGTTCCTGCCGGTGCTGCTGGGGCTGCTGTGGGTCTATTCGCCGGGCATGGTGTTTACACTGGCGGCGGGCATGGCGCTGGTGTCGCTGTCCCTGTCGCTGCTGATCCCGCGCCATCCGGAGCCCGGCAACGAGACCATTTTCAGCAAATACGCCCGTCCCGCGCCGGCCGAATGACCGGACAGCCCCGTGGCGCCCGCGCTCTTGATGTGCCCGGGCGCTGCCCGGTCTGGAGCCAGGCGGGCGGCGCTTGACGCGGGGCGCGCGGCAGCCTAGGCGCTTGCCAACAGCTTCAGGAGAGACGCTATGACCACCTTCACCGCCCTCACGACCCTTCCAGGAAAAGCCCAGGCCGAAGCACTGGGTGACGCGATGGAGCGGCTGAACCCCGAGCCCACCGGCATCGGCGTCTTTGAGGTGGAGGACGGCTCCGGCCTGTGGGAGGTCGGCGGCTATTTCACCGAAGCCCCGGATGAGGCGGGCCTTGCCCTGCTGGCCGCGATGCATGACGCCAAACCCTTTGTCGTCTCCGAAGTGCCGGAAACCGACTGGGTCGCCCATGTCCGCCGCGAGCTGGCGCCGGTTGAGGCGGGCCGCTTCTTTGTCTACGGCAGCCACGACGCGGACAAGCTGCCCGCTGGCCGCATTCCGCTGCTGATCGAGGCCGCCATGGCGTTCGGCACCGGCCACCACGGCACCACCCTTGGCTGCCTCAAGGCGCTGGATCACCTGCTGGACCAGGGCTTTCGGGGCGAAAAAGTGGCGGATATCGGCTGCGGCACCGCGGTTCTGGCGATGGCCGCCGCGCGGGTCTGGGACGGCGCCATTCTGGCCAGCGACATCGACGAGGTGGCGGTGGACGTCGCCGAGGCCAACCTGAAGGCCAACGGCATGGAAGGCCAGGTCATCTGCCTCGAAGCGGCCGGGTTCGATCATCCGGACTTGCAGGCGCAGGCGCCCTACGATCTCATCTTCGCCAATATTCTGAAGGGGCCGCTGGTGGCCCTGGCCCCCGATCTGGCGGCGAATCTGCGCCCCGGCGGCTATGCGATTCTCTCCGGTATCCTGAACGAGCAGGCCGACGGCGTGGTCGCCGTTTATGCACAGAACGGCGTCAATCTTGAACGCCGGGACGAAATTGGTGAATGGACAACGTTACTTCTGCGCAAAGCGGGGTAATTGATTTAAGTTTGCGATGAATTTTAAGGGTTTGCCGCATTTTCGCCTCATTTCGAGCCAAGAATGAGCCATCCGCTGGTGGGGGCCAGTTCGGAGGCTCGTAATGGGGGAACATCATGATCAGTTCCAGGCGCGTTTGAAGCAGATCAACCGCAAACATGAAGCCATGGCCGGGGGTTACTCGGCAAAGCTGCGGCCGGACGGGCTGCTGGTGATCAAGCCGGGCAGCGTGCAATCCCGGATTTCCGCCCGCACGCTGGTTTTCTTCGCTGCGGCGTTTCTGCTGTTCAAGGGCTTCCTGATGGCCGCGCTGGGCTTTGGCAGCTATGACCAGCGGGTGCGGACGCTTGCGGGCGGCAGCGCAGTGGAGCGCGCTGGGGCCTTTATCATGCAGGCCGATCCGGTCTCCGTCTTTATCGCCCAGAAGATCGGGCCCGTGCTGCGCTGACCGCCGGGTCAGCTGCGGGGCCGCAGAAAGGCCGCCGGCAGGGGGAGCTGGCGGCCTTTTTCATGCCCGGAAAACGTGCCTTGGTAGGGGGGGCGTCCAGACAAAAAAACGCCGCGGCCCGGTGCGGGTCCGCGGCATTTCCCTATTCGCCCCGCCTATTCGCCCCGAGGGAGGCGGCAGGGCTGAAGAAAGGGTTTCAGAATACGGGTTTGCCAGCCGCGACAGTTTCGATGTCGCCGCGGCACAGGCCGATGTCGGCCAGCTCGCGGTCGGTCAGGCCCGACAGCACGTTGCGGGTTGCGCGGGCGTCGTTCCAGGCAGCAAAAGCGCCAGCAGCGCTGGCAGCGAGGGCGCCGATGCGGCCAAACAGGCCGGTGGACCCATAGGTGGTGCGGGTGGTGTCGAAAGCGGCCATGTCCTTGTCCTCTGATCTGGTGTTGGCGATCGTCTCTGTGGTGCGATGGCGGGCATCTAGTGGCGAACTTTCAGCGCGGCAAGATCCGAAATTGCATGTGTCATATGCAGTCTGTGCATAGCTTAAACCCTTATAAACAAGGGCTTTCCGCGCGGCAGGGAAATTGGCCGGAAAATGTCGCTTCCGCCTCTGCAAGGGGTCGGTTTCAGACCACGGCAGCGCCGCTTCGCGGCTGCGGGCAGCCGGAAAGCAATTGGACATGTTCGCGTTTTGTGCTAGCGGTGGGAAAAATAAATTTCTGACAAGCAGGCAGGGACCGGGCACATCATGCGGATTTTGGGAATTGATCCGGGGTTGCGGAACCTCGGATGGGGCGTGATCGAATCGCGCGGCACCCGGCTGAGCCATGTCGCCAATGGCGTCTGCACCTCCGACGGCGATGATCTGGGCGAGCGGCTCCTGTCGCTGCACAATCAGGTCACCGAGATCATCGAGGCCTTTGCCCCGGACCAGGCGGCGATCGAACAGACCTTCGTGAACAAGGACGGCGCCGGCACGCTGAAGCTGGGCCAGGCGCGCGGCGTGGCGCTGCTGACACTGGCCAAGGCCGGGCTGCCGGTGGGGGAATACGCCCCGAACCGGGTCAAGAAAACGGTGGTGGGCGTGGGCCACGCCGAGAAGGAGCAGGTGATGCATATGGTCAAGCTGCAGCTGCCGGGCTGCCTGCCGAAAAACGCCGATGCAGCGGACGCGCTGGCGATTGCCATTTGCCACGCCTATTACAGGGGCACGCAGCAGCGGCAGCTGAAGGAGAAACGCGCATGACCGGACCGCTGGCATGATTGGAAAACTGACGGGCCGCCTCGACTACCGGGCGCAGGATCATGTGCTGATTGACGTGCGCGGCGTCGGCTATATCGTCTATTGCTCCGACCGCACCATGGCGGCGCTGCCGGGCGCGGGGGAGCCCGTCGCGCTGTACACCGATCTGGTGGTGCGCGAGGACCTGATGCAGCTTTACGGCTTCACCTCGCTGGTAGAGAAGGAATGGCACCGGCTGCTGACCTCGGTGCAGGGGGTTGGGGCCAAGGTGTCGCTGGCCATTCTCGGCGCGCTGGGTCCGGACGGGGTCAGCCGGGCGATTGCTTTGGGCGACTGGGCCACGGTCAAGGCGGCCAAGGGGGTCGGCCCCAAGACCGCGCAGCGGATCGTGCTGGATCTGAAGGACAAGGCGCCCGGCGTGATGGCAATGGGCGGCACAGTGGCCGATGCGATGGACGGACCCGGGCTGGAGCTGGTCGAGGCGGCTGATCCGGCACCCGCCGCCAAACCGGCCCGCAAAGCGCCGCCGAAGAAGCCGAGCGGTGCGGCTGCCGCCTCCGCCGGGGCGCTGTCGGCCCTGGGCAATCTGGGTTACGGCCCTTCCGACGCCGCCGCTGCGGTGGCGGAAGCCGCGGCCACCTGGCCGGATGCCGATGAGCCGGAACTGATCCGCGCCGCACTGCGCCTGCTGGCGCCGAAAGGATAATGGACTTGGGCGTGAAATCTCAATGTACCGCCGGGCCGACAGGCCGGGCAGCGCCCGACCGCCCCCATGGGCGGGCGCTTCGCTTCCGCCCGCGGCCGGGCGCTGCCCTTTGTATCAGGGGAAATGCCTGTGATTGACGCCGACCCCGCCCTGCGCCCCGAACCGCTGCCGGAAGACAGTGCTGCGGAAAACGACCGCGCCCTGCGCCCGCAGGGACTTGGCGAATTCATCGGCCAGGCCGAGGCCCGCGCCAACCTGCGCGTTTTCATCGAGTCCGCCCGCCGCCGCGGCGAGGCGATGGACCACACGCTGTTCCACGGCCCGCCCGGCCTCGGCAAGACCACCTTGGCGCAGATCGTCGCGCGCGAGCTGGGGGTGAACTTCCGCATGACCTCCGGCCCGGTGCTGGCCAAGGCGGGGGATCTGGCGGCGATCCTCACCAACCTCGAATCCCGCGACGTGCTGTTCATCGACGAAATTCACCGTCTGAACCCGGCGGTGGAGGAGGTGCTGTACCCGGCGATGGAGGATTTCGAGCTGGACCTGGTGATCGGCGAAGGGCCGGCGGCGCGCACCGTGCGGATCGAGCTGCAGCCCTTCACCCTGGTCGGCGCCACCACCCGCATGGGCCTTCTGACCACGCCGCTGCGGGACCGCTTCGGCATCCCGACCCGGCTGCAGTTCTACACTATTGATGAACTGTTTGAGATCGTCAGCCGAAACGCCCTCAAGCTGGGCGCGCCCGCCGATGACGCCGGCGCCCGCGAGATCGCGCGGCGCGCGCGCGGCACCCCCAGGATCGCCGGGCGGCTCCTGCGCCGCGTGGTGGACTTTGCGGTGGTCGAGGGCGATGGAACCATCACCCGGGAACTGGCCGACGGCGCATTGACGCGGCTGGGCGTGGATCAGCTGGGACTCGACGGGGCTGACCGCCGCTATTTGAAACTGATCGCCGAAAACTACGGCGGCGGTCCGGTGGGGATCGAGACGATCTCGGCCGCCTTGTCAGAGAGCCGCGACGCGCTGGAGGAGGTGATTGAACCCTACCTCTTGCAGCAGGGCTTGATCCAGCGCACGCCGCGCGGGCGGATGCTGGCGCAAAAGGCCTGGACGCACCTCGGAATGCCGCCGCCGCGCAGCCAGAACGACCTGTTCGGGTAAAAGCAGCGCGCACCACCATAAGTTGTGTCAGTGTTTCTGTCCGAATGTTTCGCGCGCGAAACATTGCGGCAGGACAGCTGACCTATTTGCGAGGGGTCATTTTCTCTTCCAGGGAGGCGCTCCCGCCCGCCGCCGGCGCATCGCAGATGCGCCTGCACCCGTTGGGCGGGGCGCCGCGCTGACGCACGGCGCGGCTGCGCTCAATCCAGGTCTGCGCCGCGCCAGCGGCGCCGGGCCCAAGACTGCTGCCGGCGGCCTGGCGCAGCCAGGAGGCCGGGCAGGCGCGGGAGCCGCCCCCCTTGCCGCCGCGCGGCGCAGACGGCATAGACGGGGCAGACGAAGGAGACGCCCATGACCGCCCAGCTGCGAGACCTGACACCGGAGCAGATCGAAGCCCTGTTCACCCGCAACGACGGTGCCTATGCCTTTGCCCGCTGGGGGCGGCCAGTGGCGCCGATCGTGTTCGGGGTGCAGGACGAGACCCTCAAGACCCTCAAGGGCGCGCTGGAGGCGGTGATGACGCTGGCGGGCCACCAGATGGCCGAGACCGACCCGGAGCTGGGCTCGAACCTGATGTTCTTCTTCTTTCGCGACTGGGACGAACTGCTGGAGGTGCCGGATCTGAACCGGCTGATCCCGGGCCTGCAGCCGCTGGTCGCGCGGCTGAAGGAGGCGGGCGCCAGCCAGTACCGCGCGTTCCGGTTTGACGATCAGGGCGGCATCAAGGCGGGGTTCGTGTTCCTGCGGATGAAGGGCGCGATGGCGCAGATCCCGGCCGAGACCCTGGCGCTGACCCAGGCAGTGCAGGCGGCGCTGTTGTGGGGCGATGCGGCCTTTGCCGAGGCTTCGCCGCTGGCGGTGCTGCCGGAAACCGGTGCCACCATCCTGCGCCCGGAGATCGCGGGCGTGATTGCCGCAGCATATGACCGGATGATGCCGGTGGCGGCAGACGACAAATCCCACGCCCTGCGCCTGTTCGCGCGCCTGCAGGCGCCGACGGCGGATCAGCCGCAGTCCTGATGCGCGCTTTCGTGGGCCTGCCGCTGCCGGATGCAGCCCTGGACGTGCTGGAGCGCCTGCAGGAGGGGCTGACGGTGGGGCGGCATGTGCCGACAGAGAACATGCACCTGACGCTCGCCTTTCTGGACGACCAGCCGGAGGCAGTGCTTGAGACGCTGCACCAATCGCTGGCGGAGATCAGCGCGCCGCCGTTGACGCTTTCTTTCCGCGGGCTGGACACCTTTGGCGGCAAGCTGCCGCGGGTGCTGGCGGCGGAGGTTCAAGCAACACCGGAGCTGACCCAGCTGCGTGGCCGTGTCCGCAGCGCCTGCCGCGAAGCGGGCCTGGACCTGCCGCGTGAGCGCTTCCGTCCGCATGTCACGCTGGCGCGCTTTCCCCGGCATCTGGAGGCGGGGCAGGTGGAGAAGATCGCGCGGTATCTCGCGGGAGCGGCAGGTTTTCGGCTGGACTGCGAAGTGGAGCGTTTTGCACTGTTTCAGTCGACGCTGGCACCGCAAGGCGCGCGTTATGACATGCTGGCGGAGTACGAGCTGCAATAAGGCTTGCCGCAGTTGGAGGGAAAATGAGCTTTCTTGGCATCGCGCTGAAATTGAGCGGCTTTATTTTTATTGTTTTTCTTGTTTGGTCATTCCTTACCTGGTCGGCTTTGTTGAGGTTACCTGCGGAACACGGCAAGTGGTCTGAGGGGTCTGCAGGCCGAGCTGTGCGAAAGTCCTATCCCTTTGCCGCGGCCGGTATTGCCTTGATGGTTCTGGCAATGGGGTGGCTTGTCGTAGACGGTGCGGTTGAAGCTTGGCAGTTTCATGCGCTGACTTCCGTCGGGTTGCTGACGAGTGCTCTTGCTCTCTGGATTATCGGCAACGGTCTGTGGCGGGCACGCGAAGGCAAAGGGGAAAGCCTCAGAACCGAGAAGCTGAAAGTGATCGCGCAGTCACTAGGACTGACAGTGTTGGGGCTTCTTTTGAAACGGATGGACTTACTGTGACGGCAATGAACCACCAATTCCCCGTCCGGGTCTATTACGAGGACACCGACATGGGCGGGATCGTCTATCACGCCAATTACCTGCGCTTCATCGAACGCGCCCGAAGCGACTGGGTGCGCGGCATCGGCGTCGATCAGAACGCCATGCGCGAGGCCGGGCTGATCTATGTGGTGCGCCGGATCGAGGCGGATTACCTGGCGCCTGCGAAATTCGACGAGGAGCTGCTGGTCACCACCTCGATGCACGCTGTGACCCCCGCCCGGATGACCCTGATCCAGGACGTCACCCGCGACGGCCAGCCGCTGTTCCGCGCCCAGGTCACCATCGTCTGCATCACCACGGGCGGCAAACCGGCGCGGCTGCCGGCAGAGATTCGCGCATTGCGGTAACATTTGGCACACTGCCGCCTGTTTTGATGGTCTTTGCCATTGAACTGCGCTAGCGTCTTGCCAAATAAGGCCGGATAAACGGCCGGGAAAAACCGTAGAGCAGGCGAATGGAAGCAGAAACTCTGGCGCTGGCGCAGGAGATTGATTTCTCCATGTGGGGCCTATTTGCGCGGGCCACCGTGACCGTGAAACTGGTGATGCTGATGCTGGTCGGGGCCTCGATCTGGTCCTGGGGCATCATCATTCAGAAGATGATCAATTACCGCAAGGCGCGGCAGGAGGCGGATGCCTTCGACCGGGCGTTCTGGTCCGGCAACCCGCTGGATCAGCTGTTCGACCAGGTGGGGGCAGAGCCGCCGGGACAGGCGGCGCGGATCTTTTCCGCAGGGATGACTGAATGGCGGCGCAGCCACCGCAGCGACGGCGGGCTGATCCCCGGCGCGCAGGCGCGCATCGACCGGTCGATGGATGTCGCCATCGCCAAGGAGACCGAGGGGCTGCAGGGCGGCCTGTCGGTGCTGGCCACCGTCGGCTCCACCGCGCCGTTTGTGGGGCTTTTCGGCACCGTATGGGGCATCATGACCGCCTTTATCGAAATTGCGGAGCAGCAGAACACCAACCTGGCCGTCGTCGCGCCCGGCATTGCCGAGGCGCTGATGGCGACCGGTCTGGGCCTGCTGGCGGCCATTCCGGCGGTTGTGTTCTACAACAAGCTGAGCGCGGACAGCGACCGCATCATCGGCGGCTACGAGGCCTTTGCCGACGAGTTCGCCACCATCCTCAGCCGCCAGCTGGATTCCTGAGGCGATGGGCGCCGCAGTCCAGCAGCCTTCGGGGGGCGGCGACCGCCGCCGGGGACGCCGCCGCCGCCGGGGCGCGCCGATGTCCGAGATCAACGTCACGCCGTTTGTCGACGTGATGCTGGTGCTGCTGATCATCTTCATGGTGGCCGCACCCCTGATGACCGTCGGCGTGCCGGTGGAACTGCCCAAGACCGCCGCCGGGGCCTTGCCGGGCGACGAGGAAGAGCCGCTGACCGTGACCATGACCGCCGAGGGCGGGGTGGAGATCCAGACCACCCCGGTGGTGCGCGATGAACTGGTGCCCAAGCTGCGGGCGATTGCGGCAGAGCGGTCCTCGGACCGGGTGTTCCTGCGCGCGGACGGCAAGATCGCCTATGCGGACGTGATGCAGGTGATGGGCGCGCTGAATGCGGGCGGCTTTTCCAACGTGGGGCTGGTCACGGATACTGGCGGCCCGGCCTTGGACGGGCGGCAAGCCGAAGGCACGGGGCAGTAGGCGGGGACGCACGTGGTGCAGACCGGAACCAAAATCTCGCTGGCAGGCCATGGGCTGTTGATGACATGGGTCGTCTTCGGCGCCTGGTTCCCGTCCGAACCCCTGCCGTCCAATGTGCAGCAGGTGGCGCTGATCTCCGCGGAGGAATTCGAGAAACTGAGCCAGCAGCGCAAGGCGCCGCAGGTCGCGCCGGAGCCCGCACCGTTGAACGAGCCTGCGGAGGTGCAGCCCGCGCCGGAGTCCGCTCCGCAGCCGGACCCGGAGCCCGAGGTGTCCCGGCCCGAGCCGGTCGCGCCGGCAGAGCCTGACCCGCAGGTGGCAGAGCTGCCCGATGCGCAGCCCGAGCCGGAGGTGCCTGATGCGCCGCCGCCGGCGGCGGAAGAGCCGGAGATCGCCGCGCTGGTGCCGCGGGTGAGGCCGGAGGCCGCGCCGCGCCCGGTGGACCGGGTGGCGCCGGAACCCGTTGCGCCGCCGGAGCCAGACACCCGGATCGACGATGTCGTTCAGCCCGAGGTCGCGCCGGACGAGGGGGCCGAGACCGAGCAAGAGACGCAGGAAGCCACTGCGCGCGAGGCCGCCAGCGACCGGATCGTCACAGAAGAGAACGAGGGCGAGGACATTGCGGCCTCCGCCGCGCCGGCTGTTTCCAAGCGCCCCGTGACCCGGCCGTCGCGGCCGAAGCCGCAGCCGGCACCGGACACGCAGGTTACCGAAGCGGCCCAGCCGGCAAAGCCGGAAGAGCCGGCAGAGCCGGAGCCGTCCGGCACGTCCTCGGCCGTGGCGGACGCCCTGGCCGAAGCGCTGGCGGGCGGCGCCGATGTGGAAGATCCGGAACCGTCCGGCCCGCCGCTGACCTTGGGGGAAAAGGACGCCCTGCGGGTGGCGGTGTCGCAGTGCTGGAACGTGGGCTCGCTGTCCACCGACGCGCTGAAGACAACTGTGGTTGTTGCGGTGTCGCTGGCGCAGGACGGCAGGCCTGACTCCGGGTCGATCCGGATGCTGTCCAGCACCGGCGGCGCGTCTTCGGCGGCGCAGCAGGCCTTTGATGCGGCGCGGCGGGCGATTATCCGCTGCGGTGCCAGTGGATTTCAGCTTCCGGCTGAAAAATACGCGCAATGGCGTGATATTGAGATGACATTCAATCCGGAAAGGATGCGGATCAAATGAGGAATATTCTGGCAGCACTCCTGATCGGCGCTTCGGCACTGGCCGGAGCAGGCGCAGCCGCGGCGCAGACCGGGCCGCTCCGCATCGAAATCGACCAGGGTGTGATCGAGCCGTTGCCCTACGCGGTGCCGGATTTCGTGCCGGAAACCCCGGCGGCAGCGGAATACGCCGCCGAAATCGCGCGGGTGATCGCCTCTGACCTCAGCGGCACCGGCCTGTTCCGGGAGGTGCCTGCCAGCGCCCACATCTCCAAGGTGGCGGCGTTCGACGGCCCGGTGAAATTTGCCGACTGGAAGGCGGTGAACGCCCAGGCGCTGATCACCGGCGCGGTCAGCGTCACCGGCAACGGGCTGACGGTGCGGTTCCGCGGCTATGACGTGTTTGCGGAAAAGGAGCTGGAAACCGCGCTGCAGTTCACCGGCACCACCGACGGCTGGCGGCGGATGGCGCATAAGGTGGCCGATGCCATCTACAGCGAAATTACCGGCGAGAGCGGCTATTTCGACAGCCGCGTGGTCTATGTCTCTGAAAGCGGCCCCAAGAACGACCGCCGCAAGCGGCTGGCGGTGATGGATTACGACGGCGCCAATGTGCAGTACCTGACCAACAGCGCCTCCATCGTGCTGGCGCCGCGGTTCTCGCCCACCGGCGACCGGGTGCTCTATACCAGCTATGAAAGCGGCTTTCCGCAGATCCATGTGCTGGACGTGGGCCAGGTGCAGCGCAAGGTGCTGTCCAGCGGCGACGGCACCATGAGCTTTGCGCCGCGGTTTGCGCCGGACGGGCGCACCATCGTCTATTCCCAGACCCAGGGCGGCAACACCGACCTGTTCTCGATGGACATCAGCACCGGTGCCAACACCCGGCTGACCTCGGCCCCCTCGATCGAGACAGCGCCGTCGTTCTCGCCCGATGGCAGCCAGATCGTGTTCGAAAGCGACCGGTCCGGCAGCCAGCAGCTCTATGTGATGCCCGCAGGCGGCGGCGAAGCGCGGCGGATCAGCTTCGGCGAGGGCCGCTATGGCACGCCCGTCTGGTCGCCGCGCGGCGACATGGTGGCCTTCACCAAGCAGAACAAGGGCCGGTTCCACATCGGCGTGATGCGCACAGACGGCAGCGAGGAGCGGCTGCTGACCGCCTCCTTCCTGGATGAAGGGCCGACTTGGGCGCCCAATGGCCGGGTGATCATGTTCACCCGTGAAAGCCAGGGCAGCTCCGGGCGGGCGCTTCTTTACTCGGTGGATATCACCGGGCGCAACCTGAAGCCGGTCAAGACGCCGGACGGGGCGTCGGACCCGTCGTGGTCGCCGCTGCAGAAGTGAATGCTGCGGAAACAGGGCCATAAAGGCGGGGATACCCGCATGGAACCAGACCCGGGCTTATGATAACGTCGGGGCAAGAAACGCAAAGGAATAGGCAGACATCATGAGCGGCTTGAAATTGGCGATCGCGGCAGTGGCCGTGCTGGGGCTTGCAGCCTGCAGCAACAAACCCTGGAATGACGATTTGAACGGCGCCGGCGGGGCAGGCGGCGCAGGTGCGGGCGCCGGTGCCGGGGCACTGGATCCCGCCAGCCCGGCCTATTTCCGCCAGTCCGTTGGCGACCGGGTTCTGTTTGCGGTCGATCAGCACACGCTGTCGCCTGCCGCCCAGGCCACCCTGCAGGGGCAGGCGCGCTGGCTGGCGCAGAACGCCGATTACGCGGTCACCATCGAGGGCCACGCGGACGAGCAGGGCACCCGCGAATACAACCTGGGCCTGGGCGCCAAACGCGCCAATGCCGCCCGCGAATACCTGATCTCCCAGGGCATTGCCGGCGGCCGCATCAAGGTGTTGAGCTATGGCAAGGAGCGCCCGCTGGAGATCTGCTCGGACGAGACCTGCTATTCCAAGAACCGCCGCGCTGTCACCGTGCTGGCTGGCGGCCTGACGGGGTAACGGCATGAAACCTCTGCGCACCGCGCTTTTGGCCACTGTGATGCTGCTGCCGCTGCCGCTGGCGGCGCAGGACCAGCAGACCCTGGCGGACATCCGCCAGGAGCTGACCGTCTTGCATGTGGAGGTGCAGCGGCTGAAACGCGAGCTGTCCACCACCGGATCCCCGTCTGCGGACGTCTCCGGCAACACGGTGCTGGACCGGGTCGCCGCGATTGAAGGCGAACTGCAGCGGCTGACCCTGAAGACCGAGGAACTGGGCCACCGGATCGACCGGATTGTTGCCGATGGCACCAATCGGATCGGCGATCTGGAGTTCCGCCTGGTCGAGCTGGAAGGCGGCGATGTCGGCGCCTTGGGCGAAACCACCACGCTGGGCGGCGGCGAACTGCCGGCGGCGGTGGCGGTAGCCCCGCAAACCGCGGACGGCGGCACCGCGGGCGGCGAACTGGCGATTGGCGAACAGGCCGATTTCGACGCCGCCGAGGCGCTGCTGGCCGAAGGCCAGTACCAGGAAGCGGCAGAAAAGCTTGCGGCGTTCAACCAGGCCTATCCGGGCAGCCCGCTGGCGGCGGCGGCCGAGTTCAGCCGCGGCAAGGCGCTGGACGGGCTGGGCGACACCCGCGAAGCGGCCCGGGCCTATCTGGCGGCCTTTTCAGGCAATTCCGCCGGCCCGGTGGCGCCCAAGGCGCTGTTTGAGCTGGGCGCGGCTTTGGGCCGTCTGGGGCAGACCGATCAGGCCTGCGTGACGCTGTCCGAAGTCGGCGTGCGGTTCCCGGGCACCAGCGCGGAAGAAGAGGCCAGGGCCGAATTGGCCAAGCTGGGCTGCTCTTGACCGAGGCCGGGCGGGATATCCCGGCCCTGGTGCGCAGTCAGTTCCGGTCTGCTCTGCCCGCCAAGCTGGGAATTGCCCTGTCCGGCGGCGGTGATTCGATGGCTCTTATGCATCTGCTGCACGACTGTTTCGGCAGCGGCGAGGTGCAGCTTTTTGCGGCAACCGTCGACCACGGGCTGCGCCCCGGTTCAGCGGATGAGGCGGCAGCGGCCGGCGCGGCAGCGGCCCGGCTTGGCATCCCCCATGAGGTGCTACACTGGACGGACAGGCCGCAGGACGGCAACCTGCAGGCGCAGGCGCGGGCAGCGCGGTATGAGCTTTTGTGCGGCTGGGCGCGGCAGCACGGCATCCCGGTGCTGGCGCTTGGCCACACGGCGGACGATCAGGCCGAAACGGTGCTGATGCGCATGGCCCGGGCCTCTGGCGTGACGGGGCTGTCGGGCATGGCGGCGCGGCGCACCCACAAGGGGGTGACCCTGCTGCGGCCGCTTCTGGATGTGACCCGCAGCGAGCTGCGCCGCTATCTGGAAGCGCGCGGCGTGGACTGGGCCGAGGATCCAAGCAACGAGGATACCCGGTTTGAACGGGTGCGGGTGCGCAAGGCGCTGGAGCATCTGGCGCCGCTGGGGGTGACGCCCGAAGTGCTGGCCAGCATCGCCCGGAACATGTCCAAGGCCCGTGAGGCGCTTGACTGGTACGTCTTTCTGGCCGCCCGCGATCTGGCCCATGTGCAGGCGGGCGCGGTTGTGCTGTGCCAGCGCAAGTTCCGCACCTTGCCCGTCGAAATCAGCCACCGGCTGCTGGTGCGCGCGGTCCAATGGGTGTCCGGCGCCGCCTATCCGCCGCGCCGGGTGCCGATGGAAAAAGCGGTCCTGGCGGCGCGAAGCGGCAGCTCCGCCACCCTGGCAGGCTGCCGTCTGGTCTGCACTGCCAAGCAGGTCTGGGTTTGCCGGGAATACAATGCCGTGAACGGGGTAACCGCGTTGCCGGGGCAGCTTTGGGACGGCAGGTGGAAGATTTTCGGCGGCGACGCAAAGGGATGCGAGGTGCGGGCGCTGGGGCGGCAGGGGCTGGCGCAATGCCCCGACTGGCGCGCCGCCGGCGTGCCGGGGCCGGTGCTGGAGGCCACCCCGGCGGTGTGGCGCGGCGCCCGGCTGGCCGCTGCGCCCGCGGCGGGAATGGCCAATGGCTGGTCGGCTGAAACCGCTGGAAGCGAAGAAGAGTTCTTTGCATCCCTTTTATCTCATTGAACCTGCCCGAATGATCCTTATTTTAAGCACAACGCAGGCGGCCTGTGAGGTGCGCCTAACTGATAGGGAGAACTTTCCTTGGGCAACGCTCGCAATATCGCCTTTTGGGTTGTTCTGTTTCTGCTGATTCTGGCGCTGTTCAATTTGTTCAGCGGTTCCGGCAGCACGATGCAGAGCCGTGAACGCACTTTTTCTGACTTCGTCAGCTCGGTTGAAACCGGCAAGGTCAGCACCGTCACCTTGGACGGGGAACAGGTGCGCTACACCACCACCGACGGGCAGAACTATGTCACCATCAAGCCGGGCGACGCCGAGGTCACCTCGCTGCTGATCGCAAACGACATCCCGGTGCGCGCTGAAAAGCAGCAGCAGTCCGGTTTCCAGTCGTTCCTGATCACGCTGCTCCCGTTCCTGCTGCTGATCGGGGTGTGGATCTATTTCATGAACCGGATGCAGGGCGGCGGCAAAGGCGGCGCCATGGGATTCGGCAAGTCCAAGGCAAAGATGCTGACCGAGAAGCATGGCCGCGTCACCTTTGACGATGTGGCCGGCATCGACGAGGCCAAGGAAGAGCTGGAAGAGATCGTCGAGTTCCTGCGCAATCCGCAGAAATTCTCGCGCCTGGGCGGCAAGATCCCCAAGGGCGCGCTGCTGGTCGGCCCTCCGGGCACCGGTAAGACGCTGCTGGCGCGCGCCATTGCGGGCGAGGCCGGCGTGCCGTTCTTCACCATCTCCGGCTCCGACTTTGTGGAAATGTTCGTGGGTGTCGGTGCAAGCCGCGTGCGCGACATGTTCGAGCAGGCCAAGAAAAACGCGCCTTGCATTGTCTTCATCGACGAGATCGACGCGGTGGGCCGCCACCGCGGCGCCGGCTATGGCGGCGGCAATGACGAGCGTGAGCAGACCCTGAACCAGCTGCTGGTGGAAATGGACGGCTTTGAGGCCAATGAGGGCGTGATCATCCTGGCCGCCACCAACCGCAAGGACGTGCTGGACCCGGCGCTGCTGCGCCCCGGCCGCTTTGACCGCCAGGTCACCGTCGGCAACCCCGACATCAAGGGCCGCGAGAAGATCCTGGGCGTGCACGCCCGCAAGACCCCGCTGGGCCCGGACGTGGACCTGCGCATCATCGCCCGCGGCACCCCCGGCTTCTCCGGCGCCGATCTGGCCAACCTGGTCAATGAGGCCGCGCTGATGGCTGCGCGTGTCGGCCGCCGCTTTGTCACCATGGAGGATTTCGAATCCGCCAAGGACAAGGTGATGATGGGAGCCGAGCGCCGCTCGATGGTGCTGACCCAGGATCAGAAGGAAAAGACCGCCTACCACGAAGCGGGCCACGCCGTTGTCGGCATGGTGCTGCCGGAATGCGATCCGGTCTATAAGGCGACGATTATCCCGCGCGGCGGCGCATTGGGCATGGTGGTCAGCCTGCCGGAAATGGACCGGCTGAACTGGCACAAGGACGAGTGCGGGCAGAAGCTGGCGATGACCATGGCGGGCAAGGCGGCCGAGGTCATCAAATACGGCGAAGGCCATGTGTCCAACGGCCCGGCCGGCGACATTCAGCAGGCCAGCCAGCTGGCGCGCGCTATGGTGATGCGCTGGGGCATGTCCGACAAGGTCGGCAATATCGACTATGCCGAAGCGCATGAGGGCTATTCCGGCAACACCGCCGGCTTCTCAGTCTCGGCCCACACCAAGGAGCTGATCGAGGAAGAGGTGAAGACCTTTATCCAGGATGGCTATGAGCGTGCGTTCCAGATCCTCACGGAGCACAAGGAGGAGTGGGAACGCCTGGCGCAGGGCCTGCTGGAATACGAAACGCTGACCGGCGACGAGATCAAGCGGGTCATGAACGGCGAGCCGCCGCAGGCTGGCGATGATGAAGATGGCGGCGAGGATGAAGGCACCGCTTCCGTCACCGCGATCCCCAAGGCCAAGCCCAAGAAAACCCCGCCGGAAGGCGGCATGGAGCCTGAGCCGACAGCGTAAGCGTCAAGCCAGCAAGTGGAACGCGTCCCGGAACCCTGCAGCGGTCTCCGGGACGTTTGCTTTTGGGGGTGGCGGGGGCCGCGGCGGGCAGCAAAGCTGCCCGCCGCGGCCCCCGCCCGGATCGGATCGCCCGGGCGATCCGATCCGCAGGCGCGCTGCGCCTGCGCACGGGTGCTGGCCTGCGCGCTTGGTACGCACCAGCTGCGCGAAGACAGCCTGCCAGGCCGTTCCCGGGTGGCAGCTGGGGAAAATGCCTGTAAGCTCAGCTCCTAGGGCAGTATTCATTGGAGGAGAGCCGGAATGCCGGTATTGCGCGACAGCGGCTTCAGCGGTGAAATCACGTGGCTGGGCAGCGTCCCGGCAGGAGCAGGACTGCAGGCGGTTGCGTCGGAGACGCTGGCGCTGGGGTTTTCCGGTATCCCGGGCGAGCGCCACGCGGGCGAAAACCGGGCCTCCTGCGTGCGGGTGCGGAATGTTCACCCGGAGGGCACCGAAATCCGCAACGTGCGCCAGCTGACCCTCCTGTCGGAAGAGGAGCTGGCGCTGATCGCCGCGGACATGGGGATGGCGCGGCTCGATCCGGCGCATCTGGGGGCCACCGTTGTGCTGCGCGGCATCCCGGATTTCACCTTCGTGCCGCCGTCCTCGCGCCTGCAGGGGCCGGACGGGGTGACCCTGACCGCGGATATGGAAAACCGCCCTTGCGTGCTGCCGGGCCGGGAGATCGAAATGGACCACGCGGGCTTTGGCGCCCGCTTCAAGCCGGCGGCGCTGAACCGCCGGGGAATCACCGCCTGGGTGGAGCGGCCGGGCACCCTGACCCTGGGCGCCAAACTGACCCTCTTTGTGCCGGATCAGCGCGCCTGGGCACCGTAACACCGGTCTTCCAGGACGAACGGGTTTCCTTTAGGGAACCAGGAACGGCGCGGGGAAAGAGCTCACGCCGCTTCAAGGCGGGATAATGTCGGAAATCACGCGCGCGTTTTGCCGCATATTGGCTAAGTCTATCGCGAAACCGGCATCCTTGTGCCGGCGATCGTATGCAAACTCAGCAGGAACCTTGCCATGAGCTACAAGAGTGACATTGAGATCGCGCGGGACGCGCAGAAGAAGCCGATCCAGGAGATTGGTGCGAAGATCGGGATTTCCAATGACGATCTGCTGCCCTACGGCCACGACAAGGCGAAGGTGAGCCAGCGGTTCATCAACTCGGTGCAGGACCGCGAAGACGGCAAGCTGATCCTGGTGACCGCGATCAACCCGACGCCTGCGGGCGAAGGCAAGACCACCACCACCGTGGGCCTGGGCGACGGGCTGAACCGGATCGGCAAAAACGCGATGATCTGTATCCGCGAAGCCTCGCTGGGGCCGAACTTCGGCATGAAGGGCGGCGCTGCGGGCGGCGGCTATGCCCAGGTGGTGCCGATGGAGGAGATGAACCTCCATTTCACCGGCGACTTCCACGCCATCACCTCGGCGCATTCGCTGCTGTCAGCCATGATCGACAACCACATCTACTGGGGCAACGAGTGCGAGATCGACGTGCGCCGCGTCGCCTGGCGCCGGGTGGTCGACATGAACGACCGGGCGCTGCGCCAGATCACCGCCTCGCTCGGCGGCGTCTCCAACGGCTTCCCGCGCGAGACCGGCTTTGACATCACCGTGGCCTCGGAAGTGATGGCGATCCTGTGCCTGGCCAATGACCTCAAGGACCTGGAACAGCGCCTGGGCGACATCATCGTGGCCTACCGCCGCGACCGGACCCCGGTCTACTGCCGCGACATCAAGGCCGAGGGCGCGATGACCGTGCTTCTGAAGGACGCGATGCAGCCGAACCTGGTGCAGACCCTGGAAAACAACCCGGCCTTCGTGCACGGCGGCCCGTTTGCCAACATCGCGCATGGCTGCAACTCGGTCATCGCCACCAAGACCGCCCTGAAAGTGGCCGACTACGTGGTCACCGAGGCGGGTTTCGGGGCCGACCTCGGCGCCGAGAAGTTCATGAACATCAAGTGCCGCAAGGCGGGCATCGCGCCGTCGGCGGTGGTGGTCGTGGCCACCGTGCGGGCGATGAAGATGAACGGCGGCATCGCCAAGGCGGACCTGGGCGCGGAAAACGTCGATGCGGTCAACAAGGGCTGCGCCAACCTCGGCCGCCACATCGAAAACGTCAAATCCTTCGGCGTGCCGGTGGTGGTTGCGATCAACCACTTCGTGACCGACACCGAGGCCGAGGTGCAGGCGGTGAAGGACTACTGCGGCAGCCATGGCGTCGAAGCGGTGCTGTCGCGCCACTGGGAGCTGGGCTCCGAAGGCTCTGCCGATCTGGCGCAGAAGGTGGTTGAGCTGGCCGACTCCGGCAAGGCGAACTTCTCGCCGATCTACCCGGACGCCATGCCGCTGTTTGAGAAGATCGAGACCATCGCCAAGCGCATCTACCGCGCCGACGAGGTGCTGGCCGATCAGAAGATCCGCAATCAGCTGAAGGAATGGGAAGAGGCGGGCTATGGCAACCTGCCGGTCTGTATGGCAAAAACCCAGTACTCCTTCACCACCGACCCGAACCGCCGCGGCGCGCCCGTGGGCCATTCGGTGCCGGTGCGCGAAGTGCGGCTTTCGGCCGGTGCGGGCTTCATCGTGGTGGTCTGCGGCGAGATCATGACGATGCCGGGCCTGCCGCGCACCCCGGCGGCGGAGACCATCCGCCTGAATGCGGACGGCCAGATCGAAGGCCTGTTCTGAGCCGGCACAGACGGAATGCAGCGGCCCGGGGACACCCGGGCCGCTGAAGCTTTGAGATGACGGGACCGGATCCGGGGGCGGCCCCCCGGCGGAAAGGAAGAGAGCAATGGCAGCAACAGTGATTGACGGCAAGGCCTTTGCGGCCAAGGTGCGCGGCCAGGTGGCGGAGCATGTGGCGCGGCTGAAAGAGGAGCATGGCATCACCCCCGGCCTGGCGGTGGTGCTGGTGGGCGAGGACCCGGCCTCCCAGGTCTATGTCCGCTCCAAGGGCAAGAGCACCGTCGAGGTGGGGATGAACTCGTTCGAGCACAAGCTGGACGCGGACACCCCGGAGGCCGACCTGCTGGCGCTGATCGATCAGCTGAACAACGATCCGAAGGTGCATGGCATCCTGGTGCAGCTGCCGCTGCCGAAGCATCTGGACGAGGATCTGGTGATCAATTCGATCGCGCCGGAGAAGGATGTCGACGGCTTCCACATCTCCAACGTGGGCCTTCTGGGCACCGGCCAGAAGTCGATGGTGCCCTGCACGCCGCTGGGCTGCCTGATGATGCTGCGCGCGCACCACGGCAGCCTGTCTGGCCTGGATGCGGTTGTCATTGGCCGCTCCAACATCGTCGGCAAGCCGATGGCGCAGCTTCTGCTGGGCGACAGCTGCACCGTGACGATTGCGCATTCGCGCACCAAGGATCTGCCGGATGTGGTGCGCCGCGCCGACATCGTGGTGGCGGCCGTGGGCCGTCCGGAGATGGTGCCGGGCGATTGGATCAAGGAGGGCGCGACGGTGATCGACGTCGGCATCAACCGCATCGATGCGCCGGAGAAGGGTGAGGGCAAGACCCGTCTGGTGGGCGATGTGGATTACGCCTCGGCCGCGGAGCGCGCGGGCGCCATCACCCCGGTGCCGGGCGGCGTCGGCCCGATGACCATCGCGTGTCTCCTGGCCAACACCGTGACCGCCGCCTGCCGCGCCAGCAACCTCGCGGAGCCGGAAGGGCTGACCGCCTGACGCGCAGACCGCCAAGGTTAGAACAAAACCGCTCCCGCCGGACGCCTCCGGCGGGAGTATTTTTTGAAAGATGAAGGGGTGAGCGTTTCGCCCGGGAACGGGCGGAGCCCCTTTTTGAAAGATGAATGAGCTGGGGGTCAGGCGGTGACCGGCACCATGGTGCCTTGCAGGAGCGCGATCAGTTTTTCTTCTTTCGCTGTCACGACGTGGACCTCCGCGGTGACGATGACCAGGCGGCGGCCCGGCTTGATGACCTTGCCGGTGGCGCGCAGGTGGTCTCCGGCGCCGGGGGCCAGCAGGTTGATCTTCATCTCTGCGGTCATCACTTCGCAGTCCTCGGGCATCACGGTGAGCGCGGCGTAGCCTGCCGCCGTGTCGCCGATGGCAAAGCTGAGGGCGGCATGGGCCACATCGTGCTGCTGGCGGCTGCCGGGCAGGATGGGGGCGGTGATCACCACTTCACCGGCTGCGACGCGTTCAATCTCTGCGCCCAGGGTTTGCATCATGCTTTGCCTGGCGAAGCTGCTGCGGATGCGGTGGTCCATGGCGGTGTCCTTCTGCTGGTCTGCCCGCAGCATAGAGGAGCGCGGGACCCTTGCGCAGGTGACGCTGCGCCATTTGCCCGGTCAGCGCGGCATTGGCACCGGCAGCGGCCGCGGCCCGGTCAGGATGGCCAGGGCATCGGGCGCCATCAGCGGCGCGAACGCCGGATCGCTGCTGCGCAGGCCGCCCGTGTAAGTGCCGAAGGCGGGCAGGATCACGCGGGCGGCGTCCACCAGAAAAGCGGGCCGGGAGGTGCTGCGGACCCGCGCCTTGGGGTGGTAGTGGCCGGAGATTTCGGCGCTGGACTGCGGGTCGGCAATGTGGCGGAAGGTGAGCGGGCCCAGTGTCAGAGCGGCGGCGTGCTCTCCGCCCAGGGCCGGCGGGGCGGGGTCGTGGTTGCCCTCGATCCAGATCCAGCGACGGGTCTGCATCAGCCGGGTGATGCGGCCCAGGTCTGCCTGCGGCAGCGCGCGGCAGGCCGCGTCATCGTCGAAACTGTCGCCAAGGCAGATCAGCGTGTGCGCGCCGGTGATCTGGAGCGCGGCGTCGAGGCGGTCCAGCGTGTCGCGGGTTTCATAGGGCGGCAGGGCGCTGCCGCCGCGCCGCGCGTGGCGTTCGGATTTGCCCAGGTGCAGGTCGGAGACGCAGAGGGTGCGCTGCTCCGCCCACCAGAGCGCACCGCTGCCGAGGGCGGTCAGGCGGGTGCCAGCGAGGGTGAAATCGAAGCCGTTCATGATGCGTTCTTAACGGTGCCAGCGGCGCTGGCAAGGCCTATTGCGGCAGGGCGCTGAGACCGGATTGCTGCATCAGCGCTTCGGTTTCCCGCAGCAGCAGTTTCTCCTCGGCGGCGCCTTTGACCGGGACCTTGCCTGCCTCCAGCAGCAGCGGCGCGGCAAGGGGGGAGATCCGCTGCAGCCGCCGGAGGGTGATGCGGCCGTCTATGCGGGCGATCATCTCCTCGATGCGGCCGAAATCCACCAGCCCGCGCAGGGCCTCCTCGCGGGTGATGTCCAGCAGCAGGTGATCCGGGTCGTATTTGCGCAGCGTGTCATAGAGGATGTCAGAGGAGAAGGTCGCCTGCCGCCCGTTCTTGCGCTGCCCCGGGGTGTTGCGCTCGATCAGCCCGGCGATGGTGGCGGCACCGCGGAAGGCGCGTTTCATCACCGCGTTGCCGGCCAGCCAGCCCTCTAGCCCCTCGCGCAAGGCGCCGATGTCGAACAGCGGCGCGGGGTCGGTGAACTCCTCCAGCCCCCAGATCAGCGTGGCGTAATCGGTGGAGACGAAGCCCAGGGGATCTAGGCCCAGTTCCTCCATCCGCTTGGTCAGCAAGAGGCCCAGCGTCTGCTGGGCATTGCGGCCGGCGAAGCCATAGACGCACGCGTGCGCGCGCCCGTCATGCGGGAAGCTTTCGATCAGCAGACTGCCTGCGCGGGGAAGCTCGGAGACTTCGCGCTGGAGTTCCAGCCACTCTGCCGTATGGCGCGGCAGGCTGGGCCAGCTGTCCTGCTTGAACATCTCCAGAATGCGGGCGCTGAGCTGGGTGGAGGTGGCGAATTTGGTGCCCGAGAAGACAGCGATCTTGGGTTTTTTCCCGGGGTTGCGGCTGACCTCCACGGTCATTTCCCGCAGGCCCTCGTAGCGCACGGTCTGGCCGCCGATCAGGAAGGTGTCTCCGGGGGTGAGGGTGGCGGCAAAGGCTTCCTCGATTTCGCCCAGCGGCTTGCCGCCGCGGTTGCGTTTCAGGCGGACCTTGACCAGATCGGTGTCCTGGATGGTGCCCAGGTTCATGCGGATGCGGGCCGCGGCGCGGGGGTCGCGCAGCTGCCACTTGCCGTCCGGGCGCTGCCGCAGGCGCTGCCATTGGTCGTAAGCTTTCAGCGCGTAGCCGCCGGTGGCGCAGAAATCGAGGCAGGCATCGAATTCGGCAGGGGTGAGAGCGGCGTAGGCGCCGGCCTGGGTCATTTCGGCGTAAAGCTGGTCGGCGTCGAAGGGACCCGCGCAGGCCGCGATCAGGATGTGCTGGCAGAGCACGTCGCGGGGGCCGGGGCCACGCGGCGCGCCGTCCAGATCGTTTGCGCGCACCGCCTCCAGCGCGGCGCGGCATTCGACCACTTCGAACCGGTTGGCAGGCACCAGAAGCGCCTTGGACGGGGCGTTGTAGCGGTGATTGGCCCGGCCGATGCGCTGGACCAGGCGTTTCACGTTCTTGGGCGCGCCGATCTGGATCACCAGGTCCACGTCGCCCCAGTCGATGCCGAGGTCCAGCGAGCCGGTGCAGACGATGGCGCGCAGCTCGCCGCGGACCATCGCCGCCTCGACCCGCTCGCGCTGGACCCGGTCGAGCGAGCCGTGGTGGATGCCAATCGGCAGGGCGTCGTCGTTGGCGAGCCAGAGATTGTGAAAGAAAATCTCTGCTTGGGCGCGGGTGTTGTGGAATATCAGCGTGGTCTTGTGGGCCCTGATCTGTTCCATCACCGCCGGGATCGCATAGGCCGCGCCGCCCCCGGCCCAGGGCGGCGGCTCAGCGGTTTCCAGCATCCGGATATCGGGGGCAGGACCGGGATCGGCCTGCACGATCTCGCAGGGGTCCGGATGGCGGGCGAGGTAGCTGGCGATGGCCTGCGGGTCGTCCACGGTGGCCGACAGCCCGATCCGGCGCAGATCCGGGCAGAGGGTCTGCAGCCGCGCCAGCGCCAGCATCAGCTGGTCGCCGCGCTTGCTTTCGGCCAGGGCGTGGATTTCGTCGACCACTACGCGCTTCAGGCCCTTGAAGGTGCGGGCGGCGTCCTCGTAGGAGGTGAGCAGGGCGAGGCTTTCCGGGGTGGTCAGCAGGATATGCGGCGGGTCGGCGCGCTGGCGTTTCTTGCGGCTGGAGGGGGTGTCGCCGGTGCGGTCGTCGATGCGGATAGGCAGGCCCATCTCCTCCACCGGGGTGCGCAGGTTGCGCTTGATGTCGGCAGCCAGCGCCTTGAGCGGGGAGATGTAGAGAGTGTGCAGCCCTTTATGGCTGCCGTCCGCCAGCTCCGCCAGGGTGGGCAGGAAACCGGCCATGGTCTTGCCGCCGCCGGTGGGGGCGATCAGCAGGGTGCAGGGCTGAGACGCCCGCTCCAGCATGGCGTGCTGGTGCGGGTGGATGGACCAGCCCTTGGAGGCGAACCAGTTCTCGATGACGGGCGGCAGAATGCTCATCCGTCCCATGTAGGTGCTGCCGCAAAACTTTTTAGAAAAGGGTGGCCCAAAGTTTTCAAAAAACTTTGGGGCCGGGTCATTTCACGATCTGCTCGTCCCTGACAAACATGTTGGCCCAGGCCCGGTCGATCAGTTCCGGCGACATCTGATAGGGGATGCCCTCGAACTCGCAGATCGCGATCATCTGGTCGATCAGGAACCCCGGCTGATAATTCGCGTAAACGTTGCTGATGGTTGGGTATTTGTTCTTGAGCAGGTGGACCAGCGTGCGTTCATCCAAGGGGATGCCTTTCTTGCGGGCCACCATGGCAAAAATCTTGAGGAAGTTCTCCTGATCCGGGCCGTCGATCTTGATCTTGAAGAAGATCCGGCGCAGGGCGGCTTGGTCAAAGATCTCGTTCGGGTGGAAGTTGGTGGAGAAGATCACCAGCGTGTCGAAGGGCACTTCGAATTTCTCGCCCGACTGCAGCGCCAGGATGTCCTTGCTTTCCTCCAGCGGCACGATCCAGCGGTTGACCAGCGCCTGCGGCGGCTCGGCCTGGCGGCCAAGGTCGTCGACGATGAAGATGCCGCCGGTGGATTTCAGCTGCAAGGGCGCCTGATAGGTGCGTGCGGTGGGGTTGTAGACCAGGTCCAGCATGTCCAGCGACAGCTCGCCGCCGGTGATCACGGTGGGGCGTTCGCACATCACGTAGCGCTCGTCAAAGCGGCGGCGGCGGCGCAGGGCGTTGGGGTCTTCCGGCTCCTGCTCGACCATGGTGTGCACGATCGGGTCGTAGACGGTGATCACCTGGCCCGCGTATTCGATGGCGCGCGGCACGTAGACATGATCGCCAAGGGCGTCGCGGATGCCGTTGGAGATCGAGGATTTCCCGTTGCCCGGCGGGCCGTACATCAGGATCGAGCGGCCGGCGCTGACCGCCGGGCCCAGGTGGTCCAGCAGGCTGCCCGGCAGGATCAGGTGGCCCATGGCGCTGATCAGCTGGTCGCGGGTCACCTGGATATTGCGGATCGACTGGCGCTTGACCTGCTCGCGGTAGACCGCCAGCGGCACCGGCATGGCGCCGAAGTATTCCGACTGGCTGAGCGCATCCAGCGCCCTCGCCTTGCCTGCATCGGTCAGCTGGTAGCCCATCTCGTTGCCGCTGTTGGCGTTCAGCGTGCCGGTGGCTTCGAGCAGTTTCTGCTCGCGGGCCATGTCCACCAGTTCCTGGGTGACGGCGCCGGGCAGGCAGAGTGCCTCGGCAATCTCCGTCACCGTTTCCGCATTCTTGCGGAAGATGGTCTTGAGCAGGATGTCCCGCATCATCACCAGCGGCAGCTGCATCTGCTCCAGCCCCTTGGGGGCGGGCGGGGCCGTCACGGTGAGGTTCTGCATGTTCATGGCGGTGCCTGTTCCTGAATTCCGGGTTTGCGCCCCCGGTTCGGGAGGCGGCCTTGGAAACAGACTATTCAGGACTGTGGCAACAGCGGGGCAGAGCTGCAGCATTTCCGCGGAGGCGGCGGGAAAATCCGCGGCCTGTTCAGGCGTCGGCGGCGTTTAGCTGCCGAACAGGGCGGCCAGGATCAGATAGAGCGCGAGGGTTCCGCCGAGGCACAGGCCCATGGGAAAGCTCTTGCCGGTTTCCCAGCTTTGCCATTGCGGCGCCAGCTGGCGCAGCGGCGTGTATTTGGCGATCCGGTGGGCGGTGAAGCCCGCCAGCAGGGTGGCGGCAAAGATGATCATCAAGAGCCGCAAATCGCCAAGCGCAAAGAACGGCGCGGCGGCGCCGGCAAACTTGGCATCGCCGGCGCCGACGGCGCCAGCGGAATAGAACAGGAAGCCCAGGCCGATCCCCACCGGCAGATGCAGCAGGTGCCAGCCGTAGTCTGCCCAGGAGGGCATCGCAAAGGCGCCCACAGCCACATAGATCACTGCCAGCAGGTCCACCGCCCAGTTGGGAATGCGCATGCCGCGCAGGTCGGTCAGCGCCACCGTGTAGCACAGCGGCAGCACGAAGGGCAGGAACCACAGGGCGGCATGGGCCGGGAACTGCATGGATCAGCCGTTTTCCAGTGCCGCCAGCGAGCGCGAGGCTTCCTCGAAGTGCTGCGGATGGGTGTCGATGGCTTCGCGCAGCAGGTTCTCGCCCACCTTGACGTCGCCTTGCTTGACCGCCGACAGCGCCAGTGTGTGGAGCAGCAGCGCGCGTTCGGTCTGGTCCAGCGGGATCACCGGCAGGGTGTAGTTGCGCTGTGCGCCGCGGGCCAGCACCAGGTTGTTCTTGGCGGTGAACAGGCCCGGGTTCTGGCGGATCGCTTCGCCGAACAGCCGCTCAGCCCCGGTGAAATCGCCGCGGGTCAGCTTGGAATAGCCCCAGTTGTTCATCACCTTGGCGGGTTTGGTGGTCAGCCCCGTGGCAATCTCGTAGAAACTGTCCGCCCGCTTCCAGTCCTTGTTCGCGTCCGCCACCACGGCCTCAAGCCGGTAGCGCTCGTAGGTTTCATGGGTTGGCGGCACCTTGTCCAGAATGCCCTTGGCCGCGTCCCATTCGCCGCTG
The DNA here is from genome assembly GCF_006740765.1 of Leisingera aquaemixtae. Taxonomy (GTDB): domain Bacteria; phylum Pseudomonadota; class Alphaproteobacteria; order Rhodobacterales; family Rhodobacteraceae; genus Leisingera; species Leisingera aquaemixtae. The sequence continues at coordinate 539,013 of NZ_CP041159.1, forward strand.
CGCACCAGAGCGCCCGCCAGTTGCACCTGGTCCTCGCTGGTGGCGCCTTTCATCGACACCACCTTTTTCCAGGCGGTTGTGCCCTCGGTGGTGCGCTTGGCGCGGATCAGCGAGTAGGCGAGGCCGCGCTGCAGCTCGATCCGGTCCGGACCGGTCTTGAGGGTGCGCTGGAAATGGGCCACCGCCTCATTCGGGTCGGCCACGGTCATCATGACATCGTTGAGATTGCTCTCGTCGATGACATTCACTTCCTGAAAGGCCCGTTCCACGGTTTCGTCGGCTTTCTCTGCGCAGGCCGACAAGACCAGCGCCCCTGCCAGAGAAGCGGATAGGAAAAACTGCTGGCGCATTTGTGCGTCCTTTTACTGCTCTGCCTCTGTCATGGTGTCGGGCGAATCAGGTAGCTGCCACCGCCTTGCCGCACCAATTTGTAATCTTGGTTTTGCGGCTCAGTATGCGCAGGATCGTCCAGTTTTGCGAGGGCCAGGCGCAAATTATCGCGGATTGCGTCACTTTCGCCATTGTCGAGCGCATAGGCGCGCTGGAACACCTGCACGGCTTCGGCGGTCTTGCCCCGTTCCATCAGAACCACGCCAAGGTTGTTCATCGGCTCGGGCCAGGCCGGGTCGGCATCGACCGCTTGGCGCAGCAGATCCTCTGCCTGCCCCAGCCGCCGGAGGCCCAGCTTGGCCGACCCCATGCCGGACAGCACCTCGGCCGTCAGGCCCTGGTCGAGGGCGGCGCGGGTGAAGGCCTCCAGCGCCAGCTCGTGCTCGCCTGCGGCCATCAGCCGGTGGCCGACCTGCAAGCCGTCCTCTGCGGTTTTGCGGTGATCGGCGCCCGGCGCCCAGGGGCTGCCCGTGTCCTGTTTCAGACCGCCCGGCGCGCAGGCCGCCGCCAGCGCAAGAACGCTGGCGGCGGCAAGAGCGCAGCTGAGGCGGACAGGCGCGGCCCGTCCTTGTGATGTCATGTTCAGTTGCCTGCGTTGCCCATATTCATGATGCCCTGTATCGACGGGCCAACCAGAATGATCAGCAGCGGCGGCACCGTCAGGCCCATTGTGGCAAGGGTCATCTTCACGGGCAACTTGTTTGCGGCCTCCTCGGCGCGCATCACGCGCTTGTCACGCATTTCACCGGCATAGACACGCAGCGCATCGGCGATCGAGGTGCCGAAACTGGCGGATTGGATCATCACCGTCACGAAGGAGGAGATATCCTGCACCCCGCAGCGGGTGCCCATGTCGCGCAGCACCTTGTCCTTTTCCTTGCCCGCCTTCATCTCATAGGCGACGACTTCAAATTCCTCGGCCAGATCCGGGTAGGAGGCGTGCAGCTCCTTGGCGACGCGGACAATCGCCTGGTCCAGCGACTGGCCGGCTTCGACACAGACCAGCATCATGTCCAGCGCGTCCGGGAAGCCTTCGGTGATCTTCTGCTTGCGCTCTTCGATGCGGCGGGTGATCCAGTATTTCGGCAGCAAGTACCCGGCCGCGCCAGGGCCGACGATGCGGATGGCCATCTGCTGGCTGTCATAGTCGATGTCGGCCTTCAGCACATAGACAAAGAACAGCCCGCCCATCAGCCCCAGCAGGCCGAGGGCAAACTGGGCAAAGTGGAACAGGCGCACCGAGTCCTTGGAGTGATAGCCCGCCTGGCGCAGCTTCAGCTCCATCGCCGACAGCTCATCCGCGTTTTGCGGTTCCAGGAAGCCTGCGAATTTCTGCAGCTGCTCGTTGCGGTTGGCCTGGCGCAGACGCTCCTTCTTGGGGACGTTGCGGGTTTCCGGCTTGATGTTCTTCTGCAGCTTCTTCAGCGGGTCTTCGGGCTGGTTCAGCAGCAGCGGAACCGCCAGCAGGATCATGAACAGCCCGGCAATGCCAAGCGCCAGAAGCGGGCCGAATTCGCCGAAGTGCGAGGTCAGGTAGTCGTTTATTCCGGTCAGAAAACCCACGGTCCGCCTCCTTAGACTTTGATGTTGGTCAGCATGCGCATGACAAAGAGGTTGGCCGTCAGCATCACGCCAACCGTGAAGCAGGCGGGAATGAACCAGGGGTGATCCAGCACCTTGTCATAATAGTTGGGGTCCTTGACCAGGATGCCAGCCAGACAGAACAGCGGGAAGCCTGACAGAAACTTGCCCGACCATTGCGCCTCTGCGGTGATGGCCTTCACCCGGCGGAACAGGCGGAAGCGGGCGCGGATCACCTTGGCAAGGCCTGCCAGCACTTCGGCCAGGTTGCCGCCCGACTGCTGCTGGATCGTCACCGCGACCGCAAGGAAGCGCATGTCCTGCATGTCCAGCCGCTCCGCCATTTCCTTGAGCGCTTCGCCGACATCGCGGCCATAGGCGCATTCATCGGAGATAATGCCGAATTCAGTGGCCAGCGGGTCCTCGACCTCGTTGGCGACGATCTGCACGGCAGAGGTGAACGGGTGGCCGACACGCAGGGAGCGCACCATCAGCTCCACCGCGTCGGGCAGCTGCTCCTCGATCATCGCCATCCGCTTGGCGGCCTTCTTGTTGACCCAGAAGAACACCGCGCCGACGCCGATGATGACAGAGCCCAGAATGCGGACGGGCAGGGGGGCCGACGTGCCGATGCTGAGGCCGGCGAAGGCCAGCACGGCCAGCCCGGCCATGATCAGGATCAGCTGTTTCGGTGAAAAGGCAATGGCCGCTTTCTGCGCCCGTTCCGACAGCAGCGAGTACAGCGGGATCGACTGCGATTTTGCGTGCTGGCCCAGTTCCTTGCGCAGCTGCTCCAGCACCTGCTCGCGATTGCTGCCCTTCTCCATCATCTCCAGCCGGCGGTTGACCCGGCTGTTGAGGCTGATGGATTTGCCGAAGGTGAACAGATACAGGCCCTCGACCAGGGCCAGCACCCCGAAGAAGATCAGGCCGTAGATAAGCGGTTCCGCACTCAGCTGCATCAGCGCTTCTCCATCACGGTGGGTTCATAGATCGAGGGCGGCAGGTCGTACCCCCACAGGCGGAAGCGCTCGGAATAGTGGCTGCGCACGCCGGTGGCGGTGAAGTGGCCGATGATCTTGTTGTCCGGGGTCAGGCCGACGCGCTGGAAACGGAAGATTTCCTGCATCGAGATCACGTCGCCCTCCATCCCGGTGATTTCGGTGATCGAGGTCATCCGGCGCGAGCCGTCCTGCAGGCGGGAGGCCTGCACGATCAGGTTCACAGCGGATGCAATCTGGCTGCGCACCGCCTTGATCGGCATCTCGATCCCCGCCATGGCGATCATGTTTTCCAGACGGGAAATGCCGTCGCGGGCGGAGTTGGCGTGGATCGTCGTCATCGAGCCGTCGTGGCCGGTGTTCATGGCCTGCAGCATGTCGATCACTTCCTCGCCGCGGGTTTCGCCGACGATGATGCGGTCGGGGCGCATCCGCAGCGCGTTCTTCAGGCAGTCACGCGGGGAGACCTCGCCCTTGCCTTCCACGTTGGGCGGGCGGCTTTCCATCCGGCCCACATGGCTCTGCTGCAGTTGAAGTTCCGCGGTGTCCTCGATGGTGAGGATCCGTTCGGAATTGTCGATAAAGGAGGAGAGCGCGTTCAGCGTCGTGGTTTTACCGGAGCCGGTGCCGCCGGAGACGATCACGTTCAGGCGGGTGGAAACGGCGGCTTGCAAGTAGGCCGCCATTTCCTCGGTGAAAGCGCCGAATTGCACCAGGTCGTCGATGCCCAGCTTGTCTTTCTTGAATTTCCGGATCGACACCAGCGAGCCGTCCACCGCGATCGGCGGCACCATCGCGTTGAATCGGGAGCCATCGGCGAGGCGGGCGTCCACGTAAGGGTTGGATTCATCGACCCGGCGTCCCACGGCAGAGACGATCTTGTCGATGATCCGCATCAGGTGCTTCTCATCCTTGAAGGTGATGTCGGAAAGCTGAAGCTTGCCACTGCGTTCGACAAAGATCTGATGCGGGCCGTTCACCAGGATATCGCTGATCGATTCATCCTGCAGCAGCGTCTCCAGAGGGCCCAGGCCCGTCACCTCGTCATACAGCTCCTTGGTGAGCTGCTGGCGGTCCTCGCGGTTCAGGACGATGCTTTTCTCGGCCAGGATCTCCGTGGCGATGGTGGCGATCTCGGAGCGCAGTTCCGCTTCGCCGGCGCGTTCCAGGGCGGCCAGGTTCAGGTTCTCCAGCAGCTCCCGGTGCAGCTGGACCTTGATCTCGCCCAGACGCTCCTTGCGCTTGCGCTCCTTGTCCATTGGCTGCGCCTCAGCCGCTTTGCGCTGCACCGGGCGGCGCAGGCTGGCGGCAGGGGCGGCAGCGGCGGGCGCAGTTACCGGTTCAGGTGCCGGCGCGGCAGGTTTTGGCGCTTGTTTCTTATACTTGGAAAACATCAACTCACCCCCAATTCAAGCCGTTCAGGCGGCTTCTGCTTCACTGCGGCCCAGCGCATGCAGCGAGGCCGCGAGCTTGGCGATTTCCTTGCGCAAGGGATTCTTCGCCGCCGAAACAGCCAGCGGCAGCCCGTGGTCGCAGCTTTGCAGCACCTGCTTGCCGCCGTCGGGCAATTGCAGGTCGATGGAGATGCTCAGGGACTCGGCCATCCGCTTGACCCGGCTTTTGCCGGCAAGATCGGTGAACTTGGGTGCCCGGTTCAGCGCAAAGCGCAGCTTCTCGAACGGCAGGTCCTCCGACTGCAGCGCGCGTTTCATGCGCAGCGCGTTCTGGGCCGAGCGCATGTCCAGCTCAATCAGGGCGAAATAGACATGCGCCGTGGTCAGCACGGTTTCGGACCACTGCACCAGCGTGTGCGGCATGTCGATGACGACAAAATCGAAGTGGCTGCGCGCCATTTCGATCACCCGGGTGATGTCCTCGGGCGACAAGAGGTCCAGCGGCACCATCTCCAGCGGGGCGGTCAGAACCTGCAGCTTCTCCTGGAACGGCAGCAGCGCCTGGCCGAACAGCTCCTCGTCCATGCTTTCGGATTCGCTCAGCATTTCCATCACCACCTCGCGGCGGGGCAGGTCCAGGTAGGTGGAAACCGAACCATGCTGCAGGTCCAGATCCAGCAGGCAGACGCTGGGCTCCTCCTGCTCGCTGAGCGCGGCAAGCTCCCAGGCCAGGTTCACCGCCATGGTGGTCGAGCCGGTGCCGCCGGCCAGCCCGTGGCAAACGATCACCGCGCCTTCGCGCTGGCTGCCGGATTGCAGCTGATGCGGCTTCTGCGCCGCCGGCGGCGGCGGTGCCTGCAGCCGCTCGATGGCGGCCTGCAGCTCCTGCTCGGGCAGCGGGTAGGGGACAAACTCATCCGCACCCTGGCGCAGCAGCGTGTGCAGCGCGGCCGGGGTGACGTCTTCGGCGATCAGAATGACCTTGATGCCGCGCGCCTTGGCCTGGGTGATGATCTCCCCCATCAGCGGCAGATCCCCCTCGTCGGCGCTGTCGATGGCCAGGGCAACAAATTGCAGCGGCTCCGCCTCGGTCTGACCAAAGAACGCCAGCGCCTCGGTAAAGCCCAGATCGCCCCAGGCCTCTCCCAGCGAGGCTTCCATATCCTCGATCAGAAGGTCGAAGTTCTGCACATCGCGGCTGATTGTGCAGGCAACAATCGCTGGTGTTTCTGTTTGCGGCATACCGCTGCTCATCGCCATCATCCTTGTTCACATGGGCAGAACCGGGCCATGGGCACAGTCCGCCTCTTGGAAACAATGTCGGTGGCAATCTAGGCGATATTGGGGCCAAAAATCCCCAAATGTGGGGAATTGTTACTACTTCGTAACCGGCCGCCTGCGCGGCGGGCTTATTGCAGCGTGCGCTCCAGCGACTTCTGCTGGGTCAGGGTGGTGGCCGGAACCGCGCTCTCCAGATACTCGCGGTAGATGATCTGGGCATATTTGCCGTCCAGCACCGACTGGTGGTTTTTGAGGAAGCCACTCACCTCGGTGACGGTGCGGCGGTTGCGGCGCTCGCGCTCCGGCGTCGGGATCAGCGGCTGGGTTTCCCCGTGCGAGATCACCGCTTCCAGGCGGCTGCGGCTGATGCCGCGGGAGACCAGGTAATTCACCGCGGCCCGGGCCCGGCGCAGGCCTAGCGCGCGGTTGTAGGCGTTGCTGCCGACTGCATCCGTGTGACCGAAGACGCGGAACCGCACCTCGGGGAACTGCCGGATCCAATGCGCCTGCTGGTCCAGCACCGCAAGCGCGGTCTGGTCCAGACGGGCGCTGTCAAAGTCAAAGGTGATGGTGGTGGGCACTTCCTGGGCGAACCGGCCGGCCAGCTGGATGGCAAAGCTGCGCTCGCCGCTCATCACCGCCGCGTTGTTGAGGGTGGCCTCGCCAAAGGTTCCCTGGCGGTTCAGCTCGCGCCCGGCTTCCCGCTCGCAGGCGGCAGCGGTGAGGAGAAGGCCGAGAATTGCAGCGGTTCTGATCATCTGTGCCACTCCCTATCAGTCCAGCACGTAGCCGTAAGAGCCGTTGAAATCCTGCTTGGCGACCTCGGCGGCAGGCCCGGCGCGGTTGCGGGACGTGCGCCCGAACAGGAACAGATCCTTCTCGCTGGGCGGTGCCACGCGGTCGGTGGGCAGGGTCAGCGCCTCGCCGCGGGTCGGAGTGACCAGATGGGCGCTGACGATGATCACCAGCTCGGTCTGCTCGCGCTGGTAATCGGCGCTGCGGAACAGCGCGCCCAGCACCGGCACGTCGCCCAGCCAAGGCAGCTGCGAGGAGTTGTCGAGGAATTCGTCGCGGATCAGCCCGGCAATGGCAAAGCTTTCGCCGTCGCGCATTTCCACCGTGGTGGAGGTCTCGCGGCGGGAGAAGGCGTCGATGGTCAGGCCGCTGAGTTCCAGCGAATTGGTCGGGTCGATGGCGGACACCGCGGCGTTCAGTTCGAGGTTGATCAGATCGCCGTCAATCACCCGCGGAATGAAGTTCAGCTCAATCCCGAAGGGTTTGAATTCGATGGTGATCACGCCGCCTTCCTGGGCGACCGGCACCGGGTATTCACCGCCAGCCAGGAACTTCGCTTCCTGACCCGAGAGGGCAGAGAGGTTGGGTTCGGCCAGGGTGCGGACCACGCCCTTCTGCTCCAGCGCTTCCAGCAGCAGGCTGACCTGAACGGAGCCTGCGTTGAAGCCGAACAGGAAGGCGCCGGTGTTTTCGTTGGCGGCGGGGATGTTGCCGGCCAGCGAGTTGGCCAGTGCGCCGGAGGTGTTCAGGGTGTTGTAGCCGCCGGTGCGGCCGTTGCCGGTGCCGCCGTTGAAACCCAGCGAGGCGCTGAGCGATTTCGAGACCGAGCGCTGCATTTCGGCAAAGCGGACCTTGAGCATCACCTGCTGCACGCCGCCCACCGACATCAGGTTGCTGACCCGCTCCGGCGCATAGCGCTCTGCCAGGTCCAGCGCCCGCTGCAGCCGGGCCGAGCTGGACACTGTGCCGGATAGCACGATGCCGTCATTGGCGGTGCGCACTTCGATTTTCTCGTTGGGCAGGATCTGGCGCAGGCGCTGCTTGAACTCGGTCACGTCGGCGGCCACCCGCACGTCGACGTTGGTGATCAGCCGGCCGGAGCCGTCGAGCAATGTCAGTGTCGTCAGGCCCGGCGATTTGCCCAGAACATAGATGGTGCGGTCGGACAGCGAGGAGATATCGGCAATGCTGGGGTTGGCAATGCTGAGTTCAGCAAACGGGATTTCGCTTTCCACCACCACCGCGCGGTTCATCGGAACGTCCAGCGTTGCCGCCGTGCCCTTTTTCACCACACGCAAAGACTGCGCCCAGGCCCCATCTGCCTGCGGCACGCCAATCAGCGATAGACCCATCAGGGCCGCCGCCACGAACCGTCGAATTGCCATGTGACCTGCCTTTCCGATCACGCCTCAAAATCCGGGTCTTTTTGCCCGCTCTTTCGGGCACTGTGGTTCAGATCCCGAAATATTGCAAGAATCAAAGGCTTTGAGGCCTTTCCTTGCAGGACGCCCATGTGGGGCCTGCGCAACAGGCAAAGCAGCCGCTCTTCGCAGGGAAGAAGCGGCTGAATGCGTTAACGGTTTGTGCGGGCGTATGTTTTCTAGTTGGTGCACGGGATCGGGATTTCCACAACTTCGGCGCCGCGGCGGGTGCGGATGGTGCAGATCTTTTCCTTTTCCACTTCTTGCGGCGCCTCCAGGGCGCCCAGTCCCAGCAGCGTGCGCTGGTCCACTTCGACCACTGAGGCAATGGTGTCGTCGCCTGCGCCCACCAGGGCCAGCGACAGCCGTCCTGTGGTCTGGGCCTGCGCCAGCGCCGCCACCTGTGCGGGCTTGGCCGCAACAGTAACTGTGCGGGCGATAATGGCCTCGTTGATGTCGCCGCCGGCGCTCTGGTCCACAGCCACCAGTTCCACGTTGGTTTCGATCAGCCGGGTGACCTCCCCGCGGGAGCCGCCGGCGCCGGGCATCATACCGGTCCAGTAGACATCGACCTTGTCGCCGGGGCGCAGGAAGCCCGAGACGCCGGAGGACACATCGACCTTGATCGCAAAGGCGCGCATGCCGCGCTGCAGCCGCGAGGTGATGCCCGCATCCTCGCCCGGGGCGGTGACCTTGGCGGCCATAACCGCCTCATCCTTTTCCATGGCGCGCAGCACCACGCGCAGCTTGTCGCCGCTTTGCGGCGGGAACAATGCGTCCAGGGTGGTATAGGCCCCTTCGGGAATGGCGTTTTCAGGCCAGCGCACGGCGCGCACCGCGTCCTGGGACAGCCGCTCGCCGTATTTCAGCGGCTTGGTGGCGACAAACACGTCCACCGTCGGCACCGCCTCGGCGCGGGCCGCACGCTCGCGCGCCAGTTCATTCTGGTAGGCCGAGATATAGTTCTTGGCCATCATGACTGCGCCGCCGGCGAGGGCGACACCGACAATCAGCACTAGTCCGAAAACTGCACGCATTGTGTTACCTCTCATCAACTTAAGCCGGCGTTCCGCAATCGGAACCGGCTGCTGGGTGTTTCAAACTGAAACAAGAAACCGGGCGTTGGCCTGGTCAGCGCGGCCGCCTGGAAGGCAGTGGTCCGGAGCTGGTCATTTCGGCCGTTGTCAGCTGAATGACCAATTGGACATGAAGGCGGCAATCGCTTGTGCCGCACCCAGGGCGCCATCTTCCATTGCCGCCGCAATCATTGCGGCCATCCCGACGATTGCAGCGCATAGAACAACCCAGTCGACGGAAACCGCACCGTCGTCGCTTGCGATATATAACCGTAACTTTTTCATAGTCTGAACCTCGCTGCCTGAACGGTTCCGGGGCAGAGGCAGCACCGGACTGCCCGGTGCCGCCTCAGAAATCAGGCAGTGATCAGGTCGGAGCCTGGGTGCCCAGATAGGAGCCGGTCTTGCTGGTCAGGTCCGACGCGCCGTCTTCGATGGCGGTGTAGACCACGCCGCCCAGAGCGGCCACGGCTGCGGTCAGCACAACCCAGTCAACAGTCACGGCGCCGGAGTCGTCTTTGCGGAAGTTCTTGAAGAATTTGATCATGGCTTGGTCCCTCCAAAGGAAACTGGAATGCTGTATCTGACCCGCCGGGCGATCTGGCCAGCTCTCTCCTTCTGGCCTGCCCGCCGGTTGATGAGTCTATTAAGCTTCATGAATGGGGCGTTAATTGGGCGTAATACTGAGTTTTCTGCCCTATTGCCGGGAAACCTGACGCTTTACTTGGTGCTGGAAAAAGCTGAGGGAGGCAGCGGGATTTGGGGAACCTGCAAACGAAACAGGCCGCCCGGAAACGGGCGGCCTGTCACGCGGTCGGTTAGACCACTAAAGGCGATTAGGTCGGAGCCTGGGTGCCCAGGTAAGAACCGGTCTTGCTGGTCAGGTCCGACGCGCCGTCTTCGATGGCGGTGTAGACAACGCCGCCCAGAGCGGCCACGGCTGCGGTCAGCACAACCCAGTCAACAGTCACGGCACCGGAGTCGTCTTTGCGGAAGTTTTTGAAGAATTTGATCATGGCTTGGTCCCTCCAAAGGATCTCAGAATTTGCACTATCCCGCCTTCGCGCCAGGGTCCGCTCTCTCACCTGCTTGACCTCTGTCCGGCTTGGATGAGCCTATATAGCCAGCCCAGCGTGGCAGGATTTGGGCTGAAAGCCGGAAATCGCCGCCCCAATTTTACTTTTTGGCAATGATTTGCGTAACCGAATGATTTTGCTCCGTTAAATTTTCGTTACCCGTCTGCTGTCCGTGGCATTTCCGCGCCAGACGCGGGAAAATATGGCGATTGCGCCAGATTCTGGGGGGCTGAGACTGGTTTTCAGCAGCCATTTTCCCGAGTCTTTCGTGGCAGAATCCACTGGCAGGCAAGGAAATGGCAGTCCGTAACGCGATTTTGGCACTGGCGGCCTGTGCCGTGCCCCTGGCAGCAAGAGGGCAGGAAGCCCCGCCGCAACCGTTTCCCCAGTTCGAGGCGAAGCGGGTGAAACCGCCTGTGCCGGGCACCGGCAAGCGCATCACCGTGCAGATCGAACCGCAGCCGGAGCCCAGGGCGGCTGAACCGGTTCCGGAGCTGGCAGAGAGCGCAAAGCTGCCCGCCGGGCGGTATGGCTGGTTCTGGGACAAGATCTCTCCCGGGCTGGAGGAGAGCGGGCCGGGCCGCCTGGACGATGCCCTGCAGGCGCTGGCCGGTGCCAAGGGACTGGCGGCGCCGCGGTTGCAGCTGATGCAGGAAATCGCCCAGACCCGCGGTGTGCAGATCCTGACCGAGAGCGCCAGCACCCAGGTTTCGCCTGCCCTGGTGCTGGCCGTGATTGCTGTTGAATCCGCGGGCAAGGCTGATGCGATCAGTTCCGCAGGCGCCCAGGGGCTGATGCAGCTGATGCCGGATACTGCGGCGCGCTTTGGGGTGACGGACTCGCTTGAGGCGCATCAAAACATCTCGGGGGGCATCCGCTATCTCGACTGGCTGATGACGGAGTTCGGCGGCGATCCGATCCTGGTGCTGGCCGGTTACAACGCGGGCGAGGGGGCTGTGCGCAGCCACCAGGGGGTGCCGCCCTTTGCCGAAACACGGGATTACGTGCCCAAGGTTCTGGCCGCCTATCAGGTGGCCCGCGGCCTGTGCCTGACACCGCCGCAGCTGATCTCCGACGGCTGCGTGTTCCGGGTGATGAACTAGCCGTCCGGGCTCAGTCCTCCGCCAGGTAGGGCTGAAGCAGCATCCGGGCAGTGTGCCGCGCGTCCCCGGCCGGATCCGGGGTCACCGACATGGCCGCCAGAACGATTGCGCCTTCCTTTAACGTCAGAAGCTGCCGCGCCAGACCTGCGGGGTCAGACGCGCCGGCTGCTTTGGCCAGGCCGGTGAAATGCTCCAGCAGCATCTGCTTGTGCTCCGTCGATTGCTGATACACCGGATGAGCCCGGTTCTGGAACTCGGCGCTGGCCTTTATGAACATGCAGCCTGCAAATTCCGGCTTGCCGAACCATTCGCCAAGAGCCGTGAACATCGCAATCAGCTGCCCGGCGGGTGCGTCCGACAAAGCCGCCATCCGGCTGAACAGCCAAGAGCGGAAGTTCTCGTCCCGCAGGCGCAGCACGGCAATAATCAGGTCGTCCTTGGTGCGGAAGTGCTTGTAGATGGAGGTCTTGGAGATGCCGGTTTCCTTGACCAGCGTGTCCATTCCTGTTGCGTGGAACCCGCTTCGGTAAAATACGTCCAGGGCTTTGCTGACCAGTTCGTCTCGCTTGTTGGGGCGCATGATTCGTCCTCAAGTGTACCGTTCGGTACATATTGGCGCCGGGACAGCCCTGCAAATCAAAATAATTTTTGCCGCAACAAAAAGGTCTTAGGGCGAGGCACCGCCGTGCAGCGCCGGGCGCGTGAAAAAATCCTTGATTATAAGTACCGATCGGTACACTTTGTTTGCGCGAGTTGACAGATCGGTACACTTTGTTAGGGGGCTGGGATGAGACGTCTTTTCAAACCGATGGCTTCACCGTTCGGGCCAGTAATACTGGCTGCATGCATTGCCGCTGCGCTGACGGCACCGGCCACGGACACACGCCCGGATTCGGCGTCCGGGACAGGCGTGCAATTCAATGCGGGAGGGGCCAAGGCATGAAACGGGATATTCTCATGGCGGCGCTGGCCGCTGTTCTTGCCGGCGGCGTTCTGCTGCCGGTGACATTGCCGCGGCCGGCTGCCGGGACAGTCGCGGTGCAAGCTCCGAACGGCGGCTGAAGCCGGGCGTCTGCCCACGGTAACGGGGGCGCCCCCTGAGCGAACCGGTGCAGTGGCTAGAGAAACCTGCCGGTGCCGGTGCGCCGCACCGCCCGGCGGCGACTGGCAGGCGGCGCATCTGCAGGGATTGCGGGGCCCGAAACGCCTCGGCGGAAAACCTTCTGAACAGGCGTTGCGCCGCGGCCCGATTTGCGGAGTTTTTTCGCAAAGGGCCTGCCATCCGCCCCGAGACGCCGGTATGGTGGCAGTAAAGCACATTTTTTAGCTTAAATTTTTTGGAGAACGGATTTGGATTTGGGATTTAACCCATCGGAAATTGCCGTGGGTGCGCAGGGTGTTAGTGGAAAGCTTCTGCTGTTCGCCTTGCTGGCGTTCATCGGGTTTTTTGGGCGGCTGGTCTTTTCCGCCTTCGGGCCGCAGCTAGCGGAGTTTAACCCGTTCCGGAATTTCTCGGGTCTGGGATTTGTCCTGCTGGCGGTGGCGCTGTTTGCAGGGGCGCTCTACATCTCGGGCAAGCAAACCAAGGCGATGGTTCTGTTCAAAAGCCATTTGGTCGATCCGGTCATTGTCACCGTGCTGGGCCGCGACAGCTGCGATCCGGCGCAGGGCAGCTATTGCGTGGTGGTGTTCGAGGACGGGCGGGAAAAGATCGTCAACTGGCACGATAAGCGCGTCTATATGTGGGAAATCATCAACCCGCCGGAAGGCGCGGTCTGGCACACGCTGCGGCCCCGGCCGCGTCCGGGGGCTGCCGCCGGAGTGTGAGCGCCAGCACGATCCGCACGCAAAGGGCCCGCCGGAAACCGGCGGGCCTTATCTTGTCAGCTCTGATCCGGGATCAGCCGACGATGGTGGCTTCGGTGGAGCTGCGCAGCTCCTCTTCGCTGACACTCTCGGCCAGCTCGACGATCTTCAGGCCGCCATCGACGACATCCAGAACGCCCAGGTTGGTGATGATGCGGTCGACCACGCCCTTGCCGGTCAGCGGCAGGGTGCATTCCTTCAGCACCTTGCTGTCGCCGTGCTTGTTGGTGTGGTCCATTACCACGATCACGCGGCCGACGCCCGCGACCAGATCCATGGCGCCGCCCATGCCCTTGACCAGCTTGCCCGGGATCATCCAGTTGGCCAAGTCGCCGTTTTCGGCCACTTCCATCGCGCCCAGGATCGCCGCTGCAATCTTGCCGCCGCGGATCATGCCGAAGGAGGTGGCACTGTCGAAGTAGGAGGTGCGCGCCAGCTCGGTGATGGTCTGCTTGCCCGCGTTGATCAGGTCCGGATCCTCATCGCCCTCATAGGGGAAGGGGCCCATGCCCAGCATGCCGTTTTCCGACTGCAGGGTGATGTCCTTGTCGCCCACGTAGTTCGCCACCAGCGTCGGAATGCCGATGCCGAGGTTCACGTACATGCCGTCTTCAAGCTCCTGCGCAGCGCGCTCGGCCATTTGATTGCGGTCCCAAGCCATGGTTCAAGCCTCCTCACGCTTGCGGGTGGTGCGCTGCTCGATGCGCTTCTCGTGCTCGCCCTGGATGATGCGGTGCACGTAGATGCCCGGCAGGTGGATCTGGTCGGGGTCAAGCGCGCCCCGGGGCACGATTTCCTCCACTTCCGCCACGCAGATCTTGCCGCACATTGCGGCGGGCGGGTTGAAGTTGCGGGCGGTCTTGCGGAAGATCAGGTTGCCGGTGTCATCCGCCTTCCAGGCCTTCACGATGGAGAGATCGGCAAAGATGCCCTCCTCCAGGATATAGGTCTCGCCGTTGAAGTCCTTGTGCTCCTTGCCCTCGGCGATCACGGTGCCGACGCCGGTCTTGGTGTAAAAGCCCGGAATGCCGCAGCCGCCGGCGCGCATGCGCTCGGCCAGGGTGCCCTGCGGGTTGAATTCCAGCTCCAGCTCGCCCGACAGGTACTGGCGCATGAATTCCGCGTTCTCGCCCACGTAGGAGGAGATCATCTTCTTCACCTGCTTGGTCTGCAGCAGGATGCCGATGCCGAAATCGTCAACGCCTGCATTGTTGGAGGCAAAGGTCAGGTCCTTGGTGCCCGCGTCCTTGATTGCCTGCAAAAGCAGTTCGGGGATGCCGCAGAGGCCAAAGCCCCCCGCGGCGATCAGCATGCCGTCGTGAAGCAGCCCGTCGAGCGCTTCGGCGGCGTTGGCGTAAACCTTTTTCATGGAGCTCTCCCAACAACTACCGTTTGACAGTGGTTCTGACGCCGGGGCGGGCACAAGTCAACGATACGGAGAAGTTTGCGTATTTCTACGGAGCGGCCGTGGCGGCCTGCGCGGGCAGGCGATCCGCCACGGCCGAAGGTCATACTGGCAGGGCGTCTTCGGCGTACTGGTCTGCAAACGCCGCGCTGGGCGGGATCGGTGTGATGACATCGATCAGCACGCCGTTCGGGTCCGCGGTGATGAAGTGGCGCTGCCCGAAGTCCTCGTCCACAAGCGGTTTCAGCACCGGCAGGCCAGCGCCGGTCAGCCGGGCGTATTCGGCGGCGGCGTCCTCGACCTCGAAGTTCAGGATGACGCCGGCGCTGTTGCCGCGCCCGGCTTCGGGGATCGTCGGGTGGGTTCCGTCCAGAATGGCCAGGTTCACGGCGGGGTCCGCGCAGGATTGGAGATGCACGTACCAATCCGATTCAAACGCTGGCCTGAAGCCGAAGTGGGTTTGGTAGAATGCGGCGGTGCCCGCGACGTCGTTTGTTTGCAGCACCGGATAGTATTGGGTCACTTTCATCTTGCACCTCTTCTGTAAAGCATACAGTCTGTATGTATGTGGAAATAAACATACAGGCTGCATGTATGCAAGAAAATAAAGCCCCGGTCCCGAACGCCGCCCGCCGGGCTGCCATGCTCGAGCGGCTGATCACTGCCGCCCGAATTCTGTTTGCGGAAAAAGGCTATGCCGAGACGTCGACGCCCGAAATCGTCAAGGCCGCTGAGGTCACGCGCGGGGCGCTGTATCATCATTTTGACGGGAAAGAGGCGCTGTTCGCTGCCGTCGCCGAGGCGGAGGCCCAAGCGGTGACCCAAGCGATTGAGGCCGCGGCCAGGGTGCCGGGCGCGGAGGGGCTGGAAGCCGGCAGCAGGGCGTATTTTGCCGCGATGGCCGTTCCCGGGCGCGCCCGCATTCTGCTGGTCGACGGGCCCGCGGTGCTCGGCGCTGCTGCAATGGATGAGATCGACGCCGGAGGAGGGCGCAGGGCCCTGCGGACGGGGCTTGCGTCTGCGGGCACCGGCCTGGACGAAGCCGGGCTTGATGCGCTTGCAGTGGTGGTGTCAGCGGCCTTCGACAGGGCGGCGCTTGCCATTGCCGAAGGCGCTGAGCCTGCGCCCTACGAGGCGGCTATGGCGGCACTGATAGGTGCCGCCATCCGCCCCCGGTCTTAGGACGCGGCCTTTTTCGGGGCGGCCTTCTTCTTGGCAGCGGGCTTTTTCGCCGCGGCTTTCTTCTTGCCGCCCTTGGACGATTTCTCGGCGATCAGCTCCACCGCCATTTCCATGGTCACGTCCTTGGGCTCAACGTCCTTGGGCAGGGTGGCATTCACCTTCTCCCATTTGACATAAGGCCCGTACCGCCCGTCCATGATGTTGACCGCGCCGCCGCCTTCGGGGTGCTCGCCCAGCTCCTTCAGCGGCTTGGCGGCCGCCCGGCTGCCGCGGCGGCCCGGGTTTGCACGCTTCTCGGCCAGCATCTCCACCGCGCGGTTCATGCCGATCTCAAAGACGTCCAGCGTCTCCTTGAGGTTCACATACACCGGCTTTTCCTCATCGGGCAGCTGATGCGCGATATAGGGCCCGAACCGGCCCAGGTTGGACTGGATGGCACCGCCGTCCGGGTGCTGGCCGATGTCGCGCGGCAGGGTGAGCAGGGTCAGAGCCTGCTCAAGAGTGATCTCATTCGGCCCCCAGCCGGGCAGGAAGTCCTTGCCCTGCTTGGGCAGCGAGGAGCGCGGCGGCTTCTTGTTCTCGGGCGTGGCTTCGCCGCGCTGAACATAGGGCCCGAAGCGGCCGGATTTCAGGTGGATTTCGTCGCCGTCATCCTCGCCCAGGACGCGTTCATACCCTTCGGCGCCTTCGCCGGAAATCGGGCGGGTGTAGTTGCATTCGGGATAGTTGCCGCAGCCGACAAAGCCGCCGGTGCGCGAGGTCTTCAGGTGCAGCTGGCCCTGGCCGCATTTCGGGCAGGTGCGCGGATCGGTGCCATCCTCGCGCGGCGGGTAAAGCTGCGGCGCAAGTGCTGCGTCCAGCACGTCCAGCACCTCGGTGATGCGCAGTTCGGAAGTTTCAGCGATCGCCGCCGAGAAATCACGCCAGAATCGGCCCAGGAGGTCCTTGTAGTCGCGTTCACCCGCACTCACGTCGTCGAGTTCTTCCTCCAGATTGGCGGTGAACTCATAGCCCACGTATTTGCGGAAGAAGTTCAGCAGGAAGATGGTGACGATCCGGCCCTTGTCCTCCGGGAACAGGCGGTTCTTGTCCTTGCGGACGTATTCGCGGTCCTGGATCGTGGTGATGACAGAGGCGTAGGTCGAGGGGCGGCCGATGCCGAGCTCTTCCATGCGCTTGACCAGCGTCGCCTCGGTATAGCGCGGCGGCGGCTGGGTGTGGTGCTGCAGCGCCAGCACGGCGCCGTTGTCCGACAGGACCGAAGCCTCCTTGCCGGCCTTTTCGGCCTGTGCCGCCAGCGAGGAGGCGAATTTCAGCGCTTCGCCTTCCATGATCTGCGGCAGGCGCTTGTCGTCCTCATCCGCGACATCGTCGCGGCCTTCCTCGTAAACCCGCATGAAGCCGTCAAACAGCACCACCTGGCCGGTGGCGCGCAGCACAACCTGCTGATCGTCCGAGCCGATGTCGACGGTGGTGCGTTCCAGCCGGGCGCCTTCCATCTGGCACGACAGCGTCCGCTTCCAGATCAGGTCATAGAGCTTGCGCTGGTCGTCGTCGGTCACCTTCAGCGCCTTGGCATCGCGGCCCATATCGGTCGGGCGGATGCACTCGTGCGCCTCCTGGGCGTTCTTGGCCTTGTTCTTGTAGATCCGCGGCGAGGAGGGAACATACTCGGCGCCATAGCGCTTTTCGATCTCGGCGCGGGCGGCCTGCACGGCTTCCGGCGCCATGTCGATGCCGTCGGTCCGCATATAGGTGATGTAGCCCGCCTCATAAAGCCGCTGCGCCGCGTTCATGGTCTGGCGTGCGCCCATGCCGAATTTGCGGCTGGCCTCCTGCTGGAGGGTGGAGGTCATGAAGGGGGCAGAGGGGTTGCGGGCCGCCGGCTTGGCCTCGACCGACAGCACCTTGAGCTTGCGCGAGGCCACGGCCTGCACTGCCAGCTCTGCTGCGGTGGAGTTTTTCAGGCTGTACTTGTCGAGCTTTTCGCCGCCCATGACGGTCAGGCGCGCCTCGAACTCCTGGCCGCGCGGGGTGGCCAGCTGGGCGCGCACCGACCAGTATTCCTGCGGGTTGAAGGCCTCGATCTCCATCTCGCGCTCTACGATCAGGCGCAGGCAGACCGATTGCACCCGGCCGGCAGAGCGCGCGCCCGGCAGCTTGCGCCACAGGACCGGCGACAGGTTGAAGCCCACGAGGTAATCCAGCGCCCGGCGGGCCAGATAGGCCTCGACCAGCGGCATGTCGACCTCGCGCGGGTTCCGCATCGCCTCGGTTACCGCTTCCTTGGTGATCGCGTTGAAGGTGACGCGGCTGACGGCGGTGTCCTTCTTGATCGACCGCCGTTTGGTCAGCGCTTCCTGCAAATGCCAGCTGATCGCCTCGCCCTCGCGGTCGGGGTCGGTGGCGAGAATCAGCGCATTGTCGTCCTTCAGCGCGTCGGCGATGGCCTTAACGTGTTTGCGGGAATCGTTGGCGACCTCCCAGGTCATGCCGAAATCCGCATCCGGGTCGACGGATCCGTCTTTGGCCGGCAGGTCGCGCACGTGGCCGTAAGACGCCAGAACCGTATAGTCGGGGCCAAGATACTTATTGATTGTTTTTGCTTTGGCCGGGGATTCGACAACAACGACTGGCATAAATTCTGATACCTCTTCGGACCACTTCTGCGGGTTCTATGGCGGGGCAACATGTGGGGCGCAAGAGGCGATTGTCAATCCGGGTGCATTGGCCGCGGTGCCGGGAGGGCCGTTTCAGCGGCGCCTGCGGTCACTCGCTGTCATCCGGAAACGCCTTGCACAGCAGCCCGCCCGGCTGGCGGAGGATCGCCCCTTCAAGCTCCAGATCCGTAAGTGCGGGTGCCAATTCATGCGGCGGCAGGGCGAGGCCGCGCAGCAGTTCGGTCTCGGAAGTGGGGGAGGGGCCCAGCCTGCCCAGGATCTGCTGGTGCAGGGCGTGAGTCTGCGCCAAGCTGCGCCGCTGGGGCGGCGGCGGGGGCAGCTCCGCCAGGGCCTCCTGCAGGCTGGGCCGGGCTTCGGCGGGCGGGGGCGGGTCGAGCGGCGGCAGGGCTTCCAGCACATCGGCGGCATCGCGCACCAGCTGGGCGCCGTCGCGGATCAGCCGGTTGCAGCCGGAACTGCGGGCATCGAAGGGATGGCCCGGCACCGCCAGGACCTCGCGCCCGTAATCCAGCGCGTCGCGGGCGGTGATCAGGGTGCCGGACTTCGCCGCGGCCTCCACCACGACAACGGCGCGGGCGAGGCCTGCAATGATCCGGTTGCGTTTGGGAAAGTCGCGGGCCCGCGGTGTCAGGCCCATCGGCTGTTCCGACAGCCGCAGCCCGGTTTTGCAGATGTCTTCTGCCAGCCGGGCGTTTTCTGCGGGGTAAATCACGTCGGCGCCGCCGGCCAGCACCGCGATGGTGCCGGTCTTCAGGGCTGCCTGGTGGGCGGCGGTGTCGATGCCGCGCGCCATGCCGGACACCACGGTATAGCCTGCCTCGCCCAGGTTCTGCGCCAGCGACCGCGCCATCCGCAAGCCCAGCGAAGACGCGTTGCGTGCCCCGACCATGGCAATCACCGGCCGCTCCAGCACAGAGAGGTCGCCAATGGCCCACAGCAGGGGCGGGGCATCCTTAAGCCCGGCAAGCAGTTTGGGATAGTCAGGGTCCGGAAAGCACAAAAGCCGCGCTTTGGCGGCTTTTGCGGCCTTAATTTCGGCGTCCACCGCATTGGCAGGGCATGTTTCATACCCTTTGATGCCTGCGGAGCGTGCCACTTCGGGCAGCGCATCCAGCGCGTTCTGCGCTGAACCGTATTCAGCGAGCAGCCGGTGAAATGTCACCGGGCCGACCCGCTTGGAGCGCAACAGGCGAAGCCATGAAAACTGAGTATCTTCCGTGGTGGGTGGGAGTGGGGGGTGAGTGGAAGAATGTGCTTCTTCAGTCATCCGCAGCTCCGCCTGTTTGCAGGACTAGAATTAACCCTTAGGCGGTTAACAGTTGGTGAACAGCCCGCAGTTTTTAACCAATACCCTGAAAATTTTCCTAAGTGTCGAGAACAAATGAAGAAATACAAATCCGGCAGAGAGCGCGCGCCGCCCGAAGCAGAAAAAGGGGCCGGAAGCGCTGGCTTCCGGCCCGGAAATTTGCGGCAGTATCATGGTTTTACCGGTTTTTGACGCAGTGATTCACGCCGCCGAGCCGCCAACAGTCAGCCCGCCCATCAGCACCGAGGGCTGGCCGACGCCGACCGGAACCCACTGGCCCGCCTTGCCGCAATTGCCCATGCCGGGGTCCAGCGCCATGTCGTTGCCAAGGCCTCGAATCTGCTTCAGCGCGGTGGCGCCGTCGCCGATCAGCGTGGCACCCTTAACCGGTGCGCCGACCTTGCCGTCCTTCACGCGGTAGGCCTCGGTGCAGGAAAACACGAACTTGCCGTTGGTGATGTCCACCTGGCCGCCGCCAAAGCCCACCGCCCAGATGCCGTCCTTGATGCCAGCCACCAGATCGCCGGGGTCGGCGCCGCCGCCCAGCATATAGGTGTTGGTCATCCGCGGCATCGGCGCATGGGCATAGCTTTGGCGCCGCCCGTTGCCGGTGGGGGAAACCCCCATCAGCCGCGCGTTCTGGCGGTCCTGCATAAAGCCGACCAGAATACCGTCCTCGATCAGCGTGGTCTTCTGGCTGGGCGTGCCCTCGTCATCCACAGTGATCGAGCCGCGCCGGTCCGGGATGGTGCCGTCATCCAGCACCGTCACCCCCCGGGCGGCGATCTGCTGGCCCATGAGACCGGCAAAGGCAGAGGACCCCTTGCGGTTGAAATCGCCCTCCAGCCCGTGGCCGATCGCCTCGTGCAGCAGGATGCCGGGCCAGCCGGGGCCTAGCACCACGTCCATTTCGCCCGCCGGGGCAGGGACCGCGTCCAGATTGACCAGCGCAATACGCAGCGCTTCCTGCACCTGGGCCTGCCAGTGCTTGGGGTCGACCAGCCCGTCCAGGCCCAGCCGCCCGCCGCCGCCGGCAGAGCCGCTTTCGCGGCGGCCGTCTTTTTCTACGATCACCGACACGTTCAGCCGTGCCATCGGGCGGGTGTCGCGCACCCGCACCCCGTCGGCGCGCAGAATCTCTACCTCCTGCAGCGAGGCGGCCAATGACGCGGAGACCTGGACCACGCGTTGATCCAGATCACGTGCATAAGAATCAATTTCGCGCAGCGTCTCCACCTTCACCGGGAACGGCATGGCGCTGATCGGGTCGGCATCGGTATAGAGCTTCTTGTTGGTGGCCTGCGGCGGGTCCGAGTAAGTGCCGCCGCCCGCTCCGACAGCCAGCCTGGCGGTCTCTGCCGCCCGTTTCAGCGATGCGATGGAGACATCGGTGGAATGCGCGTAACCGGCCACATCGCCGTTCACGGCCCGCAAACCAAAGCCTTCGGAGGCATCGTAGCTGGCGCTGCGCAGCCGCCCGTCGTCAAACGACAGCGCTTCCGACTTGCGGCGCTCGGCAAAGATCTCTCCATCCTCCGCACCATTCAGCGCATCGCGCAGGGTCGCCAGCGCCTCATCCTGCGGAAGCGCGGTTTCAAAGGGGCGGAAGGCTGGGTTTTCCATGGCACGGTCCTCAGATTTTTTTGATCTAAATCAAGAAAGCGACGGTTTGACGCTTGGCTGCCTCTTTATCTGTACGCCCGAATATGATTTTAAGCGGCGTCAAAGACAACGGGGCTGGTGCGTTTTGTGGAATCATTGATTCCCCCCATTCGTGCTGCCGCAGAAAAATGCGATCAACCGATCAGGACAGAACATGAAAAACGCTTTGATGCTTTCGGGCCTTTTTGCCGGCCTTTCAAGCCTTCCAGCAATGGCGCAAGAAGGTCTGGAAACCATTGGTAAGCCGGTTGACGGCGGGCTGAACTTCCAGCCGGCGGCGACCTCGCTGGCCGAAGGCCTGCAGCGCCTGGACTATATGATCCTGGTGATCATCACCGTGATCTGCGTGTTCGTCGCGGGCCTGCTGCTGTGGGCGATCCTGCGGTTCAACAAGCGCGCCAACCCGACCCCGGCCAAGTTCAGCCACTACACCCCGATCGAGATCGCCTGGACCGTGATCCCGATCCTGATCCTGGTGTTCATCGGCTCCTTCTCGCTGCCGCAGCTGTTTGCCCAGCAGGAGATCCCCGAGGGCGACATCAACATCAAGGTGACCGGCTACCAGTGGTACTGGGGCTATGAGTACACCGACCACGAGTTCGGGTTCGAAAGCTTCCTGCTGCCCAAGGACCAGCTGGCTGCAAACGGCTATGCCGAGGACGAGTACCTGCTGGCCACCGATACCGCCGTGGTGGTACCGTCGGGCAAGACCATCGTGATGAACGTGACCGCCGCCGACGTGATCCATTCCTGGACCATCCCGGCCTTCGGCGTGAAGCAGGACGGCGTTCCGGGCCGTCTGGCACAGCTGTGGTTCAAGGTCGACGAGGGCAAGGAAGGCGTCTACTTCGGCCAGTGCTCCGAGCTGTGCGGCAAGGATCACGCCTATATGCCGATCACCGTCAAGGTCGTGACCCAGGAAGAATATGACGCCTGGCTGGAAGGTGCCAAGGAAGAATACGCGGGGCTGCCGCAGGCCTACCAGGTCGCCTCCAACTGATAGCTGGCTGCGGGGTGCCTGAGCGGGCGTCCTGCAGGTCAGACCTAAGATGAGGGTGCGCAGCGATGCGCACCCGTTGCCGCCAAAAGGACCCAAGATGAGCGACGCAAGCATCAACGCAAGCCGGGCATACGAGGACGAGGCCAGCTTTGGCGACTATTTCGCCCTGCTGAAACCCCGTGTCATGTCGCTGGTGGTCTTCACTGCTCTGGTGGGTCTGCTGGCCGCGCCCGTCTCCGTGCATCCGGTCGTCGGTTTCTGCGCCATCCTGTTCATTGCCATCGGCGGCGGTGCCTCCGGGGCGCTGAACATGTGGTGGGACGCCGATATCGACAAGGTGATGAAACGCACCAAATCCCGCCCGATCCCCGCCGGCAAGGTTGAGCCGGGCGAGGCGCTGGCGCTGGGCCTGGCGCTGTCGGGCCTGTCGGTGATCATGCTGGCGCTGGCCGCCAACGTCTTTGCCGGCGCGTTCCTGGCCTTCACCATCTTTTTCTACGTGGTGGTTTACACCATGTGGCTGAAGCGTGCGACGCCGCAGAATATCGTCATCGGCGGTGCCGCCGGGGCCTTCCCGCCGGTCATTGGCTGGATCGCCGCCACCGGCACCATGTCGGTGGAACCCTGGCTGATGTTCCTGCTGACCTTCATGTGGACGCCGCCGCATTTCTGGGCGCTGGCGCTGTTCATGCGCTCCGATTATGACGACGCAGGCGTGCCGATGCTGACCGTGACCCACGGCCGCCGCGCCACCCGCGTGCATATCCTGGTTTACACCGTGCTGCTGGCGCTGCTGGCCGTCGGCACCGCATTCTCCGGCATTGGCGGCCCGATCTATCTGGCCGCGGCGCTGGTGATGAACGCGTTGTTCCTGCATGGCGCCTGGAAGATCACCCGCCGCGACGAGGACGATTCCGAGGCCGACAATTTCACGGTGGAGCGCAGCTTCTTCAAACTGTCGCTGCTCTATCTGTTCCTGCACTTCGGCGCGATCCTGGCCGAGGCGCTGCTGAAGCCCTACGGGCTGGGAGGCTGGTAACATGGCACTGAGCAAGCAACATGAGATCCACAAGCGCCGGTCGGGCCGCAACATGGGCGTGGGCATTCTGCTGGCGGCCTTCGTGGTGCTGATCCTGGCCCTGACCATGGTCAAGGTCACCTCCAACGGCTTCTCTTTCCCTGACACTCAGGCGGAGCAGAACTGATGGCGCTGAAGGGCCCCCGGAAAACCGTACTCCAGCTGGTCGGCGTCGTCGTCCTGATGGGCGGCCTGTCCTGGGCCTCGGTGCCGTTTTATGACTGGTTCTGCCGGGTCACCGGCTTTGGCGGCGTCACCGGCGTGGCCAGCAGCGGCTCCGACACCATTCTGGACCAGACCATCAAGGTGCGCTTCGATGGCTCTAAAGAGCGCGGCATGCCGTGGGAGTTCAAGCCGCTTCAGCGCGAGATGGAAATCCGCCTGGGCGAAACTGGCCTGGCGTTCTATGAGGCGTACAACCCGACTGACCGCCCGGTGGCGGGTCAGGCGTCCTACAATGTCGCGCCGTATCAGGCCGGCGGGTTCTTTTCGAAAATCGACTGCTTCTGCTTTACCGAGCAGGTGCTTCAGCCGGGGGAACGGGTGCAGATGCCCGTGACCTTCTATGTGGATCCCGAAATCATTGACGACCGGGATGCAAAATACGTGCATACGATCACGCTTTCGTACACGTTCCATCAAATCGATCTGCCCGAGGGCTATGCCGCTCTCGACACCGGGGGTAACACCGGGGCAGGCGCAACCACGAACTAGGCCGCTAGGTGAGGGACACTTAAATGGCGCACGCTAAAAATCACGATTATCATATTCTGCCGCCGTCGATCTGGCCGCTGGCCGCCTCTGTGGGCACATTCGTCATGCTGGTTGGCGCAGTGTTCTGGATGAAGGGCATCACGGCCTGGGCCTTCTGGATCGGCTTTGTTGCGGTCCTGTACTCCGCCTTTGCCTGGTGGTCCGAAGTTGTGGCCGAAAGCCGCCAGGGCGATCACACCCCGGTCGTGCGCATCGGTCTGCGCTACGGTTTCATCCTGTTCGTGATGTCCGAGGTGATGTTCTTCTTCGCTTGGTTCTGGTCGTTCTTCAAACACGCCATGTACCCGATGGAGACCTATATCGGCACCGAATACGTGGCGCCGGAGATCTACCCGGTTGATCCGTTCCACCTGCCGCTGATCAACACCCTGATCCTGCTGCTGTCCGGCTGTGCCGTGACCTGGGCGCACCATGCGCTGGTGCACAATAACGACCGCAAGGCGCTGATCCAGGGCCTGGCCATCGGTATCGCCTTCGGCGTCGCCTTCACCTTCCTGCAGGGCTATGAATACGCCCACCTGCTGCACGAAGGCTGGAAGTTCGGCGAAGACGAGTTCTACTCGAACTTCTTCATGGCTACCGGCTTCCACGGCTTCCACGTGGTCATCGGCACGATTTTCCTGACCGTCTGCCTGATCCGCGCGATCAAGGGCGACTTCACCCCGGAACAGCACGTCGGCTTCGAGGCCGCGGCCTGGTACTGGCACTTCGTGGACGTTGTCTGGCTGTTCCTGTTCTTCGCCGTCTACATCTGGGGCACATCCGGCCTGTAACGGGCGGCCTGTAGCGGGCGGTTTGTACCGGTTACATGTTTGCGGTTGATTATCCGCACTCATGAAGTCACACACAGGGCGCGCAGGGGAGACCTTGCGCGCCTTTGTTTTTGGAGCGGAGCGGCACAGATGCGGCGTGTCATCTTCCTGTTGATCATCAGCGGCGCGGGCTTGGCCGTGCTGATCGGGCTGGGCACCTGGCAGCTGCAGCGCAAGGCTTGGAAGGATGGCATTCTGGCCACCATCGAGGCGCGGATTGCTGGTGCGCCTGCCGCCGGTCTGCCCGCAGAGCTGGACCCCGAAACCGACAAGTACCGCCCCGTGCGCCTGCAAGGCGAGATCGGCGCGCAGGAACTGCACGTCCTCACTTCGATCAAGGATGTCGGCCCCGGCTACCGGGTGATTTCACCGTTCACTCTGGAGGATGGCCGCCGGGTGCTGATCGACCGCGGCTTTATCCCGGTTAAGGAGAAGCAGGCCGCGCGTCTGGCCGGCCCCGCCGCCATCGAGGGCAACATCCATTGGCCTCAGGAGGTCGATAGCTACACGCCTGAACCGGATCTCTCCGGCAACATCTGGTATGCCCGCGACGCGGAACAGATGGCGGCGCAGCTGGACACCGAACCGGTGATGATTGTCCTGCGCGAAAACCCCGAGGGGGAGGCAGGCTTGCGCCCGGTCCCGGTCTCTGCCGCGGGCATCCCCAATGACCACTTGCAATATGCGATCACCTGGTTTTCGCTGGCCTTTATCTGGGCGGCGATGACCCTCTACTTCCTGCGGCGCAGCCGCCCTTGAACCTGAAGAGCTGAAGGCGATGAAATATATCTCGACCCGGGGCCAAGCGCCCGAGCTGACCTTTGAAGACGCGATGCTGACCGGCTTGGCCCGCGACGGCGGCCTCTATGTGCCCGCGGACATCCCGCAGATGTCCCATCACGACATCGCGGCGCTGGCGGGCCTGTCTTACGAGGAAACCGCTTTCCGCGTCATGCGTCCTTTCCTCGGCGACTGCTTCACGGATGAGGAATTCCGCGCCATCATTGCCCGCGCCTACGAGGGCTTCGGCCACGCCGCCCGCGCGCCGCTGAAGCAGCTGGCCCCGAACCATTTCCTGCTGGAACTATTCCACGGTCCCACGCTGGCGTTCAAGGATTTCGCCATGCAGCTGATCGGCCAGCTGTTCCAGACTGCCCTGGAGCGCCGCGGCGACCGGGTGACCATAGCCGGTGCCACCTCCGGCGACACCGGCTCAGCAGCGATGGAAGCGTTCCGCGGCCTCAGCAACGTGGATGTGTTCATCCTCTACCCGCATGGCCGCGTCTCTGAGGTGCAGCGCCGCCAGATGACCACGCCGCAGGACAAGAACGTGCACGCGCTGGCCATCGATGGCGACTTCGACGACTGCCAGGCCCGCGTCAAGGACATGTTCAACGATTTCGATTTCCGCGACGGGGTAAAACTGGCCGGCGTGAACTCGATCAACATCGCCCGGGTGCTGGCGCAGGTGGTCTATTATTTCTCCTCGGCCGTGAGCCTCGGCGCGCCGCAGCGCAAGGTGAGCTTTACCGTGCCGACCGGCAATTTCGGCGATATCTTCGCGGGCTTCATCGCCAAGCAGATGGGCCTGCCGATCGACCAGCTGGTCGTTGCCACCAATCAGAACGACATCCTGCACCGCTGCCTGTCGGGGCAGGGGTATTACAAGGGGGACACCCAGCCCTCGATCAGCCCTTCGATGGATATTCAGGTGTCGTCGAACTTTGAGCGCGCCCTGTTCTACGCCTACGGCCAGGACAGCAAAGCCGTAGCCCTTTTGATGGATGAGCTGAAGAACGGCGGCTTTGATGTCTCGCAAGGCGCGATGCAGGCGCTGGCCGAAAACTACACCTCCGGCCGCACCTCGGAGGAGGAGACGCTGGCGACCATCAAATCGGAACTGGCCTCCTCCGGCGAGTTGCTGTGCCCGCATGGCGCGGTTGCGGTGAAAGTCGCCAATGAGCACCGCAAGGCGGATGTGCCGATGATCACCCTGGCCACTGCGCATCCGGCGAAATTCCCGGCGGCTGTGGAAGAGGCCAGCGGCATTCATCCGCCTCTTCCCCCGCGCATGGCAGACCTGTATGACAGGCCGGAGCGGGTGACCCGGATTGCCAACGATCTGGCTGCCCTTGAGGATCATATCAGAAAGAACATCGCGAATTGACAGTTCAGCAGCACACACTCGCCAACGGGTTCCGCATCGTCTCCGAGCATATGCCGGGTCTGGAATCCGCGGCGGTCGGGATCTGGGTCACTGCCGGAGGCCGCCACGAGCGGCTTGAACAGAACGGCATCGCCCATTTCCTGGAGCACATGGCCTTCAAGGGCACCAAAAGGCGCTCGGCCCTGCAGATCGCCGAGGAGATCGAGGATGTTGGCGGCTATATCAACGCCTACACCTCGCGCGAGGTGACGGCGTATTATGCCCGTGTGCTGAAGGATGACGTGCCGCTGGCAGTGGATGTGATCGGGGACATCCTGCTCAATCCGGTGTTCGACCAGCGCGAGATTGAGGTCGAGCGCGGGGTGATCCTGCAGGAGATCGGCCAGTCGCTGGACACGCCGGACGATGTGATCTTTGACTGGCTGCAGGAAGAAAGCTACCGCGGCCAGCCGCTGGGCCGGACCATCTTGGGCCCCGCAGAACGCGTGCGCAGCTTCTCCCGCGAGGATCTGCAGGGCTTTGTCGCCGAACATTACGGCCCCGGCCAGATGATCCTGGCAGCCGCCGGCGGTGTGGACCATGACGCGCTGGTCAAACTGGCGGAGCAGCTGTTCGGCCATATGGAGGCCAAGCCGGACTTCACCGCCGAAGGCGCCACCTTCACCGGCGGCGAGGCGCGGCAGGTCAAGGACCTGGAGCAGGCGCATTTTGCGCTGGCCTTTGAGGGGCCGGGCTACCGCGATCAGTCGATGTACACCGCGCAGATCTATGCCAGCGCCCTGGGCGGCGGCATGTCCTCGCGGCTGTTCCAGGAGGTGCGTGAAAAGCGCGGCCTCTGCTACACCATTTTCTCGCAGGCGGGGTCTTATGCCGATACCGGCTCGATGACCGTCTACGCAGGCACCTCCGGCGAGCAGCTGGCGGAACTGGCGGGCATCACAATCGACGAGATGAAGCGCGCCGCGGACGATATGAGCGAGGCCGAGGTGGAACGCGCCCGCGCCCAGATGAAGGCGGGGATGCTGATGGGGCTGGAAAGCCCCTCGAACCGGGCGGAGCGGCTGGCGCGGCTGGTGCAGATCTGGGGCAAGGTGCCGTCGCTGGAGCGTACGGTGGAACGCATCAACGCGGTGACCACCAGGGACGTGCGGGAACTGGCAAAGACCATGGCGGTGACCGCCCCGGCGGCGCTGGCGCTTTATGGCCCGGTGGCGGACGCCCCGGCGCTTGAGAGGCTGCAGGAGAGGCGCGCTGCCTGATGCTGCTCAGCCGCCGCAAGGTCCGCATTGAAACCGAGCGCCTGACCCTCAGGCCGCCGGTGCATGCGGATTTTCACGGCTGGGCGGCGTTGAGGCTGCAAAGCCAGCCCTATCTGACACCGTGGGAGCCCAGCTGGGCGGCGGATCATCTCAGCCGCAAGAGCTTTACCAACCGGGTCTACTGGGCGCGCCGCTCGGTCGCCTCGGGCTCAGCCTTGCCGCTGTTCCTGATCCGCCGGTCGGACCAGGTTCTGGTCGGGGCGATCACGCTCGACAACATCCGCCGCGGCCCCGCCCAGGCCGGCACGCTGGGCTATTGGACCGGCCAGCCCTTTGCCCGCAAAGGTTTCATGCGCGAGGCGATCGGCGCGGTGGTGCATCATGCGTTCACCAAGCTGGACCTCAGCCGGATCGAGGCCGCCTGCCTGCCGGAAAACCAGGCCTCCCGCGGGCTGCTGGAAAAATCCGGCTTCAAGTATGAAGGCGTTGCCCAGTCCTATCTGCAGATCAACGGCCGCTGGCGCACCCATGTGCTCTACGCCGCCCTGCGCCACGATCGGCGCGGCAAGACCCTGACTGGCCAGGCCTAGGCGCTCCGGCCCCGCAAAAGGCAAAGTCTCCCGCCCGCCGCCGGTGCATAGGGCATGCACCGCGACCGTTGGGCATGGCGCCGCACCTGCGGCGCGGCGCCTTCCGGCCTAGTGGCCGGGAGAGACGGCGGCGGTCTGCCGGGTCCGCGCCGGGCCGCAGGCCCGGCGCCCGGCCCAACCGCTAGGCGGAATTTTTCAATTCTGCCGGAGCGGGCGGGAGCGCCCCAGCAGATTCTTTCGCGCCCGGGGCTGACAGCGGTGGTTTGCGCCCTAGAACCTGCCCCATGCGCGCGCTTTGCTGTTTCATTTGGCTGATCCTTTGTGCCAGTGCCCTCCCCGCACAGGAGCGGCGGGCGAGCCATTGCATCGCGCTGGCACAAGGCACGCCCGGCCTGGATTACCTGCACAAGGCCAGCTGGCAGGACCCGGTGGCCAAGGACAGCGTGCTGATCCGCTATATCGCCCATGCCTCCTTTCTGCTGCGCACCGAAGGCGGGCTGAATGTGGTCACCGATTTCACCGGCTTCACCGGCGCCGCGCCCTTGATCCCCGATGTCGTGACCATGAACCACGCCCATGAAACCCATTGGACGGCCCACCCCGATCCGGCGATCCCGCATGTGCTGGAAGGATGGGGCCCTTTCGGGGCGGGCATCGACCATCACCTCGACCTTGGGGAGATGCTGATCCGCAATGTCTCCACCGATATCCGCAATATGTTCGGCGGGGTGGAGCAGCGGGGCAATTCGATTTTCGTGTTCGAGGCTGCGGGTCTCTGCATCGGCCACCTGGGCCACCTGCACCATGTGCCGACGCCGGAACAATACGCGGCGCTGGGGCGGCTGGACGTGGTGATGGCAGCGGTGGACGGCGGCATCACTCTGCCGCTCGATCAGATGCTGGAGGTGCTGGGGCGGCTGCGGTCCTCTGTCATCATCCCGATGCACTGGTTCAGCGACTACTCCCTGGACCGCTTCCTGGCCCGGATCGGCCCGGAGTTCGATGTGGTCGCTGACGGCAGCAGCACACTCAGCGTTTCGCTGCGCAGCCTGCCCAGCCGCCCGACGATCCATGTGCTGCGGCCGAAGCACCTGCTGGAAGAGGAGTGAGCCTGCTTGCCAGCCGCCGGGCCTTGCGGCATGGATAAGGCATGAGCCTGAACCCCGCCGATCCCGCCTTTGCCGCCCGCCTCTCTGCCCTGCTGCCCGAAGGCGTGCTGCGCCAGCCTGAGCCGCGCCACCTGGAGGAGCCGCGCGGGCGCTATCGCGGGCAGGCGGGCGTGCTGGCGCTGCCGCACACCGTGGAACAGGCCGCAACCCTGGTGCGCGAGGCCAATGCCGCACGGGTGCCGGTCGTGCCCTACGGCGGCGGCACCGGTCTGGTCGGCGGCCAGGTGATGCCGGACGGCCCGGCACCGCTTCTGCTGTCACTGGAGCGGATGACGGCGATCCGCGCGGTTCACCCGCGGGAAAACGTGATTATCGCCGAGGCTGGTGCCATTCTGGCGGATGTGCAAGACGCTGCGCAGGCGGCAGACCGGCTGTTTCCCCTGTCGCTGGCGGCGGAAGGCTCGGCCCGGATCGGCGGCAACCTCGCGACCAATGCTGGCGGGGTGAACGTGCTGCGCTATGGCAACGCCCGCGACTTGTGCCTGGGGCTGGAAGCGGTGCTGCCATCCGGAGAGGTCTGGCACGGGCTGTCGCGCCTTCGAAAAGACAACACCGGCTATGACCTGAAGAACCTGCTGATCGGCGCCGAGGGCACTCTGGGGGTGATCACCGCTGCGGCCCTGAAACTGTCGCCCATCCCGGCGGGGCAGGGCACGGCCCTGTTCACAGTGAAGGACCCGGAAGCGGCCATCGCGCTGCTGGCGCTGGCCCGGGATCAGGCCGGAGAGGCCGTCAGCGCCTTTGAGCTGATCCACCGGCAGGGGCTGGAGTTCCTGGCCGAGACCCAGCCGCAAGTGCGCCAGCCGTTCGCCCCGGCGCCGGAGTGGTCGGCGCTGATCGACGTTGGCCTGCCGCGCGGGCTGGATCCTGAAACCGCCCTGGCGGAGCTGTTCGAGGCGGCCGAGCAGGCCGGGCTCGCGCAGGATGGCGTCATTGCCCAATCTGAGGCGCAGCGGCAGGCGCTGTGGTCGCTGCGCGAGCATATCCCGGTGGCGAACAAGGCGATCGGCGCGATTTCAAGCCATGACATCTCGGTCCCGATCTCAGAGATCCCGGCGTTCATCAAACGCGGCCATGAGGTGGTGGAGAGACTGGGCGCGTTCCGGATCAACTGCTTCGGCCATCTGGGGGACGGCAACCTGCACTACAACGTCTTCCCGCCCAAAGGCCGCGGGCGGGAGGACTTTGACCACCTGCGGGGTGCCGTGAAGGAGGCCGTGCATGACCTGGTCCACACCTTCGGCGGCTCCTTCAGCGCGGAGCATGGCGTCGGACGGATGAAGACCAGTGATCTGGAGCGGTACGGCGACCCGGTCAAACTGGCGGCCATGCGCGCGATCAAGCAGGCGCTGGACCCGAACGGGATCATGAACCCGGGCGCGGTGCTGAGGGCAGTCTGATTTCTCTGAAAAAGGAAGGGCTCCCGCACCCGCGGCTGCCCGGCTGCGCCGGACCGCCTGGCGGCTTTGGGCCCGGCGCCGCGCATCCGCGCGGCGTGCCTTTCAGGTGCCCTTGCGGGGCACCTGAAAGGCCATGCCCAACCGGCAAAGCCGTTTTCGCAGAAAATGGCGCATGGCGGGCGGGAGCGCCGCGCTGCCTGCGCCTCAATCGCGGGAAGGTGCTGCAGGCCGGGCGTCAGAGCCCTTCGAATTCGCAGAGCACATGCACATCCATGCCCATGCTCTCCAACAGCTTGCGGCCGCCCAGTTCTGGCAGATCCACGATGAAGGAGCAGGACACGATCTCGCCGCCCAGCCGCTCGATCAGCTTGATGCCCGCCCCCGCGGTGCCGCCGGTTGCCAGCAGGTCATCCACCACCAGGATCTTCTCGCCCGGTTTAATCGCATCATCGTGGATTTCGACAATCGCCTCGCCGTATTCCAGCTTGTACTCCTGGCTGATGGTGGTGCCGGGCAGCTTGCCCTTCTTGCGGATCGGCACGAATCCGACGCTCAGCTGATGCGCGATCGCGCCGCCCAGGATGAAGCCGCGCGCCTCAAGCCCCACAACCTTGTCGATCTGCTCGCCCGCGTAGGGATGCAGCATCTGGTCGATCGCCATGCGGAAGCCGCGCGGATCGGCAAACAGGGTGGTCACATCGCGGAACATGATCCCTTCGTGCGGGAAGTCGACGATGGTGCGGATGTAATCCTTAACAGCGGTCTTCTTGGGCATCGGCTTGGCTCCCCTTGGCGCATCGGTTCCGGCGGCCCGGCACTGCCGCCGGGCACAGGGGGTTTGGCCGAAGCCGCGCTGTCATGCAAGGGGGAACCGGCAGCCGTGCCGGTGACGTCACTTGCCGTGCCGGGTATCCCGCCGCGACAGGCCGCTGCGGTAGAGGCTTTATGGAAGCCGGGCCAGATGCGCACGTCGCCAGTCGCGGCGGCGCTGGGCAAGAAGGCCAGCCAGCTGATCCTGCGCTTGGGCAAGGAGAACCGGGGCGCCCTTGCCGGGCTGTGCAGGGATCTGGACACGACGGCGGCCCGCGAAATCCGCCGCTTTATCCAAAGGATTCTGACGTAACGCGGCAAGCGTTGGCGGCGTGCGGACTATTCCTTCTGCGCCGCGGCTGGTCCGCTGGCGGGCTTCACCTGGGAAAGCTGGTGCTCCAGCGCAGCAAGGCCTCCAGCGGCCCGCGTTTGGCAAAGAGGCTCCAGATCCAGGCCGCCACCATGGACAGGGCACAGAAGCCCAGAGAGTAGCCGAAGATTTGCTCGGCAGACAGCGAGCCATCAAGCTGCCCCATGGCCTCCAGGGTACCCATGCCAAGCAGGATATGCGCCGCATAGAGGCTCAGGGCCTGCCGGCCCGGGGCGGCCAGCCATTCGGCAATGCCCGCCTTGTCCAGAGCCGGGGTGATGGCCAGCGTCAGTCCAATCACTGCCATCGCGCTGCCAGAGGCTGCGAGGATGTAGAAAGGCCCGGGGGGGATGGCGCTGGTGCCCGAAAGCTCTGCCAGTTCCGGGTTCTGTACCAATAGCCCGGGCAAGGCCGCCAGCGCTGCGGCAGCTGCGCCCCATAGCACCAGGCGCGCCTGCACGGTACGGCTGGCCAGGTTCAGGCGGCCGATCCACATGCCCAGAAACAGGAAGGCCGCCCAGGGAAACACGGGGTGCCAGCCATTGAAGAACGAATGGCGCAGGAAGCCTTCCAGCGTCCAGAAGTCCGCGTAAGCCAGCGTCGCCCAGTTCCAATGCGCCTCGTAGTCCAGTGCCAGCAGGCTGATCAGGCCGATCAGCACCGTGCCCGCGGCAGCCAGCAGCAGCACCCGGCCGGAGGCCGTCAGGAACGGCAGCGCCACCAGGAAGTAGAGCGCGTAGAAATGCAGGATGTCGGCTTCGAAGATGGTCAGGTTCAAGAGACCGATCAGGAACAGGAACAGCGCGCGGCGCAGCAGGGTTGCCCGGTCCGGCTTGCCGGCAGACAAGCCAACGCCGGCAAGGATGACAAATAGCGCCGCGGCGCGGCCTTCCAGGGCGTTGGTGAACAGCGAGATGGCATCTGTCCCCGGGCTTACTTGCGCTGCGATCCGGAAGTTGACCAGCACCATGCCGCAGAAGGCGAGGAAACGGGCGATGTCCAATCCGTGAAGGCGCATGAAAAAGTCCTGAAATCCTGAGGTAAATCCTGTTGACCGATAAAGGCACCCTGTTGGGCAAAGAAAAGGGGCGGCACCCTCTGGCCCGCCCCGAAACCTGAAAACTGTTGCTGCCGGGGATCAGCCCAGCACCCGGCCGGCGACCGCGTCGAGCTTGGCCAGCAGCGCTGGATCCCGCCGCTCCGGCGCGGTCATGATGGCGTATTCCAGGGCCTTGTCGCAGCCGTGCGGGCAGTCCGCGCGCTGTTGTCCCAGCAGGTCGGGCAGACGGCGCACCAGCTCGCGGGCGTTGGCCGAATTGCCCTGTAAAGTCGCAATGATTTCAGTGATTTCCACCGCGCCGTGCTCCGGGTGCCAGCTGTCGTAATCGGTGACCATGGCGATCGAGGCGTAGCACAGCTCGGCCTCGCGGGCGAGCTTGGCCTCGGGCATGTTGGTCATGCCGATCACGTCGCAGCCCCAGTGCTCGCGGTACATCTTGCTTTCCGCCATGGACGAAAACTGCGGCCCCTCCATGCAGAGATACGTGCCGCCGCGGTGGACCTTGATGCCCGCGTCCCGGCCCGCAGCCTCCGCCGCGTCCGAGAGCCGCGCGCAGGTCGGGTGCGCGACGCTCACATGGGCGACGCAGCCGGTGCCGAAGAAGCTTTTCTCGCGCGCGAAGGTCCGGTCAATGAACTGATCCACAATGACAAAATCTCCCGGCGCCATCTCCTCGCGGAACGATCCGCAGGCGGAGACGGAGAACACATCGGTGACGCCCAGCCGCTTCAGCGCGTCGATATTGGCGCGGTAGGGGACTTCGGTCGGGGAGTGCACATGGCCGCGGCCGTGGCGGGGCAGGAAGGCCATCTTCACGCCGCCCAGGGAGCCGGTGAAAATGTGATCGGACGGGGCGCCCCAAGGGGTTTCCACCGAAACCCACTCGGCGTTTTCGAGCCCGTCGATTTCGTAGATGCCCGAACCGCCGATCACGGCGATCATGGTTTCGCGGGGTTCTGATGCGGTCACGTGCTGCCCTCCTGATGCTGTTGAAGGGATATGCGCAAGCGGGCCGGGGTTTGGCAAGCCCAAGGTGCGAAATGAGGGAGTGGCATGCGTGCACCCCCTGTGCACCCCCCGTGCACCGGGCGGGTGCCGCAGACGGCGGGAGTCTGCGGCGGGGTGAGGCCCGCCTTGGCGGCTTTCAAGGGCAAAGCTTCAGGACCGGACGGGCAGAGCTCCCATGACGTTTCGCCTTCGGCGAGAGTATTTGAGGAAAGATGAAGCCGGCCAGCCGGGCATTCCGCAAGAGGCTCCTGAGTGCCGGGGGGGGCGGGTTGAGCCTTGCAGAGTGGGATTGCTGACGTTCCACGCAGGCTATTTCACAAGGCTCCGGGTTTTGGCGGCGGCCTGGAAATCGGCAAAGGCCGCATCAAACCCTTCCAGCGGCCAAGTGAGATCCTGCGCCTGCCCGTGCCGGTCGCGGAAAGTGAAGCGGAAGGCGCCGCCCTCACGCATCTGCGCAATCAGCTTGTCCGCGCCGGCGCCGGTAAAGCTGCAGCTGAGACCGGTGAGGCAGCCGGGATGCAGGCTGCGCCATGCGACCTCTCCCTGCCGTTCGATGCGGAAGCCTCCGGGGCTGAACAGAGTTCCGGGTTCAATGCCGAAGCTGACCTTCCAGCCCTCCGCATCTGGGGTGAGGAAAAGGAACTGGCCCGCAAATCTGGGGCGCGGCGAGAACACATCCACCCAGCGGATGTAGCAGCGCTGCACCAGGGCTTTGGCCTCCTCGCGCTCGTCGCAGGCGGAGGTCCAAATGCTAAAGTTTTCATAATGCTTGACCCGCCAGTCGCTGGCGGTGTCATTTCCGGCCCGGTCCTGTGCAAGGGCAGGGGCGGCGGCGAGGGCAAGGCAGGCAAGCAGGATCCGCATCATCTTTTCCCCTGGGAGCTTACTGCGGCTGTACCTGTGTATGGCGGGCGGCTGGTGCAATTCACGTTCGCGCGATGGATGGCCGCCTGGCCCCGCGCCCTTGCCCCATTGGCGTATTTCCGCTAGGGGCGGGCAGCGAACACTCCTCCTCCCGAGCACAGGTACACCCAATGAGACGCGCAGCCATGGCTTTGCTGGCCAAGCAGATATCCCCTCCGAACCTTTCCATCATGCAGGACGAGGGCTTTACCGTGGCCCGCGTGCGCACTGAATTGCTGTCCGGTCTCACCGTGGCGCTGGCGCTGGTGCCGGAGGCGGTGGCATTCGCCTTTGTTGCGGGGGTGCATCCGCTGGTCGGGCTGTACGCGGCCTTCATGGTGGGGCTGATCACCGCGGTGTTCGGCGGCCGGCCCGGGATGATTTCCGGCGCGACCGGCGCGCTGGCGGTGGTGATGGTGGCGCTGGTGGCACAGCACGGGGTGGAATACCTGTTTGCCACAGTGGTGCTGATGGGGATCCTGCAGATCTTTGCGGGCGTCATGCATTGGGGCAAGTTTATCCGCCTGGTGCCGCATCCGGTGATGCTGGGCTTTGTGAACGGCCTCGCCATCGTGATCTTCCTGGCGCAGCTCACCCAGTTCAAGGTGCCGGGCAGTGATGGCGCGGAGTGGCTGAGCGGTGCCTCGCTTTACATGATGCTGGGGCTGGTGGCGCTGACCATGGTGATCATCTGGGGGACGCCCAAGATCACCAGCATCATCCCGGCGCCGCTGGCGGGCATCGGCATCGTCGCGGTGCTGGTGATTGCGCTGGGTCTGGATGTGCCGCGGGTCGGCGACATGGCCTCGATCGAGGGCGGCTTCCCGGCGTTCCATAACCCGTTTGGCACCGGTGAGGGGCTTTATGGCACCGCGCTGGCGCCCTTCACGCTGGAAACCCTGTGGATCATCCTGCCCTATGCGGTGATCCTGGCGGCGATCGGCCTGATCGAGAGCCTGCTGACGCTGAACCTGGTGGGCGAGATCACCGGCAAGCGCGGCGGTGCCAGCCAGGAGTGCATTGCGCAGGGCGCCTCCAACGTGGTGACCGGCTTTTTCGGCGGCATGGGCGGTTGCGCGATGATCGGCCAGTCGATGATCAACGTGAAATCGGGCGGGCGGACGCGGATTGCGGGCATTGCCGCGGCGCTGTTCCTCTTGCTGTTCATCGTGGCGGCCTCGCCGCTGATCGAGCAGATCCCGCTGGCCGCGCTTGTGGGCGTGATGTTCATGGTGGTGATCGGCACTTTTGCCTGGAACAGCCTCAAGATCATGACCAAGGTGCCGCTGATGGATGCCTTCGTGATCGTGCTGGTGACCGTGGTGACGGTGATGACTGACCTCGCGATTGCGGTTGTGGTGGGCGTCATCGTCTCGGCGCTGGCCTATGCCTGGAACAACGCGCGCCGCATCCACGCCTATACCCGCGAGTCGGCATCCGACAAAGGCGCCAAGGTTTATGAGATCGAAGGGCCGCTGTTCTTTGGCTCCACCGACGGGTTCATCGAGCTGTTTGATGTGGCGGGCGATCCGGACCATGTGATCGTGGACTTCGCGCGCAGCCGGGTGGTGGACCAGTCGGCGCTGCAGGCAATCGAGGCGCTGGCTGGAAAGTATGAAGCCGAGGGCAAGAAACTGGTGCTGCGCCACCTGAGCCGCGACTGCCACCAGCTGCTGACCAAGGCGGGCCACCTGATGGTCGATAGCGACGACGACCCGGACTATGAGCTGGCGGTGGACTACTCGGTCAGGACCGGAATCCTGGGCGGCCACTAATCGCTGACGGTTTGACAAAAGAGCCCGCGGTTCGAATGAACTGCGGGCTTTTTTAATTTCGAAGGTGGCTTCCGGCTCACCATATCAGCAAACGCTCAGTCAGGCGCGATGCTCTCCAGCATGTCGAGGTCGCCAGACAAAAGCGCTGGTTCGGCACGGGTAATGAGGTCCGCGGGCCAGTCCCACCATTTAAGTGCCAGCAGCCGGGCGATCTGCGGCTTGGAGAAGCGGTAGCCCTGCACGGTGCCGGGGTTGCCGGTGACGATGGCGTAGGGCGGCACCGTGCCGCGCACCACCGCGCCTGCGCCGATGATGGCACCGTCGCCGATGCGGGCGCCGGGCAGGATCAGGGCGCCGTAGCCGATCCAGACATCGTTGCCCGCCACCGTGTCGCGGGTGTCGGGCTGGAAGCCGGCCATCTGGCTAGGGTCGAACACCGGGAACGGGTAGCAGCTGAGGCCTTCCTGCGCGTGGTTGGCCGAGGCGGTGATGAAGCGCGCGCCGTGGGCGATCTGGCAGAAGCGGCCGATCACCAGCCGCTCGCGGGCGCCGGGAAACAGGTAGGGGGCCAAGTGCTGCGCCCAGTTGTCCGGCGGGTCGAAGTCGGAGGCATAGCTGTAATCGCCAGCCTGGATGTTCGGGTGGTCCAGAACCTGGCTCAGCATCACGGTGCCTGCGTGCGGCGTGCCATCCGGCAGGATGATGGGGTTGCGTTTGCGGGGGTCAGGCAGCGGCATCGCGGGTCTCAATCATCGGGGCGGGTGAGCGGGAACAGGTCGCGCACCACCGAATAGTCGCGGTAGCCGAGGCGGGCGAGCGGCTGGAAGGTGGTGACATCAAAGGCGCCGTCCTTCAGGCACTCGTCGCGCATGTGGACGCCGGTCACCTCGCCGAACACGACCTTGTTGGCCTCGCCCGGGAGGGTCACGATTCGGGTCAGCCGGCATTCCAGCGCCGCGGGGGCTTCGGCGACACGGGCGCAGGCGATGGTTTCGCACTCCACGGCGGTCAGGCCGGCATGGGCGAACTCGTCCACGTCCTTGGGCAGCGCGCCGGAGCTGGCGTTCATCGCATCGCGCAGCGCATAGGACACCACGTTGACGCAAAAGACGCCGGTGGCCTCGATGTTGGCGACGCTGTCCTTGGTGCCGTCCTGGTCGGGCTTGGCGCTGGTGGAGGCAAACATCACCTGCGGCGGCGTATAGGCGACCGCGTTGAAGAAGGAGTAGGGCGCCAGATTGTTCACCCCGTCGGCGGAACGGGAAGAGATCCAGCCGATGGGGCGGGGCGTGACAATGGCGTTGAACGGGTTGTGGGGCAGGCCGTGGCCGTCCTCGGGGCGGTAGAACATTCTGGCTTCCTGTTCTGTGGCTTAGGTGTTTGCCCAAGCCTTACGCCCGTGTTAGGCCAAATGCCAGCCTGCAGGAGATATTGGCGGAGGCAGGGCAGCGTGATCGAATTGCAAGCGGAACGGGCGGACGACCGGTGGGAGGTCGAGGCGCTTTACGACCTGTGCTTTGCGCCGGGCCGCGAGGCGCTGTCCTCGTACCGGCTGCGCGAAGGGGTGCCGCCGGTGGCGGGCCTCAGTCAGGTGGCGCGCGACAGCGACGGTATCCTGGCTGCGGCGATCCGGTTCTGGCCGGTGCTGATCGGGGACGCGCCGGCGCTCTTGCTGGGGCCGGTGGCGGTGCATCCGACGCGGCAGGGCGAGGGGCTGGGCGGGTCGCTGATTCGCGACAGCCTGGCCAAGGCGCAGGAGAGCGGCTGGGCGCGGGTGATGCTGGTGGGCGATGCGCCCTATTACCGGCGCTTTGGCTTCACCCGGCTGGAGGGGGTTGAGATGCCGCCGCCCACCAACCCGGACCGGGTTCTGGGGCTTGCCCTGCAGGATGGCGCCTGGGACGGACTCCGCGGCCAGGTGACCCGCTGGCAGGGTTGAAATCGCCGCCGCTTCCGCCGATCTGTTATGCAGGTACAGGAGACGGATGTGGCAGACATTCTGAGCAACGCGCGGGAGCTGACCCCGCAAGAGGTCGAGGCGGAGCTGGACGCGCTGGCCAATCGCTATCACGCGGCAGGCGGGTTCGGCGTGGAGCTGATGACCCGGCTGGGCGGCAGCGGCGAGAGCCTGCTGGAACGCTTGCCGGCGCCGGTGCGCGCCGGGCTGACCGGCGCCACGGAAACCGCGCTGCGGCTGGCCATGAAAGGCGCGACCACGTCGCGCCGCCTGGTGCCGGACCAGAAGCCCGGCGTCGACCGGGTTGTCAGCGCCGCCATGGGCGCGGCGGGCGGCGCGGCGGGACTGCCGGGGGCGCTGGTCGAGCTGCCTGCCACCACCGCCTTTTTGCTGCGCACCATTCAAAGCGCCGCAGCGGCCGAAGGCTTTGACCCGGAAGCCGAGAGCGTCACCTTCGATTGCATCCAGGTGTTTGCCGCGGCGGGCCCGCTGGCCAGCGATGACGGGGCCGATCTGGGCTTCGTCTCGCTGCGGCTGGGGCTGCCCGGCGGGGTGCATAAGCTGATTGCGCAGGTGGCGCCCAAGCTGGGGGCGGTGCTGGGGCAGAAGCTGGCGGCACAGGCGGTGCCGCTTGCCGGCGCGGTTGCGGGGGCCGCGGTGAACTATGTCTTCTCCGGCTATTACCGGGAGATGGCGCATGTGCATTTCGGCCTGCGGCGGCTGGCGGTGGAGGCTGGAACGCCGCAGGAGGAACTTGCGGCGCGGCTGCGGCAGCGGCTGCAGCGCCCCGGTGCGGCGGATTGAGCGCATAGAGCACTTGCACTTGCCGGAAAGGGAGATTTAATCGCCTCTTCCTGCTATGAGGGAAAACATGATTCAATACAGCCTCAAATGCGCAGAGGGCCACAGCTTTGACAGCTGGTTCCAGTCTGCGGCGGCGTTTGACAAGCTGGCGGCGGCCGGCATGGTGTCCTGTGCGGTTTGCGGCGGCACCGGGGTGAAAAAGGCGATCATGGCCCCGCGGGTGCGCCCGGGGCGCAAGGCAGTGTCCGCTGTTGGCGAGCCCGAACCGCAGGCCGCCGCGCCCGCTGCCGCTGCACCTTCCGTTTCGCTGCCGGCACCTGCGGCGGCGCAGGCCGGGCCGGGCCTGCTGAGCCGTCCGTCAGGCGAGGTGGAGAAGGCCATTGCCGAGCTGCGCCGGAAGGTGGAAGAGAACTCCGATTATGTGGGCGACCGCTTTGTGCGGGAGGCGCGGGCGATGCATCTGGGCGAGGCGCCGGAGCGGGCCATTCATGGCGAGGCCAAACTTGAAGACGCGCGGGAGCTGATCGAGGAAGGTGTGCCGGTGCTGCCGCTGCCGTTCCGTCCCGGGCGCAAAGCGAATTGAGAGGCAGGGCAGTATGCATGCAGTCGTGACGGGAACCAGCCGCGGCATCGGCAAGGAGCTGGTGAAGCAGCTGCGGGAGGCAGGCCACGATGTGACCGGCACCTCGCGGGATCACTCCTCGGGGGTGAAGCTGGATGTCTCCGACCCCGGCCAGCAGGCGCGTTTTGCCGCCCAGATCCGGAACCGGCCGGTGGACCTGCTGGTCTGCAATGCCGGGGTTTATATCGACAAGGCGATGGGGCTGGCGGATTACTCGGCCGAAGTCTGGGCCAAGACGCTGGCGGCCAATGTGACGGGCGTGTTCCTGACGGTGCAGGCGATGATGCCCAACCTGCGGCTGGCGCAGGAGCCGAAGATCGCCATCCTGTCATCGCAAATGGCCAGCCAGTCACGGGCGCCGGGCGGCAGCTATGCCTACCGTGCGTCGAAGGCGGCGGCGCTGAACCTTGGCCGCAACCTGGCCGCCGATCTGAAGGCCGAAGGGATTGCCGTCGGCATATACCACCCGGGCTGGGTGCGCACCGACATGGGCGGCGATGAGGGCGACATCACGGTGTCAGAGTCGGTTGCCGGGCTGATCAACGAATTCGACGTGCTGTCGCTGGAGACCACCGGCTGCTTCCACACCTGGGACGGCCGCATTCACCCGTACTGATACACCTCCCGGCCCTGCTGTTCTTCCCGGCGCTGTACTTGAAACGCAGCGGCGGGGCTCCCGCGCCCGCAGGCGTCCTCAGCGGGGCTGATGCCGCCTTGGAGGCCTTGGGCCCGGCGCCGCGCCTGCGCGCGGCGCGGCACCGCACGGAGGTGCGGTGCCATGCCCAACGGGCTGAGGGCCTGGCAGGGCCCGGCGCCGGGCGGGAGCAGCCCCGTGCGCCACAAGCGGATAGACCTCTTTCCGGCGCGGCACCGGCCGCAAAAAAAAGCCGGCGCGGTGGGCGCGCCGGCTGATGCTTTTGACCCTTGGTGCCCGTATCCGGGCCGGGCGCTTACTCCCAGCAGCTGACCAGGACGGTCATGCCGGAGGCGAGCCGGGAGATTGCCGCGCTGGGCAGGCTGCCGGCGGCGGGGGACTTGCTGGCTGCGGTTACGCCGGCTGCGCTCAGCGCGCTGCGGAGGGCTTCGGCATTGACCGCAAAGCTCACGCCCTCGGGCAGCTGCTTGCCATCGGGCTGCCGCGGCAGAAGCATGCCGTGCACCGCGCCGGTGCTGTCAATCACCGGGCCGCCGGCATCGCCGGCCTGGGCGGTCAGGTCGAGCCGCGCCACAGCGGTGTTGCCATCGAGGCTTTTGACATCGGCGATCTTGCCCCAGGTGAGGCTCGGCGCGCCCAGCACGCCCTCGTAGGAGAACCCGGAGACCGCAATCTCGGATTGAAGGCGCGGGGAGGCGGTGCTGAGCTCGGCCACGGCGGCGGGGGCCAGCGGCTCTGCCGGGCGCAGGATGGCGATGCCGCCGGCCGCGTCATTGGCCATGACCTCGGCCTGATAGCCGTGATCCAGGGTGATCCGGGTGCAGCCCGCCACCACGTCCGATGTGGTCAGCACGCTGCCGTTGCCGTCCACAAAGAAGCCCGAGCGCGACAACTTCGGCTTGCGGATCTCCAGGCCGGAAACCAGGTCGATGTCCTGCACCGCGTCGCCGCCCGCGGCCGGATCGAGCACACCTTCGAGGCGGGTGAAGCTGGCTTGCATTGCGGCCAGAACCCGGGTGCGGCGGTCCTCGTCACCGGCGGGCCAGATCAGGGTGAACCCCTTCACTTCGCCGTTTTCCAAGCTGGCCTGGGTGAAGGAGACGATCCGGTCGTTGCGGCCTTCGATGGTGAAGCTGTTGCTGCCGCGCTGGCGCGGACCCTCGAGCGGCACGATGTCCAGCGTCTGCAGGATGTCGTAGAGGCCGAACAGGGTGCGCTTGTCGCCGGGCTGGCTGATCAGCAGCACCCGGGCGCCCGCATCCCCCTTGCTGGTGTAATGGGCAAAGGGTGATTCATAGCGGTCGAAACTCACCTCAGCTGCGGGCAACTGCACGGCGATGCCGGCCTTGGTGTCTTCTACCCGTGCCATGCCGGCGGAGATCAGCGGCGCGTTGTATTCATCCATCAGCACCTGGCGCTGGGCGGTGGTCAGCACCCCGGTCGGCTCAAAGCCGCGGGCCGCCTGCCAGTCGCTCATCGAGGCGCGGGTGCCGCGGCCAAAGGCACCGTCGATAGCGGACTCGTAGAAGCCAGCGGCTTTCAGCGCGACTTGCAGATCCATCCGCTGTTCACGGCTGAGCGCGCTTTCGCTGCGGCGCGCCTGGGCAGGAGTCTCGTCGGGCAGGGCCGATTGCGGGGCCGTCTGCTGCTGCGGTTCAGGCTCCTGCACCGCAGGCTCTGCCGGGGCAGGGGCCGGGGCTGGCTCCGCCGGCGGGGTGGCATCTGCCGCCACCGGGTAGAACTGGCTGCGCAGATTGCGGCGGAAGGCGATGAAGCTGTCGCGCGGAATCTGGCCCTCGGCGCGGTAGACCTGCAGCACCCGCTCTGCGTCCTCGCGGGCATAGGGGCCCAGCACCACGCCGTACCAGCCGCCGCCAAGCGCGTAGCCCGACACATCCGG
Organism: Leisingera aquaemixtae; assembly: GCF_006740765.1. GTDB lineage: Bacteria > Pseudomonadota > Alphaproteobacteria > Rhodobacterales > Rhodobacteraceae > Leisingera > Leisingera aquaemixtae. The sequence continues at coordinate 582,346 of NZ_CP041159.1, forward strand.
CAGGCGCGCGGCATAGGTGCGGGCCTCGCTTTCGGCTTCGCGCAGGGAGGGGCGGGCGGCAATCTGGATCCAGACCGCTTCCCGGCTGCTTTGCGCCGACACAGGCGCAGCGAACGCAATGGCCAGCGCGATCAGCGGCAGCGCCAGAGCGGCAAACAGTTTATTCATTGTCAGGGCCTCGTATCCCGGAATTACTCTTAATTCTTTGCCGCGGAGGTAAAGCATTTTGCAGCAGCAAAGGGAACTCCTCATCGCAGGGGGAATTCCCGGCCCGTTGCCGCATTCCCGCACTTTTGTTGCCGATCCGCTGCGTGCAGCGGGCCGCAGCTGCCGGGCAAGCTGCCGCAGGGCGTTGACCCTGCCAAAAGCCTTGCATATGACCCCAGAGACAACTTTGGACGCATCCTTAGGCAGCTTCGGGTGTCTCCTTTGATTATGACCCCGCGGCGGCAAATGCTCGAATTCACAGCAACTGCGCCCATAAAGGGATAAGACATGACCCAGACCAACGGCGCGCCGCGCTCTTTCCAAGAGATTATCCTGAGGCTTCAGAACTACTGGGCCGCCAAAGGCTGCGCGGTGATGCAGCCCTATGACATGGAAGTCGGCGCCGGCACCTTCCACCCGGCGACCACGCTGCGCTCGCTGGGGTCCAAGGCCTGGGCCGCGGCCTACGTGCAGCCCTCGCGCCGCCCCACCGACGGGCGCTATGGCGAGAACCCGAACCGCTTGCAGCATTATTACCAGTACCAGGTGCTGATCAAACCCAGCCCGCCGAACCTGCAGGAGCTGTATCTGGGCTCGCTGGAGGCGATTGGCATTGACATGGCGCTGCATGACATCCGCTTTGTCGAGGATGACTGGGAAAGCCCGACGCTGGGCGCCTGGGGCCTGGGCTGGGAGGTCTGGTGCGACGGCATGGAAGTCAGCCAATTCACCTATTTCCAGCAGGTCGGCGGCCATGACTGCCACCCGGTGTCCGGCGAGCTGACCTATGGCCTGGAGCGTCTGGCGATGTATGTGCTGGGCGTCGATCACGTGATGGACATGCCGTTCAACGATCCGGACGCGATGATCCCGCTGACCTATGGCGATGTGTTCAAGCAGACCGAGGAAGAATACGCCCGCTGGAACTTTGACGTGGCCAGCACCGATGTGCTGCTGCGCCATTTCGAGGAGGCCGAGGCCGAATGCGCCGCGATCCTGGCGCAGGAGCATATCGACCCCAAGACCGGCAAACGCATCATCATGGCGCATCCCGCCTATGACCAGTGCATCAAGGCCTCGCATATCTTCAACCTGCTGGACGCCCGCGGGGTGATTTCCGTTACCGAACGCCAGGCCTATATCGGCCGGGTCCGGGCGCTGGCCAAGCAATGCGCCGACGCCTTTGTGCTGACCGGGGCTGGCGGCCACACGGCAGAGACCGCGGCCTGAGCAGGGGACAGAACGTTATGGGGAAATTCCTTGCCCTGATCCTGATCGTCTCCGCGCTCGCCGCCGGCGGCGCGATGTATTACCTGCAGGTCTACGGCTTCTACGATGAGGTCGCGCTGCAGCCGGGCCGCGATGTTGTGCTGGTGCCGCTGGACGGCGGCGAGGGGCAGCCGATTGCCTATTCGGACTTCGAGGCGATTGACGCCGGCAGCTCCCCGATCCGCTACCGGGCCTGTTTCAGCACCAAGGTGTCGCCGGATGAGCTGGCGCAGGTCTTCACCCTGTCGGACAAGACCGAGCCGCGCAATGCGCCGGACTGGTTCGAGTGTTTCGATGCTGCCGCCATCGGTGCCAAACTGGCGGATGGCTCGGCCAAGTCGTTCCTGTCGGTCAAGAACATCTCCTATGGCGTCGACCGCATTGTTGCCGTCACCGGGGAGGGCCGCGGCTATGTCTGGCATGAGCTGAACGACTGCGGCCAGAAAGCCTATGACGGCACCGTGGTCGGCGAGGAATGCCCGCCGCGGCCCGAGGTGGGCGGAAGCGAATGATGAGCCGTCGCCGCAAGCCCGCCCTATTCAATAATACTGCTGCGCCCGTATGCGCGGCCACGCCCGAGGACATCCAATGCCCGATCTGCTGATTGAACTGTTTTCCGAGGAAATCCCGGCCCGTATGCAGGCGCGTGCGGCGGAGGACCTGAAGAAGCGCGTGACCGATGGTTTGGTCGAGGCAGGCCTCACCTACGCCGGCGCCGCGGCGCTGTCGACGCCGCGCCGCCTGACGCTGGCGGTGGATGGCCTCCTGGCGCAAAGCCCGACCATCCGCGAAGAGCGCAAAGGCCCGAAAGTGGGCGCGCCGGAGAAGGCCATCGAGGGCTTCCTGCGCGGCGCGGGGTTGACCCGCGACCAGCTGGAGGAGCGTGAAACCCCCAAGGGCGCGGTCTATTTCGCGATGATCGAAAAGCCGGGCCGCCCGGCGGCGGAGATCATTGCCGAAGTGCTGGAAGACTGTATCCGCAACTTCCCCTGGCCCAAATCCATGCGCTGGGGCGCAGGATCCTTGCGCTGGGTTCGTCCGCTGCATTCGATTCTGTGCATCCTGTCGGATGAAAACGGCACCTCCGTGGTGGACCTGGATATCGACGGCATCAAATCGGGCAACACCACCCGCGGTCACCGCTTCATGGCGCCGGAGAAAATCACCGTTACCGGCTTTGACGACTACGCGGCCAAGCTGAAGCGCGCGCACGTGGTGCTCGACGCCCGCGAACGGGCGGAGGCGATCTGGCAGGAGGCGACCAATCAGGCCTTCGCCAGCGGGCTGGACGTGGTCGAGGATAAAGGCCTGCTGGCCGAGGTCGCCGGTCTGGTCGAATGGCCGGTGGTGCTGATGGGTGCGATCGGCGAGGAGTTCCTGGAACTGCCTCCGGAGGTGCTGCAGACCAGCATGCGCGAGCACCAGAAATTCTTCTCGGTGAAGAACCCCAAGACCGGCCGGATTGAGAAGTTCATCACCGTTGCCAACCGCGAAACGGCGGACAATGGCGCCACCATCCTGGCGGGCAACCAGAAGGTCCTGTCGGCGCGTCTGGCGGATGCCAAGTTCTTCTGGGAGAACGACCTGCGCACGGCGAAGTCCGAAGCGGGCATGGGCGTCTGGGTGGAGAACCTCTCCAACGTGACCTTCCACAACAAACTGGGCACCCAGGCGGCGCGCATCGACCGGATCGCCGCGCTGGCGCGGGAGATCGCGCCGGTGGTCGGCGCCGATGCCGGTCTGGCAGAGCAGGCAGCGCGGGTGGCGAAGGCCGACCTGTCGTCGGAAATGGTCTATGAATTCCCGGAACTGCAGGGCCTGATGGGCCGCTACTACGCCGAGGCCGCGGGCCTGCCGCAAGAAGTCGCCAACGCCTGCGAACAGCATTACTCGCCGCTCGGGCCGGGCGACGATGTGCCGTCGGAGCCGGTCTCGGTTGCAGTGGCGCTGGCCGACAAGCTGGACACGCTGACCGGCTTCTGGGCGATTGATGAAAAGCCCACCGGCTCCAAAGACCCCTACGCCCTGCGCCGCGCCGCGCTGGGGGTGATCCGGCTGGTGCTGGAGAATGATGTGCGGATGCCTCTCAATATGGTCTTCGGCAAAGCCGCTGAGATTACTGGCAAGCGTGAAGGTGCGTCAGGTGAAGCATTTGCTGACGTGAATGATTTGCGTGGCTTCTTCCACGACCGCCTTAAGGTGTTCCTGCGCGACCAGGGCATCCGCCACGACGTGATCGACGCTTGTATCGCCATGGACGGCAACGACGATCTGACCCTGCTGGTGAAACGCGCCCGCGCCTTGGAAGACTTCCTGAAGACCGAGGATGGCGAAAACCTCTTGCAGGGTTTCAAACGCGCCAACAACATCCTCAGCCAGGCGGAGGAAAAGGACGGCGTGGAATACTCCTTTGGCGCCGACCGCAAGTTTGCCGAGGACCCGGCGGAGAAAGCGCTGTTCGTTGCGCTGGAGGCAGGCGGGGCGGCGATCTCTCCGGCCATCGAGGCCGAAGATTTCGCGGCAGCCATGCGGGGCATGGCCGCTCTGCGCGCGCCGGTCGATGCGTTCTTTGAAGCGGTGCAGGTGAACGCGGAGAACGAGGTGCTGCGCCGCAACCGCCTCAACCTCCTCAGCCAGATCCGCCAGGTCTGCGGCCAGGTGGCCGACCTCACCAAAGTCGAGGGCTGAAAGGGCGCGGCCGCGCTTTCATCTTTCCAAGAAATACTCGCCCCGCAGGGACCGGCCTTTCCGCAAGGGAAGGCCGGTTTTTCGTTTCCGCAGCGCTTTCAGCCTCCGCAGGCCGCTACAAGGCTCTTGCGCCATCGCCGCATCCCCTTATGGTGACTGGCAAAGGAGACGTGCTGCAGTGCAGAAAGATTTCGTACAGACCCCGCCGGCCTGCCTCATCACCGCCACCGCGCCAATTGCCACCGCCACCCATGGCGGGCGGGCAAAATGCTTGCAGCGGCTGGTGCGGCTGGACCTGCCGGTGCCGCGCACGGTGGCGCTGTCCTTTGATGCGGTGCATGCCATCGCCGAAGGGCAGATGCCCGATCTGTCAGCGGTGCTGGGGGAGTTCGACCCGGAGGCGCTGCTGTGCGTGCGCCCCTCGTCCGAGGACCCGGACTGGGGCGGTCCCGGCGCGATCCTGAACATCGGCATGAATGATGCGCGCTATGTTGACCTGTGCGACACCCTGGGCCGGGAAGCGGCGGCGGCGCTGTATCTGCGGTTCGTGCAATCCTACGCAGTGCATGTGGCGCGGCTGGACCCGGATGTGTTCGACGATGTCGAGGACGGCGGCCCGGATGCGCTGAGCGAAATCCTGCATGCCTATGAGGCGGAAACCGACGAGCCGTTCCCGCAGGACCCGGGCGAGCAGCTGGCGGAGGTGCTGCGCTCGATGGCGCGGGCGTGGGAGGGCACCTCGGCGCGGCTGTTGCGCCAGGCCAAGGGCGCACCGGCCGATGCCGGCCTCGGGCTGGTGGTGCAGGAGATGATCCCCGGTGTGGGGCAGGGCGAATGCGGCTCCGGCGTGCTGCAGCTGGTGAATTCCACCACCGGCCAGCCGCAGCTGACCGGGCGCTACCTGAGCCAAAGCCAGGGCCGCGACGCGCTGGGGGCCGGGGCCGGGGCGTTGTATCTGGCCAAGGACGCCCGCGGGCTGTCGCTGGAGGAACTGGCGCCGGAAGCCTTTGCGGATCTCAAGGCTCACGCCGCGCTGATGCGCCGCAAGCTGCGCGAGGAGATGCAGCTGGAGTTCGTCGTCGACAACGGCCGGGTGCATATCCTGGACGGGGTGCGGGTGGTCCGCTCGGCGCGGGCGGCGGTGCGGATTGCGGTGGCGCTGGCGGAAGACGGGATTATCCCGCAGCAAGAGGCGCTGATGCGGGTCGATGCGCATATCCTGAACGAGCTTTTGCACCGCCAGGTGGCGCCTTATGCCAAGCGCGACGTGATCGGGCGCGGCATTGCCGCCAGCCCGGGCGCGGCCACCGGCAAGCTGGTGTTCACTGCCGCCGGGGCGCAGGCCAGCGCGGCGCGCGGCGAGCCTTGCATCCTGGTGCGGCGGGAAACCTCGCCGGAGGATGTGCGCGGTATGCACGCCGCTGCCGGGGTGCTGACCGAGAAGGGCGGCATGACCAGCCACGCCGCGGTGATCGGCCGCGGTCTGGGGCTGCCCTGTATTGTCGGCGCGTCCAACATCAAGTTCCACACCAAGCTCAAGATGCTGCAGGCCGCGGATGGGCGGATGTTCAAGGCTGGCGAGATCATCACCATCGACGGCAGCAGCGGCCAGGTTCTGGCGGGCCAGCCGGAGATGCTGGAGGCGGCGGAGGACGGCGCGCTGCTGACCCTGCTGACCTGGGCGGACGGTGCCCGCGACATCGGCATCCGGGCCAATGCGGATACGCCGGAAGATGCTGAAACGGCACGGAAATTCAACGCCCAAGGCATTGGGCTCTGCCGCACCGAGCACATGTTCTTTGATCCCGGCCGCCTGACGGTGATGCGGGAGATGATCTTTGCCGAGACATCCTCTGGCCGGGCTGCGGTGCTGGAGCGCTTGCTGCCGATGCAGCGCAATGACTTCCGCGAGCTGTTCCGGATCATGGAGGGGATGCCGGTTTGCATCCGCCTGTTCGACCCGCCGCTGCATGAATTCCTGCCCGCCACCAAATCCGGCCAGCGCGAGCTGTCGGAGGCCTTGGGCATCCCGGTCAGCGATGTGACGCGCCGGGTGGAGGAGATGGGCGAGTACAACCCGATGCTGGGCCTGCGCGGCGTGCGGCTGGGGGTCACGGTGCCGGAAATCTACGACATGCAGGCGCGGGCGATCTTTGAGGCCACTTTGGAAGCCTCCAAATGGGGCGAGCCGGTGGTGCCGGAGATCATGATCCCGCTGGTTTCGGCCAAGCGCGAGGTGGAACTGGTCAAGACCCGTATTGACGCGGTGGCCGCCGCGGTGAAGGCCGAGCGCAGCGAGGATTTTACCTACCGGCTGGGGGTGATGGTGGAAACGCCGCGCGCGGCGCTGCGCGCGGGCGAGATTTCACCGCATACGGCGTTCCTCAGCTTTGGCACCAACGACCTGACCCAGATGACCTATGGCCTGTCGCGCGACGATGCGGGCCGGTTCATGTCGGATTACGTGAACCAGGGCGTTTTCCCTGAAGATCCCTTCCACGTGCTGGACACTGACGGCGTGGGAGAGCTGCTGAAACTGGGGGTGCAGCGCGGCCGGGCGGAGAATCCGGATATCACCCTGTCGATCTGCGGCGAGCACGGCGGCAACCCCGAATCGATTGCGTTTTGCCGGGATGCGGGCTTTGATTACGTTTCGTGCTCGCCGTTTCGCGTGCCGGTTGCGCGTTTGGCCGCAGCCCAATTGGCGATTTCCAGCCAAACCGGCCAGGTCGCACCAACCTACACAAAATATTAAGAAAAATTGGGGCATCCAGCGGCCGCCGGCGTCAGACCGGCGGCTCGTGTGTTTCCTGTACCGTGCGGCAGCCCCCCGAAAGCTGGACGTTTGGGGCCAATTCCATTAAGGGATGCGATCGCATGTGCTGGGGACACCGGGCACAAGCTGCTAGGACGGGGGAACCCTGAATGAAATTGTTGACTATGATTGCCGTGATGGCTGCCACCATCACGATGGGTAAAAGTGTTGCCGCCGAAACCGGCCTGGATGCGCTGATCGAGCGTGAACAGGCCAGTCTCAACGCAGTACCTGCCCGAAAGTTCAGCGGATTGTTTGGATACCGCTCAAATCCGCTCAATAGCCGTAAGCCTCAGGCGAAAGTCGAATACAGCAAAGCGTGGCTGGATTCGCGGCCAAAAGCGACAGGCGGCGAGCAATTTGCCTGCCTGGCGGAGGCGCTGTATTTCGAGGCCCGGGGCGAGACCGTGAAAGGCCAGTTTGCCGTGGCCGAGGTGATCCTGAACCGGGTCAAAAGCGCCCAGTTCCCGAATACGCTGTGCGGGGTGATCAAACAGGGCACCGGGCGCAAGTACCAGTGCCAGTTCACCTACACCTGCGACGGCTACAAGGAAGTGATCAACGAAAAGAAGGCCTATCAGCGGGTGTCGAAGGTGGCGCGGGCGGCGCTGGACGGGCTGAAGACCGAGCTGACGGATGGCGCGACCTACTATCACACCACCGCGGTGCGGCCGCGCTGGAGCCGGGTCTTCACAAACACCGCGCGCATCGGCGTGCATGTGTTCTACCGCGACGATCGCTACCGGACCGCGCTGAGCAACTGAACGCCTGAAGGCGGCATATCCGTGCCGCTTTCGGCTACTGGCGTGGCGTTTGCGGGACTGTTATGAAGGCGCCAAAAGACTATTGTTGGGACCCACACCCGACACAGCCAGCCAAAGGCCCGTTTCCCATGCCCTCTGAAATCCGCCTCGCCTTTGCGCACCCCTCTGAGCGTTCCGTGGCGACCGCCGCACCGGGTCCGCTGGACCGCATTTCCCTGCGGGACCACACCGTCGAGGTGGAGATCGGCGCCTTTCAGGCGGAGCGCGGCACCACCCAGCGGATCTGTTTCAACGTGGTGGTCGAAGTGGCGCCCTTGCCCAAGGACCTGGATGACGATGTTGACCGCATCCTGTCCTATGACAAGGTGACGGAGGCGATTGCGCATGAGCTGGCGGCCGAGCGGCTGAACCTGCTGGAAACCCTGGCCGAACGCGTGGCCGAGCGGATCCTGCTGGAGCATCAGGCGGTGCGCGCCTTTGTGCGGATCGAGAAACTGGACCGCGGTCCTGGCGCGCTGGGTGTCGAGGTGGTGCGCTCGAAGGATCAGATCAGCCATCTGGTGAATGAGGAAGAGCGCCCGCATCCGCGCCTGATGTATCTGTCCAATGACGCCATCGACAGCGAGAACCTGACCGGCTGGATCGACCAGATGCAGTGCCGCAAGCGGCCGCTGATCCTGTGCGTCGGCACCCATCCGCTGCCGGTGCCCGCAACCGGGCACAAATGGACGCAGCGGCGGATCGACCTGTTGGCGATTGAACAAAACGCCTGGCGGCTGGCGGCCAGGGACGACCGCTGCGTTGTGGTGTCGACCCGGACCGAACTGGACTGGGCGATGAAGAACGGCCAAATCTGCGTCTGGGCGCCCTCCAAGATCGTGCTGGACGCGGTGGAAGGGCCCTCGGCGCCGCCGTCGAACTCGGTGGCGCTGGCGGCCTGGTTTGCCGCCACATTCGAGGCGGGTGAAATGATTGTGCTTGGCGGGAATTTGCCTGATAATCCCGGCGTCCCGTTGCGGGGCGTGAGCGTGGAGCAAGCACAACTGTGACATATTACCGGCCGTTGGTTCGACATGGCGAGGCGCGCCCCGAGGGCGCGGTTCCGCTGGCGGGCAGTGCCCTGTGGTTCACCGAGGTTGAGATTCTGAGCCGCGAGGCGCCGCCGCGGATTGCCCCGGCCGGGCTGGTGCCCGAGAAGGAGCGCCGCCGCCTGAGCGCGCGGCGCGCCTCGATCGCAGGGCTGGACATGACCCAGCCGCAGATCATGGGCATTTTGAATGTGACCCCTGACAGCTTCTCCGACGGCGGCAAACATGCAGGCGTCGAGGCCGCCAAGGCCGCGGCGCTGCAGATGGTGGCCGACGGCGCCACGATTATTGATGTGGGCGGCGAGTCCACCCGTCCGGGGGCCGCGGACGTGGCTGAGGCCGACGAGATCGCCCGCACCGCTCCGGTGATTGCGGCAATCCGGGCCGAAAGCCAGGTGCCGGTGTCCATCGACACCCGCAAGGCCACGGTCGGGCTGGAAGCGCTGGAGGCGGGCGCCGACCTGCTGAACGACGTGTCTGGTTTCACCTTCGACCCCGCGCTGGCGCCGCTGGCGGCGCAGGCCAGCGTGCCGGTCTGCATCATGCATGCGCAGGGCGATCCCGCCACCATGCAGCAGGACCCCCAGTATGCCAACGTGCTGCTGGACGTGTATGATTTCCTGGAGCAGCAGATCGACCGGCTGGAAGCCATCGGGGTGATCCGCGAGCAGATCGTGATCGACCCCGGCATCGGCTTTGGCAAGACGCAGGAGCACAATCTGACGCTTCTGCGCAATCTCAGCCTGTTTCACGGGCTTGGCTGCCCGATCCTGCTGGGCGTGTCCCGCAAGGGCTTTATCGGCAGGATCGGCGAAGAGCCGCGCGCGGAGGCCCGCGCGCCGGGGTCCATTGCCGCCGGGCTTGCAGCGCTGGCGCAAGGCGTGCAATTTCTGCGGGTGCATGACGTGGCCGAGACGGTTCAGGCGCTGCGCCTCTGGCAGGCCGTCCGCTAGGGCTTTATTGGGCAGGAAAATAATAATGCGAAAGCTTTTTGGCACCGATGGCGTGCGCGGCACGGCCAATATCCACCCCATGACCGCCGAGATGGCACTGCGCATCGGCGCTGCTGTCGGGCGCTATTTCCGGCGCGATGGCACCGGGGCGCACCGGGTGGTGATCGGCAAGGATACCCGGCTGTCCGGCTATATGTTTGAAAACGCGCTGACGGCGGGACTGACCTCGACCGGCATGAACGTGCTGCTGCTGGGACCGGTGCCGACGCCTGCGGTGGGCCTGATGACGCGCTCGATGCGGGCCGATCTCGGGGTGATGATCTCCGCCAGCCACAACCCGTCCGAGGACAACGGCATCAAGTTTTTCGGCCCGGATGGTTTCAAGCTGTCCGACAGTGCCGAGCTGGACATCGAGGCGCTGATCGACACCGGCGTTGAACTGGCGCAGGCCGCCAATATCGGCCGCGCCAAACGGATCGACGACGCCCGCTTCCGCTACGGCGAGCGTGTCAAAAGCTCGCTGCCGCGCAACCTGAGCCTTAGCGGGCTGAAGGTGGTGATCGACTGCGCCAATGGCGCAGCGCACCGGACGGCTCCGGAGGTCTTGTGGGAACTGGGCGCCGATGTGATCCCGGTTGGCGTGTCCCCGGACGGGCTGAACATCAACCGCGGCTGCGGCTCGACCCAGCCGCAGACCGCGGCGGAGGCGGTTGTGGCGCATGGCGCCCATGCAGGCATCTGTCTGGATGGCGATGCGGACCGGGTGATCGTGATTGACGAAACCGGCACGGTGGCCGACGGCGACCAGCTGATGGCGCTGCTGGCGACCCGCTGGGCCGAGCAGGATCAGCTGGCGGGCGGCGCTCTGGTGGCGACGGTAATGTCGAACCTGGGCCTGGAGCGGCATCTGGAGGCCAAGGGCCTGGGGCTGGAGCGTACCGCCGTCGGCGACCGTTACGTGGTGGAGCGGATGCGCGAGGGCGGTTTTAACCTGGGTGGCGAGCAGTCCGGCCATATCGTGATGAGCGATTATGCCACCACCGGCGACGGGCTGATGGCGGGGCTGCATTTCCTGTCGGAGATGGTTCAGACCGGCCAGAAGGCCTCCGCCCTGGCGCATCAGTTTGAAACCGTCCCGCAGCGGCTGCGCAACGTGCGCTTTGAGGCAGGCCAGGCGCCGCTGGAGGATGAGCAGGTGCAGGAGGCGATTGCCGCGGCTGAGAAGATGCTGGACGGTCAGGGGCGGCTGCTGATCCGCAAGTCCGGAACTGAGCCCTTGGTGCGGGTGATGGCGGAAAGCGAAGACGCCGAGCTGATGACGCTGGCAGTCGACAGCGTTGTGGCCGCGGTCGAGGCAGCTGTGTCCGAATAAGGCAGGGGGGGCGTCAGCCCCCTTTGCCGAACAGCCGGCTCAGCCTGCCGAACTGGCTGAGGCCGAGGCCGCCCAGGATCATTACCATCGCCAGCAGCATTGAGGGCGGCAGCTCTTCGCCCAGGAAAATCGCGCCCAGCACCACCGCCCAGACCGGCACCTGGTAATTGGTGAGGGTCATGAAGGTCGGCCCGGCCTCGCGCACCACGATCACCCGCAGCAGATTGGCCGCGGCGGTGGGGATCAGGCCGAGGATGGCGGCAATCAGCAGCGTCTGCGTGTCCGGCATCACCGGCGGGCCTTCGGCTGCCCAGGCGGCCGGGAAGATGACGAAGCAGCCGATCACCAGCAGGATGGCCGCCAGCCCCACCGGGTCCACCGGCGGCAGGCGGCGGGTCAGGATCGAGCTGACCGAATAGCAGGCCGCTGCCGACAGGCAGGCGGCGCGGCCATAGGCCTCCAGCTCGGCGCCGCTGGTCTCAAACGCCTTGCCGCCGATCAGCAGCGCAACACCGGCAAAGCCGATGGCAAAACCAATCAAGCGGCGCAGGGTCATCTGCTCACCCGGCACGAAGACATGCGCCAGCGGCAGCACCATCAGCGGGATCGCCGCCATGCTGACGCCGGTAAAGCCGGAAGAGACATGCTGCTGCCCCCAGGAGATCAGCATGAAGGGCAGGGCGGTGCTGAGGATGCCGATGATCACCAGCGAGGGCCAGCTGGTCTCGCCCCGGAACAGCTTGAACCCGCGCCAGCCCCAGACCGCGCACAACAGAAGTGCCGCAAAGCCGATCCGCCCGGCGGCGAGCCAGAACGGGGTGATGCCGTCCAGCGCCAGCTTGATCAGCAGAAAGGTCCCGCCCCAGACAAAGCCCAGGATGGCAATCATTAGCCAGTAGCGCGGTGCGATATCGGGCATGGATCCCTCTTGCCGGTTCACCGCGCGACAAGACCCCGCCGGGCGGGCAGGGTCAATGGCAATTGCTTTGTTATCGATCGAACGGTTTGCGGTTCAGGCAACGCGCGGGCGGCGGCTGCGGCTGAGGAGAAGGCCGCCGAGGATCAGCGCCAGCGCAGCGAACAGCTGCGGCGGCAGGGTTTCGCCCAGAAGGGCCGCGCCAAAGATCACCGACCAGACCGGCACCTGGTAGTTCACGGTGGACAGGAAGGCCGGGCCTGCGCTGCGGGCGACCTGGACAAGAAGCACCTGCGCCAGCGCCGTGGGCAGGAGCCCAAGGTAGATGACAGCACCGAGCGGCAGAACTGCGGGCAGCTCCGGCACGCCTTCGGCCCAAAGCGCGGCAGGGGTCATCATGCCAGCGCCGCACAGCAGCGCTGCGGCGGAGAGCGACAGCATGTTCACCTGCGGGCAGAGCCGGGTGATGATCGAGCCGATGGCATAACACAGCGACGCGCCCAGGCAGGCCAGGCGGGCCAGCGATTCAAAATCGGTTCCGGCGGAGCGGAACGCATCGAGCCCGATCAGCACCACCACGCCGGCAAAGCCAATGAGGAAGCTGATGGTGCGGCGCAGGGTCATATGCTCGCCCGGCACCAGAAGATGCGCGAGCGGCAGCACAAACAGCGGGACAACGGCCATGCAGACCCCGGCAAAGCCGCTGGCCACATAAGTTTGCCCCCAGCTGAGCAGAGTGAAGGGCAGGGCGTTGGTGAAGAACCCCATCCCAGCCGCGCAGGCCCAGATGATCCGGCCCTCGCGCGCTCGCAGCGACGGAAGGCCGATGCCCATGGCATAGACGACGGCCAGCAGGCAAATCGCGCCGATCAAGATGCGGAGCGCAGCGATGGTCATCGGCGGAAAGCCCCGCAGCGCCAGTGACACCGCCATGAAGGAAGCACCCCAGATCACGCCGAGAAACAGAAGCTTGACCCAATTGGCGGCGCCGGGGGAGTGGTTCATCTTTGTCTCCTGTATCGCCCGGCTGAAGGCCGGGCAGCGCCCGACCCTCCATATGGGAGGGCACTTCACGCCCACCCGGGGTCGGGCGCGGCTTTTTGCGCATCACATGCAGTTATCCGGACTTGGGCGTATGGCTCGACGAAAATACGTAAGCGCAACTGAGTTGCGCCTGTAAAAAAGGGCGCCCCGAAACGGAGCGCCCTGCAGAGGTAAGGTCAGCGGGTGTACCCGCGGGCGCCTTAGTTCTTCTCTTTGTCGACCATCTTGCCGGCCGAGATCCACGGCATCATGCCGCGCAGCTTGGCGCCGGTTTCCTCGATCAGGTGCTCGTCGTTGGCTCGGCGGGAAGCTTTCAGGGTCGGCTGGCCAACCGCGTTTTCCAGCATGAAGTCGCGGACGAACTTGCCCTGCTGGATGTCTTCCAGAACCGCCTTCATGCGGGCTTTGGTCTCGTCGTACTTCAGGATGCGCGGGCCGGTGACGTACTGGCCGTACTCGGCAGTGTTGGAGATCGAGTAGTCCATGTTGGCGATGCCGCCTTCATAGATCAGGTCAACGATCAGCTTCACTTCGTGCAGACACTCGAAATAGGCCATTTCCGGGGCATAGCCGGCTTCGACCAGGGTCTCGAAGCCGCAGCGGATCAGCTCAACCAGGCCGCCGCAGAGAACCGCCTGCTCGCCGAACAGGTCGGTTTCGCATTCTTCGCGGAAGTTGGTCTCAATAATGCCGGAGCGGCCGCCGCCGATGGCGGAGCAGTAGGACAGGCCGGTTTCCAGCGCTTTGCCGGTGGCGTCGGTGTGAACCGCAACCAGGCAGGGCACGCCGCCGCCTTTGGTGTATTCGCCGCGCACGGTGTGGCCCGGGCCCTTGGGCGCCATCATGATGACGTCGACGCCTTCTTTCGGCTCGATCAGGCCGAAGTGAACGTTCAGGCCGTGGGCAAATGCGATGGCGGCACCCGGACGGATGTTGTCGTGGACGTATTTCTTGTAGGTTTCCGCCTGCAGTTCGTCGGGCATGGTGAACATGATCACGTCGCACCAGGCGGCCGCTTCTGCGATGCCCATCACTTGCAGGCCTTCGCCTTCGGCTTTCTTGGCCGAAGGGGAGCCTTCGCGCAGGGCAACGACAAGGTTCTTGGCGCCGCTGTCGCGCAGGTTCAGCGCGTGGGCGTGGCCTTGGGAGCCATAGCCCAGGATGGCCACTTTCTTGTCCTTGATGAGGTTCACATCGCAATCGCGGTCGTAATAAACGCGCATGATCCACGTCCTTTCATTTGGTGTTTGAAGGCATCATAGGCAAGCGGGCGGGGAAAGCGATTGCGGTTGCGCGTATATTCTTCAGTTTCTTTGCGATGGTCATTCGTGAAATGCAGTGATAGTGAAGAATTCATGCTTGATGATCTTGACCGGCGCATTCTCCGCCACCTGCAGAGCGAGCCGGAGCAATCGATTCCGGATCTGGCCGACCGGCTGGGCATGACCGCCTCGCGGCTAGCGCGGCGGCTGGAGAAGCTGCGCGAGGGCGGGGTGATCCTGGGCCAGCGGGCAGTGATCGACTGGCGGGCCTTGGGGTACGCGGTGGAGGTCTCGCTGCGGGTAACGCTGGACAAGACCAACCCGCGCGCCTTTGACGAGTTCATTGCCGCTGCCCGCGACATTCCGGAGGTTCTGGAGATCCAGACCTTTCTGGGTCAGGTCGATGTGCGGCTTTCGGTGATCGCGCGGGATATGCCGCATTACCAGCAGATCTACCGCGCAGGCATCCTGACGCTGCCGCACATCGCCGATATCGAGGCGCTGATGCATGTGGCGCGGATCAAGTCGGACGAGGTGCTGCCGGTATGAGCGCGCTGGATGCTCTCGATTTCGCCCTGCTGCGCGCCTTGTCGGAGGATGCGACGCAATCGGCGGGCGCGCTGGGGCGGCAGCTGGGCCTCAGCCAGCCTGCCACCTGGCGGCGGATCAAGCGGCTGCAGGAGGCGGGCATCATTGCCGGGCGCAAGCTGGAGCTGGACAAGGAAAAGCTGGGGTTTGGCGTCACCGTCTTTCTGGGGGTGAAGCTGGCGGCCAAGGGAAGGGTCTCCCTGGAGGATTTCGAGCGCGCGGTCTCGGCCATTCCCGAGGTGCAGACGGTGGAGCATGTGCTGGGCATGTACGACTACCGCCTGCGGGTGACGGCGCGGGACATTTCCGACTTTGAACGCGTGCTGCGCCGCCGGGTGATGACCCTGCCGGGCGTCGGCAATGTGGAGGCCAATGTGCTGTTGAGCGAGGAGCGCAGGCCGGGGCCGCTGGGCTGACGCCGCCCTTTTGTTGCCGGTCCGGAACCCGCCTGGCGCAAATGCGGGGGCTTTCTGTCGTGCCTGGGCTGTCTTTTTGCCGGGCTGGCGTCAATATCCCCCTTCGGGGAACGGCAGTTCCGATGTATGCCAAGTCAGGGTTTGCCAAAGCCCGCAGCACCGGCTAGCCGTTTCATGAAATATTTCAGGGAGGCCGCAATGGCATTGCTCGATACCGTCGACCCGCAGGGTCTGGATGAATTCTCGGTGGTGTTCACCGACCGCTCGCTCAACCACATGTCCAAAGCCTTCCAGCAGGTGATGCTGGACATCAACGGGATGCTGAAAGAGGTCTATAACGCCGAAGCCGTGGCGCTGGTGCCGGGCGGCGGCACCTATGCGATGGAGGCGGTGGCGCGCCAGTTTGCCCGGGATGCGAACGCGCTGGTGGTGCGCAATGGCTGGTTCTCCTACCGCTGGAGCCAGATTTTCGAGGCGGGCGGTTTTACCGCGTCCTCGACCGTGATGAAGGCACGCCGCACCGGCAATGAACCGGCCTCGCCCTTTGAACCGGCGCCGATTGCGGATGTGGTGGCCGCGATCAAGGAGCAGAAACCGGACATCGTATTTGCCCCGCATGTGGAAACCGCTGCGGGTGTGATCCTGCCGGACGACTATGTGACCGCAATGGCGGCGGCCGCGCATGAGGTTGGCGCGCTGATGGTGCTGGACTGCATCGCCTCGGGCTGCGCCTGGGTCGACATGAAGGCGACCGGCGTCGATGTGCTGATCTCCGCCCCGCAGAAGGGCTGGAGCGCCTCGCCCTCTGCCGGTCTGGTGATGCTGTCAGACCGCGCGCTGGCACGGCTGGAGGAGACCGCCTCCGACAGCTTTGCGCTGAACCTGAAACAGTGGCGCGCCATCATGAAGGCCTATGAGGACGGCGGCCATGCCTATCACGCCACCATGCCGACCGATGCGCTGCGTGCCTTCCGCGACACCATGCTGGAGACCAAGGAGTACGGCTTTGAGCGCCTGCGCGAGGCGCAATGGGAGCTGGGCAACGGTGTGCGGATGATGCTGAAGGACAAGGGCATCACCTCGGTTGCCGCGGACGGCTTTGGCGCGCCGGGGGTGGTGGTGAGCTACACCAGCGACCCGGACGTGCAGAACGGCAAGAAATTCCTGGCGCTGGGGACACAGATCGCCGCGGGCGTGCCGCTGCAATGCGACGAGCCTGACGGTTTCCGCACCTTCCGCCTGGGCCTGTTTGGCCTCGACAAGCTGTATGATGTGGATGGAACCTTGGCACGGCTGAAGACGGTCGTGGATCAGGTGCTGTAAACGCGCCGGCGTTTCATCTTTCCAAAAAATACTCCCGCCGGAGGCAGCGGCTTTCCACTAGGAAAGCCGCTTTACTTTACTTTACGCCCAGCCCCATCTGCATCAGCGTCTTGCGCACCGGCGCCAGAGAATACAGCGCGTTGAGGCCAAAAGCGCGCAGGTCGCGCAACGGGCGCGGGGCCAGCATCGAGGTCCGGTTCAACAGGTCAATGCCCTTCACCCGCAGCAGGATCTCGTTGTGGCGGGCCTTGTGGTAGGCCGCCAGCATCTGCGCATCGCCCAGGCCTTCGGGGCGGGCTTCGGCCAGCTCCAGCAGGCTGCGCAGATCGCCCAGCGACATGTTGAGGCCCTGCGCGCCGATCGGCGGCACCACATGGGCCGCCTCGGCCATCAGCGCCAGCCGCTCGCCGTTCAGCCGCTCCGCGGACTGGCTGATGATCGGCCAGATGGTGCGGCGCGAGGCCAGTTTCAGATCGCCGAACAAGCCGCAGCTGCGCTCTGTCATCGCGGCCTCGAAGGCTGCGGGGTCCAGGTTCAACAGCTCCTGCGCGCGCGGCCCGCGCTCCATCCAGACAATGGCCGAAGACGGCTGCCCCTGGTAGTCGGGCAACGGCACCAGGGTGAACGGGCCGCCGGAGCGGTGGATCTCGGTGGAGACATTCTCGTGCGGCACCGGGTGGGTGACGGCAAAAGCCAGCGCCTTTTGGCCGTAGCGGGTGGTTTTCACCGGAATGCCCGCCGCCGCGCGCATCGGGGAGTTGCGGCCGTCGCAGGCCACCACCAGTTTCGCCGTCACCTGGCTGCCGTCGCTGAGGCTGACGCGCGCCTCACCGGTGCGGGTGAACAGGCCCGTGGTGCCGGTGCCAAAGCGCAGGTCGACGTTGGGCAGCTCCGCCAGCCGGGCAATCATCTCGCGCCGCAGCAGCCAGTTGGGCAGGTTCCACCCGAAGGGCTGGTCGGAAATATCGGCGGCGTTGAAATCCTTGACCACCCGCGGTTCGGGCCGGGCGCCGCCCGCATCGACGATGCGCATGATCTGCAAGGGCGCCGCATGCTCTTCCAGCCGCGTCCAGATGCCGCAGCGGTCCAGCAGGGCCTGCGCGGGCTGCAGAAACGCGGTGGTGCGCAGATCGGATCCTTCGGCGTCGCGGTCGGTTACCGGCGGGGCGGGGTCCGCGCAGATCACGCTGAAGCCGCTGGACGCAAAAGCGGCGGCTGCGGTCAGTCCCGCAATGCCGCCGCCGGAAATCAGGATATCGCAGGTATCGGCCATCTCGTCAGCCCTCCGTTCTGGGGCCAGAAATAGGCCCGGACAGCGGGGGAAGACAAGCCGATACCGGCAGATAGGGCGCTTAGCCGCGGGTGATGGTGATCAGCAGGGTAAAGATCACCGGCACCATCGCCAGCGCCGGGAGATACAGCCCGGGAATGCCGAACAGCAGGATCGAGCAGCCCCACAGGCTGACGAAGGTGGCGATGGCGTAATAGAGGTTCTCTGCCGGGCCGTAGGCAACCTCTTTGATCATCCGGCCCAGGAGCGGCACGGCAAACAGGATTCGCTGCCACAGGGTCAGTTGTGCGGGAAGGGCATATGCGCTCATCGGTCGGGCTCCTACGTTTGGGTACGCGGCGCATATAGGGAGGAAAACATGCGGCAAACAGGTATATTTTGCCGCAGGTGCGAAGATTCGCCGGTATGCGATTGTGCACATGCAGAAACGGGGCATTGCCCCCTGCACGCGCCGCAGTCAGAGCCGGAAAATTAGATCAGCCGTGCCAGAAAACCGGCCAGATCATCCGAATGATGATGGATGTGGGCGGCGTCCACGGGCTCTGGCGCCACATGCACCGTGCGCATGCCCATCTCATGCGGAGCGGCGAGATTGCGTGCGTCATCCTCGAACATCGCGGCCTGCTGCGGCGCGATGCCCGCGCGGGCAAAGACCCTGTCAAAGGCGCGCCGCTCCGGTTTCGGGTGGTAATCCGCGTGCTCGACGCCAAAGACGCCGTCAAACAGCCCCGACAGCCCGCGGGCGGCCAGCACCCTCTCGGCATAAGGGGCGGAGCCGTTGGTATAGACGATCTTCTTGCCCGGCAGGTTGCGGATGCCTGCGGCCAGGTCCGCGTCCTCTTCCAGGTGGTCCATCGAGATGTCATGCACTGCCACAAGATAGGGGTCCGGATCCAGATCATGCTCGCGCATGAGGCCCGCAAGCGTGGTGCCGTGCTCGCGCCAGTACTGGCTGCGCAGGCGGTCGGCCTCGGCCCGGTCCACCCTGAGGGCGTCCATCACATAGGCGGTCATCTTGACCTCGATCTGGTCGAACAGCCGCGCGGACGGATGGTACAGGGTGTTGTCGAGGTCGAACACCCATTGCGAGACATGGGAAAAGGCGTGTTTGGGCATGCCGCCGGATTAGGGCGCGATGGCCGCGATTGCAATCAAAAGCGCATTTTGCCTGCGGGTTTTCAGCACATTGGCGCCATCAGGGTTGATTGCTGCCCCTTGGCCTGTAGAGATTGGCGCACCGGAATGAACAGGAACGACAATGAACCAGAGCCGCAGCAACCAGAAAGACGCCTATGCGCTGATCCTCGAAGCGATCGACTCAGGGGTCTACAAACCGGGCGACCGGCTGGTGGAGAGCGACCTGGCCGAGCGCTTTGGCGTCTCGCGCACCCCGATCCGGGAGGCGCTGCAGCGGCTGGAGACGCAATCCCTGCTGGAGCGTGACGGGCGGTCGCTGATCGTCGCGTCGCTGGACCACAACCAGATGGCGGAGCTCTATGTGGTGCGGCGCGAGCTGGAGGGCCTGGCGGCCCGGCTGGCGGCGCGCCATGCCACCGAGGAAGAGATCCGTGTCCTGCAGGAAATGGTCGAGGCGGATGACCAGCTGATCGGCGACCCGGCGGCGCTGTCCAAGGCCAACCGCCGCTTTCACGAGCAGATCCACTTGGCCTCGCACAACCGGTATCTGGTGCAGCAGCTGGACCTGGTGCACCGGACCATGGCGCTGATGGCGACCACCTCGCTGGCGGCGGAAGGGCGCAGCGAGATTGCCCAGTCCGAGCATAAGGGGATTGTCGACGCGATCAGCCGCCGCGATGAGGATGCCGCGGGCCAGGCGCTGAAAGATCACATCTCCATTGCCTTCATGACCAGGCTGAAACAAGACGCCAGCGGGCGGGGCTGAACCGCCCGAGCCTGGATTTCCGGCGCGGTTTGGCACCGGGTTTGGCGTTGGGTTTGACGCCGTGGGCGGTCTTGTCCCAGAAGAAGGGGCGGGCCACCAGCTCATAAGCCGCCTTGGCAGCGGCGAGGGCGCCCATCGGGAAATACAGGACCATCACGGGCGCCCAGGCCGCCAGCCAGGGGCGGCCCATGTCCCGGGCAGCGGTGATGCAGATAAGCACGCCCAGCAGTTCGAAAAACACCAGCGCCGCCGCCGCCAGCGGCAGCAGAAACGGCGGTCCCGCGCCTTCGCTGGGATGCGGCAGTCCCAGGGCAATCAGCCAGAACGACCACAATAGCGGCGCAAACAGGAATTGCCCCAGCGTGCCTAGAAAGAACGCCTGAAACCCCAGAAAGCGTTTCCAGCCGAGATCGCCCAGCAGCCGCAGCGGCCGGCGCATGTGCACCAGGTAGGTGAGCATGAACCCCTTCAGCCAGCGCGAGCGCTGCTTGACCCAGGGCCAGGGACGGCAGTTGGCCTCCTCATAAGTGGCGCTGGGCAGCATTTCGGTGCGGTAGCCGGCGCGGTACAGGCGGACGCCCAGGTCGGCGTCCTCGGTCACGTTGTGGGCGTCCCAGCCGCCCAGCTCCTCCAGCACATGGCGGCGGACAAACATGGTGGTGCCGCCCAGCGGCACCACCAGGCCCAGCCGGGAGATGCCCTGCAGGACAATGCGGAACCAGCTGCCGTATTCCAGCGTGAAGCAGCGCGAGATCCAGTTGGTGCGCGGGTTGTAATAGTCGAGAACACCCTGAACGCAGGCGGTCTTGCTGTCCGCCCGGGCAAAGGCCTGCGCCACCTTGGCAAGCTGGTCCGCGTCTGGCGCGTCTTCGGCGTCCCAGACGCCGATGATGGCGCCGCGGCAGAAGTTCAGCGCATAGTTCATCGCCCGCGGCTTGGTGGTCAGGCCGCCGAAGGCCGGAACCTCCACCACCCGGATCCAGGGCGGCAGCCGGGTGTTCTTCAGGGCCGTGCGGGTGACGCTGTCGTGTTCTTCCAGCACCAGGATCACGTCGGTCAAAGCCCGGGGATAGCTGAGCTTGCGGATGCGCGACAAGAGGGCGCGGCTGATCTCAGCCTCCTTGTAGAGCGGGACCATGACCGAAATGACTGGCAGGTCCGGCCCGTGCTGCGGGCGGGGGGCAGGCAGCGGCGGCGGGGCGGCGGGACGCCCGCGGCGGGCGCGGGCGGACCAATAGGCCGCAAGCCCGCAGGCCTTCAGCGCCGTGAACAGCAGCACCGACGCAAGCGCCAGCAGGCTGAGGACGGTAAACAGCGCCGCCGGAGCAGTGCAGCACAGGTACAGGGCGGGCAGGGCGCAGGCGGCTGCCACAGCGCGGCCCCGGGCAGGCTGCAGGGTGCGGCAGCTGAGCTGCGCCACCACGCTGCTGCTGGCCTGGCGCACCAGGGCGGGGCTGAAATGGCGGGTAAGCAGGGCGGTGATCTGCGCCTCGCCGGCCAGCACCGGCGTGATGCTGCTGAAGCTGTCCTGAAGTTCGCGCTGCAGCGCCTCGAACCGGTCGGGGTGGGCAATGGCAACGGTGACGGTCTGGCCCAGCTGCAGCCAGGGCAGGGCGCAATGGCGCAGCCAGAACTGGGCAGGTTTTCGGGCCAGCAGCCGGGTGTTGGCAATCTGGCCGGCCAGATCGGCGCGGGGCATCCGGTACTGCCGCGCCAGCGTGTCCTGCACCTGCTCCTCGCTGGCCAGCCCTTCGGCCACCAGCACCCGTCCCAGCGCTGCCTTCTGGTGCTGGCGCAGCACCAGCGCGCGCATCATGCTGGTGCCATCCAGCGGCTGCCGCGGACCCGGAGAGAGCTTCCCCGCAGGCTGCGGCAGCCTGACCTGCCGCAGCGGTAGTGACACATAACCCATCGCCTGCCCGCACCAATAAACCCGTCAGGCCCTCAGGCTGGCGGCGGCGGCTTAAAAAACGGTAAACGCGGCGTTAACCATGCCACCGGGCGGCGTGGTTAACAGCTTTTTTACGCAGATTTGCGCTCGGCCATCGCCTCGGCAAAGCGCTCGAACAGGTAGAAGCTGTCCTGCGGGCCGGGGCTGGCCTCGGGGTGGTGCTGCACCGAATACACCGGGCGGCCGGACACCCGGATGCCGCAGTTGGAGCCGTCAAACAGCGACACATGGGTCTCTTCGACGCCTTCGGGCAGGGTTTGCGCGTCCACCGCAAAGCCATGGTTCATCGAGGTGATCTCGACCTTGCCGGTGGCGTGCTCCTTGACCGGATGGTTGGCCCCGTGGTGGCCGTGGTTCATCTTGACGGTCTTTGCCCCCAGCGCCAGCGCCAGCATCTGGTGGCCCAGGCAGATGCCGAACACCGGCAGGTCTGCCTTCAGAACTTCCTGGATCATCGGCACCGCGTATTCGCCGGTGGCTGCCGGGTCGCCCGGGCCGTTGGAGAGGAACACGCCGTCGGGGTTGTGCGCCAGCACCTCCTCGGCAGTGGCAGTGGCGGGCAGCACGGTCACGTCGCAGCCGGCCGAGGCCAGGCAGCGCAGGATGTTGCGCTTGGCGCCGTAGTCAACCGCCACAACCTTGTGCTTGGGGGCTTCCTGGCGGGCATAGCCGTCGGGCCAGGCCCAGCGCATCTGGTCCCAGCGGTAGCTTTGCGCGCAGGTCACGTCCTTGGCCAGGTCCAGACCCACCAGGCCGGACCAGGCGCGCGCCTTGGCGACCAGCGCCTCAATGTCGAAGTTGCCTTCGGGGTCATGCGCCAGCGCCACATGCGGCGCGCCCTGCTGGCGGATCGCACGGGTCAGGCGGCGGGTGTCGACGCCGCCGATGGCGATGCGGCCGGTGCGGGTGAGCCAGTCCTTCAGCTCCTCGGTGGCGCGCCAGTTGGAGGCCAGGGTCGGATCCCATTTCACCACCATGCCGGCGGCAACCGGATCGGCGGTCTCGTCATCCTCCGGGGTCACGCCGGTGTTGCCGATGTGGGGAAAGGTGAAGGTAACGATCTGCCCCGCATAAGAGGGATCGGTCATGATCTCCTGATAGCCGGTCATCGCGGTGTTGAAGCAGAGCTCGGCCACGGTGTCGCCGGTGGCGCCGAAGCCGGTGCCGTAAAAGACGGTGCCATCAGCGAGCGCCAGGCATGCGGTGGGCTTGGACGGGGCGGAAGCGGCCATTGCGCGAGTCTCCATGCGGGATAAATTCATGGGCTTGTAAGGGGGGCGCGGCAGCGGGTCAACCCGGCAAGGGGCGGGCAGGCTGACGCGGGGTCCGGAATGGAAAATTTACTGTAAACTTGCACAGCGGCGGCAGAATGGATAACCATCGGTGTCCGGCAACCATGGGGATGCTTTTGAATATGGATACGCGCACACGGGTCAATCAGGCCCTGAAGCAGGCGATGAAAGACAAGGCCGCCGACCGGCTGGCCACGCTGCGGCTGATCAATGCGGCCATCAAGGACCGCGAGATTGCGGCCCGCGCCGATGGCGAGGAAAGCAGCATCGGCGATGAGGAAATTCTGGCCATCCTGGGCAAGATGACCAAGCAGCGCAAGGAAAGCGCCCGCGCCTATGAGGAAGGCGGGCGGCTGGACCTGGCGGAACGGGAACTGGGCGAGATCGCTGTCATCGAGGAATTCCTGCCGCAGCAGCTGAGCGACGAGGAAGCCGCGGATGCGGTGAAGGCCGCGGTGGCTGAAACCGGCGCCGAATCGATTCGCGACATGGGCAAGGTGATGGCTGCGCTGAAGGCGAAATACACCGGCCAGATGGATTTCGGCAAAGCCGGGCCCATGGTCAAGGACCAGCTCTGCAGCAAAGGCGATTGCTGACCGGGAGAGCGCGCTTGCGCGCGCGGCCTCCGGCGGGAGTATTTCGGGAAAGATGAAGAGAGCAGGCCCGCAGTGCGGGCCTTTTCTTTTGCGGCTCAGCGGGTGAAGGCGGATTTGAGGTCGCCGTAAAGCGCGACCCGCTCTTCCTCAGACAGGAAGGCGCCAATCTCCACCTCGCGGCCGCAGCCGTGCAGGGTGACATAATGCGGCACCGGGCCGTCGTGGTCGTGCATCTCGACCCGCGCCCAGTGGCGGTTGCAGTGCCAGCTTTGCCGTTTGCCGTCCGGGTTGATCCGCTCCAGCCGGGCATCCTGCGGGCCGATGGTCAGCACCTCCAGGATCTGGTGGTCGCGGCGGCTGCGGTCCAGCGCCCACTTCATGCCAAACACTGCAAGCAGCAGGAATGGCAGCAGCCCCCACAGTAGGACGGAGCCCAGGACCGGGATCAGCGGCACGCAGATCAGTGCGGCGGTGAGGCCGAGGAACCGGGCATAGCCCTGCGGCGGCAGCGACTGATGCGGCCAGAGGTGCAGCTCGCGTTCGGCACCGGTTTGCGGTCGGGTCCAGTTGTAAGGCATCGGATAGCGTCTGCTGTGACGGAAGCTTCATTCTTAATGATGTGGCGGAAAGTCCGGATTTCCACTGCCTTGATACCGCGGGCGGGCGTCAGGAAAAAGGCCTCGGAGCGGATGCTTCGGGGCCTTTTCTGATGTCATTGCTTCACGCCGCTTAGTGCGAATGCGAGCGGTCCCAGTCTTCCTGCTTGGGCAGGATTTCGAAGGTGTGCTCCGGCGGCGGAGAGGGCAGGGTCCACTCCAGCGTGTCCGCGTATTCGTTCCAGTAGTTGTTCTGGGTGACGCGGGCGCCGCGCAGCAGCGAATAGATCACCACGCCGAAGAACAGCAGGAACGATGCAAAGGACAGGAACGCGCCGTAGGAGGAGATCTTGTTCCAGTAGGCGAAGCCTTCCGGATAGTCGATGTACCGGCGCGGCATGCCCTGACGGCCCAGGAAGTGCTGGGGGAAGAAGGTCAGGTTGGCGCCGATGAAGAACATCCAGAAGTGGATCTGGGCGCCCAGCTCGTTGTACTGGCGGCCGGTCATCTTGCCGAAGTAGAAGTACACGCCTGCGAAGATCGCGAACACCGCACCCAGCGACATCACGTAATGGAAGTGAGCCACAACATAGTAGGTGTCGTGATAGGCGCGGTCGACAGCCGCCTGCGACAGCACCACGCCGGTCACACCGCCGACGGTGAACAGGAACAGGAAGCCGAAGGCGAACATCATCGGTGCCTTGAACTCGATGGAGCCGCCCCACATGGTGGCGATCCAGGAGAACACCTTAACCCCGGTCGGAACCGCGATCACCATGGTGGCCAGCATGAAGTAGGCCTGCTGGTTCAGCGACATGCCGACGGTGTACATGTGGTGCGCCCACACGACAAAGCCCAGCACGCCGATGGCGATGATCGCCCAGACCATCGGCAGGTAGCCGAACACCGGCTTGCGCGCGAAGGTGGCGATGACGTGGGAGATGATGCCGAAGCCCGGCAGGATCACGATGTACACTTCCGGGTGGCCGAAGAACCACAGGATGTGCTGGTACAGGATCGGGTCGCCGCCGCCTGCCGCGTCAAAGAAGGTGAAGCCGAAGTTGCGGTCCATCAGCAGCATGGTGATGGCGCCTGCCAGAACCGGCAGGGACAGCAGGATCAGCCAGGCGGTCACGAAGATCGACCAGCTGAACAGCGGCACCTTGAACAGGGTCATGCCCGGCGCGCGCATGTTCAGGAAGGTGGTGATCATGTTGATCGCACCCAGGATCGACGACGCGCCCGAGACGTGCACGGCAAAGATTGCCAGGTCCATCGAGTAGCCGCCCTCGTTCACCGACAGCGGCGGGTACAGAACCCAGCCGACGCCGGAGCCCAGCTGGTCATTGCCGCCCGGGGAGACAACCGAGAGAACCGCCAGCGAGGTGCCTGCGACATACATCCAGAACGACAGGTTGTTCATGCGCGGGAACGCCATGTCCGGCGCGCCGATCTGCAGCGGCATGAAGTAGTTGCCGAAACCGCCGAACAGCGCCGGGATCACCACGAAGAACATCATCAGGATGCCGTGAGCGGTGATCATCACGTTCCAAAGATGGCCGTTCGGAGTACATTCCGCGGAGGCGTCGGCAAACATGCGCGCACCCTCCAGGCACATGTACTGAACGCCGGGGTCCATCAGTTCAAGCCGCATGTAGACGGTGAAGATGACGGAGATGAGACCTGCGATCGCCGAAACGATCAGGTAAAGAATGCCGATATCCTTATGGTTCGTGCTCATGAACCAGCGGGTGAAAAAACTCCGCTCGTCCTCGTGGCCGTGACCATGAATGGCTGCGTCTGCCATTTAGGTGCCTCCTGCTGCATAACGAAAGGCCCCCGGAGACGGACTCCGGGCGGCCTGGATTCCTTGGGAGTATTAGAATGGCCGGCCGGCGCCTTCAATGGCGGAGTTTGATCTGGATCAAGATTTATTGCCGCAGGGCCTTGAATCCTCAGGCTGCGGCCGGGGCCGGGAGCGCTTGACCTGGCGTCCGGGCACGCGCACAACCGGGAAAAGCCAGAGAAGGAGGCCAGGCGCATGCCCGCATATGATCCCGACAACATCTTTGCCAAGCTCTTGCGCGGCGAGATCCCCTCAACCCGCGTTTATGAGGACGATGAGACGCTGGCCTTCATGGATATCATGCCGCGGGCGGACGGGCATCTCTTGGTGATTCCGAAAACGCCCTGCCGCAACCTGCTGGATGCCAGCCCGGCGCAGATTGCAGCGGTGATGCAGACGGTGCAGAAACTCTCCCATGCGGTGATCAAGGGGCTGGGCGCCGATGGCGTCACCGTGCAGCAGTTCAACGAGGCGGCCGGCGGGCAGGAGGTCTTTCACCTGCATATGCACGTGCTGCCGCGCAAGGAGGGCGACCGGCTGCGCCCGCCCGGGCAGATGGGCGATATGGATCAGATCCAGGCCCAGGCAGAGAAGATTCGCGCGGCCCTTGGCCGGGACTGACGGCTGCCGCCCGCGCAATGCATTGGGAACGCCGCCGGTTCAGGCGGCGTTTTCACAGCGAATTCTTCCGTGAAATCATCCGCGGCTGAGCGCATTTGAATTAAATGTTGAATTTCAGTTGAATTTGATCATAGCTGTTTCCCAGATTGGTTGTAAGTCAGAGAGGGCGCACGCGCCCAAGCGTATAGGGTCCCTAGAATTGGGGTGGTCCGGCACCAATTGGCTGCTCTTTCAGGGGCGCAAATGCCGGGTTTTCATGAATGACAGGCTGACTGCCTGAACCGTGCGGGCCGCTGCGCCTGCACGCTGTCCTATGCTTGCGGCGCGCGTGGTCTCTTTGGCCCGGATAGCAGTATTGGAGGGGCGCCGTGACGCTCTTGTACCGCGCGCAGGCCATGTCCCAGGAGCAGGTCGCCGCCGCAATTTACGAGACCATGATCCGGCCGGAGCAGTTCGACCGGTTTTTCTCCGGGCCGCCGGCGGCAGGGCAGGCCGCCGCGGGCGGCCAGATGCCGCAGCGCCCGCGGGGGGCACCGGTGCTGCGGGCGCATTTTGCCCGCGCCGCGGAGATTCAGGAACAGCAATGGGAGCAGGCCGGGCGCCCGCATCCCAGCAGCTGCTGCAGTATGGGGAGCCGGTTCTGGCTGCTCGCCGGGACCGGAACCGGGACCGGCGGCAGGCTGCTCAATGCTTCGCAGCGGGCGGCGGGGCAAATCGAGGGCCGCGGCGGTCTTGCCGCAGCCATGGGGCTGACCCGGGCGGCTGCCGGACGCTGGCATACCTTTCTGAAGCAAGTGCGCCAGGGGGCGTTCTCGTGGCAGGACGTTCTGGTGCTGCGTACCCGCCGCCCCGGCGAGCGTTTTCTGTGCCGCCCGGTCCGGCTGGACACGGCAGGCGGCACGGCGGTGGCGGTGATGGCGGAGCTTCTGGAGTGGGAATGGAACGGCGAAGCCGCGGGCCAGGTTGCTGCGGCCTTTGGCCTGCGCAAAGCTGACCTCAAGCCGCTGAAAGCGGTGCTGAGCGGCCCCGGCGGCAGGGTGGCTGGCGGGCTGCAGCAGGCCGCCGCACGGGCCGGGGCGCCGGGCGCGGCGGAGCTGATCCGGCTGACCGCCTTCCTGATGACCGAACATACCCGGGATCTGAAGATTGCGCGCGGAGAGCTGCTGCCGCCTGCGGAGGAGTTCCAGGACACGAGCGGGCTGCGCTGCCAGTATTTCCGGCTGGGGTCGGAAACCGGCCAGCCGGTGGTCTTCGTGCACGGGCTGCTGGACGGCATCGCGCCGCTGCAGCGGCTGCAGCCGCAGCTGCGGATGCTTGGGTTCCGGGTATATGCGCCGATGCGGGCCGGCTACGGCGGCTCAGCGCCGCTGCCGCGCGGGCAGGATCCGGCGGACGCTTTTGTGCGGCAGCTGGAGGGGCTGATGCACCGCGAAAACCTGCAGCGCCCGGTGCTGCTGAGCCACCGCGGCGGCGCGCTTTACGGCTGCCGCGCCGCCAACCGCCTGCACCAGCGGATCGCCGGGCTGGTGGCGGTGGCGCCGAATTGCTCCATCACCTCGACGCGGCAGTTTTCCGGGCTGCGGGGGTATGCCTGGCTTGCCGCCGCCTGCGCCGCGCGGGCCAACTGGCTGCTGCCGGTGCTGATGAAGGGCTGGTCTGCGGCGCTGCGCTGGTACGGCCCCAAGGCGCTGCTGCGGTTCCAGACCGCCCGCGGCAGCCGCGAAAGGGCGCTGCTGCACAAAATGGCGCTGCTGCCGCTGCTGCAGCAGAGCCAGGCCCTGTTCCTGCAGCAGGGCGGGGCCGGGTTCCTGACGGATGTGCAGATGATGCGGCGGGGCGTCCCCAAACTGCCGCTGCCGCGCGGGACGCGGGCGGTCTTCCTGCATGGCGGCGAGGATCACGTGGCGCCGCTGCGTGACGTGCGGGATGCGCTGAACGGGCTTGGCGGCGCCCAGCTGTGCGTCAGCCAGGAAGCGGGCGCGCTGGTGTTCTACACCTTTCCGGAGCTGGTTCTGACGGCCCTGCAGGACTGCGCCGCAGCGGCACCTGACGCCTGCTAGCCTCCGAACACCTGCGCAAAGCTGCGTCTAAGGGCGACATCCACATCCGCCAGGGTGACCGGCAGGCCCAGGTCGACCAGGCTGGTGACCCCGTATTCGGTGATCCCGCAGGGCACGATGCCGGTGAAATGCTCCAGCTCCGGCTCGACGTTGATCGAGATGCCGTGAAAGCTCACCCATTTGCGCAGGCGGATGCCGATGGCCGCGATCTTGTCCTCTGCCATGCCGCCCGAGACAGTGCGCGGCTTGTCCGGGCGCTCGACCCAGACGCCGACCCGGCCGTCGCGGATATGGCCCTTGACGTTAAATTCCTCGAGCGCGGCGATCACCCAGCTTTCCAGCTGCTCCACGAACCGGCGCACGTCGTGGCCGCGCTGGCCGACGTTCAGCATCACATAGACCACCCGCTGCCCCGGCCCGTGATAGGTGTACTGGCCGCCGCGCTTGCTCTCATAGACCGGGAAACGGTCCGGATCGGTCAGGTCTTCGCGCTTGGCCGAGGTGCCGGCGGTATAAAGCGGCGGATGCTCGACCAGCCAGATGCACTCCTCCGCCGTTCCCGCAGCAATTGCCGCGGCGCGCGCTTCCATGAAGGCAACCGCTTGATCATACTCGACAAGACCGTCTGCTGTGATCCACTCAACCATGGCTGAAACCGTCCTTTTCCATCCGTGCGCAAGGCGCAGGCCGGCAAATCGGCCGGAAAACCCCTAGGTGCAGGCGCCGCCTGTGGAGTATCCTGATTCCGTAACGAGTATCCATAGGGGGCGAGTATCATGTTTACCAAGCCGCTCAAGCCGGCCTTGGCGGCCGCATTTTTGGCAACCTCGGCCACGGGCCCTGCCATCGCGGACGAATTGGGCGCCGCAATTGTCGGGGGCGTCATTGGCGGTGTTATCGTCAATGAAATTCACAAGAATAAACAGCGCCAGCGCAGCACTGCCCGGACCTACCGCCGGGCGCCGGCCTATTCCGCCGCGCGGACTGAAAACCGCGAGACCCAGACCGCGCTCAACTATTTCGGCTTCAATGCCGGCTCTGCCGACGGGGTTCTGGGCCGCCGGTCGCGTGCGGCGATCAGCCAGTATCAGATCCACATGGGCTATCCGGCGACCGGCCATCTGGCCCCGTATGAGCGCAACTTCCTTGTCAGCTCCTATAACCGCGCGCAGATCGGCGGCCCGCAGGTGATCAAGGCGATGCAGGGCCCGCAGGGCGTGCGCGGCCTGCTGCACGGCTGGCGCGATGAGGCGGCGGGCCTGCGCACCGCCGGCAGCAGCTATGGCGGCAACACCTACGGCGGTCTGCCGCCGGAAGTCAGCCATGCGGTGGATGAGGTCGCCGCCAGCTCCGAACCCTCGGGCGAGCAGCTGTTGCAGCGCACCGGCTTCATGCAGCTGGCAGATCTGAACGGCGACGGCCGCAACGACTACGTGCTGGACACCTCGGTCTCCGGCAGCTCGTTCTGGTGCGGTGCCTCCAACTGTTCGGTGATGGTCTTTGCCTCGACCCCGCAGGGGTATCAGCGCAACGACTTCCTGGCGCGCGGCGTGACGCCCGCCAGCTTTGCCTGCCACCAGGGCACCTGCCGCATCCTGGATGCCGGCACCGAAGCCCCGGTGCAGGCCGCGCAGGAGACCCGCAGCACGGTGACCGCCGCTGCCGCACAGCCAAGCGTGCCGCTGGGCGGGATCACCCTGTTTGATCAGCCCAAGGAAAGTGCCTCGCTGACCAGCTATTGCAGCAAGGTCAGCCTGCTGACCAGCTCCAACGGCGGCTTCATGACGGCGGACAGCATGACCGACCCGGAACTGGCGCTGGGCGAGCAGTTCTGCCTGGCCCGGACCTATGCCATCAACGCAGGGGAGACTCAGGCCGGCAAGGTCAAGGGCGTGACCCAAGCGCAGATCGACAGCCAGTGCGATGCCTTCGGCCCGGCGGTGCAGCCGTTCCTGGCCAAGCTTGGTACCGCAGGCAGCGGCGAGGTGATGGGCGATGTGCAGAAATTCGTGCTGCAATCCGGCATGTCGCTGGAGCAGCTGGCCAATACAGCCGGGATCTGCCTGTTCTCCGGCTACCGCCGCGATGACATGGAAGTGGCGCTGGGAGCGGCATTGATCCTGACCGGCATCGGCAAGCGCCCCTACGCGGAGCTGATCGGCCACCACCTGGCGCTGGGCTTCGGCGCCCCGAACGCAGCCGAAAAGGCGCAGGAGTGGTACAGCATGGCGGTGATCTCGCTGGAAGACGGCACCGCGCCGGTGTTTGCCCCTGGACAGCCCGGACGACCAGAGCTGATCAAGGCGGCATCGGCCAAGCTGGCGGGCGGCCGGGTGCAGCCGGTCCAGGCCTCCAGCGGCGCGGCGGCGCTGCCCTCCTTCTCCTCTGATTGAGGCGGGGAGGCGTCCTGCCTTCGCAGCGCGAAAGGCCGGCAGCTGTGCCACTGGTGAATCATGGCCCGCTGCCGGCCTCTTGCGGCCGCTCACCCGGAGAGAAAGGTCTGCGCCGCGAGTCGGCTGCCAAGGCCAATTGACCGGCGGCGGGGCCCCGGAGAACAGCAAACGCGGCCCGGTTATACGGCTGTTTTCCTGCACTTAGGCGGGGCGCGCGGCGGCGGCGAACATTCTGCGGCGAAAAGGCGATTTTCGTCTTCACATCGCTTCCGCGCTGGTCTATACGCCCCTACACCAAGCCTAAGACAGTGCGGTCGTGGCGGAATTGGTAGACGCGCAGCGTTGAGGTCGCTGTTCCTTAACCGGAGTGGAAGTTCGAGTCTTCTCGACCGCACCATTTCACATTTTGATGTGAATATCCCTAAAAATTCAAAAATTTCAGACACTTGCAGAGTTCGATAGCCGTTTTTTCGGTCGTAAGTCAATG
This sequence comes from Leisingera aquaemixtae, assembly GCF_006740765.1. Classification (GTDB taxonomy): domain Bacteria; phylum Pseudomonadota; class Alphaproteobacteria; order Rhodobacterales; family Rhodobacteraceae; genus Leisingera; species Leisingera aquaemixtae. The sequence continues at coordinate 614,087 of NZ_CP041159.1, forward strand.
GTGCTTTGAAGGCTGCTTTCAGGATGGTTTTGCGTACCAAGAGCGAACCTTTTTCGTAGATATTCCAAGGGTTTGACAGGAAGTCTCTCAAGAGTTCGATAATTTCACCTAGGGGGAAGACCGATTGTGTCTCCTGAGACAGTTTGTCGTTCAGCACAAGCTTGTCGTTTTCCAGCTTGGCGACCTTAGCCTCTAGCGCGGTAATGACCTTTGGATTCGAGGTGTCAACAAGACGCTCGACTAGCGCATCTTGCTGCTTATCCAGCTCCTTTATCTGGCGTTTGAGTGCAGATTTTGCCTGTGCTGCCTGTTCCTTGCTTTGCCCTAATGCATCGTGAAGCATCGAGGTTGTGACCTGCCCCCCGCTGGTCCCTCGTTCATGAGGAGAGTCTGCGGGTTTGGTTTTGGTAATCGTCGGTCTCGGGCTTGGCAAGCGCGGCAGGCGCGGAGCCCTCAAATAGCTCAAGCGCCTGCCGCGCTTGCATTGGCGTTCTGTTCCCCAGCGAAGAATGCGGCCTGACGTTGTTGTAATCGTAGCGCCACAGCGCCAGCTTGCGGCGGGCATCGTCCAGGGTATCGAACAGCTCTTCATTGAGAAGCTCGTCCCGCAGGCTGCCGTTGAATGACTCGATAAAGGCATTCTGCTGCGGTTTTCCGGGGTCGATGTAATGCCAATCCACCCCGTTCCTGTCGGCCCATTTCAGGATTGCCTGGCTGGTGAATTCCGTCCCGTTGTCGCTGACAATGCAAGCGGGTTTTCCGTAGATCCGGACGAGCGCGTCCAGCTCCCGGGCAACGCGCTCTCCTGAAATGCTGGTGTCTGCCGCCAGGCACAGGTTTTCCCGGCAGCAGTCGTCATTCACGGCCAGGATGCGAAACTTCCGCGCCGCGCCGAAGCTGTCTGCCAGGAAATCCAGGGACCAGCGCTGGTTGGGCTGTGTGGCTTCGGGCATCGGCGTTCTCGAGCCCCGGGCGCGTTTGCGGCCCCGCCGCCGTTTCACTGCAAGACCCTCCTCCCGGTAGAGGCGGTAAAGCTTTTTGTGGTTCATGATCATGCCTTTTCGCTCAAGCAGCACGCCGATCCGCCGGTAGCCGAACCGGCGGCGTTTGCCAGCGATCTCTTTCATCTCCTGGCGGATCTCGGGATGGTCGGGCGGGCGTTTGCGCCGGACCGTCTTGGGGTCGACACCGACAAGCCGGCAGGCCCTGCGCTGCGAGATGCCATGATCCCGCATCGCAGTGAGCGCTGCCTCTCGCCGCTCCTTCGGTGCCGTCAGCTTTTTCCCAGCAGGTCTTTCAGAACCACATTGTCGAGCATCGTGTCTGCCAGCAGCCGCTTCAGCTTGGCATTCTCATCTTCCAGCGCTTTCAGCCGCGCCGCCTCCGATACCTCCATGCCGCCATACTTGGACTTCAGCTTGTAAAAGGTCGCCGGGCTCAGCCCATGCCGGCGGCACACCTCCGCCGTCGGCATCCCGGCTTCCTGCTCTTTGATCATCCCGATGATTTGCGCCTCGGTGTAACGGCTCTTACGCATTCGTCTGCTCCTACATAGGTTGGGCAGACTCTACATCATGGTGAGGGATTTCGCGGGGGGCAGGTCAGGCGACGTTGGAGTGGATACCACCGCCGGAGCCGCGTCGAGACAAAGATGCATTGCGTGAAACTGCTGGGCCAGCGGCTAATGGCACGGGACTTCGACCGCCAGGTCACAGAACTCCAGGTCCGGATCGCCGTTCTGAACGGCTACACCGCGCTCGGCATACCCATCACAGAACCTGCGGGATAAGTCTGTCCGGGGAAAGGGGAACCTTGGCAATCACCGGTTTTGTGCAACAGAGCCACGTATCTTGAAAAAATCTCCTTCAGGCTCGACTTTCTCATCTTGAAGCACGCTTGCAAAGGTGTTTCCTTCTTTTGCCAAGTAGATCGATACTTGACCAATTTCTTCCGACATGGGCTCACTTATACGTTGAATTTAGGTATTGGCGCAACCGTATCACGTGTTGCGAAGGTGTTCTAGATGATCATGCGTTTGTATGGTTTTTCCGGAAAATTCATCGGCTCGATCAGCGAGCTAGTGTTTTGACGATGTTACATTTTTTGGAGAGAGGAAGCCTATTTGCCATTCCTCGCATCGTACTCACCGTTGTAAAGGCCATCAAATGTGTGGAAGAGCCGCGTGTTTACCCGCTCGATCCAGTCAATTGTTTCTTTGAAGTCGTTTTCGTAGACGTCGATCCTCTGAAGCCAAAGACGAAAAGGCTCAATGGTGAACCGTACGATAGGAGTAACGAATCTGATATCTGCTGGATGATGATCTGTGAACGCAGAGAATGTTCCGTCGTCATTGCGCACTAGACCCCAATCCATTGATTCGTTCCAAGAACCATGGATTGATTCAGACATAATCCCATAGGTGGCTGGGTAGAGATCGTCGTGCTCAATCTCTGCAAAAATGTCCCGGATGCTCTTGCCTTGGAGACGCCATCTATTCTTCTTCTGGGTCGCAAAATCATCCTTGGTCAAGCCTTCAAATTTCATTTTTTCTTTGACAGAGGCGAGTAGACGCTTTCCTGCCTTGGTGTCGAAGAATTTGGATCCGCTTTCGAATTCCCTCAAAATTCGTAGTCGATCCTTGTAAGAACACTTACGGTAATCTTCGATCACGGCGTCTCCGTTCAGCATTAAGTAGCTGGCGAGGGTTGTCGCTTCGATGAGTGGACGCTCGAAGATCGCGATGACCTCAGCATTGTCCTGTTCATGATACTTCACACATTCTTTGAGGAGCTTTGAGATGCGGACGAGGAGACCAAGGATGGGTGCGTCGTTGATCGAATATCCTGTTGGATTACGCTCAGTGTTTCGTGTTCTTGTAAGCGTATCATATATCTCAGATACATCTTTGAAGAATTGGAGTGAGAAGGTGTGCAACCCCTCTAGAGAACTGAAGTGCTTCTCGATGTATGAGGGTGTATACTTTTCGGTAATCTGGATAGACTCGATCATGCTGTAATTTATCATCCGTCATCCATATTGGAAATCCTATTTCACATCCTAGGGGCGAGATGCGTGTCAGATGACACCGAGCGCTGCGATCCCTGCGGTCATCTCACAGCACTAAGTCGTGCTGCAAGATGTGTGTGGTAGTACCACACGATCTTGGCAAGGGGGTCCGCTGCGCGCCCCCGTTGCATCCCCCTAGGCCGATGGTCATGAGCAGGCATTGAGCCAGCGCACGACCATGCAAACAGATCGCTGTTTGATCGCTCCTCAGGGAGAAGCCGTCTCTCCCCAACACCCCATAGGTCAACCGTCCGCCGATTGAATGCCGTCAGCTTGCCGAAGATGAACCCGGCCAAAGGGCGAGATCGCCGCCCCTTGGAACCCGCTCGCAGGGCTTGGAGACTGTGCCTCTCCACCTGCACCGAACCAGGCACAAGCGAACTGCGCGTTTGATCCGCAATCGCGAGGCAGAAAATTAGGTGATAGCCATACACCTGTCGAGCAGTTCTTCATTCTGCACGACCACAACTAGGAGGCGTTTCCTGGCTCTTGTAATGTTCTGAAAGAGCATTTTTGTAGGAAGATAGTAGGCGCTACCACGGTACAAAAGTTTACCTACATCGCTGTAGGTAAAGAACTTATCGATCACCACGGCTACACCATCAAATTCCTGTCCTATTACTTCGTGAGAAGTCATTCGGTTGTTGTCTGAGTATCTTTCATGGAATTCTGTCTTGTATTGTGATGGTGTGAATCTGAGTACCTTCCATTCCTCGCTATCTAATGTGGTAAGAAAAAATCTTGCATCGTCAGGATTGCTGAAATACCGAAGGTGAATATTTCCGCCTTCTGTCTTCCCGAAATTTCTTTTATTGTCGAGCAGTGATTTTATGAAGTTTGCGATTTCTTTGTTGGATCGTATCTTCTCAGAGAGGCTGTAGGAGTTTTTCGAGCAAAGTTTTAAGATCTTTCCGCTTGAATCCTCCTTCTCTTCGCGATGCGCGAGAGTTTGCAGCTTGTCATAGGAGAAAAGGCAGTTCGCTTTGGCTTTGGAGGTTTCGATATAGATATGCTCAAGTTGATTTTCATATAAACGTTGAGCTTCATCTATCAGGATCAGATCGTAGCTTGAAAAGTCACAGCTTTTGTAACTTTTAATCGGCTTGATGGTCCAGCCCGAGCCGATTAAATTTCGCTGCCCAGAGTTTATTTGACCGCAGTGAAGGATCAGGGATTTTTTTCCTTCATCCATTACTCGTTTAGCGATGTCGTATGCTAGAAGAGTTTTTCCCGTTCCTGCGCCACCAGTGAGGGAGATAAAATTCTCTTGTTTGGTGTTCTGAATCGTTTTTAGAATATTGAGTTGTACTTCCTCTTGCTGGCTGGTGAGGAAGTATTCTCCATTCAGAAATCTGTCTGTAGAGTTGAAGGGGGATACTAGATAATCTGATGGGTTAAAGAGCTTGTTTGCATCTTCAATAATCTCAACTTCTTGTGACTTTAGCAGCTCAGCCAAGTAAGCTAAATCCGCCTGATCTAAAGTTCCGTTTTCGTTGAGGTTATATAGCGTGTTTGTGTTGGATACGTATGTTAGGTGGTAAGCGCTTCTTCCGATGAATTTCAGGTAGTAGTCGTTTCTTTTAAGTTGCTTGAGTATCTTTTCTTCGGTGCTGCTGCTTTTGAGTTCAATATTTAGTATGAAGTTGTGACCGAACCTTAGGAGGTCAAACTCCTTCCCAATTTGTGGTATCTCATACCCAATGTGAAATTCTTCGAAATCAGCGGCATTGCTGCCGTTTTCGGTTAATTGGAGAACTAAGTTTCTGAGACCTTCAACTTCCTTAGGCTTTATTTTGATGCCGTGGTGCTTTGTGAAGTTGGAGAATCCGTCGGAGGTCAGATTTTCCTGCGCCTGGGTGAGTGACAGGAGGTTCATTGTCTTAAGCATGAGAAATGTTTCTTAGTTGTGTTGTTTTTGTTGGGGTGCTTGTGTCGTACGGTGATACTCTCAGTGCTCCTTCAGGGTCTAAGAAGTGCCTTTTCGAGGTGAAAGGGCGACGAAAAGTGCTTTGTAATCATATGCTTGTTTAGTACGCAAGTGAGTTTGAGGCAACAACTTTAGAGATAATTTTCACAGACAGCGCCACCGTTGAGATAGTAAGCTGTTCTCAGACGTTCTCTTTTTGATTTCGCATACCAGCGCATGTCATGCGCTAGCGCGTTTGATATGCAATCAGGGGAACCTGTCCGCTCCCCCAATACCCCCATGACTGACTAGGACTGCCGTCCCCGCGCGGTTCAAAGGGTGGGTCCTCACCATGCTCGCTTCATATGCATTGCAGCTCCGCGTGGTTCTGGTCCCGCCTACGGCACCTTTGATCCTTGCACCCCAGCTCCTCGGCGGAAGCCAGACGGTTGCATGCACAACCCGTCAGATACGAGAGGAGAAAAGACATGCCGCAACTACACGCACAACCATATGACCTAGACGCAATCGGTTTTTACTTTGAAAGCTTTGAGGAGTACCAAACCATTTCCAAGCGGCACATGAATGCCCATTGGGAATCCGTCGTAGAATACGAAATCCAGTTCATCGATGGTGATGACATCGACTGTGCCTTGGCCAAGGCATGGGGCATCAATCAGGCCAATATCGGCGGCTACTTCACGGCCTGCGATGAGTGGGAAGATTACCAGAAGAAAATCTTCATCATCGCTGTTGGTGAGATCGGATACGGATTTGACCCCGAGGATAGCCCGTCAGGCAATACCCAGCCATGATCAAGAAACAGATCACGAGACAAATCCCGGAGCTTGTTCTTGAAGTTCGGAAGGTTGATCGCTTTCAGCTCAACACCATCGATACGTGACCAGACCACGTGAGCATGACGACGACCTTCTTTTTCATGCATGATAATGGCGCGGGGCTGGCCATCCAGTCCCAGTGTCTTTTCTGCGCGATCTGCGGCCTCAAGAAACTCGTCTTCGGTAGCGTTGTGATCTGTGGGCGGGTTTAAACTCAGGGAGAACATGAACTGTTTGCAGCGGGTGGCCTTTGAAATGGCGTAGGCCTCAGCCAACGCATCATGAAGTTGATCAGATGAAAATCCACGCAACTCTAAACAGGTGACATGATCGTTGTCACGTTCATTCATAAGGTGATCTGCGAGCGCCTTTGCACCCGCACGTTGCGAACCTTTGAGGATCATATCTTCACCCCCAAAGCTTTCATCAGAGTTGCACGCATCCATGCGACTTCAGCCACGGCGCGTTTGAGATCATCCTCCAATTCAGGATCGATGACCAATGTGCCGAGGTTTAGATGTTTGGCGATCTGGTTGAGGTTGTTGGCGTGCTTTGTCTGGGCAAGGCGTGCTAGCACTTCCGCCAATAGCTGTTGCTCCGCAACAGGTGGTTTCCGCCGACTACGATATTTTGGAGCTTCGTCGGCAAAAACCACGGACTTGATATAGGACGCCAGCGGCATGCCCCCAGCTTGGGCTTCAAGCTGAGATCGTTCTTCTGGTGTAAGGCGCAGGGAAAACGGGGCAGGGCGGCTCATGGCTTTGGTCCCCGCAAAATGTTCCTGTCATCTTTGAGGATGTCGTTCCATCGCTCAAGTTCCTGAAAAATATCGTTGAAATCGGGTTGCGACTCGCTGAGGATAGAGTTTGGTGGAACTCTTCTCGACCGCACCAACTTTTCAAGAAAATCATACCCCCCTTCGCAGCCCGGTGCGGCGCTGCGCGTGGCTGGCCTGTTGCTGGAATATCAGTGGCCGGCGGATTTGGCGGCGGGCTGCGGCGTTTCCTGGTTCCGGCACATTGGCGGGCCGGTTATAAGCGCAGTTGCCCCGGGGCGCGGCTTCCGGGGCCAATAACGCCCCAAAGTGAAGCAGCAGTATGTCCAGTCCAGACAACGGGAAGCCCGACAGCAGGATCCTTGAACGCGAGCTTTGCGCGCTGTCCTTGCAGCAGGCTGTGTTGCTGGACGCGGTAGACATGCCCGGCGGCAAGGGCCGCCTTGCCCGGCTGTTTTTCAAATCCGGCACGCCGCCGCAGGCGCTTGGAATACCTTCCGGGTCCGGCAAAACGATCCTGCACAACTTTGGCGGGGCACCTGTTCTGGACGTGGAGATCCAGGACGGGCGCAGCCCGCTTGCGGTTTCCGTTGACGGCACGCGGTTTGAAACCGGCCTGCACCCGGATGAGACGGAGCTGTTTGCGGGCCTGAATGTGCTGGCCGCGGTGCGCAATGGCGAAACGGTGCAGACGGCAGTGGAATGGCTGCGGTTTCACGCGTCGCAGCATGGCCTGCAAGGCGCGGTCATCCTCGACCGGGCGCCGCCGCAGGAGAGCCGGCTGTTCATTCAGTCCCTGCGGGAGCAGGCGGCGGGCATCAAGGGGCTGCAGCGGGTTGTGGTGGTGCATTCCAAACTGCCCCTGGGCAAGGACGGACTGCCGGAGGAGGCGCACCCCTTCAACGTGCCGGGCGCGCCGGGCAAGGACCGGATGGAGATCCCGCCCGCAGATCCCTGGCGCGCGCCGCTGGGGGAATTCCTGATCTACGAGATCCTGCGCGCGCGCTTTCTGGCACGGGCCCGGGCGGTGGCCAATATCGACTTGTTTGATCTGCTGGCCCCCGGCGGCGGCCCCAGTGTCTTTGACCGCGCGGCGGAGGCCCCCAGCGGATGTGTGCGGCTAGGCGGGGTGCAGGCCTACCCCTGGCGGGTGCGCAAGGACAGCGAGGCTTCGTTTGCGGACCATATCTGCACCCAGTTTGACGCCGCTGGTGTGCGCCCCCGCTGGTGCCTGGCCCCGGCCAAGGCCGCAGCGAACTGCGTCTGGCGCCTGATCCGGGTTGTGGGGGCTGTGCCGGACCCCGCGGACGGCCTCCGGTTCTACCGTTGCATGGCGCTGCGCCATCCCACCGAAACGGTGTCCAGGATCGTGCCGAAAACCAGCTTGGTGGAAACCCCGGACCTGCTGGAGCTGGCCACGGGGTACTTCGGCGCCAACCCCGTGCGCATCCCCGAGGAACAGGCGGTCGAGCGCAGCGGCAGCAAGACCAGGACCGCCATTGTCACCACTATGAAAAACGAAGGCCCCTTCATCCTGGAGTGGTTGGCCTATCACCGGGTGATCGGGGTGGATGATTTTCTGATCTACACCAACGACTGCACCGACGGCACCGACACCATGCTGCAGATGCTGCAGCAAAAGGGCCTTGTGCAGCACCGCGAAAACCCGTTCCGGGGCTCCGGCCTGAAACCGCAGCACGCGGCCCTGCAGGCGGCGGAGGATGAAGCGGTTATCAAGGATGCCGACTGGCTGGTCTGCATGGATGTGGATGAATTCATCAACATCAAACGCGGCGCGGGCCGGCTGGCCGACCTGTTCGCGGCGGCGGGCGATGCCAACATGATCTCGATGACCTGGCGGCTGTTCGGCAATAACGACGTGCGCGATTTCACCGGCGGTTTGATCCTGCGCGATTTCACCCGCTGCGCCTTTGAGGTGACCCGCAAGCCGCATCAGGCCTGGGGCTTCAAGACGCTGTTCCGCAACTCTGGCATCTTCAAGAAACTGGGGGTCCACCGGCCCAAGGGGCTGAAGCCGCAGCTGTGGGAGGACATCCGCTGGATCAACGGCTCCGGCCGGGACATGCCGCGCGAGATGTTCCGCAACGGCTGGCGCTCTTCGATGAGCACCTATGGCTATGACCTGGTGCAGCTGAACCACTATGCGGTGCGCAGCGCCGAAAGCTTCCTGGTCAAGCGCGACCGCGGCCGGGTGAACCACGTCGACCGCGACCAGGGTCTGTCCTACTGGTTCCGGATGAACAACAACGCCGAGGAGGAACGCTCGATCCAGCGCATGATCCCGGCGCTGGAGGCGGAGATGGCGCGGCTCTTGGCGGATCCGGAGATCGCGGCGGCGCATGAATACTCCTGCCGCAAGCACCGCGAGAAGATCGAAGAGCTGAAGACCCGGGATGACATGCAGGAGCTGTTTCGCGAACTGACCGGGGACAAGCTGCGCAAGCTGTCGCGGATGCACGCGCATTTCGGCGCCAACGTTTTCCTCAGCGGCCCCGGCGTGATCCCGGACGAGATCGCCGGGAAGGATCCGGACAGCGACTTCTGGTTCACGGTGGCGCGCGGGGAAACCACACATTAGGCCTTGCGGCCCCGGCAGATTGACAGGCCTTCTGGCGGCGGGGTAATTTTCGGTAACAATAAGGCGCGGTTAAGCGGCCAGCGTATCAGGTTTTATAAGGGGCAGGTATCATGGCACTTCCGGCCATTGCGTCACTTTGGGTGGGCGCTGAGCTCAGCTGGCTCGAACAGCTCTGCCTGCAGTCCTTTTTGGACAATGGGCATGAGGTGATCCTGTTCACCTATGAGGGGGTCAAAGGCGTGCCCGATGGCGTGCAGGTGGCTGATGCCAGCGCCATCTTGCCCGCTGAGCGCATCATCCGCCACGCCAAGACCGGCAGCCCGGCCTATCATGCCGATATCTTCCGGCTGCATATGCTGCGCCAGACCGATTATATCTGGGCCGACACCGATGCCTATTGCTGCCAGCCCTGGGACATCAAGGGCAAGCATTTCCACGGCTGGATCTCCGACAACAAGCCGATGGTCAATAACGGCGTGCTGCGGCTGCCCAAGACCTCCAAGACGCTCAAGGCGATGCTGCGGTTCACCAGCGACGAATACTCCATCCCACCTTGGTACAGCGCGCAGAAACAGGCTGAGCTGCAGGCGCTCAAGGACGCCGGGCAGGGGGTTCACGTCTCGCTGCTGCCCTGGGGCGTCTGGGGGCCGGATGCGCTGACCTGGTTCTTGCAGGAAACCGGGGAAATCTCTCATTCCCGCCCGGGCCATGTGATTTATCCGGTGCCGTTCAAGCGGGCAGGCGTGGTGCTGAACCCGAACCGCCCGAACCAGGCGCGGGACCACATCCGCAGCGATACCCTCTCGATCCACTTCTGGGGCCGCCGCTTCCGCAATATCGCCGCCAAATACGGCGGCGTGCCGGCCGAGGGGTGTTATGTGCACGAACTGCTGGCCAAGCACCGGATTGACGCGGAAAAAACCCGCCACCTGCTGCAGCCCGCCCCCGACCCGGAGGAGGCCAGTGCAGATGCGATGGACCCGGCCACCCTGGACTTTTCGATGTTCAGCGACCGGGATGCGGCCAACATTCTGCTGCAGCGTTCCGAGCTGGCACGCTCCGGCCAGACCATCAGGGACTGGATGGCAGGCGACGAGGCGCTCCTGCTGGGGGAAGCCCGGGCGCAGCGGGACCGTATCCTGCAAGGTTCGATCCGGATTGCGGAACGGGAATGCAGCTTCTTTTTTCCCGCCACCGATGCCATCGCGCCCAAGCGCGCCGCCGACATCGGCTGCGGCTATGCGTTTGCCAGCCTTCTGCTGCATCGCCGCTATGGCTGCGAAATCGTGCTGATCGACATCGAAGACGGCAATGGCCGCCATTTCGGCTTTCAGGGCGAAGGGGCAGGCTATACCAGTCTGGAAACCGCCCGGGCATTCCTTGAGAAGAACGGCGTTCCGGCGGAGAAGATCACCACCCTCAATCCCAACACCGAAGACACCGCGGCGCTGGGCAGCTTTGACCTGGTCATCAGCCTGGCGTCTTGCGGTTTCCATTATCCTGTAGGCGCTTACGAGGATCTGTTCCGCAATCAGATCAGCAAGGGCGGCGGTATCGTGCTGGATATCCGCAAAGGCTCCGGCGGCATCGGCGCGATGAAAAGCTTCGGCGCTGTCGAGGTGCTGGCAAAGCACGGAAAATACTCCACCGTTCTGACCCGGAAGGCACAGCAGAAATGACGGAAATGCTTGAAACGCACGGGGTGAAAATCCCGCTGGATCCGGGCGTCATCACCTCAAAGATCGAACGCGCAATCCGCAAGGACCGCTATGAGCTGGATGAGGTCTCTGGCACTCCGAAGTTTCTGGAAAAGGACGACCGCGTGATCGAGCTGGGGGCCGGGATCGGATTCATTTCTTCGTTCCTGGGCGTCAATCTCGGGGTCGAAAACGTGCTCTGTGTCGAGGCCGATCCAACGCTCTGCGCCTTTATCCGCAGCGTCCACGAACTGAACGGCCTGCAATCAGCGCAGGTGCGAAACTGCGTTGCCCTGAATGATGCGGCAGCCGAAGCCCCGGTGTCTTTCTATGTCCGCGAACAATTCTGGTCTTCTTCGCTGGATGGGGAGGAGCCTTACCTCAAGGCAATCGAAGTTCCGGGCTTCCGCCTGTCGAAATTGATCCGGGACTTCAAGGCCAACACGCTAATCGTGGACATCGAAGGCGGCGAGCGCGATCTGTTCGCGCCGGCGGATCTGAGCGGGATCGACAAGATATTCCTGGAGATCCATACGCGAAAAATTAAGAGAATTGGGATAAAGCAGTGTTTTGACGCGCTGTCGCAGAGCGGCTTTTGTTATGACCAGCAGGTCAGTCGCGGCGGCTCGATCCTGTTCCGGCGCATTCCAAAATGGCAGTTGAAAAAGTATGCTGGATAACGGTTTCGACTACCAAACGGTTCTCCCCGCCTTGGATGCGGATGAGGTCGAAAGTGTTGCGGATGTGAATGGCGAGGCCCCCGGTTTGGCCGTCTTGCTGCACCAGCGGTACGGCTGCTCCATCGACGTTGTCAGCCTCGACGGCAGCGGCGCCTTTGTCCCTCTTCCACAGGCGAAGCTGGCAGAATACCTGTCCCGGCTCGAACTGGGCGGGGTCGACCGCGAGGCCGTCCGTGTGGTCGATCAGCCGCACAGGCTGAGACAGTATGATGTCCTGATGTCGCTGAAGGGTTTCGGCGCCGTTCACGCGCCCCGGAAGCTTAAATACGTGCTAGACCGGGCGCTGCATCCGCTCAGCCGCGCCGTCTTTGAAATCCGCAAGGGCTCCGGCAGCTATCCGTTTCTCAAATCTTACGGCGGCTGTAATACGCTGAAACTGCCGGAGGACGGCTGCAACGGGCTTGCGGTGCTCTCTGTCGAGCCGCAGGAGGATGCGGAGCCTGCTGAAGGCTGGGCGCAGACCGCGCAGGCGCTCGCCGGCAAGGAAGGTTTCTTTGACGCGCTGGAGGAGCATTCCTTTTTGTTCATGCCGCGCGGCAAGACGCTGGTGGTCACCTTCGACAACCTCGACATCGCAATGACCAAGCGGGATGACCGGCGGCCTTGGGGGTATGGCTTTATCGAGGCGCAGGGCTGGTCGATGCTGGGGGTGATGGCCAATGGCTGGAGCTGGTTCCGGCACCCCGAAGTCACCCGCAAGTTCGAGGCGCTGCGCGACAGCGGATTTTTCACGCAGTTTTCGCGGGTGGTGTTCTACGGCGCCTCGATGGGCGGCTATGCGGCGGCGGCCTATGCTGCCGCGGCGCCGGGGTCGATCGTGTTTGCAATCAGCCCGCAATCCACCCTCGACAAGACCCTGGTGCCTTGGGAGATGCGCTACAAGAAGGTCTGGGACCGGGATTTCTCCGGGCCCTTCGGGGACGCCGCGCAGGCCAGTCAGGCGGCGGGCGAGGTGCATATCATGTTCGATCCCTATGTGGCGCCGGACGCGGCCCATGCCGCCCGCTTCACCGGGGAAAATGTCAGGCTGTGGCGCTGTCCGCTGCTGGGGCACCGGCTGGGCTCTTCGCTGCAGCAGATGGGCATCCTGCAGGAGATTGCCCGCGATGCCATCGCAGGCGGGCTGACGGCGCACCAGTTCCACCGCCTGCTGCGCAAACGGCACAGCTTTCCCCGCTTCCAGCGGGAGCTGGCAAACCTGGCGCTGGACCGCGGCCATCCCCGGCTTGCGCAGCGGGTCTGCGACTATATTCTGCGCCAGCGGGACGACCGGTTCTTCCGCCGGTTGAAGGCGCGGCTCTAACCCGCGCAAACAGCGGTGCAGCAGGCCGGACCGGGCCGCTGCCGCAGAAAGGACACCAGGCAGCGGCCGGACAGGACAATGAACCAGGCAGACAGCACCATGCGGGACATTACCCTCGCCTTTCACATCGGGGCCCCCAATACCGACAACGGCCAGCTGACCTGGTCGCTGCGCAAGGATGCGCAGCCGCTGCTGGACCGCGGCGTGCTGATCCGCCGTCCGGGCACCTATGTGACCGCCGTCACCAAGCTGATGCACAAGCAGGACAGGGGGCCGGTGACGGATCAGGAGCGCGAGGCGCTGCTGGCCTCGATCGTCAAGGATCAGGACGTGTCCCGCCTCATCCTGACCAACTCGGCCTTTCTGGGGATGCCCGGCTGGATGCTCAGCGGCGGCCGCCTGTTCCGCAACGCGGGCAAGAACACCGCCGCCCTGCGGCACGCGTTTCCCGGCAACCCGTGCGAGTTCTTCCTGGGCCTGCGCGACCCGGCCACGCTGATCGGGCCTGTGTTCCGGTCGCAGTCTGGCAGAACATGGGAGCAATTCGCCGGGCGCACGGATTTCCTGAACCTGCGCTGGTCCGATGTCGTTACGGACATTCTGGAGCACAATCCCGGCTGCCGCCTGACCGTCTGGTGCAATGAGGAAACCCCGGTGATCTGGCCCGCCATCCTGGGCGACGTGACCGGCCTCGGCGGCAGTTTTCGCTTCAGCGGCGCGCTGGACATCACCCGCGGCATCATTTCCGAGCAGGGGTACGAGCGGCTGGAGGCCTATCTCGCCAGCCGCCCCGGCCTGTCCCAAGAGCAGCGGGAGCGGGTGCATGAGCTGTTCCTGACCTACTTCCATTCCGAGGAGGCGGTGGAGGAGGAGATCGACCTGCCGGGCTGGTCGCAGCCGCTGGTGGATGCGATGGGGGAGACCTACATGGCCGACACCGAACTGATCCGCCGGATGCCGGGGGTCACGTTCCTGTCCTGAGACCCGGACATCCGCGCCGCCCTCCGGCGGCGGTTCAGGCTGCCCGGCTTCAACGGCGCGGTAACTGTATGCAGCTTCGAACTCAATCTTGCGCGGGGCCGGCCGCTGCCGTACTCTGCACGGCGGATTGAACGAACGGCGGGAACATGGCCAAACGCGAAAGCAATGTGGAGCGGGTATATGAAGCCCTGCGCCGGATGGCGGCGGATTTTGCCTTCAAGCCGGATCAGCGGATCAACGAAAGCGCGCTGTCCGAGGTGCTGGGCGCCAGCCGCACACCGCTGCGCGAGGCGCTGAACCGGCTGGTGGCCGAAGGGTTCCTGACCTTCCAGAACAACCGCGGCTTCTTCTGCCGCCCGCTGACCCCCAGCTATATCATGGACCTGTACGAGGCCCGGGTGGCAGTGGAATGCGAGGCTGTCCGGCTGGCTTGCACACGGGCCTCGGACGAGGATATCGCGGCGCTGGCGGATGACCTGGACCGGATGGAGCCGAAGTACGAAAGCGCCACCGGCCCGGAGGCGCTTCTGGCGATGGATGAAAGCTTCCACGCCCGCATCGCACAGCTCTCCGGCAACAGCGAGCTGCAGCGCATCCTCAACAACCTCAACGGCCGCACCCGCTATATCCGGCTCATTGACCTCAAGCGCATGCGCGACCGGGCCGGGGGCAAGGCGCCGGGGGACGCCTCGGCGCACCGGCAGATTGCCGAAGGCATCGCCGCCCGCGCCCCGCAGGCCGCAGCGGCGGCCATGCGCAGCCATATCGAAAAACGCCGGGAGGAAGCGACGGAGGCTGTCCGCATCGCCTTTTCCCAGCTGTACGTGCCGGACGAGTAGGGGGGCTGGGCCGGCCGTTTGCGGGCGCCGGAAATTCCTTAATGAAATCTGAAGAATAAGGTCAGGTTTTCTGTCCAAATGTTTCGCGCGCGAAACATTGCGGCAGAGGTGCTGACCTTTCTGTCAGCTCAGCATCAGCAGCCAGAACCACACGGTCAGGATGCTCGCCCCGGTGGCAATCAGCACCGACGAGGCCGCCACCCGCTTGGCCCGCCCGTACATACTGGCAAAGATATAGCCGTTGAACCCGGTCGCCATCGCGGCGTTCAATACGCCCGAGCGGAACAGATCCTGCGGCAGTGCCAGCGCCGATCCCATGGTCCAGACAATGCTCGGGTGGATCATCAGCGAGGTGAAGCAGACAAACAGGATCGCCCGCATATCGCCTTCGGGGCGGTATTTCACCAGCACCCCGCCCAGGGCAAACAGCGCGCCGGGCAGGGCGGCGCGGATGATCAGCGACAGGGCCTCATCCACCACCAGCGGAATGGTCAGCCCCGACAAGTTGACCGCAAACCCCAGCGTGATCCCCAGGATCAGCACATTGCGGAACATCGCATTCAGCACCGAGGCCACGGTCCTGATCCCGCCAGCGCCGCGGTTGCGCACAAATTCCATCGCAGTGATGCCGACGCCGTAGCAGAACGGCGAGTGAAAGGCGATGATCGCGTAATTGCCGGTCAGGTTGTGCGGGCCGAATGCGCGCTCGGTGATCGGCAGGCCCAAGAGCACAGAGTTGGAGAACAGGCAGCAGAAGCCGATGGCGATGCAGTCTTCCCAGTCCCGTTTGAACAGGATCCGGGCACCAAAGACGCCAATCAGAAAGCAGGTGAAGGCACCGGTGTAAAAGCTTGCCAGCAGCCGGGGATCGAAACTGGCAGAGAGGTCCAGTTCCGCCATCGCCTTGAACAGCAGGCAGGGAATGGCAAAGCCCTGGGCAAATTTCATCACCCCTTCGATGTGGTCCTGGCTCAGCACCCCCCTGGCGGTGGCGGCATAGCCCGCACCGACAACCAGAAACACCGGCAGGATGACGTCAATCAGGCTTTGAAACACGCTGCTTCCTCAAATCCCTCAAAAGAAAAAGGGCGCTGAGGTGCGCCCCTTCAGACCTCCATCCGGATCACCATCCCGTCGTAGGCGGGGGTGATATGGTCCGGGGTCTCGGCCTCGACCGTGGCGTAATCCATGTCGATATGCATGTTGGTGATGATGCCGCGCTTGGGCGCCATCTTTTCGAACCACTCCAGCGCTTCCTGATAGCTGAAATGGGTGGGATGCGGGGTGCGGCGCAGGCCGTCCAGGATCCAGATATCCAGCCCTTCCAGTTCCGGCAGGGCACTGTCGGGGATGGTCGACACATCCGGCAAATAGGCCAGCCCGCCAATGCGGAACCCAAGCGCGTCGATAGAACCGTGGCTGACCTCGAACGGGCGGAACGTGATGCCGCCGCCAGGCCCGTGAATGGTGAACGGGCCGCCGATGGTCTTCAGGTCCAGGATCGGCGGATAGGGGGAGTTGTCGGGCTGCGCAAAGGCATAGCCGAAGCGGTTCAGCAGGTCGTTCTGGGTTGCCCCGTCGGCATAGACCGGGATCCGCTGGCGCATGTTGAAATAGACCATGCGCAAATCGTCGATCCCGTGCAGGTGGTCGGCATGGGAATGGGTGTAAACCACCGCATCCAGGCGGCTGACCTCCGCATCCAGCAGCTGGCTGCGCATGTCCGGCGTGGTGTCGATCAGCACCGAGGTGGTTCCGCCCGGCCCGTCACGCTCCACCAGCATCGAGCAGCGGCGGCGGCGGTTCTTCGGGTTCTGCGGGTCGCAGTCGCCCCAGTGGCCGCCAATCCGCGGCACCCCGCCCGAGGAGCCCGAGCCGAGGATGGTAAAGCGCATCTCTGCCATCAGGCGGCGGCCTCATACTGGGCGGCTTTCCAGAACAGCCGGTCAAAGTTCGCCTGCGTCTGCGCGGCAAAATCGGCGTAGTCCATGCCGAACACCTCCGCCCCCGCCTTGGCGGTAAAGGCGGTATAGGCCGGCTGGTTGCGCTTGCCGCGATAGGGCGGCGGCGCCAGATAGGGGGCGTCGGTCTCCACCAGGATGCGCTCCACCGGGGCGGCAGCAAAGATGTCGCGCAGCTCCTGGCTTTTGGGGAAGGCAGCGATGCCGGACATCGACAGGTAGAAGCCCAGGTCCAGCGCCGCCTTGGCCAGTTCTGCGGAGGAGGAGAAACAGTGCATCACGCAGCTGTATGCGCCGTTCTTCATCTCTTCGCCCAGGATGCGCGCCATGTCGTCGTCGGCGGCACGGGCGTGGACAATCAGCGGCAGGCCAGTCTCGCGCGCGGCGGCGATATGGACGCGCAGGGACTCCTGCTGAACATCGGCGCTGTCCGCGGTGTAGTGATAGTCCAGCCCGGTCTCACCGATGCCGACGAATTTCGGGTGCTTGGCCAGCGCCACCAGTTCGTCCACCGTAACCATCGGCTCCTCCGCGGCGCTCATCGGGTGGGTGCCCGCGGCATAAAACACCGGCGCATGCGCCTCGGCAATCGCGCGCACGGAGGGCTCGTTTTTGATCTTGGTGCAGATCGTCACCATCCGTGACACGCCAGCCTCAGCCGCGCTGGCGATCACCTCGTCCAGCCGTCCCTCGAAGTCGGGAAAGTCCAGGTGGCAATGGCTGTCGGTGATCTGGGGGGGCGTCTCGGTCATGTATCCTCTGGTGCCGCTAGCGCCGCGCCAAAGCCTAGCGCGACGCGGTTTCCTGCATCTTGAAAACCGTATCTAGGACAAGCGCCGCGGGGTCAAGGTTCACCGCCTGGCCGTGGCGGGCGCGGGCGGTCACTTCCGCTGCGAGGTCGGCCCAGGCGCGCCCCTTGCGGGGATCGGGAGACAGCCGCGCCAGCATCGCCGCTTCCTGCGGTGCCGCTTCAAGCGCTGGCGGCGCGCCGGTTGCGCCGGTGCGCGCGAGCCGGGCCAGCGCCATCTCTGTCAGCGACAACAGCAGCTCAAACCGCTCCGCCGCGCCGCGCTGCGCCGCCGCTTCGGCCAAGGCCATCGCGCGCTGCCGGTCCAGCCGCGGCATTGAATCGAGGATCTGCACGAGCTCGGCATAGATCTTGAGCCCGCCCAGATTGATCAGCCGCAGCGCCGCGCCGACCGACCCGCCCGCGAGGGCCGCGAGATTGTCCATGTTCTGCGGCAGCTCGACACCGGATTGCGCCAGTGCAGCTTCCATGTCCGGGGCAGACAAAGGGCCCAGCCGCAGGGTGCGGCAGCGGGAGCGGATTGTCGGCAGCAGGCGCGAGGGCTGGTGCGAGATCAGCAGGATCGTGGTGCGCGCCGGCGGCTCCTCCAGCATCTTCAAGAGCGCATTGGCGGCGCTGACGTTCATGTCGTCGGCGGCGTCCACGATCACCACCCGCCGCCCGCCATCGGTGGCCGACAGGCCGAAGAACCGGTTCAGCTTGCGGACGTCGTCGACGACGATCTGGCTGCGCAGCTTGCCCTTGTCGTCGTAGGAGCGGGTGATCGGCGCCAGACCGGGTTCTGCCAGCGCCTGAATCCGGTGCGAGACCGGATGCTCGGGGTCAATGTCCAGCGTCTGCGGCGGGGGCGGGGCGCCGAACAGCCCGTCTTCCGCCGGGGGCGTGGCCAGCAGAAACCGCGCAATCCGCCAGGCCAGCGTCGCCTTGCCGACCCCTTGCGGGCCGGTCAGCAGCCAGCCGTGGTGCAGGCGGCCGGAGGTGTAGGCGGTCAGGAAATCGCGTTCCGCCGCCTCCTGACCGATCAGTTGCCGGGTTTCGCGCGGGTGCGGCGCGCCCTCGGCCTGGTCGGCGCGCGGCAGCTCGTCGCCAGCGCTCATGTCGCGGTTCCTTCCAGCGCGTCTTCTGCCAGCCTGCGCACGTCGGCGGCCACGTCTTCGACCGGGCGGGCGCCATCGACCACCCGGAAACGGTCCGCAAACTCCTGCGCCAGCGCCAGGAAACCGGCGCGCATCTTTTCTTGCAGTTCCACGCCGAAATCCTCGAACCGCTCTTCCTTGCCCTGCCGCCCCTTGGCGCGGGCCAAGCCCTCGGCCGGGTCCATATCGATCAGCAGCGTCAGGTCCGGCTCGCGCCCGATCATCAGCCTGTGCATCTGGTCCACCGCCGCGCGCAGGTCGCCGCGGGACAGGCCCTGGTACATCCGCGTGCTGTCGGCAAAACGGTCGCAGATCACCACCTTGCCCGCCGCCAGGGCGGGTTCGATGGTGCGCTCCAGATGGTCCCGCCGCGCCGCCATGAACAGCAACAGCTCAGTTTCCGCCGACCAGCGGTCAGGATCGCCCTCCAGCACCAGCCTGCGGATCTCCTCCGCGCCGGGGGAGCCGCCAGGCTCCCGCGTCAGCACCACATCGCGGCCCGCCGCGCGCAGGGCTTCGGCCAGCAGCCGGCATTGCGTCGATTTGCCGGAGCCGTCGATGCCTTCGAAGGTGATGAACAACCCGCGCTTGCCGCCCGCCGTCACAGTGCCCCCTCGGGACCGGTCAGGAATTGTTTGATCAGCACCTGCGCCGCGGTCTTGACCCGCACCACAAAGCCGCCCGCGGGCACGTCGCTTTGCGCCACCAGCGGCAGCCGCACCTCCGGCAGTTCCTCCGGCTGCAGCACCAGTTCCGCCAGACGCTGGCCCTTCTTCACCGGTGCCTCGATCGGGCCGTTATAGACGACTTCGCCCTGGATAGTGTTGGCCGACAGCGACGGCAGCAGGATTTCCAGATCCTTGGCCGGCACCAGCCCTACCGATTGCTCGGCCCCCCGCCAAATCTCGGCTTCGGCGATGGCGATACCCTCCTTGGCGACGGTCTTTTTGGTAAATTGGCGAAACGACCAGTTAACGATGGCTTCCGCCTCCTCTGCGCGGCCGCGCTCGGTGTCGAGGCCCGAGACCACGAAAATCACCCGCCGGTCGCCCTGTTTGGCGGAACCGACCAGGCCATAGCCCGCTTCCTCGGTGTGGCCGGTTTTCAGCCCGTCGGCACCGATGCCCAGCCGTAGCAGCGGGTTGCGGTTGCGGATGTTGGATGGCGCGCGGCCGTCGAATTCAAACGTGGTCTCGGCAAACAGCGGGTAGTATTCCGGGAAGTCCTCGATCAGCCGCTCGGCCAGGACCGCCAGATCATGCACCGACATCCGGTGCCCGGCGGCAGGCCAGCCGTTGGAATTGGCAAAGGTCGAGGCGGTCATGCCCAGATCCTCGGCCCGCTTGGTCATGTAGCGGGCAAAGCCGGCCTCGGTGCCATCGGGGCTCAGCGCCTCGGCGATCACCACGCAGGCGTCATTGCCCGACAGCACGATGATGCCGCGCAGCAGGTCCTCGACCCGGACCCGGTCGGTGGTGTCCAGGAACATGGTGGAGCCGCCATAGCTCATCGCGTGCTCGCTCACCGGCAGCCGTTCGTCCAGCGTCAGCCGCCCGTCGCGCAGGGCTTCAAACGCCACATAGAGCGTCATCAGCTTGGACATGGAGGCCGGCGGCAGCGGCACATCGGAGTTTTTGGACAACAGCACCGTGTCGGTGCCCGCATCCAGCACATAAGCCGCGCGCGCGCTGGTATCAAAGGCCGCAGCCGGCAGCGCTGGCAGGCTGAGCGCAAGGCCCGCCGCCAGCGCCAGCCGCAGCGAAGATTTCAGAGCGTGGCGCAAGTAAATGGTGTTTCGTTCAATTAGTGACAGCATAGGCATCCGCAAATCCGGTTTCCTTTACGCTTTTCAGCAGCTGGCTGCGTTCGGTTTTGTTCTGTGCCGGGCCGACCAGCACGCGCCAGAACGTCTTGCCGCTGGAGGATTGTTCCCGCACCACCGGCACCATGCCCGCGCTGCGCATCACGTTGGCGGTCCGCTTGGCGTTCGCCTCGACGCTGAAAATGCCGATTTGGATAAAGGGTTTGTTCAGCGCCGATTTCTGCGGCTTGGGGGCAGGGGCCGCGGCAGGCTCGGCCGTGGCAGGCACGGCCTGCGCCGGGGCGGAGGCGTCAATTGCGGCAGCCGCGCCGGTGATCGGGTCCAGCTGGGTTTCGGTGATCGCGCTGCCCGCCAGCGCGGCCTCATTCACATCCGCGGCCTCCGGCAGCGCGGCGCCATCGCCTGCCTGCTCTTCCAACTGCGGTTCCGGCGCGATTTCCTCGCGCCGCAGGGCGGTCACGTTCAGCTCCACCGGCGCCCCGGCCAGCATGCCCAGGGCCGCCGCCGCATCGGAAGAGACCTGAAGCCGCGGCCCCGGGATTTCCCGCTCGCGCCGGAACAGCGCGCCGATCACGAACTGGCCGTTGGCATTGTTGCGGATGATCACCCGCTCCGGATCCTTGGTATCGGGATGCGCCACCCAGACGCCGCCGATCGAGGGGCGGCCGTCCCACAGGCCCGCTTCAGTCACCTGAAACACCTCGGGCGCTTCCACGTCGCGCTCCACCAGCTTGGTGCTGCTGGAGGCCTGGACGGCGCCTTCGGCCTTGGGTTTGGGTTGCAGAAAGCCCAGTTTCGGCCCGTCCTCGCAGCCTGCCAGCAGCAGCAGGCCCACGGCCGCCGCGGCGGCGCGCGGGGCCGTCATTGCTTTCGACATGGTGTCTTTCATGCTCTCATCCTTGCCTGTGCCCGCGGCGCTTCTGCGCCCCCGCCGGAATGCCCGGTCTTCTTGGTTGGCGCATGATAGCCTGCACATCCGGCCATGAAAACCCTGACAGGCAGCGGCACAAGGGAAACCCGCGAGGACGGCATAAATCCGCGCGGCCGGCGGGGGGCTGCAGTTTTCTCTTGCGGCACGGATTTCCGCTTGCCTCGCCCAGCGTTGCATCCTAAACCGCTGACGGACCGGGGAGGTGGCAGAGTGGTCGAATGCGGCGGTCTTGAAAACCGTTGAACGTGAGAGCGTTCCCAGGGTTCGAATCCCTGTCTCCCCGCCACTCAGCCCAGCAGCCTTGCCCATCAGACGCCAGCAGGTGCGCCGCCGGACTCAGCCCTTGCGCAGCAGGTAGATATCCATGATCCAGCCATGCTCTGCACGCGCCTTGGCGCGGGTTGCAATGATCTTGTCCGAGACCTCCGCCAGCGGCCCGGCGACGGAAATCTGGTTCTCCATCCCGGCATAGGCGGTCCAGAAGATCTCTACCCCCTGCGGGCCAATGGCCTGAAAGGAACACTCGCCGTCCAGCATGATCACCAGCGTATCCGCGCTGTCCGGCCAGCCGTTTTCGCGCAGCTGGCGGCCTGTCGTGATGGTGAAGGGCGCGCCGATCTCATTGACCGGGATGGCATGCGCCGCGGTCAGCGCCTGGATCGAGGTGATGCCCGGGATCACCGTCAGCTTGATCTCTGCCAGCTTCTTCAGCCGCTCGGCAATCCGCATGGTGCTGTCGTATAGCGACGGATCGCCCCAGACCAGAAACCCGGCCTTGCCGCCGTCGGGCAGGTTGGCGGTGATGGTCTGCCACCAGATCTGTGCGATGGCGTCGTGCCAGTCGTCCACCCGCTTGCGGTAGCTTTTGGTGGCCTCGTCGCGCACCGGCAGGACAAACTCCACGATCTTGGGGCCATCGCCCTTGATCGCGCGGTTGCAGATCTCGCGCCTGAGCCCGGCCAGGTCGTCCTTGCCCGCGCCCTTGTTGGGGATCAGGATCAGATCCTGCGCGTTCAGCGCCTCAATCGCCTGCAGCGTGATGTGCTGCGGGTTGCCGGTGCCGATGCCAATCAGGGAAAGCTCAATCATGACGGGGCCTTTCACGTGAAAACACGGCCCCCTATGGAGCCGCGCCGTTGGTGTTGCAAGCCTGGAATGGCGGTCAGGAGCCTTCGCCGCCTGCCGGCACGGTCAGCGTGGCCGCCACCGGCTGGCCGTCGACCACCAGCTGGCTGTGGCTGTTGGTGTTGAGCGAGACCGTGACCTCGGCTCCGCCGGGCAGGGCGGGCAGATGCATCCAGCCGGCATAAAGCCGGGCGAGTTTTTCGCCGTTCACATAGACATGCGCATGGCCTTCGCCGTCCGCGTCCGCGGCGGAGGCGTTCTCGGGCGCAAAGCGGAAGTTCTGCGGGATCACCTGCAGGTTCCAGCCGGTCATCGGGTCCTTGTGCAGCTGGATGGCAACGCTGGGGGCATCCGGGCCTGCGGGCAGGCTGACCGATTGGGAATGGTCATGCGCCGCCATTCCGGCAGAAGTGCCGCCGTGGTGCGCCGGGTCGCCGTGGTCATGGCCGTCAAAGGTCACGCCATTGCCGGCGGCGATCACAAAACCGGCGCCGCCGCCGAACACCAGGCCGATGGCGAAAAGAGCGAGAGAGCGGGACATATCGGAATCCTTGGAAATGAAAGTCCCCGCCGGTTGGGACCGGCGGGGATCATGTCAGGCTAGGATCAGGCGGCAGCTTCTGCGCGTTTGCCTTCTGCCTGCCAGAAGTATCCGGCAAAGCTTCCCAGCAGCACCCAGGCGGCCATGCCGACGCCAAAGGCGCGGGCGGCAAACAGTGCGCCGATCTCGGTCGGAACCGGGCCGGAGAAGCTCTCGGGCTCGGGCGCGCCGATGATATGCGGGGCCATCAGCAAGAGGGCCGCGATCAGGTAGCTCACCAGGTTTCCGCCGAAGGCGATCAGCCACATGGCCACGCCGGCGGCGGCGACGGTGATCGTCCACCAGATCTGGCGCGCACCGACGTCAGCGGCAGCGACACCCGGCACTTCCGGCGCCAGCGACAGGCCGGGCGCAAAGTGGAAGGTGATGAAGCCCGCGAGACCCCACAAGAGGCCGGTGCGCGCGCTGATCTCATGGCCCTGGCGCTCGGCCACGGACATCAGCGCCGCCATCACCAGCGCATAACCGGTGTAGGTCAGCATGGTGAAGACGATGCTGAGGCCATCGCGCACAGGCTCGGCGAACAGGCCGGGCAGGTCGGGATGCGCGGTTACGGGGTCAGCGCCGAAATGCACCAGCTCGCCGCCCTCATAGAGTTCGGCGTGGAGCAGCACGGGCTGCACGAAATACAGCTGCAGCAGGGCGGTAATCAGCCCTGCTGCAGCACCAGCGAACAGGCCGCTGGTCAGAATGCGACTGAACATGGCCTTAGTGGCAGGGGAAGCCGGTTGCGTGGCGCACGTCATGCGCGGCGTCATGCAGGGCGGATGCCTGAACATGGCCGGTCAGCGTGATGATCCCCAGCCCCAGAACCACGGCAAACAGAGCCGGAATTACACTGGTGCCAGCGGCAGAAGCCTTAAGCGTCTTGGTCGTCATTTCTTGTCCTCCTCACCGTCACACCCGACGGTATAAGTTGCGTTCCCATACGGCCGGTCTCCTGACTCGCGGGTCGCTGCTGCCTGCCTCCTTCCCGGCTTGCGCCAGTGGTAATGGCAGGCCGCTCGCCGCTCACAGTCGCGGGGGCGGTTGAGGCTTCGGTGCCGCGATTTGGTCCACCGTCCTCATTCCCGTTTCAGTCCCAGTGCTTAGGCACCATCAGACACCGTATCCGTTGGTAATGCCCCGCGCGGCTGAGTCTGGTCAAGGACGAAACCGCCAATCCGGAGTGCTTCCGCGTCACGGGGCACAGGATTCCTGGTTGAGGGAAGGCGCACCAGGGCGCGGGAAAAGAATGTGCCGCTGCCCGCCGCGGGCGGATCAGCCGAGATCAGCCGGGATGCGGGCAATCGCCTTGAAGCGCAGCTGGCCCAGCGGCCGGGCATCGGCAAAATTGCCATCCAGACTGTCGCCGTACATCCGCAGGAAGGTGAGGATGTCCGGCAGATCCCCGGCGGTGATTTCCCCGAACAGATAGGCGGTCTTGCCGCATTGCCGCACCGCCAGAGTCTGCGGCCTTTGGCAGCCGGACATGCAGTCCGCCTGCTGCAGCCGCACCTTCACCCCGGCCGCTTCCAGCGCCGCGGCGAGCTGCCCGAACAGGGCAGGGTCCGCGTCGCGGCAAGTGCGGCACAGGGTGAGGGTGGGCAGGCTCATGCGCCGGGCAGTTCCTGGTCGGCCAGCGGCCCGTAGAGGATCAGCACCGGCGCCTTGGTCTCCATCGCGCGCAGCACCGCGGGCAGTTCGCCTACATTGTGGCAAAACAGTTTCTGCTCCGGCGTGGAGACCCCCAGCGCCACCAGCGCGTGGGTGTCCGCGGGCAGTCCCGCCTCCATCAGCTTCTCCGCCAGCGCGGCAAAGGTGCTTTTGCCCATGTAAACCACGGTGGTGGCGTGCGGGTCGGCCAGCGCCGCCATGTTGAGGTCATCGGGCAGCCCGCCGGTCACGTCATGGCCGGTGATGAACTGAAGCCGCCGCGCGGTCAGCCGCCGGGTCAGCGGAATGTTCGCCGCCGCCGCCGCCGCCGAGGCCGCGGTAACGCCCGGCACGATCTCGAACCCGATGCCGGCCGCACGCAGGGCGGTGATCTCTTCCTCCAGCCGTCCGAAGACACCGGAATCGCCGGATTTCAGCCGCACCACGTTAAGGCCGCTCTGGGCGTAATCGACCAAAAGCTGGCTCACATGGTCCTGCTTGGGCGAGGGGCGGCCGGCCCGCTTGCCGACGCCCACCAGATCGGCGTCGGCGCGGGCATGGCTCAGGATCGGCCCCGACGACAGGTCGTCGAACAGGATCGCATCCGCCGCCTGCAGCCGCTTCACCGCCTTGACGGTCAGCAGCTCCGGGTCGCCGGGGCCGGAGGACACAAAGGAGACAAACCCGCTCATGCGCGCTCTCCCGTGATCAGGTGGAAGAAGGTGCCGGTGACGTTGCCCTTGATCGAGCCTGTCTCGGGCACCGGGCCGCCGTCGGCATCCATGACCTGCGCCAAGGGCGCGTCGGGTTCTTCCAGAATGGTGGAGTAATGGAATTCATGGCCGCGCAGGGCGGTGCCTGCGCCAAAGCCCGGCATCCCCGCCTGCAGAATGGCGCGGCGGTAGCCGAGGTGGAACTTGCGCTTCTCATAGGAGGTCACAAGACCCAAGAGGCCCAGCATCCGGTGGCGGTTGCCTGCCTTGTCGATCAGCGCCTCGCCCAAGGCCATGTAGCCGCCGCATTCGCCATGCACCGGTTTGGTCTCGGCGTGTTTGCGCACGCCCGCGCGGAAGGTCTCCGCCGCCGCCAGCGCCGGCCCGTGCAGTTCCGGATAGCCGCCGGGCAGCCAGACCAGATCGGCATCCGCCGCAGGGGCCTCATCCGCCAGGGGCGAGAACGGCAGGATCTCTGCCCCCGCCGCGCGCCAGCCTTCCAGAAGATGCGGGTAGGTGAAGGAAAACGCCGCATCGCGGGCCAGCGCAATGCGCTGGGCGGGCGGTTCCGGCAGACTGGCCTGCGCGGGTGCGGGACCCGCCAGGGCTGCTGCCTTGATCGCGTCGAGATCGACATTCTCGCGCAGAAAGGCCGCATAGCCAGCGATGGCGGCTTCCAGATCGGGATGTTCCACCGCCTGGATCAGGCCAAGATGCCGCTCCGGCAGCGCCAGATCGCCGCGCCGGGGCAGGGAGCCCAGCACCTTGATGCCTGCTTTCTCCATCCCCAGCCGCGTCAGCCGCTCATGCCGGGGGCTGGCGACGCGATTCAGAATGACACCGGCAAAGGGCAGTTCCGGGTCATAATTCTTGAACCCCAGCGCGGTTGCCGCCGCCGACTGCGCCTGGCCGCCCACGTCGATCACCAGCACCACCGGCCAGCCCATTCGTTTGGCGGTCTCGGCAGAGGAGCCAAAGCCCGACTGCCCGCGCGTCGCCACACCATCGTACAGGCCCATGGAGCCTTCACCGACGCAGATTTCCGCCCCTGCCGACTGGCTGGTGACTGCATCCAGCAGCGCGCCGTCCATCGCCCAGGTGTCCAGGTTGAAACTGGGCCGTTTGGCCGCTGCGAGGTGGAAGGCCGGGTCGATATAATCCGGCCCGCTCTTGTAGGGCTGCACGGTCAGCCCGTCCTCGGCCAGCGCCCGCAGAAGGCCCAGCATTACGGTGGTCTTGCCAGTGCCAGAGGAGGGCGCCGAGATCATCAGTCCGGGAGGGTTCATATTTGTCATGGCCTCAATCGTCCCCATGGCTCCAGCTCGACCACGGGCTGTCGGCGCTCTGCGGCCGGTAGCGGCGGTCGTAGTCGGCGGAATAGAGGCAGCTTTCGTCAAAGCCCTCGCCCTTCAGCACCGGCCCCACAAGGATCAGCGCGGTGCGGGAGATCTTCTCGTCCAGCGAGTCCTTCAGGGTTTCGAGAGTGGCGCGGATGATCTGCTGATCCGGCCAGCTGGCGCGGTAGACCACGGCGACCGGGCAATCACCGCCGTAATGCGGCGTCAGGCTGTCCACCACATGATCCAGATTGCCGATCGACAGGTGGATCGCCAGCGTGGTGCCGGTCCGCGCAAAATTCTCCAGCGACTCGCCTTCGGGCATTGAGGATGCGCGCCCCGGCGTGCGGGTCAGCACCACTGACTGCCCAAGGCCCGGCAGGGTCAGCTCGGTTCCCAGTGCGGCAGCCGCAGCGGCAAAGGACGGCACGCCAGGGGTCACGCTGACCGGGATGCCCTCAGCCTTAAGGCGGCGGATCTGCTCGCCCATCGCGGACCACACCGACAGATCGCCGGAATGCAGCCGCGCCACGTCCTGTCCCGCCTCATGCGCCGCCTTGATTTCCGCCACGATGGCATCCAGGTCCATGGCCGCGGTGTTCACGATTTTCGCGTCCGCCGGGCAGTGGCTCAGGATCTCCTCCGGCACCAGCGAACCGGCATAGAGGCACACCGGGCAGGCGGCTATGATGTCGCGCCCGCGCAAGGTCAGAAGGTCGGCAGCGCCCGGTCCGGCGCCAATGAAGTGAACGGTCATGGCTCAAGTCTTTCTGCTATGGCCGCGGTGGCAAGCCCATCCGCGGTGACAACTCTGGGGGCGAGAAGGCGTGATCTGGCGCCCTTCACCCCATGGCGCGCGCCCGCCAGCGCCGCGGCTTCCGCCAGCGACCCGGTGCCGAACCGCGCCTTGATCCGGGGCGAGCAGGTCAAGGTCTGCTCTCCGGCAATATCCTGTTCCTGTAAGGCAATCACCGGCAGGCCGATGCTGCGCGCGAACTCCTGCATGGCAGGGGTTTCAGCTTTTTCGGTAACGGACGCCAGCGCATCCACCTGCGCGCCGGTCAGCGCCAGCGCCGCCTGCAAATCCGCCGCCGTGGCCGTGCTGCGGAACCCGATGCCTGCCACCTTCATCGCGTGACGCTCCACTGGATGACGGGCCGGGCGCGTTCCCAGCCGCGCATGGTGCCCAGCGGGCCGGCTTCGGCGATCTCCGCTTTCAGCAGGTGGCCGCCGCGTTCCGCATGGGCGCGCATCAGCAGGGTTTCGGTCTCCAGCGTGACGCCGTTTGCGACCAGCCGGGTGCCTTCGGGCAGGATGTCCCACAGATGGTCCAGCAGTGCTTGCGAGCCGCCGCCGCCGATGAAGACGCAATCGGGCAGCGGGTGGCCGTCCAGCACGGCGGGCGCCTTGCCCAGCACAGCGGTCATCCGGTGCTCTATCCCAAAGGCGGCGGCATTGGCGCGAATGTTTTCCAGCCGGCTCTCCCGCGGCTCAAAGGTGATGGCCCGCGCCCCGCGCGCCGCCAGGCACCACTCGATCGAGACCGAGCCGGAACCGCCGCCGATATCCCACAGGAGTTCTCCCGCGCGGGGCGCCAGCGCCGACAGAGTCAGCGCCCGAATGGGGCGTTTGGTGATCTGGCCGTCGCTGGCAAAGAGGTCATCCGCTAGGCCGGAGGCCTGCGGCAGCCCGTTCTTGCCCAGGGCTTCAACCGCCACGGCTACAGGCGCCTGAATGTCCTGCAGATCAAAGCCTTGGGCCGCGGCGCAACGCACCCGCTGCCGCGGCCCGCCCAGGCACTCCATCACGGTCAGGGTTGAGGCGCCAAAGCCCGCATCTGCCAGCCATTCCGCCAGCTCAGCCGGGGCCACGCCGTCGCGGAGGGTGCAGATCACACGCGTGCCATTCCCAAGCAGCGCACGCAGCCGCGCATATGGCGCCGCGTGCAGGCCGAGGCACAGCACCTCTTCCAGCTTCCAGGCCAGATGGTTCGCCGCCAGCGCAAAGGTTGAGGAAACGGGGTGAGAGATCCACTCGCCCGCCTCCATATGCCGCGCCAGCGAGCCGCCGGCGCCATGCCAGAACGGATCGCCCGAGGCCAGAACGGCCACCTTGCGGCCGCGCAGCTCCAGCACCGGATCAATGGAAAACGGCACTGGCCAGGGCTGGCCCTTGCTGCCTGCGTCCGCCAGCTCCAGATGCCGCGGGCCGCCGAATATCACTTCAGCCTCTGCCAGCGCCTTCCGGCTTGCATCGCTGAGGCCTTCCAGTCCATTTTCGCCCAGACCAATGATTGTCAGCCATGGATCAGACATGACACGCATCCTTCTTCTGGGCGGCACCACCGAGGCCTCGGCGCTGGCCAAGACCCTGGCCGGGGCGGGTATGGATGCGGTGTTTTCCTACGCGGGCCGCACCGCGCATCCCGTCAGCCAGCCGCTGCCCACCCGCGTCGGCGGCTTTGGCGGCATAGAAGGATTTGCGGCTTACCTGGAGGCCGAAAACATCACCCATGTGGTCGATGCCACCCATCCGTTTGCCGCACAGATGAGTTCCAACG
This sequence comes from Leisingera aquaemixtae, assembly GCF_006740765.1. Classification (GTDB taxonomy): domain Bacteria; phylum Pseudomonadota; class Alphaproteobacteria; order Rhodobacterales; family Rhodobacteraceae; genus Leisingera; species Leisingera aquaemixtae. The sequence continues at coordinate 643,461 of NZ_CP041159.1, forward strand.
CGGTCCACGCCTGCGAGGCGGCGGGTGTGCCGCTGTGCGCCTTCGAGCGCCCGGCCTGGCAGGCGGGGGAGGGCGACCAATGGCTGCACACGGACAGCATAGAAGAGGCCGTCAACGCGCTGCCTGATACGCCGGCGCGGGTGTTCCTGGCGATCGGCAAGCAGAACCTGACCCAATTCGCGGCCAAGCCCCACCACCACTACCTGCTGCGGCTGGTGGACGCGCCGGAAACGCCCCTGCCGCTGCCGCACACCACGGTCGAGATCGCCCGCGGGCCGTTTGATGCGGCGGGCGACACCGCGCTGATGCAGCGCCACGCCATCACCCATGTGGTCGCCAAGAACGCGGGCGGCGCGGGGGCCGCAGCCAAACTCACCGCCGCGCGCAATCTCGCCCTGCCGGTCATCATGATCGGCAGACCCGAGGTGCCTCAGCGTCCCGTCATGGGCAACGTGGCAGAGGTGATGGCCTGGCTGTCGCATCCCGCAGATTAACCCTCAGCGGCGTAGCGCGGGGTGTAGACGTAATTGCCAACCCGGCGGGTGTCGCGGTTGCCGACGATGACCACGGTGCGCATGTCGGCCATCTCGGGCGTCGCGTCCTTCAGCGGCACCGTCAGCAGCTCCTGTCCCGGCTTGGTCACGTCGCGGGCAAAGGTGATCAGCGTCTCCGCGCCGCAGGCCTCCCGCAGGATTTCCAGCGCGCGGGCAAACTGATGCGGCCGCGATTTGGAGCGCGGGTTGTAAAACGCCATCGCAAGCCCGGCCTCGCCGACCAGCTGCAAGCGCTTTTCAATGAGGCTCCAGGGCTTCAGGTTGTCGCTGAGGTTGATGGCGGCGAAATCATGCCCCAGCGGCGCGCCGATGGCGGCGGCGGCGGCCAGCATGGCGGTGATGCCGGGCAGCACCCGGATGTCCAGATCCAGCCACTCAGGGTTGCGTTCGGCGTTGCTTTCCAGCGCTTCGAACACGGCGGAGGCCATGGCAAACACCCCCGGATCGCCGGAGGACACCACGACAACCCGGTTGCCCTCAGCCGCCATTTCCAGTGCATGGGTGGCGCGGTCCACCTCGACACGGTTGTCGGTAGCGTGCAGGGTCAGGCCCTCACGCGGTTCAACGCGGTTCACGTAAGGGATATAGCCAACGATATCCGTGGCTTCGCCAATAGCGTCGCGCACTTCCTGCGTCACCAGCGCCTCGTTGCCGGGGCCGAGGCCCGCGATCACCACCCAGCCGTTTTTCGATAGTTTCATGGCCGGCGCCCCTGTCCGTGAACCAGTACGATGGAGAAATAGGGCACCTCGCCGTCGATCTCCGAGAGCTTCTGAACGCTCTGCCCTGGCATAGTGCCGCGCTCGACCAGCCAGGCGTCTTCCGCACGGCCCGCACGTTCCAGCGCGCGGCGCAGCTTGGGCAGGTTGCGGCCGATCTTCATGACGACCAGCGCGTCGGTCTCAGCCGCGCGTTTGGCCAGCTCATCCTCGCTGAGGGTTGCCATCGCCACGGTCAGCACATCGTCCCCCCAAGTGATCGGCTGGCCTGAGGCGGTCCAGCAGCCGGACATACCGGTGATGCCGGGAACGATCTCCTGCGCGGCGCGGCCCTGCAGGCGCGTGTAGAGATGCATGTAAGAGCCGTAGAGGAACGGGTCGCCCTCGCACAGCACCACCACGTCTTCGCTCTTGGCGATCTCCGCCAAAGTAACCGCCCAGCGGTCATAGAAGTCCGCCAGCACCCGGTTGTATTCGGGGTCGGAAAAATGGATCTCGGTGGTGACCGGATATTCCATCGCGTGTTCGGTGACACCCTCGGCCAGCATACCCTCGACAATGGCGCGGGCCTGGCCCTGGCGGCCTGCCTTGCGGAAATAGGCGATGTGGCGCGCGCCTGTGATCAGCCGGTGCGAGCGCACGCTCATCAGGTCGGGATCCCCGGGGCCAAGCCCTGCGCAGATGACTTTGCCCATGGGTTATTCTTTCCAGCTCGCCAGCGCGTTCACGGCGGCGACGGTGATGGCGGAACCGCCCAGGCGGCCTTTGACGATCATCGACGGAACGGGAAGGTCTTCCATCAGCGCCTCCTTGGATTCCATCGCGCCGACAAAGCCCACCGGGCAGCCGATGATGGCGGCGGGGCGGGGGCAGGACGGGTCTTTCAGCATGTTCAAGAGGTGAAACAGCGCAGTGGGGGCGTTGCCGATGGCCACAACGGCGCCCGCCAGTTTCGGGCGCCACAGCTCCAGCGCGGCGGCGGAGCGGGTGTTGGACATTTCCTTGGCCAGTTCCGGCACCTTCGGGTCGCGCAGGGTGCAGATCACCTCATTCTCCGCAGGCAGGCGCGGGCGGGTGATGCCCTCGGACACCATATAGGCGTCGCAGAGGATCGGCGCGCCGTTTGCGAGGGCTGCGCGGGCGGTCTCGGCCATGCCCTCGGAAAACCGCACATGCTCTTCCAGCCCCACCATGCCGGCGGCGTGGATCATGCGGACAACAACGCTTTCCTCGTCCTTGTTGAAGCGCGCCAGGTCGGCCTCGCGGCGGATGGTGGCAAAGCTCTCGGCGTAGATCGCGGCGCCGTTGGTTTCATAGGTGTGGAGCATGTCAGCTGCCCTCTTTCAGAAGTTCGGGAGCGGCGCGCAAAGCAGCGGCGCTCAGGCGGGTCTTTAGCGGCTGATCCGCGGCGGTGCCATTGCGGATCAGGGAGAATTCGTTGTCGCCGGTGGCGGTCAGCGTTAGCGGGGCAGGGCCGGGGCAGGCACAGCCCTTGGCGCAGCCGGAGACATGCAGGCGGGATCCCGCGGGGACATGCGGTGCCAGCGCCCGCGCCAGGTCGCGGGTGGCGGACAGCGCCTGCAGGCAGCCGGGCGCGCCGGTGCAGGCGACCACTTTCAGGCGCGGATCCGTGGCGTCCAGGATCAGGCCGGGCAGGGGCGGGAGGCTGGCGGCGCCTTCCACCAGCAGCATCCGCCAGGGGGTGAGGCGGATTGGCCCATGCTCTGCCAGCTGCGCCAGCGCGGCGGCGGGCATCTGGCCGAATTCCAAAGCAGCCAGTGTCCCCGCGGGGACAGCGCCCGGTTTTGCACTGAAGCTGGCTTTTGCCACGGGTGCGGCATGCGCTGCCGGCGGGCCGCGGCGCGCGATGAGACGGTGCATCCTGCCGCGCCCCTGCGGCGCGCCGCCCTGTTCCAGAAACCAGCGGGCGAGCGCCAGGGCTTCGGCAGCGGCGGATTCACGTGTGACGGGCAGGCCGGCCCCGGCGCCGTCGGCGCGCAGGATCAGGCCTTCGCGCGTGCGCTCGATGCGGATATCGGCGGCGGTGTCTTGCAGGACAGGGTCCGCGCCGCAGTCGACGGCAAAGCCGAACTTGCCGGGCAGGGCGAGATCGGTTGCCGCGGTCAGCGCGGCGCTGAGTCCGGTGGCGATGGCATGGGTGTCGTCGCCCTCGGTCCAGAACGGCGCGAGCAGGACGTTGCGGCGAGCCTCAGCCTGTGCGTCGGGGTCGATCAGGCCAAGCTCGCGCAGGCGGGCAATCAATTCTTCATGCGCGTCTTCACGGATGCCGCGCATCTGCAGGTTGGCGCGGGCGGAAATGTCCAGCAGGCCGTTGCCGAAGTCCTCGGAAAGTCTTGCCACACCGCGCGCCTGGTTAACGGACAGTTTACCAAGCGGCGCGCGCACCCGCACCACCAGCCCGTCGCCGGACATCATCGGCCGCAAAGCGCCGGGGCACCAGCCATAGACTTTGGGTTCAGGCGCGCCGCTCATGCCGCGCCCTCCAGGCCGGCCATGATCGAGTTGCGCCGCGTGCTCCAGAGGCCTGCGTCGAACAGGGCGCGGAAGCGGTCGCGCATGGCGGCGAGCGCCTCCGGGTTTTCGCGCTCCATGAACGCGACCAGATCGTCCCGGCCCAGGGTCGCCTCGAAGTAGAGATCGAACAGATGCGGCTGCACCACCTGCGCCAGATGCGCGAAGGCGGCCATGTGGTCGAGGGTGGCGGCAATCTCTGCCGCGCCGCGGAAGCCGTGGTTCATCATCGAGGTGGCCCAGTCCGGGTTGGCGGCGCGGGCGCGGGTGACGCGGGCGATTTCTTCGCCCAAGGAGCGCGCCTGCGGCTTGTCGGGCCGGGTGGCGTCCATATGGTAGAGCGCCGGAGCCTTTTGGCCGATGCGCGCCATGGCGGCGGCAAAGCCTGCTTCATGCGCGGCATAGTCCGAGGCGACCAGCAGGTCGGTCTCCGGCAGGTCCTGCAGGTGCACGAAGCTGTCGGCGCCCTGCAGGCGTGTCTCCAGCGCCGCGCGGGCGTCGCGGATTTCGCCCTTGGCGTCGATCGCGTGGGAGGAGGCGTTGAGCCAGGCTTCGCCTGCCGCGGCGCGGGCCGCGTCGGTGTAGTCGTCCAGATGCGGGTTCATCGAGAGGCCGTACTGCCCGGGTTTGGGGCCGAAAACGCGCGGCGTTTCGATGAGATAGGGGTTGTCCGCCTGGTCCTCCTCGCGGGCCGCGAGGGCGGCGGCGGCACTTTCGAACATCTGGGCAAGGCCCGGGAAGACGTCGCGGAACAGGCCCGAGACCCGCAGGGTCACATCGATCCGCGGGCGGTTCAGCATCGGCAGCGGCAGCACCTCGAAGCCGGAGACGCGCTCGGAGCCTTCGTCCCACTTGGGCGCCAGGCCCGCGAGGTGCAGCGCCATGGCAAACTCCTCTCCCGCGGTGCGCATGGTGGCGGAACCCCAGAGGTCGATCACCAGTCCCTTGGGCCAGTCGCCGTGATCCTGAAGGTGGCGGCGCAGCAGCTCTTCCGCCAGTTTGACCCCTTGCGCATGCGCCGCCCGCGACGGCACCGCCCGCGGATCGGTGGTAAAGAGGTTGCGCCCGGTGGGGATCACATCGGCGCGGCCGCGGAACGGCGAGCCGGAGGGGCCGGGGGTGACGATCTTGCCGTCCAGCGCGGCGATCAGCCCGGCGCGCTCCTCAGCGCCGCACTGGCCGGTGCCGAAGATGTGAAGCCCCTCGCCGTACTGGCTTTCCTTGATGTCGCAGACAAAGGCGTCGATGCGGGTGATCGCCTCGGCAGGCGAGGTGTCCGGCGTCAGGCCGAGGTCAGCCTCTACCCCGGTGCCCTGTGCCTCCGCCCGGATGTCGCCGATCAGCCGGTCGCGGCGGGCAGGATCCAGGCCGTCGGCGGTGGAGTATTCATCCAGCAGGCTTTCGAGCCGCGCCATGCCCTCGGGCAGAGTGGTCTGCGCCAAGGGCGGCGGCAGGTGGCCGATGGTGACGGCGCCGATGCGGCGCTTGGCCTGGGCGGCCTCGCCCGGGTCGTTGACGATGAAGGGGTAGGCGACGGGCAGCGGGCCGGTCAGAACCTCAGGCCAGCAGGTATCCGACAGCGCCACCGCCTTGCCCGGCAGCCATTCCAGCGTGCCGTGGGCGCCGATGTGGACGAGGGCATCGCTTTGCGCCCGCAGCCAAAGGTAAAAGGCCACATAGGCGTGGCGCGGGGTGCGGTCGAGATCGTGGTAATCGTCGACGCGGGTTTTCACCTCACCGCGCTCTGGCTGCAGCGCGATCAGCGCTTTACCAGCGCGCAAGGCCTTGAATTGAAAGGCGCCATCGCGGCAGTCTGGGTCTTCTTCCGGGCGGCCCCAGGCCTCGGCCAAGGTATCCTGCAGGTTTTGCGGCAGGGCGGCGAGGGCGGCCTTGTAGTCCTCCAGCGGGACACTCAGCGTCTCGTCCATCAGCCGCAGACCGGTGTTCTCCTGCGGCTCGACGCTATAGCCCTGATCCCAGAGCGCGCGCAGGATTTCGTCGCAGGAGGCCAGCGCGTCCAGCCCGACCGCATGGGCGAGGTTGTGGTCTCTGCCCGGGTAGGTCGAAAGGACCAGTGCAAGGCGTTTGTCTGCATTCGGCAGTTTGGCGAGGCGCAGCCAGCCCTCCACACGGTCCACGGCAGCCCTGATGCGGTCCGCGTCCGCGCGGTGGGCAAAGCGGGAATATTGCAGGTCCGGGTCTTTCCTGCCCGGCGACTTGAAGCTGACGACGCCTGCGAAGATGCGGCCGTCCACCTCGGGCAGCACGACATGCATGGCAAGGTCGGCGGGCGACAAGCCGCGGCCGGCCTCAAGCCAGTCTTTCCTGCGGGCCGTTGAGAGGGCAACCTGGAACACCGGGCAGCCGGTGGTGCTGAGCGGCGAGGCGCTGCCGTCGGTGCCTTGGGCCGAAAACGCGGTGGCGTTGATGATTGCGGCCGGGGTCAACTCCGGGAGCTTGGCGCGCAGCCAGTCCGCAGCCGCGGGCGCCTTGAGGCTGGCGGCAAAGGTGCCGAAGGCGGCGTAGCCGCGGGCGCGCATTTCTTCGATCAGCGCGTCCACCGGCGCGGTGTCGGCGGATGTGAGGTAGGAGCGGTAGAAGCTGACCAGCACCAGCGGCCTGTCCTGCGGCGGAAGGTCCGCGAGCACGCCCTTGTCCGGGTCGTAGAACCCGTGCTCGGGCATGGATTTGAGGCCGAGGACGGGGCCTGCATAAAGGCCGGCCGCCAGCGACAGCTGGGCAAGTGCTGCCTGGGCTGCCACCGCGCCGCCGGCGTCGCACAGGGATTGCAGGCGGCGCAGGGTGGAGACGGGCAGGGTGGACAGCTCATCCAGCCGCGCATCTTCGCGCCCGTCTGCGGGCAGGATCGCCAGCGCAATGCCCTTGCGGCGGGCGAGATCCTGCAGCGTGGCGAGGCCATAGGACCAGTAGCTTTCGCCGCCGATCAGGCGGACGAGAACGCCCTTGGCGCCCTCCAGCGTCTGTTCCGCGTAGACGTCGACCGACAGCGGGTGCTTGAGCGCCACCAGGTTGGCGAGGCGCAGAGAGGGCAGCTTGCCGTCCGCCCGGTGCCAGCCTGCCGCGAAGGCGCCGAGATCGCTGTCGGAAAACGACAGCACCACCAGATCGCCGGGCGTCTGCCCGAGGTCCTGCGGCGTGTCGGTCTCGTCAAGGCCGTGGCTTTCGCGGAAGACGACGTGCATGGGTCAGGCTCCCTGCCTGTAAGGTCGTTTGGTAGCGGGGAGGGCAGCGCCCGGCCCGGCGGGGCAGGAAGCGAAGCGCCCGCCCCGTGGGGGGCGGGACGGGCGCTGCCCGGCGTGCCGCCGGGCGGGACCGTTCAATTTCTGACGCTTCAATTTCACTTGCTTCAGGCCCCCAGCTCGGCGCGGATGGCCTGTTCGTCGATGTCGTCATGCTCTGCGATGACCACTAGGGCGGTCTTGCGCGGCTGCGCGCCCCAGGGCTGATCATACTGGGCGCGCAGGCGCTCGCCCACGGCCTGAACCAGCATCCGCATCGGTTTTCCCTCCACCGCGACATAGCCTTTGACGCGCAGGATGTTGCGTTCGCGGGCGAGTTTCACGATGGCATTCTGCAGTGCTTCGGGATCGGAGACTTCACCCATTTCGACAACGATGCTTTCAAAATCGTCATGCTCGTGGTCGTGGTGGCCGTCGTGGTGGCTGGGGCGGGCCTCCAGATCGTCTTCGGCAGCGGCGTTCAGGCCCAGGATGATGCGCGGGTCGATGACACCTTCGCTCATCGGCAGGATCGGCAGCTTGCGCGGCGCCTCGGCCTCGATCACCGCGCGGGCCTTCTCGACGCCTGCGTCGCCGGCCAGGTCGGCCTTGGACAGCAGCACGATGTCGGCGCAGGAGATCTGATCCTCGAACACTTCCGACAGCGGGGTTTCGTGGTCGATGCTGTCATCCGCCTCGCGCTGGGCCTGCACCGCGTCCAGATCGGGGGCGAACTGGCCCTTGGCGACCGCCTCGGCATCGGCCAGCGCAATCACGCCGTCCACAGTGATGCGGGAGCGGATGGCGGGCCAGTCAAAGGCCTTCAAGAGCGGCTTGGGCAGCGCCAGGCCGGAGGTTTCGATCACGATGTGATCCGGCTTCTCCGGCAGGTTCATCAGCTGTTCGATGGTGGGGATGAAGTCATCGGCCACGGTGCAGCAGATGCAGCCGTTGGCCAGCTCCATGATGTTTTCTGCCGGGCAGTTCTCATCCGCGCAGGACTTCAGGATGTCGCCGTCCACGCCGGCGGTGCCGAACTCATTGACCACCACGGCCAGACGCTTGCCCTGCGGGTTCTGCATCAGGTGGCGGATCAGCGTGGTCTTGCCCGCACCGAGGAAGCCGGTGATGACAGTGACGGGGATCTTGTTGAGGTCGCTCATGTTTACTCCTCGGAGAAGAACTTGGCCGGCGGGATGCGGGCAACGGATTGCTTGCGGAAGGTCTGCGGGCGTTCGCGCCACGGCACCACGCCGTCGGCGGTAGCGGCATAGGCGGCGGCGCCTTCCAGGATTTCGGGGACATGCTGGTCCGGGTCGAGGTCGCCGTAGACATAGGTCCAGCGCTCGGCGCCGCCGACGAGTGCCACGGCGCAGCCGCGCTTGCAGGAGGACAGGCATTCGACACCGCGCAAGGCGACGCCTTCGGGCATCCCGGCCTCTGCCAGTGCGGCGTGCAGGATGGCGCCGGGGCGGGCCCCCTCCGGGTCGGCGCCCTCGCGGCGGCAGGTGAGGCAAACGGTCAGCGTGACCGGTCCCGGGGTGCTGGCAGTCTTGCCTGCCATATCGTCAGCCATCGGCGCGTCTCCTGTCGCGGCAGGCGTGCGGGATGGCCGAAAGGGGGGCGGCAGCGTGCCAGCCCCTCAACCGGTCGCGGAACACCCCGCCCGCCCGTTGTTCTCTCTGTTGCTGGCAGGTCTCCCGGCTTGCGGATGCCAAGGCGCGGGCCTTGCCGGCCATCCTGCCTTCCCGGGATCTCTCCCAGTGGCATGGCGGCCTCATCCGGTCACGGTCGCGGGGGCGGCTGTGCTTCGGGTCTCCAAAGAAATTTGGCGGCCTTCACATTCCCTCTTCGCCTGCTTTCGCAGGAACCAGCGAAACCCCCTTGCGCTATCGCGCCCTTCTTTGTCAAGACATGGGGTCAAACAGCTGGAGAGCCCCCATGAGCGAAAAGTCTGAAACCGGCATCTCAGAGGAAGAAGCCGCCCGTCACGCCTCTAAGATGGCCAAGAAAAAAGCCGCGCGCGACCGGATGATGAAGACCAAGGAGGGCGAGAAGGGCCTGATCATCGTCCACACCGGGCCGGGCAAGGGCAAGTCTTCCTCCGGGTTTGGCATGATCATGCGCTGCATCGCCCACAAGATGCCTTGCGCCGTGGTGCAGTTCATCAAGGGCGCCTGGCAGACCGGGGAGCGGACGCTGATCGAGGAGAACTTCAGCGATCTGTGCCAGTTCTATGCCATGGGCGAGGGGTTCACCTGGGAGACCCAGGACAAGGCGCGCGACATTGCCGCGGCGCAGAAGGGCTGGGAAAAGGCCAAGGAGATGATCCTGGACGAGAAGAACACCATGGTGCTGCTGGACGAGATCAACATCGCGCTGCGCTATGAGTATCTGGACCTGGAAGAGGTGCTGGAGTTCCTGGTGGAGCACAAGCCGCCGATGACCCATGTGGTGCTGACGGGGCGCAACGCCAAGGAAGAGCTGATCGAGATTGCCGATCTGGTGACCGAGATGGGCCAGATCAAACATCCCTTCCGCGCCGGGGTAAAAGCGCAGAAGGGCGTCGAGTTCTAAGCAGAGCCATCGCCCGGCCGGCAGGCCGGGCCGCGCCGGCCCCGTTCAGGCTTGGGCGCGGCCGTTTGTATCATGCCGCCAACTGTGCGGCTTTCCCTTGAATGTAGGCATCCACCGCCGCGCGCTGGGCCTCATCCAGCCGCAGGCCCAGCTTGGTGCGCCGCCACAAGTAATCGTCGCCTGCGCGCACCCATTCGCGGGCAATCGCCCAGTCGAGTTCCCGGGCGGTAATGGTGGCGCCGAAATCCTGGCCCAGATCACCGGCGGTCTTGGCGTCTCCCAGCACCTCCCAGGCCTCGGTGCCATAGGCGCGGATCATCCGGCCCGTCCAATAGGGGGTGAGGAACGGATAGTCCGCGGCCAGTTTGGAGGTCAGCTTTGCCACGTCCTCCACCGGGAAATCGCCGCCGGGCAGCGCCACACCTGCGGTCCAGCTGGCGGGCAGCTGCGGGAACACCTCGCCGATCTTCGCCAGCGCCGCCTCGGCCAGCTTGCGGTAGGTGGTGATCTTGCCGCCAAAGACGTTGAGCAGCGGCGCCTGCGCCTGGTCCAGCGTCAGAACGTATTCGCGGGTGGCCGCCGTGGCGGAGCTGGCGCCGTCGTCATAAAGCGGGCGCACGCCGGAATAGGTCCAGACGATATCCTCGCGCTTCACCGGCTTCTCGAAGTACTCCGATGCGAAGGCCGCCAGATATTCCTGCTCGGCTTCGGTGCAGACGGGTGCCGTGTCCGGGTCCGGGTGGTCGGCGTCGGTGGTGCCGATCAGGGTGAAATCCTGCTCGTACGGAATGGCAAAGATGATCCGCCCGTCGGTGCCTTGGAAGAAATAGCAGCGGCCGTGGTCGAACAGTTTCGGCACCACGATATGGCTGCCGCGCACCAGGCGGACGTTCTCGCGGCTGTTTTGGCCCAGCTTCTGGTGCAGCACATCGGCCACCCACGGCCCGCCTGCGTTGACCAGCATCCGGGCGCGGTGCTCCTGCTCCGCGCCGGTGGCGTGGTCCTTGGTGCGGATCACCCAGTGGTCTGACTGGCGGTCCGCGGACAGCACTTCGGTCCGGGTCAGGATCTTGGCGCCGCGGGCCATGGCGTCGCGGGCGTTCAGCATCACCAGGCGGGCATCCTCGATCCAGCAATCGGAATACTCAAAGGCGGTCTTGAACTTGGCCTTCAGCGGGCGGCCCGCAGGGTCGCTTGCCAGGTCCAGCTTGGCAGTACCGGGCAGGATGCCGCGCTTGCCAAGGCTGTCGTACAGAAACAGCCCCAGCCGGATCAGCCAGGCCGGACGGCGGCCCTTCATCCAGGGCATAAAGGTTGTCAGCAGCTTGGATGTGGGCGTCTCGCTGTCAAACCGCATGTGCTTGTGGAACGGCAGCACAAAGCGCATCGGCCAGGAGATATGCGGCATTGCCTTCAGCAGCACCTCACGCTCAATCAGCGCTTCGCGCACCAGGCGGAATTCGAAATATTCGAGATAGCGCAATCCGCCGTGGAACAGCTTGGTCGAGGCGGAGGAGGTGGCGGAGGCCAGATCATTCATCTCTGCCAATGTCACCGACAGCCCGCGGCCTGCGGCGTCGCGGGCGATGCCGCAGCCGTTGATGCCGCCGCCGATGATGAAAAGGTCCGTTACAGGCGTGTCAGTCATTTTCGCTGCTTTCGTTTTGTCCTGCGGTGAGGATACGGGTGCCTGCGGCCTGCGCGGCCTCGGCGAATTCTTCCGGCACGGGGCGGTCGGTGATCACCACGTCCAGATCCGCGACATCGCAGATCCGCACCGGGGCGGAGCGGTCGAACTTGCTGCCGTCGCAGACCAGCACCTTCTGCCGGGCATTTTTCAGGATCGCGCGGGCGACGGAAACCTCTCGGGCGTCGTGGTCCATCACTGCGCCGTCGGCGTCCAGCGCCGAGGCGCCGATGACGGCGAAATCCACCTTGTAGCGGCAGAAAAAATCCACCGCATCCTCGCCCACGATGGCGCCGTCGCTTTGCCGCACGGTGCCGCCGGCCAGGATCAGTTCCTTCGCCTGGCCGCCGATCATCATGTTGATAATGTTGATGTTGTTGGAAATCACCGTCAGGCCGCTGTGGCCGGACAACGCCCGGGCAACCTGTTCGGTGGAAGTGCCGATGTTGAGCGCGAGCGAGCAATTGTCCGGGATCAGTTCTGCCGCCAGGGCGGCCATCGCCAGCTTGTTGCCGGCGTTCAGCTTGCGCCGGTCCTCATAGTCCTGACTGGCGGCGGCGCTGACCCGGACGGCGCCGCCGTGCACGCGGGACAGGGCGCCGCGCGCCGACAGGTCGCGCAGATCGGCGCGCACGGTCTGCAGGGAGACGCCAAAGCGGCGGGAGAGATCCTCGACCTCGACCCGGTCCTGCCGGTTCAGCAGGGAGATGATTTCGTTCTGACGGCCGCTGGCATCCATGCGCTTTCCTTTCGCAGCGATTCTGTAGCGTATCGCGCGCAAGGAGTCACTATTCGTTTTCGCATTGGTTTCGTTCGTGGCGCAAACGAAAGGGCGCCCCGTTTGGGGTGCGGTCCGGCGCTGAGTCAGATCAGCGGGATCAGGTGGTTGTCCCACGCCAGGTCCGCGCGGTGCAGAAGGGTCTGGCCGGTGTCTGAGACGGCGATCAGCCGGCCGGTGCCGGTGCTGGCCGTAAAACCGCCGGCAGAGGGCGCCAGGCCGCAGACGTCGCGCATCCTGACTTCGCGCAGCAGAGCGCCGCTGACGGTATCCATGATCTGCAGCACACCGCCGCGCGGCGAGGTGACGCCGATCCGGCTGCCATCGGCGGAAAAGGCGACAGAGCCGCCATAGCCGTTCAGGTTCAGCACCCGCGCGTCGTCCTCCGCCATCAGGCGCGGCGCGGTGCCCGGCCGGTGCCGCCCTGCGGCGGGCAGCTGCTCGCCCGGATCGCCCTGCCACTGCATCGCGAAACCAACAGTGCCGTCGGCGCGCACAGCCAAATGGCGGATCGAGTTCAGGCGCAGCTCCTGCGCCAGCTCCATCTGCGCCTGCAGCTCACCCTCCAGGCTCAGATAGCTGAGGTTCGGGCGCATATCGGGCAGGTTCAGCTTGGCGCGGCCGCTGTCCGGGTGGGTCTCGATCCCGCCATTGGCCACCACCAGCCCCGGTGCGTCGCGGCGCAGGGCCATGTCGTGCGGGCCGATGCCGCCGGAGGAGAAGGCGGTGATGCGGCGGTAGCCGCCGGTGGCATCCCAGACGCCGATCACGCCGCGGGCGTTTTCATAATCGTTTTCGGTGGTGAACAGGCGGCTGCCGTCCGGGGAGAAGGTGCCGTGGCCGTAGAAATGATGCCCCGCGGGCGGCTCCAGCCGGGCGGTGGCGGCACCGCTGCGGCAGTCGATCACATCGGCAAAGCGGCCCGGGCGGCGGGCAAAGGCCACCGCTTCGGGGCGGACGGGATGGGCGGCGGCAGCGTGGCCGCGTCCGGGCAGCGGATGGCGGAACAGAATGCCGCCTGTGTCGCTCAGGCCCGCGAGCAGGAAGGCGCCGCTGGCGTCCTTGCCTGCGGACAGAAACGCGGGGCTGCCCGCGCCGGCCCAGCTGGCCTGGGAGGTGAGCGTGCTGGCCATAAGCCCTGCAAGAAAAGCGCGGCGGGTTGTCATGTTTGGTGCCTTTCCGTCAATCGCCGTCCAGCGCGTTGAAACCGGCCGCAACGCCCAGGGCGGGGCCGAGGTCTTCGCGCATCAGCGTGTGCAGGTCCTTGATCTCCTGCTGCAGCGCTTCAATGCGGAAGCGGCCGGCGGGATCAGAGACGCCTGCGAACACCGGATCGCCGAGAGCCTCTGCCTTCGTGCGCGCCTTGGCAAAGCCCGCCGTGATTTCTTCCTGCAAGTCCTCATGGCCTTCCGCGAGCGCCACGGCCAGCGGCTCCAGCGCGTTCAGGGACACCAGCACATGGCGCAGGCTGCGGCCGGAGCGGCGCGCCTCGGCCCGGTCCGGGCGGGGCTTTTGATAGGTGCCGAGCGGACGGCCCAGGCGCATGCCGTCCAGCACTTGCAGGCCGGTGGTCAGGGCCTTGAACAGTTCCTGAGTGATCTCGTCTTCGGTCTGGTAGCGGCTGCCGGGCGCGCGCAGTTCGGCAGCATAATTTTGCTGCCAATCGGCGCTGATCGCCTGGCTTGTCGCCGCGATGTCCGTGCTGACCGCGCGGGTCAGGGCGCAGCGGTACTCCGGCGTGCCCGCAGTGGAGAGCTGCGGGTCATAAAGCAGGAACTCCAGCGCATAAAAGCCGCGGGCGGCGATGGAGTAGCCGGCAAACGCCGCGGGATCCTTGATGCCTGCGTCTTCGCTGCGGATCAGGCCGGCCAGCGCCTTGGGCGTCTTGCTGCGGCTGTCGGGCCAGAACGCCAGCGCAAAGGCGCGGCTGTCCGTTTCCGTGGGGCCAAAGCGGAAGTGGCTGGCGGCGATCCAGGCGTCGAAAGCTTCGCCATAGGCCGCGCGCAGGGCGCCGGACTGCGCATCGCAATCGGCCTGCGCTGCCCGGGCAAGGGTCCGGCTGTCCGCTGCCAGTTCCTCAAATGCAGGCAGGATCAGCTTGTCGGTGATGCTGCTGGACAACTCCGACGCGGCCACGGGGGCCGCGGTCAGGGCGAGGGTGAGGGCAAGGGCGCGCATCAAAGGCTCTCCAAAAAGGCGATCAGGGCGGCGCGATCCTGCGGCTGCAGCGCCACGACGCGGGATTTGGCGGCTTCCGCCTCGCCGCCGTGCCACAGGACGGCCTCCAGCAGGGTGCGGGCGCGGCCATCGTGCAGGAAGGTGGCGCGGGGCGAGACTTGCTGCGTCAGGCCAATCCCCCACAGCGGCGCGGTGCGCCATTCGCGGCCGGTGGCGCGCGCTTCGGGGCGGAGGTCGGCCAGGCCCTCGCCCATGTCGTGCAGCAACAGGTCGGAATAGGGCCAGATCAGCTGGAAGCTTTGTTCCGGACGGTCTGCCAGCCGGTGGGTCACGAATTTCGGCACATGGCAGGCGGGGCAGCCTGCCGCATAAAACACCTGCTTGCCGCGCAGAACCTGTGGATCGTCGCTGGCCCGGCGGGCGGGCACGCCGAGGTTGCGGCTGTAGAACGTGACCAGATCCATGTTCGGCTGGTCGATTTCGGTTTCACGGGAATCACCGCCGCCGTGCGGGGCGGTTTGGCAGGCGGCCTGCTGGGCAGTGCATTCGCCCGCATGGGCCGGGAACAAGGGTGTTGAGATGCCGATATCGCCGGAAAAGGCGCTGGCGGATTGCTCATGCACCGTGGCCATCCCGGCCTTCAGCCCGAAGCGGCCCAGCAGGATACGGTTGAACTCCCGCGACCAGACCAGATTGGCGCGCCCGGAAATGCCGTCGCCGTCGGCGTCCTCCTCATCCGCATGGGCAAGGATATCGGCGGCGGGGACCGCCTCCAGCAGCCCCAGGCCGATCATCGGCGGCGCCACGCGGGGGGAGAGCATGGCACCCTCGGCCAGCGGACCGTAGCCGAGGTTGGCGGCGGTGTAGCTGGGGCGGCGCAGGGTGGCGGTCTCACCGCCGTTCAGGGCGACCTCAAACGCCTCATACGCCACCTGCAGCCGGTATTCCGGGGCGATGCCGGGGGCGGAGAAATCCTGCAGCTGGGTGCCGTAGACCGGCTCCGGCGCGGTGCCGATGTAATCGCTGATCTCCTGCAGCTCCGGCGCCACCGGGCCGGGGACAGAGACGCGCAGGAACATGGAGGCAGAGGCGTAATCCGGCTGTTCCGGCACATGGCCGCGGCCGTCCTTCAGGTGGCAGCGCTGGCAGGAGCGGGCGTTATACAGCGGCCCGAGGCCGTCGGACGCCTTGGTGGAGGCCGGGGAAAACACCCAGATTTTCTTGAACAGCCCGTTGCCGAGCTTGAATTCCAGCTCCTGCGCAAAGGAGAGGGTGGCGGAGTGCTGGGAAAACGCCTCGTCATCCGTCCGGGCGCGGACAGTGGCGGCGCCGGCGGGCAGGTCCTCAAACGGTTCTGGCGCAGTGAAATCCGTGGCCGGAGACGTGGCGGCCGCGATCCGGGCGCGTTCGGCGTCAGTGCGGGGAAGGGGGGAGAGATGCGGCTCTGCCTGATACCGGCTGGCCAGATCCAGCGCCGCAAGGGGCGTGGCCGCCGCAAACGCGGCAGCCAGCGCAATGTTAGTCTTCAACCTCTGCCATTTTGGTGGCGTTGAGCTGGGCATAGTTTTCGGCACCGATCCGGTCGTGCAGCTCAAGCTGCGTTTCGAGGAAGTCGATATGGCCTTCTTCGTCCGCCATCAGGTCTTCAAACAGCTTCTGGGTGACGTAGTCGCCCGCCTTGTTGCAGGCGTCGCGGGCTTCCTTGTAAAGCGCGCGCGCGTCCACTTCGGCGGCAAGGTCGCATTCGAGCGTTTCTTTCGGGGTCTGGCCGATCCTGAGCGGGTCAAGCTTCTGCAGGTTCGGATGGCCGCCGAGGAACAAAATCCTTTCAATCAATTTATCCGCGTGCTCCATCTCCTCGATGGATTCCTCGCGGCTTTTCTTGGCCATGCTGCCCAGGCCCCAATCGTCCTGCAGCCGGTAGTGCAGCCAGTACTGGCTGACCGCCGTCAGCTCATGGCGCAGCGCTTTATTGAGATAGTCGATGACCTTGGCGTCGCCCTTCATTACTTTTCTCCCGAATTGATACTGCGCGTAAATTCGTAAGCTGCGCAGGTACTTCCAGCTTACTGCTGGAACGCATCGTGTCGAGGAAAAGCGGCATGCAGCCGCCGCAGTCGGCGGATTTTCCCAAGGCGTGATAGATCTTGCCAGGGGTGATTATCGTTTCGGGGTCAGCGTTTCGCATCCAGTCGATGGCGGCGCGGATGTCGTGGTCCGATATGTTCGTGCAGTGGCAAACGATCATGCTGCTTGCGTCCTTGCCCGGTGGCGCAAATGGCCAAGTGATTCCGTTGGGCAATATATCCGACAAATTTGCTTGTGCTTCAAGTGTTAGCCAGAGTAAAACGCTTAGGATTTGCTGTGCGCAAAAGAAACGGGCCGCAGAAACTGCGGCCCGCCACTGCCCGGTGTCTTGGTTTTCTTACTGGAAGACTGCCGAGGGGTTATCGAGACTGTCGGAGCCTTCGATGGCGACGCCATCCAGATCCAGGGTGGTGACAACCCGCTCGATCGAACGGGTCTGGCCGATCAGCCCGTTAATGCCGCCCATCACCAGCGCCTCACCCGCTGCGTTGCCTTGGGCCAGCATCTGGTCATAGGACAGGCCCGCCTCCGCCGCAGTCTTGATGCGGCCAAGTGCCAGCATGGTGTCCGCCAGCTTGCCGCGCATCTCGGTATCGAGCTCTGCGTCCTTGGCAGCGACCAGATCCGACAGGGAGGGGCCGGAGACCAGTTCGCCATTCACCCGCACGTACTCGCCCAGATAGACGTTCTGCACCCCCAGCCCGTCGTAGTAATGGCTATTGTGGGTGTTGTCGGAGAAGCAGTCGTGCTCTTCCTCGGGGTCGTTCAGCATCAGGCCCAGGCGCATCCGCTCCCCGGCCTGCTCGCCATAGGACAAGGAGCCCATGCCGGTCAGCATCGCGGTGATTCCGGCGTCTTCATCGGCCAGCAGGGTGGTGCGGGCGTCACCTTCAGCTCCCCATTGCGCGGCCATCCACTCCAGGTCGGAGATCAGCAGGTCCGTCGCCGCTTGAAGGTAATCGCCGCGGCGGCCGCAGTTGCCGTTTGTGCAGGCATCGCCCTCGGCGTAGTCGGTCCAGGGGCGGCCGCCCGCGCCATGCCCGGTGCCGTTCAGGTCCTGGCCCCAAAGCAGAAATTCAATGGCGTGGTAGCCGGTGGCGACATTGGCCTCGACCCCGTCGGCCTCATGCAGGGTGCTTTCCAGCAGCTCCGGGGTGATCTTGGCGGCGTCGACCGCCTTGCCCGACAGCTCAAAGCTGGGGTTGGCGATCACGTTCAGCGCCGCCAGGGTGTTTCCCTCGCTCGGCCCGCCATAGGAGGCATCGACATAGTCGATCAGCCCTTCGTCCAGCGGCCAGGCGTTCACTTTGCCTTCCCAGTCGTCGACGATGGCATTGCCAAAGCGGAACACTTCGGACTGCTGATAGGGAACGCGAGCGGCGATCCAAGCGGCGCGGGCGGCTTGCAGGTTTTCGGCGGAAGGGTGGGCGACCAAGGCGTCGACGGCGGTCTTCAGGAACTGCGCGGTGGCGAGGCTGTCCTGATACTTCGCCTCGGCGATATTGGCATAGTTGGCCAGCACTGCGGATTTCTCAGCGGCCAGCGCGGCAGAGGCACCAAAGGTCAGACCGGCCAGGGCCGTGCCTGCGAGAAACAGGGATTTCATGATATGCGTCCTTGGGTTTTGTGAATTCAATGAAGGGTGGCCGCGGCAGGGCGTGCCGGTTGCGGCGGCGGCTGAACGCCCATGATCTGCTGCATCAGCAGGCCGCAGTCAGAGGCGAGCCGGGTCAGCTCCTGCGCCTTGCGCGGGGTGACAATCAGCGAGGCAAGGATATGCGCGTCGTCCTGCTGGCCCTCGGCGGCGGAGGCCAGCAGGTTGGCAAAGCAGTTTTCATCCGCGCCCAGGCATTTGCAGCTCATGCCGTGGCGCACCAGCGGGCGGCGGCCATGGGCCGCGCAGAAATTGCAGAGAGAGCCGAAGGCCTCAAACGCGGCTTCGGCCATTTCCGGGCCGAAGCTCACCTCAAAGTCGCGGCGCATCTGCTCGCGGGTCTCGGCGCCGGAAAACCAGTGGCGCAGATAGATCACCGCGCCCGCTTCCAGCGGCGGCAGGTCGGACAGGGTGCCGACGGTGACGCCGCCGCGCGGAGTGGAATGGTCAGTGCGCATTGCCGTCCGCTCACTTGGTCAGGATCAGCTTGCCTGCGCGGGTGATGCGCAGCGAGTAGATCTGGCCGTTCAGCAGGATCCGCGCCTGCACACCGCCGCGGGTCAGGTCCTCGGCGTGGTAGGTGGGGAAGACTTCGGTGGTTGCGGTGGTCGGCACCGGCTTGGAGGCAATCTGATTCATGACTTTCGCCCATTGCTGAATTCCGCCCTGTCCAGAAGCCATTCCAGACAAAAGCCGGACAGAGCGCCGGACGGCGCAAAGACCTGCGGCCACAATTGGCGCATGTCCTCCGGTTCCAGCTCTTTGACTTGAGGGCCGCCGGGGCGGCTGTCTCCGTTCGGCATGGGGGCGATCTCGGTTGATGATATGTCACTCGGGCTCGCCCGATCCGAGTCAGGCTGGCTGGAATGCCTGTATTCCTGAATTAAATGCTCAGGTATGTCAATCCGAGTTTTTTAGTAGGAATTAATTTTTGCAGACCTTAAACGGGGTTGCGGCTTGCGGTTGCAAGGCTGCTCAGGCCGCCAGCTCGCCGGTCAGGAAGTCCATGAGCAAGCGGACACGCTGCGGCAGGTGGCGGCGCTCCTGGTACACCAGGTAAAGCGCAAGGCTCTCGGGCACCCCCTCCGGCAGCGGTCCCAGCTCCAGGTCGCCGCGCGCGGCGCTGGCGGTGCAGAGCGGCTCCGGCAGGCAGGCGCGGGCCAGGCCTGCCAGCACCAGTTCATGCGCCAGCTCCAGCGAATGGCAGTAGACCCGGCCCGGCTGCGGGGCGCTGGACAGGTGGCGGGCCAGCGGTCCCAGGATGGGCAGGCTGTGATCTCCGGCCCGGCCGGGCGGGGCGGCCAGAACGACCGGCGTTCTCGACAGCAGTCGGGCAATCACCCCGCTGCCGCCGGGGCGGTTGCCGCGCAGGGCGACATCCACCGCATCACGCAGGAAATCGGCAGGCTCGTCGCTGACCGTCACATCCAGAGACACCCGCGGATGCAGGTCCAGAAACCGGCGGCAGAGACCGGCAAGCCGGGCCTTCGGAAACGCTGAAGGCACCGACATGCGCACCGTTCCTTCCGCGCTGCCGGTGGCGGATACCAGCGTGCGGGCGGCTTCGATCTCCGCCAGTCCGGCGCGGCAGCGTTCCAGGAACACGCTGCCTTCGGGCGTCAGCGCCACCCGGCGGGTGGTGCGCTCCAGCAGCCGGACCCCCAGGCTGTCCTCCAGCGCGCGCACCCTGCTGGTGACCGTGGAGGGCGGCAGCCCCAGCCGCCGCGCGGCCTTGGCAAAGCTGAGCTGGCTGGCCACTTCGGCAAAGGTCTCGATGGTTTGAAGCGTACTCATTGCGCGAAAAATCCGTTCAGTATGGGCAAAATAATGCAGATAATCCGCCCGAAGTCGAGCCGTTAGGGTGGCGCCACCACAATGGAGGTGCTGATGAAAAGACGAGAATTTATGCAGCTTTGCGGCGCCGGGCTGGCGGCGGGGCTAAGCCCGGCCGCGGCCCGCAGCGGCAGTGCCGGGGTGCATGTGCGCTGGCTGGGCGGCGCGATGCTTGAAATCGAGGCTGCGGGCTTGCGGATCCTGACCGACCCCTGCCTGGGGGAGGGCGCGGAAGCCTTCGTGATGGGCGATCCAAATGAGATGTTCGATCTGTCCAAGGGGCCGAATGTCAAACCCCATGCCCGCCTGACGCCGTTTCCCGGCCTCGCGCAGGAACAGTATGATCTGGTGCTGCTGAGTCACGCGCATGAGGACCATTTCGATCAGGCTGCGCAAGGCTGGCTGGACCGGAAGGTGCCGCTGCTGGCGCCACAGCACGATACGGCGGCGCTGGCGGAGAAAGGCTTTGCCGCGCAGGCGCTCACGCACGGCGCGGCGCGGCGGTTCGAAGCGCCGGACGGCCTGGTGACGGTCACGGCGGTGCCTGCGGTGCATTCGCTGAACCCGCGGATTGCCGCGATACTGGGCTTGGGCAATGGCTACCTGATCGAAGTGGAGGCTGGCGGGCAGCGGCAGCGCATCTACTGGGCGGGGGATACGTTTGATGCGGAGCCTGTTGCTGCGGCGCTGGCCGGGCAGGCGCCGCTGGATCTGTTCATTCCGCATCTCGGCGCGGTGGGCGGCGGCGGCGCGCTGGGGCAGATTTCCATGAATTGCGGGCAGGCGGCGGATTTTGCCGCCCGGCTGGCGCCCAAGGCGGTGCTGCCGGTGCATCACTCGACCTATGCGCTGTACCAGGAGGGGCCGGAGGCGCTGCGCGCGGCCCATGCGGCAGCCGCCCCCGCCTGGCAGCTGAGGCTGCCCGCTGAAGGCGGCCGGATCACGCTTTGACACGAAAAAGGCCGCTCCAGAAGAGCGGCCTTTGCGGTTGCGATCAAGGGCAGCCTCAGCTGCGGGTGCCGGAGAAGCGCGCCTGCCAGTCTTCGCGCTGTTCGTCGGTGATCTTGGCGAACAGCACGTCCGGCACGGTGAAGCCGTGGCCTGCGGGCAGGGCGGAGAGCGCCGCCGCCGCATCCTCGGGCCAGCTGCGGTCGTCCGAGTTCAGCGCCGCCATCAGCGTGTCGGTGGCGTGCGGGATGAAGGGCGCCGACAGCACCGCGTAAAGGCGGATCAGGTTCAGGCCCAGGCGCACCTGCGCAGCGGCACGCTCGGGGTCGTCCTTGAACACCGACCAGGGCGCGGCGGACTGCAGGTATTCATTGCCGGCAACCCAGATCGCCCGCAGCTCCTGCGAGGATTTGCGGACCTCCATCGCCTCCATATGGCCCTCATAGGCGCGGATGCGGGTGCTGAGCTCCTCGATCAGCGCCTGTTCCTGCGGCCCGTAGTCGCCGCCGGCGGGTACCTCCTCGCCAAACTTGGAGCGGCAGAACTTGGTGATGCGGCTGACGAAGTTGCCCAGCACGTCGGCCAGGTCCTTGTTCACCGACTGCTGGAAATTCTCCCAGGTGAATTCGGAGTCAGAGCTTTCCGGCGCGTGGGACAGCAGCCACCAGCGCCAGTAGTCGGCGGGCAGGATTTCCAGCGCCTGGTCCATGAACACGCCGCGCCCCTGCGAGGTGGAGAACTGGCCGCCGTCATAGTTCAGGTAGTTGAAGGATTTCAGGTGGTCGACCAGCTTCCACGGCTCGCCCGAGCCGAGGATGGTGGCCGGGAAGGACAGGGTGTGGAAGGGGACGTTGTCCTTGCCCATGAACTGGACGTATTTCACATCCTCCGCGCCCTTGTCGGTGCGCCACCAGCGCTGCCAGTCGGAATCCGGCTTGCCGTTGGCATCGGCCCATTCCTTGGCGCAGGCGATGTATTCGATCGGCGCGTCGAACCAGACGTAAAAGACTTTGCCCTCCATGCCGGGCCAGTCTTCGTCGCCTTTCTTGACCGGCACGCCCCAGTCCAGATCGCGGGTGATGCCGCGGTCCTGCAGGCCGTCGCCGTCATGCAGCCATTTCTTGGCAATCGAGGTGGTCAGGACCGGCCAGTCCTTCTTGGAGTCGATCCAGGCGTCCAGCTGATCCTTCAGCTGCGACTGGCACAGATACAGGTGCTTGGTCTCGCGCACTTCCAGGTCGGTGGAGCCGGACACGGCAGAGCGCGGGTTGATCAGGTCGGTGGGGTCCAGCTGCTTGGTGCATTCCTCGCACTGGTCGCCGCGGGCGCGCTCATAGCCGCAGTTGGGGCAGGTGCCCTCGATATAGCGGTCGGGCAGGAAACGGCCGTCGGCGTTGGAATAGACCTGCTTTTCGGTGACTTCGCGGATCAGGCCTGCTTCGGCCAGCTTGCCTGCGAAATGCTGGGTCAGCGCGTGGTTCTGCGGGCTGGAGGAGCGGCCGAAGTGGTCAAACGACAGGGCGAACCCCTTGGCGATCTCCGCCTGGACGGCATGCATCTCGGCGCAGTATTCCGCGACCGGCTTGTCCGCCTTGGCGGCGGCCAGTTCCGCCGGGGTGCCGTGCTCGTCGGTGGCGCAGAGGAACATCACCTCATTGCCGCGTCCGCGCTGGAACCGGGCATACAGGTCGGCAGGCAGCTGCGAGCCCACCAGGTTGCCCAGATGCTTGATCCCGTTGATGTAAGGGATCGCCGAAGTGATCAGAATGCGTGCCATGCCATCCATCCAGGTTTTGCGTCAGAGGCCCGTCTAACGCATGGCAGGCGCGGCGGAAACCCCTGCTGTGCGCCGCGCGGGAGGAGGCGGGCGGACGCGCTTGTCCTCTGTAGGGCGGGCAAAATGCCCCTGGCCTCTGATCTGGCGTTACAGGGGCGCAATCCGTGAATGTAAACAAAGCTTTAAAGGGTCATAGATGCTGTCCGAATGTTTCGCGCGCGAAACATTCGGACAGCAATGCTTACCTTTATTTCCGGCGCTCGCGGGTCCGTTTCAGCAGGCGGCCGATGGTGAAAGAGGTGCGCGGCGCGTAGACATAGCTGGTGCGCTCTTCCGGGGTCGCGCGGACTTTCATCCGGCTGAGGCCGAAGACGATCAGCAGCACGTGGCCGCCGGCAACATAGGCAAACAGCGCCGGCGGTCCGTAGGCATCAATCAGCGCCGAGGAAACATAGGGCGAGGCGATGGCGCCAAGCGCGTACCAGAACATCAGCGCCGCCGACAGCTCGACCCGTTCGGCGGTCGTGGCAAAGTCGTTGGCGTGGGCGGCCGAGACCGAGAAGATCGGGAAGGTTGTGAAGCCGAAGAACCCTGCTGTCACCATCACCCCCAGGGTGCCGGTGCCGCTGGCCGCCATGGTGATGCCGCAACTGAGAATGGCGGCGCCCGACAGCCAGATCAGCACCCAGCGGCGGTCGTATTTGTCGGCCAGCCAGCCCATCGGGTACTGCGCCAGCGCCCCGCCCAGAACAAAAGACGCAAGGAAGAAGGCGATCTGGCCGATCTCCAGCCCGACCTCCTGGCCATAGATCGGCCCCACCATCCGGAACGAGGCGGAGCTGAGCGCGGCCACGATCACCCCCGCCACGGCCAGCGGCGAGCAGCGCCAGGCCAGTTTGGGGCGCAGGCGCGGCGCGTCGGGGATTTCCGGCTGGCTGGCCCGGGTCAGGGTCAGCGGCAGCAGCGCCGCGCAGCACAGCAGCGCCAGCAGGTTGTACGAGATATAGGCTGCGGGCGGCAGCACCGCGATGATCAGCTGCGCCGCCAGCGAGGCGCTGAGGTCGGCCAGCCGGTACGTGCCCATGGCGCGGCCGCGGGTTTCGTTGGTGACCTTGGCGTTGAGCCAGGCCTCGATCACCGTGTAGCAGCCTGCCACGCACAGGCCGGAGGCCATCCGCATCGCCGCCCAGGCATAGGGGTTTTCGGTCAGCGTGTGGCCCAGCAGCCCCATGGCGCCAAGCGCGGTGCACACGGCAAAAGCGCGGGAATGGCCGACATTGCCCATCAGCCGCGGCGCCCACCAGCAGCCGATGAAGAAGCCGAGGAAATGGCCGGAGCCGAGAAGGCCGATCTGCTCCGTGGTGAAGTTGAGCGTCAGCCCTGAAATGGCATCGAGCGGGCCGACGCCTCCGGTCGACAGCTGCAGCAGGATGACGGACAGAAACAGGGCGGCAAAGGAGATGATCAGGCGCATAACGGTGCGACCATGACAGGCTGAGACGGCATTGCCAGCCGGTTTCCGCCAAACCCGTGTCGTATTTCTGCGCGGCGGTGCTTTTCGGCACGCCGCTGGCGGGGTCAGCCCGCTTGCCGGATGCGGGCCCGGATCGCCAGGCTCACCCGGTCGGCGACCAGGCCCGCATAGCCGGTGGCGCCGAAGGCGGCGCGGCTGAGCACGCCTGTAAGATGCACGTCCAGTTGCCGCAGGTCGTCCGGCGCGCTGCCGGGGCGGCGGTAGAGCGCGGCCTGCAGGGTGACCGGCCGGGTGGTGCCGCGCAGGGTGAGATCGCCGGTGATCTGCGCGCCGCCGGACAGCCGCCCGTCAGGCCCGAGGCGGACCCGGGTGGAGCGGAAGCGGATGTCCGGATGCCGGGCGGCGTCCAGAATGCCCGGGCTTTTCAGCGCTTCGGTGGCAAAGATCAGCCCGGTCCGGGCGCGCCGCGCGTCGAGGGTGATATCGGCCTCGCTCCGGGCCAGGTTCTGCGGGTCGATGCGGATGCGGGCCGCGCGCACCGGAAGCCGGCCCTGCTGCGGCTGGCCGTTGAGCAGGAAGGTAAAGCGGACGTCGGTGGCGCTGGGCACCAGGCGGTACGGCAGCGGCGCCGCCATCAGCGCCTGCGGCGCCAGCAGCACGGCGCTGAGGCCTGCCAGCAGGCGGCGGCGCTGTATCCGGGCAGGCGGTGTCCGGGCTGTTTGCATGGGGTTTTCCAATCCGTTTTGCGGGCTGCCGTCCGAGCTTATCGCGGTTTCCCGGCGGGGCGGCTCACTTTCCCGCGTGCGGCGCCGGGGGGCTTGCGCAATCCCACGAAGCACCGGCAGGCCTGCGGCGGCGCGGCGGGCTCCCGCCAGGCGCCGGCTTTTTGCCAAAAGCCATCGCCTGTTGGGCCCGGCACCGGGCAAAGCCCGGTGCCGGGCCCAAAGCCGCTAAGGCGGCGCTGGCGCAGCCAGGGCCTCCTGCGGGTGCGGGAGGGCTCCGGATCGGCCTTGGGGCATGGCCCCGGATCGGCCTTGGGGCATGGCCCCGGATTGGCCTTGGGGCAGGCCTTGGGCGGTCCCGGCAGGCTCCGTGCCTGCCGGGACCGCTTGGGGTGCCGGAACAGCCTGCAGCGGGCTGCCTGCGGCAGCCTGGAGGATCTGCCAGCTGCGGGGCGGCAGGGTGCGGGCGCGCAGGCGCTGCAAGCTCCAGCAGCTTTGCGGGGCGGTGCCCTCCCCGCCGGCCGCCAGGCCGCACGCGGGCAGGTCATGGCGCAAGCGGTTGCGGGCCGCGCGGTTATGGGCAGGGGCAAGATGCCAGCGGCTTTCGATGCCCTGGGCGCCGCCCTGACCGGGGGTCAGCAGCAGGCCCAGCGGCGCCGGGCCGAAACACCCGCCGGCCTCCGCCGCCAGGTGCAGCCGCCGCACCGGGGTCATGGCGGGCGGTTCGGGCAGCTCTGCCACCACCAGCGCCGCTGCGCCGCTGCGCAGGGCTTCCTCCATGGCCCAGAGCTGGTCCTCTGTCCGGGCGGCCTGCACGAACAGGAAGCGGGCGGGGCTGGCACAGGCGGCCAGCCCCTCCGGGTTCAGCGGGCGGCCGCCCCGCGGCGGCAACAGCCACAGGACCGGCGCGGGGGCCGTTTCCGGTGCGGTTTGCCAGGTGCTGTTCCGGGCTGCTTGCTGGGCGGCGGCGGCGAGCCAGAGCGCAAACCGGTGGCGGGCGGGGCCGCAGGCCTCATGCGTGCGGCCGTGCTCCAGGGCAATCCCTTCCGTCAGGGGCAGCGCCGGGCGGGGGCTGTGGCGGCGGCGGTTGAGCAGGTGAGTCGGCATGGAGTGACTATAGAGTGTTCGCTATTTGTTCTC
Organism: Leisingera aquaemixtae; assembly: GCF_006740765.1. Taxonomy (GTDB): domain Bacteria; phylum Pseudomonadota; class Alphaproteobacteria; order Rhodobacterales; family Rhodobacteraceae; genus Leisingera; species Leisingera aquaemixtae. The sequence goes on from NZ_CP041159.1 coordinate 669,361, forward strand.
AATTATAACCGTGGGCGCAGGGGGAACTGCCGCAACGTGGTGCTCCCGCCCGGACCAGCGCCTCCGCGGGAGGCGCAGTTCCGGTTGGGCCGGGCGCCGCGCGTTGCGCGACGCGGCGGCGCGTGCGGCAGGCCGGCCCGGACGCTGTCAGGCCGGGGCGAGCGCGTCTTCGAGCGCCTGGAAAAAACCCGCTCGGGCATGGGTCTCGATCCAGGGCTTGTGGCCGCAGCGCCGCAGCAGGCGGAAGCGGAGACCCGGCAGCGCCTTTCGCAGCGGCTGTCGGACGCCGGCGGCCGGGTGCGGATCCTGATCGCCGTGAAGGGCAATCACCGGGCAGCGGATCCTGGCCGCCTCCCGCAGCAGCTCGCCGGAGCGGCGCAGCTCTGCAGCCTCGGCCCAGACGCTTTGGAAAATCCCGCGGTCAAAGGAGATCTGCGGAGGCGGAAGATCCGGCAGCGGCGCACAGGCCTCTGCCTGGTCCAGCAGCTGCACCGCGCGGGCCAGGCCTGCCGGCGTCTGCATGCCGCTGCCGCCAAGCAGCGCAGTCAGCTCCTGCCGTTCCGCAGGCCGCAGGCGGGCCTGCCGGACGGCGTCAATCTGTGCCGCAAACCGGGCCTCGAAGGGCGGGCAGCCTGCCAGTACCAGTTTGGCGGCCAGATGCGGATGCCGGGCTGCCAGCAGGCAGGCCAGCCAGGCGCCCCAGGACAAGCCGATCAGAACCGCAGGGGCGGCGCAGGCCGTCTCCAGCTGGTGCCGCAGCTCGGAGATCTGTCCCTCCACGGAAGTCTCGGACTGCCAGGGCTCCAGCACACCAAAACCGCGGGCGGCCAGTTCCTGCGCCACCGGGGCCGCCTCGCCGGCAGCACCCGGGCCGCCGTGCAGTACTGCGGCGATGAACGGCTGGGCGCCGTGCCGCCGTATGAACGGGGCCGCTGGCGGCATCCTGCGCGGCTCAGCCCTCGCGCGGGACGACCGGGCCGCCCTGTTTGGCCCATTCGGTGAAGCCGCCCTCAAGATGCACCACGGGGTTCAGGCCCATCTCCATCGCCGCTTTGGCACTCAGCGCCGAGCGCCAGGCGCTGGCGCAGTAGAACACATAGGTCTTGTCCTGGTTGAACACCGGTTTGTGATAGGGGCTGTCCGGGGCGATCCAGAATTCCAGCATCCCGCGCGGGCAGGAAAACGCGCCTGGGATCATGCCGGTGCGCTGCAGCTCGCGGATGTCGCGCAGGTCGACGAAGACGCAGTTCTCGTCCAGAACCTTCTGCTTGGCCTCTTCGACGGGCATGGTGCCGACCAGGCTGTTTGCCTCGGCCAGCAGCGCCTTGACGCCCTTGGTGATGGTTTGCGGCATGGGACCTCCTTTGCTCGGCTTGCGCGCAGGCTGGCCGCTTTGCCGCGCCGGTGCAAGCGGCTTGCACTTCCCGGGCGGGGCCTTAGGGTCGCAGGCACATCCGGAACTGGGGAGCGCGCGATATGAAAATGAACCCGTTGGGCCGTACCGGCATCGAGGTCTCTGAACTGTGCCTGGGCACGATGACTTTTGGCACCCAGACGCCGGAGGCGGAGGCCCATGCGCAGATCGCCATGGCGCTGGCGGCAGGCGTGAACTTTGTTGACACGGCGGAGATGTATCCGGTGAACCCGGTCAGCGCCGAGACCATCGGCAACAGCGAGCGCATTATCGGCAGCTGGAACGCAAAGACGGGGCGGCGCGGGGATTATATCCTGGCAACCAAGCATTCGGGCGAGGGGATGAAACATGCGCGGGACGGGGCGCCGATCTCGTCGAAGACCATCGCGGCCGCCGTGGAAGGCTCGCTGAAGCGGCTGCAGACGGATTACATTGACCTCTACCAGTTCCATTGGCCGAACCGGGGCAGCTACATGTTCCGGCAGAACTGGACCTATGACCCCTCCAGCCAGAACCGGGAGGAGGTGCTGGCCAATATGGAGGACTGCTTGGAGGCGCTGCAGCGAGAGGTGGAGCGCGGCACCATCCGCGCCTTTGGCCTGTCGAACGAAAGCGCCTGGGGCACCGCCCAGTGGCTGCGCATCGCCGGGGAACGCGGCTGGCCGCGGGTGGCGACGATCCAGAACGAATATTCGCTGCTGTGCCGGATGTATGACACCGACCTGGCGGAGCTGAGCGTCAATGAGGACGTCGGCCTGATGGCGTTTTCGCCGCTGGGCACCGGGCTGCTGACCGGCAAGTATCAGGACGGGGCGGTGCCGGAGGGTTCGCGCAAATCCATCAACCCGGAGCTGGGCGGGCGCCACTCGCCGCGGGTCTATGAGGCGGTGGCGGCCTATCTGGAGATTGCCAGGCGGCACGGGCTGGACCCGGTGCATATGGCGCTGGCCTGGTGCCGGACCCGGCCATTCATGGCGTCAGCGATCTTTGGCGCGACGCATCTGCCGCAGCTGGAGCATCTGCTGCAATCGGTGGAAGTGGAGCTGAGCCAGGAGGTTCTGGACGAAATCAACGCGGCGCACCGGGCGCATCCGATGCCGTATTGAGGCAGGTTGAAGCGGGCGGAGGAGGGGGCGCTGCCCCCTCTTGCGCTTGCGGCGCAATTCACCCCCGGGATATTTCCGGCCAGAAGAAAGGGATCCTGCCGGGCTCAATGCGCTGTCGGGCGGGCCTGTTCCTGGCGCAGGTCGCGGGCCGAGGTGCCGTGCGCAGTGCGGAAGGCGCGGGCGAAGCTTGACTGCGAGGTGAAGCCGGTCGCCATCGCCACCTCCATCAGCGGCATGTTGGTATCGGTGACCAGGCGGCGGGCTTCGGCCAGGCGCAGCTGCAGGTAGTGATCCTGCGGGGTGGTATTGAGGCGCAGGCGGAACTGCTGCTGCAGGCTGCGCGGGCTTGTGCCGAGCGTCTCGGCGATGGCGCTGAGCGGCAGCGGCTCGTCCAGCGCCGACTCCATCAGCGCGTTGGCCTTGGCAGTCAGCGCATTGTGCTTGCGGCCGCCCAGCCGGCTTTGCGGGCGGGGGGCGGCGGCGGGGCCATCGTAGAGAAACAGCCCGGCCACCCGGGCAGCAAAGCCGGCCCCGTGGCGGGCGCCGATGACATGCAGCATCATCTCGATCGCGGGCGTGGCGCCGCCGGAGGTCAGGCGGCCCTCAGAGACGGTGAAGCGGTCGTTGCGGGCGTCAACCTCCGGGAAGCGGGCGGCGAAGTTTTCCAGGTCTTCCCAGTGGGTGGTGGCCGGGTGGCCGTCCAGCAGGCCGGCTTCGGCGAGCAGCCACGGGCCGCCGTCGATGCCTGCGATGGTGGCGCCGGTGGCGGCGATGCGGCGCAGGCCGGCCAGCAGGCTGGGGGTGGCGTGGCGGGCCAGCTGAAAGCCGGCCACGACAATCAGCAGCTCGCAGCCTTCAAGCCGGGCCAGGGGAATGCTGGGCACGGTGAGGCCGCTGGTCAGCGTCGGCGGCTCTGCCGTGGCGCTGACGTAATCCCAGTCGAAGGCCGCGCGGCCCGCCAGCCGGTTTGCGGCGCGCATCGGGTCCACCGCCGCCGCGAAGGACAGCGTGTTGCATTCGTCCAGCACCAGCAGCGCGGTTTTCAGCGGCCGGTTTTCGGGCTGCAGGATGTTTTTTGCGGATTTCATCAACTTCGATTCGCCTGGTGTAAACTGTGCCGTAAAAGGCTGCGGCAGAGTCGGTGCCAGCGCAAATCAGAATCTGGGGAGGAGCCTGGGGATAACCCGAGGCAAAACCCTGTACATCGACGGGAGAAGAAAAATGCCGCTGGAAATGAACCGCGAGGTCTTTATCACCTGCGCCGTGACCGGCTCGGGCAGCACCCAGGACCGCAGTCCGCATGTGCCCCGTTCGCCCAAGGAAATCGCTGAGTCGGCCATTGCGGCGGCCAAGGCCGGGGCGGCCATCGTCCACTGCCACGTGCGCGATCCGGAAACTGGCGCGCCGTCCCGGCGCCTGGATCTCTACCGCGAGGTGACCGAGCGGATCCGCGATGCGGAGGTGGATGTGGTGCTGAACCTGACCGCCGGCATGGGCGGCGACATGGTGTTCGGCGACACCGAAAGCCCGCTGCCGCTGAAAGAGGCGGGCACTGATATGGTGGGCGCCACCGAGCGGATGGCGCATGTGGCGGAATGCCTGCCGGAGATCTGCACCCTGGACTGCGGCACCATGAACTTTGCCGAGGCCGATTATGTCATGACCAACACGCCGGGCATGTTGCGGGCGATGGGCCAGATGATGACCGACTTGGGTGTGAAGCCTGAGATCGAAGCGTTCGACACCGGCCATCTGTGGTTCGCCAAGGAGCTGGTGAAGGAAGGCGTGCTGGAGCCGAAGGCGCTGGTGCAGCTGTGCATGGGGGTGCCGTGGGGCGCGCCGGATGATCTGAACACCTTCATGGCGATGGTCAACAATGTGCCGGACGACTGGACCTTCTCGGCCTTCGCGCTGGGCCGCAACCAGATGGCCTATGCGGCGCAGTCGGTGCTGGCGGGCGGCAACGTGCGGGTCGGGCTGGAGGACAATCTGTGGCTTGGCAAGGGCGTGCTGGCGGAAAACTGGCAGCTGGTGGAGCGCGCGAACACCATCGTGTCGAACATGGGCGCGCGGGTGATCGGGCCGCAGGAGGTGCGCGAGAAGCTGGGTCTGACAAAACGCGCGCCGGCGGGCGGCTGAGGGAACCGCTCAGGACACGGGACGTTGGGGTGTGATGAAAACCAACGTTCCGATTCAGGAGATTCCGTCCATGACCTTCCGCAAATTCATCCCGGCAGTTGCTGCCTCAGCCCTCGTCATCGCCGCCGCGGCGGCCTCTGTCCGGGCCGAGGGCTACCGCGACACGAACGTGCCGATGACAGTGCAGGAAGATCTGGATCTCACCCGCTATTTGGGGATCTGGTACGAGATCGCCCGTTTTCCCAACAGCTTTGAAGAGGGCTGTGAAGGGGTGACGGCAACCTACAGCGCGCGGGAGGATGGGCGGATCAGTGTCGTCAACCGCTGCCGCCGCGAGGGGCTGGATGGCCCGGTCGAGGCGGCGGAGGGGGTGGCCCGCGTCCGGGCGCCGGGCAAGCTGGAGGTGAACTTCGTCTCCTGGCTGAGCTGGCTGCCCCTGACCTGGGGCGACTACTGGGTGCTGGATGTGACTGAGGATTACTCGGTTGCGGTGGTCGGCACCCCGGGCGGCGAACAGGGCTGGATTCTGGCGCGCAGCCCGGAACTTGGCGCGGAAGAACTGGACGCGGCCAAATCCGTGCTGCGCAGCAATGGCTATGATCCTGAGGCATTGGAGATGGTGCCTCAGACCAAGGAATAACACACGGGCCCGGCGGCCGGGTCCCTCGGAGGATGGACGACAATGGTGGAGCAATCTGCGGCAATTATCGGCGGCGGGGTTATTGGCGGCGGCTGGGCCGCGCGGTTCCTGCTCAATGGCTGGAACGTGCGGGTGTTCGACCCGGACCCGGAAGCGGAGCGCAAGATCAGCGAAGTGCTGGCCAACGCCCGCCGCTCGCTGCCCGGCCTTGGCAATGTGGCGCTGCCTGCGGAGGGCAGCCTGACCTTCCATGACACCATTGCGGAGGCCGTGGACGGCGCGGCATGGATCCAGGAGAGCGTGCCGGAGCGGCTGGACCTGAAGCAGAAGGTCTATGCCGAACTGCAAGCCCATTGCGCGCCGGATGCGGTGATCGGCTCTTCCACCTCGGGCTTCAAGCCGTCGCAATTGCAGGACGGGCGGGAGAACCCCGGCCAGATCGTGGTCGCGCATCCCTTCAACCCGGTCTACCTGCTGCCGCTGGTGGAGCTGGTCACGACAGCGGCCAATCCGGCGGGCGTCATCGACCGGGCCAAGGAGATCATTACGGCAATCGGCATGTATCCCCTGCACCTGAAGAAGGAAATCGACGCCCATGTGGCGGACCGTTTCCTGGAGGCGGTCTGGCGCGAGGCGCTGTGGCTGGTCAAGGACGGCATCGCCACCACCGAGGAGATCGACAACGCGATCCGCTATGGCTTTGGTATCCGCTGGGCGCAGATGGGCCTCTTTGAGACCTACCGGGTTGCGGGCGGCGAGGCGGGCATGAAGCATTTCATGGCGCAGTTCGGCCCGTGCCTCAGCTGGCCGTGGACCAAGCTGATGGATGTGCCGGAGTTCACCGATGAGCTGGTCGATCTGATCGCGGGCCAGTCGGATGAACAATCCGGCCAGTATTCGATCCGAGAGCTGGAGCGGCACCGGGACGACAACCTGGTCGGCATGATGCGGGCGCTGGGCGCTAATGACTGGGGTGCGGGCGCACTGCAGAATACCCATGACCGGGGCCGCGAGAGCGAGGCCGGTCTGGTGCGCGCGATTGATGACATTGAGGACCTGAGCCAGCCGGTGCTGACCCAGAGCCGCGTGGTGCCGCTGGATTGGACCGATTACAACGGCCACATGACAGAGAGCCGGTACCTGGATGCCTTCGCGCAGTCCACCGACCGGCTGATGATGATCATCGGCTGCGATGCGGAGTATATCGCCAACGGCGGCAGCTACTTCACCGCCGAGACCCATATCCGCCACATCGACGAGGTCCATGCGGGCGACCCGATCCAGGTGCGGACCCGGGTGATCATGGGGGCGGGCAAGAAGATGCACCTGTGGCACGAGATGTATTCGGGCGAGCGTCTGCTGGCGACCGGCGAGCATATGCTGCTGCACGTGGACCTTGCGACCCGCCGCTCTGCTCCGCCTGCGCCGCATATCGAGGCCAATCTGGTGAAGCTGGCCAAGGCCCACGCCGCGCTGCCCGCGCCGGAGGGCCTGGGCCGCGCCATCGGCGCTCCGCGGTGAGGTCTGGGGCATGAACCGGGTTCTGATCACCGCCGGCGGCTCCGGCATCGGCCGGGCCATGGCCGAGGGCTTTGCCGCCGCCGGCCATCAGGTCTGGGTTACGGATGTGAGTGCCGTGGCCCTGGCGGATGTGCCGGAGGGCTGGCGGGTAACGGCGGTGGATGCCACCGACGAGGCGGGTGTGAAGGCGCTGTTTGCCGACATCGCTGAAGTCTGGGGCGGGCTGGATGTGCTCTGCGCCAATGCGGGCATCGCCGGGCCGACCGCATTGATCGAAGACATTGCGCTGGAAGACTGGCGCAAATGCGTGAGCGTCAATCTGGAGGGCTGCTTTCTGGCCGCCAAATACGCCGCACCTTTGATGAAGGCGGCCAGGGCCGGGTCGATCATCGTGACATCCTCAACTGCCGGGCAGTACGGCTACCCGAACCGGGCGCCTTATTGTTCCGCCAAATGGGCGGTCATCGGGCTGATGAAGACGCTGGCGATGGAGCTTGGCCCCTTTAATATCCGCGCCAATGTGATCTGCCCCGGGGCGGTGGAAGGCCCGCGGATGGAGGGCGTGCTGGAGCGCGAGGCGGCGGCCAAGGGCATGACCCGGGATCAGGTTTATGCGGGCTATGCCGCGGGCACATCGATGGGGCGGTTTGTGGAGGCGCGCGACATTGCCAATATGGCGGTGTTTCTGGGGTCAGACGCGGCGCGGCTGGTGTCGGGGCAGGTGATTGCCGTGGACGGCCATACGGAGAACCCTGACCCGAAGGTTTGAGGAAGGGGCGGCGGGCGGAACCGCCCGCCCAACGGCAAAGTGTTCCGCCCGGCCGCAAGGCCGGGCTGCGCCTGCCTGCCCCTCGGCAGGCGCAGCTCTCAGTGTTCGGTGGATCCGCTGCTGATCGCCGCCCTGAGCGCCCGGAGCCGTCCCGGCAGCTGCCGGGCGGTGATATCGGCTTCGCGCACCAGATTGTCGAAATGGCTGGTGAAGGTGGCGATCCGCTCCTTGTCGCGGAAGGCGAGGTAATGGGTGCCGGCGTAAAACACGCACAAAAGCGGGCCGAAGATGGTGATCGGCGAGGAGTAAAGCCGCTTGGCATCGAACAGGTAAATGCGCAGGCGCGGGTAGAGCTGCTCGCAGAGCCGTTCGAACTGGGCGAGCTGTTCCAGACGCACCTCCAGCGGCAGCCCTTCATAATAGCCCACGCCATGCGCGAAGCTGTCTAACTCGTAGAGCGGTAGCGCGATTTCATAGTCAGACGGCGACTGGCGCATCCATGTCAGCCGGTCCTCTGACGCGCCGATGGCCTGATCCGCCGTGCGGCCCAGGTGCGGCGAATACTCCCATTCCAGCAAGGCGCGTGTTTTCAGCATGTCGGGCAGCGCAGCCGGCACGTGGCGGATCTTGTAGCCCTCAGCCTCCTGATGCCAGTCAAAGATCCGCTCATCCACCAGAGCGCGGGGAGCTTCGGTGAGGGAGAGGCTGGAGGCCAGCAGCTCCGCCGCGCTTTCGGGCCGGTCGGAGAGGCTGAGGAGCCAGTCGGCAGAGACCCCCAGCGCACCGGCACAGGCCCCGACCACATGCGCGTTGGGGAGCCGCGCGCCCTCATCCGTCAGCAGCTGCGAAATGGTGGAGCGGTCGACGCCGACCGCACGGGCCAGGGCGCTTTGGCTGAGGCCGCTGTCGCTCAGCGCCCGGTTCAGCCTTTGCCGGAACTGTTCCGCGCGCACCCGTTTGTCGATATTTTCTATCATGCGTTTATAATTATCACATTCGTTGGATTTTGTTAACTCTATTCGGAATTCTGCACACCCTCCTGCGGCGGTACCTTGGAAACAAGCACTTACCCAAGAATAACAGGAGGCAACATGGAAACGCGCAAGCGCTCCATAGTGAAGGCGGTGATTTGGAACGGTCTCGGGCTGGTCTCGATGACGCTGGTGGGGCTGGCGGCCACCGGCTCTGTCAAGGCGGGCGGGGCGATGGCGCTGATCAATACCGGCATCGGGTTCACCGTCTACCTGGCGTATGAACGCGTCTGGGCGCAGGTCCAATGGGGGCGGCGCCATGTCTGAGCGCCGCACCGGATATCTGCCGCAGGGGGCGGAGTGGGGCACCCTGGCGCTGATCCTGGCGTGCTACGGCGGCTGGCTGGCGGCGCTGTGGCTGCTGCCCGGCGTCAGCCTTGCGCTGACCGTTCTGACGCTGGGCGTGATGGCGGCGCTGCATTCCTCGCTGACCCATGAGGCGCTGCACGGGCATCCGTTCCGCCGCCGCTGGCTGAACGAAGCGCTGATGGTCTTCCCCCTCAGCATGGCAATCCCCTATGGCCGGTTCCGCGACACCCATCTGGCGCATCACGAGGATGAGGCGCTGACCGACCCCTATGACGACCCGGAGAGCAATTTTCAGGATCCGGGCGTCTGGGCGCGTCTGCCTGCGTGGCGCAAGACCCTTTTGCGGATCAACAACACGCTGCTGGGGCGGATGGTGCTGGGGCCGCTGCTGGGGCAGATCTGCTTTATGGCGGCTGACTGGCGGCTGGCACGCAAGGGGGCGCCCGGCGTCCTGCGGGACTGGCTGCTGCACGCGGCCGGCCTGATCCCGGTGATCTGGGTGGTGCTGCAATCGCCGGCGCCGCTGTGGGCGGCGGTGCTGGGGGCCTACATGGGGCTGGGGATTTTGAAGATCCGCACCTTCCTGGAGCACCGGGCGCATGAAACCGCCCAGGGCCGCACCGTGGTGATCGAGGACACCGGGCCGCTGGCCCTTTTGTTCCTGAACAACAACCTGCATATCGTGCACCACATGCATCCGGGCGTGCCCTGGTATGCGCTGCCGCAGCTGTACCGCACCCGCCGGGAGGCGTTTCTGCAGGCCAATGGCGGCTACTTCTACCGCAATTACCTGCAGATTTTCCGCAACTATCTGCTTCGCGCCAAGGACCCGGTGCCGCATCCGCTCTGGCAGCAGGGGGAATAAGCGCGCATAAGCACAGGCATGTTTGCCTGGATCCCCGTTTCCATTGCCGCTGCTTCATTTCAGACCGTGCGGTTCATGCTGCAGAAGGTCCTGAGCAGCGTGACGCTGTCGCCGGGCGGAGCCACCTTCGCCCGGTTTTTGTATTCCGCGCCCTTCATCCTGGCAGGTCTGGCGCTGTATCTGGCAATCTCTGGCCAGGCGCTGCCGCCGCTGCCGCTTGCGTTCTGGATCTATGCGGCGATTGGCGGCACGGCGCAGATCCTGGCCACCGTCTGTGTGGTGGCGCTGTTCAAGCAGCGTAATTTTGCGGTGGGGATCACTTTCAAGAAGACCGAGGTGATCCAGACAGCCATCGTCGGGCTGGCGGTGCTGGGCGATCCCGTCAGCTTTGGCGGCTGGGTGGCGATCCTGATCGGGCTGGCGGCGGTGCTGGTGCTGTCGCGGGCACCGGATGCGGCGGGCGCGTGGTGGCGGCACCTGACCAACCGCGCGGCGCAGCTGGGGCTGGGATCCGGCGTGCTGTTTGCCTTTTCCGCGGTCAGCTACCGCGGCGCCTCCTTGCAGCTGGGCGATCTGGAGCCTGCGTTCCGCGCGGCGGTGACGCTGGCCGCGGTGGTGTCCTTGCAAACGCTGTTCATGGGCGCGTGGCTGGGCCTGCGCGACAGGGGCGAGATCGCCCGGGTCTGGGCGGCGCGCAAGGTGGCGGTCTGGGTGGGGCTGACCAGCATGGGCGGCTCGTTCTGCTGGTTCTGGGCCTTCACGCTGCAAAACGCCGCCTATGTGAAGGCGGTGGGGCAGGTGGAGCTGCTGTTGTCGCTGCTGGCCTCGGTGCTGTTCTTCAAGGAGAAGGTCACGGGCCGCGAGCTGGCGGGCATGGGGCTGCTGATCGTGTCGATCCTGGTACTGGTTCTGGCAATCTGACCAGCGCCGCCTGCGGCAGGGCAGCCGGGATTATGGGGTAATCCCGGCTCGGAAAACGTTACCCGTCCGCGGGCATCGGATAGCCCTTGAGGCGCAGGAACAGGCTGGCCTCGTCGTTGTTGTGGAAATAGGGCACGCTTTGCGGCGGCTCGGCATCGCGGACGCGGGCGGTGACCTCGGCCAGCACCACCTCGGTGATGAAGGGCAGATCGAAACTGCGCACCTGGCTCAGCGGGATCCACTGCAGATGCGACAGCTCATCCGCGGCGCGGGAGAAATCGTCCAGATCGCCGGTGATCTGATCGGCATCCACCAGGAAGAAGCGCGCATCGAAGCGGCGCGGGCGGCCCGGCGGGGTCAGGGCGCGGAACACGAATTGCATCGCCTTGGCCGAAGGAACATGGCCGGTGGCGGCAAAGCTCCGCCAGTCTTCGGGGATGTCCCCGGTCCAGCTGCCGGGCTCGCCCAGGATCAGGCCGGTTTCCTCCCACAGCTCCCGCACCGCGGCGACGCTGAGGGCATGATGTGCGCCGTCCGGCGCCTTGTCGGCCAGGCGTTCCTGGCAGACGGGGGAGATTGGCGAGGCCAGGGGGACCTGCGCATCTTCCACATCAACCGCGCCGCCCGGGAAAACGAATTTGTTCGGCATGAAGGCGGCTTGGGCGCCGCGCTGGCCCATCAGCACCTGCGGGTCGCTGGTCATCCGGCCGCGCATGGCGATGACCGTGGCCGCGTTGCGGATCGCGGTCTTGTCGGTGGTGGTTTCGCCGGAAAGAAATGTGTCGCTCATGCTGTTACTGCCCTGTTACCGCCGGGGAGTCCTTGCCAAACCCGTGCATCCGCCGCGCCCATTGGTAGGCGATGACGATCCCCTTCATCCGCGGCAGAAGATAAAGCGAAGAGGCCAGACAGCCAATCGTGAACACGGTGAACATCACCAAGGGTTCTGGCCGCCAGGAGAAATAAACCACATGCATCAAGGGCGCCATGACGTGGCCAACGATCAGGATCGTGAGATACGCGGGACCGTCATCGGCGCGCGCGTGGGTCAGGTCCAGGCCGCAGTGGCTGCAGCTGCTGTTCACCTTCAGATAGGAGTGCAGGAGCTTGCCCTGCCCGCAGTTGGGGCATTTGCAGCGCCAGCCCTTGGCCAGGGCGGGCATGGTGGGGCGGTCGTGCTCTGCGTCATGGGCCGTAACGGCGGGGGACTCGGTCATGAAAATATCCTGTGTGCTGCCCGCATCTTTGCGCGCTTCAGAAGGGGGCGAAAGGGGAAAGCCCGAATTCTGCGCCGGTTTGCCGCAACGTGCCGGGTGCAAAAAAATCCTCGCCGCTGCGACGGATCTGCGCGGCTGGCGCGTTTCTCTTGTGCATCAGGCAGCAAGAGGCTGCCGCAGGACAAAGGAAAGACGATATGAAACACGTCAAGTTCATTACCGCGATCGTTGCCGCCGCTGCCGTGACTGCTGGCGGCGCTGCCCTGGCGCAGGGATTTGGGCACCACGGGCCGCGGATGTCCTTTGAGGAGATCGACGCGGACGGCAATGGCGAGGTGACCAAGGCCGAGATTGAGGCGATGAAGGACGCGCATTTTGCCAAGGCTGACGCCGATGGCGACGGCAAGCTGACGCTGGAGGAGATGCAGGCGCGGGCACGGGAGCATGCCAATGAGCGGGCCGCACAGATGCTGGAACGCTTTGACACCGACAAGGATGGCGCGTTGACTATGGACGAGCTGCCGCAGCCGCGCCGGGCGGGCAAGATGTTTGACCGCATGGATGCCGACGGCAGCGGCGGGATCTCCAAGGCGGAATTCGAGAATGCCCGGATGCATCGCGGCGGTATGCACGGCCATGGGGCCGGGCAAGGGAATGCTACGGAGCAGAACTGATCGCTGACGCGTGCTGCATAAGACGGAAATATCGCGGCGCCGGGCCCCTGACGGGGGTCCGGATGCCATGAGCGCAGCGGCGGGGGAGGCCTCTGATGATGCGCTCATGGTGCTCTATGCCAATGGCGACGGGCGGGCGGCGGCAGAGCTGACCGCGCGGCTGGGGCCGCGGGTCTTCGGCGTGGCGATGCGGGTGATGGGCAACCGCACGGACGCCGAGGATGTGACCCAGGAGGCGATGCTGCGCTTATGGAAGATGGCGCCGCAGTGGCGGCCGGGGGAGGCGCAGGTGTCGACCTGGCTCTACCGGGTGGCGATGAACCTGTGCATCGACCGCAAGCGGCGCGCCCGCGGCGGCCATGCGGATCTGGATGCGGTGCCCGAGCCGCCGGATCCGGGCCGCTCGGCGGCGGAGCAGATGCAGGACGGGGCGCGGCAGGATGCGTTGCAGGCCGCCCTGATGCAATTGCCGGAGCGGCAGCGCCAGGCGGTGGTGCTGCGGCACCTGGAAGAGCTTTCGAACCCGGAAATCGCCGGGATCATGGACATCAGCGTCGAGGCGGTCGAGAGCCTGACCGCCCGGGGCAAACGGGCGCTGGCCGCGGCTTTGGCCGGGCGGCGCGAAGAGTTGGGGTATAGCGATGGCTGACACGGATAAAGCACTGGAGGAGCTGGAGGATCTGTTTGCCGCGGCACGCAGCGCGCGGCCCGGAATGCCGGCGCATCTGAACACTGCCATTCTGGCCGATGCGGCACGCGCGCAAGCGGGCTTCAGCGCCGCGCGGCCTGCGCGGGCGGTGCGGCAGCCGAAGTGGCGGCAACTGGTCGAGGCGATTGGCGGCTGGCCTGCGATGGGCGGGCTGGCGGCGGCCTGCGCGGCGGGCCTGTGGATCGGGATGGCGCCGCCTTCCTTTGTGCCGGACCCGGTGGTTCTGGCGGGCTATGAGGACAGTAGCACAGCGGTGCCCTATGATAGCTATGACTTGGCGCTGATGCTGAGCGAGGACTTGCAATGAGTGCGGAGGGCAAGCCTGGAATGAAGCTTTGGCTTAAACTGCTGCTGGCGGGATCGCTGGCATTGAACCTGGCGGTAATCGGTATTGCCGTTGGAGCGGCCTGGCGGTTTTCGGGCACAGACAGGCATTGGCACAGGCCGCAGGCAATAGAGCCTTTGATTTTCCGCGGCCTTGAACCTGAGACCCGCAAATCGCTGCGCTTGGAAGCTGGAGGCGAACACGGAAGTTATCATAAGAGGCGCAGGGCAGAGAGTGCCGCAGTGATAGAAGCGCTGCGCAGCGGCAGTTTCGACGCCGCAGCGCTGCGGGATATGCTGCGCAGCCAGGCGGACGCGCGCCACGCCTTCCACACCAAGGTGCAGGACGCCTGGGTGAGCAAGATGGAAGCGATGACGCCGGAAGAGCGTGCTGCCTTTGCTGACCGGATGGAAGAGCGGATGCAGCAGCGCGGCAAGCGCTGGCACGGGGCTGGCCACGGCCGGGACTGACCCGCGTGCAGCAGGCATTGGAGATCGCTGGTCATCAGAAAGGCAGCCGGTCGCAGCTGCCTTTTTTTTGTGAGTGCCGGAATTCGCAAAAGGCGCGGGCCTCAGGCGGCCACGGTGCATTCCCTGGGCAGCGTCACCTGGTTGCGGCCGGCATTTTTGGCGTTGTAGAGCGCCTGATCCGCCTTATCGACCAGCGCGGCGGTGCTGTCTTCGTTGCCGCCGCCGCCCATGACGGCGCCGATGCTGATGGTGACCTTGACCGGCTCGGTGGCGCCGGGGACCTGGAACGGGGTTTCGTTGATCGCGTTGCACAGGGCGACGGCGGCGATGCCGGCCTCCGCCTCGCTGGCGCCGGGCAGAACGGCCATGAACTCCTCGCCGCCGACGCGGGCCAGCAGGTCGGCCGGGCCCAGCACCTGCTGCATGCGGCGGGCGGCTTCGATCAGCACCGCGTCGCCGGCCGGGTGGCCATAGACATCGTTAATCCGCTTGAAATGGTCGAGGTCGGCCAGCATGACGGCAAATTTCTCGCCATTGGCGGCGGCGGAATGCGCCACCCGGTCCAGGAAGGGCTTGGCATAGCGGCGGTTGTAAAGCCCGGTCATCGGGTCCAGCACCGCAGCGCGCAAGCCGTTGCGGACGCTGTCGCGCAGCCGGTCCTTGCGGGCCTTGTGCTGCAGCTGGGCGGTGAGGCGCAGCTTCAGTTCTTCGACATCGAAGCCGGTCTGCAGCACGTCATGGGCGCCGCGGTCCAGCGCTTCGGCGGCGATCTGCGGATCGGCTGGATTGGGCACCGCGATCACCACCGTCTGGCGGGTGGCGGCGCGGGCGCGCAGATCGGCCAGCAGCCGCAGGCCGGGGCCGGCCGAAGCCTCGTTCAGCTCGATGATGATGGCATCGGCGACCGGCGCCTGCATCAGCCCCTGGATGTCGCTGATCGCGTGGGTGCGCAGGGCGTAGGGCAAGCAGGCGGAGAGATGGTCCCGCCAGGCCATGGCAGTGCGCGGATCCTGCGCAACCAAAGCAACGGAGGCGCTGCGCAGATCCTCGGCGCAGCAGCGGTCGCTCAGCGGCAGAATGAACCCGTGCGAGGCATCGCGCTGCAGGTTCAGCTCCTCATCCGCGCTGCGGGCGCGCAGCAGGCTGCGGATGCGGGCCTGCAGGATCACGTCGTCCACCGGCTGCTGCAGCACATCGTCGATGCCTGCGGCCAGCGCCTGCAGCCGGGCCTTGTGGCCTTCCCAGTCGGAAACCGCGATCACCGGCAGGTCGGACAGCGCCTCATCCGCGGCCAGCTCGCGTTTCACATCGGCGGCGGTGCCGTCGGGCAGCGACATCGCGGTCAGCACCAGATCGGGGCGGTGCTGGCGGGCGGCCTGCAGCACCTCGGCCACGCCGCCGGCCTGGACCACATCGTAGTAGGCAGCCGCCAGCTGCACCTTCAGCATGATGCGGTTGGTGGAGACGCCGTCGATGACCAGGATAGTGCCTTGCACGCGGTATCCTTTCGCCCCTTGCAAATCCTATGACTGGAAGTTTTGCTGAGACTGGTTAAGAAACCCTTTCGGATTTTTACTAAATTGGCCGCAATGCGGCAGGAGTGTGGAGAACATGCGGATTTCCGCCGATGGCGCCGAGACCCTGGCGCTGAAAGCCCTGGCCTGGCTGGCCGGAAATGATGAGCTTTTGCCGGTGTTTCTGGGCGCAACAGGCGCCAGCGAGGCGGATCTGCGCGCGCGGGCGGCGGAGCCGGAGTTCCTTGGCTCGGTGCTCGATTTCTTAACGATGGACGACAATTGGGTGATGCAATTCTGCGATTCCCAGGGCCTGGCGTATGAGATGCCGCTGCAGGCGCGGATGTCGCTTCCGGGCGGGGCGCAGGTGAACTGGACTTGAGATCGGCAGGGGCTGTGCCTAGGGTTCCGCCAAGATCCCGCGGAGGAGAGGACCCGCCATGCCCGTTGATGCTTTTCTGTTCGACAAGGACGGAACCCTGTTCGACTTTGCCGCCACCTGGAACGGCTGGGCGGCGCAGGTGCTGGAGACGCTTGCCAAAGGGGACCGGGCGGTTCTGGAGGCGATGGCTGAGGTGATCAGCTATGATCTGGAACGGCGGGCGTTCAACCCCGACAGCCTGGTGATTGCCGGCTCCAACGACGAGGTGGCGGAGGTGCTGGCGCCGTTTGTGGCGGAGATGGAGATCGAGGAACTGGCGGTGTTCCTGGCCCGAAGCGCTGCGGAGGCGGAGCTGGCGCCGGCGGTGCCGCTGGCGGAGTTCCTCGACGGGCTGCTGGCGCGCGGCAAGGTGCTGGGGGTGATGACCAACGATGCCGAGATTTCCGCCAGGAGCCAGCTGGAGCGGGCCGGGGTGCTGGACCGCTTCGCCTTTGTCGCGGGCTGCGACAGCGGCCATGGCGCCAAGCCGGACCCGGACCCGCTGCTGGCGTTTTGCAGGGTGACTGGAGTACAGCCGGAGCGCACCGCCATGGTCGGCGACAGCCTGCACGATCTGGAGGCCGGCGCCGCAGCCGGGATGCGGCGGATCGGCGTTCTGACAGGCATGGCGCTGCGCGAGGAACTGGCGCCGCACGCGGATATCGTGCTGCCCGACATCGGCCACATTCCGGCCTGGATCGACGGCTGAGCCTTTGCTGATTCCCGTGCCCTGAGATGGTGAGGGGCAGCTTTACCGGCGCACGGTCCCAGTGCGCCGGTTTTTTTGCGGCAGACTGGGCATAAGTGTACAGAAATATCCCGCACCGCCGGATTCCAGTGAAAAAACGACAGCCGTGGTCGGGAACGGACAGGTTCGGGCAGCCGGGACTGGCACAGTGGATGGCTATCGGCACTTGCGAAACTCGGATTCAGGGGGGACCGGCATGGCAGAGACAGGCGCACGCAAGCGGCGGGGCGGGGGCAGGGCAGGCGCGGCGGCCCGGCGCGGCAGTGCGGCACTGGAGCAGATGCCCTGGCAGATCCCGGTCAACATCGACCGGCCGACGGAGCCTTTGACAGAGGAAGGCATCCAGGCGATCCACGAGGGGGCCATGCGCATCCTGGAAGAGATCGGCGTGGTGTTCCTGAACCCGGAAGCGCTGGGGATCTTCAAGCAGGCCGGCGTCAAGGTCGAGGGTGAGCTGGTCAAAATGGACCGCGATTTCGTGATGGAGATGGTGGGCAAGGCGCCCCGCGAATTCTCGATCACGCCGCGCAACCCGGACCGGACCATTCCGCTGGGCGGCAACCACATCCTGTTCGGCAATGTGTCCTCGCCGCCGAATTACTGGGACATGGAGCTGAACAAGAAGGTGGCGGGCAACCGCGAGCAATGCCGCAATCTGCTGAAGCTGACGCAGTATTTCAACTGCATCCACTTTGCCGGCGGCTACCCGGTGGAGCCGGTGGACATCCATGCCTCGATCCGGCATCTTGATGTGCTCTATGACAAGCTGACCCTGACCGACAAGGCGATGCACGCCTACAGCTTGGGCAAGGAGCGGGTCGAGGATGTGATGGAGATGGTGCGGATTGCTGGCGGGCTCAGCCATGAGGAGTTCGACGCCAAGCCCCATATGTACACCAACATCAACTCCACCTCGCCGCTGAAGCACGACTTCCCGATGATCGACGGCTGCCTGCGGCTGGCGCGGCGCGGCCAGGCCATCGTGGTGTCGCCCTTTACCCTGGCGGGCGCGATGGCGCCGGTGACCATGGCGGGCGCCGTGGCGCAGTCGATTGCCGAAAGCCTCTGTGCGATCGCTCTGTTTCAGTACGTGCGCCCCGGCACGCCCTGCGTGATCGGCACCTTCACCTCCAACGTCGACATGAAATCGGGGGCGCCCGCATTCGGCACGCCGGAATACATGCGTTCGACCCAGATGACCGGGCAGATGGCGCGGTTTTACGGGCTGCCGATGCGCTCATCGGGCGTTTGCGCCGCCAACGTGCCGGACGGGCAGGCGGTCTGGGAGACCTCGAATTCGCTGTGGGCGGCGGTGCAGTCGGGCACCAATATGGTCTACCACGCGGCCGGCTGGCTGGAAGGCGGGCTGATTGCCAGCCCGGAAAAGTTCATCATGGATTGCGAAATCCTGCAGCAGATCCAACGCTACATGCAGCCGCAGATCACCGCCACCGGTCCGGAGGAGATCGCGCTGGATGCGATCCGGGAGGTGGGCAACGACGGCCACTTCTTCGGCATCCAGCACACCCAGGACCGCTATGCGACCGCCTTTTATCAGCCATTCCTGAGCGACTGGCGCAACTATGAGGCCTGGGAGGCGGCAGGCGCCACCTGGACCGCGCAGCGCGCCCACAAGCTGTTCAAGGAAATCATTGCCGAGTTCGAAGAGCCGCCGATGGAGCCCGCGATCCGCGATGAACTGGCGGACTTTGTTGCCCGCCGCAAGTCCGAGGGCGGGGCGCCCACTGACTTCTGACGCCAGTATCTGTGCGGCGAAAGGCGGAGGGCATGCCCTACGCCGTTTCGTTCGGCAGGCTGGCGGCAGGACAGATCCCGCCGGTCTGGCGGGCTTGTCCGGCTGCGCTCTTGCCTCTGGGCGCCAGCCGGTTCAGTACAGACGCAACAGAGTCTGAGAGCAGGCTGACAGGGCGCTGTGCCGGATTTGATTGGCCAGAGGCCTGTGGCTGAATTGCGCTCGCAACACGCACAATGCCAGTGCCTGCTGCGCAGGAGGCAGGCTGGGTGCAGAAGTCATAAAAACCGGGGAAAATGCGCGCGATAGACCACCTAAATTTGCTTTGTTGGGCCTTTCTTAACCCGCAGGCGTCAAGACTGCGGCATAGGCAAAGAGGGGCCATTGCATGCACGGTCTGATCAACAGGGCGATTCAGGCTTTTGTGACCAGTACCTACGGGGCGGACCGCTGGGAAGAGGTTATGGAAGAGGCCGGACTCGGGTTTACCGAGTTCGAAGCGATGCTGTTTTACACGGATGAGCAATCGGGCCGGATGCTGGCGGCAATGGAAAAGGTCCTGGCACGCCCTCTGCCGGAAATGCTGGAGGACATGGGCACCTTCCTGGTGTCCAACCCGCAGGTGGAGGCGCTGAGACGGCTGCTGCGCTTTGGCGGTGTGAATTATGTGGAGTTCCTGCATTCTCTGGATGACCTGCCGGACCGGGCGCGGCTGGCGGTATCCGACCTGCATCTTCCGGCGCTGGAACTGGTGGAGCAGACGCCGCAGCAGTTCGAGCTGGTGTGCCAGCCGGGGCTGCCCGGCTATGCCTATGTTCTGATGGGCGTTCTGCGGGCGATGGCCGATGATTACGGCGACCTTGTGTTTCTGGATCACAGCGGCACCCAGGGCGGCGCCGAGGTGATTTCCATCACCGTGGTGGAAACCAAGTTCGCCGCCGGGCGCGAATTTGATTTGGGGGCGCACTCGTTATGATGACACTCCAGCAGCTGACGCAGATGGCAGGCGTGGTCTGCCCGATGTACGTCATTGCCGATCCCAAGGGGCGGATAGTCTCTGCCGGGCCGACCCTGAAAAAGCTGCGCCCGCAGCTCACCTGGGAGGGGCGCCGGTTTTTCCGGGTGTTTGATCTGTCTCGGCCGCGCTCGGTGCGCTCGGTGGAGGATCTGCTGCGCACCTCCGGCAGCAAGCTGCATTTGCAGTTCCGCGATGCGCCGCAGACCGGGCTGAAGGGGGTTTGCACGCCGCTGCCGGATGGGCAGGGCGCGTTCATCAACCTGTCCTTCGGAATCTCCGTTCTGGAAGCGGTGCGCGACTACGACCTGACCAGCGCCGATTTCTCGCCCACCGACCTGACCATCGAAATGCTCTATCTGGTGGAGGCGAAATCCGCCGCGATGGAGGCGTCGCGCCAGCTCAACCTGCGCCTGCAGGGGGCAAAGATTGCCGCCGAGGAACAGGCGTTTACCGATACGCTCACCGGGCTCAAGAACCGCCGGGCGATGGATCATGTACTGCGGCGGCTGATCGCCAGCGGCCGTGAATTTGCGCTGATGCATCTGGACCTGGATTTCTTCAAGCAGGTGAATGACACGCTGGGCCATGCCGCCGGCGATGCGGTGCTGCAGCAGGCGGCGCGGATCATGGTGGAATGCACCCGCCAGTCGGACACGGTGGTCCGGGTGGGCGGCGATGAGTTTGTGATGATCCTCGAAGGTGTGCTGGACACGGCGCGGCTGGCGGCCATTGCCAAGCGGCTGATTCAGCAGCTGGAGGAACCCATCCCCTTTGGCGCCCAGACCTGCAGGATTTCCGCCAGTGCGGGCACCACCCTGTCGACCTGGCAGAAGGTTCCGGACCCGCAGCAGCTGCTGAACCAGGCGGATCTGGCGCTTTATGCGGCCAAACGCGCCGGGCGTGCGCAGCATTGCTTCTACCGGGAGGGCATGGAGAAGGATGAGGCAGGCCCGTGCAGCAGCGGCGAGTCTGAGCCGCGGCAGGCGGCGGGCGGCCCTGCGTCCTGACCGGCTGGACTACGGCAAATCATACTGAACCGGGGCGGAGATAACGCCGCGGTTCAGCGTGTTATCCATACATCGTCCAATCAGCGCATCGCATGGAAATAGTGCAAACAGCGCCCAGTACGGACGCCGCTGAACGGATCAAGCCTGCGCAAGTGCGCTGCTTTTCTCATTTTCTTGGAATAAGTGGCAGCCCGTAGGGGAATCGAACCCCTCTTTCCAGGTTGAAAACCTGGCGTCCTAACCGATAGACGAACGGGCCACTCTGTCTGTGAGGCGCTGTTTACTGATTGCGCCGGCCGGGCGCAAGAGGATTTTTGCAGAAAGGCGAATTTTTTTACGCGCCGCTCGGCAGCGCTAATGCCTTGGAAACAAACGCAAATAATCGCGCTTTCAGCGCGTTTCAGCAGTCTGTTTCTGGCGGAGGAAGTGGCAGCCCGTAGGGGAATCGAACCCCTCTTTCCAGGTTGAAAACCTGGCGTCCTAACCGATAGACGAACGGGCCACTCAGTGCGTGAGCGGGTATTTAGTTATAAGCGCCGGAACCCGCAAGAGAAAAAATACGCATCCGCGAATTTTCTTATCCACAGGCCGCAAGTCCTTGAAATGTCAGGCTTCGGCGGCGTCTTCCAGGCGCAACTGGGGGCTTTGGCGGCCGCCCCAGGTGTTGATTTCCAGCCGACCGGCAAAATGGAAGCGGGCGCCGCCGTGCTCCAGCAGCCGCGGGCCCAGGGCGGTGTCGAAGGCGCCAAAGCAGATTGCATCCACGCCGCCGCCCATCCCGTCGCTGAGCGAGAGTTTCAGGTGGCTTTCGCCGACCTTCTTGGCAAAACGCACCTGCAGGTCGGGCAGCGCATAGCGCGGGGCAGGGGCGCCGGCGCCAAAGGGGCCTGCCTGTTCGATCTGCCCGATCAAGTCCACCGTGGCGGCGCCGGGCATAAGGGCGCCGTCCAGTTTCAGATCGGCGGGGCCGCCCTGGCCTGCGCCCTGTTTGGCCAATAGTTCGCTCAGCCGCTCCATCGCCGGTTCCAGTTTGTCGCGCATGACGGTGAGGCCCGCTGCCATCTTGTGGCCGCCGCCCTTGACCAGCAGCCCCTCTGCCGCCAGCCGCTGGATCGAGGCGCCAAGGTCGACACCGGACACGGACCGGCCCGACCCCTTGCCCTCTTCCCCGTCGAAGCCGATGACAACCGCGGGCCGGCCCGCGGCTTCCTTGAGGCGCGAGGCGACGATCCCCACCACGCCCGGATGCCAGCCCTCGCCAGCGGCCCAGACCAGCGGCGCCTCCAGCCCGCGCGCCTCGGCCTGGTCCAAAGCCGCGGCGCGCACGGCGTTTTCAATGTCGCGCCGTTCTGTATTCAACTGGTCCAGCCGTTCGGCCAGGGCGGCGGCCTCATGCGGATTGTCAGTTGACAACAGCCGCGCGCCCAGGTCGGCCTTGCCGATGCGCCCGCCGGCATTGACCCGCGGCCCCAGCAAAAAACCCAGGTGATAGGTGGAGGGGGCCGAATCCATGCGGCTGACATCGGACAGCGCCACCAGCCCGGGACGTTTGCGCGCCGCCATCACCTTCAGGCCCTGGCGCACCAGCGCCCGGTTGGCACCGATCAGCGGGGCCACATCGGCGACGGTGGCCAGCGCCACCAGATCCAGCAGGGCCATCAGATCCGGTCCCTTGGCGCCTGCCTCGCGCATCTGCCGCCCGGCCTCGACCAGCATCAGGAACACCACGCCCGCGGCGCAGAAATAGCCCAGGTCGCCGCTTTCGTCCTGCCGGTTGGGGTTCACAACCGCCACGCAATCCGGCAGCGTCTCGCCGCCCAGGTGGTGGTCCAGCACGATCACATCGGCGCCTTTGGCGGCGGCGATGGGCTCATGGCTCAGCGTGCCGCAGTCGACGCAGATGATCAGGTCATGGGCGGCGGCCAGCTCCTGAATGGCGGGCACATTGGGGCCATAGCCCTCGTCGATGCGGTCCGGGATGTAAAGCGTCGCCTCAAGCCCCATTTGCCGCAGCCACACCAGCAGCAGCGCGGCGGAGCTGCCGCCGTCGACATCGTAATCGGCAAAGACCGCAATCCGCTGCCTGCGCTGCACTGCCTGCAGGAACCGGGCCGCGGCGGTCTCCATGTCCTTCATCTCGCGCGGGTCGGGCAGCAGCTCCTTCAGCTTGGGGTCCAGAAACCCCTTGGCCTCCATCGCCGGAACGCCCCTGCGGGCCAGCACCTGACAGACTGACCGGGGCAGGCCGGTTTGCTGGGCCATCATCTCCGACGCCCGGTCCACTTCCACGCCGGGGCCGACCCAACGGCGCCCGCTCAAGGACTGCTCAACACCCAAAAAGCTCATCATCTGCCCCCATGCGCAAAGGCCGGACCCAATACGGACCCGGCCCTTTCATCTTTCTTCAAATACTCCCGCCGGAGGCAGCGGCGCAAGCCGCTTCCCGTCCGCGCAGGACCGGCTTACATCTGATGCGGTGCCACCGGCGTGCGGTAGGACATGCGGCGCACAGACCCGGTCTTGGAGCGCATCAGCAGGGTGGTGGTCTCGACCCAGCCGGGCTGGCGCTTGATGCGCGGCAGCAGCGAGCCGCCGGTGACGCCGGTGGCGGCAAAGATCACGTCCTGAGTGACCATTTCATCGCGGGAATAGATGCGGTCCAGGTCGGTGATGCCTGCCTTGGCGGCACGCGCCTTTTCGTCGTCGTTGCGGAACAGCAGACGGCCGAAGATCTGGCCGCCCATGCATTTCAGCGCCGCCGCCGCCAGCACGCCTTCCGGAGCGCCGCCCTGGCCCATGTACATGTCGATGCCGGTGGTGCCGCTTTCGGCGCAATGCATCACGCCGGCCACGTCGCCGTCGGTGATCAGACGGATCGAGGCGCCGGTTTCGCGCACTTCGGAGATCATCGCCTCATGGCGGGGGCGTTCCAGGATGCAGACGGTGATGTCGGACGGCGCGCAACCCTTGGCCTTGGCCAGCGCCTCGACCCGCTCGCGCGGGGACATTTCCAGTGACACCACGCCTTCGGCAAAGCCCGGGCCGATGGCCAGCTTGTCCATATAGGTGTCGGGCGCGTGCAGCATCGAGCCGCGCGGGCCCATCGCGATCACGGTCAGCGCGTTGGGCATGTCCTTGGCGGTCAGGGTGGTGCCTTCCAGCGGGTCCAGCGCAATGTCGACGCCGGGGCCGTTGCCGGTGCCGACTTCCTCGCCGATATACAGCATCGGCGCCTCATCGCGCTCGCCTTCGCCGATCACGACGACGCCGGCGATGTCCAGCAGGTTCAGCTGCTCGCGCATGGCGTTCACGGCCGCCTGGTCGGCGGCCTTTTCGTCGCCGCGGCCGATCAGCGAAGCAGAGGCCAAGGCGGCCTGCTCGGCAACGCGGGCCAGGCCCAGCGACAGCATGCGGTCATAAAAGGGCGCGTCAGAGGTGTTCGAAGTCATACCGGAAATCCTGTCTCAACGGGTCAGATGTGAATGGGCGTTTCAAGCCGAATAGCGCGGGGCGGGGCCGGGTCGCAAGGGCAGATAGCGCTCGCCCCGGCTGGAATGCCCCGCCGCGGCGCGCAAACCGGCCGTTTTCTGCGGGCGGGGCGGGTCAGACCTCTTCGATGCGCAGGGCGACGGGGGTGCCGTCGACCACATCGGTGGCGGAGAGGCCGTCCAGCGCCGCATCCAGGGTGGCGCGGGTGCATTTGTGGGTGACGATCAGCACCGGCGCAACCGGTTCCGAATGGCCGTACTGGCGCATCCGGTCGATCGAGACGCCGGCTTCGCCAAGGATTGCCGCCACTTTTGCCAGCGCGCCGGGTTTGTCCAGAAGCCCCATGCGCAGGTAGAACGGCGCGGGCAGGCCGGTCTGGGCGGCCGGGGCCTCCTGCAGGGTTCCGGCCGGCTGGCCGAAGGTGGAAATCCGCAGGCCGCGGGCCAGGTCCAGAACGTCGCCCATCACCGCGCTGGCGGTCGGGCCTTCGCCGGCGCCGGGGCCGCGCAGCACCACCTGCTCGATGGAGTCGCCCTCAATCACCACCATGTTGGTGCCGCCTTCCAGCTGCCCCAGCGGCGAGTCGGCAGGCACCAGGCAGGGCGACATGCGCTGTTCCAGCCCGCGGGCGGAGCGCTGCGCCACCCCCAGAAGCTTGATCCGGTAGCCCATGTCGGCGGCGGCGTGGATGTCTGCCAGCTGGATGCGCTGGATGCCTTCCAGCTGCACGCTGTCAAAGTCCGGCTTGGTGCCAAAGGCGATGGAGGCCAGCAGCGCCAGCTTGTGGCCTGCGTCGATGCCGCCCACGTCCAGGTTCGGGTCGGCCTCAAGGTAGCCCAGGCGTCCGCATTCCTCGAACAGCGCGTTATAGCCCTGCTCGGTGGCCTGCATCTGGGTCAGGATGTAGTTGCAGGTGCCGTTCATCACACCCATGACGCGGGTGATCTCATTGCCCGCCAAACCTTCGGTCAGCGATTTGATCACCGGGATGCCGCCGGCCACGGCGGCCTCAAAACGGATCACCCGGCCCGCGGCCTCGGCTTGTTCCGCCAGGGCCTGCCCGTGGATCGCCAGCAGCGCCTTGTTGGCGGTGACCACATCCTTGCCCGCGGCCAGTGCGGCCTCGGTCGCAGCCTTGGCAGCGCCTTCGTGGCCGCCCATCAGCTCGACAAACACATCCACGTCGTCACGCACCGCCAGCGCCACCGGGTCGGTTTCCCATGCATAGCCGCTCAGCGAAATCCCGCGGTCCTTGCTGGCGTCGCGGGCCGACACCGCGGAAATCACAACCGGACGCCCGGTCCGTGCCTCCAGCAGCGCAGCATGGCGGCGGATGATCTTGACCACGCCGATGCCAACCGTGCCCAAACCTGCAATCCCAAGACGAAGCGGTTCTGTCATAGCTGGAGGTCCTTTGTTCCGAAATGCTCCGCCCCGCCTTATCGGGTTCGGCGCGAGCGTGCAACGCCGCTGCCGCCTGCAGCGGGCAGAACCAGATGGGAATGCCGGGAAGCGGTCAGAATTCGGCGTTTTTCACCGCCGCGGCGCGGCGCTGCAGACGGGCGCTGCGGGCGTCGAGCTCCTGCTGCAGCTCTTGGCTGGCCTGCTGCGGCGGCGGCAGCGGCGCAACCGCGTCATCCAGCGGCAGCAGCCTGGGGTAGCCCGCATTGCGCAGGTCAGGGGTCAGCCGGTCCTCCAACTCAGGCACGCGGGTGCAGGCGGCAGCGCCTGCCACAGCCAGGAGGAAAGTGATCCGCGCCCACATCTGCATTGCCTTAGCCCTTTGTTCCGCTCTGCCGGTTCTAGGGGCTCCGGCGCGCCTGTACAATTGATTTCCAGCTGCAGCGCGCCGTTGGCTTCGCCGGGCAGAGCGGGTACAGAAAGCTGCAGCCGCATTCTCTCTTTTATATGAACACCTGTTCAGTTACTGTTGCAGGCATGGCACGCACCCAAGGTTCCCATTCCGACATCACCGGCCCCCGCATCCGCGAGGCGGCTTTGCGGCTGTTTGCCCAGCATGGCTATGCCGCTGTGTCGATGCGCCAGATCGCCAAGGAAGTGGGGGTGCAGGCCGGGGCGCTGTACAATTACACACCGGACAAGCAGAGCCTGCTGTTCAGCCTGATGTCGAGCCACATGGAAGAGCTGCAGGCAGCCTGGGATGCGGTACCGCGGGCCGCGGGCGCGATGGAGCGGTTGCGGGCCTTTACCGGATTTCATATCCGCTTTCACCTGGAGCGCCCCGATGCGGTGTTCATCGCCTACATGGAGCTGCGCAACCTGACGGAGGAAAACTTCACCGTCATCGAATCGCTGCGCCGCGACTATGAAAACGGGGTGGAGGGGATCCTGAAGGAAGGTGTGGAGCAGGGCGTGTTTGCTATCCCCGACACCAAGATCGCAACGCTTGCGGTGATTGCGATGCTGAACGGGGTCAACACCTGGTACCGGTCCGAAGGGCGGCTTTCGCTGGATGAGGTGGAGCGGGCCTATTGGAACATGGTGCAAAAGGCGGTCAGCGCTTGAGCCTGTTGACCCTGCGGACCAGACGCCTGCGTGCGGCGCGCTGGCAGGAGCTGACGGAGGCGGACCTGGCGGCGCTGTTTGCGCCGAAGGTGGTGCAATGGCTGCCGGAAGGGTTCCGGACGCAGGACAGCGACCGGGCCCGGCGGGATTTCCTGGCGGCAGTGGCGCAGCAGGCTGAGGTGATTGGCTTGTGCGCCGCGAAGGGGCAGGCAATCGGGCTGCTGATCCTGTCGTATTCGGAGGACGGCAGCAAAACCCGCAACCTTGGCTATCTGTTTGCCGAAGCTGCTTGGGGGCAGGGCCTGGCGAGCGAGCTGATCAGCGGCTTGCAGGCGCATTTCAGCGGCAGCGGCATCTGCCTGAGCGGCGGTGTCATGCAGGAAAACGCGGCCTCGGCCCGGGTGCTTGAAAAGGCCGGATTCACCCCGAAGACCGCGGGCGGGGAGACGATCTATAACTGGTGCGCCAGCGGCTGAGGTACAGGGGGCCGGCCTGTCAGCTCAGCAGGCCGATCATGTCATAGTGGTCGATCTGGCGGTTCAGGACCATCGGGTCCTCTTCCGGCAGAACATGCGGCTGCTCCCAGTCCTCGCCGGCAAAGGCCTGCAGCGCGTCGATGCTCTCCCACACCATCACCACGCAGAAGGTCGCGGGCGAATCCGGCCGCGGCAGCCCGGCTGTGACCGAGACCAGCCCCGGCTGGCGGCGCACATGCGGCACGGCGGTATTGGTCAGGAAGTCCTTGAAATCTCTGATCTTGTCGTCGCGGACGGTGGCGCGGAACACCCGGATAATCATCTCTCCCCCCATCTGAGCAGTGGACGGGGGGAGTATAGCACATCAGGGCCCCGTTTGGCGGGCCGCAGCCGGCCAATGCGCGGGCTTGCGCCGCGCGCAGGGCAAAGCGGGCACCGGTTTTCCCGGTCAGTTTTACCCGGTCAGTGCGCGGGCTTTATAAATGTGCCATTGCGCAGGTCGCGGAAGGCCTGCTGCAGTTCGGCCTGGGTGTTCATCACAATCGGCCCGTGCCAGGCCACCGGCTCATTGATCGGCGCGCCGGAGATCAGCAGGAAGCGCACGCCCTCGGGACCTGCCTGCACGGTGATCGCGTCGCCGGTGCCGAACCGGACCAGAGTGCGGTCGCCGGACAGGTCGCGGATGTTGACCTCCTGGCCTGCGACCTCCTTCTCCAGCAGCACCCCTTGCGGGGCTGAGGCATCGGCAAAGGCGGCCTCGCCCTCGAACACATAGGCGAACGCGCGGCGGTAGGTGTCGACCGGCAGGGTCTTCCTGACGCCTGCGGGGACGTAGACATCCAGGTACTGCGGGTCGGCGGCGATGCCGTCCACCAGGCCGCGCTTGCCCCAGAAACCGCCGGCAATCACCTTCACCCGGGTGCCGTCATCGTCGATCACCTCCGGGATCTCGGTGCCCTTCACGTCCTGATAGCGCGGCGCGGTCATCTTCTGGCTGGCGGGCAGGTTGCCCCACAGCTGGAAGCCATGCATCTGCCCCTTGGCGTTGCCCGAGGGCATTTCCTGGTGCAGGATGCCCGACCCGGCGGTCATCCACTGCACGTCTCCCGCACCCAGGGTGCCGGTGTTGCCCAGCGAGTCGCCATGCTCCACCGAACCGGCCAGCACATAGGTGATGGTCTCGATGCCGCGGTGCGGGTGCCAGGGAAAGCCGCGCAGGTAGTCCTCGGGGCGCTCGTTGCGGAAGTCGTCGAACAGCAGGAACGGGTCCAGCTCCGACGGGTCCTGAAAGCCGAAGGCGCGGTGCAGCTTGACGCCGGCGCCCTCAATGTGAGGCTGGGCGGCGCGGGTTTCGAGAATGGGTCTGAGGGACATTTCCATGCCTCCTGTAAACATTGGCTGCGGCTAAGATAGGCTGTGCAGGACTGTCCGGAAACCTGTCGCCGGAAACGGGTGCTGTGCGCAGGTGAACAGACTGGCCCGCAGCCCGCAGGGCTGCCCGGCCCAACGGGACGCGCTGCCGCAGGCGGCAAGGACGGGCGGGAGCATTGCCGTTGCCGGGGGCATCCCCTGCGCGGTAGCCTGAGCAAATGACACAAGCCCCCGATCCCCTGCTGCAGCTGCCGCCGGAGCGGCTGCAGGACGCTTTGCGCCTGATCTCCTTCGCGCTGGAGGAGGGGCGCTCCTCCAAGGATCCGGAACAGCTGCTGGCAAAGGTTTGCGGCCTGATCCGGGCGGCGGGCGTGCCGCTGCAGCGGACTGCCTCCATCGTGCAGCTGCTGCATGCCGAGGCGGTGGCCAGCGCCCGCTTCTGGGAGCACGGGCAGGGCACCCGCAGCGAGCTGTTCCCGTTCAACGAGGACAGCGGCGAAGGCTATGCGCGCTCCCCGGCGGCCGATGTGCACAGCACCGGCGACTGGGTGATCCTGTGGCTGCCGGACACGCCGGACGGCCGCTATGGCATCGTCCCGGACCTGAAGGCGGAAGGGTACACCCATTACATCATGGCGCCGGTTTTCATGGCAATCGGCACGGCAGGCATCTTCAGCTTTGCCACCCGGGCGGCAGAGGGGTTCTCCGGCGAAGACATCCGTTTCCTGCGAGCGGTGTTTCCGGCGCTGGCCGCCAGCCAGGAGGTTCTTTCCACCGCCCGGACCCTGCAGGAGGTGCTGCGGATCTATGTCGGTGAGGAGCCGCAGCGGCGGATCCTGTCTGGCGATGTGCACCGGGGCGAGGTGATGCGGATCCGCTCTGCCATCCTGTTTGCCGATATGCGCCGCTTTACCGGACTGACAGCGGGCATGAGCGCGGAACAGGCCACCGGTCTGCTCAATGCCTATTACGACTGCATTGTGCCGCCGGTCGAGGCCGCGGGCGGCGAGGTGCTGAAACTGATCGGTGATGGCATTCTGGCGATCTTCCGCGCTGAGGAGGACGAGGCGCGAACCTGGCCGCGCGGGTGGCGGAGCTGTGCGGCGCCAAAGATGAGCCGCTGCTGGTGTCGTCCGGGTTCCTGCAGCGGGCGGGGCTGCAAGGGCGCTCACTGGGAGCGCAGAGCCTTAAAGGACTGCAAGCACCTGAGGAGGTGTTTGCCGTTTCGCTGAGCCCCTGAGCGCTGTTTGGAAAATCAGCCAAGGGCCGCTTGCGGCAGGGGCATTTTCAAAGCTCTCCTGTTTCAGGCCCCGTCCCACCACGCCGACGGTTTGCGCCGCTGCCCATGCTTGCCAGCCAGCCGCAGCGCCAGCTTGCGCAGCGGGCCAAGCGCCAGCTTCAGCCACAGCCGGTTGCGCCATCTGGAATAGTCGCGGTTGAACGGGCAGACCCGCATGCAGATGGCGCAGTCAGAGGCCATCTTGGCCCAGAACGAAAAACACTTCTCCGCGTCCGAGGTCCATTTCCTGACCCCCTTGATCGCCGAGACATTGGCGGTTTCAGTGGAGGGCGGGCCATAGGGCAGCGCTTTCACCGGGCAGGCGTCGGCGCATTTGGTGCAGATCCCGCAGAACGCCTTCACCCCCAGCGGCTGCGGCAGGTCATGCGCCAGCGGCAGGTTTGTGAAGATCTTGGAGAACCGCAGGCGCGGCCCGAATTCCGGTGTGATCACCATCTGATTGCGGGCGTATTCCCCCAGGCCCGCCTTGACCGCATAGGGGATCACCAGGCCGGTATCGTTCATCGAGGCCACTGCCTCATAGCCCAGATTGCGGATATAGGCCGCCAGTTGCATCACGATGGAGGCCTCGTGGCTGTATTCCCGCCCCGTCGCCGCCCCCGCCAGCGCAGAGGGGTAGGCGGCCACCAGGTCCTTGTCCATCTCATGGCCCAGCACGATCACGCTGGTCAGCCCCTCGGGCAGATCATGCGGCGCCTCGGACATGTCACGGGCATCGACCCGCGCCGTATAAAGCCAGCGTTCGTCCAGATCGGTGATGCCGCAGAGATCGGCGCCGAAGAACCTGGCGATGCGTTTCACCTCGGCGGACATCTTTACGGGGTCGTTAACGGCCAGTGCGTCCCTGGCAACCGGCGTGTCCGGCCGGATGGCGGCCTGGAACCCCTCCCGGACGCCCTCATGCGCCCGGCGGCTGGAGACCACGTCGGAAATCAGCCAGGCCGCGTTGCGCAGGGCAAAGTCGCGCTGGGTGAAGCCGTCGCCGCGCCGCGGCGCGGCCTCCATCCGGTAGGAGGCGAAAAACCTGGCAGTGTGTTTGGATTTCACCCGCTCGTCCCAAAACGCGCGGGTGAAAATGTCGTTGCGCTGCGAAAACCGCTCGAAACCGTCGGTGACGTCGATCCCTGCGGCTGCGTCGCCGTCACGCTGGGGCGGTGTGTTCTGAGGCCAAGGCATGGCAGGACGCTAGCCGCCTGCCGGCGGTCCGGCAAGGGGCCGTGCCGGTCAGCAGAACAACGACACGACCCAGTCGCGCACCAGGGCGGTTTCGGCGCTGTTGGGGGCTTCGCCTGCGGCGGGCATCAGATAGTGGCCCTGGCCCATAGGGATTTCAGCGTCCAGAACCGGCGCGAGCCGGCCTTGCGACAGCGGCAGTTCGGCGTAGCGGCGCATCAGCATGGCCACGCCGGTGCCGGAGGCTGCCAGCTCGATTGCGGCCAGAGAGGTGTCGACATAAAGCGGCGCGCCGCGGTCCTTGAGCGGCACGCCTTCCTGCTCCGACAGCCGCAGCCAGTGGTCCTGGTAGCCGTGGATGTGAATCAGGGTCTGGCCGAACAGCTGGTCCACCGATTGCAGCTGCGCTGCAAGCTGCGGCTGCGCGGCGGGAATCACGCTTTCGGTGGAAAGCAGATGCGCGCGCCGGTCGAACCAGCCAGTAGGACCCAGCCGCAGGTCGATATCCACGTCCTCATCCTGGGTGCTGCCGGCCCAGACCGCCGAGATCAGCCGGATGCGGATATGCGGGTGGGCGCTGTGAAACGCCCCCAGCCGCGGCGCCACCCACAGCACTGCCGTGGAGACCGGCGCCCGCAGGGTCACGGTCTGGGTCTGCGCGTGGCCCAGCAGGCCGCGGGTGGAATAGGCAATATCCGTGAGCGCCTGCGCCACCGACGGGTAATAGGCGTGGCCCAGCTGCGTCAGCTCCAGATGCCGCGACCGGCGGATGAACAGGGTGATGCCAAAGCTTTTCTCCAGGCTGCGCACCTGGTGGCTGACCGCGGCCTGTGTCAGCCCCAGTTCCTCCGCCGCGGCGGTGAAGCTTTTGAGGCGGGCGGCGGCCTCAAAGGCGCGCAGCCAGACGAGATTGGGCAGATCGGACATGTGCGTTGCAAAAATTTTTGGGGTCAGGACGCATTATTATTCGTTTTTGCTTTGGCTGAGGTCAAGCTAGCCATATCGCAGGCGATACCCCGGGGAGGAGAAGCGGGACATGAAATCTAAGATGAAGATCGGCTTTATCGGCCTCGGCAATGTCGGCGGCAAGCTGGCCGGCAGCCTGGTGCGCAACGGGCTGGAGGTGGCGGTGCATGATCTGGATGCGGCGCTGGTCGGGAAATTCGTCGCGCGCGGCGCCAAGGCGGGCGGCAGCCCGGCGCAGATGATGCAGGACTGCGATGCGGTGATCACTTGCCTGCCGAGCCCTGCAGCCTCGGACGCGGTGGTCACCGAAATGCTGCCGCATGTGCAGCCCGGCAAGATCTGGATGGAGATGTCCACCACCGACGTGGAGGAGGTGAAACGCCTGGGCGCCCTGGTGGCAGAGCGCGGCGGCGCGCCGGTCGACTGCCCGGTATCCGGCGGCTGCCACCGCGCCGACACCGGCAATATCTCGATCTATGCAGGCTGCGAGCGGGAAACCTTCGACCGGATCCTGCCGGTCCTGACCACCATGGGCCGCCGCATCCTGCATGTGGGGGAGATGGGCAACGCCAGCCTGCTGAAGGTGATGACCAATTACCTGGCCAACATCAACCTGCTGTCGCTGTGCGAGGCGCTGACGGTGATGAAGGCCTGCGGGATGGACCTGGGCATGACCTATGAGGCGATTGCGATGTCCTCGGGCAACTCCTTTGTGCATGAGACAGAAAGCCAGCTGATCCTGTCGGGATCGCGCGATGTCAGCTTCACCATGGATCTGGTGATGAAGGATATCGGCCTGTTCCAGACCCTGGCCGACCGCCACAATGTGCCGCTGGAACTGTCGCCGCTGATGATTGAGATGATGAAGGACGGCCAGCGCCGCTATGGCGAGCGGGCGCAGTCCGACCGGATGATCGAGCGGCTTGAGGAAGCGACCGGGCTGTCGGTCACAGCACCAGGATTCCCGCAGGAACTTGTCGACGACGAGCCGGAAGAGCCGGGGTATGAGGTGGCCGTGCGCCGCGCGGCAGCAGAATAAGTTTGCCCGAACGGCACGGCCGCATTCAGCCCCCGTGCAGGCGGGGGCTGTTTTCTTTGGCAAATCCGGTTTATGCCCGGCTCAGCAGTAAGGGGAGCAGCTGATGAGCAAAGACGTTCTGGCCACAATCGAGGCTTCCGGAGCGCGCCGGGTGATGGGCACGGCGATGCTGGGCCTGACCGGCGGCCTGCTGGTCTATGTGGCGTTCTATGCGCCGCCGTCGCCGGCCTGGCTGGTGTTCCTGCTGGTAGTGGGGGCCGCGGCGCTGTGGCTGGCGGTGCGGATGTGGCAGGCCACAACGCACCGGATCGAGCTGACCTCCGAGGAGCTGCGCTGCTCCAACGGGCAAGTGATTGCCAGGGTGGAGGATATCGAAGCCATCGACCGCGGCTTCTTTGCCTTCAAGCCGTCAAACGGGTTTCTGATCCGCACCGGCACGCCTGGAAGCCGAACCTGGATGCCGGGGCTGTGGTGGCGGTCCGGCCGCCGCATCGGTATCGGCGGGGTGACGCCGGGGTCGCAGGGCAAGACGATGTCGGAAATCCTGGCCGCGATGCTGGTGCAGCGCGGCCAAGTCTGATCAGGCAGGCGGCCCGGCCTTCTCGGCGTCATCGTTGTGGTTGTTGCCGTTGCCCTTGTCCTCGACAAAGACGACCTGAGGGGCGAAGCGCGGGCGGGTGAAGACAAAGTTCTGCACGTCCATCAGCGGAATGCCCACATTGAAGGCCGGCTGGATCTCGTTCCAGGTCTCCACCAGGATCACGCGCTCCTGATCGGGCATCGCGGGCAGATTGTCCTTCACCTCGTTGATGGTGCCGTCAACCCACTCCTGAAACACGCTGCCGCGGACTTTTGACCAGTCGACGTAATACCGCTTGTCACCCTCGTCCCAGCGCACAACGGAGATCCGGGTGGACAGCGTGGTGTCGCTGCGCACCAGTTCCGTGGCCAGCGCGTGCATGCTGTCTATATAGGCTTCGTTGACGTAATTGGTCTCGCGCGAGATCAGGTCGGAGACAGTATAGGCGGCCTTCATGTTGATGCTTTCCTGCCGGAAGGCGTCAAAGAAGGTGTAGATGGCTGCAAACAGCCCCAGCAGCAGCGGCGCGTAAAAGGCGAACTCGATCGAGACGCTGCCTTGGGTGCCGTTCAGAAAGCGGCCGGCGGGACCGGGCAGGCGGCCTGAGATTTGGCGGGACAGCAGGGTCAGCATGGCGTTACCTCGGTTCCTGGACGAAGGCGGATGAAGCGATCAGATTGACGCGGCCGTCGCCGTCCTTGGTCAGGTGGGTGCCCAGCCCCCAGGTCGGAAAGATCGGCTCAAATTTCATGCAGGCGCGGATGAACATCAGTTCGTTTGACTGGCCGTTCACGAAGGTCCGCACCGGCTGAACCTCCTCGACACTGTCAATGCAGTCAGGTGTCGGGTCGATTGGCGTCCAGGCGTAGGGGTTGATCCGGAGCATTTCCAGGCGCAGGGACGTGTTGCATTCGTCGATGAAGCCTGAGCGGGTGCAGATCTCATCGCGCAGCTGGTCATGGCTCATGTCGCCGCCGGTGCTGAGGCGGATGGTGCGGACCGTCTGGTCCAGCGCCCGCTCCAGCTGGGAATGGCGCAGGTTGATCATCCCCAGTTCGACGGTCGACATCAGGATCATGATGAAGGCCGGGATGACGATGGCGAATTCCACGGTTGCGTTGCCATCCTGCTGCTGCCTGAAACGGCGCAGAGTGTTTGCTGCAAGGCGGATCATTGGGTCAGCCTCAGCTGGCGGATCGAGGTGGCGATGGACGAGAACGCATCGGAGATTTCCAAGCCCTCCACATCGAAGAAGTGGGCGGGCGAGCTGGCGCAGTCTTCAAGCACCCTGATGCCCTTGGTCGGGGCCTCGAAGCCGACCGAATAGACGATCACGCCCTGATCCTTGGTGATGTCGCAGATCGTCTTGGTGTGCTGGTCCTTGGCGACGCGGTTGTGGAAAGTGCGGCCTGCCGTGTACCAATAGGCCCAGGCGTCGGAGGTGTTTCTGTAGAGATTGCGGGCAATCGAGGCCAAGGAGACGCGGGCGTGCAGTTGCTGATAGGTCAAGCGCTCAGAGGTGCCGGGCTCCTCTATCTCTGCGCAGTAGTAACAATTCTTGTATGTGCCCTCACCGAAAACGTGGTCCTCCCAGCGTCCCTTTGAGTACCAATAGTAGTTGTTCCCGCTGGGGTTGTAGATCGAGAATACGCCGGCCTCTTCATTGTACCAGACTTCCGAGAGACCGTCCCGGCGGCTGTTGTTCAACATGTATTGGTTGGTATTCTGGCCGTCGGACATCAGGATGATGATCTTCAGCGTGTCGCCGCTGCCGTAATCGGTGGGGCGGTTGCGGAAAGCCGCGTCAATTTCGCCATCGTCAACCAGCGCGTTCACAACACCGCGCGCCGTGGGGTCCAGCAGGGCGCTGCCCCATTTCATCCCGATATCGATCGAGGTGTTGCCGGAGGCGGTCAGGCTGTCGATGTAGGCATGCAGTTTTGCGGCATCATTGGTGAAGGGCAGAATGGCTGAGCCTTCCCGGGTCGGGCAGACGGGATTGTCGATCATGTTCATCGAATAGGTGAACGTGTCGAAGTGCGCGGTGCGGATCAGGTTTTCATCCTGATTGAGCGTGTGTTTGCTGAACTGGTCCTTGATGAAATTCACGCAGTAGGAATAGTCATGCTCCTGCGAAACGTTGGGGTATTTGCTGAGCAGCTCCTTACCGGCATTCACCTGCGTCGCATACGGGATGATCGAGATCGACAGGTTGGTGACATCGGTATTGGTGGTAATCTGTGTCACAAAGGACTTCGCGGCGGCCTGCAGGTTCACCAGCCGGTTGCCGGAGTTCATGGAGCCGGAGATATCAAGCACCATCGAGATTTCGACGCTGCCGATGGTCTCTTCCGCCCGGGAGTTTGCGTAGAGGGACATGTTGTCGCCGCCTGCGAACTTCAGCAGATAGGCCTCGAAATCGGTGTTGATCGTCGCCTCGACACTTTTGTAGCCAAGACCCTTCTGATCATCGGGGTCGGAATAGTACTGCTGCAGCCCGGCCTTGGTCAGATAGTCCAGAACGACAGCGTCGGCGTCCAGGGATTGGTCCAGATCCGCCGCGGCGAGCACTGCCCGGTCGAGCGTGTACTGCAGCTCGGTCCGGTCGCGCTCCATCCGCATCAGGTCCACCCCGATGCCGCCGACCGCAAGCATGGCCAGGAAGGTGCCGATCATCGGCTTCGCCAGAACCCCGTCCTCTTCGCGCAGGAAGCTTTGCACCTTGGACAGCCCGGGCAGCCTGAGCGGGCTGCACAGCGCAGTGGAGTTTTTGTGACGCATGTTCATCGTAACACCCCCTAAATGCCCTGCCGGCTCTGGAACGGGTCTGCACGGCTTTGGCAGCGGAATTTACGTTTATTAATGCTTGGTAAAGGTGGCGGAATTGGGGCGCCATTTTGCCGAAATAGCTACGATTGTAATGGACCGGAGGTCCAATATTCCGCTGTTGCGCCGCGTTGTCGCGGTGGTGCGTACAATGGCTTCCGGGCGGGCGGCGAATCGTCAACCTTTGGATAAAATGAGAATCTTTTTGGCAGGGAATGGTCAAAAAGGTCGCACTCCTTAATTATCTCTGCATAGAGTGAGGGCATCATCGGCAGCGAGTCGATGTTTGATCACGGAGAAGTTTTTAGATGAGCAGCCGCACAGAGCCGAGCTTCCGCGAAAGCGTGGACCTGATGTTTAACCGGGCCGTATCCCTGATGGATCTGCCGCCGGGGCTGGAGGAAAAGATCAGAGTTTGCAACGCAACTTATACAGTGCGGTTCGGGGTGCGCCTGCGCGGTGCCATGCACACGTTTACCGGCTACCGTTCCGTCCATTCCGAGCATATGGAGCCGGTAAAAGGCGGTATCCGTTATGCCACCGGCGTGAACCAGGATGAGGTTGAGGCGCTGGCGGCGCTGATGACCTATAAATGCGCCCTGGTGGAGGCGCCGTTCGGCGGCTCCAAGGGGGGCTTGTGCATCGACCCGCGCGAATATGACGAGCATGAGCTGGAGCTGATCACCCGCCGCTTTGCCTATGAGCTGGCCAAGCGCGACCTGATCAACCCGTCGCAGAACGTGCCCGCGCCCGACATGGGCACCGGCGAGCGCGAGATGGCCTGGATTGCAGACCAGTACGCGCGGATGAACACCACCGACATCAATGCCAAGGCCTGTGTCACCGGCAAGCCGCTGAATGCAGGCGGGATCTCCGGCCGGGTCGAGGCGACCGGGCGCGGCGTGCAATACGCCCTGCGCGAGTTCTTCCGGTATGAGGAAGACAAGGCCGCCGCCGGCCTGTCCGGCAAGCTGGAAGGCAAGCGCATCATCGTTCAGGGGCTCGGCAACGTCGGCTATCACGCGGCCAAGTTCCTGTCCGAGGAAGATGGCGCGCTGATCACCGGTATCATCGAGCGTGATGGCGGGCTTTACAGCGCGGACGGCCTGGACGTGGAGGCGGTGCGCAACTGGATCGTCAAGCACGACGGCGTGGCCGGTTATCCCGACGCGCAGTTCGTCGAAGACGGCGCGCTGCTGCTGGAGGAAGAATGCGACGTGCTGATCCCGGCCGCGCTTGAAGCGGTGATCAACCTGTCCAACGCCGAGCGTGTCAAGGCGCCGCTGATCATCGAGGCCGCGAACGGCCCGGTGACTGCAGGCGCGGACGAGATCCTGCGCAAGAAGGGCACGGTCATCATTCCTGACATGTATGCCAACGCAGGCGGTGTGACGGTGTCCTACTTTGAGTGGGTCAAGAATCTCAGCCATATCCGCTTCGGCCGGATGCAGCGCCGTCAGGAAGAGGCGCGCCACCAGCTGGTCATCGACGAGCTGCAGCGCCTGGATGACGTGATGGGCGATACCTGGTCGATGTCGCCGCACTTCAAGGAGAAGTACCTGCGCGGCGCGGACGAGCTGGAGCTGGTCCGCTCCGGTCTCGATGACACGATGCGGGTGGCCTATCAGTCAATGCGCGAAGTCTGGCACAGCCGCGATGACGTGACAGACCTCCGCACCGCCGCCTATCTGGTGTCGATCGACAAGGTCGCCAAGAGCTATCACGCCAAGGGCCTTTGACGGGCCGAACGGGCGGACTGCAAGGTTGCGCAACAGCGGCGGGGCGGAGGGGAAACTCTCCGCCCCGTTCTTATTCCCGCCTGCAGGCTGCACGTTATCTGCCGCCGCAAATAATACTGGACACAAGTGATCAGTTCGTGTGATTTCCAGCAAAGCCGTGCTGATGTGCCGCAAGTTGAGGGTTTGGGCTAGGAGCTGCAGGCGAAAGCAGGTAGCAATGCCGCCAAGGCCCGGGCCGGTAATTTTCCGGGTGCGGACAAGTGATTTGACGGGGAGGGACGACATGCGGTTTTCGGGCTGGCGTGTGCTCCGGGAGGGGCTCACCGGAAACAAGGGGTGGAAGCCCCATTGGCGGGATCCTGAACCCAAATCCGAATATGACGTGGTGATTATCGGCGGCGGCGGCCACGGGCTGGCAACCGCCTATTATCTCGCCAAGGAACACGGCATCACCAATGTCGCGGTGCTGGAAAAGGGCTACCTCGGCGGCGGCAACGTCGGCCGCAACACCACCATCGTAAGGGCCAACTACTACCTGCCGGGAAACTCCGAATTCTATTCCCACTCGCTGAAGCTGTGGGAAGGGATGGAGCAGGACCTGAACTACAACGCGATGATGTCCCAGCGCGGTATCATCAACCTGTTCCATAACGACGGCCAGCGCGATGCAGCCGTGCGCCGGGGCAATGCCATCGTCAACCAGGGCGATGACGCGGAGCTGCTGAGCCGCGAACAGGTGCGCAAGCTGGCGCCGTTTCTGAACTTCGAGAACAACCGCTTCCCGATCATGGGCGGGCTGATGCAGCGCCGCGCCGGAACCGCGCGGCACGACGCGGTGGCCTGGGGCTATGCCCGCGGTGCCGACATGCGCGGGGTGGACCTGATCCAGAACTGCGAAGTCACCGGGATCGACGTGGAAGGCGGCAAGGTGGTGGGGGTGCAGACCGTGCGCGGCCCGATCCGGGCGAAGAAAGTGGCGCTGGCGGCTGCGGGCCGCTCCGGCCAGGTGGCGGCGATGGCGGGGCTGACGCTGCCGGTCGAAAGCCACGTGCTGCAGGCCTTTGTGTCCGAAGGGCTGAAGCCCATCGTCGATCACGTGATCACCTTTGCCGAAGGGCATCTTTATATCAGCCAGTCGGACAAGGGCGGGCTGGTGTTCGGCAGCTACCTGGATTTCTACAGCTCTTATGCGGCGCGGGGAAACCTGCCGATGGTAGAGCATACGATGGAGACCTTTGTGGCGATGGTGCCGGCGGTCAGCAAGGCGCGTCTGCTGCGCAGCTGGGGCGGCATCATGGACATGACGCCTGATGGCTCCCCGATCATTGATCATTCGCCTATTGACGGGCTCTACCTGAACTGCGGCTGGTGCTATGGCGGTTTCAAGGCGACGCCGGGATCGGGCAGCGTTTATGCGCATCTGATCGCCACGGACCGGCCGCATGGTGCTGCCGCCAGATTCAAGCTCGACCGGTTCCGCAGCGGCGCTGGCCTGATGGATGAGGAGGGGACCGGTGCGCAGCATAACTTGCATTGATCGTGCCTCCGCCGCGGCAGGGGGCGCTGCCCCCTCGGCCTTGCGGCCTCACCCCCGGAGTATTTTTGCAAAGATGAAAGGGCGCCGGTCATGAGGATTACCTGTCCGCTCTGCGGTGAAAGGGACCGCCGCGAATTCTATTACAAGGGTGCCGCGCTGGTGCGTCCGGCTGAGGGCGCGGATCTGGACGCCTGGCATGGTTATGTGAACCTGCGGGAAAATCCGGCCGGGCCGCTGGATGAACTGTGGTATCATGAGATGGGCTGCAATTCCTGGCTGAAGGTCACCCGCAATACCGCGACGCATGAGATTCTGGCGGTGCAACTGGCCTCCGAGGCCGGGCTGGGAGGTGAGACATGAGACTTCCCGGGAAAGGTTTGAACCAGGGTGCGAAGCCGATCACCTTTGTCTTCAACGGCCGCCACATGATGGGGCTGGAGGGCGATACGCTGGCGGCAGCGCTTCTGGCAAATGGCGTGCACCTGGTGGGGCGGTCGTTCAAGTACCACCGCCCGCGCGGGGTGCTGACCGCGGGCAGCGAGGAGCCGAACGCGCTGGTGACCATCGGCACCGGCGGCCAGCAGGACCCGAACGTGCGCGCCACCCAGCAGGAGCTGTTTGAAGGGCTGGAGGCGCGCAGCCAGAACTGCTGGCCCTCGGTCGAGCGCGACGTGATGGCGGTGAACGATCTGGCCGCGCCCTTCTTTGGTGCGGGGTTCTATTACAAGACTTTCATGTGGCCTGCGGCGTTCTGGGAGCAGCTCTATGAACCGCTGATCCGCAAAGCGGCAGGCCTTGGCGCGCTGTCAGGCGAGGCGGACCAGGACCGCTATGAGAAGGCCTTTGCCTTCTGCGACGTGCTGGTGATCGGCTCCGGCCCTGCCGGGCTGATGGCGGCGCTGACTGCAGGCCGGGCCGGGGCGGATGTGATCCTGTGCGAGGAAGACAGCCGTATGGGCGGCCGCCTGCTGGCCGAGCGCGAGGAAGTTGGCGGCAAGCCGGGCCATGCCTGGGCGGCAGGGGCAGTGGCCGAGCTGGAGGCGATGGACAATGTGCGGCTGATGACCCGCACTGCCGTCACCGGCGCTTATGACCAGGGCACTTACGGCGCGCTGGAACGGGTCTCGCACCACCTGCCGCGTCGGCATTCGCTGAAGGGCAGCCATCTGCCGCGCGAGTGTTTCTGGCGGATTGCGGCCAAACACGCGGTGCTGGCGGCAGGCGCAATCGAGCGCCCGGTGGCCTTCCGCAACAACGACCGCCCCGGCATCATGATGGCGGGCGCGGTGCGCGCCTATCTGAACCGCTGGGGCGTGGCGCCGGGGGAGCGGGTTACTATCTTCGCCAACAACGATCAGGCGCATCGGACGGCGCGCGACCTGCATGACGCGGGCGTGCATATCGCGGCGGTGATCGACAGCCGCCACGAGGCGCCGGATGGCGGCCCTTACCAGGTGATCAAGGGCGCGCAGGTCTGCGACAGTGCCGGGCGTCAGCGGCTGGAAAGCATCACCGTGCGCTCAGTCAAGGGCGAGGAGAAGATCCAGACCGACTGTTTGGCGATGTCCGGCGGCTGGAACCCGTCGGTGCATCTGACCTGCCACCTTAACGGCCGTCCGGTGTGGAAGCGCGAGGCGCTTGCCTTTATCCCAAGCGAAGGCGCGGTGCCGGGCATGGTTGCCGCAGGCGCCTGCAACGGCACATTTTCCACCGCAGGCGCGCTTCGCGAGGGCGCGGAGGCGGCTGCAAAGGTTCTGGAGGCGCTGGGCCTGAAATCCTCCGCCGCCGATCTGCCGCAGGCGGAGGACGACCCTTATCGCATCGCCGCTTTGTGGGCGGTGCCGGGTAAGGGCCGTGCCTGGCTCGATTTCCAGAACGACGTGACCGTCAAGGATGTGAAACAGGCGGCGGTGGAGAACTTCCGCTCTGTCGAGCATATGAAGCGTTACACCACCCAAGGCATGGCGGCCGATCAGGGCAAGAACTCCAATGTCGCGGCACTTGCGGTGCTGGCGGATGCCACCGGGCAGACCATTCCGGAAACCGGCACCACCACCTTCCGCCCGCCGTTTGTGCCGGTCGCCATCGGGGCGATGGGGGCGGGGGCCACGGATGAAGGCTTCAAGCCGCAGCGTTTTCTGACCTCGCATGGCGAGAGCGACACCCGCGGGGCGCATCAGCTGGAGGTGGGCCTGTGGTACCGCGCCGCCTATTTCCCGAAGCCGGGAGAAACCAACTGGCGCCAGTCCTGCGACCGCGAGGTCACTTTGGTGCGCAATGCGGTCGGGATCTGCGATGTCTCCACCCTGGGCAAGATCGACATTCAGGGCGCCGATGCGGGCAAGTTCCTGGATTTCCTTTATACCAATACCTTCAGCACCCTGAAGGCGGGCAAGGTCCGCTATGGGCTGATGCTGCGCGAAGATGGGTTTGTCATGGATGACGGCACCACCGCGCGGCTGGGCGAGAACCATTTCGTCATGACCACCACAACCGCTGCCGCGGGGCAGGTGATGGCGCATTTGGAGTATGTCGCCCAGGTGCTGCATCCGGAGTGGGATGTGCGGTTCACCTCGGTGACGGAGCAGTGGGCGCAGTTTGCGGTCGCCGGGCCGAAGTCTCAGGAACTGCTGAATGGCCTCGTGGATGAGGACGTCAACAGCGAGACCTGGCCTTTCATGGGTTGCGGCGCGGCGACCGTGCTGGGCGTGAAGGGGCGGCTGTTCCGGATTTCTTTCTCGGGCGAGCATGCCTATGAACTTGCCGTCCCCGCGCGCTATGGCGAGAGCCTGTTCCGCGAGTTGCTGAAGCGGGCCGAGGCGATGGGCGGCGGTGCCTATGGCATGGAAGCACTCAATGTGCTGCGGATCGAGAAGGGCCTGATCACACACGCGGAGATCAACGGCACCGTGACTGCGTTTGATCTGGGCCTGCAGGGAATGATGTCGACGAAGAAGGACTTCCTGGGCAAACCCATGTCCACCCGCGAGGGGCTGATGGCCGAGGATCGGATGCGCCTGGTGGGCCTGAAACCCGTGGGAGCGGCCAAAGAGATCACCGCCGGTGCGCATCTGTTCACGCCGGGCGATCCGGTCGAGCGGATTTATGACCAGGGCTATGTCACCTCGGCCGGCTATTCGCCGACGCTGGGGCACCCGATCGGCCTGGCGTTCCTGAAAGAGGGGCCGGACCGCATTGGCGAGACCGTGCGCCTGGTCGACCATATGCGGGGTGCCGACACTCTGTGCGAGGTTGTCTCGCCTGTGTTCTTTGATCCGGAAGGAGACCGTGCCCGTGGCTGAACTGATTGCGAAAAGCCCTTGCGACGGGCTGCTGCCGGTGACCGTCGGCGGCATGAGCCTGACGGAGGAGCACCCCGGCGACATGTGGGCCGTGGCGCCCTTCAATGGCGAGGATAAGGCGCTGAGCCAAGCGCTGGAGGCTGCCCACGGCATGGCATTCCCCGCGGCAAACCGTGCGACGGGCAAGGCGGGCAGCCGGGCTGTCTGGTTCGGCCGCGGCATGGCACTGCTGATAGGGCCGGAGCCCGACGCCAAGCTGGCCGAGCACGCGGCGCTGACGGACCAGAGCGACGCTTGGGCCGTGGTGAGGCTGGAGGGGCGGGGCGCAGAGGACGTGCTGGCGCGGCTGGTGCCTGTCGACCTGCGGGCCGCTGTGTTCAAGCGCGGCCACACGGTGCGCAGTGAGCTGAAGCATATGATGGCCTCGGTGACCCGCACCGGCCCGCAGGCGTTTCAGATCATGGTGTTCCGCTCGATGGCCAAAACGCTTGTGCATGATTTGAAAACAGCCATGGAAGCTGTCGCGGCGCGGGGGTAACCTCTGGGGATCACCAACTGATTCCCGGAGCGCATCTATGATCCGCATCGTCCTTGCAGCCGCCTTGCTGGCGGCGCCGGCCTATGCTTCTGAAAGCAAAGAACAAAGCTGTAAGTACCAGGGCCAGGTCATGGCCGCAGTGCAGCAGGCGCGTCTGGACAGGGTGCAGCAGGAAGATGTGGAGCAGACCATTCTGGGCAGTGAGCCGGAATGGCCCGCGGCCTATTCCAAGGCGATCCCGCAGCTGACAAGCCACGTCTACGCGATGAAGCGGCGCGACCTGAAAGGCACCGACCTCGGCGCGCTGTTCGAACAGCAGTGCCTGCAGAACTGGGATCAGATCCAGGCGATGCAGAAACAGCTGAAGTCTAACTGATATGTCCCTGCCGCCCGGCTTTTTGGATGAACTGCGCACCCGCATCAGCATTTCTGATGTTGTCGGGCGCAAGGTCATGTGGGATCAGCGCAAATCGCAGCCGGGCAAGGGCGACTACTGGGGGCCGTGCCCTTTTCATCACGAGAAAACCGCATCCTTCCATGTCGAAGACCGTAAGGGTTTCTACTACTGCTTCGGCTGCCACGCCAAAGGCGACGCGCTGAAGTTTGTGCAGGAGACCGAGAATGTCGGTTTCATGGAGGCGGTGGAGATCCTGGCCGGTGAAGCGGGCATGGAGATGCCCAAGCGCGACCCGCGCGCGCAGGAGCAGCAGGACCGCCGGACGCTGCTGGCCGATGTGATGGAGCAAGCGGTCCAGTTTTTCCGCCTGCAGCTGAAAACCAATGCCGCCCGCGACGCGCGCGCCTATCTGCAGCGCCGCGGCCTGACGGCGCAGGCGCTGGACCGCTGGGAAATCGGCTTTGCCCCCGATGGCTGGCAGAACCTTTGGGATGCGTTGCGCGGCAAGAATGTGCCCGAGGACCTGATCATCGGGGCGGGCCTGGCCAAGCCCTCGAACAAGGGCGGCAAGCCTTATGACACCTTCCGCAACCGGATCATGTTCCCGATCCGCGATGCGCGCGGGCGGGCGATTGCCTTTGGCGGCCGGGCGATGGACCCGAATGACAACGCCAAATACCTGAACTCGCCCGAGACTGAGCTGTTCGACAAGGGCCGCAGCCTTTACAATCACGGGCCGGCACGGGCGGCCTCTGGGCGCGGCTCCACGCTGGTTGTGGCCGAGGGCTATATGGATGTGATTGCGCTGTCCGAGGGAGG
This sequence comes from Leisingera aquaemixtae, assembly GCF_006740765.1. Taxonomy (GTDB): domain Bacteria; phylum Pseudomonadota; class Alphaproteobacteria; order Rhodobacterales; family Rhodobacteraceae; genus Leisingera; species Leisingera aquaemixtae. The sequence goes on from NZ_CP041159.1 coordinate 714,010, forward strand.
TTTCCAATCCTCCGTTGCGCCGCTGGGCACCGCGATCACGGAAAACCAGCTGCAGATGCTGTGGCGGATGTCGGATGAGCCGATCATCGCGCTGGACGGCGACACCGCTGGCATCCGTGCGGCCATGCGGCTGATAGATCTGGCGCTGCCGCTGCTGGAGGCCGGTAAATCCCTGCGTTTTGCCATCATGCCCGAGGGCAAGGATCCCGACGACATGATCCGCAGCGAAGGTCCGGAAGCGGTGCAGGCGGTGCTGGATCAGGCGATACCGATGGTCAAGCTCTTGTGGCGGCGCGAGACCGAGGGCAAGGTTTTCGACAGTCCCGAGCGCAAGGCGGCGCTGGACAAAAGCTTGCGGGAAAAGATCAAGCTGATCCGCGATCCCTCGATCCGCAAGCACTATGGCGAAGACGTCAAGGAAATGCGCTGGCAGCTGTTCCGCGGCAGCCGGGGCGGCGGCGAGGGCGGTTATCAGCAGCGCGGCGGCAGGGGCGGCGGCTTCCGCGATGGCGCCCGCGCGCCCTGGAAACCTGGCAAGGGGTTCGGCGTGATCCCGCAGCCGCGCGCAACCACCCGGGCCTCGCTGGTCGCGGGTGCCGACGATGAATCCTTTGCTGCGATGCGCGAGGCGGTGATCCTGGCGACGGCGATCACCACCCCGGCGGTGATCCCGGAATTCGAAACCAGTCTGGAGCGTCTGCAATGCGCCGACCCGGATCTGGCGCTGCTGCGCGACATGGTGCTGCGCCACGGCATCGACGCGCCGGAGCGGCTGCGCGAGGAAATCGACTGGTCTTTGGGGCCTCATGCCCTTGAAAACCTGTTTGGCCTTCGCCACGTTGCAATCATCCCTTGCCTGCGCAAACCCGGCGACACCGAACTGGCCAGCATGACCCTGGCCGAAGAGCTCGCGAAACTTGAAGCGCTGCGCGGATTGGATGCGGAACTGGCAGAAGCCGAAGAGGATTTGCATGGCCTTGCCGATGAGGCGCTGACCTGGCGGCTGCGGCAGGCGGCGGAGGCCAAGAATAAAGCGGTGCGCAGCGAAAACGAGGACCAGGCGCAGTATGACGTGGGCAAGAATGGCGCGCGGCTCAACCGGGATGAGCGTGATGCCTTCGGCGCCCTTTTGGACCGGATCGGCTTTTCAGAGAAGTGACACGCAGGGGTGATTCTGCGTTTTGCTAAGGAAGAGCACAGGAAAATTGGGTAAACGGGGTGACGAATCGGATGATCGCGCACATGATTCGCGTGATTCGAACTGCCCCGCAGCCCCTGAGTAGGAGCATTGAATGGCCGCCAAAGACACCGACGACCGCAAACCTGACGATCAGGACGCCGAAATCTCCCTTGATATGAGCCAGGCTCAGGTCAAGAAGATGATCGCGGAAGCCCGCGAAAAAGGCTACATCACCTACGATCAGCTCAATCAGGTTCTGCCGCCGGATCAGGTCAGCTCGGAACAGATCGAAGACGTGATGTCGATGCTCAGCGAAATGGGCATCAACATCATCGAGGACGAAGAGGCCGAGGAAGAAGAGAACAAGGGCGCCACCGACCTTGTGACCACCGAAGGCCCGCGCGAGGTTGCGCTGGCAGGCGCGCAGACCGAGAAGCTGGACCGCACCGACGACCCGGTGCGCATGTACCTGCGCGAAATGGGCTCGGTCGAGCTGCTGAGCCGCGAGGGCGAGATCGCGATTGCCAAGCGCATCGAGGCCGGCCGCAACACGATGATTGCGGGCCTGTGCGAAAGCCCGCTGACCTTCCAGGCGATCACCATCTGGCACGACGAACTTCTGTCCGAGGACATTCTCCTGCGCGACGTCATCGACCTGGAGGCCACTTTCGGCAACCAGCTGGACGAGGACGGCGAGGAAGAGACCCCGGTGGTCGACGCTTCCGCGGTACAGGCCGCGGCCAAGCCGGCCAGGGAGGAAGGCCCGGAGCTGGACGCCGACGGCAACCCGATCTCCACCGACGACGATGACGACGAGGACGATCAGGCCAACATGTCGCTGGCCGCGATGGAGGCTGCGCTCAAGGACCGGGTGCTGACCACGCTGGAGCGGATTTCCACCGACTTCGCCGAGCTGAGCGAAATGCAGGACAGCCGGATCTCGGCCACTCTGAACGAGGACGGCTCCTTCAGCTCGGAAGACGAGGCGCGCTACCAGTCGCTGCGCTCCGAAATCGTTGAACTGGTGAACGGCCTTCACCTGCACAACAATCGGATCGAAGCGCTGATCGACCAGCTTTACGGCATCAACCGCCGTGTCATGCAGATCGACAGCTCGATGGTGAAGCTGGCCGACCAGGCCCGCATCAACCGCCGCGAGTTCATTGACGCCTACCGCGGCCGCGAGCTGGACCCGAACTGGCTGTCGGAAATGGGCGAGAAGCCGGGCCGCGGCTGGCAGATGTTCATTGAACGCTCCACCGACAAGGTTGAGGAGCTGCGCTCCGACATGGCCCAGGTGGGCCAGTATGTCGGTCTGGACATCTCTGAATTCCGCCGCATCGTGCAGCAGGTTCAGAAGGGCGAGAAAGAAGCCCGCCAGGCCAAGAAGGAAATGGTCGAGGCCAACCTGCGCCTGGTGATCTCCATCGCCAAGAAATACACCAACCGCGGCCTGCAGTTCCTGGATCTGATCCAGGAGGGCAACATCGGCCTGATGAAGGCGGTCGACAAGTTCGAATACCGCCGCGGCTACAAGTTCTCGACCTATGCGACCTGGTGGATCCGTCAGGCCATCACCCGCTCCATCGCGGACCAGGCCCGCACCATCCGGATCCCGGTCCACATGATCGAGACCATCAACAAGCTGGTCCGCACCGGCCGCCAGATGCTGCACGAGATCGGCCGCGAGCCGACCCCGGAGGAACTGGCCGACAAGCTGCAGATGCCGCTGGAGAAGGTCCGCAAGGTGATGAAGATCGCCAAGGAGCCGATCAGCCTTGAAACCCCGATCGGGGACGAGGAAGATTCGCAGCTGGGCGATTTCATCGAGGACAAGAATGCTGTGCTGCCTCTGGACAGCGCCATTCAGGAAAACCTCAAGGAAACCACCACCCGGGTTCTGGCCTCGCTCACCCCGCGCGAGGAGCGGGTCCTGCGGATGCGGTTTGGCATCGGTATGAACACCGACCACACGCTGGAGGAAGTCGGCCAGCAGTTCAGCGTGACCCGCGAACGGATCCGCCAGATCGAGGCGAAGGCGCTTCGGAAGCTGAAGCACCCCAGCCGCTCGCGCAAGCTGCGCAGCTTCCTGGATCAATGAGCCTGATCCCCTGGATCATGGATTATGATCCGGGGGATGCGCTGTCTGAGCTGGAGCGTGCAATTGTTGCTGCAGCCTTTGTTCAGGTGCCGACCCTAAAGAGTTCGGTGAACGAAGAATTAAGCGTCGTTCACCGGAACTATACCGTTCATGGATTGTATACGGATTTCCGGCCTCAAAATTCTGCAGGCTATCCCGAAAGGGCCGTGTTGGAGCCCCTGGATATTTTCGTCGATAGCGAGAGTATCGAACACGGCGCTTGCGCGGCAGTATACTACATTGATGACTGCCTGCTCGGACTTGAGCTGGCCAGCTACGGTGGCAATGTTGCTCTTCCTGTAACGTCATTTTCGATTGTGTGGCAGTCGAAGCCCGCCGAGATTTCATCTTAGCGGCCAAGGGGGGCTGAGGGTGAAGGTTTTCAGTTCGAATTTCGATAGCCTCATCGTCTTCGACGGCGAGTGCGTTCTGTGCTCTGGTTTCTTCCGTTTCATGCTGCGCCATGACCGGGCGGGGCGGTTCTCTTTTGCCACCGCGCAGTCGCCGCTAGGGCAGAAGCTGTACCGGGACCACGGTCTGTCCGCAGATGAGTTCGAGACCAACCTGGTGATTATCAACGGCCGCACTTACCAGCGGCTCGATGCCTTTGCCGCGGCGATGCGGGCGCTGCCCTGGCCGTGGCCGGTTCTGTCGGCCTGCCGGTTTCTGCCGGGATGGCTCAAAGATCCGCTTTATTTCAGCGTCGCCCGCAACCGCTACCGTCTGTTCGGCCGCTATGACCGCTGCATGATCCCCAGCCCGGAGGTCCGCGCCCGCTTTGCTGCCGGGGGCTTTGGCACATGAGGGACGCCTTTGGCGAGATCATCGCAGCGCAACGGCTGGAGGTGCCGCCCGCTCTGCTGCGGTTCCACGCGCAGCCGCCGGAGCGCAGCCAGGGCGTTGTCACGGTTGAGGGCGGCAACGGCTGGGCGCGGCTGCTGGCCGGTCTGGCAGGGTTTCCGCCGCCGATGCCCCGCACCCGCTTCCGGCTGGATGTCGCCCCGCAGGGCAGGGGCCATGTGTGGCAGCGCAGTTTCGGCAAGTACCAGACCCGCTCGCGCCTGCGGTTTGATCCGCGCAAGGGGCGGGCCGTGGAACGCTTCGGGCCGGTGGAGCTGGAACTGGCGGCCTCGGTCCAGCAAGGCGCGCTGGTGGTGACAGTGGAAAGGGCGCGGCTGTTCGGCCTGCCGCTGCCCCGCGCCCTGTGCCCGCAAAGCGCGTCAATGGAGTATGAGACGCCGAAGGGGCACCTGGGATTTGACATCTCTGCCAGCCTGCCGCGGATCGGCCTGCTGGTGCGCTACAGCGGCCATATCGTGCTGCCGGAGCTGGACGTCAGGCGTTAACCATTTGGTAACCCTGGCGTTGTTCCGCGCGGCGGCGGCGCGTAAAATCCCGGGTATCGCCAAAGGTCTTCCGGGGGGAAGAAGATGTCTGAACACGCCGATATGAATGAGGCGCTTGCCGCGCTGACGGACAAGCTCCGTTCGCTCAACGATCTGGTGACGGCCAACCAGTTCATGGTCGAGGCGCTGGCGCAGCAGGGCGGCACCCTGCAGCAGTTGGACGCCAGCAGCTCCAAGGCCATGCTGCGGCGCCAGGCCCGGGTCAGGTTCCACCCGGAAACCGGCACAGCGCCCAACGCTGCCGTTCTGGCTGTCCTGGAGGAGGTTCTGGGCCGCCAGCAGGAAAGCGCGGAGATCATTCCGTTCCCGGTTCGGGCCTGACATCAGCCTGCACACATCTGCGAGAGCAGGCGCCCCAGCCCGCAAGCGGCGCTTGGAGCCCTTGCCGCCAATCCCTATGCTGAAAGAAGCAAAGGGATATTTCCGGATGAGAAACTTCATGTGCGCGCTTGGCCTGGCCTGTCTCGGCGCGGTTCCTGCGGCCGCAGAGCCTTTCCTCGCCAACCGGGGCGTGCGGGTGCTGCCGGTCGATGAAATCATCTACGAGGTGGTGCCGGGCAGATCCGGAGGCACCTGGGATTACTGGTGCGCCGCCGCCCAGTATGCCCGCCGGGAACTGGGGGCAAACTGGACCGACCGTTTCTATGTGGTGCGCGGACGGGACATGAGCGTGACGACCGGCCGCCGCTCGTCGGTGCAGTTCACCCTGTACCCCAAGCGGGCCGGCATCACGCCCAAGATCGGCTGGCTGTCGCTTGGCTTCCGCCCCGGCGAAAGCATGTCTGTGCAGCAGGGGTATGGCTACTGCGCGCAGGCGTCCGCGTTGTAACCGGCGCTGCAGGCCCGGGCACGCACGGCAGTGTGACTGGCTTGTGTCTCAAATCTTCCTACCCTTGAGGGGGAGCCGCCCGGCCGGGCGGGCAACCTTCAGACCGGAGGGAAGATCACATGAAACCAGCAACCGCCGCCACGGTCCTTGCCGCGTCCTTGATCCTGGCGCTGCCGGACGTGTCCGCCGCCAACGCCAGCCGCCATAGCATCCGGGTCAATGCGGTGTCCGATGGCGTCTTCGAAGTCATTGCCCGCAGCGGCAACGGCTATCTGTTCTGGTGCGGCGCTGCGGATCACGTGCAGCGCGTGCTGCGGCGGCCCTGGAGCACCAGCCTGTATATCTACCGCGGCCTTGGTCCCAGCAAAACCACGGGGCGCCGCTCCGCGGTTCAGTTCACGCTGGACCCGAATTTGGCGGCTGCCGCACCGGCGGGCGGATACGGGTCTGTTAACAGCCTGCAAGCTGGTGATACAATGAGTGTGTTAAGGGCCCATGAGTACTGCTTCGTGCCGTTTGGGCGGCCCTGAAACCAGATTGATCCGCGGCCGCCGCGGCGGCGGGGAAGGGGATTGAAATGAGCATTAAAAAACTGTGGCTGCCAGGGCTGCTGGCATTGGTTCTGGCCGTTCCGGTGCCCGCTTCCGCCTGGCGGGCGATCAACCGGAACGAGGTGCTGCCGGTCTCCGAAGGTGTTTGGGAAGTGGTGGCCCGGAGCCGGTCCGGCGCACAGGACTACTGGTGCAGCATCGCTGACTTCGCCATCCGCCAGCTGCGGGCGCCGGTGAACCAGCGGATTTACGTCTGGCGCGGCGAGGGGCCTTCGGTCAACCGGCCGGGCCGCAAGGCGGTGCAATTCGCCTTTGGCCTGCCGCCCGGGGTGCCTGACCGCTCCGGCAGCCTGTCGCTGAACGTGCGGCAGGCGGGCGACAGCCTGCGGGTGACGGCAGCGCAGACCTATTGCTATGACCGGCTGCCCGGGCGCGACCGCTGGCTGCCGTAACCAGCGGTTTTATGAGCCGCCTCAGTTGCCTGCCGGTCCGGTTTGCGCCAAAACTGCCTCATGCATCATGAATTCACCATTCCGACGCGGGGGCAGGGCCTTTATGAGTTTACTGCCGGGATACAGTCCTGGGTGGCCGCAATCGGCCTGCAGGAGGGGCTGCTGACGCTGTTTGTCCGCCACACATCCTGCTCGCTGCTGATCCAGGAAAACGCCGACCCCGAGGTGCAGACAGACCTGCGGGCGTTCTTTGCCCGGCTGGTGCCGCCCTCGAACCATCCGTCGATGTCTTACCTGCGCCACACCTATGAAGGCCCGGACGACATGCCTGCCCATATCAAGGCAGCCCTGATGCCGGTGAGCCTGACCATCCCGGTGGCGGGCGGCGCGCCGGTTTTGGGCACCTGGCAGGGGGTCTACCTGTTTGAACACCGCGATGCCCCGCACCAGCGCCGGGTGGCGGCGCACTTGGAGTAACCCTCTTTATCTAGCGGCGGGAAATCACCTCTACCCAAATTCTGGAGGGTAGCCTATAGTTGTGGATAACCGGGCCGATCCCGGCACTAATAATCAAACTGACAGGATTGAGGAAGCAGGCGGATGCGCTGCCCATTTTGCGGAAATATCGACACTCAGGTCAAGGATTCACGCCCCGCCGAAGATCATGTTTCGATCCGCAGGCGCCGGTTCTGCCCCGCCTGCGGCGGCCGGTTCACTACCTATGAGCGGGTGCAGCTGCGCGATCTGGTGGTCATCAAGACCAATGGCAAACGCGAGGATTTCGACCGCGACAAGCTGGAGCGTTCGATCCGCATCTCGATGCAGAAGCGCCCGATTGAGCCGGAACGCATCGACCAGATGATTTCCGGCATCGTGCGGCGGCTGGAAAGCATGGGCGAGACCGACATCCCCTCCAAAAAGATCGGCGAGATCGTGATGGAGGCGCTGGCCCGGATCGACACCGTAGCTTATGTGCGCTTTGCCAGTGTTTACAAGAACTTCCAGGCGGCAGACGACTTCGAGGATTTTGTCCACGAGCTGCGCCCGCCGGCGGCCCCGGAAGAATAATGGACACAGATCACCGTTACATGGCGCTGGCGCTGTCCCTGGGGCGGCGCGGGCAGGGCAATTGCTGGCCGAATCCGGCTGTGGGCTGTGTCATCGTGCAGGGCCGACGCATTGTGGGCCGCGGCTGGACCAAGCCGGGTGGCCGTCCCCATGCGGAAACCGAAGCGCTGGCGCAGGCCGGTGAGGCCGCCCGCGGCGCCACCGCCTATGTCACGCTGGAGCCTTGCGCCCATCAGGGGGCAACGCCGCCCTGCGCGCAGGCGCTGATCAAGGCCGGGGTGGCGCGGGTTGTGGCCGCGATCGGGGACAGCGATCCGCGGGTTTCCGGCCAGGGCATCCGGATGCTGCGGGACGCGGGCATCCGGGTGGACACGGGCGTCTGGGGCGCCCAGGCGGCACGCGATCATGCCGGGTTCTTCCTGAAGACCGAACAGGGCCGTCCGCTGGTGACGCTGAAGCTGGCCAGCAGTTTCGACGGCCGCATTGCCACCGGATCGGGGCAGAGCAAATGGATCACCGGGCCGGAGGCGCGCCGCGCCGTGCATGCGATGCGGGCGCGCCATGACGCGGTGATGGTCGGCGGCGGCACGGCGCGGGCGGATGATCCCTCGCTGACGGTGCGCGATCTGGGGGTGGAGCGGCAGCCGGTGCGGGTGGTGATCTCCCGCCACCTGGACCTGCCGCTGATGGGCCAGCTGGCCCGCACGGCCAAACAGGTGCCGGTCTGGCTCTGCCACGGCCATGGTGCGGATCAGGAGCGTATTCAGGCCTGGGAAGGGCTGGGGGCCAAGCTGATCCCCTGCGCCTCGCACGGGGTGCAGCTGGACGCGGCGGATGTTCTGCAGCAGCTGGGGCAGGCGGGTCTGACCCGTGTGTTCTGCGAGGGCGGCAGCGCCTTGGCGGCTTCGCTCCTGGCCTTTGATCTGGTGGATGAGCTGATCGGTTTCACCGCCGGTCTGGGGATCGGCGCCGAGGGGCTCCCCTCGATCGGGGCCCTGGGCATCGGCCGGCTGGAGGAAGCGCCGCGGTTCGAGCTGGTCGAAACCCGCCCCCTTGGCCCTGACATCCTGCACCGCTGGACCCGCGCGCTGCGCTGACGGCCTGCTATCTTTCCTGTCAGGCGGTTTCTCCCGCCCGTCGCCGGAGCATGGTCATGCTCCGCTCCCGTTGGGCGTGGCCCGGCGCCTTGCGCCGGGCCACGCCCAAGGCCGCCAAAGATGCGCTGGCGCCAGCCAGGGCGTCCTGCGGGCGCGGGAGGTCTGCCGGTGCCGCTTGCTGCTGGGCTCAGCGCCAGAGGCGGGCGTAAGTCGCAAACAGTCCCTGAAGTTTGGAGAGCAGGCGGTTGCCAAGGCCCGGATGCGGCAGGCGGCCTTCGCGCAGGCGCCGCACCGCCACCTCTACCGGGCAGGGCTGGCCGGTCACCGGGTCGAAATAGCGCGGGTAGTCGATCAGCGCCGCATGGGCGAGGCCCAACAGCGGCACCTGTGCCGTCCGCCAGGGCGGCACCGGCGCCAGATCCGCGGTCAGCCCCCAGCCGGCATAAAACGGCGTGCCCAGCGTCGTCACCTTCACCCCGCGCAGCAGCGCCTCGAACCCCAGGAGCGAGGTCATCGTCCACACCTCCTGCACGTTCTCCAGCAGGGCCATGGGGTCTGCCTGCGCGGCGACAATGTCCGCCAGCCCCTCGGCATTCACCTGGCCTTTGCGCAGCCCGGCCTCCACATCCGGGTGCGGCTTGTAGATGATCACCGCCTCCGGGTTGGCGTCCCGCGCGGCGCGCAAAAGCTCCAGGTTGGTCCGCACCTGCCCGGCGCCGCACAGGATCGACGCATCATCCTCCACCTGGCCCGGCACCAGGATCCGGCGGCCGTCCGGCAGCGCCGGGACGGCGCCGCCAAGGTTGTATTTCGACACGCCGTCCCGGACCAGCGACTGCACCAGGCGTTCGGCCCGCAGCGCCTCCGCCTGGGTCATGTCCACCCGGCGGGCAATCAGCGCATCCAGGCCGGAGGGCGTGCGCGGATCGTAGTAGATCCCGCTCCGGTCGGTCACCAGCGACAGCGGCGGCACCAGCTCCGCGCCCAGTCCGCGCGAGCGCAGGAAGCCGTCCTCCACCCGCACCGCGCCTTTATGCGCCTCTGTTGCCTTGCCGGCCCAGACCATCCAGTTGCGGCCACTGGCCTGTGCCTTGGCCGGGTCTTCGGTGAACAGCACCTTCTTTTCTGCGCCATAGAACTGTTGCAGCGGCCTTCGCTTCCACATCCGCATTCCGGAGGCGGCCCAACCACAATGGTCCTGCCGCCAGGCGCGGACGCGCGCCTCCAGATTGTCCAGCACCGTTTCCAGCTCGCACAGCTCATCCCGGAACGGGTCGTGCCATTTCGGGTAAAGGATCATCGCCGCCGCAAACAGCTGCGACCGTGTCAGCCGCCGCTGCCGCCGCGCGGGCGGCGCGTCGTCCGTGCTCAGCCCCCAGCCCGCATAAAACGGCTGGCCGAAGACCCGCGGCTTGTGGCCTGCCAGGATCGCCTCGAACCCCAGCTGCGACGAGACGGTATAGACCCCGACCGCGCCCTCCAGCAGCGCCCAGGGCGACACGCTGCCGGTGAACAGCTCGACCCGCCCCTGTGCGTCAAGGGCGCTGAAATAGCCCGCCCGGTAGCCGTGCAGCGTTTCGGGATGGGTCTTGATCAGCACCCGCGCGCCGGGGTGCTCCTCCTGGGCAAAGGCCAGCATCTCCAGAAACCGGGCGCGGTCCGCGCGCGATGCGGTGACGGAGGCATCGTCCCGTGCCTGGTCCGCCACCAGCACATAGCCGGGCTCCGGCACCGGATCTTCGGGATCAAAAGCGTTGTATTTGCTGAGATGCGCGGCTTTGAGCCGCGCAACCGCATCGCGCGCCCGGCGCATCAGATGCGCGTCATCCAGCGGGTGGCTGGCCAGGAGCTGCTCCAGATCCGACGGCACGCCAGCGTCGAAGTGCACTCCGGCGCTGTCCAGCAGCAGGCCCGCAGGCGGCTCCCCGGCGCGGCCGGGATGGACCGAGCGCAAGAAGGCATCCTCGACCCGCAGCAGCCCGCAGCCGCGCTTCTGCGCCACTGCCAGCCCGCGCTGCGCCGTGGGGGAGGCGCCCCAGATGCCGACGAGGTCTTCGGGCTGCGGCAGCCCCAGCCGGATATCGTAGCCGGATAATTGCAGGATGCGCCGCACCCGGCGCTGGGTCAGAAAGCCGCCGTTGTAAACAAAAAGCCGGGACGCAGCGCTCCCGGCTTTGTGCTGGCCTGCGGTCAGGCTCATGCTGTTTTAGCTGCCGTCCAGCGCGGTCGAAACGCTCGACAGGGATCCGACCGGCGTCACCAGCAGCGAGATGGTCTTGGTCCACTGCGCATACGGCGCTTCGGTGACATAAAGCGTGTCGTCGTCGCGGATCACAAAATCGCGGGCGACAAACAGCCCGTTCGGCTGTGTCAGGTTCAGCACATAGACCATGCGCTGGGCGCCGATCAGATCGTCGCGGCCCAGCACCTGGTTGGCGATTTCGGCAGGCTCGTTGCGCAGCACAAACACGCCCGTAGGGTCCGAGGCGGTGGAGATCAGGCCGCCGACCTGGGCAATGGCCTCCAGCGCGGACAGGTCCTGGCTTTCAAACGGCACCCGCGCCTGGGCGGAGGTTGCGCCAAGGGCGGTGAAGGAGCGGGTGTCCTCCTCCACCAGAATGCGGTCGCCGCCGCGCAGGGCGACATCCAGCGCCGGGTTGTCGAACAGGTCCTGGAACCAGATCTTGCCCTTTTCGTGGCCGCGGATCACGGTGACCTGGGCAATCTCCGGCTGGATCGTCACACCGCCGGCCTTGGCCAGCATGGAGGACAGGGTCCGGGTCGGGCGTTCGATCGGATAGACGCCCTGGGCGCCGACGGAGCCGGTGAGGCTGACAGTCGCCCCGTCGCCTGCCAGGCGGCGCACCTGCACCTGCGGATCCGGGGTCTGGTCTTCCAGCTTCCGGGTGATGGTCTCGCGCAGCTGATCCGGTGTATTGCCGGACGCCCGCAGGCGGCCCGCATAGGGCACAAAGATATAGCCGGCGCTGTCGACCTGCACCTCTTCCAGCACGGTGGCATTGGTGGCCTCGGCGGCCAGCAGCCCGTCATCGACGTTTTCCCAGACCGTCAGGCCCAGCACATCGCCGGGGCGGATGGTGTCAGAAGTCAGCCGCCCCGCCGAGGTGAACCCGGAGGAGAACCCCAGGGCAGGCACCACCGCCGTGGCGCGGGCCACCCGGTCGTTGACGGAGACGATAAAGGCATCGCCTTCCCGCTGCACGGACCCGGCGAAGATCTGGCGCTTGTTGGGGCCGACTTTGGGCAGGCCGCAGGAGGCGGCCAGCGTCAAGGCGGCCAGCATGGCCACCGGACGCGCCCAGCGAAGGGGAACGGATTTCACTGCTCGGTCTCCTCGACCAATTATTGTTTGCCTCAAGTTTTACCGGCAACCTAACCGGGCAGCAGGGAAAAATCCAGTCTTAGGGCAAATCTGCGTCAGGTCACAAGGCGAAACTGTTGCCGCGGTGCCGCTGTGCCCAGGCGCAGCGCGTCATAAGGATCTTCCTCCGCCAGCATCATATCCGCCACCTGGCGCAGCAGCTGGCGGCGCCCATTGCGCGAATAATACCCTCCGGGCACCTGCGAGGTTTCCAGAAGAAAGCGGCGGTAATCCTTGTAGGCGCGGCTGTCAGGGCGGCTGGCGGCGGCAAAGAATTCCGCCAGCGGCTGCTCCGAGACAAACTCAGGCTTGCCATAGACCGCGCGGCCAAACACCCGCAGCGGGATGCCGCGCCACAGCACCTGCTGGCCAGCGGTGGAATTGACGGTCACCGCTGTGCGCGCCTCGTTCAATAGCTGCGCCAGCTTGCCGCCGCGCACGTAATGCACCCGGTCGGCAATGCCATGCGCCCGCGCAAGCCGCCGCAGGGTGCGGCGCACTTGGGCACGGCCATCCTCCAGCGGGTGCGCCTTGATCACCAGGTGGTGGTGGCGCGGGGCGCCTGCGGCGAAACCGCCGATCACCTCCGCCAGGAATTCGCCCATGCTGCTGAACGGGGAATGCATCTGGAACGAGCTGTCATGCTCCAGCTGCAGCAGCGCAAGGTGATAGGGAAAGCCGCCGCCGCGGATGCGCTGCTCCGCCAGCCGCCGCTCCAGCGCCTGGACGGGCATCAGCAGCAAGCGCTTGAGGTAGAGCTGGAATTCCTTGGTTACAGGCAGCGCCCGGTGCGGGCGGAAGTTGCGGTACTTGCGGTTCCGGAACATCACGAACCAATGGTACAGCGCGCCATAGAAAACATGCTGGCGCATATCGCCCCAATGCGCAGGCGGCAGCGGCGCCTCCATGTCCGACAGCGCCAGCGCTTCCTGCATCTGCGGCACGGTCATGTCCATCAGCCGCGAATGGCCATTGGCGCCGCCGCGCTCATAGGTCACCCAGTAGGGACGCAAATAGCCTTCCTCAAACACATGCACCGTCAGCCCGCGCTGCCGGGCCGCCGCCACTGCGGCGGCGTGTACGGGCCGGGTGTCGCCGTAAAGCACAAGATCGGTGATGCCGCGGCTGTCCAGCAGCCCGGCCAGCACGTCAGGCCACTCCCGCTGCGGTCCGGTGAACGGAATAAAGCTCTCCCTGCCGCGCCAGAAGGCTTGATCGCCTGCATTGAACCCGACCCGCGCCACCTCGCAGCCCGCCGCCTGCAGCATTTTTCCGAGGGCAGCAAAAAACGGCCCGTGCGGGCCTTGCAGGAACAGAAAGCTCCGGTGCTTTTCGGCAGGGGTGGGCATCACAGGGGGCTGAACTCGAAAGACTAAGATAAGGATCGGATAATATTTGAGTGCGGCGAAACTAAGGCTTCAGCGGGGGGGATGGCAAGCCGGGGCTTGTGAAGACCGCACGGCTTGGCTACCTCTGCCGCAGGATAGACATTGCACCGGCGGGGAGCGCACCCATGTTCACAGGCATCATCACTGACGTTGGCACCATTGCCGAACTGGAGCAGCAGGGCGACCTGCGGGCAAGGATCCGCACCGGCTATGACACCGCCACAATCGACATCGGCGCCTCGATCGCCTCCGATGGGGTCTGCCTGACGGTGATCGCGCTGGGCGACGACTGGTACGACGTGCAGGTCTCGGCGGAGACCGTCTCAAAGACCAACCTCGGCGCCTGGACCGTGGGCAAGCGGGTGAACCTGGAGCGCGCGTTGAAAGTGGGCGACGAACTGGGCGGCCATATCGTGTCCGGCCATGTGGACGGCGTCGCCGAAGTGGTTGCCATGACGGACGAGGGCGACAGCACCCGGGTCACCCTGCGCGCGCCGCAGGCGCTGGCCCGCTTCATCGCCCCCAAGGGCTCGGTGGCGCTCAATGGCACCTCGCTGACGGTGAATGACGTGGATGGCTGCGATTTCGGCATCAACTTCATTCCGCACACCAAGGAGGTCACCACTTGGGGCGATGTGAAGGCGGGGGATCAGATCAACCTGGAAATCGACACCCTGGCCCGCTACGTCGCGCGGCTGCACGACGCCGGATAAGGGCAGGGCTCTTTCATCTTTCCCGAAATACTCCGGGGTGAGGCCGCCAGGCCGAGGGGCAGCGCCCCTCATGCGCCGGGGCGTCGGGGAGCAAACGCTCCCGCCCCTTTTGCCTGCATCACATATGCCGTCAAAAGCGTTGGGCCGCGCGCGCCGCCAAGGCGGCGCGTCACCACATGTCGCCAACGGTGTAGCCCGCCGGGAAGGGGTCGCTGGGGTCCAGCGTGTACTGGCTCAGCCCGTAGATCCAGCCTTGCCCTGACAGCGTTGGGACAATCGCTTGGTAGGGCCCAACCTGCGTTTCCTCCACGATCCGCCCGGTAAAGGTGGTGCCCAGCGGCCCGGCGTTCACATAGTCCTGGCCTAGCCCCAACAGCCCGCGCGCGTGCAGCACCGCCATCTTGGCGCAGGTGCCGGTGCCGCAGGGCGAGCGGTCGAGGATGCCGCTGGCGTCCTGCGGGCGCTCCGGATCGAACGGGCCGGTCGAAAGGGTGACCGCTCCGCGCCCATGGGTTCCTTCCGCCACCGGCGCGCCCCAAAGGTTGGTGATGGTCGGGCCGGAAATTCCGGGGTTGTCCGGATGCACCACCGGCAGCTGCTCGGCGGCGGCGTGGCGGATCGCCTCTGACACCCGAACGATCTCCGCGCCGTTGTCCGCATCGAGCGCAACGCCCAGAGTTTCGGCCCCGGCCAGCACAAAGAACATGCCGCCCCAGGCCACATCCACAGTGACGGTGCCCAATCCCGCCACCTCCACCTGCGCATCCAGATGCATGGCAAAGGCCGGCACGTTCCTGAACTCTACCCGCGTCACCTTGCCATCGCGGCATTCGGCCTTCACCCGGATCAGCCCGGCGGGGGCCTCCAGGGTCAGCTCCGTCACCGGCTCCGTCATCGGCACGATTCCGGTCTCCAGCAGCACCGTCACCACGCAGATGGTATTGGAGCCGGACATCGGCGGGTATTCGGTCTGCTCGAAAATGATGAAGCCCGCATCGGCCTCCGGGTGGCAGGGCGGCACGATGGCATTGCCGCACAGGCCGGGATTGCCGCGCGGCTCGCGCAGCATCGAGAGGCGGATCTCGTCATGGTTGGCGGCCATGTCCTGCATCTTCTCGAACACCGAGCTGCCCCGCAGCAGCGGCATGCCGCCGGTGATCACCCGGCCCGGTTCGCCCTCGGCATGAACTTCGACGGCTTGCAGTATGCGGGATGCGCGCATGTCCGGTCCTCCCAACCATCTGGCATCTGGGATCCTGAATTGGATCCAAAGCCAGTTGTGCACAGCTGCACAGGCCGCGTCCAGACCCCCTGGTGCCGTTTGCGGGACTGGCATTTGCCGCCGGCCTGGGCTATCTGGCTGGGAAAGAACCCGCAGTGCCAGGCGTGCTGCCCATGCACATCGAAAGGCTGCCATATGAGCTTTGAAAAACCGGGGCCGGTTGAGGCGCAACTGCGCGATGCGATCAGCCCGATTGAAGAGATCATTGAAGAGGCCCGCCAGGGCCGCATGTTCATCCTGGTCGACCATGAGGACCGCGAGAACGAAGGCGACCTGGTGATCCCGGCGCAGCACGCCGATGCCGCCGCGATCAATTTCATGGCCACCCATGGCCGCGGTCTGATCTGCCTGACCCTGCCGGCCGAGCGGATCGAGGAGCTGGGCCTGCCGATGATGGCGCTGCACAACTCGTCGCGCCATGAGACCGCCTTCACCGTCTCCATCGAGGCGCGCGAGGGGGTCTCCACCGGCATCTCCGCCGCTGACCGCGCGCTGACCGTGGCCACCGCCATCGACCCGGAGAAATCCGCCGCCGACATCGCCACGCCGGGCCATGTGTTCCCGCTGCGCGCGCGCCGGGGCGGGGTGCTGGTCCGCGCGGGCCACACTGAGGCCGGCTGCGATGTGGCGCGGCTGGCGGGCCATTACCCGGCGTCGGTGATCTGCGAGATCATGAAGGAAGACGGCACCATGGCGCGCCTGCCCGACCTGGTCGAATACGCACAGAAACACGGGCTGAAGATTGGCACCATCTCCGACCTGATCACCTACCGCGCCCGCAACGACAACCTGGTGGTGGAAACCTCGCGCGAGACCGTGACCTCGGAATTCGGCGGCGAGTGGGAAATGCGGCTGTTCACCGACCAGACCCACGGTATCGAGCATGTGGTGATGATCAAGGGGGACATCACCACGCCGGAGCCGGTGCTGGTGCGCACCCATGCGCTGCATGAGGCGACGGACATCCTGGGTCTTGGCCCGAAATCCGCCCGCCAGCTGCCCCGCGCGATGGAGATCATCGCCGAAGAGGGCCGCGGTGTGGTGACCCTGTTCCGCCAGCCGCGCAACGCGCTTTATGCCAACGAGGACGAAGGCCCGCGCACGGTGACCATCAAACAGACCGGCATCGGCGCCCAGATCCTGTCGGGCCTGGGCCTGCATGAGCTGGTCCTGCTGACCGACTCGCCCTCCACGAAATACGTCGGGCTGGACGCCTATGGCCTGTCCATCACCGGCAGCCGCCCCATTCTGAAGGACGCTTGATATGGCCGGACATGAAACCCACTACACCCTGCCGCGCGCAAAGTTCGACAAGCCGGTGAAGCTGCTGATCGTTGTCGCGCCCTACTACAAGGATATCGCCGACAATCTGGTCGCCGGCGCCGCGGCAGAGATCGAAGCCGCAGGCGGCACCTTTGAAATCGTGGAAGTGCCTGGCGCGCTGGAAGTGCCGACCGCAATTGCGATTGCCGACCGCAGCTCAAACTTCGACGGCTATGTGGCGCTGGGCTGCGTGATCCGCGGCGAGACCACACACTACGACACCGTCTGCAACGACAGCTCCCGCGCGATCCAGCTGATGGGGCTGCAGGGCCTGTGCATCGGCAACGGCATCCTGACCGTGGAAAACCGCAAACAGGCCGAGGTGCGCGCCGATACCGCCGATCAGAACAAAGGCGGCGGCGCGGCGGCTGCGGCCTTGCATCTGATCGCACTCACGCGTAAGTGGGGCGCCCAGACCAAAGGCATCGGCTTCAAAGCGCCCGCAGGGGCGTATCAGGTCGCCGGTACAGACAACGGATCCACCAGCGCATGAGCACCCAGGACAGCCGCCCCAAGGGCAATGGCAAGAATCAGATGAGATCGGCAGCGCGGCTTTATGCGCTGCAGGCGCTGTTCCAGATGGAACAGAGCGGCCAGACCTTTGACCAGGTGATCGTTGAGTTCGAGGACCACCGGTTCGGCGCTGTCTATGAAGGTGACGAGATGGCGGAAGGCGATGCCAAGGTCTTCCGCAAGCTGGTGCGTGAAGCGGTGAACTATCAGGCGCGGATCGACCAGATGACCGACCGCGCGCTGGTGGCGAAATGGCCGATCGCCCGCATCGACCCGACCCTGCGGGCGCTGTTCCGCGCGGCGGGGGCTGAGCTGACCCAGTCCGACACCCCGCCCAAAGTGGTGATCAACGAGTTTGTCGACATTGCCCGCGCCTTCTTTCCCGAAGGCAAGGAGCCGAAGTTCGTCAATGCCGTCCTGGACCACATGGCGCGGGAGGCCAGGCCGGACGCGTTCTAAGACCGGCCGGCACAGGGTTTTGAGGATAAAAGGGCGCGCCGCGGGGCGCGCTTTTTTTGTTTCAGGGGCTGGTGCTGCGCAAAGGGTGCGACAAATTCCGCTCATCCTGCCCGCAACCGCTGGACGGCGCTGCAAAGGCTGATAACCTCTTCGAGCTTATCTGGAGGACTCAGATGCCTGAACTGGTGAAAATGTATATCCGCAATGTTCTGATCGGCTTTGGAATCGCGGCCGCCTTTGTCGCGGTGCTGCTGTGGTTCAACGTGATGAACCTCTGGTCGCTGGTCACCGCCTCGGATGCGGGGCTGCTGGCGGTGTTCCTGCTCTGGTTCATGCATGGCATCGTCTTTGCCGGGGTGCAGTTCGCCTGGGCCGTAATGGCGATGGCTGAGAAAGGCACCGGCCCCCGCCGCGGCACGCCTGTGGTTGATGCGTTTCAGCCGGTGAAAGTGCCCGCCGAAAAGCCATCCCAGGCACAGCGTCAGTTGCGCACCCGCCGCTGATACGCGGAATAACGGAAATCCGAACCGCGCTTTCCTGACGGAGGGCGCGGTTTTCTTTTGCGGAGGGGGGGGAAGCGGCGGGACCACCAGTCAACCGTGCGGCTTTGATTCCCGAGGACCTGTATATACAGGTGGGCGCCAGGTAAACGGACCAGGATCCGCACAGAGCCAGCTCCCTCGGAATTGCTTAAGGCCACCGGAATGCTGCCTGTCACGAGAAGGGCAGAACCCGCCAAGGCCGTAAGTAAGCTGCCCGGCCCCTTGTTACAAGGGGAACGCGGGGCGGGCTTTCATCATTTCCCGGCAAAACCGCGGGATTGCAATTTGTTCACCAATTGTTCACATTCGCACCCATGATGGAAGATCTGCAGCCCGGACAAAAACTGGCCCGCGGGGTGTCGCGCTGTCTGCGCTCGCTCGGATTCGCGCCGCTGGAGGAATTCGTGCCCGCCCGCGGCTTGCGGGTGGACGTGATGGCGCTGGGGCCGAAGGGCGAGCTTTGGGTCATCGAATGCAAATCCAGCCGCGCAGATTTTCAGGCCGACAGCAAGTGGGAAGGCTATCTGGAGTGGTGCGACCGCTATTTCTGGGCGGTGGACATGGATTTTCCGGCCGAGCTGCTGCCGGACGGCACCGGGCTGATCATCGCTGATCCCTATGATGCGGAAATCATCCGCATGGCGCCGGAGGACAAGCTGGCGCCGGCCCGGCGCAAGAAGCTGGTGCAGAAGTTCGCCATGGACGCTGCCCGCCGCCTGCAATTCCTGCGCGATCCGGTCCCGGGCAAGGACGGGCTGCTGCTGGGCGGGGCAGGGGGCGCAGATCTGGAAGTATAAGGCGGAGGGACGCGCTCCCGCGCCTGCAGGTGCCCCGGCTGCGCCGGGTCCCCTTGGCAGCCTTGGGCCCGGCAGCGCGCCTTCGGCGCCCTGCTGGCGGCCGCGCGCTGCGCTGCCGCGCCAAGCGGTCGAGCTTGCGGCAGAACCGGGAACCGGCCCGGTCACAGGGGCGGCGGCCTAGACGCCCCGGATCACTTGATGCTGCGCGCCGCTTGGGCTGCTGCGCGGATCTCGTCGGCGATCTCTTCCGCCTCTTCCGGATCGAAGTCCATCGGAATCTCGGCGCCGCCCGCCTCGATGAAGATCCGCACCATGCCCTGATCGGTCGGGCCGATTTGCAGGTTTGCCTCGATGTCGCGTTCGGTATTGATACTCATCTTGCACTCCCTAGCCGGTCAGCGGAATGCAGCCGGTGCTAGCCCGCCGCACGCTGAAAGGCAAGCCGCCTTTGCGCTACACTAAGGCATGACGGATGTGATCTTGCGCCGATTCGCCCCGACCGACATGCAATGGCTGGTAGCCCGACACCAGGATCTCTATGCCCGCGAGGCGGGCTTCGACCAGACCTTCGGGCCGCTGGTCGCCGACATCCTGCACAGTTTCTGCGCGGGCCATGATCCCGCCTGCGAGCGGGGCTGGATGGCCGAAAGCCGCGGTGAGCGGCTGGGGACGGTGTTCTGCATGAAGAAGGACGCGGAGACCGCGCAATTGCGGCTGTTCCTGCTGACCCCGGAGGCCCGCGGCAAGGGCCTGGGCAAGCGGCTGTTGCGCGAGTGCGTGGAATTTGCCCGGGCCGCGGGGTACCGGGGCATGATGCTGACAACCCATGAAAGCCACCGCACCGCCTGTGCCCTGTACCGCGCGTTCGGCTGGCAGCTGACGGGCAGCCGCCCGGTGCGCAGCTATGGCCAGGACTTGGTGGAACAGACTTGGCGGCTGACGTTTGAAACCGCCGGCGCCTGATTTCCGCTGGGCGGGCTGCGCTGGATTCGGCTGCAATTGCAATCGCTTGTGGATAAATTCCGGGCGGATGCGGCGGATTGCAGAAGGTCTCGCACCAGACGTCCGGCAGCCGCGGTTTTCTGCGGCAGAAACGTGAAAAAACCTCTTGCGTGCCCCTGGGACGTGCTATAAATGCCCCCTCAGTGCCGCCTTAGCTCAGTTGGTTAGAGCGCTGGATTGTGGATCCAGAGGTCCCCCGTTCAAGCCGGGGAGGCGGTACCATCCCCCCCTATTAGAAATCACTATCCAGAACGCTCCGAGCACCTTTGTGGGACAGTCCTTCGAACTTGGGCTTTTGCTGCTGTTGATTGCGGCGGCACAGAGCGTGCTCTGCGATGCCATCTCCGTGTTTCAGTGCCGGAGGAGTGGCGGGAAGCAGGCCGGCCGCCGCCTGAACCAGCGGCCGGCCCCGGCCTCAATCAGCCGTGGTTGTCGTCGTCGTGGTGGTCGTGGTGGTGCCGTCATCGTCGTCGGCAATCACGACCAGAAACAGGGCGCCCGCGATCACCCCGGCTGTGGCACCGGCCGAAAGGCCGGTCTCCGGCATGCGGCTGGTGCTGGACTGGGCCACGGCTTCGGCACCTGGCGCCTGGCAGGTCACCTGCAGCGAGCCGTTTGGAAGATAGCTGGCGGAAACAGGCACCCCGGCACCGCAGGCCAGACGGCGCTTGGCCTCTTCCAGGGCCGGGTCCGCGGCCTGGGCAAAAGCCGCCTGGCCGGCGAAGGCGAGCGGAATTATCAGCGTGGCCGCCTGCAAGATACTGGTATACATGGATAAACAACCTTATGATTAGGAACGTATTCAGATTAGTTAACGGCTGAGCACCGGGCAATAACGCAGATACCTGGTTTCCGGGTTCCGGCAAGATGCCGCGCAGTGCCGCTGCGCGGAGCGGGCGGCGGCGGGTGCTTTCAGCGATGCAGCGGGGGTAACGAGATGCTGAATTCAATTGCCAAGACCTTGACCGCAGGGGTTTCCTGCCTGGGCCTGGCCGCCGCGCCGGCCCTTGCGCAAAGCCCGGGACCGTTTGTTTACACGGTGGTGGTGCCGGGCGGAGAGTTCGGCTCGGCGGCCTTTCTGGCGGAGCTGCTGGCGACGCTGGCTACGGCCAAGGCCTTTTGCCGCGCGACTGGTGATTCGGCGCTGCAGGTCGACTGCCTGTCCGAACGGCTGGAAGCCGCAGCGGGCAGTATTCCCGAGGATACCGATTACGACGAGGTGCGCAGCGTGCTGCAGGACAGCTCCGGCAGGCTCAGGCAGCTGGCCCGCCAGAACCGCGATCCCGACCGGAGCCGGGTGACCGTCTCCAGCGCAAGCGATCCGGCAGAGCGCACTAACCGGCCGCTCACTCCGGTGCGCGCCTCGGCTCAGGCGGCGGTCAACCGCGAAGCCGCCCGCATTCTGGATGACGCAGCCACCGTCCTGCTGCGCAGCGCGGAAACGGCGCAGGACCGGCAGACCCAATACGCTCAGATCGCCGCTGCAATCGACTCCAACAAGGTTCTGCTGAGGTCCTGAGCCGGGCGGCTCAGTCCGTGATTTGCACCGTTTGACGCAGCGCGCCGGTCTCGCGGTCGTAGATCAGGATGCGGTTGTCCCGGCTGACCACCGCGATCCAGTCCCGGCCCAGGGTCACCGCCTCTGCCTCCGCTCCGGCGGGCAGGGCGATTTCCGCAGGCAGCGGTGCATCACTTGCCTGCAGGCGGATGACAAGCAGTGAGATTATCACTACAAGCCCGCCAATCATCACCACGGTCAGCGTGGTCACCAGCCGCCGCAGAAACCGGATCTGCGGCGGCTCCGTTTGGATTTCGGTCTCGGAAGGATCAGTCATGGGCAGCCGCCGGATTGAGTTTGTCATCGCGGAAAACCCGCCTAAGCGGCTTGATAAAGCGGTTTCGCGCGATGTGCCAGAGGAGGCCGCCCTGTCGCGCACCCGGCTGGCGCGGCTGATCGGGGAGGGGGCGCTGACCGTGGATGGCGCCGTGGTGCAGGACCCAAAGGCCAACGTGGCGGCTGGCGCGGTTATCGCGATCGAGGTGGAAGAGGCTGAAGACAGCCATATCGGCCCCGAGGACATCCCGCTGGAGATCGTCTTTGAAGACGGCGACCTGATCGTGATCAACAAGCCTGCGGGCATGGTGGTGCATCCGGCGCCGGGCTCGCCTTCTGGCACCCTGGTCAACGCGCTGCTGCATCATTTCGGCGGCAACCTGTCGGGTGTCGGCGGGGTCAAGCGCCCGGGCATCGTGCACCGCATCGACAAGGAGACCAGCGGCCTCCTCGTGGTGGCCAAATCAGATGCCGCGCATCAGGGGCTGGCCGTGCAATTCGAGAAGCACACGGTGGAGCGCTACTACCAGGCGGTCTGCTACGGCGTGCCCGACGGCAACGATCCGCGCCTGCGCGGCGTCAAAGGGGCGAGCTTCGAGCCTGGCAATATCCTCAAGCTCACCACCCATTTGGCCCGGCACAAGACCGACCGGCAGAAACAGGCGGTGCTGTTCCAGGGCGGCCGCCACGCGGTGACCCGGGCCCGCATCTGCGAAAGCTTTGGCAATCCGCCCTGCGCGGCGCTGATCGAATGCTGGCTGGAAACCGGCCGCACCCACCAGATACGGGTGCATATGGCCCATGCCGGCCACAGTCTGGTGGGCGACCCCACCTATGGCGGCCGCCGCAAGCTGCCCGCCAAAGCGCTGAGCGAGGAGGCGCAGGCCGCAGTGCGGGCGTTCCCGCGCCAGGCCCTGCACGCCGCGGTGCTGGGGTTCGCGCACCCGGTCACCGGCGAACTGCTCAGATTCGAGGCACCCCTGCCGCAGGATATGGCGGATTTGCTGGCGGCTTTGCGCCAGTAATTTGCGCCAGTAAACTATCAGCAAATAAGTGTGTTCTGCCCTGTGATGCAATTCACAGACGGCAGCGCCGGCGCTAACATAGAAGAATTCCACAAGCGGTCCTTGAAAAGGACTTAGCGCTAACACATATGCGCTAATGTTAAGTCCTTATACATTTTGGGAGGGACACTTTATATGGCGAATTATGCAAACCTGCCTGCCCCGACGCCCGAAGGCGGCCTGAACCGGTATCTCCAGGAAATCCGCAAGTTTCCGCTGCTGGAGCCGGAAGAGGAATACATGCTGGCCAAGCGCTGGGTGGAAGAACAGGATGCGGCCTCGGCCCATAAGATGGTGACCTCCCATCTGCGGCTCGCGGCCAAGATCGCCATGGGCTACCGCGGCTATGGCCTGCCGCAGGCCGAAGTGATCTCCGAGGCGAATGTTGGCCTGATGCAGGCGGTGAAACGCTTTGACCCGGAAAAGGGCTTCCGCCTGGCGACCTACGCCATGTGGTGGATCCGCGCCTCGATCCAGGAATATATCCTGCGCTCCTGGTCGCTGGTGAAGCTGGGCACCACCTCGGCGCAAAAGAAACTGTTTTTCAACCTGCGCAAGGCCAAGGCCCGCATCGGCGCGCTGGAAGATGGCGACCTGCGCCCCGAGAACGTCAAGCGGATCGCGACCGACCTTGGCGTGACCGAGGATGAAGTGATCTCGATGAACCGCCGCATGTCGGGCGGCGATGCCTCGCTGAATGCCACCGTCGGCAGCGAGGGCGAGGGCACCATGCAGTGGCAGGACTGGCTTGAGGATGAAGATGCCGATCAGGCCGGCGATTATGAGGCCCGCGATGAGCTGGAAGTGCGGCGCGAGCTGCTGGCCGAGGCGCTGGACGTGCTCAACGACCGCGAGAAGGACATTCTGACCCAGCGCCGCCTGATGGATCAGGCTGTGACGCTTGAGGATCTGAGCTCGCAGTACAACGTCAGCCGCGAACGCATCCGCCAGATCGAGGTTCGGGCGTTCGAAAAGCTGCAGAAGAAGATGCGTGAACTGGCCAGCGAAAAGGGCATGCTGTCCAGCGCCTGACCTCTGCGTCCCCAAACAGCGTGTAAAGGCGGTGCCGCGGCGCCGCCTTTTTTCTTGCGTGCAGAGCGTGCCGGGCTGCTGGCGGTTGTGCTGGCTTTACGGCAGCAGTGTTTCCCCAATGTTTCGCGCGCGAAACATTGGGTCAGCTTGGCTGACCTGAAGGGCTGGCGGTTGCTGGCGGGGGGACCTGTCTGGCGCGTGCCTGGCCGCTGCGGGCTGGGTGCGCTCAAGCTGGATAGGGATGGCTGGCGAAGCTGCTGGCTGCAAGGCTGGCGCGTGGCTGGCTGAAATCACTCTGGTGGCTGGCGTCGCTGGCGGTCTGGCTGGCCCGAAGGGGGGCTGGAGCGCTGGCTGCTTGCGGCCTGGTGAGTCTGGCTTGCTCGCAATTTCTGTATCCTGTGTATCGGGCGGCATAAGGGCGGTCAAGGGAAAATGCAATAAAATCAAATAGTTGATAGATTTACTCGGTTATTGCCGCCGCAGGGCACTGGTCAGGGCGGCTGTGCGGCCCTACATTCACATCCTCTGGCACAGGAGGAGGAGCCATGGCTGGCGGCTGGGCGCAGGACGGCGCGGTGAATGAGCAGATCGAAGCTTCGATCAATGATGAACTTGCACGCCTGAAGGCGCAAAAGCGACCGGTGGGCGAAAGCCGGACCCATTGCGCCGAGTGTGAGGAGCCGATCCCGGAAAAGCGCCGCGCGGCCATTCCGGGCGTCAAGCTGTGCATCGACTGCCAGCAGGAACGCGATGGCGCGCATCAGGCGCGCGGCGGCATCAACCGGCGCGGCTCCAAGGACAGCCAGCTGAAATAAGCGCTGCCGGCGTCTGGCCGGGCTCTTACCGCCTTCTGCGCCGCAGCCAACGGCGGATCAGCTTTATGTCCATGGCGGCCACGAGAACGCCAAGCGGGACCATCCAGAAGCCAAGCACCGGCAGAAACCCGAAGATGCCGCCAAGGATCAGCAGGATACCCAACACCAGCCTCAGCCCGCGCGGCACATGCGCGCGGACCCAGGCAAAGAACGGGCGGAAGCGGTCTTTGAAACTGTCCTTCCCGGCCACTTAACCCTCCGCCGCCAGGCCCATCCGCAGAATGTGCTGCGGACCGGCAAGGCCGTGGGGGTAGATGCCGCCGGTATCGGCAAAACCGCCCTTCAGGTAGCAGCGGATGGCACTTGGGTTCTGCATGTTGACCGTCAGCAAAACCGCACCGCGCTCCGGGTAGCGGGCGGCAAGGTAGGGTTGCAGGGCTAGCACAGCCGCAGTGGCATAGCCTTTGCCCTGATCGCGGCTGTGGATCATAAAGGCGCGCAGGCCCAGCTCATCCGCCCGGGCGAACTCATAGGTCTCGTGATACAGCCGGTCGGTCTTGAAGAAGCCCACCGCGCGGGCGCCGTCGAGGACGGCGTGAAAATCCACGCCCTCCTCATCTTCTTCAAAGGCCTGCGCCACGGTGCCGCTAAAGCGGATCTGATCCGGCGTCACCTGGATGCGGGAGACCAGATCAAATTCGCTGCGGGCCACCGGGCGCAGGCAGAGGCGCATCAGTCCTCCATCGCCTCCAGCTCATCAATGAAGCCGGAGATCATGCTGAGGCCCTTGTCCCAGAACTTGGGGTCGGTGGCATCGAGGCCAAAGGGCGCCAGCAGTTCCTTGTGGTGCTTGGAGCCGCCCGCCTTCAGCATCTCGAAATACTTGTCCTCGAAACCTTCGGCGCCGCTCGCATAGACGGAGTAGAGCGCGTTCACCAGGCCATCGCCGAAAGCATAGGCGTAGACGTAGAAGGGCGAGTGCACGAAGTGCGGGATATAGGCCCAGAAGGTCTCGTAACCGTCCATGTATTCAAAGGCTTCGCCCAGGCTTTCCGCCTGCACCGACATCCAGATGGCGTTGATGTCATCCGGCGTCAGCTCACCCTCGGCGCGGGCGGCGTGCAGTTTGCATTCGAAATCATAAAAGGCGATCTGGCGCACAACCGTGTTGATCATATCCTCGACCTTGCCGGCCAAGAGCACCTTGCGCTGCTCCTTAGTTTCGGCCTTGTCCAGCATCTTGCGGAAGGTCAGCATCTCGCCAAAGACAGACGCGGTTTCCGCCAGCGTCAGCGGGGTGGAGGACAGCATCTCGCCCTGTTCGGCCGCCAGCACCTGATGCACGCCGTGGCCCAGTTCATGCGCCAGGGTCATCACGTCGCGCGGTTTGCCCAGATAGTTGAGCATCACATAGGGGTGCACGTTGGTGACGGTCGGATGTGCAAAGGCGCCGGGCGCCTTGCCGGGTTTCACGCCGGCGTCGATCCAGCCGTCCGAGAAGAAGGGGGCTGCGATTTCGCCCATACGGGGGTCAAAGGCCTCATAGGCCTCCATCACCGTCTTTTCGGCCTCGTCCCAGCCGATAATGCGGCTATCCTCCAGCGGCAGCGGCGCGTTGCGGTCCCAGACCTGCATCACGTCCAGCCCCAGCCATTTGCGCTTCAGCTCGTAATAGCGGTGGCTGAGCTTGGGGTAGGCGGCAACCACCGCCTCGCGCAGTGCCTCGACCACTTCCGGTTCAACATCGTTGGACAGGTGGCGGCCGGTCTGAGCGCTGGGCATGCCGCGCCAGCGGTCGATGATTTCCTTTTCCTTGGCTTGCGTGTTGTGGACGCGGGCGAAGGTCTTGATGTTCTCGCCGAAAACGCGGGCCAGTTCGCGGGCGGCGGCCTCGCGCTTGCTGCGGTCCTGCTCGGTCAGCAGGTTAAGGGTGCCTTCGATGTTCAGCTCTTCACCATCAACGGTGAAGGTCAGGCCCGCGATGGTTTCGTCAAACAGCTTCTCCCAGGCATCGCCGACAATGCCGAGGTCGTGCATGAACTTTTCTAGCTCGTCCGACAGTTGGTAGGGCTTCATGGCGCGGATGCGGCGGAACACGCTGGCATAGCGGGCGAGTTCTTCATTGGCCTCCAGATGCGCCTGCATCGCGTCATCTTCGATCCGGTTCAGCTCCAGCGTGAAGAACACCAGCGGGGTGGTGGCGATGGTCACCTTTTCCTGGCAGTCCGACAGGAAGGCCGCGCGGTCCGCGTCGGTGGTCAGCTGGTAATAGCGCAGGCCGGCGAAGGACATGATGCGCCCGGCGATGTTGTTGATCTTCTCGTTGCGCTGCACGCATTCCAGCAGCCCGTCTGCGTCCAGATCTGCCAGCTTGCCCTCGTAGTCGGCGGCAAAGGCGGCGCATTCCTTTTGCAGCCAGTCCAGATCGCGGGCCAGTTCGGGCGCGTCCTCAGACGCGTAAAGATCGCTGAGGTCCCATTCCGGCAGTTTGCCGAGGCCGCCGGAACCGGCAGTGGCGTTTGCGTCGCGGACGGGGAAGGGAAGCTGGAACATGGGGGCTCCTGTCATGAGAAATGCTTTGATCCAACATCTAAGCGGCGGCTTGCGGGATCACAAGCAGCCGGGGGCGGATCAGCGCAGGAGAATGACAGAGACGGGTAACGGCCGGGTAAAGGGGGCGCGCGCTGAACAGGCAACGGGATGTCGCGGGGGTCAGCCGCCGTGCTGCTCGAACAGGCGGCACATGCGGGAGAACACATGCGCGCGGATGTCCGGGGTTTCCATCATCACTTCGTGCTGGCCGCCCTCGATCAGGTCCAGCTCGCCGCCGGGCCAGCGGTCCATGCGGTCGTGGATCGCCTCGCAGTTGACGATCTGCTCGTCGGTGCCCAGGAATGTGATGCAGGGCAGCGCGGGGGAGGGCTGCTGCGCCAGCCAGGCGCATTCCTCCAGGCTGACGCGCAGCCATTGGATGGTGGGGCCGCCAAGCGCCAGGTCCGGCTGCGCCTCCAGCTGGGCGTGCATCATCCGGTACATCTCCGGATCGGTGGTCAGGGTGTTGCCTTCAAACGGGGTGACCTGGACATATTGCTCCAGCGCAGTGGTCGGCAGCAGCCGCTCGTGCAGGCGCAGATACGGCGCGATCCCGCTGAGGACGCGCACCAGCGGGCGCATCATCGGCGGGATCTGGATGCCCCACATCGGGCCGGTGAAACAGCAGGCATTGACGTCCAGCCCTTCGATCAGCGCCCGCAAGCCGATGGCGCCGCCCATGGAATGGCCCACCAGGAACCAGGGCCGGGGCAGCTCCAGCTGGTCCGCCAGCGCCGTGAGTGCCTGCACGTCTTTCTGGAAATCGGTGAAATGGCCCACGTGGCCCAGACGGCGCTCTGCCAGCATCCGCCCGGCCAGCCCCTGGCCGCGCCAGTCCGCGGTGAGGGTGGCATAGCCGCAGGCGGCAAACTCCGCCGCGGCAAGGCCGTATTTTTCGATATACTCGGTGCGCCCGGGGAACAGCAGGACCGTGCCCTTGGCCGTCCCCCCGGGGTGCCAATGGCCCGCACGGATGCGCAGGCCGTCAGCGGTCTGGACCCAATGGGCTGCGCCGTTCGCCGGCCCCTGCGCGATCTCCGCAAACAGGGGGGCGGGCTGCAGCTCCACCGGGGCGCCGTCCATCAGGCCAGCGCCGCCGCCAGCTTCATCGCGGCGCCCATGTCGCCGTCGATGGTCAGCTTGCCGGACATGAAGGCGGCGGTCGGGTTCAGCTCACCGTCCAGGATCGCCTGGAACGTGTCGGCATCTGCGGTCATCGTCACGTCCGCTTCTTCATCGCCGGCACGGGCGCCGGCGCCGTCCAGCATGATGGCGCCCAGGCCTTCGATCTGGAACTTGGCGGTGGAATCGAATTCGCCCGCATCCAGTTTGCCGTTCAGGGCTTCTGCCGCCTGTTCAAGGGTAACGCTCATATCGGTCCTCAATCTATTTTGCGCGCTTATAGCACAAACCTGTGAAGCATGTGCATCCAATACTGGAAAATACAGCGCGCGGGATTACACTGGGGGCATCATGCTGGCAAATTTTCCAAAGCTCAAAGCTATCGTGGCGGCAACAGCGTCCGCTGCCGCGTTTTCCCTCTCCGGGCAGGCGCTGGCGCAGGCCGTGCCGGCCGATGTGCTGCTGCAGGATCTGGCCTCTGCCGGCGCAACGGAGGCTGCGGCGATTGACCGCGAGCTGCAGGCGCTATGGGCCAAAAGCGGCTCGCCCTCCATGGACCTGCTGTTGCGGCGCGGCACCGACGCGATTGAACGCGGCGATCTGCAGCAGGCGGCAGAGCATCTGACGGCGCTGACAGACCATGCGCCGGAGTTCGCCCGCGGCTGGTATCAGCGCGCGCGGGTCTATTTCGCGATGGGGCTCTACGGTCCGTCAGTTGCCGACCTGGAGCGCGCGCTGGCCTTGAATCCCAAGGATTACAACGCCATTTACGCGCTGGGCGCGCTGTTCGAGCAGTTCCGTGAGCCTGCGCGCGCCTACCAGGCCTACCAGCGCGCCAAGGCTATACATCCGCACCACGAGGAAGTAAGCAGCGCCCTCGAACGTCTGAAGCTCTCTGTCGAGGGCAGGGAACTCTAAGCCCTCTCGGGGGCGGGGGCTGAAGCAATGGCAAGCGCATCGCGGATCGTGGCCGTCCTGGGCCCGACCAACACCGGCAAAACCCATTACGCCATCGAACGCATGCTGGGTTACCGCACCGGGGTGATGGGATTCCCGCTGCGCCTGCTTGCGCGCGAGGTCTACGACAAGGTGGTTGCGGCCCGCGGGCCCTCGGTGGTGGCGCTGGTCACCGGCGAGGAGCGTATCGTGCCGCCGCGGGCGCAGTACTGGATCTGCACGGTGGAGGCGATGCCCGAGGGCATGGGATGCGATTTCCTGGCCATCGACGAGATCCAGCTCTGCGCCGACCCGGAGCGCGGCCATGTCTTCACCGACCGGCTGCTGCGCGCCCGTGGCACGTTGGAAACTCTGTTCCTGGGCGCCGACACCATGCGCGGCCCGATTTCGGCACTGGTGCCGGGCGTCGAGTTCCACCGCCGCGAGCGGATGTCCGATCTGGTCTATACGGGTTCGAAAAAGATAAGCCGGATGCCGCCGCGCACCGCCATCGTCGGGTTCTCGGTTGATAATGTCTATGCCATTGCCGAGCTGATCCGCCGCCAGAAGGGCGGCGCGGCGGTGGTTATGGGGGCGCTTTCCCCGCGCACCCGCAACGCCCAGGTGGCGCTCTACCAGAATGGCGAGGTCGATTACCTGGTCGCCACCGACGCCATCGGCATGGGGCTCAACCTCGATATCGACCATGTGGCGTTTTCCTCCACCACCAAGTTCGACGGCCGCCGGATGCGCCCCTTGGCGCCCAATGAACTGGCGCAGATCGCAGGCCGCGCCGGCCGCGGCATGAGTCACGGCACCTTTGGTGTTACCGGCGATGCCCGGCCGCTGGATGAAGGCACCGCCTCGGCGATCATGAACCACCAGTTCACGCCGCTGAAAAAGCTCAACTGGCGCTCTGCCGATCTGCAGTTCGGCACCGTCGAGGCGCTGATCAACTCGCTCGAATCAAGCCCCTCGAACGAGCATCTGACCAAGGCGCGCGAGGCCGACGACCTGGGTGCGCTGAAGATGCTGTCGCGCGAATCCGCCATCATCGCCCGCACCACCAATGCGCAATCGGTGAAACTGCTGTGGGATGTCTGCCGGATTCCCGACTTCCGCGGCATCAGCCATGCGGAACATACCTCGCTTCTGGGCGTTATTTTTGAGCATCTGCACGGCGGCGGTGTGGTGCCGGACGACTGGTTGGCCCGCCAGATCAAGCGGATTGACCGGACCGACGGCAACATAGATACCCTGTCCAAGCGTCTGGCCTTTATCCGGACGTGGACATATGTCGCGCAGCGGAATGGCTGGCTGCGTGACGAAAGCCATTGGCGCGGGGAGACGCGCGCTGTAGAAGACAGACTGTCAGACGCGCTGCACGAGCGCTTGACTCAGCGATTTGTGGACCGGCGCACATCCGTGCTTCTGCGCCGGCTCAAACAGAAGGAGGCCCTTTTGGCCGAAGTGAATGACAAGGGTGAAGTGACGGTCGAAGGCGAATTCGTCGGCCGTCTGGAAGGGTTCCGGTTCAGCCCGGACAAAGGCGCGCAGGGTGCTGAGGCAAAAGCCTTGAAAGCGGCCTCGCTGCAGGCTTTGGCGCCGCAATTCCATCTGCGTGCGGACCGGTTCTATAACGCACCCGATACCGAGATCGATTATACCGAGCAGGGCGGCCTGATGTGGGGCGGCGATGCGGTGGGCAAGCTGGTGGCCGGCGCGGACGCGCTGAGCCCGCAGATCGAGGTGTTCGTCGACGACGCCGCCGGGCCGGATGTCGCCCAGAAGGTGGAGCGCCGCCTGCTGCATTTCATCACCCGCAAGATCAACGCGCTGTTCGAGCCGCTGCTGGACCTGCAAAAGGACGAAGAGCTGACCGGCCTGGCGCGCGGCTTTGCCTTCCGGATGGTCGAAAACCTCGGCGTGCTGCCGCGTGCAGGCGTTGCGCAGGAGGTGAAGGATCTGGATCAGGACGCCCGCGGCGCGCTGCGCAAGCACGGCATCCGCTTCGGCCAGTTCACCATCTTCATGCCGCTTCTGCTGAAGCCTGCGCCGACGCGTCTGCGCCTGGTGCTGTGGTCGCTGGCCAACGGCCTGCAGGACTTCCCCGAGGCGCCGCCGCCGGGTCTGGTCACCGTGCCGTCGATCAAGGACGCGCCCGAGGGCTATGACACTATGTGCGGCTACCGGGCTGCGGGCGAGCGGATGATCCGCATCGACATGCTGGAGCGCCTGGCCGACATGCTGCGCGCCGAAGACAGCCGCGGCGGTTTTGAAGCCAAGGCCGACATGCTGTCGATCACCGGCATGACGCTGGAGCAGTTCGCCGACCTGATGCAGGGCCTGGGCTACAGCGCCGAGAAGGGCGAGCGCCAGAAGGTCAAGCCGGTGGATGCCGTCGTGACCGAAACCGGCACCCCGTCCGAAGACAAGCCGGTGATGGACGCCGCCGCCGAGGTCGAGAACACGCCTGCTGCCGCACCGGCAGAAGAAGGTGAAGCCGCACCCGCCGACGTGCCCGCAGGCACCGAAGCGATCGAGGATGCAGGCGTTGCCCCGGTGGCCGAGGAACCGGCCGAGCCGGTGGCTGAGACGCCGGTTGCAGAGACTGCTGCGGCTGAAACCCCGGTGGGCGAAGCGGCCGACGCCGCGCTCGACGCAGCGGAGACGGAAGTCTTTTACACCTTCACCTGGGGCGGCACCCGGGGCGGCCGTCAGGGCGGCCAGCGCCAGCAGAACCG
Source organism: Leisingera aquaemixtae (assembly GCF_006740765.1). Classification (GTDB taxonomy): domain Bacteria; phylum Pseudomonadota; class Alphaproteobacteria; order Rhodobacterales; family Rhodobacteraceae; genus Leisingera; species Leisingera aquaemixtae. The sequence continues at coordinate 746,273 of NZ_CP041159.1, forward strand.
CCGTCCGCAGGGCGACGGCAAACCGGGCGGCAAGGGCAAGCCGCGCGGCGGCAAAGGCGGCGGCGAAGGCGGCCACGGCAAACCGGGCCGCAAGGGCGGTCCGCGCCAGGACAAGGGCGCCAAGACCTATTCCTCGCGTCCCGCCAAGAAGGAAAAGCAGATCGACCCGGACAACCCCTTTGCCGCTGCGCTGATGGGGCTGAAACAGGGCGACTGATCCGGCCATGGCCGACGGCGCGCCCCGGATCCGCATCGACAAATGGCTGTGGTATGCGCGGTTTTTCAAGACCCGCAGCCTGGCCGCCAAACAGGTCGGCGCGGGCCATGTGCGCGTCAACGGCACCAAGGCATCGAAACCGGCTCAGAACGTCTCCCCCGGGGACGTTCTGACCTTCGCCCAGGGCAAGGTGATCCGCGTGGTCCGCATCGAGGCCACCGGCGAACGCCGCGGCCCGGCGCCGGAAGCGCAGGCCCTTTATTCCGACATGACGGAAAAGCAGGAAAAAATTCCGGCCAATCCCAAGTTCGAAGGAAAAGGCCGCCCGGACAAAAAAGCCCGCAGGGCGCTTGATCTTACTCGCAAGCAGGATACCCTTTGACGGCTTGAAGCCTTGGCCGGTCTGGATTAGCTAGGCGCAAACGGATAACGGGACTCGGTACTATGACCTATGTCGTGACGGAAAACTGCATCGCCTGCAAATACACCGATTGTGTCGAGGTGTGCCCGGTGGACTGCTTCTATGAGGGCGAGAACACCCTGGTGATCCACCCCGACGAATGCATCGACTGCGGCGTCTGCGAGCCGGAATGCCCGGCGGATGCGATCCGTCCGGACACCGAGCCGGACATGGACAAGTGGGTTGAATTCAACCGCAAATACTCCGAAATGTGGCCGGTGATCGTGTCCAAGAAGGACCCGCTGCCCGACGCCGAAGAACGCGACGGTGAAGAGGGCAAGATGGAGAAGTATTTCTCCGAGGCACCCGGCGAAGGCGGCTGATTCTCCCTCCTGCGCAGCGATGGCGCAATTGTGCAAAAAACCGCCGCATTGCATAGGGATTTTGCGGTCCCTGACCAGCGGGCTGTCTTTCAGGCGGCCCATTTTTATGATATACTCAGGCCACAATAGGCAAAAGAAATCGGAGTCCGCCCCGGGCGCACGCCTTAAGCGGTGCGTACTTTGGGCGGTATTTCTGCGAAGAAAATGTCCCGGGGACTGGTCCAGACGAACTGGCCGGAGTCCGGTGCTTTTTCGCGTTAATGCCGGTGCCGCCCGGCTGTGAGTGAGGAAAAACCTGTATGACCAAGTCGAAGAAGCTCGAATTCCGCCCCGATGATTACGTGGTTTACCCGGCGCATGGCGTTGGCCAGATCATCTCGATCGAGGAGCAGGAAGTGGCCGGCTTTGCGCTGGAGCTTTTCGTGATCACTTTTGAAAAGGACAAGATGACCCTGCGGGTGCCGACCAACAAGGCGACCGAAGTGGGGATGCGTTCGCTGAGCTCGCCCGATGTGATCGAGCAGGCGATGAAGACGCTCAAGGGCAAGGCCAAGGTGAAGCGCGCGATGTGGTCGCGCCGCGCCCAGGAGTATGAGCAGAAGATCAACTCCGGCGACCTGATCTCGATCGCCGAAGTGGTCCGCGATCTGCACCGCACGGACGATCAGCGCGAGCAGAGCTACTCCGAGCGCCAGCTGTATGAGGCCGCGCTGGAGCGCCTGACCCGCGAAGTGGCCGCCGTCTCCGGCAATGATGAGATCGCCGCTGCCAAGCAGGTGGACGAGGTTCTGACCTCCCGCGCTGCCTGATCAGCCGATCACAAGACAGAAAGGCTGTGCCTGAGAAGGCGCGGCCTTTTTTTATGCCCGTCCGGCTCAGCTGCAGATGGCGAGCAAAGCGAGCAGCCCCGCAATTTCCGCCATCTGCTGCGAAGCGCCCAGTATGTCGCCGGTCTGGCCGCCGATCTTGGCCCTGGCCAGCGCGCCCAGCCCCATAGCGGCTGCACCCATTGCCAGGGCGGTGCCAAAGGCCGCCGCGCCAATCAGAGGCAATGACAGGAATACTGCAAGCCCTGCGGCCAGAAGGCAGGGCAGAGCGCGGGGGCGTCCCACGGTTTGCGACAGCCCCGCCGATCGCGCATTGGGCAGCGCCGCCATCAGCGCGGGCATCACCGCCCGGCTCATCATCGCCAGCGCCAGCAGCGGCCAGGGGCCTGCAACCTGCAGCAAGGCGGCCAGCGCGGTCCAGCGCAGGCCGAACCCCAGGATCAGCGCGATCACCCCGTAGGCCCCGATGCGGCTGTCTTTCATGATCTCCAGCCGCCGTTCGCGGCTGAAACCGCCCCACAGCCCGTCGGCGGTATCGGCCAGCCCGTCCTCATGCATGGCACCGGTCAGCAGCACCTGAACTGCCAGCGCCAGCCCGGCGGCCACCGCCGCCGGCAGGCCCGCCGCCAGCGCCAGCGCGGCCAGCAGTGCTGCGGGCAGGGCCACCGCCAGCCCGGCCAGCGGAAACGCCCAGACTGCCTTGGCCTGACGCTGAAACGCTTGCGGCGGCAGATGCGGCAGCGGCAGCCGGGTCAGCAGCACCAGCGCCAGAAGCACGTCATTTGCCTGGATGTCGTTTTTTCGCATTTACGGGCCTATTGCGGGGCTTGCGGCACTGCCGCCAGCGGTTAAACAGATTGCCAACCGCTTTATCCGCGTCACCCGCTCAGATGCAACGAGGCTTTCACATGCTGCCACAGCTTTCCTCCCTTGATGATTTCCGCGCCGCACTGGCTGCTGCGCCGGCCCAGGACCAGGCCGCGCTGCAGGGCGCTGCCGCCCGAAACAGCCAGCTGACCAAACCGCCGGGCGCGCTGGGGCGGCTGGAAGACCTGGCGATCTGGTACGGCGGCTGGCGCGGCAGCGACCGGCCCGAAATCGCCGCGCCGCAGGTGATCGTCTTTGCCGGCAATCACGGCGTGACAGCGCAAGGCGTTTCGGCCTTTCCGCCGGAAGTCACCGCTCAGATGGTCATCAACTTCCAGCACGGCGGCGCCGCGATCAACCAGCTGGCCAAGCTGGCAGGCGCCCGCATGGATGTGCACGCGCTGGAGCTGGACCGCCCGGCCGGTGATTTCACCCAAGGCCCGGCCATGACCCAGGATGAGCTGCTGGCCGCCCTGCGGACGGGCTGGACCGCAGTGGACCCCAGCGCCGACCTGCTGGTGGTCGGCGAGATGGGCATCGGCAACACCACCCCGGCGGCGGCGCTGGCCTGTGCCCTGTTCGGCGGAGACGCGGCTGACTGGACCGGCCGCGGCACCGGCGTGGATGATGCCGGTCTTGCCAACAAGACCCGGGTGGTGGCCGAAGGCGTGGCGCTGCACAAGGGCGCCATCCGGGATGGGCTGGATGCGCTGGCCTGCCTTGGCGGGCGCGAGATTGCCGCCATGGCCGGTGCCATTGCCGCGGCCCGGGTGCTGCGCATCCCGGTGATCCTGGACGGCTTCATCTGCTGCGCCGCCGCCGCCTGCCTGTTGCAAACCGCAGACGGGGCGCTGGACCACGCCTTGGCGGGCCACCAAAGCGCCGAGGGCGCCCATCCGGTGCTGCTCGGCAAACTGGGCAAGCAGCCGCTCTTGTCGCTGGGTCTGCGGCTGGGCGAGGCCTCCGGCGCGGCGCTGGCGATCCAGGTGCTGAAAGGCGCGATTGCCTGTCACAGCGGTATGGCAACATTTGCCGAGGCGGGGGTCTCGGACGGCTGAGCGCCTGTCTCAGTTGCTAAAACGAAGCCCTGGCCTGCGCCGGGGCTTTTTTATTCGGCGGCCTCGGAGGATTTCTTCCGCTTGCGCTCCGCCATTTCGAAAATCGCGCTTTCGAGGGCCTTTTCCAGTTCCCGCGCCCGTTCGATATAGGCGGGGTTCTGGCTGGCCGGGGTGCCGGGGACCCAGTGCTCGGCCAGATCGCGCAGGTTCTGGCGGTCGTGATTGTAGAACGTCTGCGCCGCCTGCGCCGCCTCGTATTCGGTGAGGCCCACGTTCTCCAGCACGTAGCGGCCCGCCCGGACCGAGCTGTCGAACAGCTCGCGCACGATGTCGTCGGCGCCGGCCTGATACAGCTCATAGACGTGGTTGCGGTCCTTGGCGCGGGCGATGATGTGCAGGTCCGGATAGGCGCGGCGCACATGGGACACCATCTTGACCACCCCTTCGGGATCATCCAGCGCCACGACAAACACCTTGGCCTTGGCAATGCCGGCCGCTTTCAGCAGCTCCGGGCGGGTGGGGTCGCCCAGAAAGCTCTTGACCCCGAAGCGGCGCATCAGCTGCACCGCCTCCATGTCGTGGTCCAGCACCACGGTCTTGAAACCGCTGGCCTGAACCAGCCGGTTGACGATCTGCCCGAAGCGGCCAATGCCGGCGATGATGACCGGGCCTTCCTCGTCGATCTCGTCCGGCTCGTGCTCCTGGCGGGCGTCGGCCATGCGTTTGGACAGGAAGTCATAGAGGATGAACAGCAGCGGCGTGATCAGCATCGACAGGGCAATCACCAGCAGCAGCTTTTCCGACAGGGCCGCCGGGATCACATTCAGCTGGCGCGAGAAGGTGAGCAGCACAAAGCCGAACTCCCCGGCCTGGGCCAGGCTGAGGGTGAACAGCCACAGCCCGCGGCGGCGCAGGCCAAAGGCGCGGCCAACCGCAAACAGCACTGCGCCCTTGGCAAAGATTACCAGCGCGGCCAGTCCGATCAGGTCGGCGGGATCCGCCAGGAGCTGGCGGTAGTCGATGCCTGCGCCGACGGTGATGAAGAACAGCCCCAGCAGAAGCCCCTTGAAGGGGTTGAGGTCGCTTTCCAGTTCATGCCGGAATTCCGAGTTGGCCAGCACCACGCCCGCCAGAAAGGCGCCGAGCGCCGGCGACAGGCCGACCAGCGTCATCAGGAAGGAGATGCCGACCACGATCATCAGCGCCAGCGCGGTGTACATCTCGCGCAGGTTGGAGGCGTGGATGAAGCGGAACAGCGGCCGGGTGAGGTAGATGCCCGCGAGGATGATAAAGGCAATGGCGGCGAGGGTGACCAGCGTCACCGCCCAGCCGGGCAGCCCGTCCACCAGTGACAAGGACCCGTGGCCCGCGCCGTGGCTGTCGCTTTCCAGAATGATGGAGCCATCGCTGGAGAACTGCGGGATTGCATAAGAGCCAAGCAGCGGCAGGAAGGCCAGTATCGGAATCACCGCAATGTCCTGGGTCAGCAGCACCGAAAAGGCCGAGCGGCCGCCGCCGGTGCGCATCAATCCCTTTTCGGACAGCGTCTGCAGCACGATCGCGGTGGAAGAGAGCGACAGCGCCAGGCCGATGGCCAGGCTGACGTGCCAGGGCTGGCCCATCGCCATGGCTGCCCCCATCAGGGCAAGGGTGGACAGCGAAATCTGCATGCCGCCCAGTCCCAGCAGCTTGTGCCGCATCGCCCACAGCGCGCGCGGCTCCAGCTCCAGCCCGATCAGGAACAGCATCATGACCACGCCGAACTCCGCGAAATGGCGCAGATCCTCGGTTTCGGTGCCGGTCAGGCCAAGCACCGGGCCGATGGCAATGCCCGCCGCCAGGTAGCCCAGCACCGAGCCAAGGCCGAGACGTGCGGCCAGCGGCACCGCGATGACGGCGGCTGCCAGATAAACGGTTGCCTGGTAAAAAAACTCTTCCATACAGAAGGTATCGCAAGCGCGCCGGTACCTTGGCAATGGCTTTGGCAGCTGCGGCGCGCTGATAAGGCAATTCGGCGCCTGCCGGGGGCCGGCGCCGCGGAATTATTGCTCCAGCAGGCGGATTTCTTCGCTGAGCTTGCCGATCCGGTCCAGCCGCCGCGAAATCCGCTCCTGGAAACCGCCGAGCTGGTCGATGATATCTGCCAGGGTTTCACCAGAATCGGTCAGCCTGGCGCTTTCGATCTTCAGCAGCACCCGGGTCGAGCTGAGGCCGAGGAAATGCCGGTGCATGACCTGGCAGGCGCTGGTGATGCGCTCGGCTTCCTGATCGACTTCCTTCATGCCGTCCTGCGAGCGCTTGACCTGGTCCTTCACCAAATCGCCGAGGATCTTGCGCTCGGCCTCCATGTCGACATTGCCCAGTTCGCGGCGTTCTTTTTGCAGCTGGTTGTCGCATTCGATCAGGATCCGCGCCATGCCTTCGACAAACAGGCTGTTGTTGACGGAGGATTTGATCTTGGCGAAGTTGCTGTTCTTTCCCATCACATGCGCCGCGAACCAGTCCGACATCTCGCGCGACATGGAGCCATAGTTCTGCGACAGCACGGTGACCGGTCCGCCCGACGGCTCAATCCGCGAGGCCAGCACCCGCAGGTTGTGCGGGATCGTGTGCATGGCGTCGAAATCGGCGATCAGACCTTCGGTTTCCTCGACCAGGGTTTCGGCATTGCGCAGCATGCCGGTCAGTTCCCGGATGCGGGCGTGCGGCTGGTTGCTGAGGCCGGTATCGCGGGCGATCAGCTCCTGGCTCAGCGCGTGGGCGGCGAACTGGTGGTAATTCTCGTAGCCGTGACTGCCCAGCCAGTCGAGCAGGTACTGGGCGCTGTCCTCAGGTTTGACCCCCTGGTCTTTCTCGCGCTTGAGCATCTGGGCGTAAAAGGCGCGCACCTCGCCGAACAGTTTGCTGCTGGGCTTGATCCGGGCAGAGAGGTAGCCGTCCTGGCAGGGGACAACCACGGCAAACACCCAGTAGTACAGCCCGTCCTTGGACTTGTTCTTGACATAGGCGCCCATGGGGTCGCCGCGCTGGATCGTGTCCCAGAACAAAGAAAACACGCCCTTGGGCATGTCCGGGTGGCGGATCAGCTTGTGCGGCGCGCCGATCAGCTCCTCCCAGGGGTAGGCGCCCACCCGCCGGAAAACATAGTTCCCGGCCTGGATCACGCCCCGGCCGTCAGTCCTGGAGAAGAACACTTCATGGAGGCCAAAGGGAGCCTCGCCGCTGCTTGGGCGCGTTTCAACACGGCGGTCAACAAAAGACACGGCAAATTCCACTTCTGTTTGAGTAGTCGTTGCGTTCGTCTTACGCCCAAACCCTTCCCGAGTAGTTAAGTTGGCAGCGGCGCATCTCGTTTTAATTGTGCCATTACGATCTGGCTCTGGACGCGTGAAACGCCCGGGTGCGGCAGCAGAATTTCGTGAATCAGCGTGTTCAGCGCCTGCAGGTCGGCGCAGTAGACACGCAGCAGGTAATCGGCTTCGCCGGTCATCGTCCAGGCGGAGGTGATCTGCGGCTGGCTGGCCACCAGCCGGGCGAACCCCTTGGACTGCTCGGGGCCGTGGCTGCCCAGATGCACCTGCACAAACCCCTGCACCGCAAGCCCCAGTTTGGCCGGGTTCAGCCGCGCCGCATAGCCCTCGATATAGCCTTCCGCCTCCAGCCGCTGGCGCCGCCGCCCGGCCTGGCTGGGCGACAGGTTGAGCAGTTCGCCAAGCTGCTGCGCGGTCAGATGCGCGTCTTTTTGCAGCGCCGCGAGAAGTTTCGTGTCTGTCGGATCCAGCATGCGGGATTTCTCCGTTTTTCAGGAAGAATGTGAAAAACCTGCGCATAAAGCAAGCGGCGCGCGTTAAACTACGCGGAAAACCTGTATCGGAAATGCGGTATTCTTGGCGCAAGATTTAATCCTGTCCCCACATCAGATGAAGGAGACGCGCAATGGGTCCGTTCCCCCACAATGCCCCGAAATCCGAGATTACCCCGGAAAACCCCGCTGGCACCGATGGCTTTGAATTTGTTGAATTTGCCAGCCCGGAGCCGCAGGAACTGCGGGACCTGTTCACCCGGATGGGCTATGAGCTGGTCGGCCGACACAAGCAAAAGCCCGGCATCGAGCTGTGGCAGCAGGGCGACATCACCTATATCCTGAATGCCGAGGCCGGCAGCTTTGCCGAAAAATTCGTCGCAGAGCATGGCCCCTGCGCCCCGTCGATGGGCTGGCGCGTGGCCGATGCGCAGAAGGCGTTCGAACATGCCGTCGCCAAGGGCGCCGAAGCCTATGACGGCGATGACAAGACCATGGACGTGCCCGCGATCAAGGGCATCGGCGGCTCGCTGATCTACTTCATCGACCAGTACTATGACACCTCGCCCTACAATGAGGAATTCGAGTGGCTGAAGCAGTCCAAGGCGCGCGGCGTCGGCTTCTACTACCTCGATCACCTGACCCACAACGTCTACAAGGGCAACATGGACAAGTGGTTCAAGTTCTACGGCGAGCTGTTCAACTTCAAGGAGATCCGCTTCTTCGACATCGAAGGGAAATACACCGGCCTGCTGAGCCGCGCGCTGACCTCGCCCTGCGGCCGTATCCGGATCCCGATCAACGAGGACCGCGGCGAAACCGGGCAGATCGTCTCCTACCTGAAGAAGTATAAGGGCGAGGGCATCCAGCACATCGCCGTCGGCACCGAGAACATCTATGACTCGACCGATGAGATTTCGGAGCGCGGCATCAAGTTCATGCCTGCCCCCCCGGAGAGCTATTACGACCTGAGCCACGAGCGCGTGCAGGGCCATGAAGAGCCGCTGGACCGGATGAAGAAACACGGCATCCTGATCGACGGCGAAGGCGTGGTTGACGGCGGCGAGACCAAGATCCTGCTGCAGATCTTCTCCAAGACCGTGATCGGTCCGATCTTCTTTGAGTTCATCCAGCGCAAGGGCGACGACGGCTTCGGCGAGGGCAACTTCAAGGCGCTGTTTGAATCGATCGAGCGGGAGCAGATCGAAAACGGCGAGATCCAGGCCGCCGAGTAACCGCCGGCGCTTGAGTGACAGGGCCGGGTCCGCACTGCGGGCCCGGCTTTTTCGTGTTCGTCTGCGTGTTCGGGGCCCGGCTGCCTGCAGACCGGGGGCTGGTGGTAGTGGGCAGGGGCAAAATGCCGTCCCGCCCGGATGCTTAGCTGTTGGGCATCTTCAGAGTGCGGTTGCGGCCGCCTTTCTGGTACTGCAGCTGGCTTTCGCCAATGGCAATCACCCGGCCGCCGTCGATGCGGTCGCCGACCCGCACCTTCATGTAGCGGCCCGACGGCAGCCGGACCAGCGCGCGGCGGTCAGAGGCGGTGCCGTAAACCCCGATCAGGTTCAGCTTGCGCAGATTGAGGGCGTTGTTGACCGTGGCGCGGCGGGCGACCGACGCTTCGGTCGGGATGCGCGGCGCGGCAGCAGCGGCAGCGGCGGGCACGGCGGCGGCGGTCTGCACCTGGTTCTGGGCATTGCGGCGGGCGCGGTCCACCAGATTGGCGAAATTCGCAGGCCGCTCGCGCGGCACCGCCGAGGCGGCAATGGCCAGGGCGGTGGCCGCCATCTGCTCTTCCCCGGCCGGTTTCACGCTGGCCGGGCGCTGGCGCGGGCGCAGCGAGGCGAGTTCGGCCCGGCTGAGGCCGCCCAGCCGGGCGCGCTCGGTCTGTTCCTCCAGATCCGCGGGCCGGGCTTTGGGGCGCTTGCGCGACAGCACCTGATTGCGGGCCACCTCTTCGGCCAGGGCTTCGGCGGCCGGGTCGCTGCGCTCCGGTGCGCGCGGCGGCACCTTCTTCGGGCGGCCCAGGTAGACCCTGATGCCGTCGGGGTTGAGTGTGCCTTTGGGGCTGGCCTTGACCAGTCCGCGGGCGTCCAGGTCAAAGTCCGCACCCGCCACGGCGGGGGAGGCAATCGCCGCCAGCCTGTCATCCCCGGCAAAGGACTCCGGCTGCGGCAGCGCCACTGCATCGGCGGCGATGTCCGGCTGGTCAATGGAGGCGGTATAAAGCTCATCAAGGCCAGGCGCAGCGGGGCTGGTTCCAAGATCCGGCGCAACCGGCCATACCCCGGTCGCGGCATAGCGCGCAGCCAAGGCCAATTCGTCCAGCGGCTCTTGCTGCGGTGCCTGCGCCGGGGCGGCAGGCACCGCCAAGCCTTCCTCCGTTTCGAAGTCCTCCAGCGCGTCCGGAATTGCCGCGTCAGCCTCAGCGGTCTCGTCAGGCAGCTCCGCGCCATCCGCGGCAGCTTCGTCTTCGGCAGAGGGCTCCTGCCCGCTGTCAAGCACGTCCGCCAGGGCCGCTTCGCCAGTGGGGGCATCCGCGGCAGCGCCAAGGACCTGCACGCCGGGGTCGGGCTGATCCGCCAGCACGCTGACCTGCGGCGCGATGGCGGCATCATCCGCATCCGTGCCGGGCTGCGGCACCACGGCGGCCGGGCTGTCTGTCCCGTCCGGCGGGGGGCTGCCGGGGGCGCCTTCGGGTGCTAGGCGGCTGTCTTCAGCAGGCGTGTCCGAGAAGAAGCCGCTTTCGCCGAATACCGCCCAAACCGCGACGGTGGCCATGAACAGCAGCAGCAGGGCCGTCAGGATCACCCCAAGGTAGCGCGGCTTGCCTTTGGCTGCCGGTTTGCCGGCATCCTCCTTGGGCGGCGGGGCCGGAGCTGCGGCAGCTTCACGCAGCGCTGCGGGGGCGGGCGGGATCTTTGGCTGCGGCGCGGCGGCGCCGGCCTGATCCGCGGGCTTGGCCGCAACAGCGGCCCCCAGCGGTTTCGCCGCAAGAGGCGGCGGAATACGGTCAGGCGCCGGCGCCGGACCCTGAACGGGCGGAGCAGAGGAGTTTGCGGCCGCAGCTTTGCTGCGGATGCTGGAGAACCCGTTGCCCTCCTGCGCGGAGCCGCCGGCTGCCGGTGCCGGCGGCGCAGGCGGAAGGCTGACCGGTGCCTTCGCATCGGCGGGCAGCGCCGGGGCATCCACAGGCGCGTCTTCTTTTGCTGCTTCCGCGTCCGGTTCCTGTGCGGGCGCCTGGGGCGGCTGCGGCGGGTCCAGGCTGGCGGTCGGAGCGGGCGGCTGCTGCTCCGCCGGCTGTTCGGCGGCAGTGTCCGTGGACGGCTCCGGTGTGTTCTCTGCCGGGGCGGGCGCGCTGTTTTCTGCCGTGTCCTCTGCCACTGGCGCCGGCAGCTTGGCCGGGCCGGCAACCTCTACCGCTTCGCTGTCGGGCTCTACCTCGGTGCCGCGGATCGCACGGGTGGTGCCAAAGAACGGCTCGCCCTGAAATCCGCTGTCTTCGGGTGCCGCGACAAAGCTCACCGGGCCAAATCCATGCTCCACCGCAAAGGTTTCCGCCTCGTCCAGCGTTTCCAGCGCCACGGCGGCAACATGGGTCAGGCTGCCGTCCGCGCTGATGTCAAAGGCCAGCTCATCCACCGGATAGGGCGTCGCCCCTTCCAGCGCAGCCCTGGCGGCGGCAATCCGCGCCTCTGCCGGCAGCTCACCGGTTTCCAATGTCAGATAGCGGATCTGGTCCTCTGGCAGGATCAGCTTGCTGAACACGCCGTCCGGCGCCAGCCGCAGCGCATCGGCGCGTATGTCCGCCAGCGCAGCAGGCAGATCCCCGGCGTCAAACGGGGTGCTGCCCACGTGCCGCCAGCCGTCTTCGGCGCGATAGAGAAGCGCAATACCATCAGCGGAAAGCGAAAGAGCAAAAGCCGGTTTCATGCCGTGGGTCAAACCATCCAAATCCATACTGCCCGGGGCCGCCCGACGCGCCCGGTGTTTTGCCGCGGACCTTAAAGCAGGAGATTGCCGAGTTAAAGGAAAAGACTGACGGCGGGGCTTGCGGGCGGCAGTTTGCCGTCCCCATCTAAGGGGCATTCGTAAAAGGAGCTTTTGAAGATGAAAGCAAGGAAACTTCTGGCCGCCGCACTGATGCTGTCGATGGGGGCAGGCGCTGCAGCCGCAAGCGAAGCCGCCGCCCCGCGGCAGATCACGGTCAATGGCGAAAGCACCCTGCAGATGGCGCCGGAACTGGCAACCATCACCCTGGGCGTGACCGAGGAGGCCGAGGAAGCCGCGGCTGCCATGGCGGCTGTGTCCGAGGCGATGGGGGCGGTGATCGCGCAGCTGAAGGACAGCGGCATCGCTGGTGCCGACATGCAGACCCAGCAGATCGCGATGCATCCGGTCTGGTCGCAGGACCGCTCCTACGACAACGGCGGCCGGCGCGAGATCACCGGCTTTCAGGCGTCGAACACGCTGATGGTGCGGGTGCGCGATCTGGACCGTCTGGGGCCGGTGCTGGATACAGTGCTGACCGCGGGCGCCAACCAGTTCCAGGGGTTGAGCTTTGGCGTTGAGGATACCGCCGCGGTCACCGACAGGATCCGCGGCGAGGCGGTCAAGGATGCGATGCGCAAAGCGCAGCAGCTGGCCGAAGCCGCCGGCATGGAGCTGGGCCCGGTGCGCACAATCACCGAGAACGGCGGCGGTGGCGGGCCGCGTCCGATGATGGCCATGGACATGGCCCGCAGCGAGGCGATGCCGGTCGAAGCTGGCGAGCTGACCTTCACCCATAATGTCTCGGTGGTGTTCGACATGGCCGAGCCGGGCGGCGCGGCAAGCGAATAACGAAAAAGGCCGGGCAGGGCGCCCGGCCTTTCTCTTTCAGGTAAACCGTGTCTCAGCCGCAAGCTTTGGCCAGCGCCTGGTCCAAGTCGCGGATCAGGTCGTCCGCATCCTCGATGCCGATGGACACGCGCACCACGTTGGGGCCCGCGCCCGCGGCTTCCTGCTGCTCCGGCGTCAGCTGCCGGTGGGTGGTGGAGGCGGAGTGGATGATCAGCGAGCGGGTGTCGCCCAGGTTGGCGACGTGGCTGAAAATCTCCAGCGAATCCACCAGTTTGACGCAAGCCTCGTAACCGCCCTTGACGGCAAAGGTAAACAGCCCGCCGGTGCCCTTGGGGTAGCAGGCCTGGGCGCGCTCGTAATAGGGCGAGGACGGCAGCCCGGCATAGGTCACATAATCGATCCGGTCGTCGTTCTCCAGCCAGTCGGCCACCTTGCGCGCGTTTTCGCAATGGCGCTGCATCCGCAGGGACAGCGTCTCGACGCCCATCAGCGTGTAATGCGCCGCCTGCGGGTTCATCGTCATGCCCAGATCGCGCAGGCCGATGGCGATACCGTGGAAGGTATAGGCCAGCGGGCCAAAGGTCTCGTGGAACTTGAGGCCGTGATAGGCCGGCTCCGGCGCCGACAGGGACGGGAACTTGTCATTTGCAGACCAGTCGAACTTGCCGCTGTCGATCACGCAGCCGCCGGTCACGGTGCCGTTGCCGGTCAGGTATTTGGTGGTCGAATGCACCACCAGCGTGGCCCCTTGGGCAATCGGGTTGCACAGGTACGGCGTGGCGGAGGTGTTGTCGACAATCAGCGGGATGCCGGCGCCATCGGTGATGTCCGCCAGCGCCCGGATATCGGTCACATAGCCGCCCGGGTTGGCGATGGATTCGCAGAACACAGCACGGGTGTTGCCGTCGATCGCCGCCTTGACCGCGTCCAGATCGTCGGTGTCAACGAATTTCGCCGACCAGCCGAAACGCTTGATGGTCTGGCTGAACTGGGTGACGGTGCCGCCATACAGCCGGGTCGAGGCCACCACATTGCAGCCCGGCCCCATCAGCGGGAACAGCGCCATGATCTGCGCCGCATGGCCGGAGGAGCAGCAGACCGCGCCAACGCCGCCTTCCAGCGTCGCCAGCCGCTCCTGCAGCACCGCAACCGTAGGGTTGGTCAGGCGGGAATAGATAAACCCGACCTCCTGCAGGTTGAACAGGGCCGCAGCGTGTTCGGCATCGCGAAAGACATAAGCGGTGGTTTGGTAAATCGGCGTCTGCCGCGCGCCAGTGGCCGGGTCCGGCTTGGCGCCAGCATGAATCTGCAAGGTGTCAAAGCCATAAGACGGGGCATCGGTCATGAGTGGGTCTCCCTGAAAACTCTCCTGCGTCGCGCGCACAACAGCATGGCTGCGGGCAGAAGGCAATCGCGCCAATGCCGCAGCGGAAACGGGGCCGGGCTGCGGTTTGCCCTGCAGTTCACAGCCGGTTTTAAACTGGAGGTTCAGCGCGGCAAGCAGGCTCCAGCGCCTGAGTTGCAGCCTGCGATTGCGGGCGGGAAGGCCAGATCCGCTTTTACCGGAATACCTGGCGTCCGGCTGCCGGATCAGCCGGCCTGGCTTTCGGTGCAGATGCGGCAGTCAGAATGAGTTCCAGCGGCGGCTGCTGTGTTATACGCGCTGCAAAATCCGAAGCAGAAACAAGTGGGTATCTGAAGTGATGGTGCCCCCACACGGTAGTTCTGCTCCCGTTACAGGCACCGCCGCAGCCACGTGCATCAGCAAAATAAGGGCTATCAGCCCCGTGCGGTTGCGGTCAACAGGCACGATTTGGTCTACGGGATGTACTACGGTCCAGAGAAGCCTTCTACAGACGGGGCCGTGGTCCCCGTGCTGTGGTCTGGCCTGCAAGGCCTTCAGGAGCTGCAGACTGCCCCGGGACCGCATGCAGGACTCACAGAGGACCGTAAAGCTGGCAGATGGCTCCCCCTACCTGGGAGCCGTTAATGCGCTGTATGACTCACACCGGTACGCTCTGCGGGCATTCTGGTTGCTGTAAGCGGCAAGGGGGGCGAGTGCCACCCCCCCCGCTGGGATAGCGTATACGGCCCCGCCTCGAGATTTGGCTGTGGAGGTCGTCAACCGGCAGCAGGCACCCGCATCCGGAAATGTCCGAATGGGGTCTCTGGCCAGCCTTGACGGTTTTCCGAGCTACGGCGGGTGGTGAGTGCATATTCCTGCAGATCCTACTAGACCGCAAACGCCAATGCACAGGGTCGCCATGCCACGGGCTGGGAGGAGGCCAGATTGCCCGCCCGTTGGCTGGTCTGGATGTCCAGGAGGCAAGGCCACGGGGAAGGGCTGCAGTCCTGCAGGGTCCCTCAGCATCGGATCAGACGGCAGGAGTTGATGCTGCTAAGTCATCTTAGTATGGGGAAGGGCGGCCCCCAGGGCCGCACCTGACCCTCACATATGAGGTCAGTAACTGCTCCAGCCGAGGTTACAGCCGTGGTCACAAACGCACAGACGCAAGAGAATGCACGTGAACGCCGCTACCGGCGCTTCTTCCAGGTTGTTGACGGCCTGGTTGAGGAGATCCAAGGCCACCAGTGGAACGCCACCGGTAAGGCAAAGCGCCGAGTGCGGGGAGAGCAGCTTCTCAAGCTGCGGGCTTCCGTGGAAACCTTGATCCGTGACAGCGTGGCCGTGGTCTACCAGCGCAAGCGGAAGGGGGAAGCCTCTGTCCACCTGAACAGGAACTGGTATGGCGGTGAGGCCTCGCCCGCGGATCTGACCTACAGCATCCATGTCGAGCGGGCCTATCAGGGAATGCTGGAGCTGGGATATCTGGAGCAAACCCAACGAGGCGTTCACGACCGCCAGGGCAGGAAGAACGGGTCTAACCGCAGCCGCCTCACCCGGTTCAGGGCCACTGACCACCTCATCAGCAAGTTCACAGCCAGAGAGCAGGAAGTGTTCCCCGTGATCGTGCCTCCTGAGCGAGGTCATGCCCCCATTAAGGTGCGGATCAAGAGTGCGGATGGCCCGGACGAGTTGTTCGCTGCTCCCGTGACCGCAGAGGTGCAGCAGATGGCGGATAACCTTTCCCGGATCAACCGGGTGCTGGCTACCCGCTGGTATGACCTGCATATCCCTGATGCCGAACTGGCAGATTTGCAGGCTCGGCTGGCAGAGGACCCCGACGGGGCGAAGCCTCTGGCGCTGGACCGGCGAACTCTCCACCGTGTCTTCAATGACAATGACCTGGCGACCGGAGGCCGGTTTTACGGGGGCTGGTGGCAGAATGTGCCAAAGGCCTACCGTCGTCACCTGACCGTCAATGGCAAGCGGATGGTGGAGATTGACTACTCCAACCTGCACCCCGCGCTTCTATATGCCCAGGAAGGTGTTGTGCCGCCTGTAGACTGCTACCGTGGCATCTTCGCCGCCGATGTTGAGGCACGGGGCGGTAATGAATTGCGCAGCACGGTCAAAGCCGCCTTCAACGCAATGCTGAATGCCGAGAAAGAGCTGCGGCAGGCCCCAAAGGGGGTAGAGCCGGGCAAGTTTTCCATGAAGTGGCGGGAGCTTTCAGATGCCGTGCTGGCAGCGCATAAACCCATCGCCCATCACTTCTATACCGGTGCCGGTAAGCGCCTGCAGCGAGCGGACAGCGATGTAGCCGAACGGGTGATGCTCGACTTCATCGACCGTGGCATCGCCATCCTGCCGATCCATGACAGCTTTCTCGTCCACGAGGGGCATAGCGACCTGCTGGAAGACAGCATGCGAAAGGCACTGCGGGAAGTATGTGGCGTCGAGACCAAGCTCAAGCTCGTCGAGCCGGATCTCAGCCGGGTTCTTGCCGAGCTTAAAGAGCAGCGAATGCAGGACCCCGAGGGCTTCGGCCTTGAGGTGTCGCAGGATATTGGTGAGATCCTCGCCTCCCGTGCTGGTCACGAAAAGAGGCTGGATGCGTTCTACTCGAGTGCGTCTCTGGGTACTTTTTGATCTGGGCGTCTATCTCCCAGCTTTCGGGGAAGGCTCTTTTACAGTGCCAGAGCCAAGACGTGACTGCTTGCCTCTATGGTTGCGCAGGCGGTCACCCATATGCTCAAAGGGAGTGGAAAACCAATCTTGGAAGCAGATTGCCAAACAGCGGTTCAGCCAATGCTGAAGGTAGCCTTACTCGCTCCCGTCATCGATTGCCGTGCAGTCGAACCAAGGGCTATTCAATCGAGAAAGTGAGAATATGAGCAGAACGGACATCAAATCTCTGAGTGCATTCGTCTGGGCCATCGCTGAGACACTGCGCGGCGATTTCAAGCAGTCGGAGTACGGCAAGGTTATCCTGCCTTTCGTTGTCCTGCGCCGCCTGGACTGCATTCTCGAAGGAACCAAGAATGCCGTCCTCGACTTGGCCGACAGCCTGCCCGAAGACATTGACGATGAGGCCCGCGATACGATCCTGTTTGGGACTGCCGACCAAAATCTTCAGGTCTACAACCTGTCCCGGTTCTCCTTCACCACACTGAAGGGGCAGGATGCCAAAGACATCCACAGCAACCTCCTGGACTACGTCACCAAGTTCTCCCCGAACGTCCGCGACATCTTCCTTGAGAAGTTCCTGTTCACGGACCAGCTCAAGCGGCTGAACGACGCGGGACTGCTGTTCACCGTGTTTGAGCAATTCTCCCAGATCGACCTCCACCCCGAGGCGATCTCGAACCTAGAGATGGGATACCTGTTCGAGGAGCTGATCCGCCGCTTCTCGGAGATCTCCAATGAGACCGCAGGGGAACACTACACCCCGCGCGAGGTGATCCGCCTCATCGTGTCGCTGCTCCTCATCAACGACCACGACGCCCTGACCGGCAGCGGTGTGATCCGGCAGGTCTATGACCCGGCGGCGGGTACCGGCGGTATGCTGTCCATTGCTGAAATGGAGATGAAGGCCCTGAACGAGCGGATTCGTGTCGAACTGTTTGGGCAGGAACTAAACCCGGAATCTTTCGCCATCTGCAAATCGGACATGCTGGTCACGGGCCACAACCCTGAGAACATCGCCTTCGGCAACACGCTGACCCAGGACGCCCACAAAGGCCGGGGTTTCCACTACATGCTGTCGAATCCGCCCTACGGTGTGGACTGGAAGAAGTACAAGGACAGCATCGTTGCTGAGGCGCAGGAGCTTGGCATGGATGGCCGGTTCGGGGCCGGTCTGCCGCGCGTCTCAGATGGGCAGTTGCTGTTCCTGCAGCACATGATCTCGAAGATGCGGGATGACGAGCAGGGAACCCGTATCGGCATTGTCATGAACGGCTCCCCCTTGTTCACCGGCGGTGCTGGGTCGGGCGAGAGCGAGATCCGCCGCTGGATGCTGGAAAACGACTGGGTCGAGGCGATCATCGCCCTGCCGACGGACTTGTTCTACAACACCGGCATTCAGACCTATGTCTGGCTGCTGACCAACCGCAAGACACGGGACCGCCAGGGCAAGGTGCAACTGATCGACGCCAGCAGCGACCGCTTCTGGAAGTCCATGCGCAAGTCGCTCGGCTCCAAGCGCCGCGAGATCCCGGCGGAAGCCTGCGACGAGATCACCCGCATCTATGCTGGGATGCTGAATGGCGAGGCGGGCTGGGGCGAATACTCCAAGGTCTTCAAGACCACCGACTTCGGCTACCGGGAGATCCGTGTCGAACGCCCCCTGAAACTGGCCTTCAAGGTAACCGAAGACGCCCTGCAAGCGCTGCAGGAGGCAAAGCCCTTTGCCAAACTGAACGCAGCCGAACAGGCGGCGATCCTGACCACGCTGCGGGAAGGCCTCCCTGCGGGCAAACGCTGGCTGGACCGGACCGAGTTCGAAAAGGCCCTGACAGCAGCGGTGAAGGCAGCGGGCCTCAAGGTCTCCGCCCCGGTGAAGAAGGCGATCCTGTCGGCCCTGTCGGAGCGGGACGAGGACGCCAAGGTCTGCAACGGCAAGGATGGCAAGCCGGAACCCGACACCGATCTGCGCGATCACGAGCTGGTGCCACTGGAGGAAGACTGGCGGGACTACGTGCAGCGCGAGGTTCTGCCCTTCGTCCCCGATGCGTGGGTGGATGAGAGCTACACCGACGCACAGGATGGCGGTGTTGGCCGTGTCGGCTATGAGATCAACTTCAACCGCTACTTCTACAAATACGTGCCGCCCCGCCCGTTGGCGGAGATCGACGCCGAGCTGAAGGCGCTGGAAGCCGAGATTGCAGGTCTGCTGCAGGAGGTGGTGGAGTGACTATGCACCGCCTCAAACACTTCTTGGAGAGAAACGACGGCGGATGTTGGGGCGATGACCCTACCGGGATCGACGACACAATTGTCCTGCGTTCGACGGAGCAGTCGGCAAATGGCGTTTGGCGCATTGCAGACCCTGCTGTGCGGCACGTTTCAGCATCTGAGCGGAAAAGCAAAACAATCGATCTGAATGACATCATTATTACCAAGTCGAGCGGCAGTGCAGATCACATCGGAAAGGCAAGCATTGCTGACCAAACCGTTGCTGAGCTAGGGGCAGTCTTTTCAAACTTCATGCAAAGGATACGCGTCAAGCGTGACGCATCACCAAGGTATGTCTGGCATCTACTGAACAGTTCAGTCGCAAGGTATCACTATAATGTCTACGCCACCTCGACCTCTGGTCTTGGAAATTTAAACGGTACAATAGTTGGGAACCTTCCATTTCCTGTCCAAGACCTCGTGACCCAACGCCAGATTGCCGACTTTCTGGACCGCGAGACCGCAAGAATTGACCTGCTGATCGAGAAAAAGCGGCGGTTGGTGGCGTTGCTGGGGGAGAAGGCAGAGGAAACTGTCCGGCAATGTGTCTCCTGGGGGCTGGACCCTAGCGTTTCGAAGAAACCGAGCCGTGTTCCCGCCGGAGATGACCTTGCCGAGCATTGGAGCGAACAGCCTCTATCTACTATCTGCCGTTTTGTTCAGGGCAAAGCGCATGAGCCATTCATCGAAGAGGATGGCGAATACATTTGCGTCACCGCTCGTTTCGTCTCCACAAATGGTGAAAAGTACCGCCGATGCACTAAAAACCTGACCCCGGCCAAGATGAACGATATTGCTATGGTGATGAGTGACCTGCCCAACGGCCGCGCATTGGCACGGGCCTTCCTTGTAGATCGAAACCAATTGTATGCGATCAATCAGCGAGTGTGTGTGATCACAGTACAGGAGGGAGATCCTCGGTTCTTCTATTATCAGTTGAACCGAAACCTCCAACTGCTGCGCTACAACGACGGCTTCAACCAAACACACCTGCCCAACCGGGCGTTCACAAAGTTGTACCTCAAGGTTCCACCAATCGATGAACAGAAAAGGATTGCGGACTATCTCGATACTGTGTCGCAGAGAACGACCGTGTTGAGTCGTAAAACCGATATCTCCATCGAACGCCTCAAGGAATACCGCTCCGCCCTAATCACCGCTGCCGTTACGGGGCAGATCGACGTTCAGGCCTACGCCAAGTCCGGCACCGTGGACCGGCGGCTGGATGCCATTCAGGAGGAGATGGAGGCATGAGCGATCCTATTTCCGATGTGAAGGCATTCATCACCGCGCAGCTTCGGGCGAACTGCGAACCGGCTGTTCCGAAGACGTCTGCGAGCAAACAGGTCCACCTATCGGTCTGGCTCACTCGGAGAAAACGCCGTCCGATTGGCTTCGAACTGGACCGCAAAACGGTCGTGAACATGTGGGTCCGGGCGTCGGAGGCTCCCGCGAACATTCCCGGCGGGGTAAAGATTACCCGAAAGGCTTGGACAGGCGAGAAATGGGCCAGCCCCGACGGGAAAGGCGCGAACAGCAACCTGCGTGGCTATGAGGATTTTCATGGCCAAGACCTCATCCGCCTGGGCGTGAAGACCCAATCGGATGCCGAAAAGATTTTGACCCACCTTTTGACCTAGCAATTTTCAGGAACCGCCATGTTGACCGGACAGCACACCACCACCGACATTCACCAGGAAAAGGTCTTCGAGGCCCATATCGTGGATTGCCTGACATCGGATCAGGGTTACCTCGAAAGGGACCCCGCCACTGGCTACGATGTGGGCTATGGATTGGACCGCGAGCTGCTGTTCCGCTTCCTGCGGGACACCCAGCCTGAGGCCTGGCAGACGCTGGTGGACCACTACAGCACTCAGGCTGAAGCCGAGGTTCTTAAACGGCTGGAGAAGGCCCTGAAGGATCAGCCCACCCATCAGGTGCTGCGGCAGGGGATCAAACTGGTCCCGAACATCAATTTCTCCCTCTGCTATTTTAAGCCCGCCTCCAACCTGAACCCGGAGCTGACCCGGCTGTTTGAGGCCAACATCCTGTCGGTGATGCGGCAGGTTCGGTATTCCTCGAAGAATGCTAACGCCATCGACGTCGTGACCTTCGTAAACGGCATCCCGGTGACCACGATGGAGGTCAAGAACCCCCTGACCGGGCAGACCTTCAAACACGCCGAGGCCCAGTACCGCAAGGACCGGTCCCCCGGCGGGGAGCCGCTACTGACGTTCAAACGCGGGGCAATCGTGCATTTCGCCGTGGACCCGGACAATGTGTCGATGACCACGCGGCTGATGAACGGAAAGACACGGTTCCTGCCCTTCAACAGGGGGCGGGATGGCGGCGCTGGCAACCCGGATGTGCCGGGGGAAAACCGTGCGGCCTACCTCTACAAGGACCTGCCGGGTGCGAAGGCCGTCTTCTCCCGTGAAGTGCTGCTGGACCTTATTGGCCGGTTCATCCATCTGGAGCGGTCTGGCGGCAAGGAAGTGCTGATATTCCCCCGGTTCCAGCAGATGGACGCTGTGCGGCGTGTTCTGACCGATGCACGGGTGAATGGCGCAGGGCAGAACTACCTGATCCAGCACAGCGCGGGGTCCGGCAAGTCCAACACGATTGCCTGGACCGCTCATCAGATCATTAATCTGCACGACGAGGCCGACCAGCCCCTGTTTGATACGGCGATCATCGTCACTGACCGTCTAGTGCTGGACCGACAGCTTCAGAACACGATCAGCGGCTTTGCCCAGACCGAAGGCGTGGTGAAGAAAATCGACGGCACCTCCCGTGATCTGAAACAGGCCATCGAACAGGGCAAGCGGATCATCATCACCACCATCCAGAAGTTCGGCACAGAGCATCTGGCGGCCATTTCAGGCCAGTCCTCCAACAACTTCGCCGTGATCATCGACGAGGCGCATTCCTCGCAATCCGGCAAGGCCGCACAAGCCATGAGCGACGCGCTGACACGGGAGAAGACCTCCTCCGAAGACATCGAGGATATGATCCTTGCCCATCAAGCCGCGCGAGGCCCGCAGAAGAACATCTCTTTCTTAGCCTTCACGGCGACACCCCGGAACGTGACGCTGGAGCGATTTGGCCGCGTGGGCGAAGACGGTCACCCGCACCCGTTCCATCTCTACTCGATGCGACAGGCTATCGAGGAAGGGTTCATCCTGGACGTCCTCCAGAACTACATGACCTACTCAGCTTACTATCAGCTGGAGAAGGCCATCGAAGAGGATCCAGCATTCAAGGGCAGAAACGCGCAGCGGGCAGTCGCGAGGTACGCTTCTCTTCATGCGACGACGATAGCCCAGAAGGTTGAGATCATCATCGAGCATTTCCGTCGACATGTGCGAAGTGAACTCGATGGCCAAGCGAAGGCCATGGTGGTCACGCAAAGCCGTGAACACGCGTTCCGGTACTGGCAGCAGATCAAAGCTTACATCGACAAGAATAGATACTCCGACCTGCAAGCCCTGGTAGCGTTTTCGGGTGACCTGCGCATAGACGACAACGACTGGACCGAGGCCGCAGCAAATGGCTTCCCGGAGACGGAACTACCGCAGCGGTTCGACACGGACGACTATCAGGTGCTTGTCGTTGCTGAGAAATACCAGACCGGGTTTGACCAGCCGAAACTGGTCGCGATGTACGTCGACCGCAAGCTGGCAGGGCTGCAAGCGGTCCAAACCCTTGCCCGGCTAAATCGGACCTACTCGGGCAAGGAGCGAACCTTTGTCCTCGATTTCCAGAACACGATGGATGAGATCCGTGACGCCTTTGCCCCCTTCTTCGAAGCCACGGAACTGGAGGAACGGACGGACCTCAATCAGATTTACGATCTTGAAAGCCGGATTTCTTCTTCGACATACATCATTCGCGGGGATGTTGAGCGTTTTGCCGAAGCCTTCTTCAAAGGCAATCTCAGCGGCCACGACCGGATCCGCCTCGAAGGCCTGGTAAAGGAAGCAGTTGGTCGTTTCGAGATGGATGACGACGAGGCACAGCAGGAGGAATTCCGGCAGCTCCTTCGCAGCTACACGCGCTTCTACTCGTTCGTGGCCCAGATCGTCGCCCTAGGGGATCCGTGGCTCGAGAAGCTGTTTGCTTACGTCTCGTGGTTGTCCCGCCTGCTGCCGTCACGAGAAGTCCCCGCAGACATCTCGATCACGGAGGACATGCTGCAGCTCTCAGCATTTCGGGTGCAGAAACGCGAAGAAGGCTCTGCATCCCTCCAACCTGGTGATGCCACCCAGCTGGCAGCCATCACCGAGTTCGGTGCAAACCGCTATTCGGAAGAGGAAGAGCGGTCATTGTCTGAAATCATCGTCTCCTTCAACGAGCGGCATGGGACCAATTTCTCAAGGGAGGACTTCCTCCGGTTCGAGCGGGTTAATCGGGACATCATGGATGACGAGATGACGGACATGATGCGAAACAACCCCGCTGATGTCGTCTATGGAGCGTTCGAACGTGCCTTCTTCCAAGGGATGGTGCGGATGTTTCAGCAGGACAATGAAATGCGGAGTGCGGTAATGACGGACAAGGTTGCCCGCGACCAAGCCACCCGGCACTTTTTCAATCGAGCGATGCGGATGGCCAACGATATTCGAACCTGAAGTTCTGTCTGACCTCCCCCTTCCGCTTGCGCTGGTAGACCACGGCCACGCTGTCACGGATCAAGGTTTCCACGGAAGCCCGCAGCTTGAGAAGCTGCTCTCCCCGCACTCGGCGCTTTGCCTTACCGGTGGCGTTCCACTGGTGGCCTTGGATCTCCTCAACCAGGCCGTCAACAACCTGGAAGAAGCGCCGGTAGCGGCGTTCACGTGCATTCTCTTGCGTCTGTGCGTTTGTGACCACGGCTGTAACCTCGGCTGGAGCAGTTACTGACCTCATATGTGAGGGTCAGGTGCGGCCCTGGGGGCCGCCCTTCCCCATACTAAGATGACTTAGCAGCATCAACTCCTGCCGTCTGATCCGATGCTGAGGGACCCTGCAGGACTGCAGCCCTTCCCCGTGGCCTTGCCTCCTGGACATCCAGACCAGCCAACGGGCGGGCAATCTGGCCTCCTCCCAGCCCGTGGCATGGCGACCCTGTGCATTGGCGTTTGCGGTCTAGTAGGATCTGCAGGAATATGCACTCACCACCCGCCGTAGCTCGGAAAACCGTCAAGGCTGGCCAGAGACCCCATTCGGACATTTCCGGATGCGGGTGCCTGCTGCCGGTTGACGACCTCCACAGCCAAATCTCGAGGCGGGGCCGTATACGCTATCCCAGCGGGGGGGGGGTGGCACTCGCCCCCCCTTGCCGCTTACAGCAACCAGAATGCCCGCAGAGCGTACCGGTGTGAGTCATACAGCGCATTAACGGCTCCCAGGTAGGGGGAGCCATCTGCCAGCTTTACGGTCCTCTGTGAGTCCTGCATGCGGTCCCGGGGCAGTCTGCAGCTCCTGAAGGCCTTGCAGGCCAGACCACAGCACGGGGACCACGGCCCCGTCTGTAGAAGGCTTCTCTGGACCGTAGTACATCCCGTAGACCAAATCGTGCCTGTTGACCGCAACCGCACGGGGCTGATAGCCCTTATTTTGCTGATGCACGTGGCTGCGGCGGTGCCTGTAACGGGAGCAGAACTACCGTGTGGGGGCACCACCAATTTTTCTAAAGCATTGTGCCGCATCAGCTTTTGCAACGAGCAAGGCGAGGCGTAGTCGTCAGCCGGAGACGTACTGCTCCAGCCGTCTAAGGTGCAATTCTATCCAGCCACTTTCTGAGGACTTCCAGCGGGTACCCTCTGCCGTATCCCTGACCAACCCCATCCGTGTGCCACCCGCCAATTTGGTCAGCAACATCCGCTGGGCATTCCACTGCACGGAGCCGGTCTCGCATGGAGTGGCGGAACCCGTGCATAGTAGCCCCCTTTGGCACATAGGCCTTTAGCCACTTGTTCAGGGCGGCGCTGGCCGAATTGGCGCTGGTCTTGTCTGAGGTGTTGTAGCGGGGAAAGGCGAACTTGTTTCCGTCCTGCTGGGAGTGGATGCGCCGGGCTGCCCACTCTGCAGAACCAGCCAGCGGAACAACCCTTCTGCTGCTGTCAGTCTTCAGGCTTCTCCACGGGTGCGGGGTAATCTTGGCCGCCCATCTGCCATCCTCCAGCTGGAAAATGTCTTCACGCAGCAGACCTGCAGCCTCCGCCAGCCGCATTCCGGTGTCGGCCACCAGCGCCACCAGCCAGCGCATTTCATCGTCCATCTGGTAGCACTGCTGTTGCACGGCACGGACAACATCCACTGGGATGGGGCTGCGGAGGGCCACGCCTGCACTCCGATCATAATAGACATTGGCAAAGGGGGAGGAGATGGAAAGCCCTTCTTCCGCCACGGCAAAGTTGAACACGGCGCGGACAGTGCCGAAGATCCGGGTAATGCTGCTCCCGGCAAGTCCCTTCTTGATCAGCGCATCCCGGAAGGCATTAGCGTCTGCCTTGGTGTAGTCCGGCAGAGGTTTGTCTCCGCAGACGTCGATTACATAGCCGCACGAGCGGTGTGCAGCCCGGCGGAAGGTCTCCGGCCTGCCAAGTCCTTTCAGGCGCAGGTATGTCAACACAGCCTCAGATAACTTCAGAGCATCAGTGGTGACATCTTGCCCGTCTCCCGGCGTCGGCACGGGACGGGGGAGGCCATGGCGCAGAAGATGCTTGCCGGGAAGGTCCGCGTCCTGGGTCCGCAGGTGGTACCAGTATTCGTCCAGCTTGAATGCGGCGCTGGCCGCTCTTGCCAAGGCCACAGGACGCGATCTGGTTCTCAGGGAATAGGAGATCCTGGCGGAGGAATAGTGCTTCCGAAGGTCCGCCGGGACACGCCGGGTGAAGTAAAAGATGCCCTCTTTCACGAAGACATGCTGGGAAGATTTGTACTCCAAAATGTACTACGCCTCGCCTTGCCAAGTGCAAAAGCTGATGCGGCACAATGCTTTAGAAAAATTGGTGGTGCCCCCACACGGCATATGGGAATCTAACAACAAAACCAAACAACACGAAAGTATAAATAAATTCAATATTTTGAACTTGCAGACAGGCCCAACTAGCTCCATGTTGGCACAGCCAAATTGCGGGCAAATAGCGTAACAACATTTGAGGGGGCGGCTAAAGATGCCGGGCATCCACAGGCTAGGTAAGAAAGAGGTTGAGCTTGCAAAACAGCCCGGGCAGCGCCTCGGTGACGGCGGCGGTCTCTTCCTGCACGTTAGGGAAAAGGGGGCGAAGTATTGGTCGGTGCAAGTCACCATCAAAGCCGCTTTTGGGCGCGGAAAGCGGGTGGAACTCGGCCTCGGCCCCTATCCAGACGTAACACTTGATCAAGCCCGCGATTTGGCAGCGGCAGCGCGGGAGCTGGCCCGCAGCGGCACTGATCCGCGTGAAGAGCGGCGCAAGCAGCTCCAAAAAAGTCAGACCTTTGAGGAAGTATGCGCGCTCGCATTCGAAGCCCGCAAAGCAGAACTCAAAGGCGACGGAGCCGCCGGGCGCTGGATGTCGCCCTTGAACCTCCACGTGATCCCCAAAATTGGGGACCGTCCAATCACCGAGATCACCCAGAACGACATTGTGGATGTACTGAAACCGCTCTGGCACACGAAGGCCGATACCGCGCGCAAGGGCATGAACCGTATCGGTATCGTAATCAAGCATGGCGCTGCGATGGGCTTAGACGTAGATCTTCAGGCCACCGACAAAGCCAAGGCACTTCTTGGAAAAAGTCGCCATGTTGCGAAGAATATGCCTTCAATGCCGTGGCAAGAGGTTCCCGCCTTCTATGGGAGTTTAGGTGAGGCGACAACAGAGCTTGCTTTGCGCCTGCTAATCCTAACCGGTGTTCGCAGCGGACCATTGCGCACGATGCACGAAAACCAAATTGACGGTGACGTATGGACCATTCCTGCCGAGGACATGAAAGGCAACAAGGGGAAGACCCAAGCCTTCCGCGTCCCACTCAGCGCAACCGCCCAGCTTGTTGTTGCCAAAGCACTGGAAGGCAGCCGGGACGGATACCTATTCCCCAGCCCGCGCAAGGGCGTGATCAGTGACATGTCCATGACTCAATTCATGAAGCGCCAAGGTCTTGAAGCGCGTCCCCACGGATTTCGCACCAGCCTCCGGACATGGCTGAACGGCACCGACGCCCCTTATGAGGTTAAGGAAATGGTTTTATCTCATAAATTTGGGAACTCCGCCGCTAAGGCGTATGACCGCGACGACTTCCTTGAGAAGCGTGCTGTATTGCTAGAACAATGGGCCAACCATGTGACGGGCGGCACCGGGCAGAAACTTCACTTGGTGGAGGCAGGCTGATGGTCGCACTGCCTTTTACATTCAGCGCCGAGGCTGGCGGCTTTGTGTACCCAACTGACCCCAAAGAGTTTGCACACCGCCTTTGGCAGTTCGTAGACGCAGAAAACGATCTATTTGCTGCTTGCGAACTGGCACATAGTGACCGCGAATATTATGACGAGCTACGGAGTTGGGCAACTAACTGCACCGACCTAGAAGGCTTCCCTCCGACCGCCTTAGCCACGCTGTGCAGGACGCTGGCCGCCCCAAGGCCGCCCCTGTGCAAAGGCCCGAAGCAACGGCGGAACGCTCGTTTGCAGGCAGTGTGGAAAGCTCTTTGTCGTGAATTCCCGGACCACCCTCGAAAGGCCCCCGGCGGCTTGGCAGACATCGTGGCTAGCTTGCCCGGCGTCCATGGCTCTGCTGATAGCCTCTACAATAACGTTCTTACCAAGCCGCAATAAATGCGGCTTGCGCTTATTGCTTACCAGCAAAGCCCAACACCTTAAGCCTGTGCCTGCCAACGCCAAAGCGGCATCAAACAGGAGGCTTAAGGCCATGAAGTATCTCAATATTCATCAAGTCTGCGAAAAACTTGGCGGTCGGTCCGCCAACTCCATCTACACGGATATCGGGCGCGGCCAGTTGCCGAAGCCCATCAAGCTCGGCAACCGTAATGTCTGGCCTGAAACTGCCATTGATGAAGCCATGGCGAACCTTGCCGAAGAACAGGGCGTAGATCTGCCCGTTTGATTTAGCAAACGCTGCTGAAACGGCATACGCCCTACTGGGGCACCCCGATCAACCATTCATCGCTATAGCAACAAAGGCTTTGCGGCAGCGCCCCGCAATACAGTTACGCTATTTGCCTTCAATTCAGGCCACAAAGGCACGTTCCATGGACGATAAGTACAACACCCTTCGCAGCATGAAAGCTGCGAATGCGCTGGCCATGTCAGCGCAAGAACTAACAGATGCGGCCGAGCGCGGCGAAACAATCGTGACGTCTGGTCTTAAGCTGCTTGAAGTTTGGGAGACCACCCCAGAGGTGTCGCCAACTATTTCAATAGACACAGGCGGCAAGAAGCATATTTTTGCACTCCCCGTTGCCGAACGCCACGTCGAAACAGTAATCGAAACCAAAGTGGATCACAGTAAGTTTGTGACAAAAGAGGGGGCTGGCGGCTTGCCTTGGGTTTGCCTTCCGGTCGAAAATGGTCAAGACATCCCGCTGGTCCCAATCATGCCCGGCACGGACGGTCTAGCGACTGCCAAGCGTCATGCGGTCGAGGCACTGCGCACAGTATTGACAAAAACCACGACCGCCAAAACAGCGCCGCCCAGCGCCACTATTGCCCCCGCGCCCCCACAGCCCCCGGCAGCGCCGCAAAAGCCACCAGCGGCCAGCACAAGGCCTGCCAGCACGGGCGCAACAGTACCGCCCCCGGCAGCACCGCCGCCGCCAGCCGCACCGATAGCACCCCTGCCGACCCAGAAAGGCATCTACAAGGTCGCAGCAACCGCCATTCACGGCCCGGCCCCCTCAAGTGACCAGCAATACCTTCACGTGACGCTGGTGAGCGACGACGACGAAACCGACAAGGTGGTGCTCCGTTTCTACCGCAACGCTAAGGGCGACTTGGCCCAAAAGTGGGACAATCTGCTGGCGCAGTTCTTGATCAAGCTTGGCATCCCAGAGATCAACGATACAGAGCAATTGCATGGGCGGGAAATCGCGCTGCACTGCAACTTCGGTAACCGCACCACCATCGCAGGCTTGGACACAGTAGCAGCTACGCTGGGCGTTTCGGCACACTGAGCGCCCTCAAGGGATTCAAAATCATTAAATATCAAAGCCTTAAATAAGCGCCGTACTTGCAAACCCGCCCGGCCTGTGCTAACTGTGGTGCGTTCCAAAGCGTTCTGGGTGTTGGCACAAAGGACTGGCGGCTGTCTACCGCCAATGTTCTGCCAACACCCGGCGATTTGCCTCGCTTGGAACCGGGAATGCAGCGCCCGCAAGACACAAAAGGAGTGAACTCACCGCCAGCCCTAGACAGGTTGGTTTCTTGCAACGCTTAGGAACGAATACCCCCAATGCTACCGACCACGACCCAAGCTGCTCAGGCGGCAAACAATACCGGCTTGCCTGCTTCTGTCACCCTCGTTCGCTCGACAAAGGGCGATCTTAACAAACGTATCGAACTACTGGCTGACGGGACAGTTAAGAAAACGCACCCCCTCCCTATGTCCGAAGGCTGGTCGAGTTGGCACGCGGCCCCTGATGGCGAGGCCCTTGCCGCTCTGATCTCGGATATGCCCAAGGATCATGCACTAATCCTTGGGCAACTGAAAAATACAACGCAATATCAATTCCCCGTACTGTCCAAGCGTAAGGCTCTGTCATTCTTGGGCCCGTCTGTTGTGCGTTCCAAAGAGTTCTTCCACTTCGACAACACCCAAAACTCTTGGGCACTGCTGGACCACGACACGAAGGACATGCCCGCCAGTGTGCAGGCCAACATTGAGCGCGCCGGGGGCTGGCAGCAGGCCGCGTTGCAACTGTGGCCTGACTTGGCGCGCGCCGAGGCAGTAGATACAGCTTCAAGCTCGAGTCACATTACAAAGCCTGACGGTCAGTCCTTGCAAGCGGCTGCCTCGCACAAATACGTGCTGTATTGGCAGCGCAACCTTTCGCAGAAAGATCTACTGGCCGACCTGCTCCTCCGCGGGTGGCTTCACGGCCTCTCCTACTGGGTAGTCGGAGCGGCAGGGCAGCTCCTAGAACGAGGGCTATTTGACGCCGCTGTGGGTTCGCCAGAGCGGCTTTCGTTTGAGGCACCTCCCACACTTTCCGGAGGTCTCACACGGTGTGCGCCTGCGCCTACCGTTACCAGAGGCGAGGCGGTCGGATATGCTGTCCTAGCGCCCAAAGAGCGAGCAAAGGCCCTCAAGACCCGCCGTGTCGCGAAAGACGCCATGCGGGCGGAAGCGGCGCGGGTAAAGGCAGCGTGGGTGGAGGACCGGGCGCGTGAACTTATGGCCGAACGGGGGCTTACCTACGATCAAGCCATGGCCACGGTTCGCGGGCTGTTCCAGCGCAAGGGTCAGCTCTTCGGCGAATACAATATCCAGCTTTCGGACTACACGTGGGTCACGGTCAATGACATCCTAGACGATCCTCACAAGTACCATATGGTTGACGGCCCCGGCATTCTTGACGGGGTGGAATACGGCATGTCGCGTATTCAGATTGTAACGCTAGGCAAGGATGGCGACCCGCTGAGACGGCCTCATGTTATCGACTACGCTCACGGCATCAATGCCCGCTATGAACTGGTGGGGGTGAACAAAACGCCCTCCGTAACACTGAACCGGCCTGCCCGATTCAGCTTTGCCACCAGCGCCACGAACCGCGCCGAAAGCTGGGAAAAACAGAAGGCGAAACTAGATGCTCGCAACCAATATCAGTTCGATCAGCAGATTCACTTGTGGCGTACGAAAGGGTTGCCGTTCCTGGAAGGCCGCAAACGAAAGCCGCGCACTACGGGCGACACCGAAAAAGACACCGAACAACTGGGCCGGTGGCAGGCAACTGAAGACGCTCGCACACCGCCTGTCTGGTGGGATGCAAGCCAGACAGGTGTGGGGAAATCCTATGCTCGCGATAAGTTTGTCCGCTGGATTGTTTCGGACCCGCATAGCGGCTGGAACCGCAAGAAGCACGGCCCGGTGGTGATAGTGCTAGAGCGCCACGAACAGATTGAAAAAGCGCTAGACGTGCTTGACGGGCTGAACGTTGTGGCCACCGTTGGTCGGGCGAAGGTGTGCAAATTCCCGAAGCAGATAGCAGCGCTCAGCGGGCTGGTATCGTCTGTGGAGCGCTCCGCGTGCGACAACTGCCCTCTACGGGAGCATTGCGAATATTACGAACGTCGGGACGCTGCCCAGACAGCCGACGTGGTAATCATGCCCCGCGAGCAGGCGTACTACAAACCTGAGAACATCGTCGGTAAGAAGGTCGCTTTGTGGCTGTTTGACGAAGACCAAATGGATGTTCTGCTAAGCGAAGAACTGCACATTACGCAAGCCGACCTCACAGTTACGCAGCTTCTTGACGCACTCCCGCCGCCCCTCCAGGCGATGGTGCAGCTTCCAAATGTGTCACAGACCTTAGCAGCACTAAGCGCGTCCATCCCATGGCCGTCCCGTGGTGCGGCGATTGCGCCAGTGAAGATTGAGCACGCTGAGGAAGTGCTAGGGTATCTTCAAAAGCCGCAAACAATCAACGTCACAGCAAGCGAAGATGCGGAGGAGTTTGAAAGCCTGCTGGGCGAGGCGGTGACTCGCCATGAGTGGGGCAGCCGGTGGTGTCAGCGAGTAGCTGCACTGCTGCGGGCTGTTATGCAGTCTCAGGGGCAGAACCACCTCATTGGTTGCACCATGAGCACCACAACGTCGCAGGGTATGATTCCCGCCTCTTGCGTCACCGTCAGCACCAGACAGGACATCAGCGGGTTCAACACCTGCCACAAAGCACCCCGCGTCTTGTACAGCGCCACGGCAGACCAGACCCTGAATAAGCTAGGGCTGGATTTCGGCGCGCCCGACCGGGACAACATTTCACTGCCTGCCTATGTCACCATACGGTATATGGACTGCCACACGGGTTCTGCGAACAGCCTTACCGACCACAACGGGCCAACGGCGCTGTCTCTGAAACTGGCGGCGCATTTCAACGATCAGGCAGCGGATGGCCCCGGCCTTTGGGTATCGCAGAAGGCGGTCAAGGAGGCGGTCCTGCCGCATCTCTCTGCGGAGACCCTGACATTGCACTATGGCGCTGTCACCAGCGTCAACGCGGCGGCGGGTGTGCCGTACACTATGATCTGCGGGCGCCCTCTGCCAAACCCTGGCGTTTACGAAGCACAGGTGGAGGTGCTACTCGGGCGCTGCGTCCAACGTCTCCCCGCTGGCGAATATTGGCCGCTAGCTGATGGCTACGTCCGATGCGGCGCATACCACGAACTAAGCACACGGGTTTATACGCACCCTGACCCGCACGTGAACCATTATCTGGGCTACAAACTGCGGACGCATGTTGAGCAGGCAATCGGCAGGCCGCGCGCCATCCGCGCAGAACATCCGATGGTTATCGACGTGTTCGGCAATGTCCCGATCGGTTATCCCGTGGACCAACTCGGCGCGCTAGATGAATTTGCAGCAGGGCCGGAAGAGCTGATCTGCCGCAAAGGTCTGGTGCCGCTCACCGGTGAGGCGGTTAACAAATTGGCACCGCTGCTGTTCCCGGACCTTTACCGCAACGCAGCGCAGGTTCAGAAGGCACGCGAGTATGTGGCGACCCACGCCAAGGCAGAGGCGGATCAGGCCCGCGACCGTGAAAGGGCGGGCTTGAATGCACTGTTACGCCTAAACCCGCCCGTGGGAGGACACCTACCTGCCGATGCTGTGGAATGCCAACTGACACACGCGCAGTTTGGAAAACGTGCCGTCAAGGTCGGTGTTGCCGACATTGAGGCTGCTCAAGCAGTTTTGGCTGGAATTTTGCCGGGTTGCACCCTGAAAAAGTCCCGTAAACGGTACGGAGCAAAATAGCCAAAGCACCCTAAAACCGTATAGGTATCTATGTAGGCAATTGGGGTACTTTGGCTATGCAGGTTTAGCATTTACGCCGCAATGCCGCACACAAGCCAAATGCCTCGTCCACCACGCGGGGAGCAGAACCCGGCACAGTATTACCTCCGGCCTGAGGCACCCAAAACTGCCGAGCACAATTTTACGAGCACAGGGTCGCCATTGGCCGCCGGCACATGTTGGGCCGCGCCACACCCAAGCAAGCCCCTGCTCCCACCACAGCGGCGTGCAGGCACATTTCCGGGCCGTCGCCACCGCACCACTTCCAGGCGGGCAGCAATACCCGCTGCATCACCTGCCATCAACCGCGCGTCAATCATCACCGCCATCAATATGCGAACAAGCGACCTCAACGCTTTTTGATTGCAAAACTCAAACTGGATAAGGGTGTTAAACTAGCGAGCAGGACTTTTCCGAACAAAGCAAAGCACACGAATTTAGCGTAACAGTCACAAATAAATCAAAACATTTTGCTACGCTATCAATGAGGTAGCCTAGAAACATAGTGCCTTAAATGGGCACCAAGGCGCATTACCCTTCAATTCTCCGTCGAGCATCGTGCAGTTGCATTGCCGACACCAAGCGGAAGCAGCCTAGGCGTGTTGCTCTCACCCTTACCACCGGCCTCAGCAGAACATAGCCCAACTACGCTGGAAGCAAATTTGACCGCAAAAAAGTAGCCAAATAGCTTGCTTCTGCGGCGCTACCCCTTGCTTAAGCCCCCTTAGCGGCCCATGCTTACCAAGTGCAAAAAAAGGGGGTAACCATATGAAAAGTAACAGAGCGCAACCACTCAATCCGCCCTGGAGACCCCGCAAGATCAAAGCGCCCCATCATCTAGGGGAGCGTTTTGTCGAGTATGCTGAGCACGTGGAAAGTAATCCACTTTTCGAGAGCAAATTGTTCAGAACTGCAAACGGAACGATGATCGCAAAACTGCGGAAAGATCGACCAATGACAATCGCTGGATTCTGTTTGTTTCTCGGAATCACAACACAGACATGGCGGCACTGGCGAAAGAACAGGAAAGATCTAGTCGAGACAATGGAGCTCATTGAAAATGCTGTGTTTGCGCACAAGTTCGAGCGATGTGCTGCAGGCATTTTCAAAGCCAATATCATTAGCCGGGAATTAGGCCTTATGCGAAAGGCTTGAGCTAATAATCCTTTGCTCCACTTGTCCGAAACGATCTGTCCGCTTTCATCAATTGACCTATATGATGAATGACTACGCGACCCGCTGCAAGAGACTGGGAATAAACGGTTCCTGAAAGAAATCGGAAGCTAAGTCACCCTGCTTACCAGTAGGCCAATTCACTGTTGCAGCAACCATAGCAACTTCGCATCGAGATCCAGTACAGGTTATAGAGATTGATTTCCAAAGCCTAACCTGCTTTCGAAAAGTCGTGCTCATAGGCATCCCTCGCCAAGAAACGACTGTAAGCCGAAAGCAGCGATGTAGCTAATGGGTCCCGGATTCGCCCGCAACGACGGATAGAATAAGTGAATGAACCGTCATCGTAAGAGCCGTATTGAGAAAACGACTTTTTTGGCGCCGCCCGAGGAATGACTGCGTTGGCCAATAGTTTGGCAACTTGGTCTTTGTGAACCCTCCGAGCGTCTTCAATCTGCTTGGAAAACTTTCCAAAGTGCTTTCTCAACACGTCATCCCGATTCTCCCAAGCCCTACTCGGAAGGTTGAGGTTCGAGTCAGGAGAGGCTGCAAGATGGCAACGCCCGTCTTTGTTGAAAACTGCTAGGTCGAGAACCTGCAAGTTCGCTGGTGTTGCATCTGCGAAAGGAACGACAGCAGACTGAGCGCCACCATGATCGTAGTGCTCCAAAAAAAATCGTAACCCGTCCTTAGCACCCGCCTCCTTTCCAAGAGGCCTGCTCTTAACAGGTGCCAGAACCGCAACTTTGAAGTTTTCTTCGCGTACACGCTTGCCATCGCTCCGAACCATGAGATCGCAAGGCTGTGCAATGAGCACCCATAGTTTCGTTTCCCTACCCTCGCCGATCTCGAACAGGTCGCCGTTTCGGAGGGGGTCGTTGTAGTTGTTTACGAGCTGTTCGCTTTCGTAGAGTTCCTCACGGCGAAGCTGAAATAGACGTTCTTGCGAAGTCGAGGACATATCACGGCCGACATCGGCGATTTCTTTTACCGTGCGCGCAGCAGAGGTAAATTCGCCGACCCTCTTCTCTTGAAGTATCTGTGATTTTACCTGGTCTTTCTGAATAATCCCGTACAGGCGTATCAGCGTTTCCAACTCCGAGACACCCTCCATCTCAGAAGACTTCACCACCATGTGCTCAAAGTCGATCGGATCTAGACCAGCAAATTGCTCTAACGCATCATTCAAGGCCTCCTTGAAAGCGGCCTGAGCCAGTTTTTTCATTGTCTGGCTGTAGGTAGTGATAAGGGTACGATATACAGCTCCGTAGAAAGTAGTCTCTTCGTCTAAGGCAGTTTTGGCGATCGGCATAAAGTACTGGAGATCAAGTCTCTCTGATTTCTCCAATTCCAGCCAAGCTTCGACTTCGCTTCCCAGCGAAACGGTATGTGTTAACATTCCGCAGAACCAGCGTGTTCCAAAACCGGCTTTTTCTTTCTTAATCAAGTCACGAATGATATCGGAGCCCTTGGAGAATCCCAAAGTTGCCTGATCAGCCTCTAGTTCCTGGTCGAAAAAGAATAAAGTACGTCGCTCTTCTGTGCACTCTTTGATTAATGCATCCCTTTGTTCGAACCATTCGTGTGGTGTTAGCAAATGAATGACAGCCTTCTTAGGCACCAGGTCCTGTAGACGTACTAGAGCCTCACGCTCGTGGACTTCCTCGCTGTGAGCCGATAGCACCTTGCCTAGTTCCAAAAGCTCTTCGCGTTCGAGCTCCCGCAGCTTGAAGTCCAGCTGCTCCATAAGTGCGTCGTTCTCAATGGACAGCTCAATACCTTGGAAGAATTCTGCTAAGGACTCCTTAGAAGCATCGTTCTCTATCAAAACTGTATATACAGTTCCAGCATCAATTTGCGGCTCGGCCTTGTCGTCAACAAAGACGACTTTAACAATATTCAATTTTTCAAAGAGTTGGGCAAGCTTACCGTCGAAGCTATCCACAGGATGCCTATCTTCCTCTTTAGTTTCTGCTTCAATATCAGGCTTAGCCGGGAGAGAAGCAGCGGCCAAATTATCTTCAATCGATGCATCTGCGGCAATCGAATTATCAGGCATTGTTGTCTTATCCATCCACGATCCCCGAAAGATCCAGTTCAAAAATGTACCTACGGTTGTGTTCATTGCGTACATTAAGAAGCGAAATAGTGCCACCCATTGACTCCAGAATTTGAGCGCAGATAAATAGACCCAATCCTCGCCCTTCCCCTTTCGGCTTAAGTGTGATGAAGGGTTCGAAAAGCGCGTCTTCAACAGCGGGATCAATTCCACCTGCATTATCCCAAATTTGCAACCTTGGTGGCTTGTAGCTGATATTCAGTCTAGGGGAAAAATTTGGATTATTGGCTTGCGCTTCCTTGAGCCAATACTCAGCATTCAATACGATGTTGTCGACTACCTGCGTCAATCTCCCGCGATTAGTTTTTACAGAGAAATCAGCGCTATCAAGTGCAATATCGGTTTGAATGCCGGTTTCAGCCCATCGGTCTTCAAAGTGCGACCGAATATCCTCTATGAGCCTAGAAACTGGAAATGTCTCGATCTTGTCGCGCTGGTACCGCAGCGAAGGAGATAGGTGACCAATCTGCCGACGCAGAGCCGCCGCCGCCGTAGTGACTTCCTGTCCTAGGACTAGGAGATCCACATTCGGGGGGGTTGTTTTTTTGGCGCGCGCCACAGCCTTTGAAGCCTTTTGCATCAAGCGATCGGTTTGGTTTTGAACTTCATGTGAAAGTGCCTCAGCCAGCAGCCCCAATCCAGCAAGTTCCGAAAAATCCTGTAGTTGGTCGGACAAAACGTCCAATCGCGGCGAAAGCACGGTAACAATATCCGCGAGATCCTTGGCCTCTGCTGCGTATTTAGTAAGGTCAGAAAATAGTGCCTGAGATTCTTCAAGTGCTTGTTGCGCGTCGGTGAGCAGCTCCGCCATTTCCCGTTCTGCGGAACTTGTCAGTAGGGGTGTTTTCTGGATGCGGCTAGTCACGGTTGCAATCTTCTGCCGGGCGACAGCTGTGTTGGCGTCAAGCGACTTGGCAGTATTGCTGTAACTCGCCAAACGACTTGCTACATTCTCGGCATCGGCAATCGCCTTGCGCCCGCCTTTGAAGGGCTTAGAGTTCTCCGGTCGGTTTGCTTTAAACGTATTAAAATTTCGCCTGGTCCATTCATAGAAGCTACCGATCATTTCAGTCGCGTGGGTTACTAGGCGTCGGAAGTTCTGAGAATACGGATTGGAAACAAAACCTTCCCTGTCCGTCTTCTCCTTTAGGTTGCCATTTTCCGCCTCACTAATCGACACGAACCCAATTACATTCTGGGGGCGCAATCCGTACCAGGAACTTCCGCTCGTTTGCTGAGCGCTTAGGCGAAGCCAATCTTCGCCATTTAAACCATAAGGTTTTATTGCGAAGCCGTCGCGGAATACTTTTATACCCGCATGTAGCTTTACAATCTCTCTGACCTCGTTTGTGTTTGCAAGCCCGCCAAGCTTGGCTCCAATCTCATCACCGCGCAGCATAAATTCATCGATTTCAGCGTGAAAAGGACCAGGATTGGCATTAACCAGCGGAGCGTCTGGTTCGTTAGATGGCTCTTTTTCTGCGCCACCGAGCGCTGACAGTGGAACACGATAGTCAAACTCAATGAAGAAGTTCGGGTCATCACTAAGTTTAAAGTTAACCGGTGCCTTCTTGCTCTTTAAGTAATCAAAGAATGAGCGCCCATTATCTCTTGCTAGCAAATTCTCGTAGGAATCATGATCCTGGTTTCCGCGGAGCTTCATGAGCCGGAATTTTCCGGTCATCGCTAGCGCTCCGTCAGCGAAATCAATGTTGAACTTGGCCACCGCCGCGCCACGGACCTTCGAAGAAACCTGCCCCAAGTCAATCGGGCGCCCATTAATGCGTAGCGTCACCAAGAAAGGGCGAGCTTCAGCAAAGGGGGAAATGACCTGCGAAAGATCAGCGATTAGCTTTTCGACCGCTCTCCCGCCCCAAACCTCGGCATTTCGCAACCCAGAGACAACTAGCTTTGTACCTTTATTTCGTGTAGATGTTTTCGCTGTGTCAATTGATACCGGCACTTCGCTTAAGCTTTTGTCATCGGTAAACGCGTCCCAAGCAAATGCGACGTGCAACGTATCATCTTGTCCGTCCTTGCGCGTATAAAGCTCCAGGTTTTGACCCAGTTTCTGGGT
This sequence comes from Leisingera aquaemixtae, assembly GCF_006740765.1. Taxonomy (GTDB): domain Bacteria; phylum Pseudomonadota; class Alphaproteobacteria; order Rhodobacterales; family Rhodobacteraceae; genus Leisingera; species Leisingera aquaemixtae. The sequence continues at coordinate 784,327 of NZ_CP041159.1, forward strand.
GCTTAGACGCCCCAAGCCTTTATCACCCAAAGGCGTTCGCCCCTTAGGTGTCTTGCGCCCGGAAGCCTTCATGATCCGCTTTCCTGATAGCGAAATCATTAACCAACCACGTTCGATATCGGCGCGGTTCATTCCCATGCCGTCATCTTCAATTGCAACGTAGCCGACGGCCTCGGAAAACTTACTCCCCTCACCGGGCGGCGCGTCAGTCGTGTTTACAACAACGTGTGCGTAAGTCGCGTCGGCATCGTAACAATTCTTAACGAGTTCAACAATCGCCGTGACTTCGTCTGACACCAGTTCGTCACCCAATTGACGGACGACAGCCGCGCTGATGTCGAAATGCGGATTGGCCATACGGGTTAAACCTCAGCCTTGCGGATCAAGAGAATTTTCTCTTCCCGCATAGTCGTCGAACTGGCGTTCCTATCAGGCATACGCTTGTGATGAATTCGCCGTGTCAATGTTGTGACCACCTTGCAATTTAGACCTTCAGCAAGTTCGCCGAGGACGAGATCAGTTGGAACTTGCTGTCCGGCAATGCTACGATTTCCGACAGTCCAAATCATGTAACTATCGAGCTTCATCACATCTAGGATGCTTTCCAAGCTTGCTCCTACATCTTTATAGAAGCGGACCAGCCTGGCACGCCCATCCGTTGGCTTCGCTGGCAATCTATCAGCAAAACGTGCCAAGCGAGGTGAAGCTTCAAACAACTTTTCTTCTGTCCATACGTTGTCGCTGGTGGCGCCTCCGAGGCTACGCCGATCGATTTCTTGGGTCGTACGAAGGGTCGCTTCGTCCGCAGCCGGATCAATATCTTTAAAGTCGATCCAGTGCAGTGGAAGGTAGGAATGCTGCCCATAGGTGACTGTAGTCAGATTGTCTCCATATGGGGGGGAGGTCATTAGCAGATCGAATGGCGCAACATCCGCCCAGTGATCCTTTGCACTGCGCGTATCACCTACACGTACAACAGTATCTGCGACGTACTTACCATCTTTAAGTCTACCGGCGTCATCGAGACGTTGCCTGAAGGAAGAGAAGCTTGCAGAGTTCTCACGCGCCAGGTCGCGGAAAACTGCGATTGGTGACAACTTTCGTTTTGCGATTTCCGACAACGGGCGAGCATGAAGTTTATAGGTCGAAGTTCGATCGTTGCTGGTCAGCCGGACAGTTTCGGCCAGTGTAACCCAAAGGAATTGCCGAACCCAAAGATCTTTACATTTGCGAATTGCGCGGCGCAAACGGGACAGTTCCAAAAACACCCCCTCCTGGAACCACTTCTCTAAGTTGGCCATGGAAGTTTCAATAGTGTTCCTCGGATCAGCAGCAGCATCGTTTGCTACTTGCTCAGCAAAGACGCCTACTTCTGGCTCAATTATTCGGGCAGTTCGAACCCGTCCGATCAAAATCGCCAAGGGGTTTATGTCATTCCCGTAGGTCTGCAAGCCATAGTGCATCCCGCTAACCAGCGAGGTACCAGACCCCATAAAAGGGTCATAAACTGATTGGATATCTGGCCGAGCCTCCAACACTGCACCAAGCAACCGGCGCTGGACAAGCGGAACCATCATCGCAGGGTATTGGAAGATGCTATGGGCGCTGTCGGACCTATCTCGATCCTTAGATGACCAAAAGTCGGGGTCTACCCCTCTGGAATCTAGCAACTTAATGAGCTGCGCATCAACATTCTGCGGTGATTTCATCTTAAGCGGATCAGGATCGGTGCGCGCTACAAGAGGCATTTAGCGCTCATCCTCCGCTAGAGCTAAATCTTCACAGTTCATGTGATGCGAGCGACATGCTAAATCAGAAGCCTTGCTCGTAACCACCATATCTTGTGGTGTAGCTGTATCGTTATTCCATAGGTTCGTAAAGGCGTATTCTCCTCTCTGATTGCGGCACATTCCGCAAGCCACAGGTCCGCTTCGAATTGTCAGCCGTTCTCACCACCAGGTGGCATGGCACGCAAAATCAACGAACCATACCGCTGAATCCCCCCCTAAAAAGCCAGGCGCTGCCCCCCCCAAGCGGTTTGCGTGAAAATAGCGTAAGAAGCCCAGATGGGCTGGGGGTAAGGATTTGATTTTGAGTGATTTTTTTAGTGCAAATGGTGCCCCCACACGGACTCGAACCGCGGACCTACTGATTACAAATCAGTTGCTCTACCAGCTGAGCTATAGGGGCACTTAGCTGTGAAACCGCGCTTAACATCCTTCGCGGGTCCCTCGCAAGAGGTCTTTTCAGCAAAAGAACAGGCTTGCGGGCAAGCAGGGTCTCAGCGCGCTTGGCGGGTGCTGAAGGGCCCCGGTCCAAGGGGGCTTTTTGCAGCCGTGCCGGTATGGCCGGACAGCGGCTGCACAGCACCCGGCGGACAGGCCGCAAGGCCGGTTCAGGCTTACTGCAAGGGCTGGCCATTGCGCCCGAAGGTCAGGGTTTCGCGGCTCAGGTCGTCGTATGTCACCTCAACGGCAACATGCTGGATCGAGCCCGGCGGATAGCTGCGGTACGGCATCCCGTCCTCAGCCTTGATCATGTTCGGCAAGCCTTCGTCCAGATGGCACTCCGGCAGCGGCCAGAGTTCCGGCGCGGCGCCGTTTACCCCCAGCCTGACCTGCGCCAGGCCGCAGCGCCAGGACCACAGGTGGGTGACATACAGCAGGTCCTGGCCGCCGAACTCGCGCACGTGGATCCAGCTGGCCCGGGTTGCCGCCAGAATCGGCTTCACCTCGGCTGCGGTGGTGAACCGGCCGGCGGCCTCCTGCGGCTCCGCTGCCAGCACGGGGGCGGCCGGGGCAGGCGCAGACAGCGCCGCAGCCTCGGGCGCTGCGCCGCCCTGGCCCGGCTGTGCCGATGCGGCGATGATCGTCAGGATCACGTCAATCATGTTCTCGCTCCATTTGAGGGCCCGCGCGCTGACACAGGGGCGCCCGAAATTCCCAACGGCCTGTTGCACGGCATCCTGCCGCCTTGTAGCTACCTTAGCAGGCAGGTCTGCCTGCGGCCTTAACAGGCAGTCCTAACCGCCCGGCAGAGACGGAAAACGGGGAAAACAATGGCAAATGCCCCCTTCAGCGTGATGATCATCGGCCAGGCGGGCCGGCTGCAGTATGAGGCCGTGCTGTTTGCCGCCTCGCTGCGCCGCTGCTCCCCCGGATTTTCCGGCCGCCTGTTTGTGGCGGTGCCGCAGCCGGGGCCCCTGTGGGACAAGGATCCCAGCATCCGCAATCCGGAGGTGCTGCAGGCGCTGGCGGAACTGGATGCGGAAATCCTGCCGTTTGAGAACCAGGTGTTCGGCGCCGCATACCCCTATGGCAACAAGATCGAGGCGCTGCAGGCCCTGCCTGAGGGGGAGCCGTTTGTCTTTTTCGACACCGACACACTGATCACCGGCGAGCTGGCGGAGGTGCCGTTTGATTTCTCCCGGCCCTCGGCGTCCCTGCGGGTCGAGGGGACCTGGCCCGAGCCGACGCTGTACGGGCCGGGCTATACCGGCATCTGGCAGTCGCTTTACACCCGTTTCGGCCTGGATTTCCCGTCCAGCCTCGACCTCAGCCAGCCGGATGAATACTGGAAGCGCTACCTTTATTTCAACGCGGGCTTTTTCTACGGCGCCTGTCCGCGGGCCTTTGGCGCGCGGTTCCTGGCCTATGCGCAGTCGGTCCGGGACGATCCGCCAGCCGAACTGACCGGCCAGAGCCTCGACCCCTGGCTCGACCAGATCGTGCTGCCGCTGGTGATCCATTCCTTCGGAGGCGGCCGCGACGCGCTGCCCGCGGGCTATCTGGATGGCGGAACCAGCTGCCACTACCGGCTGTTTCCGCTGCTTTACGCGCGCGAGAGCGACCGGGTGGTGGAGCTGCTGCACGAAATCACCGCGCCGAACCGGATCAAGAAAGTGCTGAAAGCCTATGAGCCGATCAAGCGCATGGTCTATCAGGGCCGCGGCGCGAAGGTGCGGGCGCTGTTTGACCGCGAAAACCTGCCGCGGCGCGAGCAGGCAATCCGCAACCGGATCAAAAAGGAAGGCTTCTGGATGCGCTGAGGCCGGCGTGTCTTTCTGCTCACTGAAATGCGCGCCACATGCCGCGGGCATATGGCAGCAGCCGGTCCGCCGAGGCATTGGGGAGGGGCGCCGGGGAGGTTCCGTCCCGAAACCGGCCCTAAAACCGTCTGCCAGCGGCCCTTTGCGCTTCAGCGGCGCAGCCAGCGGTGCACGTCTTCTTTGCCGTTGCGGCAGGCTGCTAGCAGGCTGCTGCCCTTGGCCAGATGGCAGGCGACGGCCGTGGCCAGGCTGCAGCCCGTGCCGCGTTTGGACACTGCCAGCCGCGGCGCGGCATAGGCGAGGGGCGGGCCATCTGGGGTGAACAGCAGGTCGGTGCTTTCCGCCCCGGTGCCATGGCCGCCTTTGACCAGCACCGCGCGCACCCCCAGCGCCAGCAGCGCAGCGGCCTGCGCCTCAGGGCTGCCCAGCACGCCGGACAAGACCTCCAGCTCCGCCAGGTTCGGCGTCACCAGCGCCGCCCGGCGCAGCAGCACGCCAAAACCGTCTGCCGCCATCAGCGTGCCGCCGGAACTTGCCTTCAGCACCGGGTCCAACACGATGGGCAGTCCCGCAGGCAAAGCCGCGCCCGCCGCCTCTGCCACTGCGGCGGAGCCCAGCATCCCGATCTTCACCGCACCGGGCCGCGGCGGCGTTGCCAGGGCGGCGCGCGCCTGGTCTGCAACACTCAGTGCGGGGCAGGGGTGAACGGCCAGCACGGCCTCATTGGTCTGCACCGTCACGGCTGTCACCACCGGGCGCACGGACACCCCCAGCGCTGCCGCCATCGCCGTATCGCGGCTCAGGCCCGCACCGCCGCTGCTGTCGGTGCCGCCAATCGCCAGGATCCAGGTCATCCGCCGTCCCCAGCGGCCAGCAGCGCCAGGTTGCCGTATCCCGCCTGCTGCAAGTCCTGCGCCGCGCCCCAGGCCCGCAAACCCGTGCGGCAGCACAGCACGATCCGGCCCGCGCGCGGCAGCTCTGCCGCCAGCAGGCCGGCGCGGGCCATCCGGCGGGCCTGCGGCACAGGCAAGCGCGGGGCTTCGGCGGCCTCGCGCAGCTCGATCACCGTATCGTCAGGGCGGATATGAGACGCCGCAATGAACGGCAGGGCATCCTCCGGCTCCGCGGCATCATCAAAGCGGAACGAGCTGACCTGCAGGTCCTGCAGCCGGAAAATAAACAACTGTCCCCGCGGGGACGGCTGGTGGTTGAGCAGCGCCTTCAGGGCAAGCTGCGCCTGCAGCGCGCCGATTAGGCCCACGGCAGGCCCCATCACACCCGCGGTTGCGCAGGTCGCGGACTGCGCGGGCAGATCCGGGAACACCGCGCGCAAGGACGGCCCGCCGCCGCAGAAGCCCCCGGCATACCCCGACTGCCCCAGCGCCGAGGCGGAGATCAGCGTCTTGCCCTGCTGCCGGCACGTGTCCGAGAGGATGTAGGACACCGCAAAACTGTCCGCGGCATCCACCACCAGATCGGCCTCCGCAACCATCGCCGCGGCATTGGCGGCGTCCAGCGGCTGCACAAGGGCCGTCACTTGCAGATCCGGGTTGGCCGCCAGCAGATGCCGCCGCGCGGCCTCCGCCTTGGGGCGGCCGAGATCGGCCATGGAATAAAGCACCTGCCGGTGCAGGTTGCTCTCCTCCACCGCGTCGCCATCCATCACCGTGATGCGCCCGGCGCCCGCGCCGCCCAGATACTGCAGCACCGGGCAGCCGAGGCCCCCGGCGCCCACCACCAGCACATGCGCCTTGGCAAGGCGTTCCTGACCCCCGGCACCGACTTCGGGCAGGATCATCTGGCGCGCATAGCGGCTCATGTGCGGCAGGCCTCCACCCATTCGCGGGTGCGCGCCTCAGGGTCCTCTGCCAGCTGGATATCGGTCACCACCGCCGCACTGTCGGCCCCTGCGGCAAAGACCCCTGGCAGCCGCTCCGGCGTCAGCCCGCCGATCGCAACCAGGGGGGTGTCTCCCGCCATCCGCTTCCAGCGCGCCACTTGCTCCAGCCCCTGCGGCCCCCATTTCATCTTCTTCAGCAGCGTCGGATAGACCGGCCCCAGCGCGACATAGGCCGGCCCGAAGGACAGCGCGCGCTCCAGCTCTGCCTCATCATGGGTCGACAGCCCGAACCGCACACCGCGGCGGCGCAGCGCGGCAAAGTCTGCGGTGTCCATGTCCTCCTGCCCCAGATGCACGAAATTGCAATTCAGCTCCAGCGCCGCCTGCCAGTAGTCATTGACCACCAGCTGCGCGCCGTGCACCGCGCAAAAGTCGCGCGCGCGCGCAATCTGCCGGCGGACTTCCGCCTCGGGCTGATCCTTGATGCGCAGCTGCACCAGCCTCGCCCCCTGCGGCACCAGCAGCTCCAGCCGGCCGACATGGCCGGTGATCAGATAGAACCGTTCCATCATGCAAACTCCGCCAGGCCCAGAACCGGGGTGGAGGGCACCGCCATATCGCGCCGCTCCATCGGATCGGCCTCATACCCAAGGCGTCCGGCCTCAACCGCCAAGGCCATCGCGCGGGCCATCCCGGCAGGGTCGCCTGCCTTGGCCACTGCGGTGTTCAGCAGCACCGCATCCATGCCCAGCTCCATCGCTTGCGCCGCGTCCGAAGGCCGCCCGATCCCGGCATCCACGATCAGCGGCACGTCCGGGAAATGCGCCCGCATCGCCCGCAAGCCATCCGGGGTGCGCAGCCCCTGGCCGGAGCCGATCGGCGCGCCCCAGGGCATCAGCACTTCACAGCCCGCCTCCAGCAGCTTCTCCCCCGCCACCAGATCGTCGGTGGTATAAGGAAAGACCTGGAACCCCTCGGCGCTGAGGATCCGCGCCGCCTCCACCAGTCCGAACACATCCGGCTGCAGCGTGTCGGAATGGCCGATCACCTCCAGCTTGATCCAGGGCGTATCAAACAGCTCCCGCGCCATATGGGCCGTTGTCACCGCCTCCTGCACCGAATGGCAGCCGGCGGTATTGGGCAGGATCCGGCAGCCGGTCTCCCGCAGGCTGTCCCAGAACCCGGCGCCGGAGCCATCGGCGGTTTCGCGGCGCAAGCTGACGGTGATGATTTCCGTGCCGCTGGATTTCACCGCCGCCGCCAGAACCGCGGGCGAAGGATATTGGGCCGTCCCCAGCAGCAGACGCGAGGTGATCTCTGTTCCGTAAACGCGCATCTCACCCTCCCTGCATCGGCGCCAGCACTTCCAGCCGGTCGCCTTCACACAGCTGCACCTCTTCCCGCTGTTCGCGGGCCACAAAGGTGCCGTTCAGCGCGGTCGCAACCGCCGAGCAGGCAAAGCCCAGCTCGTGCAGGACCGCCTGCAGATCGGTTGCCGACACGTCACGCGGTTCGGCGTTCACGATAATCTTCATCTGTCGTCTCCTGGAGCAGGCGGCGGGCCGCGGCTTCTGCCATCGCGGGGGCAAGCAAAAAGCCGTGGCGGTAAAGCCCGTTGAGGTAAAGCGTGCCGTCCTGTTCGGTCAGCCGCGGCAGGTTGTCGGCGAAAGCCGGGCGCAGCCCTGCGCCGGTCTCCGCCACGCTGGCCTCCGCAAAGCCCGGGTGCAGGGCGAAGGCAGCGCTCAGCAGTTCACTGAGCGAACGCAGGGTGATGCCCCGGCCGGAGCTGCTCTCGATCATGGTGCCGCCGATCATGAAAAACCCGTCCCCGCGGGGCACCAGGTAAAGCGGCATCCGCGGATGCAGCAGCCGCAGGGTGCGGGTGATCTCCACCTCCGGGCAATGGAGGACGGCCATCTCGCCGCGCACCGGGCGCAGGCCGGGCAGTGGCGCCGCCATGCCGGTGCAGTCCAGGGTGACACCGGCCGGAGCGGGGGAGCCATAGCGGATCTCCACGCCCATCGCCTGCACCGTGGCGCTCAGATCGCGCAGCGCCCGCCGCGGGTCCAGATGCGCTTCCTGCTCAAAGAACAGCCCTTGCGCAAACCGCCCCGCCAGCGCCGGTTCCAACTCCGCAATCTCCGCCCCGTCCACGCCGCGGTGGCCGGTGGTGCGGCGGGCAAAACGGGTCAGCTCTGCCCGGTCGCGGGCAGGCGCCACCACCAGCGTGCCGCGCCTGTGGACCGGGGTGATCCTGGCCCACCAGCCGGCGGCGCGGCTGCCGAGGGTGATGACGTCCTCCTCGGCGCTTTCGCGTTCGCACCAGGGCGCCAGCATGCCGCCCGCAAAGCGCGCGACGCTGCTGTCTCCGGGCGTTTTCCCCCGTTCATAGACGGTGACCGCCGCCCCGCGCTGCGCCAGCTCAAAGGCGCAGGCGAGGCCGGCCAGGCCCGCACCGGCGATGGTGATCATTCGGCCAGCTCCGCAGCCTCGGCGGCAGGCACATAGAGTTCGCCGCCTTCCCGGAACTTGGCGGCCATGGCCTCCATGCCTTCCTTCTGCGCCTCGGCGCGGATGTCGTGGCTGATCCGCATGGAGCAGAACTTCGGCCCGCACATGGAGCAGAAATGCGCCACCTTGTGCGCCTGTTTCGGCAGGGTCTGGTCGTGGAATTCGCGCGCCGTGTCGGGGTCCAGCGACAGGTTGAACTGATCCTCCCAGCGGAACTCGAACCGGGCACGGCTCAGCGCATCGTCGCGGCGCTGGGCGCCCGGCAGCCCCTTGGCAAGGTCGGCAGCATGGGCCGCGATCTTGTAGGTGATCACCCCGGTTTTCACATCGTCGCGGTCCGGCAGGCCCAGGTGCTCCTTCGGCGTCACGTAGCACAGCATCGCGCAGCCGAACCAGCCGATCATCGCCGCCCCGATGCCGCTGGTGATGTGGTCATAACCCGGCGCGATGTCGGTGGTCAGCGGCCCCAGCGTATAGAACGGCGCCTCGTGGCAGCACTCCAGCTGCTTGTCCATGTTCTCCTTGATCTTGTGCATGGCGACATGGCCCGGCCCCTCGATCATCACCTGGCAATCCTTGGCCCAGGCGATCTTGGTCAGCTCACCCAGGGTTTCCAGCTCGGCAAACTGCGCCTCGTCATTGGCGTCGGCGATGGAGCCGGGGCGCAGCCCGTCGCCCAGCGAGAAGGAGACGTCATACTGGCGGCAGATGTCGCAGATCTCCTCGAAATGTTCATAGAGGAAGCTCTCCTTGTGGTGATGCAGGCACCACTTCGCCATGATCGAGCCGCCGCGCGAGACAATCCCCGTCACCCGGTTCACCGTCATCGGCACCATATGCAGCCGCACACCGGCATGGATGGTGAAATAATCGACGCCCTGTTCCGCCTGCTCAATCAGCGTGTCGCGGAACACTTCCCAGGTCAGGTCCTCGGCGATGCCGTTTACTTTCTCCAGCGCCTGGTAGATCGGCACCGTGCCGATCGGAACGGGCGAGTTGCGCACGATCCATTCGCGGGTGTTGTGGATGTTGCGGCCCGTGGACAGGTCCATCACCGTGTCGGCGCCCCAGCGGATCGCCCAGACCAGCTTGTCGACCTCTTCCTCCATCGAGGAGGTGACGGCAGAGGTGCCCATATTGGCGTTGATCTTCACCTTGAAGTTGCGGCCGATGATCATCGGCTCGATTTCCGGGTGGTTGATGTTGGCCGGGATGATGGCGCGGCCGGCGGCGATCTCCTGGCGTACGAACTCCGGCGTCACGTAATCAGGGATGTTGGCGCCGAAATCATTGCCGTCGCGATTTGCATGGCAGGGCGACAGCTCGCGCAGCTGGTTTTCGCGGATCGCCACGAACTCCATCTCCGGCGTGATTAGCCCTGCACGCGCGTAGGCCAGCTGGGTCGGCGCCTTGCCATCCTTGCCGCGCAGCGGCGCGGGTTTCACCGGGAATTCCGGCGTCAGCCGGTCGCCCTCGACAAAGCCGTTGTCCTCCGGCTTCACGTCGCGGCCCTGATAGCGCTCAACGTCGCCGCGGGCGAGGATCCACTGGTGGCGCAGCGCGGGCAGGCCCTGGCGGATGTCGGTCAGCACGTCCGGGTCGGTATAGGGGCCGGAGCTGTCATAGACCGGCAGCGGCGCCTCGGCCGCGGTGGGGTGGGTGGAGATTTCCCGCATCGGCACGCGGATGTCCTCATGGACCTCGCCGCTGACGTAGATCTTGCGCGACGCGGGCAAGGCACCTGTGGTGATTTTCGGGTTGGGGACGTTCATCTGGTGTTCCTCCGGGCCTTCGGTTCAAAAACACCAATTGAGCCGGGACGGAGGAAAACGGGCAGGGGGGTGTACAGCCGGTGTACGGCCGGTGCACGCATGCTGCCTGTTCGAAACACGGGTTGCCGCAGGGGGCGCCGCACCATGTTTCTTGCTTCCTACGCCAGTATCAACTGGGTCAGGTTCAAAGGGTCGCGCCGCCGGTCCGGGTTGCCCCGCACCATGACGCCTCTCAGTCCCTTGGGCGGGACTCCCCTGCGTGCCTATAGGGCTAGGGGAGGTGCGGGGTTCGCGTCAACCGGAATCTTTGTAGATATTTTTTATCCCTTTGAATCATGGGTTTCGGTGGATTATTGCTGAAAACCCGGGGCAAATCGCTGCAGCGCGGCTTTGGTGCTTGATCGGCGCTTGCAAAATTATCTATAAAAATCCGCAACGCCATCCGCGCATGGCCAACAGGTATAGAGAACAGGAGACAGCATGCTGGACGCTGCACCCATCCGCACCGACTGGACCCGCGAGGAAGCGGAAGCGATTTACAATAAGCCTTTCATGGACTTGCTGTTTCAGGCGCACACCGTGCACCGGCAGTATTTCGACCCCAACCAGGTGCAGAAATCCAAGCTCCTCAGCATCAAGACCGGCGGCTGCGCCGAGGATTGCGCCTATTGCTCGCAGTCGGCGCGCAATGGCGCGCAGCTCTCGGCCTCCAAGCTGATCGAGGTGCAGCGGGTGATTGCCGAGGCCAAGAAAGCCAAGGAAGGCGGCGCGACCCGCTACTGCATGGGAGCCGCCTGGCGCTCGCCCAAGGACCGCGACATGGCCGCGCTTGAGGCGATGGTGCAGGGCGTCAAGGACCTGGGCATGGAAACCTGCATGACGCTGGGCATGCTGGACGAGGAGCAGGTGTTCCGCCTCAAGGACGCAGGCCTCGACTATTACAACCACAACATCGACACCTCGGAGCGCTACTACTCCGAGATCATCACCACCCGCACCTTTGCCGACCGTATCGACACCCTGAACCGGGTGCGCGAGGCGGGTATCAAGGTCTGCTCCGGCGGCATCGTCGGCATGGGGGAGAAGCAGCTGGACCGCATCGACATGATGCTGGCGCTGGCCACGCTCGAGGTGCATCCAGATTCGGTGCCGGTCAACATGCTGATTCCGATTGCCGACACGCCGCTCGCCAATGTCGAGAAACTGGATCCGATCGAATTCGTCCGTTCCGTGGCTCTGGCCCGGATTTTGATGCCGAAATCCCATGTGCGCCTCTCCGCAGGCCGCACCGATATGTCGGACGAGATGCAGGCGATGTGTTTCTTTGCCGGCGCAAACTCGATCTTCGTGGGCGACACGCTGCTGACTGCGGACAACCCCGAAGAGGACAAGGACCAGCAGCTGTTTGACCGTCTGGGCATCACCGCGATGGCGGCAGGCTGCGACGGCAGCCGCTGATGGCGGGCGCCTTCCCCCGGCATGAGAAATCGCTGGAAGCGCTGCGCACGCGCGGGCGCTACCGGCAGCTGATGCCGCGGGACGGGCATGACTTTGCCTCCAACGACTACCTTGGTCTGGCGGGCAGCGACGTGCTGCGCGCCGCCGCCGCCGCTGCGCTGGCGCGCGGTGTGCCGGTCGGGGCCGGCGGTGCGCGCCTGTTGCGCGGCAATGACGCGGAGCATCAACTGCTGGAGGCCGAGGCGGCCGCGTTTTTTGGAACCGAGGCCGCGCTGTTCATGGGCGGCGGCTTCAATGCCAATCAGGCGATCTTCTCAACCCTGCCGCAGCAGGGCGATCTGGTGCTCTATGATGCGCTGATCCACGCCAGCACCCATGACGGGATGCGGCTGGGCCGGGCCGAGACCCGCAGCTTCGCTCATGGCGATGCGGAGGATGCCGCACGGGTGCTGAAGACATGGCGTGCTGAGGGCGGCACAGGGCAGGCCTGGATCGCGGTTGAGGCGGTCTATTCCATGGACGGCGACCTGGCGCCGCTGGACGCGCTGATGGCGCTGGCGGATGCCGAAGGCGCGGTGCTGGTGGTGGATGAGGCGCATTCTTCCGGCGTGTTCGGCGATCTGGGCCGCGGGCTGGCACACGGCATCGCCCACCGCCCCAACGTCCTTTCCTTACACACCTGCGGCAAGGCGCTGGGCGCCTCGGGCGCGCTGATCTGCGGCCAGAAGGTTTTGATCGAGACGCTGATCAACAAGGCGCGCGGGTTCATCTTTGCCACGGCGCCGTCACCCTTGAACGCGGCACTGGTGCGGGCCGCCTTGCAGGAGCTGCAGCAGAACCCGGGCCGCCGCGAACGGGCGTGGCAGGGGATCACCCATGCCCAAGACGAAGCCAAACGCCTGTGCGGGCTGGAGGGTTTCCAGAGCCAAATTCTGCCGGTGGTGATCGGCGACGACAAGCGCACCATGGCGCTGGCCTCAGCCATGCAAGGCCATGGCTATGACATCCGCGGCATCCGCCCGCCGACGGTGCCGCGCGGCACTTCGCGGCTGCGGCTGTCGATCACGTTGAATACAGCGGCAGAGGTCATCACCGCGATGTTCGAAGACCTCGCCCGGGAAATGGAGAGTGCAGCATGAGCGCGCTGATCGTCACCGGAACCGATACCGGCATCGGCAAGACCATCTTCTCCGCCGGTCTGGTGCAGGCGCTGGGCGCGACCTATTGGAAGCCGGTGCAATCCGGGCTGGAGGAGGAGACCGACAGCCAGATCGTCGCCCGCCTGTCCGGCCGCCCGGCGCTGCCGGAGGGATACCTGCTGCAACTGCCCGCCTCGCCGCATCTGTCGGCGGAGGCCGAAGGGGTGGAGATCGACCCGGACGCGCTGCCGTTGCCCGAAGTGGACGGCGTGCTGGTGGCCGAGGGGGCAGGCGGCCTGATGGTGCCTTTGAACCGCAAGGTGCTGTATCTCGACCTGTTTGCCCGCTGGGGCGCGCCGGTGATCCTGTGTGCACGCACGCAGCTGGGGACGATCAACCACACGCTGCTGTCTCTGAATGCCTTGCGCGATGCAGGCTGCACGGTTGTCGGCGTGGCCTTCATCGGAGATCCGGAACCTGCGGTGGAGGAAACCATCTGCCAGTTCGGCCAGGTGGCGCATCTGGGAAGGCTGCCGGTGCTGGACGCGCTGACCTCTGACGCCTTGGCCGTGGCTTTTCAGGCCAGCATCCGGTTGGACCTGATTAGGGAGGCACTGTCATGAGCGCCGCAGGCCTCACCCAGCTCGAATTCGACCAGCAGCACCTCTGGCACCCTTACACCAACGTGGCCAAGCCCGGGCCGACATTTGTGGTCAAGGAAGCCGAGGGCGTGCATATCACACTGGACGACGGAACCCGGCTGATCGACGCCATGTCATCCTGGTGGTGCATGATGCACGGCCACAGGAACCCGGCAATCACCAAGGCGATTCACGACCAGCTCGACACCCTGCCGCATGTGATGTTCGGCGGGCTGACCCATGATCCGGCCATCGACCTCGGCCGCAAGCTCTTGGAGATCACGCCGGACAGCCTCACTCGCATCTTTTATTGCGACAGCGGCTCGGTCTCGGTTGAAGTGGCGATGAAGATGGCGGTGCAGTATCAGCACGCCATCGGCCAGCCAGAGCGCAAGGAGTTCGCCACCATCCGCTCCGGCTATCACGGCGATACCTGGAAGGCGATGAGCGTCTGCGACCCGGACACCGGGATGCACCACCTGTTCCAGGGCGCGCTGAGCGTGCAGCATTTCGTCTCCCGCCCGCCGATCCGCATTCATGAGGACTGGAACGACAATCCGGCGCAGAACGGCCTGGGTGAGCTGCGCGCGGCCTTGGAGGCCAACGCGCAGAAGATCGCTGCCTTAATCCTGGAACCCGTGGTGCAGGGCACTGGCGGCATGTATTTCTACCACCCGGAGTATCTCAATCAGGCGCGCGCCCTTTGCGATGAGCTGGGCATCCTGCTGATCTTCGACGAGATCGCCACCGGGTTCGGCCGCACCGGAGAGCTGTTTGCCACCAATTTTTGCACGGTTGAGCCGGACATCATCTGCCTCGGCAAGGGGCTGACCGGCGGCCATATCTCATTTGCCTGCACCATGACCAATGACCGCGTGGCCCAAGGCATCGGCGGCGGCAATCCGGGGCTGTTCATGCATGGGCCGACTTACATGGGCAACCCGCTGGCCTGCGCCGCGGCCAAGGCCTCGCTGGACCTGCTGACGGGGCAGGACTGGCGCGGCACCGTGGCGGCCATCGGTGAGCAGATGCAGGCCGAACTGGCCCCGGCCCGCGATCTGCCCAATGTGGCGGACGTGCGGGTGCTGGGCGCCATCGGGGTGATCGAGATGAAACACCGCGTCTCGGCGGATGAGGCCCACGCCCGCGCGCACGAGATGGGCGTGTTCCTGCGCCCCTTCGGCACCAATATCTACACCATGCCGCCCTTCATCACCTCGCCGGATCAGCTCAGCGAAATCACCGCGGGCATGCTGCGGCTGGCGCGGGAGCTGTAGGCCATGGAGTTCCGCTGGCTCAAACAGAACAGCGCGGCCGAGGCCATCGTGGTCTTCGGCGGCTGGGCTGTAGGGCCGGAGGTGTTCTGGCATCTGGATGGTCCGCAGGACATCCTGTTTGCCAGCGGATACGGCGACCTGGGCGCGGATCTGCCGGATCTGTCCGGTTATGAGCAGGTCAGCCTGCTGGCGTGGTCGTTTGGGGTTGCGGCCTATGCGCACTGGCAGCAGGGGCGGCCAGACCCGTTCCGCCGCAAGGTGGCGGTGAACGGCAGTCTGAAGCCGGTGAACCGCAGCGCGGGCATTCCGCCTGCGGTCTTCCGCAAGACAGCCGAGACGCTGAGCCTGGAAAGCTTTCAAAGTTTCCTGACCCGCGTCTTCGGGCAGCCGCAAACCCCCGAACCGCTGGATGTAGAGGCGCGCCGGTCTGAGCTTATGGCCGTCGAGCGCCGCGGTGACGCGCCGCAGACGCGGTTTGACCGGATCTGGATCAGTTCCGGTGACAAGATCTTTCCGCCGGCCAACCTGCAGCGGGCCTGGGCAGGGCAGGCGGTCCGCCTGATCGACGCGCCGCATGCGCCGTTCGGCCAGTTCGCGACGTGGGAGGCGCTGCTGCAATGAAAGACATGACGCCTCCTCAGCTGGATCAGTCGCGGGTGCGGCAAAGCTTCCGGCGCGGGCTGCTAAGCTATCATCGCACCGCTTCGGTGCAGGCGGACATTGCCGCCCGGCTGGCAGAGCTGCTGCAGGCCCAGGGCGCGCCGGAGCGGTTTGAGGCCGCCCTGGAATTCGGCTGCGGCACCGGCCATCTGACCCGTCAGCTGGTGCAGCGGTTCGGGGTTGGCAGCCTGCTGCTGAACGATCTGGTGCCGGAGGCGGCATCGGCATTGCAGGAGACAGGCGGCGCTGCGCCTGTGCAGGCCCGGTTCCAGGCCGGGCCGGTCGAAAGCCTGCCGCTGCCGCACGGGCTGGACCTGATCGCCTCGGCCTCCACCGTGCAATGGATTCCGGACCTGCCTGCGCTGACGGCGCGGCTGGCGGCGCGGCTCAACCCCGGCGGCTGGCTGGCGCTGTCGGGCTTTGGGCGCAGCCAGTTCCGCGAGCTGGCGGCGCTGGGCTCCGCCGCGGCGGCGCCCAGCTATCTGGATGCCGGGGAGTGGCGGGCGGTGCTGCCGCAAAGTCTGGACCTTCTGGCGGTCACCCAGACGCCGGTGGTGCTGGAATTCGACACCGCACTGGCGCTGCTGAAGCATCTGCGCCAGACCGGTGTCAACGGCCATGCCCAGCAAAGCTGGTCGCGGCGGCATCTGCGGGACTTCGAGGACGCCTACCGCGTGCGGTTCAGCCGTGGCGGCAAGCTGCCGCTGACCTATGACCCGGTGCTGCTGGTGGCCCGCCGCAGGGCCTGATCCGCTGCTTCTCTTCCTTCGGCGCCATCCGCGCTTGAAGCAAGTTTTAGGCTTTTTTCTATCCTTTCACGCCGCCGCTCTGCCGCGGCGTTAATCTTTGTCAATGCCGTCCTGTTATGCCGGATCCGGAGCTGCGCCTGCGCGCGGCATTTCGCAAGACTGGCAGTACGGGAGTGACGTCAATGAAAGTGAAAGCGTTTGCGGCAGCGCTGGCGGCGCTGGCGGTTTCCGGGGCCGTTGAGGCCGCGGATATGGGGGATGTGGAAACGCCCATCCGCCTGTCGCTGAACAACTGGACCGGCCAGCGCCTGTCGACCTATATCGCGGGCGGCATGCTGGCAGAGGCGGGCTACAAGGTCGAATACGTCGAAGCGGATCTGAACGCCCTTTATGAGCAGATCGCCACTGGCGAGGTTCATGCCATGATGGAAATCTGGACCACCAGCGACCCTGAGGACTATATCTCCGTGCGCGATGCGGGCCGGGTGGAAGAGCTGGGCGACTTGGGGCTGGATGCGCGCAACGGTGTGGTTTACCCGCCCTATGTCGCGCAGATGTGCCCGGGGCTGCCCAACTGGGAAGCGCTGCGCGACTGCGCCGGTATCTTCTCCGAAGACGGCAACGGCAAGCGCGGGCGCTACTTGGCCTATCCGGAATCCTGGGGCTCTCCCGGGGCAGACCGGATCCGGGCGCTGGATCTGCCGTTTGACGTGGTCGCGGCTGAGTCCGAGGCGGCGATGATCGAGGAATTCCAGCAGGCCTACAAGGACAAGCGCCCGGTGATCGCCACCTTCTGGGCGCCGCATTGGGCGATGTCCTCTTATGCGCTGCAATTCGTGCGCCTGCCCAAGCCCGAGCCGGCCTGCTATAGCGACCCGTCTTGGGGGCCCAACCCCAAGGCCGCCGGCGACTGCGACTTTGCCCGCGGCGGCGTGGTCAAGGCCAGCTGGTCCGGGTTTAAGGAACGCTGGCCCGCAGCCCATGAAATCCTCAAGAACTACGAGCTGAGCATCTGGGACCAGCAGCCGCTGATCGGGCTGGTGGACGTGCGGGGCGAGACGGTTCAGGGCGCCGCCCGGGGCTGGCTGGCGGTGAACCGCGCCAAATGGGTGCCGACTGTCGAGGAGGCCACCGGCAAGGGCCGCTCCTGATCCGGGCTCACCTGGGGCTAACTGCGGACCAATTAGCGCAACAGCGCCCTTCGCGATGCGGGGCGCTGTTTTGCGCGTTTGGCCCTGCGGCTTGCGGCGGCGGGCGCAGCCGCGTAAGCCCGGCGCGGGCGGGAAAAGTGATTCCGGAAGTTGTGCGTTTGCACAAAAACTTGAACCGTCAATCAGAATATTTTGCGGTTTGCGGCGCAATTGCTCGACAAAGCGTCGTAATATGTTCCAATACTTGCATTATCCCCGGCCACACTTGGCTCATGGGTGCCTGCTGACAGCAACAGGGCCGGCTGACAGGCCTGGCAGGCGCCGTGAACCGCCGGGTTCCAAATGACGCGCCACAGCCGGAAACAGGCGGCGCAAACGGATAATGACAGGGAGTATTGAGATGACTTTTAAAGGATATGCGCTGGCACTGAGCGCCGCCGCAATGACGGTGGCTGCGGGCATCGCCTCGGCCGCGGAACTGGGCGACACCAGCAAGCCGATCAAGCTGGCGGTGAATGAATGGACCGGCCAGCATGTGACCACCCACATCGCGGGCGAGATGCTCAAGGCCGCGGGCTATGACGTGGAATATGTCTCTGCCGGGATGATGAACCAGTTCCAGGCGATTGCTGATGGCGATATCCACGCGACGCTGGAAATCTGGTCTTCCAACGTGTCCGACGAATACGGCAAGAAGATCGAAGAAGGCACCGTGGTGGAGCTGGGCGACCTTGAACTGAACGCCCGCGAAGGCATCGCCTATCCCGCGCATGTGGCCGAGATCTGCCCCGGCCTGCCGGCCTGGGAGGCGCTGAAGGACTGCGCGATGCAATTCGCCACCGCCGAAACCCTACCCGAAGGCCGTCTGGTGGACTACCCCGCGGACTGGGGCACACCGGGCGCGGACCGCATGACCGGCCTGGGGCTGCCCTTCAAGGCGGTGCCCGCAGGATCTGAGGCAGCGCTGATCGTCGAGCTGCGCGCCGCGACCGAGCGCAAGACACCGCTGCTGATCACCTTCTGGCAGCCGCATTGGGCGATGTCGGCCTATGACGTGAAATTCGTCGACCTGCCGCCGGGCGAAGAGGCCTGCTTCAGCGACCCGGCCTGGGGCCCGAACCCGGACGCGGTGAACGACTGCGACTTCTCCCCCTCGCGCATCTTCAAGGCCGCCTGGTCCGGGATGGAGGAAACCTGGCCCGCGGCGTATGAAATCCTGTCGAACTACACCCTGGCCGTTGAGGATCAGCAGCCGATGATGGGCGCGGTCGACGTGGACGGCGGCAAGGTCGAAGAGGTGGTTGCCGAATGGATGACCGCCAACAAGGACAAGTGGCGCCCGGTTGTCGACGCCGCCATCAACTGAGCGCAGCCCTGTGACTGGCTCTGACACGCCTGCCATCACCTGCCGGAATGTCTGGCAGGTGTTTGGCAACAACGCAGACAGCGCCTTGAAAGAGGCGCTGTCGCGGCACGAAACCTCAGAAGCGGCAGCGCTGGAGCTGCGCGGCAAGGGGCTGATCCCTGCGGTGCAGGATGCCTCCTTTGATGTGAAGGAGGGCGAGCTGTTTGTGATCATGGGGCTGTCGGGCTCCGGCAAATCCACCCTGATCCGCTGCATCTCGCACCTGCTGCACGCCACCGGCGGCGAGATCCGCATCGACGGTGAAAACATCGTCGAGGCCAGCCCCAAGCGGCTGATCGAGTTGCGCCGCAAGAAGCTGGGCATGGTGTTCCAGCACTTCGGCCTGTTCCCGCATATGACCGTCGCCGAAAATGTCGCCTACCCGCTGCGGGTGCAGGGGGTGAAGAAAAAGCAGCGGCTGGCCAAGGCGCAGGAGGTGATTGATCTGGTCGGCCTCGGCGGGCGGGAAAAGAACTACCCGCGCGAACTCTCCGGCGGCCAGCGCCAGCGCGTAGGTATTGCCCGTTCGCTGGTGGCCGATTGCTCGGTCTGGTTCCTGGATGAGCCGTTCTCGGCGCTTGACCCGCTGATCCGGCGGCAGCTGCAGGATGAGTTCCTGGAGATCCAGGCCAAGCTGAAGACTACCATCGTCTTCATCACACATGACATCAACGAGGCACTGAAGCTCGCCGACCGGATCGCGATCATGCGCGACGGCAAGGTGGTGCAGATCGGCACCCCCGCCGACATCGTGCTGCGCCCGGCCGATGACTACGTGCGCGAGTTTTCCAAGGACGTGGCCAAGGGGCGGCACGCGCATGTGTCCTCTGTGATGCTGCCGGGCGAGCACCATGTCTATGGTGCCGACGATCCCGGCTTGCGCCAGGATATGACGCTGGACGCGGCGCTGGCACGCTGCATGGAACTGTACGAACCCGTGCCGGTGCGAACGCCCGAGGGCAAGCTGGTCGGCGTTGTGAACCCGGCCGATCTGGCCGCGGCCTTGCAGGTGGAGCAGGGGTGATGGCGGGTCTGTCGAAAGGGGCCGGGGCCGCGTTGATCGCGGCGGCGGCCGGCGCGCTGTGCCTTCTGCTGGAAAGCAGCCTGCCGTGGCTGGTGAAATTCCCCGCTGCCTGGGTGCTGCCCGCAACCGACTGGGTGGGCGCCGTCATGGAGTGGTTCCTGGCGCTGATCAAGCCCGCCGCGCGCAGTTTCTCGGCGCTGATGTATTACCCGATGGAAGCGGCGAACTATGTGCTAAGCAACACGCCCTGGCCGCTGGTCATCTGCGCCACCACGGCGCTGGCCTGGACATTGGGCGGCGTGCGGATGGCGCTGATGGCGGTGGTGGGATTGGGTTTTGTGCTGGCCTCGGGCTATTGGCCCGAAAGCATGAACACCCTGGCGCTGGTGGCCGTCTCGGTTCCCTTGGCGCTGATCATCGGCGGCGGTATCGGCATTTTGGCAAATGAGTACCCCCGCATCCGCCAGCCGGTGCAGGCATTGCTGGACGTCATGCAGACGGTGCCGACCTTCGCCTATCTGACGCCGTTGCTGGTGCTGTTCGGTTTCGGTCCTGTGGTGGGCCTCATCGCCTCTGCCATCTACGCAGCCCCGCCGATGGCCCGCAACGTGCTGCTGGGGCTGGAGCGGGTGGAGCCGGAGATCAAGGAAGCTGCCGTCATGTCCGGCGGCACCCGCCTGCAGCAGTTGTTCCAGTGCGAGATCCCCTCCGCCGGTCAGCAGATCATGGTTGGCGTCAACCAGTGCCTGATGGCGGCGCTCTCGATGGTGATCATCGCCGCCGTGATCGGCGGCTTTGACGATATCGGCTGGGAGGTTCTTCTGACCATGCGCAAGGCGCAGTTCGGCCAGAGCCTGCTGGCCGGTCTGGTGATCGTGATCTTCGCGATCCTGATCGACCGGATGAGCGGCACCCTGACCCAGGACCGGCGCCAGAAGCACGACCCGCGCGTCGCCTGGGGCATCCTGGCGCTGGGCGTTCTGGTCAGCGCGGTCTTCTGGGGCAGCGTTCAGCAGCCCGGCACCTATGCCCTGTTCAACCCGGTGGCGGACAGCGTGGACCGTGGGCTGTCGGCCTTCACTAGCGCCAATGCGGAGTTTCTGACCGCGCTCAAGAACAACGTGATGTTCTACGTGCTGCTGCCCATCCGCATCGGCCTGGATCAGGCGGTGCTGCCCTTCACCTGGGGCTTTGCCTGGACCCCGGCGATGAGCCTGGCGCTGTTTGCAGCCGGTGCTGCGGCGGCGGTGGTCTTTGCGGTGCGCGGACAGCTGGCGCTGGGCGTGATGCTGCTGATCGCGGCGGGAATGCTGGAAACCGGCATTTCTCAGCTGCCTTGGCCCTTTGTGCTGGTGGGCGCAGGCGCGCTGGCTTGGGTTGCAGGCGGGCGCGGTCTGGCGATCCTGACCGTGGTCCTGCTGGGCACCATCCTGCTCTCCGGCCTGTGGGAGCGGGCGCTCCTGTCGCTTTACCTCTCCGGCGCGGCGGTCTTTGCCTGCGCGGTGATGGGCGGCGCCATTGGCCTCGTCTCGGCGGTATCGCCCGGTGTCTGGCGGGTGGTGCGCCCGGTCTGCGACATGCTGCAGACGATCCCGCTGTTCGTGTTCCTGATCCCGGTGCTGATGGTTTTCCAGATCGGCGAGTTCTCCGCCTTCCTGGCGATCATCGCCTATGCCATCGTGCCGATGATCCGCTACACAAGGCACGGGCTGGTCTCGACGCCCGACGAGATGATCGAGGCCGCGACTGCCTCTGGTGCCACCAGGTGGCAGATGCTCAAGGACATCCGCGCACCTTATGCTGCGCCCTCGATCCTGCTGGGCCTCAACCAGACCATTCTCTACGCCTTTGCGATGCTGGTCATCGCGGCGCTGATCGGCACCACCGGGCTGGGCCAGTCGATCTATCTGGCGCTGGGGCAGGCGGATGTGGGACTGGGGATTTCCGCGGGTGCAGCCATGGCGATCCTCGCCCTGATTGCCGACCGCATGGTGCAGGGATTCGCCGAGGAACGGCGCAAGGCCCTGGGGCTTTAGCGGCCCGTAAATCCAAAACAGAAGGGCGCCCCAGCGGCGCCCTTTTTTGATCTGGGGCAACGTTATAGACCGCCAGCCCGCCTATAGCTGCACAGAAGACTGATCTATACCCGGAGAGACCCCGATGGGCTGGCTTGAATTCACCGCCGCGCTGATGCTGTTCCTGGCCAGCCACGCCATCCCCGTGCGCCCGCCGGTGCGGCCCTGGCTGGTCAGCCGCCTGGGGCTTCGCGGCTATTTCATCGCCTACAGTGTGCTGTCTCTGGCGATCTTGGCCTGGCTCGTCGTGGCCGCCGCCCGCGCGCCCTACGTCGGCGTTCTGCCCTACTGGGAGGGGTTCCGCTGGGTGCCGCTTCTGGTGATGCCGCTGGCCTGCCTGCTGGCGGTGGCCGGCATGATGCGGCAGAATCCCCTCAGCTTTGGCGGGCTGGGCGTGCGCGCCTTTGACCCGGCAGACCCCGGCATCCTCGCCGTCAGCCGCCATCCGCTTTTGGCGGCGATGGCGCTATGGGCCGGGGCGCATCTGCTGGCCAACGGCGACCTGGCGCATGTGATCCTGTTCGGCCTCTTTGCGGGCTTTGCCTGGATGGGTATGGCACTGATCGACACGCGCAAGCGGCGCCAGATGGGGCAGGGCGAATGGCGCCGCCTCAGCCGCAATACGGCACGGCTGAACCTGCTGCGCCTGCGTCCCACTGCCAGCGAGGCGGGATGGGCGGCTGCGGTGTTCCTGGCTCTCTTGATCCTGCACGCCCCTGTTATCGGCTACAGCCCGCTGCCCTGGTAGGGGTTGACCGCAGCCGCCGCATGACCACCTATGAAATCAGACGAGACTGGAGAGACCGACACATGCACCTGGCCTATGTGATGACCGAAGAACGCGGTGCCACCGACCGCCTGCTGAGCGAACTGGCCGAACGGCTGCAGGCCAAAGGCCTCCGCCTGGCAGGCATCGTGCAGACCAATGTGGAATGCTATGACAAGGAGCTGTGCGACATGGATGTGCGGGTTCTGCCCGACGGCGAGACCATCCGCATCTCGCAATCCCTGGGCGCGGGCGCCCGCGGCTGCCGCCTGAACCCCGAGGCGCTGGAACAGGCGGTCGGGCAGGTCTCTGCCACCCTGCAATCGGACCCGGCGCCGCAGCTGCTGATCGTCAACAAATTCGGCAAGCACGAGGCTGACGGGCGCGGCATGCGGCCCATCATCGGCGAGGCGCTGGCGCTGGGCATCCCGGTGATTTCCGGCGTCAACAAGATGAACGTGGAGCCGTTCCAGGCCTTCGCCGATGGCCTGGCCGTGGAGGCAGGCCCCGATCTGGACGCGCTGGCCGAATGGGCGGAGCAGGCCGTGGCCGAAACGGCCTGACCCGGTGATTGCCGTGTGAAAACAATTGGAAGGCCCGCGCAGCTCACGCGGGCTTTTTACCGTGCAGAACGGGTTGGCGGCCTGTCCAGCCTGTTGCTGAACCACCATCGTCTGATCTGAGAAAGAGAGAAAATGGTGGGCGACCCTGGAATCGAACCAGGCGTGCGTCTCCGCGAGGGAGTTACAGTCCCCTGCCACACCTTGCGGCCTGTCGCCCACTGTCAGTTGCATGTTGCACCTGATGTGGAGGCGTGATTACTAGCAGGCCAAACGGGCGTCAACAGGAAAATCGCAAGTTTTTCGCGCGCCCCGCAAATTCTTTCTGCCGGAGAGCAAAATGTCCAAGAAACCCAAATGGGTCGTCGAAAAAGAGCAGTCCAAACGGGCTGCTGCCGCGGAAACCGTATGGCTGTTCGGGCTGCATGCGGTGCGTGATGCGCTGCTTAATCCCAAGCGCGAAAAACTGCGCCTGATGGTGACCCAGAACGCGCAGGCGAAACTGGCGGACGCCATCGCAGACTCCGGCATCGAGGCAGAGGTCATCGACCCGCGCAAGTTCAACCCGCCGATCGACCCGCAATCGGTGCATCAGGGCGCCGCGCTGGAAGTGAAGCCCTTGAACTGGGGCGGGCTGGCCGAAAACTGCATCGGCCGCGAAGCCCCTCGCGTGCTGCTGCTGGACCGGGTCACCGACCCGCATAACGTCGGCGCTATCCTGCGTTCGGCAGAGGTGCTGGGCGCCAGTGCGGTGATCGGCACCCGGCATCATTCAGCGCCGGAAACCGGCGCGCTGGCAAAGACCGCCAGCGGCGCGCTGGAACGCCAGCCCTACCTGCGGATGCGCAATCTGGCCGATACCATCGCCGAACTGCAGAACATGGGCTTTATCGTGCTGGGGCTGGACGGCGAGGCAGAGCAGACCATCGAGACGGCGCTGGAGGGCAAGCAGCACCTGCCGGTGGCGCTGGTGCTGGGCGCCGAGGGACCGGGGCTGCGGCAGAAGACCAAGGAAACCGTGGACGCCCTGGTCAAGATCGGCGCCGCGGGCGGCTTTGGCTCGCTCAATGTCTCCAACGCCGCGGCGATTGCGCTTTACGCCTCGATTGCGCGCTAGGCGGGCCCGGCCCGTCACGGGGTGATCACATCTGCGTATCCTCCCTTTGCAACAGCACGGCGCTGCGGCAGAGTCGGCAGGCTGCTGAGAGAATGTGAATGGAGAACAACTTGGCTCTGCGCCTGCTGTTTATGGCCTTTGCGCTTATGCTTCTGCCGCTGTCCGGTGCCGCCCGGGCAGAGACGGCGGGCGCGGCTGTCTACTCCGCCCGCGCAGGGGTCGCCATTGGCGGCTATGATCCGGTGGCCTTTTTCGAACAGGGCGCGGCACAGCCCGGGCGGCGCGGTCATGCGGTGATGTGGAAGGGGGTCGTCTGGCGCTTTGCCACCGCCCGCAACCAGGCCCGGTTCGAGGCCAACCCCCGCGCTTATGCACCGGCCTTCGGCGGCTATTGCGCCTTTGCGATGTCGCAGGGCAGGCTGATGCATGGCGATCCGCTGCTTTGGGCGATTGTCGATGGTGAGCTGTACTTGCTCAACAATCCGGACGCCCGGGATTTCTGGGCGGCCCGCCGCGGCGAGCTGATCGCCCGGGCACAGCTGCACTGGCCGGTGATTCTACAGAAATAGCCCGTCACCTCACGTTTTCGTGAGGTGGCCTTTTATTTTTCCGACTGTGACCCATATTCAATACAGACTGCGGAATGGAACCACCGCAGATCTTTTTCACTGTCCCTCGTTCCATACCTCGCGCCCGGTTCGTCCGGGCGCATTTTTGTATGCAGGCAGCAAATCGCGCTTTGCGCCCGCACGCAGCGCGGCTAGGGTGCGCGGCATGACAGAGTACAGCGATGAGCATCTGAAAAAGGTCCTGCAGCGCACCAAGGTGGTGGCTGTGGTCGGCGTTTCAATGAACCCGGTGCGGCCCAGCTATTACGTGGCGCGCTACCTGGGTCTCAAGGGCTACCGGGTAATCCCGGTGAACCCGGGCCATGCGGGCAAGATGCTGTTCGGCGAGACGGTGCGGGCCAGCCTGTCAGAGGTTGATGCGCCGGTGGACATGGTCGACATTTTCCGCCGGTCCGAAGCGGTGCCGCCGATCGTGGATGAGGCGCTGGAGGCGTTCCCGAAGCTGCAGACCATCTGGATGCAGATCGGAGTGGAGCACGCGGAGGCCGCCGCCAGGGCCGAGGCGCGCGGCGTCACCGTGATCCAGAACCGCTGCCCCAAGATCGAATACCAGCGCCTGTTCGGCGAGCTTCGCATGGGCGGTTTTGCCACCGGGATCATTTCCTCGAAACTGTGACGCCTGCGGCCGGGCAGGGCGCTCCCGCCCGCTCCAGCCGTCCTGCCGGACGGCCTGCACGGTTGGGCCCGGCGCCGCTGTGCGGCGCAATCTTAATTGCTGAGACGCCCTTGAAGGGCAGGTGTGCCCTTCAAGGGCCTTGCCGATTGTAATGGTTCTTTGCGCGTCAAGGGCAAGCCGCGCGTGCCGCGCGGAGGCTGCGCCTCCCTTGACCCGCCGCCCGGCCTGGAATTCAGCCCTTGGGGCGGCCGGCCTTCTCCGCAATGCCGCTGAGGCCCTGGCGTTCGGCCAGCACCTGCAGCACATCGTCCAGAGCAACATCGCGGGCGGCCAGCATCACCAGGAAATGATACAGCACATCGGCCCCTTCGGAGGCGAGCCCTGCCTTGTCGTCCTTCACCGCCTCGATGATGGCCTCAATGGCCTCCTCGCCAAATTTCTCGGCACATTTCTCCGGCCCTTTGGCGAGCAGCTTGGCGGTCCAGCTGGTGTCCGGGTCTGCGCCCTTGCGGGACAGGATGGTGGCTTCGAGATCGTGCAGCAGGCTCATCACATGCCCCTTCAGTTCAGCCGCATCGGGATGCCGGCAGCAGCCATGTGTTCCTTGGCTTCCTGGATGGTGAATTCCCCGAAGTGGAAGATCGAGGCCGCCAGCACCGCGCTGGCGCCGCCCTTGGTGACACCTTCCACCAGGTGATCCAGGGTGCCGACGCCGCCCGAGGCGATCACCGGCACGTCCACAGCATCGGAAATCGCCTTGGTCAGCGGCAGGTTGAAGCCCGATTTGGTGCCATCCCGGTCCATCGAGGTGAGCAGGATCTCCCCCGCACCCTTGGCGGTCACCAGCTTGGCAAATTCCACCGCGTCGATGCCGGTCGGCTTGCGCCCGCCATGGGTGAAAATCTCCCAGCGGCCCGGCGCCACCGTCTTGGCGTCGATGGCGCAGACGATGCACTGGCTGCCGAACTGATCCGCGGCCTCGGCGATCACATCCGGATTGGCCACCGCAGCTGAATTGAAGGAGACCTTGTCGGCCCCTGCCAGCAAGAGCGCGCGCACATCCTCCTTGGTTCTGACCCCGCCGCCCACGGTCAGCGGCACAAAACACTGTTCGGCTGTGCGCTGCACCACGTCGAACATGGTGCCGCGGTTTTCGTGTGTCGCGTGGATGTCGAGAAAGCAGATCTCATCCGCGCCAGCCTCATCATAGGCCTTGGCCGATTCCACCGGATCGCCCGCATCGCGCAGGCCGACGAAGTTGACGCCCTTGACCACGCGCCCGTCGGCGACGTCGAGACAGGGAATGATACGGGTCTTCAGCATCGATCGTGCCTTTCAAACTGCTTGGCCCCGTGGGTACGCAATGCCCGCGGTAAGCGCAACAAATATGGCAGAGTCTGCGCGTTTTGGTCCGGGCGGGCGGTTGCAGTCTGCGCGAAACCGCCGGAACCGTGCAGTCTCGCAGTTGTGAATTGCCTGGCCGGAGCAGTTGCCCCGATCATGATTGGACGTCCCTGAATTTGGAGCAGCTGTTATGACAAAGAGCCTTTTCCTCGCCGGTGCCATCACCCTCGCCGCCGCCCTTCCCGCCGCCGCGGAGCTGGTGACCGTGCAAAGCCAGAAACCCGTGGCCGAAACCATGGACGCGCTGCAAGCCGCTGTAGAGGGCGCGGGTGCCACCGTCTTTGCCCGGGTGGACCATGCCGCAGGCGCGCAGACCGCCGGGATGGAGCTGCCGGGCTCTCAGCTCCTGATCTTCGGCAACCCCAAGCTCGGCACCCCGGCGATGCAGGCGGACATGCGGGCAGGGCTCTACCTGCCGCTCAAGGTGCTGGCTTATGAGGATGCGGACGGCCAGGTCTGGCTCACCTATCAGGACCCGGCAGAAATGCTGTCGGGCCTTGATATCCCGGCCGATGCGGAATTCATCGCCAAAATGCAGGGGGCCTTGGGCAAGCTGACGTCCAAGGCGGCCGAATAGGCTCAGCGCCGCGAGGCCAGATAGCGCGACAGGGCATTGGCGATGCCCCACAGCAGCCCGGCCCCGAGGGAGACCGGGCCAAAGATCAGCGGCCCCCAAGCGGCCAGGACACCCGCGGTATAGGCGGTTTCACCCACGTCCTGGCCCAGCACCACGCAGGGGTTGGCAAACCCCTCGTGGATTTCGCAGCCGAAGCCGAACCCAAGCAGCAGCACAAAGGCAATGCACATCAGCCACAGGACGATGGGCCCCAAGGTGAAGGTCGCAAGGATTCGGCGGACTAGGCGCATAAAGGGTTCCTTCGCCGGATCAGACCGGGGCGGCGTTAGGCTTTCAGAACCGCCAGCGCCTCTTTCAGGTCGATGGCGCCATCATAAAGCGCGCGGCCCGAAATCGCACCATTAAGCGGCGCGCCGCAGGTTTTCAGCGCCCGCAGATCGTCCAGCGAGGACACACCGCCCGAGGCAATCACCGGGATGCTGACGGCATTGGCCAGATCGGCGGTGGCCTCGACATTCGGGCCTTTCATCGCGCCGTCGCGCAGGATGTCGGTGTAGATGATCGCGGCAACGCCCGCGTCCTCGAAGCTCTTGGCGAGGTCGGTGACCATCACGTCGGTTTCCTCGGCCCAGCCCTTGGTCGCGACCTTGCCTTTGCGGGCGTCGATGCCGACCGCGACCTTGCCGGGGAATTCCCGCGCCGCCTCGCGCACCAGGCCGGGGTTTTCAACCGCTACGGTGCCCAGGATGACCCGCGCCAGGCCTTTATCAATCCAGCGCTCAATGGTGGCCATATCACGAATGCCGCCGCCCAGCTGCGCGGGCACCTTGGTCTGCTTCAGGATCTCCTCGACCGGGGCGGCATTTACCGGCTCGCCGGCAAAGGCGCCGTTGAGGTCCACCAGATGCAGCCACTCGCAGCCCGCTTCGACAAACTCCAGCGCCTGGGCGGCGGGGTTGTCGTTGAACACGGTGGTCTTGTCCATCTCGCCATGCAGCAGGCGCACGGCCTGGCCGTCTTTGAGGTCAATCGCGGGGTAGAGGATCATCCGGGCGGTCCTTCGTGAAATCAAGCTGGCGGTGTTTTGCACAAGCGCGCCCTGAATTGCAACGCGACCCGAAGTCAACCTTGCCAGAAGGGCCGCATCAGGGACAGGCTGCCTGAAAAACAGGGAGGAAATGGAATGAAACATCTTCTGGCAGGAATGGCTGTGGCCTTGGGGCTGGCGGGCGCCGCATCGGCGGACCCGGTTCTGGGTGTCTGGAAGACGCAGCCCGACGACGGCTCCTATGCCCATGTCCAGATGGCCAGATGCGGCGCCGCGGTCTGCGGCAAGATCGCCCGCACCTTCAACAGCGAGGGGGAGTACAAGTCCCCGAACCTCGGCAAGACGCTGGTGATCGACATGGTCCCGAACGGTGACGGCTCTTACGAGGGCAAGGTCTGGCGGCCGTCCAACAACAAGATCTACATCGGCAAGATGGATCTGGCGGGCAGCTCGCTGGCCCTGCGCGGCTGCGTTGCGGGCGGTCTGATCTGCTCGAAACAAACCTGGACGCGGGTTCAGTAAGCCCCTGAGGGGCTGCGCCTAAAGCAGCCCCAGCTGCACCGGGATCGGCGCATAACCGCGTTTCAGCTGCCGGTCCCGGAACCCTTCGAAAATCGCCAGCGCCTCCGCATGACCGGCGAAATAGGTCCGCTTATGTGCCCCGCCGGGCGCGTTCAGCGGCCCGGACACACGCTCAACACACCAGTCGCCGAACAGCGTCGGCGTCAGGCTCAGGAGGCAATAGCGGTGCTTGCCTTCGGCGTGGTCGTATTTCTCGAAACGGATGTGCAAGGGAGGGGCTGCCGCGGTGACAAAAGGTCCGCACCGTATGCCCCGAAGCGGACCCCTTGTCTATTGTTCAATCCGGCGAATTGCACCGGCCCCGGCGTCTGCTGTGACGCTCACACCTCACCGGTGTATTCGCCGCGCGCCGGGTAGTTGTTGGGGATCGCGAAATCCAGCGCCGCCACCAGTTCCGCAAAATGCGGGCGCACAAACGGCATGGTCTGAACCGAGCCATAGTACAGCGTGCGCTCAGGCGTCACCATGAACAGGCCGGGTTCGGCAAACAGCGCCGGTTCCTCGATCCCGATCGAGGTCTTGCCGCGCGAGGTGGAGATATAGAGCCCCCAATCGCGGGCCGCAGACAGCGGCAGGTCATAGCCGAACCGCAGCGCCTTGGCCTCGATCTTGTCCGCCATGGCGCGGGTGCGCTCTTCGCCGTCGGTGCTGATGGCTATGGCGCTGACGCCGCGCTCTGCGAAGTCCGGCACCTTCTTTTCGAAGTCCTTCAGATAATTGGCGCAGATCGGGCAGTGCAGGCCGCGGTAAAAGCAGATGACGGTGCCGCGCTCGGCCGTTTCCGCGGACAAATCAAACGCGCCGTGGTCCAGCGTCGGCAGGGTCAGGTTCGGGGTCTTCTGGCGGGGGATCAGCATGTGACGGTTCCTTGCAAGTGGTGTGAGGGGCGGTTGCCGGGAAGTGTCGCGCAGTTTACTGTCGCATAAATCCGAAAAACCTGACGGGAACCCCGAAATCATGGACCGCCTCACCACCTTGATGGACCGCTTCCAGCTGGCGGTGCAGGCCGCACAGCCGGGGCAGGCCAATCTGATCGCGCTTGCGGACAGCGGCGGCGTGCCGGTGCGTATCCGCTACTGCACCAAGGGCGCGGTGGAGCGGCTGGACCCGGGCGCGGTCATGTGGGCGGCACAAGTGGAATGGTCGGGCCAGAGCAACCCGTTTCTGGCCGCGCTGCCGCCGGTGGTGGACTATGACATCACCAGCAACGCCGAGGCGCAGGGGCTGGTGCGGCTGATGCAGGAGGAGGCCGAGGGCCAGCACTGCGGCGCGCAGTCGGTGATCAACCGGCTGGGCGAGGTGCTGATGGTGCGCCTCCTGCGCAACCAGATCCAAAAGGGCGCGACCGAACCGGGTCTCTTGGCGGGCCTCGCCGATCCGCGCCTCAGCCGCGCCATCGTGGCGATGCATGACCAACCGGGCAGGCTGTGGACCAATGCCGATCTGGCACAGCAGGCAGGGCTGTCGCTGTCGCGCTTTGCTGAGCTGTTCGCTGCCGAAGTCGGGGAAACCCCGATCGGCTACCTGCGCCGCTGGCGGCTGATCCTGGCGCATCAGGACCTTATGCGCGGCGACCGGGTGGAGGCGGTGGCGCGCCGCTACGCCTACGCCAGCCCCGAAGGCTTCACCCGCGCCTTCCGCAAGGCGTACGGCTTGGCGCCGGTTTCAGTGCGCACCGCGGCGGCCTGAACACCTCGCTTTCATCTTTCCTGAAAATACTCCCGCCGGAGGCAACTGCGCGCCAGCGCCGTCCCCTTACGGCTTCCAGGTCAGGAAATTGCCGATCATCCGCAGGCCTGTCGCCTGGCTTTTCTCAGGGTGGAACTGCATGCCCACCATCGTGTCACGCCCGATAACAGCGGTGACGTCGCCAGCATAGTCCACATGCGCCAGCCGTTCCGCCGGGTTGGCGACGCGGAAATGGTAGGAATGCACGAAATACACGTGATCGCCGCTTTCGATCCCGTCAAACACCGGGTGCGCCTGGTCGATCACCAGATCGTTCCAGCCCATATGCGGCACTTTCAGGGCGGGGTCCGCCGGCGTGATCTTCACCACATCGCCGCCGACCCAGCCAAGGCCCGGAGTCTCTTGATACTCATGCCCGGTGGTTGCCATCAGCTGCATGCCGACGCAGATGCCCAGGAACGGGCGGCCCTTCTGCTCAACCGCTTCGACCATGGCGTCATAGATGCCCTTGTGGCCGCGCAGCTCTGCCGCGCAGGCGGGAAAGGCGCCGTCGCCGGGCAGCACCAGCCGGTCGGCGCGGGCCACCACATCGGCGTCAGAAGTCACCACAACTTCACCCGCATCCATTTCCCGCGCCATGCGCTGGAACGCCTTCTCGGCGGAGTGCAGGTTGCCGGATTCGTAGTCGATGATTGCGGTCAGCATGTCAGAGTGCACCCTTGGTCGAGGGAATCGCATCCGCCTTGCGCGGGTCGGTCTCCACCGCCAGACGCAGCGCGCGGGCGGCCGCCTTGAACGCCGCCTCGGCGATATGGTGGCTGTTGAACCCGTGCAGCTGGTCGATGTGCAGGGTGATGCCGCCATGGGTGCTCAAGGCTTGGAAGAACTCGCGCACCAGTTCGGTGTCGAATGTGCCGATCTTCTGGGTTGGAAGCTCCACATTCCAGATCAGGAAGGGGCGCGCCGACAGGTCCAGCGCGCAGCGCACCTGGGCGTCATCCATCGGCAGGTGGCACTCGCCGTAGCGGCGTATGCCCTTCTTGTCCCCCAGCGCCTGCACCAGCGCCTGACCCAGCGCGATGCCGGTGTCCTCCACCGTGTGGTGGTCGTCGATGTGGTAATCGCCCTTGGCGCGGATGGTCATGTCGATCAGCGAATGGCGCGCCAGCTGGTCCAGCATGTGGTCGAAAAAGCCAACCCCGGTCTGGTTGTCGTAAACCCCGGTGCCGTCGAGGTTGATCTCAACCGAAATCTCGGTTTCCGCGGTCTTGCGGGTCACTTTAGCGGTACGCATCAGCGGCTTGTCCTTCGTCATGCTGCAAGAAATTTAATTCTGCCTGGGCGCTTATAGGGCGGGCAGGGGGGCTGGCTCAAGTGCGGCATTGTGCAAGCGGGGCAATCTGTTGCAGCAATCCCGGTCCCATCCCGGTCTCTTGCACCCGGATGCGCCGCGTGCGAGCTTGGGCGCAAATTCCTGACCATCCAAAAGGGCCGCCCATGTCCATCTGCGTTTTTGTCCAGATCCGCTGCAAACCCGGCACCACCTACAAGGTGGCCGAGGAGATTGCGCTGCGCGAAATCCACTCCGAGCTTTACTCTACCAGCGGCAATTTCGACCTGCTGATGAAGCTCTACATCCCGACCGGAGAGGATGTCGGCAAGTACATCAACGACCAGCTGCTGCAGATCGAAGGGATCGAGCGGTCGCTGACCACGATGACCTACAAGGTGTTCTGAACGGCCCAAGGCAGAGCCGGCAGACAGCAAAACGCCCCGCAGCGCGGGGCGTTTTTTGTTTCCGGCGGCAAAAGATCAGGCGGCAATCAGCCCCTTGTCCTGCAATTCTGCATAGGCGGTGTCGACGGCGGCTTTCATCCGGGCCAGCATGTCGTCCACCTCTGCCTTGGTGATGATCAGCGGCGGGCACAGCGCCAGCGCATTGCCGGCAACCGCCCGCAGGATCAGCCCGTTGTCCTGGCAGGCTTTCTGTGCAGCGGCACCCGCGGCGCCCTTGTCAAAGCTCGCGCCGGTGGTCTTGTTCGACACCAGCTCCAGCGCTGCGATCAGCCCCTTGCCGCGCACCTCGCCCACCAGCGGGTGATCGGTGAAGATCTCGCGCAGCTGCGCCTGCATATAGGCGCCCACCTCGGCGGCATGCTCGAACAGGTTGTCGCGCTCGTAGATTTCCAGCGTCTTCAGCGCCGCCGCACAGGCCGCCGGGTGGCCGGAGTAGGTGTAGCCGTGGCCGAACACGCCAACCTCATTGGTCTGCGCGATCATCGCCTCATACATCCAGCCGGGAATGACCGAGGCCGAGATCGGGAAATAGGCCGAGCTCAGCTGCTTGGCAAAAGTCATCAGGTCCGGCTTGATGCCCATGGTGGTGCAGCCAAAGTCCGCACCGGTGCGCCCGAAGCCGCAGATCACCTCATCGGCCCAGACCAGGATGCCATGCTTGCGCAGCACTGCCTGCAGCTTCTCGTAATAGCCCTCCGGCGGCACGATCACGCCCGATGCGCCCGTGATCGGCTCCACGATCATCGCGGCGATGGTGTCGGGGTCTTCCGCCAGGATCTGCTCTTCCAGGTTATTGATGATCCGGTCGACAAACTGCTCCTCGGTCTCGTTGCCCCGGCGGCCGGTGTAATAATGCGGCGCGTCCGAGCGCAGGATGTGCAGCGCCTCCAGCGGCGCGTCGAAATGCGCCAGATTCGCGGGCAGGGACGTCAGCGAGCCGGCAGCAACAGTCACCCCGTGATAGCCGCGCTCGCGGGTGATGATCTTGCGCTTCTCCGGCTTGCCGATGGCGTTGAAGTAATAGCGCAGCATCTTGTAATGCGTGTCATTGGCGTCCGAGCCGGAGTTGCCGAAGAAGATATAGGCATCCTCCACCGGCACCATCGCCTTCAGTTTTTCGGCCAGCTCCATGATCGGCTTGTGCGTCTTGCCGCCAAAGGTGTGGGTGAACGGCAGCTTGTGCAGCTGCTCGGTGATCGCGTCCATCACCTCGGTGTTGCTGTAGCCCAGCGAGGTGCACCACAGGCCGGCCAGGCCTTCGATGTATTTGTTGCCGTCCGTATCATAGACATAAATGCCTTCGCCGCGGTCCAGGCAAAGCTGTTCGGTCGCGGTGAAATTGGTGGTGGGATAGATGACTGGGGCCATGTCCAAACTCCTGTAATGAGCTGCCGCACGGGCTGTTTGGCAGTAGCTTTGGCGCGTTTTGCAACGCACGTCAAAAGGAATTTGATCAAATTTACAAAGCGGAGTGGAAAAAGCGAAAAGCCGCCCCGGAGGGCGGCTTTTTCGGTTCCGGATGGAGCGGGCGATGAGATTCGAACTCACGACCCTTACCTTGGCAAGGTAATGCTCTACCCCTGAGCTACGCCCGCGCTGCCATCTGGTGAAGCGGTGAATAGGAAATCCGGCAGACGGCTGCAAGCGGAAAATGACAGGGCGGGGAAAGAAAATCCGGCCCGTGCCGCAGCCCGGAAACGCGAAAGGCCGCCCCGAAGGGCGGCCTTTTCGGCTTTCGAATGGAGCGGGCGATGAGATTCGAACTCACGACCCTTACCTTGGCAAGGTAATGCTCTACCCCTGAGCTACGCCCGCGCTGCCATTCGGTGAGGCGGTGTTTAGGGATTTCCAAAACGGGCCGCAAGAGGAAATTTGAAAAACAGCGCAAGTATCTGTGGATAAGCGTTATTCTACGGTTCTGAGGAAATCCGCGAGGCGGTTTTTCAGGGCTTCAAGGTCCTTGGTTTCGCATTCCCAGACTGTCAGCACCTGCCAGCCTACCGCCTGCAAGGCCGCCGCGTGCTCCGCGTCGCGTTCGGCATTGCGCAACAGTTTCGGCTCCCAGTAATCGCGGCGGGAGGCGGGAATGCGCCCGTCGCGGCAGTCATGCAGATGCCAGAAGCAGCCATGCACAAAGATCACCTTGCGGCGCGGCCCGAACACCAGGTCGGGCTTGCCGGGCAAGTCCTTGCGGTGCAGCCGGTAGCGGACCCCCATCCCGTGCACCATCCGCCGCACCAGCAGTTCCGGCTTGGTATGCTTGGCGCGGATCTTCGCCATATTGGCGCTGCGACGTTCGGGTGTCAGCTTGTCGGCCATTTCACGGCATGTCCGGATTGTGCGGCCATGCGGGCATGATACTCGTTTTCGATCCGGCAGGAAATGAACTCGCCGCCGGCGCAGGGCGGCAGCTCCAGCGCCTTGATCAGCTGGCTGTCGTATTGGCCCGACAGCAGCAGGATGCCGTCCCGGGCCAGCAGGTCTCGCGTGCCGCGCCCCTTGTCCGAGCGGATCCGGCGCATGAAGTCCTTCTGCTGCGCCACCGCCTCCACCACATCGCGCGGAACCGGGCGGCGCTGGATCAGCCGGAACAGCTGCGCCATGCGCTCATTGCCGGTGTCGCCTGCAAAGATCTGCTGGACTGCGGCCTCATCCGCGGTGCGCCAGAAATTGGCGGGGTAGGGCTGATCCTTGAACAGCCACAGGATATGGCGGAATCCCTCGGCAGAGATGCTGCGCTTGGCGTCCTTGTTCTGGCCGTGGGTCAGGTAGGCGGGCCGGGCGACGATCAGGCCCAGGTAGCAGCGCGCCCGCACCTCATCTGCGGCGACCAGCAGGCAGGCGCAATCAATCGCCTCGGTCGGGATCATCCAGTTGCCGCCCATGGTGTGCTTGATGTCCACATCCTGGCCCAGGATCTCGGTATCCAGCCGCCCCTTGCGCAAGCGCAAGAGTGCCCGCAGCTCGATCTCGACCCGGGTGCCGATATAGGTCTTTTCAGTTTTCTCCAGCTCTTCATACGCGCGCCGCCCGGTCTTGGGCGTCATGATCACATCGTCAATGCACTGGCGCAGCATCTGCGGCACGTCGTGTTCCAGCGCCAGCGCGCCGCCGGCACGGGTGGTTATCTCCTCCGCCAGCGGGGAGAGGGTGCCGAAATCCGGATGGCCGGGACGCACAAGGCTGTCGGGAAGTTTCAGTTTCATCTTGTGTTCCGCCCGGCGGTACGCCGGGCAGCGCCCGTCCCGCCCCCCACGGGGCGGGCGCTGCCCTCAGGTCAATAATTGCTTTGGTGTCTTTACGCCCGCACGGCGTGAAGCTTCGGCTTGGCAATTGCCGCCCTCAGCTCCCGCGCCACCGCCTCGGCCACCGGCGGCGGGAAGGCATTGCCGACCTGGCGGTAGGCATTGGTCTTGGCGCCGGTGAAATGCCATGCGTCCGGGAAGCCCTGAATGCGCGCCACCATCCGCACCGTCAGCCGCGGCATGTCGTTGTGGAACGGGTCCGGCGCCTCATTCGCAATGGTGCGCCCCTCAACCCCCAGAGCGGCCCAGGCGCGCCGCGCGCGGGTCGGACCCAAATCGGGGCCGCCGTGTTTCTTGGAGCCGCCCACAACCGTTGGCGCAATCTCATCGGCCTTGGCGGCCCAGTCATCTGCCCCGCGCCAGCCGCGCTCCTTCATCAGGTCGATCAGGGTCGCGCCCACGGTCGGTGGATTGTGCGGCAGCGGCTCGGGCCAGTTGAACTGGCCGGAAAACTCCTTGCGCAGCGCAACAATCGCCACCCTCGGCCGCAGCTGAGGCACTCCGAAATCGGAGGCATTCAGCAGCCGCCAGTCGGTCTCATACCCCAGCTTCGACAGCTGCTTCTTCAGCTTCTCACGGTAGTCATGGAACACCGCATCCAGAAAGCCGCGCACGTTCTCGATCATCACGGCGCGGGGACGGGTGGCATCTACGATCTCGATCGCATCGTCGAACAGGTTGCGCTCGTCCTTCTCGCCCAGCTGCTTGCCCGCCACCGAAAACGGCGGGCAGGGCAGGCCGCCTGCCAAGAGGTCGATGCCCTTGTAATCGCCCGCAACCTCCTTGAACTTGCGCACGTCCTCTTCCAGCACGTTCCACGCAGGGCGGTTGTGGCGCAGGGTGGCGCAGCAATGCTTGTCGATCTCAACCAGCGCGGTGTGATCAAAGCCCGCCGCCTCGAGACCGAGGGCCTGGCCGCCCGCACCTGCGCATAGTTCTACTGATGTCAGCATTCTGCTCTGCCCGCCCGTTTCTGTTCTTGCTCTGTTCCTATGCGGAATCGTGATTCCGCACAAGGTTTTCTGCACCCGGGCAGACTATGCGGAAATCCTCAAAAGCGAAAGGCCGCCCCGGAGGGCGGCCTGTCCGTTTCCCGATGGAGCGGGCGATGAGATTCGAACTCACGACCCTTACCTTGGCAAGGTAATGCTCTACCCCTGAGCTACGCCCGCGCTGCCATCCGGTGAGCGGTGAAATAGGGGCTCTCCCTGCCGGCTGCAAGAGGAAAATCGGTGCAAGGCGAAAAAAATCCGCCCCGGAAGCGACGGAAGGGCGGGCGATGCGCGTGCCACTTTTCAAACATCCGGCTTTTTCAGGGGAGGTTGAGGCCATGAATTGGAAAGACTGCCTGCGGATCGCCTGCCTGAGCGCGGCGATTGCGATGGGGCTGCTGGTGCATGGGGCGCAGCATACCGCTGCACCGCAGACAGACAGCTGGTCCGGGCAGATCAAAGGGCTGACGCCGGTGCCGGTCGAGACTGTGACCCTGGCGCACCCGCCGGAACAGAGCGCCCGGTCTTAAGGCAAACCGTTTCCCGGCGCGGGAAACGGCCAAAAATCCTGCGAGGATTTTTGGTGCCAAGCATCAGCGCAGCCCCCGTTTTCCGCGCCGGAAAACGGGCCGGAATTCTCGTGGAATTCCGCCTTCCCCGCGCCCCGACCTTGCGAAACTGAAAAGGGCGCCCCGCCATCCGGCAGGACGCCCCCTTTCTTGAAATCAGCCCTGCGGCTTATTCCAGCTCGATCAGCAGATCCTTGGCGTCGATCTGGCCGCCGGCCTGAACATGCACCGCCTTCACCACCGCGTCGCGCTCGGCGTGGATGCCGGTCTCCATCTTCATCGCCTCGATGGTCAGCAGCATATCGCCCTCGTGCACCTGCTGGCCCACCTGTACCGCGACAGAGGCGACAACACCCGGCATCGGCGCGCCGACGTGGTTGGGGTTGCCGGCCTGTGCCTTCGGACGCGCTTCGGTCGAGGCCTTGACCAGACGGTTCGGCACCCGGATCACGCGGGGCTGGCCGTTGAGTTCAAAAAAGACCTTCACCTCGCCCTTCTCGTCGGTCTCGGAGATTGCCTGCAGGCGGATCTCCAGCGTCTTGCCCGGGTCGATCTCGGCGGTGATTTCCTCCCCCGGCTCCATGCCATAGAAGAAGGTGCGGGTCGGCAGGGTGCGCACCGGGCCGTACTGGCGGTGACGGCCCATATAGTCCAGGAACACCTTGGGATACATCAGGTAGCCGTTCAGGTCCTCGTCATCGACGCTGAAACCTTCCAGCTCCTTCGACAGTTCGGCACGAACCGCTTCCAGGTCCACCGGCTCCAGATGCGCGCCCGGGCGTTCGGTGTTCGGCGCTTCGCCTTTCAGCACCTTGCTGACGATGCCTTCCGGGAAGCCGCCCGGAGGCTGGCCCAGGTTGCCGCGCATCATGTCGACAACCGAGTCGGGGAAGGCCACGTCGGTCTTCGGGTCCTCGACCTGTGTGCGGGTCAGGCCCTGGCTCACCATCATCAGCGCCATGTCGCCAACCACCTTGGACGACGGCGTCACCTTCACGATATCGCCGAACATCTGGTTCACGTCCGCATAGGTCTGCGCCACATCGGCCCATTTCTCTTCCAGCCCCAGGCTGCGCGCCTGCGCCTTCAGGTTGGTGAACTGGCCGCCCGGCATCTCGTGCAGGTAGACTTCCGAGGCGGGTGCCTGCAGACCGCTCTCAAACGCCGCATACTGCGCCCGCACCTGCTCCCAGTAGCCGGAGATCTCGCGCACCTTGGCGATGTCTATGCCGGTGTCGCGCTCGGTGTTGCGCAGCGCCTCGACGATGGAGCCCAGGCAGGGCTGTGAAGTGCCGCCGGAGAAGGCGTCCATGGCCGCATCCACCGCATCGACGCCGGCATCCGCCGCCGCCAGGATGGTGGCCCCGGCCACGCCGGAGGTGTCATGGGTGTGGAAGTGGACCGGCAGGCCGACCTCTTCCTTCAGCGCCTTGACCAGCTGGCGGGCGGCGGCGGGCTTCAACAGGCCTGCCATGTCCTTCAGGCCCAGAATGTGGGCGCCGGCCGCTTCCAGCTCCTTCGCCATGCCGACGTAATACTTCAGGTCGTACTTGGCGCGGTTCGGGTCCAGGATATCGCCGGTATAGCAGATGGTGCCTTCGCAGACCTTGCCGCTCTCGACCACCGCATCCATCGCAACGCGCATGTTCTCCACCCAGTTCAGCGAGTCGAAGACGCGGAACACGTCGACGCCGGTCTTCGCCGCCTGGCGCACGAATTCCTGCACCACGTTGTCCGGATAGTTGGTGTAGCCGACGCCGTTGGAGGCGCGCAGCAGCATCTGGGTCATCAGGTTCGGCATCCGTTCGCGCAGGTCGCGCAGGCGCTGCCAGGGGCATTCCTGCAGGAAGCGGTAGGCCACGTCAAAGGTCGCACCGCCCCAGCACTCGACAGAGAACAGCTGGCTCAGGTTCTGCGCATAGGCCGGTGCCACCTTGATCATGTCGATCGAGCGCATCCGGGTCGCCAGCAGCGACTGGTGGCCGTCGCGCATGGTGGTGTCGGTCAGGAGCAGCTGCGGCTGCGCCTTCATCCAGTCGGCCACCGCCTGCGCGCCCTTTTCCTCCAGCAGGTTGCGGGTGCCCTTGGGCAGGCCGCCCGGCTCGACCCGCGGCGCGCGCGGCTCTTTCAGGTCGGAGGCGGGGGCCGGACGGCCTTCGGTTTCCGGATGGCCGTTCACGGTGATGTCCGCGATATAGGTCAGCACCTTGGTGCCGCGGTCGCGGCGCTTCTTGAACTGGAACAGCTCCGGCGTCTCGTCGATGAATTTGGTGGTGTATTCATTCGACAGGAAGGTCGGGTGCTTCAGAAGGTTCTCGACAAAGGCGATGTTGGTGCTGACGCCGCGCACCCGGAACTCGCGCAGCGCGCGGTCCATGCGGGCAATCGCCTTCTCGGGCGTCGGTGCCCAGGCAGTCACCTTGGTCAAAAGCGAGTCGTAATAGCGGGTGATCACGCCGCCCGCATATGCGGTGCCGCCGTCCAGGCGGATGCCCATGCCGGTGGCGGAGCGGTAGGCGGTGATGCGGCCATAGTCCGGGATGAAGTTGTTCAGCGGATCTTCGGTGGTCACACGGGTCTGCAGCGCGTGGCCATTGAGGCGGATATCGTCCTGCGACGCCTTGCCGGTGGCTTCCGCAATGCTCTTGCCCTCAGCGATCAGGATCTGCGCTTGCACGATGTCGATGCCGGTGACCTCTTCGGTCACGGTATGCTCCACCTGCACCCTCGGGTTCACCTCGATGAAGTAGAACTTGCCGTCGTTCATATCCATCAGGAATTCGACGGTGCCCGCGCATTCATAGTTCACATGCTGGCAGATCCTGCGGCCCAGGTCGCAGATCTCGGCGCGCTGCTCTTCGGTCAAATAGGGGGCAGGCGCGCGCTCGACCACTTTCTGGTTGCGGCGCTGGACCGAGCAGTCGCGCTCGTAAAGGTGATAGATGTTGCCGTCCTTGTCGCCCAGGATCTGCACCTCGACGTGGCGGGCGCGGGTGATCATCTTTTCCAGATACCCTTCGCCGTTGCCGAAGGCGGCTTCCGCCTCGCGGCGGCCTTCCAGCACCTTTTCTTCGAGCTCCTTCTCGGCGAGGATCGGGCGCATGCCGCGGCCGCCGCCGCCCCAGGAGGCCTTCAGCATCAGCGGATAGCCGATCTCGGCCGCTTCCTTGCGGATCGCGTCCATGTCGTCGCCCAGCACTTCGGTCGCCGGGATGACCGGCACGCCGGCCTCAATCGCCACCTTGCGGGCCGAGGCCTTGTCGCCCAGGGCGCGCATGGTTTCCGCCTTGGGGCCGATGAAGGTGATGCCGTTGCGGGCGCAGGCGTCCACGAAATCCGGGTTCTCAGACAAGAGGCCGTAGCCGGGGTGAATCGCATCGGCGCCGCATTCCTTGGCGACGCGGATGATCTCGTCGATCGACAGATAGGCCGCAACCGGCCCCATGCCTTCGCCGATCCGGTAGGCTTCGTCCGCCTTGAACCGGTGCAGGCCGAGTTTGTCCTCCTCGGCATAGACGGCGACGGTGCGCTTGCCCATCTCGTTGGCGGCGCGCATCACGCGGATCGCGATCTCGCCACGGTTGGCAATCAGGATCTTTTTGAAGTCGGTCATTTCACCCTCGGGGTCCGTGCAAGTTGGTGCAGTGTTAGGCGGATATTAGCGATCCGCACAACCGTAGTTCTGGGTATTTCCGGCATGATTGCGCTCTCAAGCGGCCTGTTTTTGGATTTTTGTTACATTCCGGATGGCGGTTTGTTGCGCCTTGTAACCGGCCTGGCCCCCGAAGGGGTTTTGCGGGGCGCCGGACCCCGGCGGCCGGCACCGGCCGCTTTCGGTCAGCGTGCTCAACTTCGGGTCAGGAATGCGCCGGTCCGCGCAACCAAAGAGGCC
Organism: Leisingera aquaemixtae; assembly: GCF_006740765.1. Taxonomy (GTDB): domain Bacteria; phylum Pseudomonadota; class Alphaproteobacteria; order Rhodobacterales; family Rhodobacteraceae; genus Leisingera; species Leisingera aquaemixtae. Next base: position 825,620 of record NZ_CP041159.1, read on the forward strand.
CGGTCCTGACCTTCCGCAACAGCCGCTGCCTGGGGTGTTGCGGTACACTGAAAACAGACTTGGGTTCAAATGCTTGCCCTCAAGATACCAGCCGCGCTCCGGCGCTGGCTGCTGCCAAGGAGAGTGATCATGCACCGTATCATTTACGTCAGCCAGGCCGTGCGCGGCATGTCCAGCAAGGAGCTGGCCGTGATCGTCGGCAAGGCGCAGAAATCCAACGCCGCCGCCGGTGTGACCGGTATGCTGGTCGGCCACATGGGGTGGTTCCTGCAGGTGATCGAAGGCCCGGCGGAGGCGCTGGCTGCGCTGTTTCACCGCATCAGTGCCGACCCGCGCCACGGCAACATCCGGGTGCTGGTCAGCGAGGCGGCCCCGGCCCGGGCGTTCCCGGAGTGGCGGATGGCGTTTTCGGAACCGCACGCGCTGCCTCCGTCCGTGCAAAAGCACGTGTTTGCGCTGCAGAACCTGATCCCGATCAACAGCCCCGACCGCGGCAGCGAAACCGCGGTGCGGCAGGTTGTGCGCGACTTTCTGGCCGCCTTCGAGCGGCTTGAAAAACCCGCCTGAGCGGCACCGCCGGGCGGGTCATCCCGCCGCTGGCGGCCACGGCTTCAGCGCCTTCAGCGCCGCCAGGTCCGGTGTTCCCAGCTGGCTCATGTTCGCCTGCATGTCCTTGGCCAGAATGTCCGTCAGATGCGCCGGGCCGTCCGCGCCAAGTGCGGCCAGCGCATAGTGGCAGGCCCGGCCCAGCATGACGAAATCCGCACCAAGGGCCAGCGCCCGGATGATGTCCAGCCCGCCTTCGATGCCGCTGTCGAAAACCAGCGGAATGCGCACCGCTTCCCGGATCTCCGGCAGCACCTCTATTGCGGCGGGGCAGCCGTCGAACTGGCGGCCGCCGTGGTTGGAGATCCAGACCGCATCGGCGCCGGCCTCTTCCAGCCGCTTGGCATCCTGCGCGCGCAGCACCCCTTTGACGACGAACGGGCCGTCCCAGTTGCGCCGCAGCCAATCCACATAATCCCAGTCGGGCGAGGTCCGCAGCAAATAGCCGACATGGGCGGTCGGCGGCAGGTTTTTCTGCGCACCGGAGATATATCTGTCCAGCGTCCGCATATGCGGCATCCCCTGCCGTGCCATCCCCAGCGCCCAGGCGGGGCGGATGGCGATCTGCGCCAGCAGCCGCGGGGTCAGCCGCGGCGGCTGGGTCAGGCCGGACCGGGTCTGCCGCTCCCGGCGCGAGGCGGCGGGCACGTCCACCGTCAGCACCAGCGTCCTGAACCCCGCATCCCGGGCCCGCGCCAGCAGGTCGGCGCGGATGCCCTCGTCCTTGGGCGGATAAAGCTGGAACCAGGCGTCCTGCCCCAGATGCGGCGCCAGGTCCTCCGGCGACTGGCTGGCCACGGTGGACAGGCAGAACGGAATGCCCGCCGCGGCGGCACTGCGCGCCAGCGCGGCCTCGGCGCCGGGCCAGATCAGCCCGGACATGCCCACCGGCGCGATGCCAAAGGGCAGGGCCTGGGCCATCCCCAGAAAAACGGTGCTCAGGTCCGGCTCCATCGGCCCGTGCAGCACCGAGGGCAGGAAGCGGATCCGGTCCAGCGCCCTGCGGTTGCGGGCGCGGGCCTGCTCAGCGCCGGTGCCGCTGTCCAGATAATCCCACACGAACCGCGGCAGGCGGCGTTTGGCGCGGCGTTTCAAATCGTCAAGGCCGGGGTAGCGCTGATGCAGATCCATCCGCGCATTTGGGGGCCGCAGCGCGCAAATGTCCAGACCCGCCGGGCGGTTGCGCCGCTGCCGGCCGCCGCCGTCAGCCCGCCTTGTTCGAACCTTCAGCGGGCCCGCGCGCAGAGGCCGCCTGTTCCGCCGCGCGCCATTCGGCATCCTGCCCGGCCTCGGCACTTGTTGCGGCCACGCAGACCTGGTTCCGCCCCTTCGCCTTGGCGGCGTAAAGCGCCTCATCCGCGGCCCGCAGCAGGTCCTGCGGCAGCAGCCCGTGCGCCGGGTAATGCGCAACACCGGCGGAAATGGTGATCTGCGGCAGCGTCTTTTCGCCATAACGCACGGTGATCTCCTCCACCGCCTGGCGCAGCAGCTCGGCGCGGGTTAGCGCATCTTCGGGGGGAACGCCCGGCAGAATGAGTGTGAATTCCTCGCCGCCGGGGCGGCAGGCGGCCTCGCTGCCGTCGCAAGCCTTGTCCAGCACCGTGCCGACCGCCCGCAGCACCATGTCGCCCGCGTCATGGCCGTGGTTGTCGTTGAATTTCTTGAAATGGTCCACATCCACCGCAATCACGCTGAGGCGCGCGCAGTTCAGGGCGCTGCTGCTGAGGAACTTGCGCAGGCTTTCGGTCATGTGGCGGCGGTTGAACAGCCCGGTCAGCGGGTCGCGCACCGACTGGTCGTGCAGTTGGTCGCGCATCCGCACATTGGCGATCGCCATGCTGATCTGCTCGGCGCACATCTGCGCCAGCGGCTTGCAGGTGGCAAAATCGCCGGCCCGCGGCGGCATCGCCCGCAGATGCATCAGCCCCACGGTCTCGCCATGGGCCAGGATCGGAAAGCAGAAATAGGGCCGCCCGTCATGCGGCACCGCATGGGCGCAGGTGAACTCCACCTCCGAGGCGCCGAATTCATAGGTGCGGCCGCGGCGCAAGCCCCAGCATTCATCGGGCCGGATATGGTCCTTCAGCGCGCCGCCGTTCCAGCTGGCGCAGCCGGCCAGCACATCGCGGGAGTTGGAGAACACATAGATGCTGCCCTCGGCATCGGGCAGCAGGTGGCTCATGAACTCCGACACCATCTTGAACAGCTCATCCAGCGAGCGGCAGGATTGCAGCCACTCGTTCAGCTCCCCCAGCAGTTTGACTTCGCGCGCCAGCTGCATCTGGCTGGCCATGATCTCCTGATCCTTGGCGGCGCGCTGCTGCATCTGCCGCAGGCTGAACCGGTTGGTCCGGATGACGGTAAGGGAGACGATGCCGATTGCCGCCACCATCACGGCAGACACCAGCGCCAGCGAGATCCGCACCCGGTTCAGGAAGGTCTCGCGGAGCGCGGTGATATCCGCATAAAATTCAACCGCCCCGGCAAACCGGCCGCCCTGCAGCACCGGGGTGTAGATTTCCGCCACATCGCGGGTGGCCGCCATGGCGCCTGTGTCGCGGGTTTCAAACCCGTCGATCTGCGCTACCGGTTTGCTGTCCTGGGCATAATAGACCGCGCCCTTGGCCACGATCTGCTGGAAATAGGGTTCGCGGTTCACCGTGCCGATGTCGGCGGGGCGGGTGGACCACAGCACGCGCCCGTCTGCCTGAAACAGCTTGATCCGGTAGGCTTCGGTGGTTTCCGGCAGCAGCGACAGGTATTCGACATCATGCGCGTCCAGCTCGCCGGACAGGAACGTGCCGCCGCCGTCTTCCAGGTGCAGAAGGATGCGGCGGCGCCAGTCCGTTGCCTGCTTGCGCAGGTCGGCCTCCAGCATCCGGTCGACAACCGGGGCGGGGAGGGCATAAACAGCCCAGGCCGACAGCGCGGCTGCTGCCAGCAGCACCAGAAGCAGCGAATAGGTCTTGAGAAGGGGCAGCAGCTGCCCGGCCGGCTGATTTGCCATTCAGATCACTTGTTACGACACGTTTCACCCCAGGGTTGCATGCAAGCGTTGCGGTTTTGTGAATCCGGCAGCCCTGCGCGGCGGAATGTGCCGCGAACATGTTTCAAATCCGCGCTTTCCCGGGCGGCGGGCCTGCGATCCAGAAACGTGTGAACAGAGTGTGAACGTCCTCTTTCCGCCGCCGCTGAATCACGCTAGGATCACGGCCATGAGCAGTTTCGACGAAATGGACGCCTTTGAGGGCGCATCGCTGTCGGCCCGCGCCATGCAGGCGCGGCCGATGCCGTATCTGGACAGCCTCAACCCCGCCCAGCGGGAGGCGGTTGAATGCCTCGACGGCCCGGTCCTGATGCTGGCGGGCGCGGGCACCGGCAAGACTAAGGCGCTGACCACCCGCATCGTGCACCTTCTCAACACCGGCCGGGCGCGCCCGAAAGAGATTCTGTCGGTGACCTTCACCAACAAGGCCGCCCGCGAAATGAAGGAGCGGGTCGGGGCGATGCTGGGCCAGGCGGTCGAGGGGATGCCCTGGCTCGGCACCTTCCACTCGATCTGCGTCAAGCTGCTGCGCCGCCACGCGGAACTGGCGGGGCTGAAATCGAACTTCACCATTCTCGACACCGATGACCAGATCCGCCTGCTGAAACAGCTGATCCAGGCCGCGGGCATCGACGACAAGCGCTGGCCCGCGCGGATGCTGGCCGGAATCATCGACGACTGGAAGAACCGCGCGCTGACGCCGGACAGGGTGCCTGCCGCCGATGCTGGCGCCTACAACAACCGCGGCACCGAGTTTTATGCCCAGTACCAGACCCGCCTGCGCGAGCTGAACGCGGTCGATTTCGGCGACCTGCTGTTGCACATGGTGACGATCTTCCAGAACCATCCGGACGTGCTGGAGCAGTACCAGCGCTGGTTCCGCTACATCATGGTGGACGAATACCAGGATACCAACGTCGCCCAGTACCTGTGGCTGCGGCTCTTGGCGGGCAAGCACAAGAACGTCTGCTGCGTCGGCGACGACGACCAGTCGATCTATGGCTGGCGCGGTGCCGAGGTTGGCAACATCCTGCGGTTCGAAAAGGATTTTCCCGGCGCCATGGTGGTCCGGCTGGAGCAGAACTACCGCTCCACCGGCCATATCCTTGCCGCCGCCGCGGGCGTCATCCGCGGCAACCAGGGCCGCCTGGGCAAAGAGCTGTGGACCGAGGCCGGCGACGGCGAAAAGGTCCGCCTGATCGGCCATTGGGACGGCGAGGAAGAGGCCCGCTGGATCGGTGAGGAGATTGAGGCGATGCAGCGCGGCACCCGCGGCCAGGCGCCGCTTGGGCTGGACCAGATGGCGATTCTTGTGCGCGCCTCCCACCAGATGCGCGCGTTCGAGGACCGGTTCCTGACCATCGGCCTGCCGTACCGGGTGATCGGCGGCCCGCGCTTCTATGAGCGGATGGAGATCCGCGATGCGATGGCCTATTTCCGCGTCGTGGTGTCTCCGGACGACGACCTGGCGTTCGAGCGCATCGTCAACACCCCCAAGCGCGGCCTCGGCGACAAGGCGCAGCAGACCATTCAGGGCCTCGCCCGCGAAAACGGTGTTTCGCTGGTGGAGGGCGCCCGTCTGGCGGTGGAGGGCGGCCAGATCAAGGGCAAGGGCGGCGGCGCCCTGCGCGAACTGGTCGAGGGCATCGCCCGCTGGGGCCGCATGGCCGGCGATCCCGATCTCACCCATATGGAGCTGGCCGAGATCATCCTGGACGAGTCCGGCTACACCGCCATGTGGCAGAACGACAAAACGCCGGAGGCGCCGGGCCGTCTGGAAAACCTCAAGGAACTGGTGAAGGCGCTGGAGTCGTTTGAGAACCTCCAGGGCTTCCTCGAACACGTCAGCCTGGTGATGGACAACGACAAGCAGGACGCAGACGAGAAGGTCTCGATCATGACCCTGCATGCTGCCAAGGGCCTGGAATTCCCCGCCGTCTTCCTGCCGGGCTGGGAGGACGGGTTGTTTCCCTCGCAGCGCTCGATGGATGAAAGCGGCCTGAAAGGCTTGGAGGAAGAGCGCCGCCTTGCCTATGTCGGCATCACCCGCGCCGAACAGATCTGCACCATCTCCTTCGCCGGCAACCGCCGGGTGTTCGGCCAGTGGCAGTCGCAGCTGCCCTCGCGGTTCATTGACGAACTGCCGGAGGAGCATGTCGAGGTGCTGACCCCGCCGGGCCTTTATGGCGGCGGCTACGGCGCGGCGGCGCCCGGGGCCTCGATGGGGGCAGGGCAGGTGCGCTCGACGATCGAGGAAAAGATGGCGCAGGCGGATGGCTACAACTCCCCCGGCTGGAAACGGATGCAGGCCCGCGCCGGCCAGCGCGGTCTGTCGCAGCCCAAGGAAAGCAAGCACCAGGTGATTGACCTGACCGCCACCTCCAGCTTCACCCTGGGAGAGCGCGTGTTCCACCAGAAATTCGGCTACGGCGCCATCACCGGGATCGAGGGCGACAAGCTGGAAGTGGATTTCGAAAAGGCCGGCACCAAGAAAGTGGTTGCCCGCTTCGTCTCCACCCCGGACGACGTTCCGTTCTGATCAGCGCTCTGGCGCCGGCTGTGCCGGCGGATCGGATCGCGCAGCGATCCGATCCGGGCGCGGGGGCGGCGGGCAGCACAGCTGCCCGCCGCCCCCGCGCCACCCCCATCCTCTGACAAAGACGTGACAGCGGCAGGCCTTTTGCCTGGCTGCAGCCGCTTGCCTGCACCATGACCACAGGAGGCCTGCAAGGCGCAGGCTTTCATGTGATGTTCTGAAAATTGATGTCCTGAAAATCAAGAAACGGCGGCGCCCAGGGAGGAGGAGGGGCACCGCCGTTCTGTCAAACACCGGGGAAAAGGGAGGAGGAGACCCCGGTGATTCAAGCCCGGCTTGTGACCGGTATAGGGTGCGGCGGCATCAGGGAGGAGGAGGATGCCGCCGCGTAGCACAGGCTCTTCAAAGGGAGGAGGAGGAAGAGCCTGATCTCTATCAGTTGTTCTCGTATGCGGCCTGGTAGGCGACGCGCTTGATTTCGCAGCGGCTCAGGCCCAGGTCCGCCAGCTCGCGGCCCGACAGCGCCGACAGCTCATTGACGGTCTGGCGGTACAGGCGGTAGCGGGTGACCTTCACCAGCATCGCGTTCAGGAAGCCTGCCGGGGATGCCACGCTCACTGCGGAGATTTGATGTGCTGCAGCCATGGTTCCGTTCCTTCATCCAGCCGTTTCGTCATCTGCGTCTTGCGCCTCAGTGGCGCCGCTTGAGCCATAATTTAGGGATCTCCCCGGAAGTCGCAATCCCGTGCTTCGTCAATGCTGCTATGCAGCATCTGCATGGGTGACGTATGGGTATGTAACTGGAATATGACAATAATTTCGGCAACGGCTTACGCATCTGTATAATTATGCGGCACCGTGCGGCGGTTTTTGCATGGCGCGCAGCCCCGTCTGTTGACAAGCGCCGCCGCCGGTCCCCGCGGCCCGCGTGCGGCAATCGGGCCCGGCGGGTTTCACGCGCCGCCGCCGCCGCATATATAAGGCGCGAAGAACACGCAGGAGAGCAGTCATGCCGGTCACCCAGGATCAGATTCACGCAGTGCTGGAGCGGCTGGCCCTGCCGGACGGCGGCACGCTGGTGTCGCGCGACATGCTGCGGGCACTACGCATCGAAGGCAACAGGGTCAGCTTCGTGATCGAGGCCCCGAGCCTTGAGATCGCCAAGCTGATGGAGCCGCTGCGCAAGGCGGCCGAGGCGGCGGTGCTCTCGCTTGACGGTGTCGAAGCCGTCTCCGCCGCGCTGACCGCCCACGCCCCGCAGCAGCCTGCGCCCAGCCTCAAGGTCGGCGGCCACCCGAAACCCCAGGCGGAGCCGCTGAAGCCCGCAGGCGTCAAGCGCATCCTGGCCGTTGCCTCCGGCAAAGGCGGGGTGGGGAAGTCCACCATATCGTCGAACCTGGCCGTGGCGCTGGCCCGGCAGGGCCGCAAGGTGGGCCTTCTGGATGCAGATATCTACGGCCCCTCCCAGCCCCGGATGATGGGCGCCGCCGGCCGCCCCGCCAGCCCCGACGGCAAGACCATCGAGCCGCTGCACGCGCATGGGGTCACGCTGATGTCGATCGGCTTCATGCTGGAGGAGGGCAAGGCGGTGGTCTGGCGCGGGCCGATGCTGATGGGCGCGCTGCAGCAGATGCTGGGCCAGGTGAACTGGGGCGAGCTGGACGTGCTGATCGTCGATCTGCCGCCCGGCACCGGCGACGTGCAGCTGACGCTCTGCACCAAGGCGGAGCTGTCCGGCGCCATCGTTGTTTCCACCCCGCAGGACGTGGCGCTGCTGGACGCGCGCAAGGCGCTGGACATGTTCAACACGCTGAAGACCCCGGTGCTGGGGCTGATCGAGAACATGTCCTTCTTCACCTGCCCGGACTGCGGCGGCGAGCATCACATCTTCGGCCACGGCGGCGTCGCGGCTGAGGCCGAGACACTGGGCCTGCCGCTCCTGGGCGCGCTGCCGATTGATCTGGAAACCCGGCTGGCGGGCGACAGCGGCACACCCGTCGCGGCGGGGGAGGGGCCAATGGCCCAGGCTTATGCCCGGATCGCGGAAGGGCTGGTCCGGGGCGGCATGGCCTGAGGCCCCGCGGGCACGCACAAATTCTCTCTAGTATATGATGGCGCCTCGCGCCGGATGGCCCGCCCCCTGTGGCGGGCCTTCTGTTGTTTGCGGCCCGCACATGGGCGCTGATGGGACAGGCTGCCGGTCCTGGGGCCGCATGGGACAGGCCGCCCGGGACAAAGGCGCGTTGGGCGGGCGGGATCCCATGGGATCGCTGGGAATTCACGGGATCTGCGGGAAATCATGGGCGCCATGGGAAATCATGGCCCTTTTCTCCATCCATTTCCTCTTGCCAGCACGAATCACCCCGTGCTGAAACGCTGGCAAAGAGAATTTCTGGTGCAAAGGCGCGGGCTGATTTGCGAACGTTAAGCGAACACCGGCAGAATCTACGAGTTCCTCGCCGGAATCGCGGGAAACTATGGGAAAAAAATTGCAGCCGCAACTCCCCTCTATATGTTGTGTTTGTGCTGGCTTTTCTTACAACAAATTCCGGATTTGGCCCCAAATAGGCCGCGAATCTGGGCCGAATCTTCGGATTCACTGTCAAGAGCTTGGCGGTTTTGGGCAGAAAACAGTTGCAGGGCCATCAATTCCCATAGTATCCCTGTTTCATCGGATGAGACGAGGGACGGGGCGCCAAACGACCCCAAGCCAAAAAACAAAACAAGCAGGTTTCATACAGGCCTTCGCTTTCATCGAACCAAGAGATCCGGCGCGCGAGCGAGCAGACATCCCCCCAGGTGGCGCGCGCAGTCGGACATCCCGCAAAGCGGGCCAAGGCGGCGGGTTGATCAGTGGCAGCAGATCAACCCGCCCCTTTTCATTCTGGGGGACGGATTAACGCGAGGGACGCGCGAAAAGGACGGGAAATTGGGCCGCAGGTTCAGAGGCGAAAGCCACCACAAGGTGGACAGCAAGGGGCGGGTGTCAATCCCCGCCTCCTTTCGCCGTGTCCTGGAGGCCGCCGATCCGAACTGGCAGCCGGGCCAGAACCCCGATCTGGTGATCGTCTACGGCGACCATCGCCGCAACTTCCTGGAATGCTATACTATAGAGGCGATCGAAGAGGTCGACGCCAAGATCGACCAGCTGCCGCGCGGCTCGATGCAGCGCAAGATGCTGCAGCGCATGTTCCACGGCCAGTCCTTCCCGACCAATGTGGATGAGACCGGCCGCCTGGTGCTGCCCGCCAAGCTGCGCCAGAAGATCGATCTGGAGGCCGAGGCCTTTTTCATCGCCGCGGGCGACACCTTCCAGATCTGGAAGCCGGAAACCTATGAGGCCGAGGAACTGGCTCAGGCCGAGAAATGGATGGAAGAGCTGCCCGAGGACTTCGATCCGATGGAATTCCTAGATGGCGCCGGGAGCGCTTAAGACATGACCCAGGACCAGAAAGCTGCCAATGGTCCCCACATCCCCGTTCTTCTGCGCCCGCTGTTGCAGGCGGTGGCGCCTGTCACCGGCCGCTGGCTGGATGGCACCTTCGGGGCCGGCGGCTACACCCGCGGCCTGCTGGACGCCGGGGCGGAGCAGGTGATCGGCGTTGACCGCGACCCGCTGGCCTTTGAACTGGCAAAACCCTGGGCAGGGCAGTACGGCGACCGCCTGATCCTGCAGCAGGGGGTGTTCTCGCGCATGGACGAATACGCCCAGGACCTCGACGGCGTGGTGCTGGACCTTGGCGTCTCCTCGATGCAGCTGGACCTGGCCGAACGCGGCTTCTCCTTCATGAAGGACGGCCCCCTGGACATGCGGATGTCGCAGTCCGGCCCCTCCGCCGCCGACCTGATCGCGGAGCTGACCGAAGCCCAGATCGCCGATATCCTGTTCCACTACGGCGAGGAGCGCGCCAGCCGCCGCATCGCCAAAGCCATCGTCCGCGAGCGCGATATCGAGCCGATCACCACCACCCTGCGCCTTGCGGGCATCATCGAGAGCTGCCTGCCGCGCCCCAAGCCCGGCCAGTCGCACCCCGCGACCCGCAGCTTCCAGGGCCTGCGCATCGCGGTGAACGCCGAATATGAGGAGCTGTTCGAGGGCCTCCTGGCCGCCGAACGCGCGCTGAAGCCCGGCGGGCTGCTGGCGGTCGTGACCTTCCACTCGGTCGAGGACCGCATGGTCAAACGCTTCTTCCAGCACCGCGCAGGCAAGACCGGCCGCGCCAACCGCTATGCGCCGGAGCAGGAGGAAACCCCCGCCCAGTTCGAGCTGGTCACCCGCAAGGCGGTGGGGCCGGACGATCAGGAGCTGGCCGAGAATCCCCGCTCCCGTTCCGCCCGCCTGCGGGTCGGGCGCCGCACCGATGCCGCACCGGGGCCGATCTCGGCCAAGGAGCTTGGAATGCCGCAGCTGAAAGAGACGCGTAAATGAAGACCCTGCTGTATGCCGCAACTTGTCTGGCTGTGTTTGGCCTTGCCTTTTGGGCCTACCGCGAAAATTACGCTACCCAGCAAGTTCTGAAGGAAACCCGCGCCCTGCAGCAGCAGATCGGCGCGGCGCAGGTCCGGCTCAGCGTGCTGAGGGCCGAATGGGCCTATCTGAACCGCCCGCAGCGGCTGCGCGATCTGGCGGATATCAACTTCGACCGCCTTGGCCTCCTGCCGCTGCGCCCGGATCAGTTCGGGCGGGTGGATGAGGTCTCCTACCCGGTGCTGCCGGATCTGGAGATCACCAACGAGGTCGAAGTTTCCGGCCTGAATGTGAGGACGCAGCCATGATCCGCACACCGCTCCGCCCGCTGGCCCGTGTCCTGCACGCCCGCGCAACCGGCGCGAACCCGGACGCGATCGAACGCGAAAACCTCAGCCTGCGCCATCAGGAGATGCAAGTGCAGGCCCGCCAGCGCGCCGAGGGGCGGCTCCTGGTGCTGGGCCTGTTCTTTGTCTGCGCCTTCGGGGCGATCATTGCCCGCATGGCGATGACCGCGGTGTCCGAACCGGCCGAGCCCGTGGCCAGCGTGCCGGGCAGCGCCATCGCCATGCAGCGCGCCGATATCGTCGACCGCGAAGGGCGCCTGCTGGCCACCAATTTCGAAACCCATTCCCTTTATGCCCAGCCGCCGCAGATGATCGACCCCATTGGGGCGGCGGAAAAGCTGGTGGACATCTTCCCCGACCTGGATCGCGAACGACTGATCAAGGATTTCACCGGCAAGCGCAAGTTCCTGTGGGTAAAGAAGAAAATCAGCCCCGAACAACTTCAGGCGGTGCATGACATCGGCGATCCCGGCCTGATGTTCGGCCCGCGCGAAATGCGGCTTTACCCGAACGGCAGCCTGGCCGCGCATGTGCTGGGCGGCGCCGGTTTCGGCAAGGAGGGCGTGAACGCCGCCGAGGTGATCGGCGTTGCCGGCGTGGAGCGCCAGTTCGACGACTACCTGCGCGACCCGGCCAACGCGGGCAAGCCGCTGCAACTGTCGCTGGACCTCACCGTGCAGGCGGCAGCCGAGCAGGTGCTTTACGGCGGCATGAAGCTGATGAACGCCAAGGGCGCCACCTCGATCCTGATGGACACTCATACGGGCGAGGTGATCTCGGTGGTCTCCTTCCCGGACTTCGATCCCAACGACCGGCCGCGCCCGCCGACCTCCGGGTTCGACCCCTCCGACAGCCCGCTGTTCAACCGCGCGGTGCAGGGCGTCTATGAGCTTGGCTCCACCTTCAAGATCTTCACCGCCGCGCAGGCGATGGATCTGGGGCTGGTGGGCGCCGACACAGTGATCGACACCCGCGGGCCGCTGCGCTGGGGCCGCTTCGCGATCCGCGATTTCCGCAACTACGGCAACGAGATGTCGGTGACCAAGATCATCGTCAAATCCTCCAACATCGGCACCGCGCGGCTGGCGCAGCAAATCGGGGTGGAGCGGCAGAAAAGCTTCCTTGAAACGCTGGGGATGCTGGAGCCGACGCCGTTCGAAATCTCCGAGGCCGCAGGCGGTAAGCCGCTGTTGCCCGCCAACTGGTCGGAGCTGTCGGCGATGACCATTTCCTACGGCCACGGCATCTCCACCACGCCGATGCATCTGGCGGCGGGCTATGCCGCGGTGGCCAACGGCGGCCGCTACGTGGCGCCGACGATTCTGAAACGGAACGGCGCGCAGCTGGGCCAGCGGGTGATGAGCGAGGCCTCCGCCGCCGCCGCGCGCAAGATGTTGCGCAAGGTGGTCAGCGAAGGCACCGCATCTTTTGCCGAGGTCGAGGGCTATCAGGTGGGCGGCAAAACCGGCACCGCCGACAAGCCCAAGCCCCGCGGCGGCTATTACGAGGACAAGGTGATCGCCACTTTTGCCTCTATTTTCCCGGCACATGACCCCAAATACGTTCTGATCGTGACGCTGGACGAACCCTCCATCATCGCCCACGGCGAGGAGCGCCGCACAGCCGGCTGGACCGCCACCCCGGTGGCGGCGGAGATGATCGGCCGCGTCGCGCCGCTCTTGGGCCTGCGTCCGCAAGTTGAACCCGCAGAGGTGACTGGTATAACCCTCACCTCGAACTAATCCAGGGTAGAGGGCCGCCATGAGCAGCAGCAGACCAGACCAGCCTCTCAGCCAATTGGGGCTGACCGCCCGCGGCGGCGCCGACCCGCAGATCCGCGGGCTGGCGGTGGACAGCCGCGAGGTGCGCGACGGGTACCTTTTTGCGGCCCTTCCGGGCAGCCAGGTGCATGGCGCCAAATTCATCCCCGCCGCGCTGGAAAAGGGCGCCTCGGCGATCCTGACCGACGCCGCGGGTGCAGGCATCGCCGCCAAGGTGCTGGACGAAAACCACGCCGCCTTGGTGGTGGTCGAAGACCCGCGCCAGACGCTGGCCTATGCCGCCGCCCTGTGGTTCGGCGGCCAGCCGCAGACTGTGGTTGCCGTGACCGGCACCAACGGCAAGACCTCGGTCGCGACCTTCGTGCGCCAGATCTGGACCGAGCTGGGCCATGAGGCCGTCAACATGGGCACCACCGGCATCGAGGGCGCCTGGAGCTATCCGCTGGCCCACACCACGCCGGAACCCATCACGCTGCACCGCGCGCTGGCCGCTGCGGCAGAGGCGGGTGTCACCCATGCGGCGATGGAGGCGTCCTCGCACGGGCTGGACCAGCGCCGCCTGGACGGGGTGCAGCTGGCCGCAGCCGGTTTCACCAATTTCACTCAGGACCACCTGGATTATCACGAGACGTTTGAGGCCTATTTTGCCGCCAAGGCGGGCCTGTTCCGCCGGGTGCTGCCGGACGAGGGTGTCGCCGTCATCAACATGAACGACCCCCGCGGGGCCGAAATGCGCGCCGTGGCCGCCGCCCGCGGCCAGGAGGTGATCAGCGTGGGCCGGGGGCTGGGCGACCTCAGCCTGCTGGGCCTGCGCTATGACGGCACCGGCCAGGACATGCGCTTTGCCTGGCATGACAAGCCGTTTCAGGTGCGCCTCAACCTCATCGGCGGCTTCCAGGCGGAAAACGTGCTGCTGGCTTGCGGGCTGGTGATCGCCGGCGGCGAGGACCCGGAGCGGGTGTTTGAGACCCTGCAGCATCTGACCACCGTGCGCGGCCGGATGCAGCTGGCGGCGGAGCGGGACAATGGCTCTGCCGTGTTTGTCGACTATGCCCACACACCCGACGCGGTCGCCAGCGCCATCAAGGCGCTGCGCCCGCATGTGCTGGGCCGGCTGATCGCCATCGTCGGCGCCGGCGGTGACCGGGACACCAGCAAGCGGCCCCTGATGGGGCAGGCGGCGCATGAGAACGCCGATGTGGTGATCGTCACTGACGACAACCCCCGCAGCGAGGATCCGGCAGTGATCCGCGCCGCAGTGAAGGGCGGCGCGCCGGACTGTATCGAGATCGGCGACCGCGCCGAAGCGATCCTGCGCGGGGCTGACATGCTGGGGCCGGGTGATGCGCTGATCATCTGCGGCAAGGGGCATGAGACCGGCCAGACCGTGGGCGACACGGTGCTGCCCTTTAACGATGTGGAGCAGGCCAGCATTGCCGTAACCGCGCTGGACGGGAGGATGGCATGACGCTCTGGACCGCAAATGAGGCCGCCGCCGCCACCGGCGGGCGGGCGCAGGGAGACTGGGCTGTCTCCGGCCTGTCGATCGACACCCGCACTATCGCGCCCGGCGATATGTTCGTGGCCCTGAAAGCCGCGCGCGACGGCCATGACTTCGTGGCGCAGGCGCTGGAGAAGGGCGCAGGCGCGGCGCTGGTTTCCCGCATCCCGGAGGGCGTTCCAGCGGATGCGCCGCTGCTGATCGTGGATGACGTGCAGGCGGGGCTGGAGGCCTTGGGCAAGGCGTCGCGCGCCCGCACGGACGCCAAGGTCGTGGCCGTCACCGGCTCGGTCGGCAAGACCTCGACCAAGGAGATGCTGGCGCGGATGCTGTTGGATCAGGGCCGCACCCATGCCGCGGTGGCCAGCTACAACAACCACTGGGGCGTGCCGCTGACTTTGGCGCGGATGCCGCGCGATGCCGAATATGCGGTGATCGAGATCGGCATGAACCACCCGGGCGAGATCGCGCCGCTCGCAATACAGGCGCGCCCGCATGTGGCGATGGTGACCACTGTGGCGGCGGTGCATCTGGAGGCGTTTGAAAACGTCGAGGGCATCGCCCGCGAGAAAGCCGCGATCATGGAAGGGCTGGAGCCCGGCGGCGTCGCCGTGCTGAACGCCGATATCGCCGAAGCGCATGTGCTGCGCGATGTGGCCGCTGGCCTGGGCGTCTCAACCCGCTGGTTCGGCGAGAGCGCTTCTGACTACACCCTGCACTCTGCCGGGATCGAAGGCGAGGAGACCGTCGCTCGCGCCACCGCAAACGGACGGGAAGTAGAGCTGCATATTCAATCGCTTGGCGCGCATTTTGCGATGAACGCCTTGGGCGCGCTGGCCTGTGTCGAGGCGCTGGGGGCCGACCCTGCGCGTGCCGTTGAAAGCCTCGCCCTGTGGTCGCCGGTCAAGGGGCGCGGCGTGCGCGAGGCGGTCCGGCTGGCGGGCGGCGAGATCACCCTGCTGGACGACAGCTACAACGCCAACCCGACCTCGATGGCGGCGGCGCTGGCGGTGCTGGCGGCCACGCCGGGGCAGGGCCGCAGGATCGCCTATGTCGGCGACATGAAGGAGCTTGGCCCGCAGGAGGCCGCGCTGCACGCCGGGCTGGCGGATCTGGACGCGGTCAAAGGCATCGACAAAGTCCACTGCATCGGCCCGCTGATGCGGGCGCTGCACGAGGCCCTGCCGGAAGGCAAACGCGGCGGCTGGTATCAGACCAGCGCCGAGGCGGTGCCCGGGCTGGCGGGCGAAATCCAGGGCGGCGATATCGTGCTGGCCAAGGGCTCTTTGAGCATGGCGCTGGCCAAGATCGTTGACGGCATCCGCGAAATGGGTCAATCCGGCCCCAACTCAGAAAACGCTTAAGAAAAACGAGGGAAGGGCCAGGATGCTCTATTGGCTGACCGCTTTGTCGGACGGGGGGGATTTTTACAACCTGTTCCGCTATATCACATTCCGCGCAGGCGGCGCCTTTTTGACCGCGCTGGTCTTCGGCTTCCTGTTCGGCAAACCGCTGATCAACGTGCTGCGCAAGCGGCAGGGCAAGGGCCAGCCGATCCGCAATGACGGGCCGGAGGGGCATTTCTCCAAGGCGGGCACCCCGACCATGGGGGGCTTGCTGATCGTCGGCGCGCTGCTGACCGCGACGCTGATGTGGGCGCGCTGGGATAACCCCTTTGTCTGGCTGGTTCTGTTTGTGACCATGGCCTATGGCCTCATCGGCTTTGCCGATGACTATGCCAAGGTCTCCAAGCAGAACACCAAGGGCGTGCCGGGCAAGGTGCGGCTGCTGCTGGGGGTACTGATCGCGGTGACCGCCTCGCTGTGGGCCGCGGCCTATCACCCGGAGCCGCTGCAGAACCAGCTGGCGCTGCCGGTGTTCAAGGACACGCTGATCAATCTCGGGATCTTCTACGTGCCGTTTTCGATCTGCGTCATCGTCGGTGCGGCCAATGCGGTGAACCTGACAGATGGCCTTGACGGGCTGGCGATCATGCCGTCGATGATTGCGGCCGGCACGCTGGGCGTCATCGCCTATGCGGTGGGGCGCGTCGATTTTACCGAATATCTGGACGTGCATTACGTGCCCGGCACCGGCGAGATCCTGATCTTCACCGCGGCACTGTTCGGTGCGGGCCTCGGCTTCCTGTGGTACAACGCGCCGCCGGCGGCGGTGTTCATGGGCGACACCGGCTCGCTGGCGCTGGGCGGTGCCCTGGGCGCCATCGCGGTCGCCACCAAGCATGAGCTGGTTCTGGCCATTGTCGGCGGCCTGTTCGTGGTTGAGGCGCTGTCGGTGATCATCCAGGTGCTCTACTTCAAGCGCACCGGACGGCGGGTGTTCCTGATGGCGCCGATCCATCACCACTACGAGAAGAAGGGCTGGGCGGAGCCGACCATCGTGATCCGCTTCTGGATCATCTCGCTGATTCTGGCGATGATCGGCCTGGCGACGCTGAAGGTGCGGTAAGGCACGCCGTTGTCCCGCCGCGCCGTATCTCCGGCGGGGCGGTTGGATCTCTTTAAACTCTGGAACCGCTCGGGGCTGCTGCTTCGGGCGGTTTGTCTTTGTGAAGAAGGCGGCGCCGCCGGAGGGGCGGAGCATCGGATGGCCGTTGTCAGCGGCCATGTCCGTCTATCGGCCTTTCGCGGACCCGCCCTGCACCCAATGAGGAGGTGGTCTGAGGGGGCCGGTCTCCTGGTCGTCTCGTTGCAACGGATTGACCGTAGCTCAGCCGGGTGAAGATGCGGTGAGGGCAGCGTGCGGCGGGTACGCAACGCATGCCAAAGAGGTTCCGCCCGGCGGCACGCCGGGCAGCGCCCGGACCGACCCCACGGGGAGGGCGCTTTACGCCCACCCCTCGGTCCGGGCGCTGCCCTTGGTGGCGAACGCGGGGTTTCAACTGCATGCGATTTGATAGATTTCGATGCAGATGAAAATGACGCCCCACTATAAGATGGGCGGGTTGCGCAGGACTTTTTTTGTCGGATTTCTTAGTGGCATCGGAGTACCAGACCCAGTTTTGGGCTGTATCGTCCGCTATGGCCGGCTGCGTGGTTTGGTGCCTGCTGACCAGAGGAAGGGGCGGCAGTTAACCGTGCAGGCCAGGGTCAGGCTTCGGCGGAGACGTCATCAAGACCTTGCCTAACTCCGGCTGCGTTTCCGTTGTCTCTTTGTGGTGTGTGTGGCGAAAATCACGGATGTGCGGAGGGCAGGCGATGATCCCAGTCAAGGATAATGAGCGTGCAGAGGTGGCAAAGCCGGGGCGCTCGGTGCAACCGGATCAGAAAACCGACCAGTCCATCTCGCGGGCCAGCCGCTCCATCGCTTCGGTGCCCAGCTTGGAATTGCCGTTGTGGTCCAGGCCCGGGGACCAGACCGCGACACTGGCCTTGCCGGGCACGATCGCCAGGATTCCGCCGCCGACACCGCTTTTGGCGGGCAGGCCGACGCGGTAGGCAAACTCGCCCGATCCGTCGTAATGGCCGCAGGTCAGCATCAGCGCGTTCAGGCGCCGGACCCGGCCCTGCGACACCAGGCTTGGCCCCTTGTCGGCCCCGATCAGGAAACGCCCCGCCTTGGCCAGCTGCACCGTCGTCATTTCGGTGGCGCATTGGTGAAAATAGGTGCCGAGCGTCTTTTCCGGCGTGTTCTTGAGGTTGCCGAAGGACGCCAGGAAGTTGGCAAGGGCAAAGTTGCGGTGGCCGTGCCGGGTTTCCGAACTGGCCACGGCCTTGTTGATGTGGATGTCGTCGTCACCCGCCGCGGCGCGGATGAAGCCGAGGATTTCCGCCAGCGCCTCCTTCGGCTCGCGGCCCGCCAGCAGCTCATCCGTGGTGACGATGGCGCCTGCGTTGACAAAAGGGTTGCGGGGGCGGCCGCGCTCATGCTCCAGCTGGACGATGGAGTTGAAGGCGGTGCCGGAAGGCTCGCGCCCGACACGGTTCCACAGCTGGTCGCCTGCACGCCCCAGCGCAATGGCGAGGGTGAACACCTTGGTGATGCTTTGCGCCGAAAACCGGGTTTGCGCATCGCCTGCGTGAAACAGCTTGCCATCGGCGGTGGCGACCGCGATGGCAAACTGGTCCGGGTCGACCTGGCCGAGTTCGGGAATATAGCTGGCGACCGCGCCGCGGCCGGCGCGGCTGTGCATCTCTGCGCTGATCCGGTCGAGCAAGGTTTGCATATCCGGTGCCACGCGCCGCGTCCTCCTGTTTCTTCAGGGCGAATTTCGGGCATGGGCCGGGGCTTGTCAATCTGACGGCCCCGGCTGAGGGCACTGGCAAAGCCTGAAGGGATCGGTTAGCGGTTTCTGCACGGATTTCGAGGGAGTGCAGGCGATGATCCCGGTCAAAGGATATGAGGGCGCGAAACTGGCGGTTCTGGGGCTGGGACGGTCCGGCCTGGCCACCGCCCGCGCGGTGCGGGCAGGCGGCGCCGAGGCGCTGTGCTGGGATGACAACCCCGCAGCGCGGGAGGCGGCGGAGGCGGAAGGCTTCACCTGCCGCGATCTGCATAAACCGGGCGCCTTTGACGATGTGGCGGCGCTGATCACCTCGCCCGGCATTCCGCATCTCTACCCCAAGCCCAATCCGGTGATCCGCGCCGCGATGGAGGCGGGCGTGCCGGTGGACAATGACATCGGGCTGTTCTTCCGCTCCTTCGCGGATGCCGACTGGCAGATGCACGACCAGCCGCCGCGGGTGGTGGCGGTCACCGGCTCCAACGGCAAATCCACCACGGTGGCGCTGCTGCACCATATCCTGCAGGAGGCGGGACGCGAGAGCCAGCTGGCGGGCAACATCGGCCGCGGCGTCTTGGACATTGACCCGCCCGGCGAGGGTGGCGTGGTGGTTCTGGAGCTGTCGAGCTACCAGACCGAACTCGCGCGCGCGCTGACCCCGGATGTGGCGGTGTTCACCAACCTGTCGCCGGACCACCTGGACCGGCATGGCGGCATTGGCGGCTATTTCGCCGCTAAGCGGCGGCTGTTCGCCGAAGGCGGGCCGGACCGCGCCGTCATCGGCATCGACGAGGACGAGGGGCTGTTTCTAGCAGGCCAGCTGTCCGAGGGCGCCAGCGACGACCGGGTGATCCGCATTTCCGCCGCGCGCAAGCTGACGGGGCCGGGCTGGCAGGTCTTTGCTCGCAAGGGGTTCCTGTCTGAGTACCGCAAGGGGCGGCAGGCGGCCTCCATCGACCTGCGGGAGATGACCGGCCTGCCGGGCGCGCACAACCACCAGAACGCCTGCGCGGCCTATGCGGCGGCGCGCACACTGGGTCTGGCACCGCGGGTGATCGGCGACGCGATGGCGACTTTCCCGGGTCTGCCGCATCGCAGCCAGACCATCGCTGAGGCGGCGGGCGTGCGCTATGTGAATGACAGCAAGGCCACCAATCTGGACAGTGCCGTGAAGGCCTTGAGTGCGTTCAAGAACATCCGCTGGATCTGCGGCGGCTTGGAGAAGGACGGCGGGCTGGAAGCGCTGAAGGGGCAGACCGGCAATGTGCAAAAGGCCTATGTGATCGGCCGCGAGGCGGCGGGATTTGCTCTGCAGCTGGATGTGGAGGCGGAGGTCTGCACCACGATGGCTGCTGCGGTGGAACGTGCGATGGCTGAGGCGCAGGCGGGCGACACCGTGCTGCTGGCACCGGCGGCGGCGAGTTTCGACCAGTACGACAACTTCGAACAGCGCGGCGAGGATTTCATCGCTGAGGTTAAGAAGCGGCTGGGGTAGGCTGTCAGCGGGGAGGGGGCTTCAGGCTCACCCAAGCGGAATACCCGCTTCGCACCCGCCTTCACTTGTCCTGTGCCTGCCAGAGCTGCCGCGCGCGCCCAAGGGAAATAGCGGTATCCGCCTGCGGCGGAGCCTCCGCGATTTCCCTTGACCCCGCCCATCATCCCTGGCCGCCCGTGCCCAAGCGAAGGCGGCTCCGAAGCGGAAAGCTCCAAACGGTCCGGTGCCGGACGGCCCGTGGCGGCGGCTGAGCGTCAGTCAGGGGCGAGCCCTGCCGTCTCCTCTGACAGGATGCCGAAATAGCCGGGCAGGAGATCATGCAGGCGCTGGCGGCCTTCTGCCGTCAGGAAGACTTCTTTGGAGCGGCCGTCCGTCCGGCTTGCAGCGAGCGTTATCAGGCAGTCCTGCTCCAGCCCCTGCAACGTCCTGCTGAGCACCGGCTTGGAGATATCTATCCGCTGCGCGATGTCATTCGGGGTCAGCGACTGGCGCTGCGGCTCCCGGTCGATCACGATCAGCACCAGGAACCGCAGCTGCGACAGCCCATGGGCGGCGAAATAGCTGTCGAGCCTGCGGATGAGAAGGCTGGCGCGCCGCATCATCACCAGGGCGCCGGTGATGCGCGCAGGGTCCGCGCCGCAGGGGGCGGCGTAAGCGTCGACCATCTGCTGCGACGGGAGATCCTTGAGGAAGAACACCGGCGTTCAGGCCAGCGGCGTCATCTTGTGGATTTCGACCGGTGCCGCCAGCCAGTCTTCGTATTTGGCAAAGATCGGGGCGATGTAGGGGGCGGCGTAATGCTCTGCCAGCGCGCCGTCGCTGGCCCATTCCTCGTCCAGATAAAAACAGGTGCCGTCACGGCCTTCGAGCAGGTTGAACTTGAGGCAGCCCGGCTCGGCGCGTGTCTGGGCGAGAATGCTGAGCAGGCTGTCCCGGACGGCGTCCTGGTGTTCCGGCTTGGGCGTGATCTTGGCGAACAATTGAAAAGGGGCGGTCATGGGAAACTCCATTTAAGTTATCACGATAACTAAATAGCCGGCGGGCGGCTTGGAGTAAAGCTGCGCTTAGCCCTTGGCGGCGATGGCGGTGCCCGCGGCATGGCCTGACGACCAGGCCCATTGGAAGTTGTAGCCGCCGAGCCAGCCGGTCACGTCCACCGCCTCGCCGATGGCGTAGAGGCCGGGGGCGGCTTTGGCCTCCATCGTTTTGGAGGAGAGGCCATCGGTGCTGATGCCGCCCAAAGTGACCTCCGCCGTGCGGTAGCCTTCTGTGCCCGCGGGCAGCAGGCGCCAGTTCTGCAAGGTCTCGCACAGCGCGGCGAGCGCGGCGTCGGACTGGTCGGCCAGACGGCCCTTGAGGCCAAGCTGGGGCGCGAGGAACTCCACCAGTTTTCCGGGCAGGTGGCGGGACAGCTCGGTGGTCAGGTCGCGGCGGCCCCCGGCCTGGCGCTGGTCGCGCAGCAGGTCGTAAAGCGGCGTCCCGGGGATCAGGTTGGCCGTGATCTCCTCCCCCTCGCGCCAGTAGGAGGAGAGCTGCAGCACCGACGGGCCGGAGAGGCCGCGGTGGGTGAACAGCAGCGCTTCGTCAAAAGAGGTGCGGTGGTTGCTGAGGCGTGCAGGCAGGGAGACGCCGGCCAGCGGCTGGAAGCGCCCGTCGGGGAAGGTGAAGGGCACCAGCGCCGGACGGGTGTCCGTGACCTCCAGCCCGAACTGGCGGGCGAGGTCATAGGCGAGGCCTGTGGCGCCCATCTTGGGGATCGACTTGCCGCCGGTGGCCAGCACCAGGTTGCGGCAGGTGACGGTCTGCGCCTTGCCCTCGCGCAGGAGCCGGACCGTGTAGCCCTCCGCGGTCTGCTCCACGGCCTCGACCGAGGTCTGCAGCCACAGGTCCGCGCCGGCCTGCGCCATCTCCTGCGTCAGCATGGCGATGATCTGCTTGGCGGAGCCGTCGCAGAACAGCTGGCCCAGGGTTTTCTCGTGCCAGGCGATGCCGTGGCGGTCCACCAGTGCGATGAAGTCCCACTGGGTGTAGCGGGCCAGCGCCGACTTGCAGAAATGCGGATTGGCGGAGAGGTAGTTCTTCGCCTCCGCGTACATGTTGGTGAAGTTGCAGCGGCCGCCGCCGGAGATGCGGATCTTCTCGCCCGGCGCCTTGGCGTGGTCGATCACCAGGGTGCTGCCGCCGGAATGGCGCGCGCACATCATGCCGGCCGCGCCGGCGCCGAGAATCAGGGTGTTTGTCCGCATGGCGCGCATCGACCACGGAACCGGCGCCGGCGCAAGAGGGAGGTCCCGGCGGCGGCTGTTTGCGCATCGCCGGCGGCAAGCGGGCGGCTTCTTGCCTGTCAAGGCAGGCCTGCGGCGGGGCGGTGGGATTCCGCCGAGGGGCGTTCTTTTTCTGGCGCCAGCGCTCACGAATCGTTACAGTTTAAGGGAGACCCCGAAAAATGGGGCGGAGCGAGGCAATTAGTGGCGGTATTCCCATGACTGAGATGGTCTATGGCGCGGTTCCTGTGCGGGCAGGCGAGCCGATCCTTCCGAAATGGTGGCGGACGCTGGATAAATGGACGATGTCCTGCATCCTGATGCTGTTCGTGATCGGCCTGCTGCTGGGGCTTGCGGCTTCGGTGCCGCTGGCGGAGCGCAACGGCTTCGGTAATTTCCACTATGTGCAGCGGCAGGCGGTGTTCGGCCTGACGGCGCTGGCGGCGATGCTGGTGACTTCGGTGATGTCGCCGGTGCTGGTGCGGCGGCTGGCGGTGGTCGGCTTTGCCGTGGCCTTTGTGGCGCTGGCGTTTCTGCCCATTTTCGGCACCGATTTCGGCAAAGGCGCGGTGCGCTGGTATTCGCTGGGCTTTGCCTCGCTGCAGCCGTCGGAGTTCCTGAAGCCCGGCTTCATCGTGGTCGCCGCCTGGATGATTGCCGCCAGCCAGCAGATCAACGGCCCGCCGGGCACGCTGATGTCCTTCGCGCTGTGCATGATGGTGGTGATGATGCTGGTTCTGCAGCCTGATTTCGGCCAGGCAAGCCTGATCCTGTTCGGCTGGGGCGTGATGTATTTTGTGGCTGGCGCGCCGATGCTGCTGCTGGTGTGCATGGCTGCCGTGGTCGTGATGGGCGGTATCTTTGCCTATAACAGCTCGGAACACTTTGCCCGCCGCATCGACGGCTTCCTGAACCCGGATGTCGATCCCACCACCCAGCTGGGCTATGCCACCAACGCGATCCGCGAGGGCGGTTTATTCGGCGTCGGCGTCGGCGAGGGGCAGGTGAAATGGTCACTGCCCGATGCCCACACCGATTTCATCGTCGCCGTCGCGGCAGAGGAATACGGGCTGGTGCTGGTGGCGGTGCTGATCGCGCTTTATGCGCTGATCGTGGTGCGCTCGCTGTTCCGGCTGATGCGCGAGCGCGATACTTTCATCCGGCTCGCAGGCACCGGCCTCGTGTGCATGTTCGGCGTGCAGGCGATGATCAACATGGGGGTTGCGGTTCGGCTCTTGCCCGCCAAAGGCATGACCTTGCCGTTTGTCAGCTACGGCGGATCCTCGCTGATTGCCACCGGGATCGCAGTGGGTATGCTGCTGGCCTTTACCCGGACGCGCCCGCAGGGCGGGATTGCCGATTACCTGAACGGCCGCGGCCGCTGACGAGATTTGGAAAGAGACCAACTTGGATGGCACAGAAACTGCTATTGATGGCTGCCGGCGGAACCGGCGGCCATATGTTTCCTGCACAGGCGCTGGCCGAGGCGATGCTGGCGCGCGGCTGGCGGGTGAAGCTGTCGACGGATGCGCGCGGCGCGCGCTACACCGCCGCCTTTCCAAGCGCGGTGGAGATTTCCGAGGTGTCCTCTGCCACCTTTGCCCAGGGAGGGCTGCTGGCCAAGGCGCTGGCGGGGCCGAAGATCGCGGCCGGCGTTGTGTCGATGGCCGCGCAAATGCGGCGGGAGCGGCCTGATGCGGTGATCGGGTTCGGCGGCTACCCGTCGATCCCGGCGCTGGGGGCGGCCACGCTGCTGAAGCTGCCGCGGATGATCCATGAGCAGAACGGCGTGCTGGGCCGGGTGAACCAGCTGTTTGCCAAGCGGGTGGCGGGCGTGGCCTGCGGCACCTGGCCGACAGCTTTGCCCGATGGGGTGCCGCATGAACACGCGGGCAACCCGGTGCGGGCCGCGGTGAGGGAGCGGGCCGGTGCCGCCTATATCCCGCCGGGCGACTATCCGATGTCGCTCCTGGTGATGGGCGGCAGCCAGGGCGCGCGGATCCTGAGCGATGTGGTGCCCCCTGCGGTGGCCGCGCTGCCGGAGGAGCTCCGCCGGCACCTGCGCGTCTCGCATCAGGCGCGGGAAGAAGACCTGGAGCGGGTCAATGTGTATTATGCCGAACATGGCATCAACGCTGACGTGCAGACCTTTTTCACCGACGTGCCCGCCCGCATGTCGGAGGCGCAGCTGGTGATCTCGCGTTCGGGGGCGTCTTCGGTCGCCGATATCTCGATCATCGGGCGGCCCTCGATCCTGATCCCCTTTGCCGCCGCGGCAGGCGATCATCAGACCGCAAACGCCCGCGGGCTGGTTGACGCCGATGCCGCCGTGATGATCCCGGAAAGCGCCCTTGATATCCCGGTGCTGGCGGAGCATATGGGCGCAATTCTGAGTAACCCGCGGGCCGCCACGCAGATGGCGGCGGCCGCACTAGACGCCGGGGTTCCCGATGCCACCGAACGCCTGGCGGCCTTGGTGGAACAGCTGGCCGAAGAAGGATAAACGTTATGAACCCTGCAACCAAACTGCCCGGTGACGTCGGCCCGATCCACTTTGTCGGCATCGGGGGCATCGGCATGTCGGGCATCGCCGAGGTGCTGTTGAACCTCGGCTATATGGTGCAGGGGTCGGACCTGAAATCCTCCAAGATCACCAGCCGGCTGCAAGAGCTGGGCGCGCGCATCTTCGTGGGCCAGAAGGCGGAGAACCTGGAGGAGGCCGCGGTTGTGGTGATCTCCTCGGCGATCAAGCCGGGCAATCCGGAGCTGGACGAGGCCCGGCTGCGCGGCCTGCCGGTGGTGCGCCGCGCCGACATGCTGGCCGAGCTGATGCGGCTGAAGTCGAACGTTGCCATTGCCGGCACCCACGGCAAGACCACCACCACCACGATGATGGCGGAACTGATGGTGGCCGGCGGCTTTGATCCGACAATCATCAACGGCGGCATCATTCACGCCTATGGCTCCAACGCGCGGATGGGGCAGGGCGAATGGATGGTGGTCGAGGCGGATGAAAGCGACGGCTCCTTCAACCGGCTGCCCGCGACCATCGCCGTGGTGACCAATATCGACCCGGAGCATATGGAGCACTGGGGCGACTTCGATCGCTTGCGCGACGGGTTTCTGGAGTTTGTCTCCAACATCCCGTTCTACGGCATCGCGGTCTGCTGCACCGACCATGCTGAGGTGCAGGCGCTGGTGGGCCGGATTTCCGACCGCCGGGTGGTGACCTATGGTTTCAACGCGCAGGCCGATGTGCGGGCGGTGAACCTGACCTACAAGGCGGGTGTCGCGCATTTCGACGTGGTGCTGCAGGCCGAGGAGCGGGTGATCGAAGGCTGCACCCTGCCGATGCCGGGAGACCACAATGTCTCCAACGCGCTGTCGGCGGTTGCGGTGGCGCGGCATCTGGGCATGAACAGCACTGAGATCCGCGAGGCGCTGGCGGCCTTCGGCGGCGTCAACCGGCGCTTCACCAAGGTGGGTGAAGTGAACGGCGTCACCATCATCGACGATTACGGCCACCACCCGGTGGAAATCGCCGCGGTGCTGAAGGCGGCGCGCCAGGCCTGCGAGGGGCGGGTCATTGCGGTGCATCAGCCGCACCGCTATTCGCGGCTGTCGAATCTGTTTGAAGATTTCTGCGCCTGCTTCAACGAGGCCGATGTGGTGGCAATCGCCGAGGTCTTTGCCGCGGGCGAAGAGCCGATCGAGGGCGCCAGCCGCGATGACCTGGTGGCGGGCCTGATCCGCCACGGCCACCGCCACGCGCGTGCCCTGCTGAACGAGGAAGACCTGGAGCGCCTGGTGCGCGAGCAGGCCCGTCCCGGCGACATGGTTGTCTGCCTGGGCGCGGGCACCATCAGCACCTGGGCCAACGGCCTGCCTGAAAGGCTGGAACGCTGAGGGGTGCGGCAGCAGACGGGGGCTCTGCCCCCCGCCGCCGGTGGCGGCTCCCCCCGGGATATTTCCGGCCAGAAGAAGCTGGCAGGGTGAGGAACGCGGTGTGACGCTGTCGCTGACCCTTGCTGCCGTCTGGGCGCTGGCCGCCAATATCCTGGCGATGATTCCCAGCCGCGACGGCCATTGGACTCGGGCCTACGTGCTGATTGCGCTGTGGATTCCGCTGCTGGGCTATGTGACCTGGGAGAACGGCCCCTGGTGGGGGCTGGCGCTGCTGCTGGCGGGGATGTCGGTGCTGCGCTGGCCGGTCATTTACCTGGGCCGCTATATCAGGCGCTCGCTGCGGCGCTGACAGGCGCACCCCGGGTGGTGCGCTTAACGAAATTTTTCCAGTCCGCCGGTATTACTGCCTGAGAAATACGACTGCCCTAGGATTATTCGGTTCTGTTTTTGAGTGCCGGCATGTGTCTGCCGGCGGGGAGGCTTGTATGGCCGCTGTGATTGCAATCTGGCTGGCGTTCGGCGCCGCTTGGCTGTTCGGATTTTATATTCTCGCCCGCCACCGGTGGCACCGGCTGGCCAAGGGTCTGGTGCTGGTTTGGGTGGCCATTCTGATCTGGCTGGCGGTCAGCCGGTTTGAGCAGAATCATGAACACGACGTCCGCCAGGTCGTGTTGTCCCTTTATTTCAACGGCCATCTTGTTTACGGACTGTGCGCGTTCATAGGCTGGAAACTGGGGCAGAAAAGACGATGGCGGCGCGTTCTGAAATCATACTTCCGGCGGCTCGCGGGCGGCTGACCCGGCAAAAGCTGCTGGCGGAGCTGACCTGGCTGCGGGTGGGCGGCCCGGCCGACCACCTGTTTCAGCCTGCGGATACTGAGGATCTGGCAGACTTCCTGCGCCAGCTGGACCCGGGCGTGCAGGTGTTCCCGATGGGGGTCGGCTCCAACCTGATCGTGCGCGACGGCGGATTGCGCGCCGTGGTGATCCGGCTGGGCCGCGGCTTTAACGGCATTGAAACAGACGGCGATACCGTAACCGCCGGGGCCGCGGCGCTGGATTCGCATGTGGCGAAAAAAGCGGCGGATGCGGGTATCGACCTCACCTTCCTGCGCACCATTCCCGGCTCGATCGGCGGTGCGGTGCGGATGAACGCGGGCTGCTACGGAAGCTATACCGCGGATGTTTTTGTCTCTGCCACTATCGTGACGCGGGCAGGCGAGATCCGCGAGATCACCGCTGATGAGCTCGGCTTTCAGTACCGCCAGACCGACTTTCCCGAAGGCGCGGTTCTGGTTTCGGCCACACTGCGCGGCCCCAAGGGCGACCCGGCGGAGCTGCACGCGCGGATGGAAGCGCAGCTGCACAAGCGGGATGAGACCCAGCCGGTCAAGGACCGTTCGGCCGGGTCCACCTTCCGCAACCCGGCAGGGTTCTCTTCGACCGGGCAGGCGGATGATGTGCATGACCTGAAGGCCTGGAAAGTGATCGACGACGCCGGTATGCGCGGCGCCCGGCGCGGGGCTGCGCAGATGAGCGAAAAGCATTCCAACTTCCTGATCAACACCGGTGGCGCCACTGCCGCAGATCTGGAAGGCCTGGGCGAAGACGTGCGGAAAAAGGTTTACGAGAATTCCGGCATCAGGCTAGAGTGGGAAATCATGCGGATAGGTGATCCGCTTCCCGAATAGCTTGAAAACCTGAATGCTGACAAAGGCTTCTGTTGCCGCAGCTTGGGGTCACCATGTGGTTCCGGCGGGACCCGGGCAGCGGCAATTGTTAAACGTGGTAAAGGCAGTGTTAACGCGCCGGTAAGGATTTGGGCGTTAGGGTGCCGAAGAGGCGGCAATGGCATGCCGGTTGAAGGGGCTGCAGCCCCGCCAGACACTGGGGCGCGCAGCCCCGCAAGAACCGGCCGGGGGAACCCCGGCACCAAGGTATAAGGCGGGCCCGTTCAGGGCTCCAAGAACCAGGGGCAGAAAAGCCCCGCATATTGAGGCGCTTCGTGGTGAGTAAGTCGAGCAGGGCACTCCCGAAAGTCGCGGTGCTGATGGGCGGACCGTCAGCCGAACGCGAGGTATCGCTGTCCAGCGGCCGTGAATGCGCGGCCGCTTTGCGCGGTGAGGGGTTCGAGGTTGTTGAGGTGGACGCAGGCCGGGATCTGCATGCGCGCCTGGCAGAGGCAAAGCCGGATGTGGTGTTCAACGCGCTGCACGGGCGCTGGGGCGAGGACGGCTGCGTCCAGGGTCTGCTGGAGTGGCTGGGCCTGCCCTACACCCATTCCGGGGTGCTGGCCTCGGCGCTGGCGATGGATAAGCAGCGCTCCAAGGAAGTCTACCGGTCTGCCGGGCTGCCGGTGGTGGACAGCGGGCTTTATGGCAAGGATGAGGTTACGGCCGGCCACGTGATGGCGCCGCCCTATGTGGTGAAGCCCAACAACGAGGGTTCCAGCGTCGGCATCTATATCGTGCATGAGGCCGCCAACGGCCCGCCGCAGCTGTCGGAGGAGATGCCGCAGCAGGTGATGGTGGAAACCTACGCGCCGGGGCGCGAGCTGACCACCACCGTGATCGGGGACCGGGCGCTGACGGTGACCGATATCCTGACCGACGGCTGGTATGACTATGATGCCAAGTACAAGCCGGGCGGCTCGCGCCATGTGCTGCCTGCGGACCTGCCGCGGGAAATCCACGACCTGTGCCTGGAATATGCGCTGAAGGCGCATGAGGCTTTGGGCTGCCGCGGTGTCAGCCGCACCGATTTCCGCTGGGATGAGACCCGCGGCGCCAGCGGCCTGGTGCTGTTGGAGACCAACACCCAGCCCGGCATGACGCCGACCTCGCTGGTGCCGGAGCAGGCGGCTTTCTGCGGCATGACCTTTGGCCAGCTTTGCGCCTGGATGGTGGAGGATGCCTCATGCAATCGCTGAAGGGGCGGTTCCGCCGCAGCGCAGAAGGGCGGGCGGACCCGGCGCCGTCGCGGCTGAAGTACCGGCTGCAGCGCTGGATGCTGACGCCGGGTATCCGCTTCGGGCTGCGCTTCGGAGTGCCGCTGTGCCTGGTCCTGGCGGCCGGCAGCGCCTATCTGGCGGATGAGGGGCGCCGCGACACGCTGCAGGGGCTGGTCAACGATGCCCGCGCCGCCATTCAGGAGCGGCCCGAGTTCATGGTCAAGGTGATGGCGGTGGACGGGGCAGGCACCAGCGTGGCCCAGGATATCCGTGAGGTGGTGCCGCTGGATTTCCCGGTCAGCTCCTTCGATCTGGATCTGGAGCAGATCCGCGATGTGATCACCGGGCTGGATCCGGTGAAATCCGCAAGTGTCAGGATCCGCCCGGGCGGCATCCTGCAGGTGGATGTCGAGGAGCGCCAGCCGGCGCTGATCTGGCGCAGCCGCGAGGGGCTGGCGCTGCTGGATGAAACCGGCACCCATGTCGCCGAGCTGGGCCGCCGCAGCCTGCATCCCGATTTGCCGCTGATCGCGGGCAAGGGGGCGGCCGGGCACGCGGCGCAGGCGCTGCGGTTGTTCGCGGCGGCAAAACCCCTGGGGCCGCGGCTGCGCGGCCTGGTACGTATCGGCGAACGGCGCTGGGACTTGGTGCTGGACCGCAAGCAGCGCATTATGCTGCCAGCGGAAAATCCGGTGCGCGCTTTGGAGCGGGTGCTGGCGGTGAGTGAAGTTCAGGATTTGCTGGAGCGCGATGTGGCAGCGGTGGATATGCGTCTGGCTGGGCGCCCGACCATCCGCATGTCCGAAAACGCAGTGGAAAACTGGTGGCGCATCCGGCAGTTGAATGGGGGCGGGCAGTAACATGACAGATCTCTATCAGTCGCAGCGGGCAATGCGGCAGATGCGCCGTCAGGCGATGCAGCGCGGCGTGGTTGCGATTCTGGACGTGGGCAGCTCCAAGATCGCCTGCCTGGTGCTGCGGTTCGACGGCACCGGCCGCCTCAGCGAGGACGGCTCGATCGGGGCGCTGGCCGGGCAGTCGGGCTTCCGGGTGATCGGCGCCGCCACCACGCGGTCGCGCGGGGTGCAGTTCGGCGAGATCACCGCCATGCAGGAGACCGAGCGCGCCATCCGCACCGCCGTGCAGGCAGCGCAGAAGATGGCCGAAGTGCGGGTCGACCACGTGATCGCCTGTTTCTCCGGCGCCAATCCGCGCTCTTACGGGCTGGACGCGGCGCTGGATCTTGAGGGCCAAGTGGTGTCGGAGCATGAGGTCGCCCAGGTGCTGGCCGCCTGCGAGGTGCCGGAATACGGCGCGGGCCGCGAAGTGCTGCATGCGCAACCGGTGAATTTCGCGCTCGACAACCGCTCCGGCCTGGCCGATCCGCGCGGCCAGATGGGGCAGACCCTGGCGGTCGACATGCACATGCTGACGGTCGATGCCATCGCGGTGCAGAACCTGGTGCGCTGCATTCAGCGCTGCGATCTGGAGCTGGCGGGGATTGCCTCGTCGGCCTATGTGTCCGGCTTTTCGGCGCTGGTCGAGGATGAGCAGGAGCTGGGCGCGGCCTGTATCGACATGGGCGGCGGCTCCACCTCGATCTCGATCTTCATGAAGAAGCACATGATCTATGCCGACGCAGTGCGTCTGGGCGGCGATCACATCACCAGCGACATCTCGATGGGGCTGGGGGTGCCGCTGTCCAATGCGGAGCGGATCAAGACCTTTTGCGGCGGCGTCCATGCCACCGGTGCCGACGACCGCGACATGATCGACATCGGCGGCGATACCGGCGACTGGGAGCATGACCGCCGCACCGTCAGCCGGGCGGAGCTGATCGGCATCATGCGCCCCCGCGTCGAGGAGATCCTGGAAGAAGTGCGGGCGCGGCTGGATGCGGCCGGGTTCGAATACCTGTCCAGCCAGCAGATCGTGCTGACCGGCGGCTCCAGCCAGATCATGGGGCTGGACGGGCTGGCGAGCCGCATCCTGGGCCAGCAAGTGCGCCTGGGCCGGCCCTTGCGGGTGCACGGCCTGCCGCAATCGGCAACCGGGCCTGGCTTTGCCTCTGCTGTGGGCTTGTGCCTGTTTGCGGCCCATCCGCAGGATGAATGGTGGGACTTCGACATGCCCGCCAGCCGCCATCCGGCCGGCACCCTGGGCCGCGCCGTGCGCTGGTTCCGCGAAAACTGGTAATCCGAACTCAATTCCACCGTCATGGTCAAAGAGGGCGTGACAGCGCCGGAGGGACCCGTTAAGTTGTGCTTAACGTCCGCGAAAAGCGGCGAGTCAGCAGGCCGGGCAGTGGCCAGCCAGATACCAGTCAGACCTTCTCCCGCACTCGGCGATGTGCGGGTGCTGCTGCTGTGTTGTGTGTGGCTTGTGCTTAAACCGCAATATCTGCTAGGGACGGCGAAATACCGCGATTTGGTCTTAGAATGAGACCTTATTTTGTGGCACAAAGTGCTTTTTGGGATGACGAAACATCCCCTCCGCGGTAAGATTATGGTGAATAGGACAGGAATAAGCCCTTTGCGGGAGGGCGGGTAACACAGGCGGTAAGAGCATGACGTTGAATCTTTCGATGCCCGGGCAGGAAGAGTTGAAGCCGAAGATCACGGTATTTGGTGTCGGCGGGGCCGGCGGCAACGCCGTCAACAACATGATCGAGAAAGAATTGGACGGCGTTGAATTCGTCGTGGCCAATACCGACGCGCAGGCGCTGCAGCAGAGCGCGGCCAAGGCCCGCATCCAGCTGGGTGTGAAAGTGACCGAAGGTCTGGGTGCAGGCGCCCGCCCGCAGGTCGGCTCTGCCGCCGCTGAGGAAAGCATCGAGCAGATCGTCGACCACCTGGCCGGCGCGCATATGTGCTTCATCACCGCGGGCATGGGCGGCGGCACCGGCACCGGTGCGGCGCCGATTATCGCGCAGGCCGCGCGGGAACTGGGTGTGCTGACCGTCGGCGTCGTGACCAAGCCGTTCCAGTTCGAGGGCCTGAAGCGGATGCGCCAGGCTGAGGCCGGCGTCGAGAGCCTGCAGAAGGTGGTCGACACGCTGATCATCATCCCGAACCAGAACCTGTTCCGCCTCGCCAACGAGAAGACCACCTTCACCGAGGCGTTCTCGATGGCGGATGACGTGCTGTACCAGGGCGTCAAGGGCGTGACCGACCTGATGGTCCGTCCGGGCCTGATCAACCTCGACTTTGCCGACGTCCGCGCGGTGATGGACGAGATGGGCAAGGCGATGATGGGCACCGGCGAGGGCGAAGGCGAAGACCGCGCCGTGCAGGCCGCCGAGAAGGCGATCGCCAACCCGCTGCTGGACGAGATCAGCCTCAAGGGCGCCAAGGGCGTGCTGATCAACATCACCGGCAGCCACGACCTGACCCTGTTCGAACTGGACGAGGCCGCCAACCGCATCCGCGAGGAAGTGGATCCGGATGCCAACATCATCGTCGGCTCTACCCTGGACACCGGCATGGAAGGCCGGATGCGGGTCTCCGTCGTTGCCACCGGCATCGACGCCACCGACGTGAACACCGATATGCCGGTGCCGCGCCGCCCGATGTCGGCACCGCTGCGCCAGACCGTTACCGTCGAGGAAACCCGCGCCGCGCCGCTGGAACTGCAAACCCCGGTTGAAGCGCCGCGGGCCGCGGAGCCCGCGCCGGCGCCGCAAGCCGCAGAGGCCGCCGCCACCCTGGAAGAGCCGTCGCTGTTTGAAGAGCTGAACGTGCAGCAGGCCGCCGCGCAAGAGCAGTCCGACGACGTTTTCGAAGAGCCGGAGCAAATGGGCGACGACGGCCTGCCGCCGCCGGCCTATCGGCCGCAGGTGCCGGAATTCCGCCCGCAGGCGGATACCGCCACCCAGCAGCCCGACGTCTTTGTCGCGCCCAAGGCACCCGCACCGGGCACCCCGTCGCCGCAGGCGCTGGAGCGGCTGCAGGCGGCTGCCCAGCGGGTTCAGCAGCCGCACGCCCAGCAGCCGCGCCAGGTGGCGCCGGTTTCGCCGGCACCGCAGCAGCAGCACCAGCACCAGCAGCAGCCCGAGGGGCAGCGCCGCTTTGGCCTCAATTCGCTGATCCACCGGATGACCGGAACGGCCGAAGCTCCGGCAGCGAAGCATCAGCCGCAGGCCGTGCGCCAGCAGCCCGCGATGCAGGCGCCGGCCCCCTCGGCGCAGCCGCAGCAGGCCCAGGCACATCAGCCCGATCCCGACCAGGAACGCATCGAAATCCCCGCTTTCCTGCGCCGCCAGGCAAACTGACGCATCACTTATCACGCTGAAGAAAGCCGCCTTGGGGCGGCTTTCTTTGTTTTTTATCAAGGGTTTGGGCGGATCTGAGCGGTGTTTTGCCTATCTGTTACAGCCATGTTTCAAACCGTTACAAAGATTGAGTTGTAGGATTTTTTCCAAAACCTTAACTCTCTTTCGCAACACGGCCCGTGAGGCCGGACATGGTGAAAAGAGGCACAACGTGCAGAATACGCTCAAGGCATCGGTGGCATTTGAAGGGGTCGGCCTGCATTCCGGTAAGCCCGCCCGCATGGTCCTGAACCCGGCTCCGGCGGGGCATGGGATCGTGTTCAAACGCACCGACATTGCATTGGGCAACACCGTGGTTCCGGCGCGCTGGGACCTGGTGGAGCGCAGCCCGCTCTGCACCCGGCTGGTCAACACCTCCGGCGTCAGCGTTTCCACCGTTGAGCATGTCATGGCGGCCCTGGCCGGCTGCGGCGTGCATAATGCGCTGATCGAGATCGACGGCCCGGAAGTGCCGATCGTGGATGGCTCCTCAGCGCCGTTTGTGCGCGGCATCATGAAGTATGGTGTGCAGCGCCAGGGCGTCCCGGCGACCGCTTTTGAGGTGCTGAAGCCGGTGACTGTCGAAAAGGACGGCGCCCGCGCCACCCTGCTGCCGTCGGACCGGCTGACCATCGAATTCCACATCGACTTTGCCGAGGCCGGCATTGGCCGCCAGAGCAAGGTTCTGGACATGCGCAACGGCAGCTTTGCGCGCGAGCTGTGCGACAGCCGCACCTTCTGCCGCCAGGCGGATGTCGAATCCATGCAGGCCAACGGTCTGGCCCTGGGCGGTGTGCCGGGCGAGAACGCGGTTGTGTTTGACGGGGACCGTGTCGAGAGCGGCGCGGGCCTGCGCCACTCGGATGAGCCTGTACGCCACAAGATGCTGGACGCCCTGGGCGATCTGGCACTGGCCGGGGGGCCGATCTTGGGGCGCTACGTTGGCGAGCGCGCGGGGCACGCGCTGACCAACACCTTGCTACGCGCTCTGTTTGCGGAGCCCGGCGCGGTCCGGGCCGTCGCCTGCGATGCGGCGATGACCGCACGGCTTCCCGGGCAGGGGCTGATCTGGTCGGAAATCCCGTCGGAACAACGCCGCGTGGCATAAGGCAGAAAACCAGGAACGAGCGGACAACTGGCCCGGGACCCCCTTGTCCCGGGTCTTTTCCTGCGGCCGGAAGGGCGGCGCCGGGGGCGTGCCTTCCCGTACAGCCTTGACCGCAGGCCGCTTTCTCTGCCAAGTGAGCGCGGAAGTGGCGAAAGGCGTTTTGCGCGCCATTCGAATGTGCTAGAGACGGCATAACCGGGGCGGACACCCGTAAGTCAATGACGGTGAGGTTAGGCACTATGAACGGCATCAGGGCAGGAGCCAGAACCCTCGGCGCGGTCGTTCTGATGGCGGCGCTAGCGGCCTGCGGCGGCGACGGCGGCGCGGTCAAGCGCGGCGACTCGGTCGAGGCCTATTCCCCCGATCAGATCTATGAACGCGGCGAGTTCGAGCTGGCCAACCGGCGGCCCAAGGATGCGGTTTATTATTTCGCCGAGATCGAGCGCCTGTACCCCTATTCCGAATGGGCGAAACAGGCGGTGATCATGCAGGCCTTTGCCTATCACTCCACCCGGGATTACGAGAACAGCCGCGCCGCCGCGCAGCGGTTCATCGACTTTTACCCGGCGGACGAGGATGCGGCCTATGCCCAGTACCTGCTGGCGCTGAGCTATTACGACCAGATCGACGAAGTGGGCCGCGACCAGGGTCTGACCTTCCAGGCGCTGCAGGCGCTGCGCACGGTGATCGAGGTTTATCCGGACAGCCAGTATGCCACCTCGGCAATCCTGAAATTCGACCTGGCCTTCGACCATCTGGCGGGCAAGGAAATGGAGATCGGGCGCTACTACCTGCGCCGCGGCCACTATACCTCTGCGATCAACCGCTTCCGGGTGGTGGTGGAGGAGTTCCAGACCACCAGCCACACGCCGGAGGCGCTGCACCGGCTGGTCGAGGCCTATCTGTCGCTGGGCCTGACCGCTGAGGCGCAGACCGCCGCGGCGATCCTGGGGCACAACTTCCAGTCAACCGAATGGTATGAGGACAGCTTCAGGCTGCTGACCGCGCAAGGGCTCAAGCCCAAGGACCGCGGCAACAACTGGCTGAGCCAGATCTACCGGCAGACGGTGAAAGGGCAGTGGCTGTAACGGCTGCTGCGGTAATGGGGCGGGGCAATGCTGCGCGCGCTTGATATCCGGGATATCCTGATCATTGACCACCTGGAGCTGAACTTTCAGCCCGGGCTCAATGTGCTGACCGGCGAGACCGGGGCAGGCAAATCCATCCTTTTGGACAGCCTGGGCTTTGTGCTGGGCTGGCGCGGCCGCGCCGAGCTGGTGCGCCAGGGGGCCAGGCAGGGCGAGGTGCTGGCGGAGTTTGAGCTGGCTGACGATCATCCGGCCCATGCGATCCTGGAAGAAGCCGGGCTGCCGGGCGGCGACAGCCTGATCCTGCGCCGGGTGAACACCGCCGACGGGCGCAAGACCGCCTGGGTCAACGACCGCCGCTGCTCGGGCGAGGTGCTGCGGGCGCTGTCGGAAACCCTGGTGGAGCTGCATGGCCAGCATGACGACCGCGGCCTGCTGAACCCGCGCGGCCATATGGCGCTGCTGGATCAGTATGCGGGCACCCAGCAACTTCTGGCCTCGGTGCGGGCGGCCTGGGCTGCGGCGGCCAAGGCGCGCAAGACGGTGGCGGCCACCCGTGCCGCACTGGACGCCGTGCGGGCCGAGGAAGAGTTCCTGCGCCATGCGGTTGCGGAGCTGGACAAGCTGGATCCGCAGCCGGGCGAGGACGAAACACTGGATGTCCGCCGCCGTCAGATGCAGGCGGCTGAGCGCATCCGCGGCGATATAGCCCGCGCCCATGCGCTTCTCAGCGAGGGCGCCGAGGCCGCCATGGGCGAGGCGCAGCGCTGGCTGGAGGGCGTCTCTGGCCGGGAAGACGATACCGGCCTGGACGAGCCGCTGGCGGCGCTGAGCCGCGCGATGATCGAGCTGGGCGATGCCCAGGACGGGGTCGAGCGGGTTCTGGACAACCTGGACTTCAACCCGGGCGAGCTGGAAGACTGCGAGGAGCGGCTGTTCGCGATCCGCGCGCTGGCACGCAAGCACGGGGTGCAGGCGGATGAGCTGGGAGACTACGCCGAAACCCTGCGGTCCAAGCTGGCGGCGCTGGACGCGGGCGATCAGAACCTGGCCGACCAGGAAGCCGCGCTGAAGGCAGCGGAAGATGCCTATGCGCAAGCCGCCAAGCAGCTGGGCGCCGTGCGCCGGCAGGGGGCGGCGGCGCTGGACAAGGCGGTGATGGCGGAGCTGGCCCCGCTGAAGATGGAGCGGGCGGTGTTTGAGACCCGCATCACCACGGCAGAGCCGGGGCCGGATGGCACCGACGCGGTGGCCTTTACCGTTGCCACCAACCCCGGCGCGCCCGCGGGGCCGCTGAACAAGATCGCCTCGGGCGGGGAGCTGAGCCGCTTCCTGCTGGCGCTCAAGGTCTGCCTGCGCGGTGAGGACGCCAGCAAGACGCTGATCTTCGACGAGATCGACCGAGGTGTCGGCGGCGCGACGGCGGATGCCGTGGGGCGCCGCCTGCGCAGCCTGGCCAGCGCGGGCCAGGTGCTGGTGGTGACCCACTCGCCGCAGGTGGCAGCCCTTGGCGGCCATCACTGGCAGGTGCGCAAGCAGGTGGTCGATGGCATGACATTGTCACAGGTGGTGCCGCTGGATGGCACCGAGCGTGTGGATGAGCTTGCCCGGATGGTGTCCGGTGATACCATCACCAACGAGGCCCGCGCTGCAGCCCGCGCATTGCTGGCCGGATAACCCGCCGCAAAACCTGGCCGGGTGAGGGTTCTTTAACTGGCGTCATGGCAGTTGTAGGCCATTGATAACAAAAAAGACCCGCTGACAGGTTATGGTGCAAGAAATACTTTCGTCCCTTTCCGCAATCTCCCTGCAATGGCTGGCCGGCCTGAAAGACATCTGGCGGGTGCTGCGCCATCGCGGCCCCAGCCAGTTTCAGTTCTGGCTGATCGCGCTGCTGATCGGCATTGCCGCGGGCTTTGCCGCGCTGTTCTTCCGCAAGGGGATCGCGGCGCTGCAGGCCTGGGTCTATGGCGCGCCCGATGTGGATTATCTGCACAGTTTTGCGCAGGGTCTGCCGTGGTATGTGCTGGTGACGATTGCGGCGGGCGGCGGGCTGGTGGTCGGCCTGATCCTCGACCGCTTCACCCCGGACGGGCGGGTGCGCTCGGTCGCCGATGTGATCGAGGGCGCGGCGCTGCACGACGGGCGCGTCGAGCACAAGGAGGGGCTGGCCTCGGCGCTGGCCTCCTTCATCACCCTGTCGACCGGCGGCTCCTCGGGGCGCGAAGGGCCTGTCGTGCATATGGCGGGGGTGATCTCCAGCTGGGTCAGCAACCGGATCAATGCTGATGGTATCACCGGGCGCGACCTGTTGGGCTGTGCGGTGGCGGCGGCGGTGTCTGCCAGCTTCAACGCGCCGATTGCCGGCGCCCTGTTCGCGCTGGAGGTGGTGCTGCGCCACTTCGCGGTCAACGCCTTTGCGCCGATCGTCATCGCCTCGGTTGCGGGCACCGTGATCAACCGGCTGGAATACGGCGATGTCACCGAATTCACCCTGGTCACACCCGGCGCGCTGCAGTTTTACGTGGAGCTGCCGGCCTTCCTGATTCTGGGACTGATCTGCGGCCTTGTGGCGGTGGTTGAGATGCGGGCGATCTTCTTTGCCGACAAGGTGGGCAGCAAGGTGCAGGCGCGCCTGTGCCTGCCGCGCTGGCTGCGCCCGGCGGTCTCGGGTGCCATGCTGGGGGGGATTGCGGTCTGGTATCCGCACATCATCGGTGTCGGCTATGAGACCACGGTGCTGGCGCTGACCGGCGGGCTGCTGCTGGGGGAGGCGGTGATTTTCACCGTGGTCAAGACCGCCGCCGTGGCGATCACCATGGGCGGGCGCATGGGTGGCGGGGTGTTTTCGCCGTCGCTGATGATTGGCGCGCTCACCGGGCTGGCCTTTGGCCTGATTGCGACCTCGGTGCTGCCGGACGTGTCGGGCACCCATACGCTTTACGCCTTTGCCGGCATGGGGGCGGTGGCCGCCGCGGTGCTGGGCGCGCCGATTTCCACCACGCTGATCGTGTTCGAGCTGACCGGCGACTGGCAGATCGGCCTGGCTGTGATGGTCTCTGTCTCGATGTCCACCGCGCTGGCGTCGCGGCTGGTGGACCGGTCCTTCTTCCTGACCCAGCTGGAGCGGCGCGATATCCACTGCGCGGCCGGCCCGCAGGCCTATCTGCTGGCGCTGATCCGCGCGGGTGCCGTGATGCGGCCGATGGGCGACAGCCGCTGCGCCAGCCTGGAGGACTGCCAGAAGCTGGCGGAGGAAGGGCTATGCATCCGCGCCTCCGCCTCGCTGGAGGCCGCGATGCCGGTGTTCGACCGCGCCGACGTGCCCTATCTCCCTGTGATGATGGCGGAAAACGGCACCGAGGAGATTATCGGCGCGCTTTACCACGTGGATGCGCTGAAGGCTTATAACCGCGCCCTTGCCGCCACGGCTGCCGAGGAACATAGGTAAGACGCACGAAAGACCAGCCAGCGCCTGCGGACCCGGGGTTTCACTTGCAGGGCAGGGCGCTGCGCCCTGTGGTCCGGAATGCGCCAGGGGGAAATTGGCCCGGATCTTCCCCGCATCTGTGAGAAATCCGCTACAGGTAAATAGAAAGTTAAGATTTGCATTGCCCAGCGGCTGAGCCTTCTACAACACTGCAACCATAACATAGCAAGACTTACTCACTTCGGTAGGAAACTCATGCGCAAATTCGAAATCGGCCCGCAAGAGGCTGGTGCGAAAAATAAGGCGAGCGAGCGGGAAAATGAACGGGCGGCCCTGGAGGCGGTGATCAACTATGCGATCCAGTGTGCCCGGGAAACGGATATCCTTGGCGCAGGCGATGCGCTGGAGGAAGCCAGGCTGAATCTGAGCCGCGCCATTCTCACCTAGCCCTTATCTTTCGCAACCCCGCCGTATCGGCCTCCGCCCCCAGGGGGCAGAGGCGCTGCTGTGCTGCTGCGGCAGCCGTTGGCTTGCCGCAGGGCGCGCCGCACCAGGCTCCGCCGCCTCCGCACCGCTATCTAACCCCTGGCGGAGCGCCGGCACCAAAACACCGGCGCCAGGGCGCCGGTGCGAGCCGGATTGCAATCTGCATCCTGAAACCTGAAACAGGAACCGCACGCTGGCGGCGGCGCAGGGCCGCCGCAGCCGGGCAGGCGGGTCAGACCTGTTCGACCTTGACGGAGTCGCTCAGCACAAACGCTAGATGGCCCTTGATCTCTGCTGCATCCTCCTTGGGGTTCTCATAGCTCCAGGCCGCGTTTTCGGTGACCGAGGATTTGTTGGCGATCGAGAAGTAGCTGGCCTCGCCCTTGTGCTCGCACCGGGTGGTTTTGCTGGTGCGGTCCAGGAACGCCATGGCAATGTCGTCGCGCGGGAAATAGATGACCGGATCCAGACCGCCCTCCGACAGCTCCAGCGCATTGGAAGTTTCGCCCAATACGGCGCCGCCGGAACGGACGACCCAGGTGCCTTCGGCCTTACGGATACGGATATTTGTCATGCGTGATTTCCCACTTTCTTCATTCGTGTCATCTTTTGTTCAGTCTATGTAACAGCCGGGTGTCAGACCCGGGTCACAAAGGCGCGGTTGCGGCATCAAGCCACGCCTGCGCGGCGGGGCTGAGCTGCGGTCCGATCTTTGCTGCAACCTCCCGGTGATAGCTGTCGAGCCAGTCTTTCTCGTCCGCTGTCAGCAGGGAGGCATCCACCAGCCGCCGGTCTACCGGGGCAAAGGTGAGCGTGCGCCAGCACAGCATGTCGCGCTCCGGGTCGCTGGTGTCAAGGGCCGGGGCCTGCTCAGCCACCAGAAGGTTCTCGATGCGGATGCCAAAGGCGCCTTCGCGGTAGTATCCCGGCTCGTTGGACAGGATCATGCCCGGTTCCAGCGGCACATGGCTGGTGCGGGCCAGCCGCTGCGGCCCTTCGTGGACGCTCAGATAGGCGCCGACGCCGTGGCCGAGGCCGTGGTTGAAGTCCTGCCCGGCCAGCCACAGCGGCATCCGCCCGATGCACTCGATATCGCGGCCCGCCAGCCCCTTGGGCCAGCGCAGCCGGGACATCGCGATCATGCCCTGCAGCACGCGGGTATAGGCGGCGCGCTCTTCCCCGCCGGGGGTGCCGATGGCAATGGTGCGGGTGATGTCGGTGGTACCGTCCAGATACTGGCCGCCGCTGTCCAGCACCAGGAGGTGGCCGTCCTCCAGCCGGGTGTTGGTCTCTTCGGTCACGCGGTAGTGCATGACGGCGCCGTTTTCGCCGGTGCCTGCGATGGTTTCAAAGCTGATGTCGCGCAGGGCGGGGTCCTCGCGGCGCAAGCTTTCCAGCTTCTTCACCACGTCAATCTCGGTGAGGGTGCCGGGCGCCTGCGCGTCGAGCCAGGCCAGCATCTCCACAATCGCGGCGCCGTCGCGCAGGTGGGCTGCGGCGCTGCCTGCGATCTCGGCGGCGTTCTTGCGCGCCTTGGGCAGGGCGCAGGGGTCGCCCGCCGCCACCAGCCGCTCGCCAAGCGCATCGGCCACGATCTGCGGCAGGGTGCCGGTGTCTGCGGCGGCAGAGCCGTTGAGGGAGGACGCGGCCTTGAGGAAGTCTTCAGGCGGATGCACGGTGACGGAGCTGTCGAAATGGCCCTGCAAGCCGTCCAGCTTCTCTGCCGCCATGAACAGGTCCACCCGCGCGTCGCTGTGCAGGATGGCAAACCCATGCGCCACCGGGTTGCGCGCCACATCGCTGCCGCGGATGTTCAACAGCCACATGATGCTGTCGGGCAGGGTGATCACTGCCGCCGCCTGGCCGGCCGCGCGCAGGTCCTTGGCGAGGCGCGCGCATTTGTCTGCGCTGCTTTTGCCTGCATAATCCAACGGGTGCGCGGCCACCGGGTTCATCGGCGGCGCGGGCTGGTCCTGCCATATCCGGTCCACCAGGTTTTCGCTTTGCGCCAGGGTGATGCCGCTGCCCTTCAGCGCTTTCGTGAGGGATGTGATCTGCCCGGCCGCATGCAGCCAGGGGTCGAAACCGACCTTGCCGCCATTGGGGAGCTGTTCCTTCAGCCAGTCCGCCAGCTGCACCTCGGGCCAGGGCACGGGGGTGTAGTCCGCCGCCACCTGGCGTTTCACCTGGGTGCGGTAGCGCCCGTCGATGAAGACGCCGGCACTGTCCTGCAGCACGGC
The DNA here is from genome assembly GCF_006740765.1 of Leisingera aquaemixtae. Taxonomy (GTDB): domain Bacteria; phylum Pseudomonadota; class Alphaproteobacteria; order Rhodobacterales; family Rhodobacteraceae; genus Leisingera; species Leisingera aquaemixtae. Next base: position 867,423 of record NZ_CP041159.1, read on the forward strand.
GCAAAACCCGGCCGAGCCGGTGAAACCGGTGAGCCAGCTGAGGCGCTCATCATGGGGCGCCACATATTCGCCCTGATGGGCATCGGCGCGGGGCACCAGAAAGCCGTCCAGGCCTTCCGCCGCCAGTTCCTTGCGCAGGGCGGCCAGCCGGGGCGGGCCCTGTTCCGGGCGGGCGGTCACATCGAAGGTCTGATACATCGGCGTCTCTCCAGCTGAAGGGCAGGGCGGCACGCGGCAGGGGATCCCGGCCGCCGTGATAGGGAAAAGGCGCGGCCAGGGCGCGCGCCTTTGTTGTCCCAGATCACCTCTGTGCTGGCAAGGGCAGCGGCGGCGGGAAACCACCGGATCTGACGGAACAGGACCGGCGGCGGCTCCCGCCCGGCCATGAGGGCATCCAGAATGCCCTTTGGCCCGTTGGGCCAAGCGCCGGATGCCAGCGGCATCCGGCGCCGCCGCGCGCGTCAGCGCGCGGCCGTGCCCAAGGCTGAGGACGGCATCTTTGATGCAGACCGACGGCGCGGGAGTGCCCCCTCGCCGGTTGCGCTGCGAGGTCAGCTGGCGCGCTTGATGCCCATCACCCGGGCGCGGGCGCGCGGGTCGCTGTCGAACAGGGCGGCCAATTGCTCGGTCATCGCACCGGCCAGCTGCTCCACATCGGTGATCGTCACCGCGCGCTCGTAATAGCGGGTCACGTCGTGGCCGATGCCGATCGCCAGCAGCTCCACCTGTTTTTTCTTCTCCACCATGGCAATCACGTCGCGCAGGTGTTTCTCCAAGTAGTTCGCCGGGTTCACCGACAGCGTCGAATCGTCAACCGGGGCACCGTCGGAGATCACCATCAGGATCTTGCGCGCTTCGGGCCGGTGCATCATCCGCCGGTGCGCCCATTCCAGCGCCTCGCCGTCGATGTTTTCCTTCAAGAGGCCCTCTTTCATCATCAGGCCGAGATTGGTGCGGGTGCGGCGCATCGGGGCATCCGCACCCTTGTAGATGATGTGGCGCAGGTCGTTGAGGCGTCCGGGCTGCTGCGGCCGGCCCTCGTTCAGCCAGGCCTCTCGGGCCAGGCCGCCCTTCCAGGCGCGGGTGGTGAAGCCGAGGATCTCGACCTTCACGTTGCAGCGCTCCAGCGTCCGGGCCAGCACGTCAGCGCAGATCGCGGCGATGGAGATCGGGCGGCCGCGCATCGAGCCGGAGTTGTCCAGGAGGAGCGTCACCACGGTGTCGCGGAATTCGGTGTCCTTTTCGACTTTGAACGAAAGCGGCGTCGTCGGGTTGGCGACCACGCGGGCGAGGCGGCCCGCGTCCAGGATGCCTTCCTCGCGGTCGAACTCCCAAGAGCGGTTCTGCTGCGCCTGCAGGCGGCGCTGCAGCTTGTTGGCCAGCCGGCTCACCGCGCCCTTCAAGGGCTCCAGCTGCTGGTCGAGATAGGCGCGCAGGCGCTCCAGCTCGGCCGGTTCTGCCAGATCCTCAGCGTTGATTTCCTCGTCATGGGCGTCCTGGAACACCTTGTAGTCTGGATCGGCCTCGGAGACCGGCGGCGGGGCAGGCGGCTCCAGCGGCGCCTCGCCGTCGGGCATCTCGGTGTCCTCGGCCAGTTCCTCGTCGGCCATCTCGTCCATCGAGACCTGGGCCTGGCTCTCGTCCTGCTGCTGCTCCTGGCTCTGCTCGGGGGACGCGTCGGCCTGCTCCTCGTCGGAGTCATCCTGGCCGGTGCTGTCCGGATCCTGCTGCTCCTCGGCGTTCTCCTCGGCCTCGTCGCCCGCGTCGTCGTCCATATCGTCCGGGTCATCGCCGAGCTGGTCGCCATAGCCGAGGTCAGAGATCACCTGCCGCGCCAGTTTCGCAAAGGCAGCCTGATCCGCGATGGTCTCGTCCAGGTTCTCCAGCGTGCCGCCGGCTTGGGATTCGATGAACCCGCGCCACAGCTCCATGATGTTGGCAGCGCCTTCGGGCAGCGGACGGCCGGTGGCCAGATGCCGGATCAGATAGCCGGCAGAGGCGGCCAGCGGTGCCTCGGAGGAGGATTTCATCTGGTCATAGCCGCGCCGGATCGATTCGTTGCGGATCTTGACGTCGATGTTCGACGCGGTGCCGGGCATATGCCGCGCGCCCATCGCCTCGCAGCGGGCGGTTTCCATTGCCTCATAGAGATCGCGGGCCATTTCGCCCTGCGGCACGTATTTCGCGTGGGTGGCGTCGTCGTGGAACTTGTGGCGCAGCGCCAGTGCATCCGCGGTGCCGCGGGCCAGCAGCACCTCCTCGCGGCTCATCCGGCGGGAGACCTGCGGCAGCCGCATCGAGTCGCCCGACAGCCCCGAGGGGTCGACCGTGTAGGTGACGGTCAGCTCCGGGTCGTTGGCCATGACCTTGGTGGCCTCAGTCAGCGCCTTCTTGAACGGATCGGCGGGGTTGTCGTTGGGCTTTTTCATTTCGTCATCGCCACTTCATCAAGGCTGCAGCGTCCGGCCGCGAGATCGGCCAGGACCGACACATGCACATCCAGCGCGTCAATTACGGTATAACCTGGGTCCTGATTGTCAAAGGCCAGGTTCAGGTCGGTGCCCGCCAGGACAATTGCCTCCGCACCCAATTCGTCAACCATCCGCCGCCCGGCATCGAGCATCTGGCTCCGCTGGCCGGCGGTGCAGCTGCCGGAGACCGCCATGTCCTGGTAGGTCTGCCCCAGGGTGTCGATCTCTTCGTCCAGCGCTACGGCGCTGGTCTGGTGCAGCTGGCCGTAAACACGGGTCCGCATCACCACGCGGGTGCCCAGCAGGCCAACCCGGCGGATCCCTTGCGCCGCGAAATAGTCATCCAGCGGTGCAACGCCCGAAATCACCGGCAGGGACGAGAGCGCATTCATCTCTTCAACGCAGTAATGCGCCCCCAGCGAGGTCAGCGCCACGCAATCGCAGCCGGCGCCTTTCAGGCTGTCGATCTGGCGGGCAAAGATCTCTGCCTGCAGGGCACGTTCATCGGCCAGGTTGTTGCGGATCAGGGTCTGTATGTCACCGTGGCTGATGGTGAGATCCAGCTTGCCGCCCAGCCGGTCCACCGCAGCGGTCAGCCGCTGGTAGTAGACGATGGTGGCCGCAACGCCGATCCCGCCAATCAAGCCAATGTGCATACGGTTCGTCCTGTCTGCTTACCCCAGGCTCACGCTTGCGGCGCTTTCCGGCAGCTCTTCGTCAAAGCAGCGCTGGTAGAACTCGGCCACGGTCTGGCGCTCCAGCTCGTCGCATTTGTTCAGGAACGACAGGCGGAAGGCATAGCCCACGTCGCGGAAGATCTCGGCGTTCTGGGCCCAGTTGATCACCGTCCTCGGCGACATCACGGTGCTGAGGTCGCCGTTCATGAAGGCGGTGCGGGTCAGGTCGGCAACGGTTACCATCTGGCTGATCGTCTTGCGGCCCTTCTCGGTGTTGTAATGCGGCGCCTTGGACAGAACGATGGCGCTTTCGGCGTCATGGCTTAGGTAGTTCAGCGTCGAGACCAGCGACCAGCGGTCCATCTGGGCCTGGTTGATCTGCTGGGTGCCGTGGTACAGCCCGGTGGTGTCGCCCAGGCCAACGGTGTTGGCGGTGGCAAACAGGCGGAAGAACGGGTTCGGGGTGATGATCTCGTTCTGGTCCAGGAGCGTCAGCTTGCCGTCATGCTCCAGAACGCGCTGGATCACGAACATCACGTCGGCGCGGCCCGCGTCGTATTCGTCGAACACGATGGCAACCGGGTTGCGCAGCGCCCAGGGCAGGATGCCCTCGTGGAATTCAGTGACCTGCTTGCCGTCGCGCAGCTTGATCGCGTCCTTGCCGATCAGGTCGATCCGGGAGATATGGCTGTCGAGGTTCACACGCACCGAGGGCCAGTTGAGGCGGGCGGCGACCTGTTCGATGTGGGTCGATTTGCCGGTGCCGTGGTAGCCCTGGATCATCACCCGGCGGTTGTGGCTGAAGCCCGCCAGAATGGCCAGCGTGGTTTCCGGGTCGAACTTGTAGGTCGGGTCCAGCGCCGGCACCCGGTCGGAGCCGTCGGCAAAGCCCTTGACCGTCATATCCGTGTCGATCCCGAACACATCGCGCACCGAAATTGCTTCGGTCGGTTTCGCATTCATGTCCACAAAGCCGTCGGTCATCCCAGTCGATCCTTATCTCGCTTCCCTGCCATCAGGGTCCAATCCGCGGGATTGGTGCCCGATCTGGCGCGCGAGGGCAAGGGGAACTATGGCAGGAAGCCAGCTGACGCCGCGATTGCAGCGGAACTGGACGGACGGTTGAGGCGGCCTCACGCACAGCGCCCCCGGCCGGGCAGCAGGGGGCGCGTTTTGCCGGCGACCGCGACGCTTGGGGGGATAGGCTGCGGCCGGCACATCTTTGCCTAACCGGTGACGGCGGGCCGGGTCAAAGAAATAAAAAGTCTATCATTAGCTTTCGGCAAAAGACCGCCCATCGCCTGCGGCGCCGGGCGGCCTGCGCTGCCGGCGTCAGCGGGCCCGGGACAGGATCCGGGCGGGATCAGGCAGCCAGGGGCTGCTGGGGCAGCTCCAGACCGGTCAGAAGGCCGATCTCGCGGCGCAGGCTGCCGCCCAGATGCTCCGGCTTGGCATAAGCCAGGCAGATCTTGTCGAAAGCGCGAAAACGGATCGGCACCGCCCCTGCGGCTTTCGCCGCCGTAAACAGACCGCTCGACCGGGCCGCGCTGGCGGTGGCCTGGGTCACCGCTTCGGGGCCTTCCAGAATGATCTGCAGCGTGCCGCCGCAGCGGATCATCATGCCGGTGGCCCCGCCCTTTTGCATCGCCGGGCGGTTCTGGCTGATGAACCGGGCGATCTGCTGATGGGTGGTGCCGGGGGCGAGCTTGGCGGTGATGACGAGGCGGTGCATGGGCGGTCTCCTGTAAATTGGCGGCAGCTGTGAGGGCCGGGTGCGCTGAGGTTTCGATAAATTCAATCTAAACGAGAGAACCGGAATTTGCGCGCCAGCAAAGGTATAGAATTGCCGCCCGGCAGGCGGCAGAAGCGCGCCCGCCTATCCTTTGGGATACCCGCCTGGACCTTGTAGGGGGGACGAGGGCTGCACCGGGCGCTGGACACCGGCCCCAGGACAATCTGCCTCAGGAGGATCTCGCCTGGGAGGATCTCTCCCAGGACAAAGTAAAAGAGCGGCCCCAAGGCCGCCCTTTGCGCATCACTGCTTTGCCGGGCTTACTTGAAGCTGCGGCTGTCCTTGATCTGATCCCAGGCCCACATGACCTCCTGCAGCTGCTCCTCCTGGCTGCGGTCGCCGCCGTTGATGTCCGGGTGCAGCACCTTGATCAGCTTCTTGTAGGCCTTGCGGATATCGGCCTTGGTCCAGTCGTCCCTGGCCTCCAGGATCTCGATGGCACGGCGCTCGGTGGGCGGCAGGCGGCGGCCCGTCTTGGCGCCGCGGCCCGGGTTCTGGGTGGCATTGGCACCCAGAACCTGATGCGGGTCCTCGATGCCCAGCCGCGCCCACGCGCGGGCCTCAGGGTCGCCCATCGGCTTGGTCTGGCGCTCCCAGACCTTGTCCTTGGAGCGCTGCGCATTCAGCTCCGCTTCGGTGGTGCCCTCAAAGAAGTTCCACTTGTTGTTGTACTCGCGCACGTGCTCCTGGCAGAACCAGAAGTAGTCATCCAGCACGTCGGGCGCCTTGGGCGCGCGGAACTTGCCGGCTTCCTCGCAGCCATCCTTGTCGCAGACGCGTACGGAGGTCTCCGACGCACCGGTAGCGGCCCGCCGCCCGCGCGGGTTCTTCTTCTTGGCAGAGCGGATGGACATATCGAAGCCAAAGGGATCGGATTTGGTCATGGGGCGCACCTTCTAGACGCTTCTGTTCGACTCGGAGGCAGCAGTTTAGTCTAAGGGGCGCCAGATTGAAGGGGGCGCGCCGAAAAATTTATGGGGATGAGCGGAAAATGAACGTGAAGCAGGAAATGGAAGCGGCCTTGCAGGCGGCCTTTGCACCGAGCGCGCTGGAGGTGGTCAACGAAAGCCACAAGCACGCGGGCCATGCGGGCGATGACGGCTCCGGAGAGAGCCATTTTGCGGTGCGGATCCGGTCGGAGGCGTTCGGCGGCATGAGCCGGGTGGCCCAGCACCGCGCCGTTCACAAGGCGCTGGGCGGGATCGTGCCGCGCATCCACGCGCTGGCGCTGGATACCGGCGTCTGATCCCGAAGGGGGAGGATCAGTCCTCCCCGTCGCCCTTCTGCGCGGCCCGGTTCTTCAGTGCGGCGGTCACGCCGGACACCGGGCTGAGCTCTTCGACGCCGTCATCGGCCTGCATCCTGGCGGCTCCGGCGCCCGGAACCGGCGTGGCGCCGCCGGGAGCTTCGGGGTCGCCTGCGGTGGCAGTCAGCGGCGGTTCGCTGTGGCGGAACTCCACGGTGGTGGCGGCCTGGGCCGGAGCCTGCGCGGTTTCCGGCTGCTCCGCAGCAAGCACGCGGCGGAACACCAGGACGTTGCGCCAGTTCGTGGTGGAGCCGGTCAGCCCGGAGCGCTCCTCGCTCGGCAGCAGCTCCGCGCGCTGAAACTCCCAGCCCTCGGCCGCCATCTCGTTCAGCAGGATCTCGATCGAATTGGCAAAGCGCGCCTCGGGTGTCTTCACCCCCTTCGCCTTGGTGCCCTTGGCAGGGGCGGGCACCACCTTGTACTCAAATGCTTGCATGAACGTCTCCTGTTTCGGCCTGCAGCTTTAGCGGAAAGGCGGGAGCGGTCAAGGGCCGGAGCGGCTGCGAAGGCCCGGCGCTTCGCCGTTCTCCGGCGCGGAAAACGGCCCGGAAATCACATGCTTTCCGAGCCGGAGTTTTCGCAAAATTCCGGGTCCGTCTGCCGGTTCAGCCCTCCGCCGCGGCCATCTGCACCAGCGTCAGGCAGACTTCGGTGGCCTTGGCCATGTCCTGCACCGAGATCCATTCCAGCGGCCCGTGCACGTTCTGCATGCCGGTGAAGATGTTGGGCGTGGGCACCCCCAGTTCGGTCAGCCGCGAGCCGTCGGTGCCGCCGCGGATCGGGGTGGTGATAGGGGGGATCCCATGCGCGCGGCACGCGGCCAGTGCCAGCTCCACCGGGGTCATGTCGTTTTCCAGCCAGTAGCGCATGTTGCGGTACTGCGGGTAAATCTCGCAAGTGATCTCCGCCCGCGGTTCCGTGGCCTGCACCGCCTCGCAGACCTTGCGCAGCAGATCGCCCTTGGCCGCCAGCCCGTCCAGTTCAAAGTCGCGCAGGATCAGCTTGATTTCCATCTCAGAGGAGCCGCCGTTCATATCGGTGATATGGATGAACCCTTCGCGCCCGTCCGTGGTTTCCGGCGTCATCGTGGCCTGCGGCAGCGTCTGCACGATCTTTGCCGCCAGATGCGCGGCGTTCACCAGCTTTTCCTTGGCCCAGCCGGGGTGGATCGAGACGCCCTTGATGCGCACCACCGCGCGGTCGGCAGAGAAGCTCTCATAGACGATCTCGCCCGCGTCGCCGCCGTCCAGCGTATAGGCGAAGGCCACGCCCAGATCCTTGGGCAGCTGCTCGCCCACACCGCGCCCGATCTCCTCGTCCGGGGTGAAGGCGAGGCGGATATGCGGGTGTTTGATGTCCGGATTGGCCAGCAGATGCCGGGCCAGCGTCATCACGATGGCCACGCCCGCCTTGTCATCCGCGCCCAGGAGGGTGAGGCCCGAGGCGGTGATCAGGTCGTCGCCCTGTTTGGAAGCAAGGTAGGCGGATTTTTCCGGCGACAGCACCAGCGCGGGGTTGTCGGGGAAAGTGACGTCAGAGCCATCGTAGCTCTTGATCACCCGCGGCTTCACACCGCTCGCGTTGAACTGCGGGGCGGTGTCGACATGGGCAAGGAAGCCAATCGCCGGCCCCGGTGCGGTGGCGGGAACGGTCGCCAGAACCACGCCGTAGTCTGTCAGCTGCACATCCTGCGCGCCGATCTCCTGCAGCTCCGCCACCAGCAGGTTCAGCATATCGAACTGGATTTCGGTGCTGGGGGTCGCGGCTGAGGTCTCGTCGCTCTGGCTGTCGATGGCGGCGTAGCGGACCAGACGGTCCTCGAGTTCCTGGTCGAAAATGCGGGTCATGGGGCCTCCGGGATTTTGGCAGGAGGAAACCCGCTGGCGCGGGGAAGGTCAAGCGGCGGCACATTTGACGGGGGAGTGAGGCGGTTTGAGACAGCGCGAAGGGCAGCGCCTGACCGCGGGTGGGGGCGAAGCCCCCGCCCATGGGGGCGGTCGGGGGCTGCCCGGCGTGCCGCCAGGAGGAAGATTAGAAAGGACAGCACCCGGTGCATAGGGGGTGCACAAGGGGTGCACGCATGGCACCCCCGATAACGGCAAGAAGAAGGGCGCCGCGAGGGGCGCCCTTTAAAATTCCGTTTCCTGCCGGGCTCAGCCGCCCAGTTTCTTGGCGACCAGCTCGTTCACCGCCTTGGGGTTGGCCTTGCCGCCGGTGGCTTTCATCACCTGGCCGACAAACCAGCCTGCCAGTTTCGGGTTCACCTTGGCCTTCTCCACCTGCGCCGGGTTGGCGGCGATAATCTCGTCCAGGGCGGTCTCGATAGCGCCGGTATCCGTCACCTGCTTCATGCCGCGTTCCTCGACGATCTGCGCCGGGTCGCCGCCCTCGGAATAGACGATCTCGAACAGGTCCTTGGCGATCTTGCCGGAGATTGCGTCCGAGGCGATCAGGTCGATGATGCCGCCCAGCTGTGCAGGCGAAACCGGGGATTCGGTGATCGTGTGGTCTTCTTTCTTCAGACGGCCGAACAGCTCGTTGATGACCCAGTTGGCAGCCAGCTTGCCGCTGCGGCCCTTGGCGGTTTCCTCGAAGAAGGCGGCCGATTCCACATCTGCGGTCAGCACCGAAGCGTCATAGTCGGAGAGGCCGAAGTCGTTGATGAAACGCGCTTTCTTCTCGTCCGGCAGTTCCGGCAGACTGGCGGCGATTCCGTCCACCCAGTCCTGCTCGATTTCCAGCGGCAGCAGGTCCGGGTCGGGGAAATAGCGGTAGTCATGCGCCTCTTCCTTGGAGCGCATGGAGCGGGTCTCGCCCTTGTCCGGGTCATACAGGCGGGTTTCCTGCATGATCTCGCCGCCGCTTTCCAGAATTGCGATCTGGCGGCGCGCCTCGACCTCGATGGCCTGCTGGATGAAGCGCATGGAGTTCATGTTCTTGATCTCGCAGCGGGTGCCGAGGTGGCTGAAGTCCTGGGTTTCCTGGTACTTCTCGTACTGGCCGGGCAGGCAGACCGAGACGTTCACGTCGGCGCGCAGGTTGCCGTTCTGCATGTTGCCGTCGCAGGTGCCGAGATACTGCATGATCTGGCGCAGCTTGGCGATATAGGCCGCCGCTTCTTCCGGGCCGCGGATGTCGGGGCGGGAGACGATCTCCATCAGGCAGACGCCGGTCCGGTTCAGGTCGACGAAGGACATGTTGGGATCCATGTCGTGGATCGACTTGCCCGCGTCCTGCTCCATGTGGATGCGTTCGATCCGCACGGTGCGCGCGGTGCCGTCGCCCAGTTCCACCAGCACTTCGCCTTCGCCCACGATGGGGTGATACAGCTGCGAAATCTGGTAGCCCTGCGGCAGGTCGGGATAGAAGTAGTTCTTGCGGTCAAAGGCCGACCACAGGTTGATATCGGCCTTCAGGCCCAGGCCGGTGCGCACCGCCTGCTCGACGCAGTACTCGTTGATTACCGGCAGCATGCCGGGCATCGCCGCGTCCACAAAGGCTACGTTGGAGTTCGGCTCGGCACCGAACTTGGTGGAGGCGCCGGAGAACAGCTTGGCATTTGAGCTGACCTGGGCATGCACCTCCATGCCGATGACCAGTTCCCAGTCATGCTTGGCGCCCGCGATCACTTTGGGCTTGGGGAGTTCATATGTCAGGTCGAGCATGGTTTTCCGCCGTATCCGAATGTCAGTTGCAGTGACATGGTGCGATATTTCATCGCCACAATATCATTTTCAGTTGCACAGCGTTCTAGGCCCGGCGGCGCGCAGGGGCAAGAGGGCAGGTGGCGCGGATAACTCTGAGCGGTGCCGATACTTCTTGTTTTGCACGGGCTGCAAGCCCGGGCAGCGCCCGTCCGTCCCCATGGGCGGGCGTTTTGCTTCCGCCCGCGGACGGGCGCTGCCGTTCGCAATGGTTCGCCTGTGCCTGATTCAGCCTCTTGGCGGGGTGCATCAGGAGGGCTAGAACTGGCAGCCCGAACAGACTTTCAGGAGGCCGCCTTGGACACATCCGCCCGCATCAGCCAGACCATTGCCACGGAAATCGGCGCCGCTGCCAAGCAGGTGAGCGCTGCGGTGGCGCTGCTGGATGAAGGCGCCACCGTGCCCTTCGTCGCGCGCTACCGCAAGGAGGCGACGGGCGGGCTGGATGACACCCAGCTGCGCACCCTGGCGGAGCGTCTGGACTACCTGCGCGAGCTGGAAAAGCGTCGGGCGGCCATCCTCGAGTCGATCAAAGGTCAGGACAAGCTGACCGACGATCTGGCTGCGTCGATTGCCAAGGCGGAGACCAAGGCGCAGCTGGAGGATATCTATCTGCCTTACAAGCCCAAGCGGCGCACCAAGGCGATGATCGCCCGGGAAAACGGGCTGGAGCCGCTGGCGGATGCCATTCTGGACAATCGCAGCGCCGATCCCGAGAAACTGGCCGAAGGATATTTGACCGAGGCGGTGGCCACGGTGAAGGACGCGCTGAACGGCGCGCGGGATATCCTGACCGAGCGGCTGATCGAGAATGCGACCCTTTTGGGCAGGCTGCGGGAGTTCCTGCAGAAGGAGGCGGTGCTGTCTGCCAAGGTGGTCGAGGGCAAGGAGCAGAAGGGCGCCAAGTTCTCTGATTACTTCGACCATTCCGAGCGCTGGGCGGATGTGCCCTCGCACCGGGCGCTGGCGATGCTGCGCGGCTCCAACGAAGGCGTGCTGACGCTGGACGTGGGGCCGGAGCCGGAAGAGGGCGTGGCGCGCGCAGAGGCGATGGTGGCGGCCGTGCTGGGCGCGGGCGGCAACGGGCCGGGCGACGTGTGGCTGCGCAAGGTGGCTGGCTGGTGCTGGCGGGTGAAGCTGTCGCTCTCGATGATGCTGGAGCTGATGGGCGACCTGCGGGCCCGCGCGCAGGAAGATGCCATTCAGGTCTTTGCCCGCAACCTCAAGGACCTGCTGTTCGCAGCTCCGGCCGGTGCGCGGCCGACCCTCGGGCTGGACCCGGGCATTCGCACCGGCGTCAAGGCGGCGGTGGTTGATGCGACGGGCAAACTGGTGGCCACAGAGACCCTGTACCCGTTCCAGCCGAAGAACGATCTGCACGGCGCGCAGGTGTCGATCGTGAAACTGATCGCCGAACACGGCGTCGAGCTGATCGCCATCGGCAACGGCACCGCCAGCCGCGAGACCGAGCGGATGGTGGCGGAGGTGCTGCAACACCTGCCGGCCAAGATCAAGGCGCCGACCAAGGTGGTGGTGAGCGAGGCCGGCGCCTCGGTCTATTCCGCGTCTGAGCTGGCGGCGCGGGAGTTTCCGGATCTGGACGTATCCCTGCGCGGGGCCGTGTCGATTGCGCGCCGCCTGCAGGACCCGCTGGCGGAGCTGGTGAAAATCGAACCCAAGAGCATCGGCGTCGGCCAGTACCAGCACGATGTGGACCAGCACAAACTGTCGAAATCGCTGGAGGCGGTGATCGAGGATGTGGTGAACGCGGTGGGAGTGGACCTCAACATGGCCTCGGCGCCGCTCTTGTCCCATGTCTCGGGCCTTGGCCCTGGCCTGGCGGAGGCGATTGTGGCGCATCGGGATGTGAACGGGGCGTTTGCCTCGCGCAAGGAACTGCTGAAAGTGGCGCGGCTGGGTCCCAAGGCATTTGAGCAATGCGCGGGCTTCCTGCGCATCCGCGACGGAAAAGAGCCGCTGGATGCGTCCTCTGTGCACCCCGAAAGCTATGATGTGGCGCGCAAGATCGTGGCCGCCTGCGGGCGCGATATCCGCCAGATCATGGGGGACGGCGCGGCGCTGAGGCCCTTGCGGGCCGAGGATTTCGTGGGCGGTGGCGTCGGTCTGCCCACCGTGCGCGACATTTTCCAGGAGCTGGAAAAGCCGGGCCGCGACCCGCGCCCGTCCTTCGTGACGGCGTCCTTCAAGGACGGGGTGGAAGAGATCACCGACCTGAAACCCGGCATGGTCCTGGAGGGCACGGTGACCAATGTCGCGGCCTTTGGGGCGTTTGTGGACATCGGGGTGCATCAGGACGGGCTGGTGCATGTCAGCCAGTTGGCCGACCGGTTTGTGAAAGACCCGCATGAGGTGGTGAAGACCGGTCAGGTGGTCAAGGTCACCGTCACCGAGGTGGACGTGCCGCGCAAGCGGATCGGGCTGACCATGAAGAAGGACGGCGGCGCCTCTGCCAAGGAGGACCGCAATGCCCGCAGCCCGGCCAAAGGCGCAGGCCCGGGCCGCGGCGGCAAGCCTGGCAGCCCTCAGGGCGGCAAGGGCAAGATGTCTGCTGGCCCCAGGGGCGGCCAGGGCAAGGAGCAGGGCTCAGGCCAAAGTACAGGCGCGCTGGGCGCGGCCCTGATGGACGCCTTCAAGAAGAAATGACGAAACGGGGCTTCGGCCCCAATTCGATGAGGACAGGCCCGGGCTGGCCGTGTTCGCCGCAATGGTGCGATGAGCGCCCGCCCGGGCGGACGCGTGCCCGCCGCTGGCGCGACGGGCAGTGGCTGCCGCTGACGGCTAGTTTTTTTGGGGATGTGAAAGCTGCGGCCGCCGGATCAAGCGGGGCTGAACTCCAGCCCTTGTTCGGTAAAGGCAACCTTCTGGCCTCCTTCGATCTCCTCGCGGAACTGGGTGGCGATGGCCTGCAGCGCGCCAGCATGGCCGCGGGCGGCAAAGCGGCTGAGCGAGGTGATGCGGGCGCTGTTGTCGAAGCCTTCGGCGGCATGGGCCCAGACCAGCGGGTGCAGCTCCTTCAGGTGGTCGCGGATCAGCCAGCCGGCGGCGGCGGCGATCTTGAGGCGCGGCACATCGGCCTGAATATTGCGGCCCAAGTCCTTGCGCAGCGCAACCGTGCAATAGGCCGCCAGCAGGTTGATCATCTCCTGCGACGGGTCGGCCTGCACGATATCCCTGAGACCGTCGAGGAAAAACCGGGTGTCGACCCGGGCGCAGGCCTGATCGTCGATGGCGATGGCGTCGAAATAGACCCAGGTGTAGCCGCCTGCGCCCCAGGTCTGCGCGGTGCGCGCGGCGGTGCGGCGGGCCTCAAGCTCCAGCGCCGCATAAGAGCCGGACCAGCGCGGCAGCATCTGGGTGCCCAGCGTGCGCATGTGGCGGTGGTTGGCGGGGGCCAGGTCGATCAGCGCGGCAAAGGCATCCGCCACCGGCAGGGTGCCGCTGCTGCTGCGGGCAAACAGGGCGCATTGCGCTGCCTGGAGGAAGGGGCTGTCCCCGCTGTCCCCCTCAATAGGTTCCAGCAACGCCGCGGCGCGGTCGAAATGCGCGGCACAGCGGCGCTGGCTGGCAGCCGGGGCGGCGGGGGCGTTGCCGGGGCCGCGCCAGGCCCAGCCGATATCGATATGGGCCAGCGCCACCAGCGCCGTCAGATAGGGGTCGTGGCGGTGCTCGGCCCGCAGCGCTTCAAACGCCATCAGCCCGCGGATCAGGCTGCGGTTGCCGGTATCCTTCTGTTCAGAGAGGGCATGTTCGGTCGCGTTGACCACATCGGCGCGCGCGCCATAGGCGATAAGATCGGCCAGCGGCAGGCCGCAGCGGGCGGTGGCGCGGCTCTGGTCGGCCTCCCGGATTTCGAGCGAGAGGTCCTCCCAGCGTTCCTGGCGTGCCAGAAACTGGCCGCGGTTCTGGGCTTGCAGGCAGTCGGGATCGCCCTGGGCGCTGCGGATCGGGATGGACAGGCTGTCCGCCAGGCTCCGGTTCAGAAGCGTGTCGGAGGGGGCTGGGACTGGGACGGGCCGGATGCGGGCGGCAGGCCGGGTTTTGCGGGGCAGCAGACCTGAAATCCGGGACAGAAGTTCCCGTGCCTGCCGAGACTGTGTGATCATTTGTGCTTCCTGACGAGTGGCAGCTTATCGTTGCTGACAGTGTCGTCTGGCAATGGGGCGCAAAGATGGCGGCACTGAGGAACTTGACGTACTTCAGCGGTTTATTGCGCATCGCTGTCTGCAATTCGGGATTGTTTTCCCGGAGGTTTAACACAAGGCCTTCAGAACGCCGTAAAATGGTGCCGTTCGGTGCGCAATCCGCGCATTTGGAAGGCCGGGTCAGCCTCGGCGTGGGGCGGTGTCGCCTCCTGCGGCAGCCGGATCCGCTTGCCGCTGCGCAGGATCAGCGTGGCCCGCACCGAGAAGTCCCAGCGGGTGTCAAAACGCACCCGGTCGATCTCGCTCAGATCCGCTTCGCCAGTCAGGCCGCCGCTGAACCATTCGACCCTGTTCCGGGAAATCCTGAGACCTGCCAGCGGGTTGCGGATCAGGTCCACCACGGCGGGCAGAGCGGGCAGGGCCAGCAGGGCCACCAGCCACAGCGCCGCGTCCAGCACCAGCCACAGCACCACAAGCGCGGCCAGCCAGCCGCCTGTTGCCAGCATGGCGGTCTTTGACCGGCCCCGGCGGGAGAAGCTGTAGTCCTCCGCCGGGGCTGGCGTGTCGGGAGTGTCAGGCATCCAGGATCCGGGTGACCATCTCCGTGGTGTCGCGGCTCAGGCCGTCTGTGCCGGCAATCCGGGTCAGCTGGGCACGGATCAGCGACTGGCGGCCCGCGTCATAGCGCTTCCAGGTTTGGAAGGCGGCGCACATGCGGGCGGTGGTCTGCGGGTTCAGCTTGTCCAGCGCGATCAGGTTGTCCGCCAGCAGCTGATAGCCCTCGCCGCTGGCGTGGTGGAAGCCTGCGTGGTGGCCCGCCAGCGCGCCGAACACAGCGCGGAAGCGGTTGGGGTTCTTCATGCTGAACAGCGGATGCCTGGTGAGAGCCGCGGCGGTGGCGGCGGTTTTTTCTGGCGCGGCGCAGGCGATTTGCAGGGCAAACCATTTGTCCATCACCAGCCGGTCGTCCTGCCACTGGTTGAAGAAGGCCTGGCTTTGCGCCTCGCCATTCTCGGCCTTCAGCAGCGCGCCCAGGGCGGCGTACTGCTGGGTCATGTTGTCCGCGGCCTGATACTGGCGCGCGGCCTGTTCGCCGCCGTCCAGCCGGGTCAGCAGCGACAGGATGCGGCCATTGAGGGCCCGCTTGCCCGCACCCTCGGCGTCCGGCGCATAGGGGCCGTCGACCGTGGTGGCGGCATACAGCCGGGGCAGGCTGGTATCCAGCTGCTGCGCCAGGGTCTGGGTAAAGGTTTCTGCCGCGTCATAGATCTTCTGCGGGTCCGGGGTGTGGCCGCGGTCAAAGAGGGTCTGCGCAATATCCGACTGGCTGGGCGGCGTCAGCACCAGGGCGCGGAAGGCCGGGTCCTGTTCGTCGTCGCGCACCAGTTTCTCCAGCGCATCCAGATAGGCCGCATCGGGGGCGGCGCCGTCCAGCACCATCGCGACGCGGACCTCCTTGGCCAGCGCGTTGCCGGCCTCCCACCGGTTGAAGGGATCGGTATCATGGGCCAGCAAGAAGGCGCGTTCGGCGTTGGTGGTCTCGCGCTCCAGGATCACCGGGGCGGAGAATTCCCGCAGGATCGACGGCACAGGTTTGGAGGCGAGGCCTTGATAGGTGAAGCTTTGCTTGGCTTCCGTCAGCTCCAGCACTTCGGTGCCGCGCACTTCGTCGCCGTTGGGCGACAACAGGCCCACCGCCACCGGGATCACCCGCGGCGCCTTGTCCGGCTGGCCCGGGGTGGGCGGGGTCGATTGCTCGAACGTCAGGGTGTAGGTGCCATCGGCGTAATCCTCGGAGACTTTCAGGCGCGGGGTGCCCGCCTGACTGTACCACAGCTTGAACTGGCTGAGGCCGCGCCCGGTGGCATCCTCGAACACCTTCAGCCAGTCCTCGATCGTGCAGGCCTGGCCGTCGTGGCGCTCGAAATAGAGCTTCAGCGCCTTGTAATAGTTCTCATCGCCCACCAGCCGCTTCAGCATACCGATCACCTCGGCGCCCTTTTCATAGACGGTGGCGGTGTAGAAGTTGTTGATTTCCTGGAATTGTTCCGGGCGCGGCGGATGGGCGAGGGGGCCGTTGTCCTCCGGAAACTGGCGGGCGCGCAGCGCAATCACATCCTCAATCCGCTTCACCGGCTCCGAGCGCATGTCGGCGGTGAACTGGGCGTCGCGGAACACCGTCAGCCCTTCCTTCAGGCACAGCTGGAACCAGTCGCGGCAGGTGATGCGGTTGCCGGTCCAGTTGTGGAAATACTCATGGGCGATGATCGCCTCGATCCGTTCGAAATTGGCATCCGTGGACGTCTCGGGCGAGGCCAGAACGCAGGAGGAGTTGAAGATGTTCAGCCCCTTGTTCTCCATCGCGCCCATGTTGAAATCATCGACCGCCACGATGTTGAACAGGTCGAGGTCATATTCGAGGCCATAGACGTCCTCGTCCCATTTCATCGACTTCTTCAGCGCCTCCATGCCGAAGGCGCATTTGTGCTCGTCGCCCGGGCGGACCCAGATATTCAGCTCCACCTCCTTGCCCGATTTTGTGGTGAAGCTGCCGGGGTGGTTCACCAGATCGCCCGCCACCAGCGCAAACAGATAGGCTGGTTTCGGCCAGGGGTCATGCCATTCGGCCCAGCCCTCGCCCTGGCCCATGGGGTTGCCGTTCGACAGCATCACCGGCTCGTCGCCCTCGATCCGGACGGTGAAGGTAGACATTACGTCGGGGCGGTCCGGGTAATAGGTGATCTTGCGGAAGCCCTCGGCCTCGCACTGGGTGCAATACATGCGGTTCGACATGTAAAGCCCCTCCAGCGCGGTGTTGCCAGCCGGGTTGATCTCCACCTCGGCCTCCCAGGTGAAGGGGGCGCCGGGCACCTCGCATGTGAGGCCGCCCTCGACCAGCTCTGGCGTCACTTCCTGGCCGTCGATCTTGGCTGAGATCATCTTAAGCTCCTCACCGTGCAGGAAAAACGTCCTGTCCGCCGCATCCGGTTTGGGCGCGAAGCGGATCCGGCTGATAACGCGGGTGGTTTCCGGCGCCAGGCGGAAAGTCAGGTGAACGCTTTCTGCGCCATACCCGAACGGCGTGTAATCCTTCAGGTAAAAGGTCTTGGGGGCGGTGGCGGGGCTTGCATCTTTCACGGCGGAACCTCGTGTTTTATGGAACCGGAGCGGGGGCCGGCACGTAGTTACCATAGTCGTAGGCAACACCGGGCGGAGCGGCAAGCCGTCCTGCGCCTCAATTTGTATTGGAGAGGAGTTCAGCCATGTCCGCACCGGATACCAACGTCGACCGTCAGACAGAAAAGCACAAACCGTCGCTGCTGGGGATCGGCGCCGTGGTGGTGTTTGCGCTGGTTGCGCTGGGGCTGTTCCTGCTGATGGTCTTTGACCGCGGCGGCGAGCAGGACAAGGTGGAAGCGCCGGCTTCCGCCGCCGAGGTTCAGGCCGTGATCGACGGGACCGCCGACTGACCGGCGGACCGGCAAAGCATGTTTCCGGGGCGTGCAGGGCAACCTGTGCGCCCTTGTGCCGTTTGGGGACGCGCGATGCCGCTGCATTTTCGGAAATCCTATTGGCACTTTCTTGAAAATCAAGAAATTGCGTTTGGTTTCACCGGGAGGCTGTTTTGTTGCTGATCGGAAACTTCTGCCCTAACTAGGTAACAGCATACAGTGGTGTACCGCCGGAAGGAGCAAGTCATGAGCCGGGTCGAGAAACAGGGAATTCAGGTTGCGCCAGAACTGGCGGATTTCATTGAGAAACAGGCGCTGCCCGGCACCGGTGTCGAGGCCGAGGCGTTCTGGAAAGGCCTGGCGGAGCTGGTCAACGGCTTCGGGCCGGAAAACCGAGCGCTGCTGGCCAAGCGCGAGGACATCCAGGCCAGGATCGACGCCTGGCACATCGCCAACCGGGAAAAGCCGCATGATCACGAAGCCTACAAGGCGTTCCTTGCGGAGATCGGCTACCTGCTGCCGGAGGGCGGCGATTTCGAGATCGAAACGCAGAATGTCGACCCCGAGATCGCATCGGTGCCCGGACCGCAGCTGGTGGTGCCGATCACCAATGCCCGCTATGCGCTGAACGCGGCGAACGCGCGCTGGGGCAGCCTGTATGATGCCTTCTATGGCACCGATGCCATGGGCACGCCTGCCCCCAAGGGCGGTTATGACAAGGGCCGCGGCGCACGGGTCGTTACGCGGGCGCGAGTGTTCCTGGATGAGGCCTTTCCGATTGACGGCGCCAGCCACGGCGATGTCCGCCGCTATTACGTGCAGGACGGCCAGTTGCTGATCGACGATCTCCCGTTGTCGCAGCCGGAGAAATTCGCAGGCTACCGCGGCAACCCC
The DNA here is from genome assembly GCF_006740765.1 of Leisingera aquaemixtae. Lineage (GTDB taxonomy): Bacteria > Pseudomonadota > Alphaproteobacteria > Rhodobacterales > Rhodobacteraceae > Leisingera > Leisingera aquaemixtae. The sequence goes on from NZ_CP041159.1 coordinate 885,882, forward strand.
AAGGCGCCGGAATCCGTACTGCTGCGCAACAATGGCTTGCATGTGGAGCTGGTCTTTGATCGCGCCCATGCGATTGGCGCGCGCGATCAGGCGGGCCTTGCAGATGTGCGGCTGGAAAGCGCGATGTCGGCGATCATGGACTGCGAGGACTCGGTTGCCTGTGTCGATGCCGAGGACAAAGTGCTGGCCTATTCCAACTGGCTGGGCCTGATGAAGGGCGATCTGGAGACCAACCTGGAAAAGGGCGGCAAGATCATCACCCGCCGCCTGAACCCGGACTTCGGCTTCACCGCGCCGGATGGCTCCGCCAAGACCGTGAAGGGCCGCGCCCTTCTGTGGGTCCGCAACGTCGGCCATCTGATGACCAACCCGGCGGTGCTGGATAGGGACGGCAACGAGGCTTTCGAGGGGCTGCTGGATGCGCTGATCACCGTGCTGATCGCCAAGCACGACCTGAAACGCGAGGGCGGCAACTCCGCTCTGGGCTCGGTCTATGTGGTCAAGCCCAAGATGCACGGGCCGGAGGAAGTGGGTTTCACCAACCGGATCTTCGATAAGGTCGAGGACATTCTGGGCCTGCCGCGCCACACCGTGAAAATCGGTATCATGGATGAGGAGCGCCGCACCTCGGTGAACCTCAAGGAATGCATCCGCGCCGCCAGGCACCGGGTGGCTTTCATCAACACCGGTTTTCTGGACCGCACCGGCGATGAGATCCACACCTCGATGGAGGCGGGGCCGTTCTCCCGCAAGGATTTCATCAAGCGCAAGGGCTGGATCGGGGCCTATGAGAACCTGAACGTGGATATCGGCCTGGAATGCGGTCTGTCCGGAAAGGCGCAGATCGGCAAGGGCATGTGGGCGATGCCCGACATGATGGCGGCGATGCTGGAGCAGAAGATCGAGCATCCGAAATCCGGCGCCAGCTGCGCCTGGGTGCCGAGCCCGACCGCCGCCACGCTGCACGCGCTGCACTACCACAAGGTCGATGTGTTCGCGGTGCAGGAAAAGCTGAAGGCCGGCGGACGCCGCGCCCATGTGGACGGCATCCTGGAAATCCCGCTGGCCACCTACCGCAAGTGGACGCCCGAGCAGATCGCCCGCGAGGTGGACAACAATGCGCAAGGGATCCTGGGCTATGTGGTGCGCTGGATCGACCAGGGCGTCGGCTGCTCCAAAGTGCCGGATATCAACAACGTCGGCCTGATGGAGGACCGCGCCACCTGCCGGATTTCCGCCCAGCATATCGCCAACTGGCTGCATCACGGCGTGGTCAGCGAGGACGAGGTGATGGGCAGCTTGCGCAAGATGGCCAAGGTGGTGGACGAGCAGAACCGCGGCGACAACAGTTACCGCCCGATGGCGCCGGGCTTTGACACCATCGCCTTCCAGGCGGCCTGCGATCTGGTGTTCAAGGGCCGGGTACAGCCCTCGGGCTATACCGAGCCGGTGCTGCACGCCCGCCGTCTGGAGCTGAAGGCCCAGGAATCTTCGGCCTGATTGCGTCAAACTGACCCCGGGAAACAGTTTCCCGGAAATAACGGGTAGTCAAAGGGGGCCTTTTGGCCTCCTTTTTCCTTTCGTAACGTAACGTCAGCGGGAGGAAGGCCACACATGGCAGGGATTTCATTGGATCAGGCACGCACCATCATCCGGGCGGCGCTGGACAGCGGGCACGGGCGCAACTTGAAACCGCTGTCGGTGGTGGTGCTGGATGCCGGCGGCCACGTGCAGGCGTTCGAGCGCGAGGACGGTGCCGCGCCGGGCCGGTTTGCAATTGCCCACGGCAAGGCCTACGGCGCGGTGATGCTGGGCATGGCGGGCACCGCGCAGATGGCGCGGGCCGAAAGCCAGGCCTATTTCATGGCAGCGGTGAATGGGGTCTATGGCGGTCAGGTCGTGCCAGTGCCGGGCGGCGTGCTGGTCAGGGATGGCACTGGTGACGTGATCGGGGCGGTTGGCGTGACCGGCGACACCTCTGACAATGACGCGGCCGCTGCAATTGCCGGGATCGAATCCGCGGGGCTGCACGGCGAAATCTGAAATCAGCTCCCTCCCGCCGGGGCTGGAGGGAAGCTCGCTCAGGAGGCGGGAGGGAGCCCTGCTCCTGAAGCGGGAGGGGGGTCCGGCTTCAGGGCAGACGGCGCGCGCGCTTAGGGCAGCATGACGGCGTCGATCACATGAATGACGCCATTGGACGCTTCGATGTCCGCAGATGTGACCGTGGCGTCATTGATCTTGACCCCGCCGTCCATCGACACGGTGATCTCTTTGCCCATCACGGTTTCCGCGGTCATGCCGTCGCTCAGGTCCGACGACATCACCTTGCCCGGCACCACGTGGTAGGTGAGGATCTCTGTCAGCTGCGCGCGGTTTTCCGGCTTCAGCAGGGTTTCGACCGTGCCCTCCGGCAACGCCGCAAAGGCCTCATCGGTTGGTGCAAACACCGTGAAAGGTCCGTCGCCTTGCAGGGTGCCGACCAGATCGGCGGCGGTCAGTGCGGCGGTCAGGGTTTCGAACTGGCCGGCGGCGGTTGCGGTCGCGACGATATCCTTGGATCCGGCGGCAGCGTCCGAGGGCACCGACAGTCCGACGGCGATGGCAAGCGCAGTCAGGGGGAGGCGGTCAAAGAACATGGGGTTTCCTTTCTGTCAGGTGCCAGAGGAAGAGGGCAGGGCGGGCTGGCAGGGATAGCTTGACATGCAAAAAATTTGCATGAGATACACGTTTGTGTGAGGTGCATTATTTTTGCACCTGGGTAAAATGTTCCGCAGAGGTATTGCCCCGGAGGTCAAAACCATGAGCAAGCCCATGCTGTCCGAGACGCTGCAGGAAGGTTTGGAAGCCTACAGAATCGGCCCCAAGCTGCGCAGTCTGCGCCAGGGTAAGGACATGGGGCTGGCGCAGCTGGGCGAACACACCGGCCTGTCGGCGGCGATGCTGTCGCGGATCGAACGCGGGCAGGTGTTTCCGACTTTGGCGACCCTGCTGCGCGTCGCGATGGTGTTCGGGGTCGGGCTGGATCACTTCTTCGGCCCGGGTGAGGACGCGCCAATGCTGGAAGTGGTGCGGCAGCGGGACCGGCTGAAACTGGGCGACAAGACCAGCGGGCCGCTGTCCTACCTGTTCGAAAGCCTGGATTTCCCGGTGACCAAAAGCCGGTTCCAGTCCTATCTTGCGGAGTTTTCCGGCAACGGCGCCGAAAGCGCCCCCCACGCGCATCCGGGCGCGGAAATGATCTATGTGATCGAAGGACGGCTGGAGCTGGGCATTCACGGCCGCACCGAGGTGCTGGACAAGGGCGATGCGGTCTATTTCGACGCAGGCTTCGCCCACAGCTACCGCGCGGTGCCGGGGCAGCGGTGCCGCGCCGTGGTGGTGGTGTCGCGGGACGGCGCGCCGGACAGCCCGGCGGGCTGAACCGGGGCCGCTGACCGGCTGCTGACGCTGGGTTGTGCAGCTGTGAACACTGTGTTGATCTGCGCCGCCTGTTGAACCCTCGCAGTGTCAGGGCTAGGTTTTCTTTCAGAGCATGAATTTACGAGTGGATTATGACGCGACCCAAGGTTGGCATTATCGGCAACTCCTACCTGATCAACGATCAGTACCCCGTGCATGCGGGCGGCACGATGAATTCCGAGGCAATTGCCGAGGTTGCTGGCTGCATGCCGCTGATGATCCCCTCAGACCCGCGCTTTGTCACCGTTGAGGAGCTGCTGCACACGTTCGACGGCTTTCTGCTCACCGGCGGGCGGCCGAATGTGCACCCGCACGAATACGGCGAAGCAGAGACCGAGGCGCATGGCGCCTTTGACCGGGCGCGCGATGCTATCACCCTGCCGCTGATCCGCGCCTGTGCGGAGCGCGGCCAGCCGTTCCTGGGCATCTGTCGCGGCTTTCAGGAGGTTAACGTGGCGATGGGCGGCTCGCTGCACCCCGAGATCCGCGATCTGCCGGGCCGGATGAACCACCGGATGCCGCCGGACGGCACGCTGGAAGAGAAATTTGCCCTGCGCCACAGCGTCCGGTTCAGCGCGGGCGGTGTGTTCCACCGTCTGTTCGGCGCCGAGGAAGTGATGACCAACACCCTGCACGGCCAAGGCATCAAGCGCCCGGGCGCGCGGGTGGTGGTGGACGGGCAGGCCCCCGACGGCACCCCCGAGGCGATCTTTATCAAGGACGCGCCAGGTTTTACCCTGTCGGTGCAATGGCATCCGGAATGGGATGCCGCGAGCGATCCGGTGTCGCGCCCGCTGTTTGAGGCGTTCGGGGCCGCAGTGCGGACCTGGGCGGACGGCGGGGCACAGACCGGTTTTCAGAAATCTGCATAGATGCGTTTGGTTAAAAGGTTTGAGTATGAAAGGTGATGCGGAAGAGGGCGCGCCCCGCAGCGGGGGCCGCTACAAAATCCGGCAGTTCAGGGCAGACGATGCGGAGGACCTGGCGGAGGTGTTCCGCTCTGCGGTGCACGGCATCGCAAGCCGCTTCTACACGCCGGAGCAGATCAACGCCTGGTGCCCCGGCGCACCGCCGGCCGCGGCCATCGGGCAGAAGCTGTCGGACGGGCGGGCGGCCTGGGTGGCGGTGGATGAGGAGGGCGCGCCGGCGGCCTTCATCGACCTGGAAACCGATGGCCATATCGACATGCTGTTCTGCCACCCCCGCGCGGCCGGGCAGGGCGCCGCAGCGGCGCTTTACGGGCGGCTGGAGACGGCGGCGCTGCGCCAGGGGCTCAAGCTGCTTTATGTCGAGGCCAGCGAAGCCGCGCGCGGCTTTTTCGAGCGGCAGGGCTTTGCCGTGGACCGCCGCCGCGAGTTTGAGCGCAGTGGTGTGAAACTCCACAACTACCGGATGGCCAAGATCCTGGGCTGAGCTGGCCGCGCGGCCAGCGGGGGCTGGCTGCGGCTGCGTTCAGGCCAGCAGATCGAAGTCCCGCGCCAGCGGCAGCCGCCGCGCCCGCTTGCCGGTGAGGTCGAACAGCGCGTTTGCCAGGGCCGGGGCCGCGGGCGGCGTGCCGGGCTCGCCCGCGCCGCCGATATGCGGCTGCTCCTCCAGAATGCGCACCTCCACCTCAGGCATCGTATGCATGCGGATGGCGTCGTAATCGGGGAAATTCACCTGCTCCGCAGCGCCATCGGCAAAGGTGATTTCTCCGAACATCGCTGCCGACAGCCCATAGGCCATGCCGCCAAACATCTGCGCCTCCAGGTTCCGCGGGTCCAGCGCAACCCCAAGGTCAGCGGCGATCCAGGCTTTGCGGAGCCGGATCAGCCCGTCGTCCTCTGCGACTTCGATAACCTGCGCCACCGGAGTGCCGAAGCTATAGGTCATGGCAACACCGCGGCCCACGCCCTCCGGCGTCGTGCCGGTCCAGCCGGACATCTCCCGGACCGACTCCAGCACCTTGGCGGCGGGGGCCCATTCCTCGCGCGCCAGTTCAAGGCGGAACGCCAGCGGGTCGGCGCCCGCCGCATGGGCCAGCTCGTCCACAAAGCTCTCCATGAAAAAGCCGTTGATCGACGCGCCGACGGAACGCCAGAAACCCACCGGGATTTGCAGGTCCGCTGCATAGCCGCGGATGCGGTAATTCGGGATAGCGTAGGGCTGGTTGAAGGCGCCGTCGGTCAGGGCGGCGTCCGGGCCGCTGGGCGGCAGGCCGATCCAGCGCTTCATCGCCTGCGCGGTCGGCGACTGGCCGGCAATCTGCCCGTCCAGCAGCAGCGCCTTGCCGTCCTTCACCGCACCGCGGAACCGCGCCACTGAGGCCGGGCGGTAGAAATCATGGGTCATGTCCTCCTCGCGGCTCCAGGTCAGCTGCACCGGGGTGCCCGGCATCTGCCCGGCCAGGCGCGCGGCATAGACGGCAAAGTCGGCCTCGCCCCGGCGCCCGAAGCCGCCGCCCATCAGGGTGGTGTTCACCTCCACCTGCTCCGGTGCGATCCCCAGTGCCTTGGCGCAGTGATCCCGCACCAGCATCGGCCCCTGGCTGCCGCACCAGATCTGCAGGCGGGAGCCATCGAACAGCGCAGTGGCGTTGAGCGGCTCCATGGTGGCATGCGCCAGATAGGGCGCCTCGTAGTCCGCCGTTACCTCCTGCGCGCCGTCCGGCAGGGTCTCGGCGTCGCCGTCATCGCGCAGAGTGGAGTTCGGCCTGGCCTCAAACGCCGCGCGGATTGCGGCGGAGATGTCTTCCTGGCTGGCCGGGATGGGGGCTGCCCCCCAGTCGAATTCGATCGCTTCCAGTGCCTGGATCGCCAGCCAAGTGTTGCGGCCGACAGCGGCAACCGCATCGCCAAGATCCGCGACCCGTTCGATGCCCGGCATTCGCAGGGCAGTGGCGGCGTCAAAGCCCTTCATCGCGCCGCCCAGATGCGGGTTCGCCTTGAGGGCCGCGAACTTCATGCCGGGCAGGCGCACATCAATGCCGAACTGCGCGGTGCCGGTGGCCTTGCCCGCCATGTCCACCCGCGGCTGGGACGTGCCCAGCAGCCGCCATTCGCTGCGCGGGCGCAGGGGCGCGTCCACCGGCTCCAGCCGGGCCGCATCTGCTGCCAGCTCGGTATAGGCGATCTCCGCGCCATCCGGCGCGACCACGGTGCCGTCCTTGGTGCTAAGCTGGCCGCGGCTGACGCCCAGGCGCTGGGCTGCGGCCTCCTTCAGCGTCTCGCGGGCTGAGGCACCGGCCAGCCGCATCCGCTCAAACCCGTCTTTCATCGAGGTCGAGCCGCCGGTCACCTGCAGATCCAGCAGCTTGCCCGCCTGGCCCAGCAGTTCGCCCAGAGAGTGCATGAACCTGGACTTGTCATAGCCGGTGCTCGGCAGCGCCTCGCTCATCAGGGCAGAGTTGTAATAGGCCTTGGCGGCGGGGCCGTGCAGCACCTCCACCTGCTCCAGCGTCACGTCCAGCTCCTCGGCGATCAGCGCGGCCCAGGTTGTATGCACGCCCTGGCCCATCTCGGCGCGCGGGGCGATCAGGGTGATCTTCCGGTCCGAGATCATCACAAACGGGTTGAACGCCACTTCCCCGTCGCCCGGTTGCAGCGGGTTCGGGGCAGGGCGGCTGACGTAATAGGCGCCAAAGGCAACCCCGCCAACGATGGCGGCGGACCCGATCAGGAAGGAGCGGCGGGCGATTTTCTTGAAGCTGGCCATCGGTTACGCCTCCTGCATCTTCTGGGCGGCGGCGTGAATGGCGGCGCGGATCCGCGGGTAGGTGCCGCAGCGGCACAGGTTGCCTTGCATCGCCTCGTCAATTTCCGCATCTGAGGGGGCCGGGTTTTCCGCCAACAGGCTGGCCGCCTGCATGATCTGGCCGGACTGGCAATAACCGCATTGCGCCACCTGATGCTCCACCCAGGCCTGCTGGATCGCGGCCATGGCATCCGGGGTGCCAAGGCCCTCGATCGTGGTCACCTCGCCCCAGACATCCGACAACGCCACCTGGCAGGAGCGCACGGCCTCGCCGCCGATATGCACGGTGCAGGCGCCGCAGGCGGCCACGCCGCAGCCGAACTTGGTGCCGGTGAGGCCGACCTCATCGCGCAGCACCCACAGCAGGGGGACATCATCAGGCAGGTCCACCTGATGGGATTTTCCGTTGATGCGAAGCGTGGTGGACATGGCCTGTCTTCCTCTGCTGGGATGCTGACAAATGTAATCGAAAGTGTCAGAATGTCAATTGACATTTTTTGCAATTTCTGTCAGAGGCTGAACCATGAACATGGCAGGCATTGATCCAAAACAGCAGGCAATCCTTGAGGCCGCCTGGGCGGCCTTCTCCGCCTATGGGTTCCGCAAGACCTCGATGGACGACATTGCCAAGGGGGCAGGCATGTCGCGCCCTGCCCTCTATCTGCATTTCAAAAACAAGGAAGCGATCTTCCGGGCGCTTGTGGCCGTGTATTACGGCAATGCGGCAGAGAACGTCCGGGCCGGGCTGGCCTCGCATGGCACCCTGTCCGACCGTCTGCTGGCCGCCTTTCAGGGGCAGGGCGGCGAAGCGATCGAGTCGATGATGGCCTCGCCGCACGGGATGGAGCTGTTCGAGGTCACCAAGAGCGTCGCGGGTGAGGAGATCGAAGCGGGCGAGGCGGCTTTGTGCGGGCTTTACGCCGCCTGGCTGCAGCAGCAGGCAGAGGCCGGGCAGGCGGCGCTGCCCGGGGATGCCGGCGTGATCGCCCGGACGGTGTGCGCGTCCCTCAAAGGCATCAAGCAAACCGCCGGCGATTTTGCCGCCTATCAGGCCGGGGTGCGCCAGCTGGCGGCCCTCGTCGGGGCCGGGCTGACGCCGCGCTGAAGGGGCGGGCCGGACGCGCCTGACCGCGCGTTCCTTACAGTTCGGTGCGCAGGTGCCAGAGCTCGGGGAACAGCTCCACTTCCAGCATCCGTTTCAGATAGCTGACGCCGCCGGTGCCGCCGGTGCCGCGCTTGAAGCCGATGACGCGCTCCACCGTGGTCACGTGGTTGAAGCGCCAGCGGCGGAAGTAGTCCTCGAAATCCACCAGCTTCTCGGCCAGCTCATACAGCTCCCAATGGGTTTCGGTGTCGCGGTAGACTTCGGTCCAGGCGGCCTGCACGGCCTCATGCGGCACATAGGCTTCGGACACATCCCGGTTCAGCACTTCGTCCGGCAACGGGAAACGTTGCGACAGAGCTTTCAAAGCCACGTCGTAGAGCGACGGCTGTGCCAGCTCGGCTTCCAGCAGGGCCAGGATGTCCGGACGGTGGGAGTGCGGGCGCAGCATCGCCTTGTTGCGGTTGCCCAGCATGAATTCGATCTGCCGGTACTGGTGCGACTGAAAGCCGGAGCTTTGGCCCAGCTCATCCCGGAACGCTGTGTAATCCGAGGGCGTCATGGTGCGCAGAACGTCCCAGGCGGAGTTCAGCTGCTCAAAGATGCGCGCCACGCGGGCCAGCATCTTGAATGCATGGTGCGCCTTGCCGGCCAGCAGCTGTTCGCGGGCGGCGGTCAGTTCGTGAATGGCCAGCCGCATCCACAGCTCAGAGGTCTGGTGCTGGATGATGAACAGCATCTCGTCATGGGTATCGGTCCATGTCTTTTGCGCATTCAGCAGCATGTCGAGCGACAGGTAATCGCCATAGGACATGCGCCCGTCAAAGGACATCTGGGCGCCGTCGTCGGCGGGATCATAGGGTTGGGTCATCGTAGCGTTCCTTTTCCTTAGGGCAGTATATGTCAGGGAAAGGAATGCGTCCTCCGGTTCAGGGTGCCGCACTGGGCCAGGCGGCGCCACAGCGCGACCCAGCCCGCCGGGCGGCAAAGCGGCAGGTGATATGAGCGGGTGCGGCGCATCAGGTGACCGCGTGGCGGACCATGTATTCCGGGCGGTCCCACGAAGCGTTTGCCATCACATCGGCGATGATCTCCACCGCTGCGCGCACGTCGCCCTCGTCGATGTAGAGCGGGGTAAAGCCGAAGCGCATGATGTCCGGCGCCCGGAAGTCGCCGATCACGCCGCGGGCAATCAGCGCCTGCATCGCGGCATAGCCCTCGTCGAATTTGAACGACACCTGGCTGCCGCGGAACGCCGGATCGCGGGGCGAGGCCAGTTCAAGCTGCGGGCAGGTCCGTTCCACCCCGGCGATGAACAGATCGCACAGTTCGATGGACTTGGCGCGCACGCTGTCCATGTCCGCCTTGTCCCAGATGTCCATCGCCGCCTCCAGCGCGGTCAGCTGCAGGATCGGCGGGGTGCCGACCCGCATCCGGTCGATGCCGCTGCCGGGCCGGTAGTCGAGGTCAAAAGCAAAGGGGGCTTCATGTCCCAGCCAGCCCGACAGGGCGGGGCGGGCGGTCTCTGCGTGACGCGGCGAGACATAGATGAAGGCCGGCGCGCCGGGGCCGCCATTGAGGTATTTGTAGGTGCAGCCGACCGCGAAATCCGCGCGGCACCCGGCCAGATCCACCGGAATGGCACCTGCCGAATGGGCCAGATCCCAGACCGTCAGCACGCCATGGGCATGGGCCTTTTCGGTCAGCGCCTTCATGTCGTGCTTGCGGCCGGTGCGGTAATCCACCTCGGTGATCATCAGCACCGCGATTTCCTCGGTGATAGCATCCTCGACCGCCTCCGGGTCGACCACCCGCAGCTCATAGTCCGGCCCCAGCGATTTCAGCAGCCCGCTGGCCATGTAGAGGTCGGTTGGAAAGTTGCCATTGTCCGACAGCACCACCTTGCGGCCCGGATTCAGCTCCAGCGCTGAGGCAACCGCCTGGTAGACCTTGATCGACAGCGTGTCGCCCATCACCACATGGCCCGGCTCCGCCCCGATCAGCCGCCCGATCCGGTCCCCCAGCGCCTTGGGCTTGTCCATCCAGCCGGCCTTGTTCCAGCCGGTGATCAGCATCTGCCCCCATTCGTCCTGCATCATCGCACCGACGCGCTCCTTTGCAGCGCGCGGCAGCGGACCCAGCGAGTTCCCGTCCAGATAAATCACGCCCTCAGGCAGGTCGAACATCGCCTTGGTTGCGGCAAAATCGGTCATCGGGGCCTCGCGTGCAGTGGGTATTTTAAGCTTGAAGCTTTCCGCGAGTGCTACCGCATCCGCGCCTTTCTGTCCAGTGCCTAGGGCTTGGCCGGCTGCGGGTCCGGGATACCCAGCTCGGCGCGCTTCTTTTTGGACAGATTCGCAGTGACCATCTGATAGGACAGGGTGATCTGTTCCTCAAGCTCCGCGGCGGTGAGGCCATTGTCGTCAAATTGCTGCAGCCATTTCATTCCGCGCGAGGCCAGATAGGGCGCCGGGCGGATGCCGGGGCGCTCCTGCAGCACTTCAAAGGCAATATCGCCGGCTTTGAAGGTGAAGGCATCCCTGCCGTCAGCCCAGCCGCAGACCGCAAACAGCTTGCCGCCCGCCTTCCAGACGTCCGAATTGCCCCATTGCACTACGTGCTCCGCCGCCGGAAAGGTGGCGCAGAAGACGTTGAAAGCCTCCCGGTCCATCAGGTCTGCCCGCCTGCGATTTCAATGCACTGCCCGTTCACCGACCCCGACCCGGGCCCGCACAGCCACAGCGCAGCGGCTGCGACCTCGCTGGGCTCGATCAGCCGCTTGTGGCGGTTGGCGTTCACCATCACGTCCATCGCCTCCACCGCGCTGATGCCTGCGCGCTGCGAGATCGCGGTAACATTGCGCTCGACAATCGGGGTGTCGACATAGCCGGGGCACAGCGCGTTGAAGGTGAACGGCGTCCCCAGGTAGTCCTCGCTCAGCGCCCGGGTCAGCCCGATCATCCCGTGTTTGCTGGCAGAGTAGCAGGCAGCCCCCTTCAGCCCCCGCAGCCCGGCGATGGAGGACACGGTGATCACCCGACCCCAGTCGGTCTGCCGCATCGACTTGAAACACTCCCGGATCGTCAGAAAGGCACCGTCCAGGTTGGTCGCCATCATGTTGCGCCAAAACTCCATCGAGGTCTTGTGCAGCGCAGCACCCTCCGCAACGCCTGCATTGGCCACGCAGATCTGTACCGGCCCGCGCGCGGCCACCGCGGCGTCCACCTTGGCCGCGACGTCCTCCTCTATGCGCACATCCATCGCCATCGGATGCAGGCCCTGCGTCGCAACCTCCTCCAGAACCTCGTGCCTGCGCCCGGTGATGGTGACTTGCGCGCCCTCAGCGGCCAGAGCCTGTGCAATCGCCAGCCCGATCCCGGTGCCGCCGCCCGTGACCAGCGCGTGTTTGCCTTCCAGTGTCATATTCCCGGACCTCCCTGTTTGCAGGCAGCCTAACCGGGCTGGTGCCTCTGGCAACCCCGCCGTGCCGTCAGGACGCACACGCAGGGCGTTTACAGTCATATTCACATGTGTGAATGTCGCTTCAGACCTTCAGGGAGATTTCCGATGAAAGCCATTGCCGCCCTCAGCGCCGCCTTGCTGATGCCCCTTGCCGCCCATGCCAGCGAGGACATTGCCGACCAGTACCCGCAGTCCGAGCTTTACTCCAAACCGGTGGAGGTCATCCCGCATGTCTTCTCCGCCATCGGCGCCACCGCGCCGCCGACCTATGAAAACGCAGGCCATAACAACAACCTCTCCTTCATCGTGACCTCCGAAGGCGTGGTGGTGATAAATGCCGGTGCCTCTGATGCGCTCGCTAAGGCGCTGCACGACGAAATCAAGCAGGTGACGGATCAGCCGGTGGTGCTGGTGATCAACGAAAACGGGCAGGGCCATGCCATGCTCGGCAACGGCTACTGGCGGGATCAGGGGGTGGATGTGCTGGCCCATGCCGAGGCGATTGCCGAGACGCAGGAAAACAGCGACCTGATCCTGCAGCGGATGCGCGGCTACAACAAGGACCGGGCCGGGGAGACGCGGGTGGAACACGCCAACCTGTCGTTCGAGGACCGCTATGACCTCTCCCTGGGCGGGGTGGAGATGCAGGTGCTGCACCTGGGGCCGGCGCATGACCCGGGCGACATTCAGGTCTGGATCCCCGCGTGGGATCTGCTGATTGCCGGCGACATCGCCTTTCACGAACGCATGCTGCCCATCTTTCCGCACACTTGCACCAAATGCTGGATCGAAACCTGGCAGGACAAGCTGAAGCCGCTTGACCCCGCCTATGTGATCCCGGGCCACGGCCACCCGACCAATTTGCCGCAGGTGCGCCGTTACACGCTCGACTACCTGACGGATCTGCGGGCCAAGGTCGGCGCCCACATCGAGGCGGGCGGAGACCTCGCCAGCGCTTACTATGTTGACCAGGAGCAGTGGAAGTCCCTCGATACCTTCGAAGAGCTGGCGACCAAGAACGCGGGCCGGGTTTTTGAGGAAATGGAGTGGGAGTGAGCCGGCCCCGCTGCGGTACACAAAAATATACTTAGGCAAACCGGTGAATTTGTGCAGGATCATGCCGCAAGCCGGAACGGATTCGTCGTTTCTGCGGCACGAGGGGCATTTTGTCCTTTTCTAACAGTCCCGGCCGAACCGGTCTGGACGGCCAGGACGGATAAGGGAAAACTGCCCGCGATGTGCATGAATTCCGGACATATTCTGCAAGGAGGCGGGGCCTGATGCGGTGGCTGGATGTGCCGCCTGTGTGGCTTGCGGGCGGTGTGCTGATCGCATGGCTGCAAGCGCGGCTTTTTTCGCTCGGACTCTCTTTCGGCGGCGCCTGGGCAGAGTTTCTGGGCGGCGTCCTCCTGGGCGGCGGCCTGTTGCTGGCTTTGCTCGCCATCACCGAGATGCGGCGGCAAAAGACCACGGTCCTGCCGCACCAGACGCCCAGCCGCCTGGTGCAGTCGGGCATTTTCAGCCGCAGCCGCAACCCGATCTACCTGGGCGATGTGCTGATCCTGGCGGGTCTCATCCTCTGGTTCGACGCGGTGCTGTCGCTGCCGCTGATCCCGGTTTTCCTCTGGCTGCTGGAGAAACGCTTTGTCATCCCGGAAGAGGACAGGATGCGCCGGACGTTCCGCGCCGACTGGGCCCGGTACGAGCGGAAAGTGCGCCGCTGGATCTGACCGGAACGCGGCGTTGCGGCATGACTTTGCGGCAACGCAGCAAAATCCTTGCGCAATAATCTTGCGCATTGTAGAGAAAATCATTGTGATCCGTACCCAGAGGATGCTGGCACGGGCAGGACGAGGGGGACCGACAAGGTGAAAATAGGAACACCAAAAGAAACTTATGCGGGTGAAAACCGCGTTGCGATGACGCCGGAGTCTGCGGTTCAGCTGCAGAAGCTGGGCTATGACTGCGCGATCGAGACGGGGGCCGGGGCGGCGGCGGGGTTTTCCGATGCCGCTTATGAAGCCGCCGGGGTCGAGATCCTCAAGACACCGGCCGCGCTGTGGAAGGCCGCCGATATCATCGCCAAGGTGCGCCAGCCGGATGCCGCCGAGCTGAAGCGGCTGGCCAAGGGCAAGACGCTGATCTCCTTCTTCAATCCGGCCGGAAACGAAGACGGCATGGCGCTCGCCAAGGCCAAGGGCGCCAATGTGATCGCCATGGAAATGGTGCCGCGAATCTCCCGCGCGCAGAAGATGGATGCGCTCAGCTCCATGGCCAATATCGCGGGCTACCGCGCGGTGATCGAGGCAGGCAACAACTTCGGCCGCTTCTTCACCGGCCAGATCACCGCCGCAGGCAAGGTGCCGCCCGCCAAGGTGCTGGTGGTCGGCGCCGGTGTGGCAGGGCTTGCCGCCATCGGCACCTCCACCTCGCTTGGCGCGGTGACCTATGCCTTCGACGTGCGGCCCGAAGTGGCCGAGCAGGTGGAATCGATGGGCGCCGAGTTCGTCTATCTCGACTTCGAGGAGGACCAGCAGGACGGCGCCGCCACCGGCGGCTATGCGGCTGTTTCTTCTCCGGAATTCCGCGAAGCGCAACTGGCTAAGTTCCGCGAGCTGGCGCCGGAGATGGACATCGTCATCACCACCGCGCTGATCCCGAACCGCGACGCGCCCAAGCTGTGGCTTGCCGACATGGTCGCGGCGATGAAGCCCGGATCGGTCATCGTCGACCTGGCCGCCGAGCGCGGCGGCAATGTGGAAGGCACCGTGAAGGACGAGAAGGTGGTGACGGACAACGGCGTCACCATCATCGGCTACACCGACTTCCCCAGCCGGATGGCGGCGCAGGCCTCCAGCCTTTATGCCACCAACATCCGCCACATGATGACGGACCTCACGCCGGACAAGGACGGCCAGGTCAACCACAACATGGAGGACGACGTGATCCGCGGCGCCACCGTGGCGTTTGAGGGCGAGATCACCTTCCCGCCGCCGCCGCCCAAGGTGCAGGCGATTGCGGCCAAGCCCAAGGAGACGGTGCCGGAGCTGACGCCGGAGGAAAAACGCGCCAAGGAGGTTGCGGCCTTCAAGGCGCAGACCAGGAGCCAGGTCACGCTGCTGGCCGGGGGCGGTGCGCTCCTGTTGCTGGTGGGCCTGTTTGCGCCGGTCAGCTTCATGCAGCATTTCATCGTCTTTGCGCTGGCCTGTTTCGTGGGCTTCCAGGTGATCTGGGGCGTCGCGCACTCGTTGCACACGCCGCTGATGGCGGTCACCAACGCGATCTCCTCGATCATCATCCTGGGCGCCTTGATGCAGATCGGCTCCGGCTCGTTCCTGGTGATCCTGCTCGCCGCGCTCAGCGTCTTCATGGCCGGGATCAACATCTTCGGCGGCTTCCTCGTCACCCGGCGCATGCTTGCCATGTTCCAGAAATCTTAAAGAAGGGCCGAGTTCATGGATTACGGTTTCACCACCGCCGCCTATGTCGTTGCGGCTGTTCTGTTCATCCTCAGCCTCGGCGGGCTGTCCAACCAGGAAAGCGCCAAACGCGCGGTCTGGTACGGCATCGCGGGTATGGGTCTGGCGGTTTTTGCCACCCTGATCGGCCCCGGCTCGGGCCTGTGGCTGCTGTCGCTGCTGCTGATCGCGGGCGGCGGCATCATCGGCACCTATGTCGCCAAGAAGGTGCAGATGACCGAGATGCCGCAGCTGGTTGCCGCGATGCACTCGCTGGTCGGCCTGGCCGCGGTCTTTGTCGGCTTCATCGCGCATTTCGAAATCGGAAATGTGGCGGCGGCCGCCAGCACCGAGGACCTCGGCACCTTCGCCAAGCTCATTGCCAAGAAAACCCCGGCGGAGATCGCCTTCCTGCGGGTTGAACTCTTCCTCGGCATCTTCATCGGCGCCATCACCTTCACCGGGTCTGTCATTGCCTTCGGCAAGCTGGCGGGCAAGGTGACCTCGGCGGCCACCAAGCTGCCGGGCGGCCACATGCTGAACGCCGGCGCCGCGGGCCTCTCCTTGCTCTGCCTGATCTGGTACTTCAACACCGGCGGCTTCCTGCCCCTCGTGCTGATGACGCTGGCGGCGCTGTTCATCGGCTACCACCTGATCATGGGCATCGGCGGCGCCGACATGCCGGTGGTGGTGTCGATGCTGAACAGCTACTCCGGCTGGGCCGCGGCCGCCATCGGCTTCAGCTTGGGCAATGACCTCCTGATCGTGGTCGGCGCGCTGGTGGGCTCTTCCGGTGCGATCCTCAGCTACATCATGTGCAAGGCGATGAACCGCTCCTTTGTCAGCGTGATCCTGGGCGGCTTCGGCGGCACCTCCGGTCCGGCGATGGAGATCGACGGCGAGCAGATCGCCATCGACGCCGACGGCGTGGCGGCGGCGCTGGAGGAGGCCGACAGCGTGGTGATCATCCCCGGCTACGGCATGGCGGTGGCGCAGGCGCAGCAGAACGTCGCCGAACTGACCCGCCGCCTGCGGGCCAAGGGCAAGAACGTGCGCTTTGCGATCCACCCGGTCGCAGGCCGCCTGCCGGGCCACATGAACGTGCTCTTGGCCGAAGCGAAAGTGCCTTACGACATCGTGCTGGAAATGGACGAGATCAACGAGGATTTCCCGGACACGGATGTGGCCATCGTGATCGGCTCCAACGACATCGTGAACCCGGCGGCGCAGGAGGACCCCAACTCCCCCATCGCGGGCATGCCGGTGCTGGAATGCTGGAAGGCGAAACAGGTGTTTGTCTCCAAACGCGGCCAGGGCACGGGGTACTCGGGCATCGAGAACCCGCTGTTCTTCAAGGAAAACACCCGCATGTTCTATGGCGATGCAAAGCAGAGCCTCGATACGCTGCTGGGCCTGATCCAGTAGGTCAATGCTCAACAAGACAGGGAAAGGCGCTCCAACCGGGGCGCCTTCTCAATTTCCGGACCCTTCTTCTGGCTGAAAATATCCCGGGGGAGGCCGCAGGCCGGGGGCAGAGCCCCCAGAAACACCGGCCCTGTATACCATTGCATTCACCTAACGCATTGAAATAAAACATTTCTGTACATCTTTACGAGGGCGTTCTATGGTCACCGGCATTGCCCCGGAGACCAAGAATGCCCCCGATCCAGGACCACCCCCTGCGGTATCCGCTGACCAACGAACTGCACGCCCGGCCGTTCCCCGCCATGTCCAGCCCCTGCACGGTGGTCTACCTGGCGGTCAAACAGCCCAATGAGGCCGAACACCGCGACCGGATGCAGGATCTGCACCATCTGACGGATCTGCTTGACCGCCACGGTGCGCCGCACCCGCAGCCGGGGGCGACTCATTATATGGCGCAGATCGGCCGCCACATGCTGAAGTGGGAACAGCATACCGAGTTCGTCAGCTATACCGTCTACAGCGACGGGACCGGCACCCGGGCCTTTGATCCGGCGGATTTTGAGGTGTTCCCGGCGGAATGGCTGGCCGCCGCGCCGGGCCAGCGCATTACCTCCACGATGTTCCGGGTCGAGCCCCGGCCTGCGGACGCCGCAGTCAAGACCCTGGCGCAGGAGTGGTTCGTGCCGGAAAGCGTGGTGGTCTCGCAGGTGCTGGACGGCAGCGCGGTGATTGCGGGCGATTTCCGCATCGACCCGGCGGGCCACATGCGGTTTGCGGTGTTTCCGAACGCGGAGACCGGCAGCCAGCGCATCGGCCGGATTGTGCAGCGCTTGTGCGAGATCGAAACCTACCGGGCGATGGCGATGCTGGGGTTCTCCCGCGCCCGCGGCCTGACTCCGACCATCAGCGCGCTCGACACCCATCTGAGCGAGATGATGGTTGCGATGACAGCCGGATCAGCACCGGCTGAGCAGACCTTGTCGCAGCTGCTTACGGTCTCCGCCGAGCTGGAGGCGATGGCGGCGCGCTCTGCTTTCCGGTTCAGCGCCACCGGGGCCTATGACGCCCTGGTCAGCCAGCGCGTCAGCCTGTTGCGCGAGACGCGGTATGAGGGGTTCCAGACGCTGGCGGAATTCATGCTGCGCCGGTTTGAGCCGGCAATGCGCACGGTGAAATCCACCGAAAAGCGGCTGGAGACGCTGGCCGACCGGGCCCGCAGGGCAGGGGAGCTGCTCCGGACCCGGGTGGATGTCGAGCGGTCTGCGCAGAACCAGGCGCTGCTGGCCAGCATGGACCGCCGCGCCGATATGGCGCTCAGGCTGCAGCACACGGTTGAGGGGCTGTCGGTGGTGGCGATCAGCTATTACGCGGTGTCGCTGGCCGCCTATGCGCTTTACCCGCTAACAACGGCGCTGGATATCAGCAAGGGCAGCCTGACGGCGCTGATCACTCTGCCGGTTGTCGGGCTGGTATGGCTGGCCGTGCGGCGGATCCGGAAGAAGCTGCACTGAGCACGGCGTTCATGCCGAGGCCGCCAACTGCGATGAAGGCCAGCGCCAGCAAGGCTGCGAGGCTGAGCGTCGGAATGCCTGCCAGCCCGGCGCCCACGGTGCAGCCGCCGGCCAGTACGCCGCCCATGCCCATCAGCAGAGCACCGGCCAGGTAACGGCCGGTCTGGCGGGGGCTTTCGAAGCTTTGCCACTGGAAGCTGCCGCTGACCACCGTGGCGGCCAGCGCACCGGCCAGCACCCCGCCGGCCAGCCCGGCGCCAAATCCCGCAGGGATGGAGCTGGAGGCGATCACGAAGAACAGCGTGTCGGCGGCAGGGGCGGTGAAGGAGAGGCTCTCCATCGCGATGGGGTCGAATTCGTCAAACAGCACATAGCCGGTGCCAACCCAGGCCACGGGCACCAAGAGGCCGAGCGCCGCCGCGCCAGCAAGCGTGGGCGCCCGGTTGCCGGAGCGCAGCGCGGTCAACAGGGCTGCCGCCACGATCACACCGCTCCACAGCAGTGCGCCGCCGGGCAGGGCGGCAAGGGAGACCTGCTCCCCCGCGGGCAGGGTAACCGCGCCAAGCGCGGTGCGCACCGGGGCCAGCACGCCCTTCAGCGTGGCATGGGCCGTGATGGCAAAGACAGCCATCACCATAAGTGCCCGCAGGTTGCCGCTGCCCGCCAGCACCAGCAGACGCGAGGCGCAGCCGCGGGTCAGGATCATGCCGGCGCCGAACATCAGCCCGCCAAGCGCGATGGCCAAGAGCGGCAGGTCCTGCGCCATCAGCCGGTGCTCCGCAAAGCTGATCCAGCCCTGCGCCACGGCCGCCTGGGTGCCGGCAACGGCCACCGCCAGGGCCATTGCCCAGACGCCTGCGGCCTGGCGGCGGTCCTCACCAGCCAGGGCGCGGCGGAAGCAGAAGCGGGTCAGCTGCGCCAGCACGCCGAACAGGACGCCGATGCCAAGCGCAAACAGGACGGAAACCTCCCGTGCTGTGGTCTCTTCAAAGCCGAATGTTTCGAACATGGCGCTCTCCAGCTGCGGATTTGGAACGTTTTCCCGCAATGGCGGGTTTTTCGTGCCCGGGCAAGCGGCGGACGGCGGTCAAAACAGGGCAGGGGCGGGAAGAAGTTCCGGCTTGGGCAGGCCGGGCGAAATGCTGATTTTGCCGGACAGCGCTGCTGCAAAACAAACTGGCCGCTTTGGGGAAAGCGGCCAGAAGGCATGTTTTTATTTGAATGTGTGCGTGCGTTCCGCCTCAGCGGCCGCGGATCCGCGGATCCAGCGCATCGCGCAACCCGTCGCCCAGGTAATTCACGCTCAGCACCGTCAGCGAGATCGCCATGCCGGGCCAGAACACCCGCTCAGGATACTGCTGCAGGTAATCGGTCGCATCGAACAGCAGCCGTCCCCAGGTCGGGAAGTCCGGCGGGAAGCCGAGGCCGAGGAAGGAGAGCGAGGATTCCGTAATGATCGCCGTGGCGATGCCCAGCGTGGCCGAGACCATGATCGGCGACAGCACATTGGGCAGGATGTGCCGGGTGATCAGCCCGCTGTTGGTGGTGCCGATGGAGCGCGCCGCCATCACGAACTCGCGCTCTTTCAGCGCCAGCACATCGCCGCGCACGATCCGCGCGGTCGGCATCCAGCTGGTCACCCCGATCGAGGCCACGATCAGGATAAAGATCCCCTGTTCCGGCCCGAAGGCCGCATTCAGCGGCTCGCGGAACAAGAGCATCATCACCAGCAGCAGCGGCAGAAGCGGCAGCGCCAGGAACAGGTCGGTCATCCGCATCAGCGGGCCGTCCAGCCTCTTGAAGAAGCCGGCCAGTACCCCGATGAAGGAGCCCAGGAACAGCGCCAGCAGCATCGCAGTCAGGCCCACGGAAACCGAGGTCGCGCCGCCTGCCATCATCCGGGCCAGCATGTCGCGGCCCAGCTGATCGGTGCCGAAGGGATGCGCCCAGCTGGGGCCCTGGTTGCGGGCGCGGATGTCGATCTTGGTGGCGTCAATGTCCCAGACATAAGGCCCCAGGTAGACCGCCAGGATGATGAACAGGAACAGGGCCCCGCCCATCAGCGCGCCGCGGTGCGATTTGAACTGGTCCCAGACATCCTGCCACTGGCTGCGCGGCGGGTTGTGAAGCTCCTCCAGCGCGCCGGCGCCGGGCACCGCGGTCGAGGCGGGCGCCATGCCTTCGTCGGGCACAAAGCGTTCCTTGTCAGTCATAGCGGATCCTCGGGTCAAGAATGCCGTACAGCACGTCGGCGATCAGGTTGAACAGCACGATCAGCACCGCAAAGATGAAGGTGAGCGTCTGCACCATCGGCAGGTCGTTGGCCTGGATGGCGCCGATCAGAAGCTGGCCGATGCCGTTCACCTTGAACACCTGCTCGGTGATGATGGCACCGCCAAAGATCGACGGGATGCCGAGCGCGATCACGGTGACCACGGGGATCATCGAGTTGCGCAGTACGTGGACCATCACCACCACATATTCGCTCAGGCCCTTGGCGCGGGCGGTGCGGACATAGTCCTGGTTCAGGTTGTCCAGCATCGAGGCGCGCATGAAGCGGGAGAGCTGCGCGGTGATCTGCAGCGCCAGCACCATCACCGGCATGATCATCTGCTTCAGCTGGTAGACAAAGCTGTCCCAGCTGTCGACGGTATGAGTGGTATCATAGATCGACGGGAACCAGCCCAGCTGCACCGAGAAGATCACGATCACCAGCACGCCGGAGAAGAACGGCGGCACCGAGAAGCCCACCATCGACACGAAGGTTCCCAGCTGGTCGAACCAGCTGTACTGGCGGTAGGCGGAATAGATGCCGATCGGCAGCGCGATCAGGATGGCGACCACATAGGCGGTGCCGACCACCCACAGGGTCTGCGGGATACGCTGGATCACGATGTCCATCACCGGCGAACGGGTCTGCCAGGAGATCACCCTGAGGTCGCCTGCAGAGAAGGAGGTGCCCAGGTAGTGGTCGATCAGAACCTGCGGCTCGATCCAGAAGAACTGCACCAGCCATTTCCAGAAACGGATATGCATCGGCTGGCCAAGGCCAAGCGCCTCGCGCATTTTCTCTTTGACTTCAGGGGGCACGGTCAGGGGAACCTGCGCCATCGGGTCGCCCGGGGCGAGCTCCAGCAGCAGGAAGATCACGAGGCTGATGAACAGCAGTGTTGGTACTGCCAGGATCAGCCGCCGGATTGTAAAGGTCAGCATCAGGTAGGCGCCTTTGCAACTTGTATTAAGGTCGGAGCAGGCGGGGAGGGCCTCACATCCATGTCACGCGCAGGCGGTTAAACGTAACCAATGCTGAATGGCAAGGGGCCCCGATGTAACGTCAGGGCCCCAAGTGAGGCAAGCGCTGCTTACTTGATGCGGTACCAGTCAGCTGCGTTCCACAGCTCGCTGTCCCAGACGTTCAGGTGAACGCCGCCCAGCGTGTTGGAGTGCGCCGACAGGCGGCCGCGATGCACCAGCGGGATCATGCCGCCGTTTTCGACCATGATGTCGTTGAGGCGGCGGCCGATTTCGGCGCGGGCCTCAAGGCCGGCAGTCTTGGTCAGCTCAGCGTGCAGCTGGTCGAACTCCTCGTTGCAGAAGCGCGAGATGTTCTCACCCTGCCACTGGGATTCCGGTTTCGGTGCCTTGTCGCACAGGCCGTTGGCCAGATAGGCCTGCGGGTCGGTGCCGTCGAAGTTGTTGGCGTACATTTCCACGTCAGCATAGAACTTCTGGAAGGTGTCGGGCGAACCCGGGTCGCCGCCGAAGAACACCGAGGCGTTGATGTTGCGCAGCTCGGATTCGATGCCGATCTGGCTCCACCACTCCTTGATCAGCGCCTGGAAGTCCTGGCGCACGGCGTTGGTCGAAGTCTGGTACAGGATCTTCATCGGCTTGCCGTCCGGGGTTTCCCGCACGCCGTCGCCATTGGTGTCCTTGTAACCAGCTTCCTCCAGCATCGCCTTGGCGCCTTCGATGTCCTGAGTGGAGCAGTCAAAGGTGTCAGACGCAAAGGCCGCAGGCGCAGGCACCCAGTTGCAGCCGACCTTGCCGGCCTTGCCATAGCCGATTTCCACCAGCAGCGGACGGTCGATGGCCATCGACATCGCCTTGTAGACCGCCGGGTCCTTCAGGAACGGATGCGGATGCTTGGCGGTGGAGCGCTCGCCCTCCGGCAGGTCCGGCGACGGGTCGGTCTGGTTCAGCATGATGCGTTCCACCAGCGAGCCGAAGCCCGCAACCGGCTTGCCCTTGCCGCCTGCTTCCATCTGGGCGATCACTTCCGGCGCCAGCTGCAGGTTCCAGGCATAGTCGAACTCGCCGGTTTCCATCACCGCGCGGCCCGCAGCGGTTGCGTCACCGCCGCCCTTGAACAGCACCTTGGCAAACGCGGGCTTGGCCGGATCGCGGTAGTTGGGGTTGGCCGACATGGTGATCACGTCGTTCGGCTTGAACTCATCCACCACAAACGGACCGGTGCCGATGGGGGCAAAGTTGGCGTCGGTGCATTCCGGCGCCCGGGCGCCCATGCAGTTCTCGAACTGCGCTTTCTGCAGGATCGGGCTTTCACCGCCGGAGAACGGGCCATAGGGGAAGGGGGTCGGCTTGTCGAAGGTGACCTTGACGGTCATGTCGTCCACCAGCTCGACGGAGGTGACACCCTCGAACTTGGTCAGCTGCGCGCAGCCGCCTTCGGGGTGCATACAGTAATCGGCGGTGAACTTCACGTCATGAGCGGTGAAGTCGGTGCCATCGGACCACTTGATGCCGGGTGCGATCTTCCAGGTGATCGAGGTCAGGTCTTCGCTGACGCCGCCGTTCTCGACGGTCGGGATCTCGGTTGCCAGATAGGGCACCATGTTGCCCTCGGGGTCATAGCGGGCCAGCGGCTCAATCACCAGCGAGGCGGCCTGGATGTCCTTGGTGCCGCCGGACAGGAACGGGTTCAGGATCGACGGCGCCTGCCAGTAGATGATGTTGACCTGGCCATCGGACCCGCGCTCAGCAAAGGCTGCCGGCGCCAGGGCCGCCGTGGCAACGGCCCCCATCAATAGGGATTTGAGTTTCATCACACTCTCCTTGTCGGACACGTTTTGTGTCTTTTTGTTGGCCGGACCGCAGCGGGCCCGGAGATTTGCCGCATGGCTGCGGAAGGGTCGCAATCGCACCTGCGCGCAGGCCGGAATTGCAGGCATTAAGCACTCTTAACATGTTGCCGGACAGACCGGCGCATGACGCTCTGCAGGCAACCACGCGGGTATCGAAAACCACTTCCCGGGAAATTGCAAATTCCAATTTTAAAAACCCTATGCATTATTTGCATGAGCATTTTTGTGCAAAGTAGAGTTTACTCCGGATGCTGGGGCCGCCATCCGCGGCTGGCCCGGGGAATGAAAGATAGGGAAGCCGTCATGCTGGACAACGCCATTGCGTCCATTCGAAACCTGCGTGTTGAGTTTCAGACCAAGGATGGCCCGGTGGTCGGGGTGGAGAACGTCTCCTTTGACGTGAGCCCGGGCGAAACCGTCTGCATCGTTGGGGAATCCGGCTCCGGCAAATCGGTTTCCTCGCTGTCGCTGATGCGCCTGGTGGAATTCGGCGGCGGCGAGATTGCGGGCGGCGAGCTGCTGTTCAACCGGCGGGAGGGCGGCGAGACCGACCTGGCCGCCTCCGAGCAGGATATGATGAAGCAGATCCGCGGCAATGAGATCGGCATGATCTTCCAGGAGCCGATGACCGCGCTGAACCCGGTGTTCACTGTCGGCCGCCAGCTGACCGAGGGCCTGCGCATCCACAAGAACATGTCCAAGGCCCAGGCCGAGGAACGCGCGCTGGAGCTGCTGCGCCAGGTCCGCATCCCGGAACCGGAGCGGCGCCTGCGGCAGTACCCGCACGAACTGTCCGGCGGCATGCGCCAGAGGGTGGTGATCGCGATGGCTATGGCGTGCGAGCCGCGGCTGCTGATCGCGGACGAGCCGACCACCGCGCTGGACGTGACCATCCAGGCCGAGATCCTGGCGCTGATGGACCGGCTGAAGCGCGAGACCGGCACGGCGGTGATGTTCATTACCCATGACATGGCGGTGGTGGCACAGATGGCCGACCGCGTGGTCGTCATGTACCGCGGCAACAAGGTCGAGGAAGGCCCCGTCGAGGAGATTTTCGAGAACCCCAAGCACGACTACACCAAGGCATTGCTGGCGGCGGTGCCGAAGCTGGGCGAAATGCGCGGCAAGCACTACCCCGAGCCGATGAAGCTGATGGGGGTCGAGGACCAGAAGATTGAGCCGATCAAGGGCACCGACGAGGTGCTTCTGGACGTGCAGAACCTGACCACCCGCTTTCCGGTCAAGGGCGGCCTGCTGCGCCGCACCATTTCCAACGTGCACGCGGTCGAGGACGTGTCCTTCAAGGTCCTCAAGGGCCAGACCCTGTCGCTGGTCGGGGAATCCGGCTGTGGCAAATCCACCGCGGGCCGCTCGATCCTGCGGCTGGTGGAGCCGCTGTCGGGCAAGGTGGATTTCGAAGGCCGCGACGTTCTGAAATTCAGCGCCTCCCAGATGCACAAGGCGCGCCAGGACATGCAGATGATCTTCCAGGATCCCTTTGCGTCCCTGAACCCGCAGATGCAGCTGATCGACCAGGTGGCAGAGCCGCTCCGCAACTACGGGCTGGCCAAGGGATCGGAGCTGCACGACCGCGTCGCCAGCCTGTTCGACCGCGTCCACCTGCCGCGCAGCTTCATGCGCCGCTACCCGCACGAGATGTCCGGCGGCCAGCGCCAGCGCATCGCCATTGCCCGCGCCCTGGCGCTGAACCCCAAGCTGATCGTCGCGGATGAGGCCGTCTCGGCGCTCGACGTGTCGGTGCAGGCGCAGGTCCTGAACCTGATGATGGAGCTGCAGGCGGAACTGGGCCTTTCCTTCCTGTTCATCAGCCACGACATGGCGGTGGTGGAACGCGTCAGCCATCAGGTGGGCGTCATGTACCTGGGCCGCATCGTTGAGATCGGCCCCCGCGACCGCGTGTTCGAGAACCCGCTGCACGCCTATACCCAGGCGCTGATGAAGGCGGTCCCGATCGCCGACCCGCGCCAGCGCAAGTCGGAGAAAGAGCTGAACTTCAAACCGATCCCGTCGCCCATCCATGAGGTCGGCTATCAGCCGGAGCCGTCGGAGTATCTGGAACTGGAGCCCGGCCATTTCGTGCTGACCACCGACAGCGGCTACTGATCATGATCCCGACACCGCAGGACCGGCCTGTTGCCTTGGTGACAGGGGCTGCCCGCGGGATCGGGCAGGCCATCGCTCAGGCGCTGGCCGCAGACTACTCCGTTGCGATAACCCATTTGGAAACCCGGCCTGAGGGCGACACTTTTCTGGCCGTACGCGCAGATTTCCGTGACCCGGAAGCTCCGGCGATGGTGGTGGAGCGCACGCTGCAGCATTATGGCCGGATAGATCTGACCGTTAATAATGCCGGTGCTTTCGCATCGGAGGGTCCGGAAGTTTTCGACTACTCTGCTCTGCGGGAAATGTTCGATGTAAACCTCTTTGCCGCTCAGGGATTGCTGGCTGCCGCGCTTCCACATCTTCCGCCTGGCGCGGCCGTGATCTCGATTTCTTCGGTGAATGCAACTTTGCCTCCGGCTGGAGCCGCGCTGTTCGGGGCCAGCCAGGCGGCGCTGGAACTGTGGACCCGCGGCATGGCAAAAGAGCTGGGAGCGCGCGGTATCCGGGTCAATGCCGTGGCTCCGGGGGCGGTCAATGATCCGCATAACCCAAGGCCGCCGGAGCTGGTGGCTGAATTTGAAGAGTTGACTGCGCTGGGCCGTTTGCCCTCACCAACCGATATAGCGGCGGCGGTTCGCTTCCTGGCCGGAAACGAGGCAAGCTTCGTAACCGGCGAGGTGCTTACCGTCTCAGGGGGCTACAGATTATGACTGCGAAACTGACACCGCTGGAGATCATGGGGCGCCTGGTCTCTTTCCCGACGGTGAGCCGGGATACCAACCTGCCGCTGGTGGAGTGGGTGCAGGACTATTTGTCCTCCCATGGCATTGAAAGCCACCGCTGGGTGGACCCGGACCAGCCGCACAAGGCTGCGGTCTTTGCCCATGTTGGCCCTTGGGAAGAGGGCGCGGTGGTGCTCTCGGGCCATACCGATGTGGTGCCGGTGGACGGCCAGCCCTGGGACACCGACCCGTTCACGGTGGTGGAGAAGGACGGCAAATACTTCGGCCGCGGCACCTGCGACATGAAGGGCTATGATGCCCTCGCCATCTGGGCGCTGGTCGAGGCACATGAGCAAGGCGTCAAACGCCCCCTGCAACTGGCGCTGAGCTTTGACGAGGAAATCGGCTGCACCGGGGCGCCGCCGATGATCGAGGCAATGCAGCCCGTGCTGCCCAAGGGCTCCGCGGTGATCGTCGGGGAACCTTCGATGATGAAGGCGGTGACCGGCCACAAGGGCGGCACTGGATTTGCTACCCATGTTGTCGGGTTCGAGGTGCATTCCTCGCTCATGCACACCGGCGTCAGCGCCATCATGCAAGGCGCCCGGCTGATCGACTGGGCCAACCAGAAAAACACGGAGAACATGGCCAAGGAGCCGGGGGAGGTGCAGGCGATGTTCACCCCGCCCTGGAGCACCTGCCACGTCGGCATGATCGAGGGCGGCACCGCCCACAATATCACTGCCAAGGACTGCCGCTTCATGATGGATTTCCGGGTGGTGCCGGGGGAGAACCCTGCCGGTTGGGAGGCCGCCTATCTCGCCAAGGTCCGTGAGGTGGAGGCAGAGATGCAGGCCGTCCATCCGGAGGCCCGTATTGACGTGTCCAAGCATTTCGACGTCCCCGGCCTGGTGCCGGAACAGGACGGCGCCGCGGAGGCGCTGGTGCGCAGCCTGACCGGCGACAACGGCTCCCATGTGGTCAGCTACGGCACCGAGGCGGGGCAGTTCCAGCAGGCGGGCTACTCCGCCGTCATCTGCGGCCCCGGCGACATCGCCCAAGCGCATCAGCCGAACGAGTACATCACCGTGGCGCAGTTCAACGCGGGCCACAGCTTCATGCGCGGGCTGGTAAAGAAGCTGCGGGCCTAAGCTGCGCGTACCTTGAAACCGGGCGCAGGATGCGCAGATTGATGCCAGGCGGTGCACAGACGGTGCACAGGGGGTGCACGCATGCCACCCCCGCTCTGGCGGGTCGCGCCGCGTCCCGGCGGCACCGGATACTTGCGAAGCTAAGTTTTTTCGCGGACAGTCTGCCGCAACGGAACCTGAAACATAAAAGGGAGGGGAATATGCCGGCCAAGAACCGCTTTGCCGAGATGCACCAGGAGATCACCGCCTGGCGCCATCACCTGCACGAGAACCCCGAACTGATGTACGAGGTGCATGAAACCGCCGCCTTTGTGGTGGAGCGGCTGAAGGCGTTCGGCATCACCGATATCACCACCGGCGTCGGCCAGACCGGCGTGGTGGCGGTGATCGAGGGCAAGACCAACACCTCCGGCCGCGCCATCGGCTTGCGTGCCGATATGGACGCTTTGCCGATCCCCGAAGCCTCGGGTGTGGACTATGCCTCCAAGATGCCGGGCGTGATGCACGCCTGCGGCCACGACGGTCATACGTCGATGCTGCTGGGGGCGGCCAAGTACCTTGCAGAGACACGGAATTTCGACGGCAAGGCAGTGCTGATCTTCCAGCCCGCGGAGGAAGGCGGTGCCGGCGGCAAGGCGATGTGCGACGACGGTCTGATGGACCGCTGGGGCATTCAGGAGGTCTATGGGCTGCACAACATGCCGGGCCTGCCGGTCGGCGAATTTGCCATCCGACCGGGCCCGTTGATGGCGTCCTCGGACGAATTCATCATCACCGTCACCGGCAAGGGCGGCCACGCCGCCGCCCCGCATGAGGCAATTGACACCACGCTGGCGGCCTCGCAGATCGTGGTCTCGCTGCATTCCATCGTCTCGCGCAATGTGGACCCGGTGAAACGGGTGGTGCTGACCGTCGGCACCTTTGAAACCGACAGCACGGCGTCAAACGTGATTGCCCATACCGCCAGGCTGCAAGGCACCGTCCGCACGCTGGACCCCGAATACCGCATTCAGGCCGAGGAGTGGGTGCGCCGGGTTGCCGAAAGCACAGCTGCGGCCTTTGGCGCCACGGCGGAGGTCGAATGGGTGCCGGGCTATCCTGTTACAATAAATGATGAAAACGGCACCGCCCACGCGGTGGAGGCGGCGCAGGCGGTCGCGGCCAAAGTGAACGCCGTGACCCCGCCGATCATGCCGTCCGAGGATTTCTCCTACATGCTGGAGCAGCGCCCCGGCGCCTATATCTTCCTTGGCAACGGCGACACCCAGATGTGCCACCACCCGGCCTATGTCTTTGATGACGAAGCGATCCCGCTGGGATGCAGCTGGTTCGCCGAGCTGGTGGAACGAAGAATGCCCGCGGCCTGAGGCTGCGGGGACAGACAACCAAAGGAGTGAGAAATGCCGGTCAAGAACCGCTTTGCCGAACTGCAGGATGAAATCACCGCCTGGCGCCGTGACATCCACGAAAACCCGGAAATCCTGTTCGAAACCCACCGCACCAGCGCGCTGGTGGCGGAGAAGCTGCAAGACTTCGGCTGCGACGAGGTGGTGACAGGCATCGGCCGCACCGGGGTTGTCGGCGTGATCAGGGGCAAGGCGGACAGCTCCGGCAAGGTCATCGGCCTGCGCGCTGACATGGACGCGCTGCCGATCCACGAGCAGACAGGCTTGGACTACGCCTCCAAGACCCCCGGCGCGATGCATGCCTGCGGCCATGACGGCCACACCGCGATGCTGCTGGGCGCCGCCAAGTATCTGTCGGAAACGCGCAATTTCGACGGCACCGTGGTGGTGATCTTCCAGCCGGCCGAGGAAGGCGGCGGCGGTGCCAAGGTGATGTGCGACGACGGGCTGATGGACCGCTGGGGCGTGCAGGAAGTCTATGGCCTGCACAACTGGCCGGGCCAGCCGCTGGGCACCTTTGCCATCCGCCCCGGATCTTTCTTCGCCGCCACCGACCAGTTCGACATCACGTTTGAGGGCCGCGGCGGCCATGCCGCCAAGCCGCATGAGACCATCGACACCACTGTTCTGGCTGCACAGGCAGTTTTGGCGCTGCAGACCATCGCGTCGCGCAATGCCGATCCGGTGCATCAGATTGTGGTCTCGGTGACGTCCTTCGAGACCTCCTCCAAGGCGTTCAACGTGATCCCGCAGAAGGTGCAGATCAAGGGCACTGTGCGCACCATGTCCAAGGACATGCGCGACCTGGCCGAAAAGCGGATCAAAGAGGTCTGCACCGGCATCGCGGCAACCTTCGGGGGCACTGCCGATGTCACCTATAACCGCGGGTATCCGGTGATGGTGAACCACGAGGAGCAGACGGAATTTGCCGCCAAGGTGGCGGCCAGTGTCTCCGGCTCCTGCGAGGATGCGCCGCTGGTGATGGGCGGCGAGGATTTCGCCTTCATGCTGGAAGAGCGCCCCGGCGCCTATATCCTGATGGGGAACGGCGACACCGCGATGGTGCATCACCCGGAGTACAACTTCAACGACGAGGCCATTCCGGCGGGCTGCAGCTGGTGGGCGGAGATCGTCGAGCAGCGGATGCCGGCGGCTTAAACGGTGCAGGGGAGGGGGCTGTCTGCCCCCTCTTGAGCCTGCGGCTCAATTCACCCCCGAGGATATTTACAGCCAGATGAAGAGGGATCAGGTTGCGCTATGGCGCAGGGGTCAGTGCTCCAGCATCTCGCGGTAGATGGCGACCAGAGTCTCGGCCTCCTTCTCCAGCGCGAAGTTGGTCATGGCGTGCTTGCGAGCGGCCACGGACCATTCTGCTAGCCGGCCTTCGGTGGACAGCACGTCGTTGATGGCCGCCACCATCTGCCCGGTTTCGCCGGGGTCGATCAGCAGGCCGGTCTCGCCGGGCGCGATCAGCTCCTCAAAAGCGCCGACGCGGGTGGCCACCGCCGGCACGCCGCAGGACATCGCTTCGAGCGGGGTGAGGCCGAACCCCTCCCAGCGCTGCGGCGCGACGTAGAGGTCCAGCGCCTGATACCAGCGGGAAACCTCCCAAACCGGCACCTCCGGCGGGAACAGCAGCCGCTCGGAGAGGCCGGCAGCCTCGACCCTGGCGCGCAGTTCCTTTTCGAACGCAACGTGTTTTTCCGTCGCGCGGCCCATCACCAGGCCGACCGCCCTGGGATGGGCTTTCAGCACCTCCAGCATGGCGTCGACAAAGACATCGGTGCCTTTTTGCGCCCGGATCCGCCCGTAGCAGCCGATCAGGATGGCGTCTTCCGGCAGGCCCAGCTCGCGCCGCAGCGCCGGTTTGTCGGCGGGCGGGGAGAATTCTTCGGTGTTGATCCCGTGATGCACCACCTGCACGGGCTTTTCCAGATAGGCCGCGCCCTTGGCCGAGGTGGCGATCACCCGGTCCATCCTGGACATCAGCCACTTGGTATAATCCGAGTGGTGGCGCTGCGAGGCGGAGGTGAACAACAGCTTCAGCCGCTTGCCCAAGAGGTATTTCAGCGCCAGTCCGCCCAGCATTTCCACATTGCGCCGGGCGTGCCAGACGCGGGCGCCTGCGGGGCCGTTGCGGCTCATGAACACAAGCTGCGCCGCTGACAAATGCGGCATATCTGCGGGCAGGCCGCTGCCTGCGGTGGCGATGGCGATGTGTCGCCGCTGCAGCGGCACCAGCCGCACGATGGTGGAGGTGACGCCGGACAGGCGGCGTTTGAAGTTCGGCGCGATGACTTCAACCGTGCGGGCGTCCACTTCAGCCATCGCAGCCTCCTTCATGGGGCAGAAGCGCCAGCAGGGCGTCCACCGTTGTGTCCAGTTGATCCGACTGCCGGGAGATGAACTGCGCAGCCGCATCGCGGGCGGACTGGAAAGCTCCCGGCTTCTCAAGCCATTCGGCAACCTGGCCTGCCAGTTCCGCCGCTGTGCGTACTTCCGCCGCGGCGCCAAGGGCGGTCAGCTCTGCATAGGTCTCGGCAAAATTGTAGTGCCCGGTGCCGGAGATCACCGCGGCGCCCGCCTGCATCGGCTCAAACGGGTTGTGGCCGCCGATGTCGCGCAAGGAGCCGCCCAGGAACACCAGCGGGCAGAGCGCGTACCAAGTGCCAACCTCGCCCAGCGTGTCGGCCAAATAGACTTGCGTCTGGGTGCCGGGCAGAACGCCCTTGCTGCGCCGCGCGCAACTGAGGCCCGCCTGTTTGACCAGCGCCTCCACTTTGCCGCCGCGTTCCGGGTGGCGGGGGGCCAGCAGCAGGCAGAGACCGGGGTGCTGTTTCTGCAGCGCCTTGTGGGCCTCCAGCACGGTTTCTTCCTCACCTTCGTGGGTGGAGGAGGCGACCCAGACCGGGCGCTCGCCAATGCTGCCGCGCACCTTGGCGAGGGTGTCTTGATCGACCGGCAGCGGCGCAGAGACGGCCTTGAGGTTGCTGCCGGGGCGGATGCGGTCCGGGGCGGCTCCCATCGCCTTGAGGTTCGCAGCTGTCTTCCGGTTCTGAGTGACCAGCAGATCGAACTGATCCAGGATGAACCGCGCGGTGTCCGGGCGTTTTGTCCAGCCCGCGACCGATTTGTCCGAGAGCCGCGCGTTCAGCAGCACCAGCGGGCAGCCTGTTTTGCGGGCGCGCACCAGCATCTGCGGCCACAGCTCGCTTTCGACAAACACACCCAGATCCGGGCGCCAATGGGCCAGAAAGCGGTCCACGGCGGCAGCGGTGTCCAGGGGCGGGAACTGGTGGCGGCAGCGCGGCGGCATCCGTTTGGCGATCAGCTCAGCCGACGTGGGCGTGCCGGAGGTGATCAGGAATTCAGCATCCGGCGCCTGTTCGCCCATGCGGGCAATCAGGGTCAGCACCGACAGGCTTTCCCCGACCGAAGCCGCATGGAACCAGATCAGCCGCCCGGCCGGGCGCGGCAGGGAGGCATGGCCGAGGCGTTCGCGCACGCGGTCTTCCGGCAGGCCATAGTCGCGCAGCTTGCCCGCGACCTTGCGCCAAGCAAAGGGGGCGATCAGCGCGCTGGCGCCGCAGTAAAGGGAATAGAGCAGCGTCGCGCGCGCTGGGGCGGTCCTGGACATGGTCAGCCGCCGGTGTGGCTCATGTGGCGGGACATCTTGCCGCCGACGTCTTGCCGCGAATAGTCGAAGTCATGGCCGCGGGGCTTGTCGCCGATGGCGGCGCGGATGGCGGCCTCCAGCACACCAGCGCCTTCCTCGTTGGCGCGCAGCGGCGCGCGCAGGTCGGCTTTGCCTTCCTGGCCGAGGCAGGTGTAGATCTCGCCGGTGCAGGTGACCCGCACCCGGTTGCAGCTTTCGCAGAAGTTATGGGAGAGCGGGGTGATGAAGCCGATCTTCTGGCCGGTTTCCTCCAGCCGCACATAGCGGGCCGGGCCACCGGTGCGCTCTGCCAGATCGGTGACGGTGTAGTGGTTTTCATACTCCGCGCGCACGTCCTTCAGCGACCAGTACTGGCCGATGCGCTCCATATTGCCGATGTCTTCGCCCATTGGCATCACCTCGATCCAGGTGAGGTCCATGTCCCGCTCGGCGCACCAGCGGGTGATGGCGGGGAGTTCCTGCTCGTTAAAGCCCTTGAGCGCCACGGCATTGATCTTGACCCTGAGGCCCGCGTTCTGTGCCGCATCAATCCCCTTCAGCACCTGCGGCAGGCGGCCCCAGCGGGTGACATCGGCGAATTTCTGTTCGTCCAGCGTGTCGAGCGATATATTCACCCGGCGCACCCCGGCGGCGTAAAGGTCGTCGGCGTATTTCACCAGCTGCGAGCCGTTGGTGGTCAGCGTCAGCTCTTTCAGCGCGCCGGTGTCCAGATGGCGGCTCATCGCCTGGAAAAAGGTCATGATGCCGCGGCGCACCAATGGCTCGCCGCCGGTGATCCTGAGCTTCTCGACACCCAGCCGGATGAAGGTGGAGCACAGCCGGTCCAGTTCCTCCAGCGTCAGCAGGTCCTTCTTGGGCAAAAAGGTCATGTTTTCCGACATGCAATAGACGCAGCGGAAATCGCAGCGGTCGGTGACCGAGACGCGCAGGTAGGTGATTGCGCGGGCGAAGGGGTCGATAAGCGGTGCCGTCATGCTTCCTAGGTAAAGCGGGGCACCGCCCGCGGCAAGGGGGGACAGCTTTTGTGTCTGGCAAAGAGTTTCGCGCAAAGCTAGGGTTTGCCTATGCGTATGATAATCCTTTCCCTTACTTCGATTTCCCTGCTGGCGGCTTGCGAGGGCATCCAGCTGAATTCTTCCGTTCTGAACGGGCAGGACAGGCCGGCGGTGGCTGAGCCGCAGGACCCTGTGCTGGAGCCTGTGCCCGGGATTGATACAGCAGAGGCGGATCCGGCAGCGCCTGCGGGCTCTTCTGCGCCGTCATTCCGCGGCTCCGCCACCACGGTGGCGTCGCTGGGCGATCCCTCGGTTCCGGGGATGTGGATGGAGACCCCGCTGGTGGCGGCGGAGCAGCAGGCGCTGATCCGGACCAGCCGCAACACCGAGGCGGTGGTCACCCTGAAGCCCGTGCCGGGCACGGACACGGGCAGCAGCCGGCTGTCGATCAGCGCCATGCGGGCGCTGGGCCTGCCGCTGACCGAGCTGGCCGAGGTGCAGGTCCTGCCCGCGGGCTGAGCTCTGTTTTCCCGGAAGGGGGAGCGCCCGCCCTCTTGGGGCGGGGGCGTGCGCTGCCCGGCGGCTGCCGGGCGGGACCCTGGCAGGCCTAGGCGTGTTTCAGGTATTTCGCCGCTTCCTTGCGGGCAAAAGCTTTCATCTGAGCGCCATGCGCGTCCAGAAAGGCGCGGGTGTGGGCGGCGTCATGCTTGCTGAGGTCGCGCAGCCACCAGCCGATGGCCTTTTGAATGAACCAGTCCCGGTCCGGCACGTAGCCGGCCGCCCAGCCCAGAACACGCTCGCGCGCTTCCTGATCCGCCGGTTTCAGGTTATTCATCTTGGCCCAGGGCAGGGTGGCCACCAGCGCGGCGCGCCGGGTCCACATGTGATCAGATTGCGTCCAGCGCTCCACCGTATCCAGCCGCGCAGGCTCTGCCTGCAGGCGCTTGGCGATGGCAGAGCAGGCGTGGTCGGCAATCGCCCAGCTGTCGAAGTCCGGCACCCAGGATTGCAGCAGATCCCAGACGGCCGCGTCGTCCTTGATCCGGGCTTGGGTCAGCAGCTTGGCAGCGGCAATGCGGGCCTCGAAGACATCGCTATCCCACAACGCCTGCGCGAGCGAGACGCGCTCCTCAGTGGTCAGGGCCTGCCGCCAAGATTTGGTCAGGTCATTGGTGGCCGGGTTGGGCACCCCAAGCACTTCGCGGCTCTGCTTGTGGTAGGCGGCCATCTGCTCTGCCCGGCCGGGTTCCGCCTGGGCCTTGAGCTGCGCCAGCGCCTCCTGCAGTGTCACGCTGGTCACTCCACCGTCACCGATTTCGCCAGGTTGCGCGGCTGGTCCACGTCGGTGCCTTTGGCAACCGCGGTGTGATAGGCCAAGAGCTGTGCAGGAATGGCATAAAGGATCGGCGACAGCGCCTCCTTGACCTTCGGCATCCGGATTGCGCACCAGACGTCGTCGCCGGCCTCGTCAATCCCGTCCTGGTCGGAGATCATCAGAACCTTGCCCTTGCGGGCCAGGACTTCCTGCATGTTGGAGACGGATTTGTCGAACAGCGAGTCCCGCGGCGTCAGCACCACCACCGGCATGTTCTTGTCGATCAATGCGATGGGGCCGTGCTTCAGTTCGCCGCTGGCATAGGCTTCGGCGTGGATATAGCTGATTTCCTTGAGCTTCAGCGCGCCTTCCAGCGCCAGCGGATACATCAGGCCGCGGCCCAGGAACAGCACGTCGCGGGCCTCGCTGACCTTCTGCGCGGCTTGGCGGATCGCCTCGTTCTGCTCCAGCGCGGCGGACAGCACGTTGGGCAGCCCGCGGATGGCGGTGGCGTAACCGGCCATGTCCTCGGGCGAGAGGTGCCCGCGGTCGCAGGCCGCCTTGAGCGCCAGCGCCAAGAGCACGGTCAGCTGGCAGGTGAAGGCCTTGGTGGAGGCGACGCCGATTTCCGGCCCAGCAAAGATCGGCAGCGCCAGATCGCTTTCCCGCGCAATGGAGCTTTCGGGGACGTTCACCACCGACAGGATCTTGTCCGCTTTTTCCCGGCAATAGCGCAGGGCGGCCAGGGTGTCGGCGGTCTCGCCCGACTGGGACACGAACAGCGCCAGCGTCTTGGCGGGGACCGGCGGCTCGCGGTAGCGGAACTCCGAGGCGATATCGACTTCAACCGGCAGCCTGGCGATTTGCTCGAACCAGTATTTCGCGGTGACGCAGGCGTAATAGGCGGTGCCGCAGGCCACCATGGTCAGCCGATCAACCTGAGAGAAGTCGACCTCTCCGGGCAGCCGCACGGTGTCTTCCTCGACCGGCAGGTAATGGCGGATTGCCTCGGCAATCACCTGCGGCTGCTCGGCGATTTCCTTGGCCATGAAATGCTTGTGGCCGGCCTTGTCGACCTGAGCGGCGTCGATCTGGATGGTTTTGGTCTCGCGGTTCACGATGTCGCCATGCGCGTTGCGGATTTCCGCGCCCGCGCGGGTGACAACAGCGCGGTCGCCTTCCTCCAGATAGGTGATCCGGTCGGTCAGCGGTGCCAGTGCGATGGCGTCGGAGCCCACGAACATCTCGCCGTCACCGTGGCCGATCGCCAGTGGCGAGCCCTTGCGGGCGGCGATGATCAGATCCTCCTCGCCGTCAAACAAGAACGCGAGTGCAAAGGCGCCCTCCAGCTGGTTCAGCGTCGTAAAGGCCGCATCAACGGGGGTAAGCCCCTCTTTCAGATACCGTTCCGTCATCAGGGCAACGGTTTCGGTGTCGGTCTCGGTGCGGAACTCCATGCCGCAGTTCAAAAGCTCTGCACGCAGTTCCTTGTAGTTTTCGATGATGCCGTTGTGGACCACGGCCACCGCGCCGGCGCGGTGGGGATGGGCGTTGCTGACCGACGGCGCGCCATGGGTGGCCCAGCGGGTGTGGCCGATGCCGGACTTGCCGGCCAGCGGCTCATGCACCAGGAGGTCGCTGAGGTTCACCAGCTTGCCGACCGCGCGGCGGCGGCGCAGGGTGCCGTTGTTCACGGTGGCGATGCCCGCACTGTCATAGCCGCGGTATTCCAGCCGCTTCAGCGCCTCGACCAGGATCGGGGCGGCTTCGTGATTACCGAGAACGCCGACAATTCCGCACATCACTTGGCTCCCTTCTGCAATCGGGCCTTCTTGGCGCGCAGCATCTCCATCAGCTTGCGCGCGCGGCCCGGTTTGTTGGTTTGTTCGGCGCGGCCAATGGCCAAGTCGCCGTCTTCGACATTCCTGGTCACCACCGCGCCGGTCGCCGTCATCGCTTCATTGCCGATCCGGACCGGGGCCACCAGCATGGTGTTCGACCCGATAAAGGCGCGGGCACCGATCTCGGTGCGGTGCTTCATCACCCCGTCATAGTTGCAGGTGATCGTCCCTGCGCCAATATTGGCCGCCTCGCCGACAAAGGCATCGCCGATATAGCTAAGGTGGTTCACCTTGGCGCCTTCGGCAATCTCGGCGTTCTTAATTTCGACGAAATTGCCGATGTGTGTGTTCTCCGCCAGTTCCGCGCCGGGGCGCAGGCGGGCATAAGGACCGACCTTGGCGCCGCGGCTGACGTGGCAGCCCTCCAGGTGCGAGAACGCCCGGATCAGCGCGCCGCTTTCCACCGTCACGCCGGGGCCGAAAACCACGTTGGGCTCGATCACCGTGTCGCGGCCGATAAAGGTGTCAAAAGCGAGGTAAACCGTTTCAGGCGCCATCAGGGTGACGCCCAGGTCCAGCAGCTCTGCCCGGGCGCGCGCCTGGAACAGCGCATCGGCCTGTGCCAGCTCGGCGCGGGAATTGACGCCCAGCGTCTCCGCCTCGTCGCAGGACACGGCGGTCACCTTCAAGCCCTCGTGCCTGGCCAGCTCGACCAGATCGGTCAGGTAATACTCGCCGGAGGCGTTCTCATTGCCGACCTTGGCGATCAGATCAAAGATTGCGCTGGCTTTGCCAGCCATCAGGCCGGAATTGCAGAAGGAGATGGCGCGCTCCGCCTCGCTAGCGTCCTTGAACTCGACGATCCGCTCCAGGCTGTCGCCATCCATCACCAGACGGCCATAACGGCCCGGGTCGGCGGCCTCGAACCCCAGGATCACCAGATCGGCGCGCTGGCGGGCCTCGACCATGCGTTCCAGGGTTTCGGCGCTGACAAAAGGCGTGTCGCCATAGAGCACCACCACATCGCCCTCGAACCCGTCCAGCGCGGCGCGGGCCTGATCGACCGCGTGCGCGGTGCCCAGCTGCTCTTCCTGCAGGACGACCTCGGCCTCTTCGTCGATCTCTGACACTGCGGCGCGCACTGCCTCTGCCCCGTGGCCTGCCACGATGATGGTGCGCTCCGGCGCCAGCGCCCGGCCTGCGGCCATCGCGTGCTCCAGCATCGGCGCCTGGGCGATCGGGTGCAGGACTTTGGGGAGGTCGGAGTTCATCCGCGTGCCTTTTCCGGCCGCCAGGATGACAAGGGCAATGCTCATAATCGCTTTTCTCTTTGTCTTTTTAGCGCTCCCGTTTTATCCGCTAACAGGCGGGGCGCAAGGGATGGCGCCATCAAACTAGATTGCGGCCTGCAACATGCGGCGGCGGAAAAGTGCCGAAAGGGCAGGGAATGCGGACGGTTATCTTCGATCTGGACGGCACGCTGGCGGATACGTCGGGCGATCTGCTGGCCGCGGCCAATTTCTGTTTCCGGCAGATGGGGCTGGGCGATGTGCTGAGCCATCCCGGCGATGCAGGCATTGCCCTGCGCGGCGGCCGCACGATGCTGACCGCAGGCCTGAAACGGGCCGGTCAGTTCAACCCGGCCACGGTGGATGAGTTCTACCCGGTGCTGCTGGAGGCGTACCGGGATGCCATCGACCATCACACCGTGCTTTATCCGGGCGCGATGGCCGCGGTGGAGGCGTTGAAATCCGCAGGCTTTGGCGTTGGGATCTGCACCAACAAGCCCGAGGCGCTGGCGGATCAGCTGATGCGCAGCCTGGGCGTGCGTGACGCCTTTGCCTCGCTGGTCGGGGCGGACACGCTGCCGGTGCGCAAACCCGACCCCGCGCCGCTGTTCGAGGCCGCCCGCCGCGCAGGCGGTGATCCGGCCCGCACCCTGCTGGTGGGCGACAGCGACACTGACCGCAGCACTTCCGCCAATGCGGGCGTGCCGTCAGTGCTGGTGACCTTTGGCCCCTCCGGCGATGACATGGGCGCGCTCAAGCCCGAGGCGCTGTTGCACCGGTTCGAGGACCTTCTGGACGTCGCAGAGCGGCTGATTGCGTGATCCCGTAACTCAGTTCCGGGAAAACCGTCTGTCCGGCTTGCCTCTTGACCACTGACCGCCCGCGGCTCACAAACGCCGCATGAGCGAGACATTTACCGGGTCTTTCACCCAGCAGGAACCCATCCCCGAAGACGCCATCGAGGCTGCGCTGGCCGTGCTCCGCCACGGGCGGCTGCACCGCTACAACGTGGCCGAGGGCGAGGCGGGGGAAACCGCGCTGCTCGAACAGGAGTTCGCGGCGCAGATGGGCGCGAAATACTGCCTGGCCGTGGCGTCCGGCGGCTATGCGCTGGCGACGTCGCTGCGGGCGGTCGGGGTAAAGCCTGGCGACAAGGTGCTGACCAACGCCTTCACCCTGGCGCCGGTGCCGGGCTCCATCGCCTCCGTCGGGGCGGAGCCGCTGTTTGTCGAGGTGACCGAAAACCTGACGATCGACTTGGATGACCTTGCCGCCAAGGCGGATCAGGCAAAGGTGCTGATGCTGTCGCACATGCGCGGGCATCTGTGCGACATGGACCGGCTGATGGAGATCTGCAATGCGGCAGGCATCACCGTGATCGAGGATTGCGCCCACACCATGGGCGCCTCGTGGAATGGGGTGCTGTCGGGCCGCCATGGCGCGGCCGGCTGCTATTCCTGCCAGACCTATAAACATGTGAATTCGGGCGAGGGCGGGCTGCTTGTCACCGATGACGACGAAATCGCCGCCCGCGCCATCATGATGTCCGGCTCCTACATGCTTTACGGCCGCCACCTGGCCGCGCCGGGACCGGAGGTGTTCGAGCGGGTGAAATACGAGACCCCGAACATCTCGGGCCGGATGGACAACCTGCGCGCCGCCATCCTGCGGCCGCAGCTGCGCGATCTGGACACCCAGGTGGCGCGCTGGAACGACCGCTACCGCGCGGTGGAGGACGGCCTGCGCGGCACGCCCGGCCTGACGGTTGTGGAGCGGCCGAAGCAGGAGATTTATGTCGGCTCCTCCATCCAGTTCCTGCTCTTGGACTGGAGCGAAGACGCGGTGCAGGAGGCTGTCCGCCGCTGTGCCGCCCGCGGGGTGGAACTGAAATGGTTCGGCACGCCGGAGCCAGTGGCCTTCACCTCCCGCTATGACAGCTGGCGCTATGCGGACACCCCGCGGCTGCCGCAAAGCGACCGCATCCTGGCAGGCATCATCGACATGCGGGTGCCGCTGACCTTCAGCCTGGAGGACTGCGCCCAGATCGCCCGGATCATCCGCGCCGAGGTTTCCGCCGTTTATCAGTCGGGCTGATACAGCGGCACGGTCGAGATCGAGACCTTGGCAGAGCCGTCCGTCAGCTCAGCCGCGTGGGCGACGTAGATCAGCGTCTGGTTGGCTTCATCAAACAGGCGCTTGACCCGCAGCGACTTGAGGATGATGGACCGGGACTCCCGGAACACGTCCTCGCCGTCATCGCTGCGGTCGATATCCCCAGCGTGATTGGCCCGGTCTGGCGGCAGGCCAGCGAGGCGTTGGAGGGATCCTCGAACCAGTTGCCTTTGGACAGGCGGTCGATCAGCCCGCGCTCGAAATAGGCGATGTGGCAGGTGACGCCTTCGACCTTGGGGTCGGAGATCGCCTCGATCACAATGTCATTGCCGACCCAGTCGACCCCGATCTGGCCGATCTCCTCGGCGGCGGCGGGCAGGCTCAGCATACAGAATGCGGCAGCCAGGGCGCGGTTCAAACGTTTCATGAAAATCTCCTGATTCTATCGGGCGGTGCGGGGTGCGCCCGCCTTATCATTACTTACGCGCAGAAGCGGGGAAGGATCCATGGAACCTTTTTCCGCCGGTGGAGTTACTCCTGCTCAACGGCGCGTTGAGGCGCCGCAGACAGGAAATGGAAGAGGAGACTACTATGTTTACGCCGAAACGCGCCCTGACCGCATCTGCCCTGGCCCTGCTGGCTGCACCGGTTTGGGCCGGCGCCCAAGTGCAGGCCGTGACCGACCTGAACCTGCGCGCAGGCCCCGGACCGCAGCACGAAATCATCGGTGTTATCTCCAAAGACGGTGCTGTCAAACTGGACGGCTGCCTTGAGCAGAGCAACTGGTGCAAGGTCGGCTATGACGGTGCCGAAGGCTGGGCCTATGGCGAGTATCTGACCGAAACCGTTACCGAGAAATACATTCCGGTTGTCGCCAAGGACAGCCCGGTCGAAGTCACCACCGTGACCTATGAAAACACCGGTGAAGCCGATGCGCCGCTGGGGGCAATCGGCGGTGCCATCACTGGCGGTCTGATTGCAGGCCCGGCCGGG
Organism: Leisingera aquaemixtae; assembly: GCF_006740765.1. GTDB lineage: Bacteria > Pseudomonadota > Alphaproteobacteria > Rhodobacterales > Rhodobacteraceae > Leisingera > Leisingera aquaemixtae. The sequence goes on from NZ_CP041159.1 coordinate 926,760, forward strand.
GTTGTTGCCGGCGCGATCGCCGGGGCTGCCGCAGGTGAAGCAGCTGTGCCGGACGAGGAAGTGGTGACCTATGTGCGCACCAACGCGACCGAACCGGTTTATGTGCAGGGCGAAGTGGTGACTGGCGTGATCATCCCGGAAGAAGTCCAGCTGACAGACATCCCGGACTCGAACTTCCGTTACGTTTATCTGAACGGCCTGCCGGTTCTGGTGGAGGCGGACAGCCGCACCGTGATCCACGTAGTCCGCTGATTTTCCTGATACTGTCTGATTGCGGGCGGCCCTGACGGGCCGCCCGTTTTCGTGCGCGCACCAGCACCCGGGGTCAATGCGATTGACGCGAATCATGTGGTCGTCTATTGAATTGAACAACTGTTCATATAATCGGCTGTGCCCTGGAGGATCTGCGGGATGTTCAACGCAAGCATGAGTTTTGATCTTGGTGAGGATGTTAACGCCCTGCGCGATATGGTTCACCGCTGGGCGCAGGACCGCGTCAAGCCGATGGCGCAGGAGATCGACCAGAAAAACGAATTCCCTGCCGATCTTTGGCAGGAGATGGGCGAGCTGGGCCTGCTGGGCATCACAGTGCCGGAGGAATTCGGCGGCGCCGGCATGTCCTATCTGGCCCACACCGTCGCGGTGGAGGAAATCGCCCGGGCCTCGGCCTCCGTCTCGCTGTCCTACGGCGCGCATTCCAACCTGTGCGTCAACCAGATCAAGCTGAACGGCAACGCCGAGCAGAAGCAGAAATACCTGCCCCGGCTGATCTCGGGCGAGCATGTTGGCGCGCTGGCAATGTCCGAGGCGGGCGCGGGCTCTGACGTGGTGTCGATGTCGCTGCGTGCCGAAAAGCGCAACGATCACTTCCGCCTGAACGGCAACAAGTACTGGATCACCAACGGCCCGGATGCCGACACGCTGGTGGTCTACGCCAAGACCGATCCGGAGGCGGGCTCCAAGGGGATCACTGCGTTCCTGATCGAAAAGGAAATGAAGGGCTTCTCCACCTCCAAGCATTTCGACAAGCTGGGGATGCGCGGCTCCAACACGGCTGAACTGGTGTTCGAGGATGTGGAAGTCCCGTTCGAGAACGTGCTGGGCGAAGAGGGCAAGGGCGTGCGCGTTCTGATGTCCGGCCTGGACTATGAGCGTGTGGTGCTGGCGGGCATCGGCCTCGGCATCATGGCGTCTTGCATGGATGAGATGATGCCCTACATGGCGGAGCGCAAGCAGTTCGGTCAGCCGATCGGGAACTTCCAGCTGATGCAGGCCAAGATTGCCGATATGTACACGGCGATGAACTCCGCCCGGGCCTATGTCTATGAAGTGGCGAAATCCTGCGACAATGGAACCGTGACCCGCCAGGACGCGGCGGCCTGCTGCCTTTATGCCTCCGAGGTGGCGATGACCCAGGCGCATCAGGCGGTGCAGGCCTTCGGCGGCGCGGGCTACCTGTCCGACAACCCGGTCGGCCGCATCTTCCGCGATGCCAAGCTGATGGAAATCGGCGCAGGCACCAGCGAGATCCGGCGGATGCTGATCGGCCGCGAGCTGATGGGCACCATGTAACAAAAGAAAACCCCGCGCTTCCGAGGGAGGCGCGGGGTTTGAAACAAGCCTGGCGGCACGAGGTCAGCCGCCAGACCGGAACCAGGTCACTTAGGATCAGAAGCGGTGCACGTAAGCGAAGTTCACGACAACCGGATCGATCTCTGCGGTGCCGATGCTGGCGCCGTTCAGGGTCGCGTCGGTGTCGATGTCCATCCAGCGCACGTTGAACCGCAGCGCGCCATTGTCGGAGATCTGGTAGTCGGCACCGGCGTTGACCGCCACACCAAAGCTGTCGTCAAGGTCCAGCGTGCCAAGCGCGGTCTCTTCCTCGAAGAAGGTGGTGTAGTTCAGGCCCAGGCCCACGAACGGCTTGACCTTGCCGGCGGTCGGGAAGTGGTAGTTGACCGACAGGGTCGGCGGCAGCTGCTTGGCGGACGCTGCAAAAGCGCCGTTCAGGCGGATGTCGTGCTCAAACGGCGAGGCCGCCAGCAGCTCGACACCCCAGTTGTCGCGGAAGAAGTATTCAACGGTCAGCGACAGCGCGGTGCCATCGTCGATATCCGCGGCGGCGCCAGCCAGGGTGCCATTGCCGGATTTCGGGTTGACGTTGGCGATACCAACACCAACGGTCCAGTCGCCTTGCTGCTGGGCCAGCGCGGGGCCGGCCAGGGCGGCGAGGGCAGAAGTCAGTGCCAAAGCGGAAACCATGCGTTTCATCGGGTGCGTCCCTTTTCTTGTGTTTACCCCGCAGTGGTGCCCCATGGAGCGGCGGAAAACTCTGATCTGGATCAAGGGCCGGATCGCTTTGCTATTGAAAATCCAGTGAAAAATTGCATGGCTGCCATGCGTTTCAGGAATGTCTAAATATGCATGATGCTTGTAACATTCCTGGACTTCGCCCGGATGGCAGCTGGGACCTGCCGGAGCAGCTGAACATGGCGGCGCAATGCCTGGCGCATCCGGCTGAAAAGACCGCCCTGATCGACATGACCGCCGCCGCGCGGCGCGACATTTCTTATGGCGAGCTTTCGGAGATGACCGACGGGCTGGCCCGCTATCTGCTGACCCGCATCCAGCCCGGCGACCGGGTGGGCGTGCTGCTCAGCCAGTCGCCCTGGTGCGCCGCGGCGCATCTGGCGATCTGGAAGGCGGGCGGCATCTCGGTGCCGCTGTTCAAGCTGTTCAAACACGATGCGCTCGCATCGCGTGCCGGTGACGCGGGCGTGCGCTTCGTCTTCACCGATGCCGAGGGCGCCGGCCTGCTGGGGGATCTGGCCGAAGCGGTGATCGCGGACAGCGCCGGGCTGGAGGGCGCACCGGTCCCCTTCGCGGATACCGCGCCGGAAACCCCGGCGGTGCTGATCTATACCTCCGGCACCACCGGCAGCCCCAAGGGCGCGCTGCACGGCCACCGGGTGCTGACCGGCCACCTGCCGGGAGTTGCCATCAGCCATGACCACCTGGGCCAGCCGGGCGATGTCCTCTGGACCCCTGCCGACTGGGCCTGGATCGGCGGGCTGTTCGACGTGCTGATGCCGGGCCTGGCGCTGGGCGTTCCGGTGGTTGCCGCGCGGCTGGACAAGTTCACACCGGAGGCTTGCGCCGATCTGATCGCCAAGGCCGGGGTGCGCAACATCTTCTTCCCGCCAACCGCATTGCGGATGCTGAAGGCAGCGGGGCAGGGGCTCCACGGTCTGCGTTCCGTTGCCAGCGGCGGAGAGCCCCTGGGCGCAGAGATGCTCGCCTGGGGCCGGCGCCGCTTGGGCGTCACGATCAACGAATTCTACGGCCAGACCGAATGCAACATGGTGGCCTCCTCCTGCGCTGCGGGTTTTGAGCCGCGCCCGGGCTGCATCGGTAAGGCGGTTCCGGGGCATGAACTGGCAGTGATCGACGAAGCCGGGAACCCCACGGAGGATGAGGGCGATGTCGCCATCCGCCGCGGCTCCGCCTCGATGCTGCTGGAATACTGGAACCGGCCCGAGGAGACCGCCGCCAAGTTCCGGGGGCCTTGGCTGGTGACCGGCGACCGCGGCATCTGGGAAGGGGAATACCTGCGTTTTGTCGGCCGCGAGGATGATGTGATCACCTCCGGCGGCTACCGCATCGGCCCGGCGGAGATCGAAGATTGCCTGCTGACCCATCCGGCGGTGGCGACCGTGGGCGTGGTCGGCAAGCCGGATCCGCTGCGGACGGAAATCGTCAAGGCTTATGTGGTGCTGAAGGCAGGGGGCGACGCCTCCGAGAAGGAACTGCAGGACTACGTCAAGGACCGGCTCGCGCACTATTCCTATCCGCGCGAAGTGGCGTTCCTCGACGCGCTGCCGATGACCGTGACCGGCAAGGTGATCCGCAAGGAGCTAAAGGCGCGGGCTGCGGGGGAGACCGCGCAATGACCCGCGGTGTTGCATACCCGGCGCACGCCGCGCCAACCGGAAATAAAGATCTCAACCCTATAACGGGAGAGTGGACATGAAACTCACATCCAAGGCGTTGCCTTCCTCGGAAGGCTTCAAGCAGAACCGCGAGGCGCATCTGGCGGCCCTTGCGCAGATCAGCGAGGCGGCCGAGGCCGCGCGCATGGGCGGCGGCGAGAAATCCCGTGAACGCCATGAAAGCCGCGGCAAGATGCTGCCGCGCCGCCGGGTGGCGAACCTCTTGGATCCGGGTTCCCCGTTCCTGGAAATCGGTGCCACCGCGGCACACGCAATGTATGACGGCGCAGCACCTGCGGCCGGCGTGATCGCGGGCATCGGCCGGGTGCACGGACAGGAGGTCATGGTGGTCTGCAACGACGCCACCGTGAAGGGCGGCACCTATTACCCGATGACTGTGAAGAAACACCTGCGCGCGCAGGAGATCGCCGAGGAGAACCGCCTCCCCTGCATCTACCTGGTCGACTCCGGCGGCGCCAACTTGCCGAACCAGGATGAGGTCTTCCCCGACCGCGACCACTTCGGCCGCATCTTCTACAACCAGGCGCGGATGTCGGCCAAGGGCATCCCGCAGATCGCTGTGGTCATGGGGTCCTGCACCGCGGGCGGCGCCTATGTGCCCGCGATGTCGGACGTCACCATCATCGTGAAGGAGCAGGGCACCATCTTCCTCGCGGGCCCGCCGCTGGTGAAGGCTGCCACGGGCGAGGTCGTCAGCGCCGAGGACCTGGGCGGCGGCGACGTGCACACGCGCCTCTCCGGTGTGGCCGATTACCTGGCCGAGGACGACGCCCACGCGCTGGCGCTGGCGCGGCGCGCGGTGCAGTCGCTGAACATCACCAGACCGCTGACGGTGAACTGGGCGACCCCGGAAGAACCCGCCTATGACCCTGAGGAAATTCTTGGCGTGGTGCCCGGCGACCTGCGCACGCCTTATGATATTCGCGAGGTGATCGCGCGGCTGGTCGACGGCTCCCGCTTTGACGAGTTCAAGCCGCGCTTCGGCGAGACGCTTGTGACGGGTTTTGCCCACCTCAAGGGGTGCCCCATCGGGATCATCGCCAACAACGGCGTGCTGTTCTCGGAAGCCGCTCAGAAAGGCGCGCATTTCGTGGAGCTGTGCAGCCAGCGCAAGATCCCGCTGGTGTTCCTGCAGAACATCACCGGCTTTATGGTGGGCCGGAAGTACGAAAACGAGGGCATCGCCCGCCACGGCGCCAAGATGGTGACCGCGGTGGCCACCACCAATGTGCCGAAAGTTACCATGCTGGTCGGCGGCTCCTTTGGCGCGGGCAACTACGGCATGTCGGGCCGCGCCTACCAGCCGCGCTTCCTGTGGACCTGGCCGAACTCCCGCATCTCGGTGATGGGCGGCGAGCAGGCGGCGGGCGTGCTGGCGACGGTGAAACGCGACGCCATCGAACGCCAGGGCGGCAGCTGGAGCGCTGATGAAGAGGCCGAATTCAAACGCCCCACCATCGAGATGTTCGAGGAGCAGAGCCACCCGCTTTATGCCTCGGCGCGCCTTTGGGACGACGGCATCATCGACCCGCGCAAGAGCCGCGACGTGCTGGCGCTCTCGCTCAGCGCGGCGCTGAACGCCCCGATTGAAGAGACCAAATTCGGCGTCTTCCGGATGTAAGCGCCGTCGCTTTCATCTTTCGCAAAATACTCCGGGGGTCCGGGGGCAGCGCCCCCGGTCCGGCGATCCAGACAAAGGACCAACCCCATGTTTGACAAGATCCTGATTGCCAACCGCGGCGAAATCGCCTGCCGCGTGATGGAAACCGCCCGCGCCATGGGCGTGCGCACGGTGGCGGTCTATTCCGACGCCGATGCGGCCGCAAAACATGTGCAGCTGGCGGATGAGGCGGTGCACATCGGCGGCCCGGCCCCGGCGGACAGCTACCTGAAGGGCGACGAGATCATCCGGGTGGCCCGGGAAACCGGCGCCCAGGCGATCCACCCGGGGTACGGCTTCCTGTCGGAAAACCCGAAATTCGTCGAGGCGGTGGAGGCTGCGGGCCTCGTGTTCATCGGGCCGTCGGCGGATGCGATCCGCAAGATGGGCCTCAAGGACGCCGCCAAGGCGCTGATGGAGGAGGCCGGCGTGCCGGTGGTGCCGGGCTATCACGGCAGCAGCCAGGACCCGGAGTTCCTGGCAGGCGAAGCCGGGAAGATCGGCTATCCGGTGCTGATCAAGGCGGTGGCCGGCGGCGGCGGCAAGGGGATGCGTCTGGTCGAGAAGCCGGAGGAGTTTGCCGACGCCCTGAAAAGTGCGCAGGGCGAGGCGACCACGGCCTTTGGCAATCCCGACGTTCTGATCGAGAAATACATCCAGCAGCCCCGCCATATCGAGGTGCAGGTCTTTGGCGACGGGACGCAGGCGGTGCATCTGTTTGAGCGCGACTGCTCGCTGCAGCGCCGCCATCAGAAGGTGATCGAAGAAGCCCCGGCGCCCGGCATGACCGAGGAAATGCGCGAGGCGATGGGCCAGGCCGGCGTGCGCGCGGCCGAAGCTATCGGCTATAAGGGCGCGGGCACGGTGGAATTCATCGTCGACGGCTCCGACGGGCTGCGCCCAGATGGCTTCTGGTTCATGGAAATGAACACCCGCCTGCAGGTGGAGCACCCGGTGACCGAGCTGATTACAGGTGTCGACCTGGTGGAATGGCAGCTGCGCGTGGCTTCGGGGGAGAGCCTGCCCGCCAAGCAGGAAGACCTCACCATCACCGGCCATGCGTTTGAGGCAAGGCTTTATGCGGAGGATGTGCCGAAGGGCTTCCTGCCCGCAACCGGCACCCTGACCCATCTGTCCTTCCCGGCAGAGGCCCGCGCCGACAGCGGTGTGCGGGCGGGGGACACCATCAGCCCCTGGTACGACCCGATGATCTCCAAGGTGATCGTGCATGGCTCCACCCGCAAGGTGGCGCTGTCGCGGCTGGCGCGCGCGCTGGAGGACACCGAGGTCGGCGGCACCGTCACCAACCTGGCGTTCCTTGGCGCGCTGGCCGCGCATGAGGGGTTTGCCAATGGCGAGGTGGACACCGGCCTTATCGCCCGCGATCTGGACGCTCTGGTGGCCGCGCCGCAGGTCGAGCTGCGCCACAAGGCGGCGGCGGGCATGGTGGCGCTGGACCTCGTGCAGGCCGCAGCGCACACCGGCTTCAGCCTGTGGACGCCGCTGCACCGCGCTGTGACCCTGACCCATGCGGGCGCGGAGTTCACTGCCGATGTGCAGGTCGACGGTCCCGACCGGCAGCTGTGGACCATCGAAGGCAACACCGTCGTGGCTGAGCGCAGCCAGGGCCAGTGGCGCATCGGCGAGCGCCGGATGCCAACAGTCTCGCAGTCCGGGTCCCTGATCACCGTGCATGATGCCTACGGGCTGGAATTCACCGTGGTGGATCCGCTCGACCGTGCGGCCGTTGCGGGCGGCGATATGAATGTGGTCGAGGCGCCGATGCCGGGCCTGGTCAAGGCGGTGTTTGCCGAAGCTGGCCAATCGGTGAAGGAGGGCGACCGGCTTGCCGTTCTGGAAGCCATGAAGATGGAGCATTCGCTGCTGGCGGCGCGCGATGGTGTCGTCGCGGAGGTGCTGGCCTCGGCCGGCGACCAGGTCGAGGCGGGGGCCGCGCTGGTGCGGCTGGAAGAAGACGACAGCTGACCTGAAGTCCGGGGCGGCGCGTCTGCCGCCCCTGCCGGGATTTGAGTATTTTTGGAAAGATGAAGCCGAAGGGGCGTTTCATGAGCGAGTTTGCCGAGATTTTTGAGGTCGGTCCGCGCGACGGGCTGCAGAATGAGAAACGCGAAATTCCGGTGGCCGAAAAGGTGGCGCTGACTGATTGCCTGAGCCGCGCCGGGTTCAAGCGGATCGAGGTGGCAAGTTTCGTGTCGCCCAAATGGGTGCCGCAGATGGCGGGCAGCGCAGAGGTGCTGGCCGGCATCACCCGCGCCGCTGGAGTCCGCTATGCGGCGCTGACGCCCAACATGCGCGGGTTTGAGGATGCTGTGGCCGCAAGGGCGGATGAGATCGCTGTTTTTGCGTCCGCCTCCGAAGGGTTCTCCAAGGCCAATATCAACGCCACCATCGAGGAAAGCATCACCCGCTTTCTGCCCGTTCTGGACGCGGCAAAGGACATGGGGCTGCCGGTCCGCGGTTATGTGTCCTGCGTGACCGACTGCCCGTTTGACGGGCCGACCCCGCCGCAGAAGGTGGCAGAGGTGGCGCGCCGGCTGTTCGATCTGGGCTGTTATGAGATTTCGCTGGGCGACACCATCGGGCAGGGCACGCCGGAAACGATCTCGGCAATGCTGCGGGCCGTGGTCCAGCAGGTCCCGGCCGGGCGGCTTGCCGGCCATTATCATGACACCGCGGGCAGGGCGCTGGACAATATCGAGGCCTCTCTGGATCTTGGCGTGCGGGTGTTCGATGCCGCCGTGGGCGGCCTTGGCGGCTGCCCCTATGCGCCGGGGGCCGCGGGCAATGTGGCCACGGAAGCGGTGCACAAGCGCCTGACGGAGCTGGGCTATCACACCGGCCTGGACGCGGATGTGCTGGACGAGGCCGCCGCGATGGCCCGCGCCATGCGCGGCCTGCAGTAAGATTTCAGCGGAGAAGCAAGATGTTTGAAACAATCACCCTGGAAACCGACGCCCGCGGCGTCTGCACCCTGACGCTGAACCGCCCGGACAAGCACAACGCCATGTCCGGCCAGATGCTGCAGGAGCTGACCCTGGCGGCAAAGCGGCTGGCCGCGGATGACTCTGTGCGCGTGGTGGTGCTGACCGGCGCGGGCAAGAGCTTTTGCGCGGGCGGCGACCTGGGCTGGATGCGCCAGCAGATGGATGCGGACGCCGAAACCCGCGGCCGCGAGGCGCGGGTGCTGGCAGAGATGCTGATGGCGCTCAACACCCTGCCCAAGCCGGTGATCGGCGCGCTGCAGGGCAATGCCTTCGGCGGCGGCGTCGGCATGGCCTCGGTCTGCGATGTGGCGATCGGCGCTGATCATCTGAAGATGGGCCTCACTGAGACCAAGCTGGGGCTGATTCCCGCCACCATCGGCCCCTATGTGATTGCCCGCATGGGCGAGGCCAAGGCACGCCGCGTGTTTATGTCGGCGCGGCTGTTCGGCGCGGACGAGGCCGTGGAACTGGGCCTGCTGGCCAAGGCGGTTCCGGCGGACCAGCTGGACGAGGCGGTCGAGGCGGAGGTTTCCCCCTATCTCAACTGCGCGCCGGGTGCCGTGGCCGCCGCCAAGAAGCTCGCCCGCGACCTGGGGCCGCGGCTGGACGATGCGGTGATCGACCATACAATCAAGGCGCTTGTGGAGCGCTGGGAGGGGGAGGAGGCCCGCGAGGGCATCACCGCTTTCTTTGAGAAGCGCAAACCCGGCTGGCAGGCCTGAAAACCGGCATTCCCGATACATTTTTGGAGGGCGGCCGCAGCTTTCGTTGCGGCCGCTTTTCTTATGAAATCACTAAGAAATCACATCAGCGTTGCGGCTGTGCTTTTTCCTGTCACAAACCCCGTTGTTTAACCTTGCCTTAGTTGACGCTGTAGGGGCGGAGGGGTAGACACACTTCAAATCAACACGCCAATTGACGTCGCGCGGGAAACCGCCGGGGAAAGGAGCTGCTCTTGGAAGAGATGTTGAGGGAATACCTGCCGATCCTGGTCTTCCTGGCCGTCGCGGCAGGCTTGGGGATTGTCCTCATCCTGGCAGCCGTTGTGCTGGCGGTCCGCAACCCGGACCCGGAGAAGGTCAGCGCCTACGAATGCGGTTTCAACGCTTTCGACGATGCCCGCATGAAATTCGATGTCAGGTTCTATCTGGTGTCGATTCTCTTCATTATTTTCGACTTGGAAATCGCTTTCCTGTTTCCCTGGGCCGTCGGTTTCAAGGACATCAGCGACACCGGCTTCTGGTCGATGATGGTGTTCCTGGGCGTGCTGACCATCGGATTCGCCTATGAGTGGAAGAAAGGGGCCCTGGAATGGCAGTGATGACCGGAGCCAACACCGCTGGTGTGGACAAGGAAGTTGTCACCCGGGCCCTGAATGCAGAGCTTCAGGACAAGGGTTTCCTGCTCACCTCGGCCGAGGACATCATCAACTGGGCACGCACAGGTTCGCTGCACTGGATGACCTTCGGCCTGGCCTGCTGCGCGGTTGAGATGATGCACACCTCGATGCCGCGCTATGACGCCGAACGCTTCGGCATCGCACCGCGCGCCTCGCCGCGCCAGTCGGATGTGATGATCGTCGCAGGCACCCTGACCAACAAGATGGCGCCGGCCCTGCGCAAGGTCTACGACCAGATGCCCGAGCCGCGCTACGTGATCTCGATGGGCTCCTGCGCCAACGGCGGCGGCTACTACCACTACAGCTATTCCGTGGTGCGCGGCTGCGACCGGGTTGTGCCGGTTGACGTCTACGTGCCCGGCTGCCCGCCGACGGCTGAGGCGCTGCTTTATGGCCTGATGCAGCTGCAGCGCAAGATCCGCCGCACCGGCACCCTGGTGCGCTGAGGAAGGGCGGAAAAAACATGACTGATGCACTGAAAGAGCTTGGCGCCCAGATCGAAGCCAAACGCCCCGATTGCGTGGTGGCCTGGAGCGTGTCCTTTGACGAGCTGACCATTGACGTGACGCCCTCGAACATCGCCGGTCTGGTGGAGTTCCTGAAATCGGACCCGAATTGCAAGTTTTCAACCCTGGTGGACATCACCGCGGTGGATTACCCGGAACGCGCCAAGCGGTTCGACGTGGTTTATCACTTCCTGTCGATGTACCGGAACCAGCGCATCCGCCTGCGCGCCGCCGTGCGCGAGGATGAGATGGTGCCCTCCATCGTGAAGGTGCACCCCTCGGCCAACTGGTTCGAGCGGGAAGTCTACGACATGTTCGGCATCCTGTTCTCGGGCCACCCGGACCTGCGCCGAATCCTGACCGACTACGGCTTCCGCGGCTACCCGCTGCGCAAGGACTTCCCGACCACCGGCTATACCGAGGTGCGGTATGACGAGGCGCAGAAGCGCGTGGTCTATGAGCCGGTGAAGCTGGTGCAGGAATACCGCCAGTTCGATTTCATGTCCCCGTGGGAAGGTGCCGAATACATCCTGCCCGGCGACGAGAAGGAGGGGGCGCAATGATGGACGGCTCCAAATTTGACGACGGCAGCGTCGACGCGCTGAGCGGCGAGCAGAAGATCCGCAACTTCAACATCAACTTCGGCCCGCAGCACCCTGCGGCGCATGGGGTTTTGCGTCTGGTGCTCGAACTCGACGGCGAGATCGTCGAGCGTTGCGATCCGCATATCGGCCTGTTGCACCGCGGCACCGAAAAGCTGATGGAAAGCCGCACCTACCTGCAGAACCTGCCGTATTTCGACCGCCTCGACTATGTGGCGCCGATGAACCAGGAGCACGCCTGGTGTCTCGCCATCGAGAAGCTGACCGGCACCGAGGTGCCGCGCCGCGGCCAGCTGATCCGGGTGCTCTATTCGGAAATCGGCCGGGTGCTGAACCACCTGCTGAACGTCACCACGCAGGCGATGGACGTCGGCGCACTGACCCCGCCGCTGTGGGGCTTTGAAGAGCGCGAGAAGCTGATGATCTTCTACGAGCGGGCCTGCGGCGCGCGCCTGCACGCGGCTTATTTCCGCCCCGGCGGCGTGCATCAGGACCTGCCGGATGACCTGCTGGATGATATCGACCTCTGGGCGATGGAATTCCCCAAGGTGCTGGATGATATCGACGGCCTTCTGACCGAAAACCGCATCTTCAAGCAGCGCAACTGCGATATCGGTGTGGTGACCGAGAAGGAGATCCAGGAATACGGCTTCTCCGGCGTCATGGTGCGCGGCTCTGGCCTCGCCTGGGACCTGCGCCGCGCGCAGCCTTATGAATGCTATGACGAGTTCGAGTTTCAGGTGCCGATCGGCAAGAACGGCGACTGCTACGACCGCTACCTCTGCCGGATGGAAGAGATGCGCCAGTCGACCTCGATCATCCGCCAGGCGATTGCCAAGCTGCGCGAAGCCACCGGCGACGTGGTGGCCCGCGGCAAGCTGTCCCCGCCCAAGCGCGGCGACATGAAAACCTCGATGGAAAGCCTGATCCACCATTTCAAGCTTTACACCGAAGGCTTCCACGTGCCCGCAGGCGAGGTCTACGCCGCCGTCGAGGCGCCCAAGGGCGAGTTCGGCGTCTATCTGGTGGCGGACGGGTCCAACAAACCCTACCGCTCCAAGATCCGCGCGCCGGGCTTCCTGCACCTGCAGGCGATGGATCACATTGCCAAGGGCCACCAGCTGGCCGACGTCGCCGCCATCATCGGCACCATGGACGTAGTGTTCGGGGAGATCGACCGGTGAGATTGGATGACATCCTAAAGTACTTGGGAATTGCTTGGAGCGTAGTCGCCTTTGTTGCTGTTGTAGCTTTCTTTGCCGGTGATCATTGGACCACTTGGAAGGAAGTGCGAAAAGCGCATGATCAGGAACTGGCGATCTTTGGCACTCAACCTGATTTGGGCGAACTGGAAGCCAAAATTCAGCGTTTGTATCAGGTCTTGGCTCTTGCCGAGATGCCTGACGGACAGGGGCGTTCCAAATATCTGGAAGAGATTGAGGCCAGAGTTAAGCAACTAGAAAACGTGCCTGCGATTTCGCTCCCCGACTTTGGCCAGTTCGTGAAAGTGGGTGATCGGGTCATTCTGCAAGGCAAAAGTCAGCTATATCTGTACGACAATGACGGGCAGGGGCAGGACGAAAAAGATCTGCTTATGAACGGCGTCCAAGATCCCTGGATTATTCGGAAGGCAAACTAATGCTGCGTAGGCTCCACCACGAACAACCCGCGAGCTTTGCCTTCACCCCGGCCAACCAGGCCTGGGCCGAGGCGCAGATCACCAAATATCCTGAGGGCCGCCAGGCCTCCGCGGTCATTCCGCTCTTGTGGCGCGCTCAGGAGCAGGAAGGCTGGGTCACCAAACCGGCGATCGAGTCCATCGCCGATATGCTCGGCATGGCCTATATCCGGGTGCTGGAAGTTGCCTCCTTCTACTTCATGTTCCAGCTGCAACCCACGGGTTCTGTTGCCCATGTGCAGATCTGCGGCACCACTTCCTGCATGATCTGCGGGGCAGAGGACCTGATCGCGGTTTGCCAGGAAAAGATCGCACCCAAGCCTTTTACCCTGTCGGCGGACGGCAAGTTCACCTGGGAAGAAGTCGAGTGCCTGGGCGCCTGCACCAATGCCCCGATGGCGCAGATCGGCAAGGATTATTACGAGGATCTGACGGCAGAGGGCTTTGCCAAGCTGCTGGACGATCTGGCGGCCGGCCAGCTGGTCGCGCCCGGCCCGCAGAACGGCCGTTACGCGGCTGAGCCGAAGTCCGGCCTCACCTCGCTGACCGAGTTCGACAGCGGCAAGACGCAGTACAATGCCAGCGCGCAGCTGGCGATGGACGTCAAGGATGGAATCAAGCGCATTCAGGGCGATGAAGTGCCGCTGCTGACCCCCTGGATCGGCAAGGACGGCACCGTTGCCGGCCGCGCTGCCGAGGGCCAGCCGCCCAAGGCGCCGGAGGCTCCGCTTCCCGCAGCCCGGCAAGCGGAGGCGCTGAAGACCGCACCGACGAAGAAATCCGATGCGGCTGAGCCGTCCTCGCCCGAAGGGGCTGCGGCCAAGGCAACCGAGGAAAGCGAGCCGGAGCTTTTGAAGGAAGCCCGCGGCGGGCTGGCCGATGACCTCAAGATGCTGAAGGGCGTCGGCCCCAAGCTGGAGGCAAAGCTGAACGAGCTTGGCTTCTACCACTTCGATCAGATCGCCGACTGGACCGAGGAAGAGATCGCCTGGGTCGATTCCCGGCTGCAGTTCCGGGGCCGGATCGCCCGCGATGGCTGGGTCGAGCAGGCGAAGCGGCTGCAAGTGGGCGATGAGACCGAATTCGCGAAACGTGCCAAAGAAAAGCACATCTACGACGACGACGAATAATCAGGCCGCGGCCCCCGGGGCCGGGCTTAGGTGATAGGGAACAGATGACCAGGGAACAGGACCAGGCCATTGCAGCAAAGGGCCGGCACATCGCGCTTGTGATTGCCGGGACCATCTCGCTGTGGGTCGCGCTGTCGCTGTTCATCGGCCCCATGCTGGGGCTGCCGGGGCGCTATGCGCTGCTGTTCGACTTCGCCGCGCTGGCGGGCATGATCTATGCCCTGGTCAACATATTTCAACTCTGGCGCATGCGCCGGGACAGCCAAAGGTAGGCACACATGCTGAAGGATCAGGACCGGATCTTTACCAACCTTTACGGGATGCACGACCGCACGCTGGCGGGCGCCAAGGCGCGCGGCCATTGGGACGGCACCGCGGGCATCATCGAAAAGGGCCGCGACTGGATCGTTCAGACCATGAAAGACTCGGGCCTTCGCGGCCGCGGCGGCGCGGGGTTCCCGACCGGCCTCAAATGGTCCTTCATGCCCAAGGAAAGCGACGGCCGCCCGGCGTATCTGGTGGTGAACGCGGATGAATCGGAGCCCGGTACCTGCAAGGACCGCGAAATCATGCGCCATGATCCGCACACGCTGATCGAGGGCTGCCTGATCGCCTCCTTCGCGATGAATGCGCATACCTGCTATATCTACCTGCGCGGCGAATACATCCGCGAGCGCGAGGCGCTGCAGGCGGCGATTGACGAAGCTTACGACCAGGGCCTCCTGGGCAAGAACGCGGTCGGCTCCGGCTGGGACTTCGACATCTTCCTGCACCACGGGGCAGGGGCCTATATCTGCGGCGAGGAAACCGCCCTGATCGAAAGCCTTGAGGGCAAGAAGGGTATGCCCCGGATGAAGCCGCCGTTCCCGGCGGGCGCGGGCCTGTACGGTTGCCCGACCACCGTGAACAACGTGGAATCCATCGCCGTTGTGCCCACCATCCTGCGCCGCGGCGCCGACTGGTTCGCAGGCTTCGGCCGCCAGAACAACGCAGGCACCAAGCTGTTTGCAATCTCCGGCCACGTCAACAACCCGTGTGTTGTCGAAGAAGCGATGTCGATCTCCTTTGAGGAGCTGATCGAGAAGCACTGCGGCGGCATTCGCGGCGGCTGGGACAACCTGCTGGCGGTGATCCCCGGCGGCTCCTCAGTCCCGTGTGTGCGCGGCGAGAATATGCGCGACGCGCTCATGGACTTCGACTACCTGCGCGGCGAACTGGGCTCCGGCCTCGGCACCGCGGCGGTGATCGTGATGGACAAGCAGACCGACATCATCAAGGCGATTTGGCGCCTGTCCAAGTTCTACAAGCACGAAAGCTGCGGCCAGTGCACGCCCTGCCGCGAAGGCACCGGCTGGATGATGCGCGTCATGGACCGTCTGGTCAAAGGCGAGGCGGAGCTGGAAGAGATTGACATGCTGTGGGACGTGACCAAGCAGGTCGAGGGCCACACCATCTGCGCGCTTGGCGATGCAGCGGCCTGGCCGATCCAGGGCCTGATCAAGAACTTCCGCGAGGAAATCGAAGACCGCATCAAGGCCCAGAAAACGGGCCGCATGGGCGCGATGGCGGCGGAATAACTTTTGATGGACGTTTTTGCCGCATATTCCCACGCTCTGGCCGCGCTGGTGATCTTTACCCTGATCATCCTGGCGCTGTCGCCAGTTTCGGCGCTGGCCAAGCAGAAGGCGGGCCTCGCTCCCGGCGCCACGCCGCGGGAGGATTATGCGGACAAGGCCTACCGGCTGAACCGGGCCTATCTGAACGGCTGCGAGACGCTGCCGGCTTTCCTGACCGTGACGCTGGTGGCCATTCTGGCCGGTGCGGCGCCGTTCTGGGTGAACCTGCTGGCCTCGCTGGTGCTGGTGTCGCGGATGGTGATGATTGTCATTCACCTGCGCGGGGCCGGCAAACCGCACGGCGGGCTGCGGTCGGTATTCTACGTGATTGGCTGGGCCTGCATGGGCGGCCTGGCGCTTTTGACATTGGCGGCAGTATTTTGAGCATTTTGAAGACATACCGGATCGCCGCGCCGATGGCGTGCCTGGCAGCGATGACGCTTGTTACGGCCTGCGGCAGCTCCCTCAGCAACCGGGAGCGCCAGCTGTATGACGGCGTGCCGTTCAAGGCCAAGGCCAAGCCCGTCGACAAGAAGACGGACCGGGCCGTGTTTTACGTTGAGATCAAGGGGGCAGACCGCTCCGTCAAGGGCGCGCGCGAGGCTGCGGCCCATGCCGGCACGACTTACTGCGTGGTCAACTACGGCTCTTCCAGTATCGCCTGGGCCATCGACCCCAGGGATGAGGCAGCACCGCTGACCCTGACCGATGGCCGCGCAACCTTTCAGGGAACCTGCACCCCGTGAGCGGATTTCAGGCATATCCGGGTCGGAAGGCCGGTCTGCTATTGAATAGCAGCGCAGCATGCACGCGCATGGGGGCTTTCACATCGAAGGAGTCCCCTGTCATGCGTGCCTTGATTGCCATTGCCCTGTCCGCCTTTGTTGCCCTGCCTGCTGCGGCGATGGCCAAGCCGTCGCTGCGCGACGTGCAGGAAATCGAAGATCCGCTGTTTGCCGTCGCCGTGGCGAAAGAAGTTTCGGATTACTGCGACGATATCTCCCCCCGGTACCTGAAAGGGCTGGGCGAGTTGCGCCGGCTCAAAGCGCGGGCAAACGCGTTGGGATACACGGACGCGGAAATCCGCGATTACATCGAATCTGATGCCGAAAAGGACCGGATGCGCGCCAAGGGGGAAAAGCTCCTGGCGCAGAACGGCGTGGATTACGGCAAACCGGAAACCTTCTGCGCCTATGGCCGCGCGGAAATCGAAAAGAACAGCGCGATCGGCGTGTTACTGAGGGCGAAATAGACCATGTCTGACCTCCGCAAGATCAACATTGACGGAACCGAGATCGAGGTGGATGGGGCGATGACCCTGATCCAGGCCTGTGAGGAGGCCGGTGTCGAGATCCCGCGCTTCTGCTATCACGAGCGGCTGTCCATTGCGGGCAACTGCCGCATGTGCCTGGTTGAGGTTGTCGGCGGCCCGCCGAAGCCGGCGGCCTCCTGCGCGATGCAGGTGCGCGATCTGCGCCCCGGCCCCGAAGGCCAGGCGCCGCAGGTGAAGACCAACTCGCCGATGGTCAAGAAGGCCCGTGAAGGCGTGATGGAATTCATGCTGATCAACCACCCGCTGGACTGCCCGATCTGCGACCAGGGCGGCGAGTGCGACCTGCAGGACCAGGCGATGGCCTATGGCGTCGACTTCTCCCGCTTCCGCGAGCCCAAGCGCGCGGTGGATGATCTGGATCTGGGGCCGCTGGTCGGCACCGCCATGACCCGCTGCATCTCCTGCACCCGCTGCGTGCGCTTCACGACTGAGGTCGCGGGCATCACCCAGATGGGCCAGACCGGGCGGGGCGAGGATGCGGAGATCACCTCCTACCTGAACGAAACCCTGCAATCGAACCTGCAGGGCAACATTATCGACCTGTGCCCGGTGGGCGCGCTGACGTCGAAGCCCTATGCGTTTACCGCACGGCCCTGGGAGCTGACCAAGACCGAAACCATCGACGTGATGGATGCGCTTGGTTCGAACATCCGCGTCGACACCAAGGGCCGCGAAGTGATGCGCATCCTGCCGCGCAACCACGACGGCGTGAACGAGGAGTGGATCAGCGACAAGACCCGCTTTGTCTGGGACGGCCTGCGCCGCCAGCGCCTCGACCGTCCCTATGTGCGCGTCGATGGCAAGCTGAAGCCCGCCACCTGGCCGGAAGCCCTGGCTGCCGCGGCGAACGCCATGAAGGGCAAGAAGGTTGCGGGCCTGATCGGCGACCTGGTCCCGGTTGAGGCGGCCTTTGCCTTGAAACAGCTGGTCGAAGGCCTGGGCGGCAAGGTGGAATGCCGCACCGACAACGCCCGTCTGCCGATCGGCAACCGCGCGGGCTATGCCGGCACCGCCGCCATCGAGGACATCGACACCGCCAAGTTCATCCAGCTGATCGGCACCAACCCGCGCGACGAGGCACCGGTGCTGAACGCCCGCATCCGCAAGGCCTGGCTGAACGGCGCGCAGATCGGCCTGGTCGGCCAGCCGGCAGACCTGACCTATGAATACACCCACGTGGGCACCGACCGCGCCGCGCTGGACAGCCTGCTGGACAAGGACTACGGCGCCGTCAAGGACGCGCCGTCCCTCGTGATCGTGGGGCAGGGCGCCCTGCGCGAGGCCGACGGCCTGGCGGTGCTGGCTGCCGCGCAAAAGCTGGCTGCGGACACCGGCTCCAAGCTGCTGGTGCTGCACACCGCCGCCTCCCGCGTCGGCGCGATGGACATTGGCGCGGTGACCGAAGGCGGCATGGCAGCGGCCATCGACGGGGCAGAGGTGATCTACAACCTCGGCGCCGATGAGGTCGAAATCGACGCAGGCGCCTTTGTGATCTACCAGGGCAGCCACGGCGACCGCGGCGCGCACCGCGCCGACGTGATCCTGCCGGGCGCGGCCTACACCGAAGAAAACGGCCTGTTCGTGAACACCGAAGGCCGCCCGCAGCTGGCCATGCGCGCGGCCTTCGCGCCGGGCGAGGCCAAGGAAAACTGGGCTATCCTGCGCGCGCTCAGCGCCGAAGCCGGTGCCACGCTGGGCTATGACTCGCTGGCGCAGCTGCGCACAAGCCTGGTGGCCGAAGTACCGCATCTGGCCCGGATCGACGAAGTGGCCGACAAGGACGGCGAACCGCTGGCGCAGGACAAGCTTGGCAACGCCGGTTTCCTGCCGGCGGTCAAGGATTTCTACTTGACCAACTCGATCGCCCGCGCGTCCCAGCTGATGGCGGAACTGTCCGCCGGCGTCAAAGCCCGCGCAACCGGGAAACTGGCCGCCGAATGAACCGTCTCGCCCTCATAACCCCCTTGGCTCTGGCCGCCTGTGCAATGGCGCCCGGCAGCGGAGGCGAGCGGCCCGCCCCGGTTTACGAAGGGGTGGAAACCAGCCTGCTGGAGGGCGATCTGGTGCAATTTCACGTCTCCATGCGCGGCCCGCGCATGGTCGGCGATCTCGATACCTATGCGGAATGCGCCGCCGCGCAATACGCGCTGATCCGGGGTTACGGGTTTGCGCGCCATGTGCGCACAACAATGACACAGGCAGGGGGCAGCCGGACCGCCGACGCGGTCTATCTGATTTCGCCCTCTCTGCCGCGCGGCCTGCGCACCATCGACGCCGAAGTCGTGGTCGCGGATTGCGCGGCGAACGGAATACCCACGGTGTGAGGACCTATGGCTGATTTCTTTAACACTCCAGGCGGCATCGCTGTTCTGATCCTGGCGCAAGTGCTTGCAGTTGTTGCCTTTGTGATGATCTCGCTCCTGTTCCTCGTCTACGGGGACCGCAAGATCTGGGCCGCGGTCCAGATGCGCCGGGGACCGAACGTGGTGGGCGTCTTCGGCCTGCTGCAATCGGTGGCCGACGCGCTGAAATACGTTGTGAAAGAGGTGGTGATCCCGGCCGGTGCCGACCGCACCGTCTTTATCCTGGCGCCGATGACCTCTTTCGTGCTGGCGATGATCGCCTGGGCGGTGATCCCCTTCAACGACGGCTGGGTGCTCTCGGATATCAACGTCGCCATCCTCTATGTTTTCGCGGTCTCCTCGCTGGAGGTCTACGGCGTGATCATGGGCGGCTGGGCGTCGAACTCGAAATACCCGTTCCTGGGCTCCCTGCGCTCCGCCGCGCAGATGATCTCCTATGAGGTCTCCATCGGCCTGATCATCATCGGCGTGATCATTTCCACCGGCTCGATGAACTTCGGTGACATCGTGCGCGCGCAGGACGGCGATCTGGGCCTGTTGAACTGGTACTGGATCCCGCATTTCCCGATGGTCTTCCTGTTCTTCATCTCGGCGCTGGCAGAAACCAACCGCCCGCCCTTCGACCTGCCGGAAGCGGAATCGGAACTGGTGGCGGGCTACCAGGTGGAATATTCGGCGACGCCCTTCCTGTTGTTCATGGCCGGTGAATACATCGCGATCTTCCTGATGTGCGCGCTGACAACCCTGTTGTTCTTTGGCGGCTGGCTGTCCCCGATCCCGGGCCTGCCGGACGGCGTCCTGTGGATGGTCGCCAAGATGGCGTTCTTCTTCTTCCTCTTCGCAATGGTAAAGGCGATCACCCCGCGCTACCGCTACGACCAGCTGATGCGCCTGGGCTGGAAAGTGTTCCTGCCGTTCTCGCTGGCCTGGGTGGTCTTCGTGTCCTTTGCTGCAAAATTTGACTGGTTCTGGGGCATCTTCGCCCGCTGGACCGTGGGAGGCTGACCGATGGCGAACATCGACTACACCCGCGCCGCCAAGTACTTCCTGCTGCAGGATTTCTGGGTCGGCTTCAAACTGGGGATGAAGTATTTCTTCGCTCCCAAGGCTACCCTGAACTACCCGCATGAGAAGGGCCCGCTGTCGCCCCGCTTCCGCGGCGAGCACGCGCTGCGCCGCTATCCGAACGGCGAGGAGCGCTGCATTGCCTGCAAGCTGTGCGAGGCGATCTGCCCGGCGCAGGCGATCACCATCGACGCGGAACCGCGCGAGGACGGCAGCCGCCGCACAACGCGCTATGACATCGACATGACCAAATGCATCTACTGCGGTTTCTGCCAGGAAGCCTGCCCGGTGGATGCGATTGTCGAAGGCCCGAACTTCGAATTCGCCACCGAAACCCGCGAGGAGCTGTTCTATGACAAGGAGAAGCTGCTTTCGAACGGGGAGCGCTGGGAAGCCGAGATTGCCCGCAACCTGGAAATCGACGCGCCCTACCGATGAGGCGCCCGCGCAAAAGTTTTCTGAAAACTTTTGCCAAGAATTTTACTGAAAATTCTTGGCCGGAGGAGAGGACATGACCAAACAGCCGCCCAATCCGTTTGAGGCCATGATGCAACAGATGCAGGCCCAGGCCCAGCAGATGGCCAAGGCGTTCAACCCGGCGCTGGAGAACTTCTCGCCCTCCGAGGCTTTCAAGGAGTTCGAGGCGCTGTGGCCCACCATGCCCAAAGAGGTCATGGAGATGATGTTCGGCAACACCGTCAACAAGGACGGTCTGGATGCCAAAACCCGGCTGCTGCTGACGCTGGCCGGGCTGACTTGCCAGGGCGCGCAGGCTGACTCAGCCGTGCGCCAGACCGTGCGCCACGCCCTCGCGGCCGGCGCCAAGAAACAAGAGATCGTGGAAACGATCGCACAGATGTCGGTGTTTGCCGGCATTCCGGCCATGAACCGGGCGCTGGATCTGGCGCAAGCGGTCATGGACGACAACAAGGACGATGAGACATGAGCGTTTTTGCCTTCTACCTCTTCGCCATCAGCGCCATCACCGGCGGGCTGTTCACCGTGATCAGCCGCCAGCCTGTGCATTCGGTTCTGTGGCTGATCCTGGCCTTCCTGTCTTCGGCCGGGCTGTTCGTGCTCCTGGGGGCGGAATTCGTCGCCATGCTGCTGGTCATCGTCTACGTCGGCGCGGTCGCGGTGCTTTTCCTGTTTGTGGTGATGATGCTGGATGTGGATTTCGCCGAGCTGAAGGCGGAAATGGCGAAATACATGCCGCTCGCCCTGCTGATCGGACTGGTGATACTGATGCAGTTCGTGATGGCCTTCGGCGTCTGGGAAACCGCGCACCTGGCGCCGGAGCTGCTGGCCAATCCGGTGCCTGCCAACCGCCACAACACCGAGGCGCTTGGCCTCATCATCTATGATCAATATTTCCTTCTGTTCCAGCTGGCGGGCCTGATCCTGCTGGTGGCGATGATCGGCGCGATTGTGCTGACCCTGCGCCACCGCACCGATGTCAAGCGCCAGGACGTGGTTGCCCAGATGATGCGCGACCCGGCCAAGGCGATGGAGCTTAGGGATGTGAAACCGGGGCAGGGGCTGTGAGCACATGATCGGACTTGAACATTATCTGACCGTCGCGGCGACGCTGTTCGTGATTGGCATCTTCGGGCTCTTCCTGAACCGCAAGAACGTGATCATCCTCTTGATGAGCATCGAACTGATGCTCTTGGCGGTGAACATCAACCTGGTCGCCTTCTCCAGCTTCCTGGGCGATCTGGTGGGGCAGGTCTTTACCCTGTTTGTGCTGACCGTGGCCGCCGCCGAGGCCGCCATCGGCCTTGCGATCCTGGTCTGCTTCTTCCGCAACCGCGGCACCATTGCCGTCGAAGACGTCAACGTGATGAAGGGCTAAAGAACAATGGAAACCATCCTTCTCTTTGCCCCGCTGGTTGGCGCAATTATCTGCGGCTTCGGCCACAAGATGATCGGCGAAAAAGCCGCCACCGTGACCGCCACGGCGCTCCTGTTCCTGTCGGCGCTGCTCAGCTGGATCACCTTCCTGTCGTTTGACGGGGTGACCCAGAACATCGAGATTTTCCGCTGGATCGAAAGCGGCTCACTGTCGACCTCCTGGGCGATCCGCCTGGACCGGCTGACCGCGATCATGCTGATCGTGATCACCACGGTATCCTCGCTCGTGCACCTCTACTCCTTCGGGTACATGGACCATGACCCGCAGTGGAAAGAGGGCGAAAGCTACAAGCCGCGCTTCTTTGCCTACCTGTCGTTCTTCACCTTCGCGATGCTGATGCTGGTGACGTCGGACAACCTGGTGCAGATGTTCTTCGGCTGGGAAGGCGTGGGCGTGGCCTCCTACCTGCTGATCGGCTTCTACTACCGCAAGCCTTCGGCCAATGCCGCGGCAATGAAAGCCTTCATCGTGAACCGGGTCGGCGACTTCGGCTTTGCGCTGGGGATCTTCGGGCTGTTCTTCCTAACCGACAGCATCAACTTGGCGGACATCTTTGCCGCTGCCCCGACGCTGGCGGAAACCCAGGTGTCCTTCCTGTGGACCGAATGGAACGCGGCGAACCTGCTGGCCTTCCTGCTGTTTGTCGGCGCGATGGGCAAATCGGCACAGCTGCTGCTGCACACCTGGCTGCCGGACGCGATGGAAGGCCCGACCCCGGTGTCGGCGCTGATCCACGCCGCAACCATGGTGACCGCGGGCGTGTTCCTGGTCTGCCGGATGTCGCCGCTGATGGAATTCGCGCCTGAGGCCACTGCCTTCATCACCGTGCTGGGCGCTGCGACCGCGTTCTTCGCGGCAACTGTCGGCCTGGTGCAGAACGACATCAAGCGCGTGATCGCTTATTCGACCTGCTCGCAGCTGGGCTACATGTTTGTGGCGGCTGGCGTTGGCATGTATTCGGCCGCCATGTTCCACCTGTTCACCCACGCCTTCTTCAAGGCGATGCTGTTCCTGGGCGCCGGTTCGGTGATCCACGCGATGCATCACGAACAGGACATGCGGAACTACGGCGCCTTGCGCAAAAAGATCCCCTATACCTTCTGGGCGATGATGATCGGCACCCTGGCCATCACCGGCGTCGGCATCCCGCTGAGCGGCTGGGTTGGCTTTGCCGGCTTCGTGTCCAAGGACGCGATCATCGAAAGCGCCTATGCGGGCGGTTCCATGTTCGGCTTTTGGGCGCTGGTGATCGCGGCCTTCATGACCTCCTTCTACTCCTGGCGCCTGATGTTCATGACCTTCTACGGCAAGGCGCGGGGCGACAAGCACACCCACGACCACGCCCATGAAAGCCCCTGGACCATGCTGGTGCCGCTGGGCGTGCTGGCAGTGGGCTCAATCACCGCAGGCATGATCTGGTACAGCAGCTTTTTCGGTCACGCCGACCAGGTCGGCAAGTTCTACGGCATCCCGGTGGCGGAAGCCTCCGCTGCGGATCATGGCGAAGAGGCCGCGCATGGTGAGACCGCCGCCCACGGCGAGGAAGCTGGCCATGGGGAAACTGCGGTGGAGGGCGAGCACCATTATGTGTTTGCCGGCCAGCCGGGCGAGGGCGCGCTCTATATCGCGCCGGACAACCACATCCTGGAGGAGGCCCACGAGGCACCGAAATGGGTAAAGCTGTCGCCGTTCGCAGCGATGCTGGGCGGTCTGGTCCTGGCGCTGTGGTTCTACATCTGGAATCCGTCGCTGCCGAAGCGCCTGGCCGAACAGCAGCGTCCGCTGTATCTGTTCCTGCTCAACAAATGGTACTTTGACGAAATCTATAACGTGATCTTCGTCAAACCGGCCTTGGCCCTGGGCCGCTTCTTCTGGAAACGCGGCGATGGCAACACCATCGACGGCTTCCTGAACGGCCTGGCCATGGGCGTTGTTCCCTTCTTCACCCGCCTCGCGGGCCGGGCGCAGTCCGGTTACATCTTCACTTACGCCTTTTGGATGGTGCTGGGCATTGCGGCCCTGGTCACCTGGATGTCGATCGGCGGAGGAGCGCACTGATGGACAATCTCCTTTCTATTGTCACCTTCATCCCGGCGCTCGCGGCGGCCATCCTGGCCCTGTTCCTGCGCGGCGAGGATAAGGCGGCGCAGCGCAACGCCAAGTTTGTTGCGCTCTTTGCCACCTCGATCACTTTCCTGGTGAGCCTTGGCATCTATTTCGAGTTCGATCCCGCCAACACCGGTTTCCAGTTTGTGGAAGAAGCGGAGTGGATTTTCGGGCTGAAGTACAAGATGGGCGTTGACGGCATTTCGGTGCTCTTCGTGCTGCTGACCACCTTCATCATGCCGCTGACCATTCTGGCCAGCTGGAATGTGACCACCCGCGTCAAGGAATACATGGTAGCCTTCCTGCTGCTGGAGACCCTGATGCTGGGCGTCTTCATGGCGCTGGACCTGGTGCTGTTCTACCTGTTCTTCGAGGCAGGCCTGATCCCGATGTTCCTGATCATCGGCATCTGGGGCGGCAAGGAGCGGATCTACGCCTCCTTCAAGTTCTTCCTCTACACCTTCTTCGGCTCGGTGCTGATGCTGGTGGCGATGGTGTTCATGTATGTGGATGCCGGCACCACCGATATCGAGACCCTCTTGACCCACAGTTTCTCGGCAGCGTCCTTTGACGTGCTGGGCATTCATATCGTGGGTGGTGCGCAGACGCTGATGTTCCTGGCCTTCTTTGCCTCCTTCGCGGTGAAGATGCCGATGTGGCCGGTCCACACCTGGCTGCCGGACGCGCACGTGCAGGCGCCGACCGCGGGGTCCGTAGTGCTGGCGGCGATCCTCCTGAAGATGGGCGGCTACGGCTTCCTGCGCTTCAGCTTGCCGATGTTCCCGGTGGGCGCGGACGTGATGACCGATGTGGTCCTGTGGATGTCCGCGATTGCGGTGGTCTACACCTCGCTGGTGGCGATGGTGCAGGAAGACATGAAGAAGCTGATTGCCTATTCCTCGGTTGCGCACATGGGCTTTGTCACCATGGGCATCTTTGCCGCCAACCAGCAGGGCATCGACGGCGCCATCTTCCAGATGCTGTCGCACGGCTTCATCTCCGCCGCGCTCTTCCTCTGCGTGGGTGTGATCTATGACCGGATGCACACCCGTGACATCGACGCCTACGGCGGCCTGGTGATCCGGATGCCGGCTTATGCGCTGGTCTTCATGTTCTTCACCATGGGCAACGTCGGCCTGCCGGGCACCTCCGGCTTCATCGGCGAATTCCTGACCCTGATGGGCACCTTCCAGAAGAACACCTGGGTGACCGCGGTTGCGGCAACCGGTGTGATCTTCTCGGCCGGCTATGCGCTGTGGCTCTACCGCCGCGTGGTGTTCGGCGACCTGATCAAGGGCAGCCTGATGGGCATCAAGGACATGTCCGCGCGCGAACGCTTCGTCTTTGCGCCGCTGATCGCCATGACCCTGATCCTGGGCGTCTACCCGGCGGTGGTCACCGACATCATCGGCCCCTCGACCGAGGCGCTGATTGCAAACTTCAACCAGTCTCTGGCGGCGGCCGACACCTCGGCCGCCACCCAGATTGCTTCGCATTAAGGGAGCATCAGGCAGATGATCCAAGCTGATCTTACTGTAATCCTGCCAGAGATCGTTCTGGCGCTGTACGCCATGGCCGCGCTGATCGGCGCGGTCTACACCGGCAAGGACAAGCTGGCCGCCCCGCTGGTCTGGAGCACTGCGGCGCTGATGGCCGTGGTGGCCTTCTGGATCGCCACCAGCCCGGCCGGCACCCAGACCGCTTTTGGCGGCATGTTCATCGACGACAGCTTCTCGCGCTTTGCCAAGGTGGCGCTGCTCTTGGGCGCGTCCGCTGTTTTGCTGATCGGCCAGGACTACATGGCGCGCCGCGGCATGCTGAGGTTCGAATACCCGGTTCTGGTGTCGCTGGCTGCCGTCGGCATGATGATGATGGTGTCCGCAGGCAACCTGATGTCCCTCTACATGGGGCTGGAGCTGCAGTCGCTGTCGCTTTACGTCGTCGCCGCCATGCGCCGCGACAGCGTCAAGTCGACCGAGGCGGGCCTCAAGTACTTCGTGCTGGGAGCGCTGTCCTCCGGCCTGCTGCTGTACGGTGCCTCGCTGGTCTACGGCTTTGCCGGCACCACCCAGTTCGCGGGCATCATCCAGGTGGCAGAGCAGGGCCAAATGTCTCTCGGCATGCTGTTCGGCCTGGTGTTCATGATCTCGGGTCTTGCGTTCAAGGTTTCGGCGGTGCCCTTCCACATGTGGACCCCGGACGTCTACGAAGGTTCGCCGACGCCTGTGACCGCCTTCTTTGCCACCGCGCCCAAGGTAGCGGCGATGGGCCTGTTCGCCCGCGTGCTGCATGACGCCTTTGGCGGCGCCATTGCCGACTGGCAGCAGATCATCGTGGTGCTGTCGGTGCTGTCGATGTTCCTGGGCGCCATCGCGGCGATTGGCCAGCGCGACATCAAGCGCCTGATGGCCTTCTCCTCGATCGCTCACATGGGCTATGCGATGATCGGCCTGGCAGCGGGCACCGAGGCGGGCATCACCGCGATGCTGGTTTACCTCGCGATTTACGTGACCATGAACATCGGCACCTTTTCCTTCATCCTGATGCTGCAGAAGGACGGCAAGCCGGTCACTGACATTCTGGCTCTGAACCAGTTCGCCGCGCGCGAGCCTGGCAAGGCGCTGGCGGTACTGATCCTGATGTTCTCGCTGGCAGGCGTGCCGCCGATGCTGGGCTTCTTTGCCAAGTTCGGCGTGTGGCAGGCGGGTGTGGATGCGGGGCTGATGGGGCTGGTCGTGGCCTCCGCCATCGCCTCGGTAATCGGCGCATTTTACTACCTGCGCATTGTCTTCTACATGTACTTCGGCACCGGCGAAGACGATGTCGAGGCCAAAGGCTCGCCGGTGCTGACTGTTGCGCTGATGGCGTCTGCCGCGATGATGCTGGTCGGGCTGGTTTACCAGTTCGGCGTGGACACTGCGGCGGCAGCCGCCGCAGCAACCCTTGTAAATTGATCTGCTTTTCAGGCAGGCTGGAAAGGCCCGGTCACGCGACCGGGCCTTTTCGCACTTTCGAGGAATGAGATGAGCTGGCCAGCAGGATATGGAAAACGGGTGCTTGCCGAGGTGGACAGCACCCTCAATGAGGCCGCCCGCATCGCCGGGGAACTGGCAGGACCGGAGTGGATCCTGGCGCTGCGCCAGACTCAGGGAAGGGGCCGCCGCGGCCGCGACTGGAAGGACCCCAAGGGCAACTTTGCCGCCACCCTGGTGATGCGCCCCGAAGGCACCCCTGATCAGGCGGCGCTGCGCAGCTTTGTCGCCGCCCTGGCCGTTTACGATGCCTGCGTCGCAGTGACGGGCCGCAGCGAGGGGCTGTCGCTGAAATGGCCCAACGACGTGCTGCTGAAGGGCGGCAAGCTGGCGGGCATCCTGCTGGAAAGCGCGGGTAACGGGCAGGGGGTCAACCACCTGTTTGTCGGCATCGGCGTGAACCTGGTGGAAACCCCGATGCAGGAATGGCTGGAACCCGGCGCGGTCTACCCGGTGTCGCTGCTGTCGGAAACCGGCGTGCAGGTCACGCCAGAGGAGTTCCTGGAGGCCGTCGCCGGCGCGTTCGCCCGCTATGAGCAGCAGTTTGCGACCTACGGGTTTGAGCCGATCCGCACCGAATGGCTGGCGCGCGCCGCCAAGCTGGGCGAGGTGATCACCGCCAAGACCGCCAGTGCGGAAACCGAGGGCACCTTTGAAACGGTGGACGCCAGCGGCAACCTTGTCCTAAACACCGCCAAGGGCCGCGTCAGCATCCCCGCGGCCGACATCTATTTCTAGGAAGGGGCAGCAATGCTTCTGGCAGTTGATTGCGGCAACACAAACACCGTCTTCTCGATCTATGACGGCGAAAAGTTCATCGCTCTGTGGCGCACCGCCACCGACTGGAAGCGCACCGCCGACCAGTATTATGTCTGGCTGAACACGCTGATGCGGCTGCAGGGGATCGAGGCGGATATCACCGACATGATCGTCTCTTCCACCGTGCCGCGGGTGGTGTTCAACCTGCGGGTGCTGGCGGACCGCTATTTCAATACGCGGCCCTTGGTGGTGGGCAAGCCCGAATGCCTTCTGCCCGTCTCGGTGCGGGTGGACGAGGGCACCGCCGTCGGCCCTGACCGGCTGGTCAACACGGTTTCGGGGTTCGACACCTACGGCGGCAACCTGATCGTGGTGGATTTCGGGACCGCCACCACCTTTGACGTAGTGGCCGAGGATGGCGCCTATGTCGGCGGGGTGATTGCGCCGGGTGTGAACCTGAGCCTGGAAGCGCTGCACCAGGCCGCCGCGGCGCTGCCCCACGTGGACATTTCCAAGCCGCAAAATGTCATCGGCACCAACACCGTCGCCTGCATGCAGTCCGGCGTGTTCTGGGGCTACGTTGGCCTCGTGCGCGAAATCTGCGCCCGTATCAAGGCCGAGCGCGCAGTGCCGATGAAAGTGATCTCAACAGGCGGGCTGGCGCCTCTGTTCCAGCAATCTGCTGATCTGTTTGACGCATATGAGGACGATCTCACCATGCATGGGCTGCAGATCATCCATAAATACAACAAGGAAAATGGTACTGACGCATGAGCAGTGAAAGATTGATCTACCTGCCCCTCGGCGGGGCGGGTGAAATTGGCATGAATGCCTATGTCTATGGCTACGGCCCGAAGGACAAGGAACGCCTGGTTCTGGTCGACCTGGGCGTGACCTTCCCCGATATGGACACCACCCCGGGCGTGGACTTGATCATGCCCGACATCACTTGGCTGAAGCAGCGCGCTGACCGGCTGGAGGGGATCTTTATCACCCACGGGCATGAGGACCACATTGGCGCCATCGCCCATATGTACGGGCATCTGAACGTGCCCGTCTACGCCCGCGCCTTCACCGCCAATCTGGCGCGCCGCAAGATGGAGGAAGCAGGCCACGACCCGGCCAATGTGCACACCGTGCAGGCCTGGCCCGAGGTGACGAGGCTTGGCCCCTTCACCATCGGCGTTGCGCCGATGAGCCACTCGATCCCCGAAAGCGGCGGACTGGTGATCGACAGCCCGGCAGGGCGGGTGGTGCACACCGGCGACTTCAAGCTGGACGCCAACCCGCTGGTGGGCGAACCCTTCGACCCCGGGATGTGGGCGCAGATTGCAGGCGACGGCGTTCAGGCGCTGGTCTGCGATTCCACCAATGTGTTCTCGCAGCATCCGGGCCGTTCGGAATCCGAACTGCCGGAGGAGATCACCAAGCTGTTTGCTGAGGCCAAGGGGCTGGTGGCCGCGACCACTTTTGCCTCCAATGTGGCCCGTGTGAAAACCCTCGCCGTGGCTGCCGAGAAGGCGGGACGTTCCGTGGTCCTTCTGGGCCGCGCCATGCGCCGCATGATCGAGGCGGCGGTCGAAACCGGCGTGCTGACGGAGTTCCCGAAGACGATCAGCCCCGAGGACGCCGCCAACGTGCCGCGTGACAACCTGATGCTGATCACCACCGGCAGCCAGGGCGAACGCCGCGCCGCCAGCGCGCAGCTGGCGCGCGGCAAGTACCGCGGGCTGGAGCTGAAGGAGGGCGACCTGTTCCTGTTCTCCTCCAAGACCATTCCAGGCAACGAAAAGGGCGTCATCCGCATCATCAACCAGTTCTCCGAAATGGGGGTGGATGTGGTTGATGACAGCTCGGGCCTCTACCACGTCTCGGGCCATGCCAACCGTCCGGACCTGGAGGAGGTGCACCGCCTCTTGAAACCCAAGATGCTGATCCCGATGCATGGCGAGCACCGCCACCTGCGCCAGCACGCCCGCCTGGGCGAGGAGAAGGGCATCGCCAGCGCCGTTGTCGTCAACGGCATGATGATGGACCTGACAGGCGACGTGCCGAAAGTGACCGAATGGATCGAAACCGGGCGCACCTATCTGGACGGCACCGTCAAATACGGCGCCATGGACGGGATCGTGCGCGACCGTATCCGCATGGCTCTGAACGGCCATGTGCTGGTGACGGTGATCCTGGACGAGGAAGACGAGCCGCTGGGCGAACCCTGGTGCGATGTCAAGGGCCTGCCCGAAACCGGCACCTCGAACGCGGCACTGGTCGAGGTGATGGAAGAGGACCTAAACCAGTTCCTGATGCGGGCAGGCGCCAAGACCCTGCGCGATGACGACAAGCTGGAGCAGGAGCTGCGCCGCATCGCCCGCCAGAGCGCCTTCAGCGAGATCGGCAAGAAGCCAGAGGTCACGGTGGTGGTCAGCCGTATGCGCTGATCCCGCCGGGCCGGACCTTGCAGGGCAGGGCAGTGCTCCCGCCCGGCCCAAGCTGCATCAAAGATGCAACAGGCCCCGTTGGGCCAGGCGCCGCGGGGCCCTGACGGGCCCGCGGCGCGGGCGCAGAACGCCACCGCTGGAAAACGAAAAACGCCGCGGCCCTCAGGGGCACGCGGCGTTTTCAATTCCGTGCGGCTGCCGGAATCCGGCAGGCGTCTCAGCCGTGCAGCGGGCGGGCGCAGCTGGGGCAGGAGATGACCTTGCGCGGCGCGCGGACAAGAGCGCGGAACAAGCTGCGCATCATGCTGGCAAATGCCTCTGCGCGCAGCTCATGGGCGCGGGCCTCGATGGCCTGGAATTGGGAGATCGTCAGTGTTTTGGTGTCAGTGGTGTTCATGGCTTAGCCCATCGTCAATGGCGCGTTTCTGTGTCGCGATCCCTATACGCCCGTTGCCGCAGGCTGACACCGGCCAAGATCGAAGACCCGGTATGCTGCAACTGCAAAGGTCACTATGCTGCGGCTGCATGGCCGCTGAGGGCAGCGCAGCTGGGAAGCCACCAACGAAAAAGGCCGCTCCGAAGAGCGGCCCTGAAACGTTCTGTTGCGCTGCTTAGCTGGCGCGGCGTTCGGCAAAGCTGAGCGCGATGAAGCTAGGCAGGTGGTCGCCCATGCCAACCACGGCCTTGTCGTCGCGCTTGCCGTATTTCCCGCGCGAGGACGCGCGCTCGGGCTTCTGCGCAGCCTTGTCCTCCTTGCGGGGGGCGCGCGATCCGGTGTCTGCCTTGGCAGTGTCCTGCTTGGCTGTGTCCGGCTTCGCAGCGTCCGGCTTGGCAGGCCGGGAGGGCTTTTCCTGTTTCGGTTCGGGCTTGACCGGGTTGTCCAGGCGCTTGATCTCCTTCTGGATCAGCTTCTCCACTGCATCCAGCGCCTTTTCGTCGCGCGGGGTGCAGATGGTGATCGCCTTGCCCTCGCGGCCGGCACGGCCGGTGCGGCCGATCCGGTGGACGTAATCCTCGGCGTGGCCCGGCACGTCGAAATTGAACACATGGCTGACGCTGGGCACGTCCAGGCCGCGTGCGGCCACATCCGAGGCCACCAGGATACGCAATGACCCCTCACGGAAGGAATCCAGCGTCCTGGTCCGCTGGCTCTGGTCCAGGTCGCCATGGATTGCGGCGGCGTCATAGCCGTATTTCTTGAGCGATTTCGCGCAGATATCCACATCCGTCTTGCGGTTGCAGAAGATGATGCCGTTGGTCAGCTTGTCGCCTTCGCCGTCGATCAGGGCGCGCAGAACCGTGCGCTTCTCGCTGCCCTCGCGGTCGCGGCGCGACGGTTTGACCTGCACCACGGCCTGTTCGATGGTTTCCGACGCGGTCGCCTGGCGCGCCACCTCGATACGGGCCGGACCCGACAGGAAGGTGTTGGTGATCCGCTCGATCTCCGGCGCCATGGTGGCGGAGAAGAACAGCGTCTGGCGGGTAAACGGCGTCAGCGAGAAGATGCGTTCGATATCCGGGATGAAGCCCATGTCGAGCATCCGGTCGGCCTCATCCACCACCATGATCTGCACGCCGGTGAGCAGGAGCTTGCCGCGCTCGAAATGGTCCAGCAGCCGGCCCGGGGTCGCGATCAGCACATCGACGCCCTTGTCGATCAGCGCGTCCTGCTCCTTGAAGGACACACCGCCAATCAGCAGCGCCTTGGTGAGCTTCACATGCTTGGCATAGGTGTCGAAGTTTTCCGCCACCTGAGCGGCCAGCTCGCGGGTGGGGCACAGCACCAGGCTGCGCGGCATCCGGGCCCGGGCGCGGCCGCGGGCCAGAAGGGTGATCATCGGCAGCGTGAAAGACGCGGTCTTGCCGGTGCCGGTTTGGGCGATTCCCAGAACATCGCGCCCTTCCAGCGCAGGCGGGATTGCCCCGGCCTGGATCGGCGTTGGGGTTTCATAACCAGCTTCCTCAATAGCTTTGAGGACCTTGGGATTCAGGTTCAGATCGGTAAATTTTGTCATCTGTGTCCGTCATTGCGGACACTGACCTGGCCCGCGCGTGTGTGTTCCAGCCGGATCCGCAAATGGTCATGCGGGATGGCAGCTTCCGGCTCGTTGCGGGGCATATCAAAATCCCGGGCGATCGTCAATTAATGCCGGATTTTACAGTATTTTCGCCTGTGAACTATGCAGAAAGGAAACAAATCAGCCAGAATCCGGGCAGTGTTCTGCCAATTGCGGCGCTGCGGCCGGGCCGGCGAATCTGTTGGCGGCCGCAGCAGGACGCAGGAAAAACGCCCGGAGGGCCGGGCGTTTTTTGTTAAACCATCATTTCCTTGGTCGCGGTCAGTTTCAGATCGGGGTAGTCGCGCACCACCCGGTCGATGTCCCACTGCAGCCGCGTCAGATAGACAATGTCGCCGTCGTGGTCATGGGCGATGTGCTGCTTGTTGGCGTTGATGAACTTGTCCACCGCCGCCTTGTCGCCGCTGACCCAGCGTGCGCTGGTGAACTGGCTTGCCTCAAACCGCACCGGCAGGCCGTATTCCATCTCGATCCGGCTTGCCAGCACCTCGAACTGCAGCTGGCCGACCACGCCGACGATGAAGCCGGAGCCGATCGAGGGTTTGAACACCTTGGCCGCGCCTTCCTCGGCAAACTGCATCAGTGCCTTTTCCAGGTGCTTGGCTTTCATCGGATCACCCGCCCGCACCGTCTGCAGCAGCTCCGGCGCAAAGGAGGGGATGCCGGTCACCCGGATCGCCTCGCCCTCGGTCAGCGTGTCGCCGATGCGCAGCTGGCCGTGGTTCGGGATGCCGATGATGTCGCCAGCCCAGGCTTCCTCGGCCAGCTCCCGGTCGGAGGCCAGGAACAGCACCGGGTTCGACACCGACATCGGCTTCTTGGTGCGCACATGCGTCAGCTTCATGCCGCGCTTGAAATGGCCCGAGGCCACCCGCACAAAGGCCACCCGGTCGCGGTGCTTAGGGTCCATGTTGGCCTGCACCTTGAACACGAAACCGGCGACCTTCTTTTCTTCCGGGCTCACTTGGCGCGGCTCGGCCGACTGGGGCTGCGGCTCGGGGCCGTATTTGCCGATCCCATCCATCAGCTCCTTGACGCCAAAGGAGTTGATGGCGGAGCCGAACCAGATCGGGGTCATGTGGCCCTCGAGCACCGACTGCGGGTCCAGCGCGGGCAGCAGCTCGCGCGCCATTTCGACCTCTTCCAGCAGCTTCTCAAGCAGGTGCTCCGGCACGTGTTCGGCCAGCTTGGGGTCGTCCAACCCGTTGATCTGGATGCTTTCCGCCACCTTGTTACGGTTGGCGCGGTCCATCAGCTCCAGCCGGTCGCGCAGCATGTCGTAGCAGCCGATGAAATCGCGGCCCACCCCGATGGGCCAGCTGGCGGGGGTCACGTCGATCGCCAGCATCTCTTGGATTTCATCAATGATCTCAAAGGTGTCCCGGCTCTCGCGGTCCATCTTGTTACAGAAGGTCAGGATCGGCAGGTCGCGCAGGCGGCAGACCTCGAACAGCTTCTGGGTCTGGCTTTCCACACCCTTGGCGCCGTCGATCACCATCACCGCTGCATCCACCGCCGTCAGCGTCCGGTAGGTGTCCTCGGAGAAATCCGAGTGGCCGGGCGTGTCCACCAGGTTGAAGCGGAAGCCGCTGAAATCAAAGGACATTGCCGAAGCGGAGACAGAAATCCCGCGGTCCTTCTCCATCTGCATGAAGTCCGAGCGCGTCCGCCGCGCCTCGCCCTTGGCGCGTACCTGTCCGGCCATCTGAATCGCACCGCCATAGAGCAGAAACTTTTCAGTCAGCGTGGTCTTGCCGGCGTCCGGGTGCGAGATGATCGCGAAGGTCCGGCGCCGCGCAATTTCGGGCGGCAGTTCGGGGCGGTTTACAGCGGTGTCCAACATGAGCGCGCGTATAGCAGGAATGCCGGAAGAGGCAAGAAAAACAGGGGGTGCCACGCGTGCACCCCCCGTACACCCCCTGTGCACCGGGCGGCTGCCCTTTGAAAAGGTGTGGCGTTTCCTGCGCACGCCCCGCTTGCCGGGATTTAACCGGACTAGGGCAGGGTTGGGATCAGCGCGGGAGTGCCGCCCCGCTGCGAACCGCCGCCATCAAGGGAACGCCACGGGATGCCCAGTAAACGGTATTACGACAATGAGATGCAGCTGGAGCTGGACGACCTGCAGCAGAAGCTGCGCCGCGACTGGCTGGACAAGAGCCTGCCGGAGGATTGGGACGGCATCCTGAGCTGGGAGCGGCTGGACAAGCCCAAGACCCGGGTGACGATCCGGCTGGACGCGGACATGGTCAAATGGTTCCGCAAGCTGGGCCCGAACTATGGCCGCCGCATCAACTCAATCCTGCGGATCTACTGGCTGGCGCTGCTGGCCGGGCATATCCAGGCCCATGACAAGGACAACACGATTCTTCGCATTGCGGTGCGGGCGCGGCGGATGCAGCGGGATCTGCGGGAGCGCGGGGTGGGAGAGTGAGGGGAAAAAGAACAGAGAAAGATGGCATCTCCAATAGCAACTGCAGACCTGTGCTGTATTCTTCAACAAGAGCTTCAGTTAATAGCTCCTGTTGAAGATTGTGGTCACCGCGACTTAAATGCCTGAGATGTTTCGAATGCAGTTGCTAAGGTCTTTGAACGTCGCCTCAAAGGTGTCTCGGTTTTCTTTCATGTTCTCAAGAATTTTACCGCCTTGCTCAATTTGTTCATCACTTAAAGCAAAAACGGGGACGTTGTGTTTTTGAGATTGGGCGATCAGTGAGTTAAAGTCGGGAATGTTGGCTAGATTGTAAGGTTCGTCAGCTGCACCTGAGGCTACAAACTCAGCTTCCGTGATGATCATGGAGGACTTTTTTAGTACAGGTACTAGAGTATTATCTACATTGGCTTTAATCGTATCGATCCAATTTTGAAAAGATTTCGCGGGCGCTCCAGATCTAGGTCGGTAGCGCTGTGAAATAATTCCACAAAATTGCGGCGGCGTTTGAGGGATGGGGTAGGTTAAAGAAGTATTACGAAACGCAGCAACCGACGAACTCCAGCCTGGTAGGACCTTCGCCAAAGAACTGATTGCTTGATTGCAATAATAGTCTGGGGACGTTGGTACTATGAAATAGTCCGATGACATCAGGAAACACTGGTTTAGAGCGCCGACGCTTGGGCTCATGTCAATGAGCACAATGTCGATTTCGTTGTAAGTTGCAGTGATTCGAAGGAATTCGCCAATTGAGCCAGGTATGTTTTGGAGTGCCGGAATCGCGGTACTTGCACTCAGTGCAACAGAGATTTGTGTTTCGTGCAAGGCGAGGTTAATACTTCCTGCTAGCAAAAAGAGATTTTCGTGATTTGTACCAAAGGTCTCGATGGGTTTTAAATGGGACCCTGATCCGCTGAAAACAGGGTCGAGGCCATCGGCAATGTTTTGGCCGGGATTTTTAGTATAGAAACTGTCGAAATCAGCAACTCCAGCGAACCCCAATACGGTGCCGGTCAAATTACATTGTGGGTCGCCATCAACAATCAGTACTCGATACCCCTGATCCGCTAATGCCCATCCTAGGTTGAACGTGGTAGTGGTTTTGCTGACGCCACCCTTATGATTGAATAGGGAAACGAGTGGGGCCATGTTGCACGCTCCTGGATTTATGTTGTGCCGTTTAGTTTCGCATAGGTGGAGCGTAGGT
Source organism: Leisingera aquaemixtae (assembly GCF_006740765.1). GTDB lineage: Bacteria > Pseudomonadota > Alphaproteobacteria > Rhodobacterales > Rhodobacteraceae > Leisingera > Leisingera aquaemixtae. The sequence goes on from NZ_CP041159.1 coordinate 963,090, forward strand.
AGCGTGAAATACTTCGAGTGTCCACTGGCGAGTGCATAATTTGCGAGGCAACTTCAGTGGTGAGCGTTTTCCTCTGAACCCAAGACGTTGCTTTTGTCAAAGGTCCTTTGGTTACATCACCGCAACGACGCCCTTTTCAACAGCCCCACCGCATCCGGCCTGTTCAGCAGCGCCCGGCTCACGTCCAGGCCATGCGTGCCGCGCTTGTGGGCGGCGGGCAGGGGGGCGTGCGGGTGTCCTGCGCGCGTGATCCAGATATCCTCCGGCAGCGCCGGGCGGGTGACGGGGTCGAGGAAGGTGCTCTCGGCGGCGATGCCCTCGGCGTAGATGATGTGGTGGCGGTCGAACAGGATCTGGAAGTAATCGGCAAAGCCGCCGTCCAGCACCACCACGCTGTCGCCGTTCACCAGGTCGCGGGCGCGGACCAGGATCTCGGGCGCGCCGGCGCCGATCTCGTCGCTGCGCTGGTAGACCATCAGCCGGTGGCCGGGGCTGACGATCAGGTCGCGGGCGTTGTTCAGGGCCCCCTTGCGGATCAGGACCGGGGCCAGATCGCCGACCGCGCGCAGGGTGGACTGGCCGACCCAGCGCACCTCCTGGATGCCGTCGTCGCGGGTCAGGACGCGGTCGCCGGGGCGCATGTCCTCGATCGGGCGCTGGGCGCCGGTGGACAGCGTGATGCGGGTGCCGCGGGTGAAGGAGACGCAGGCCGATTGCGCCAGCTTGCGCCGGGCGGGCTCGCGCACCGCCTTGACCAGCGTATAGGGCACCTGCGGCTGCAGGGGTGCCAGCGGCACCAGGTAGATGGCGGCGATATAGCCCTCGGCATCGGCCTCGACCAGCACCAGGATTTCGGTGTTGGGGCCGCGGTCGGGCATCAGGGTCAGCAGGCAATCCAGGTGCAGCGCGGCACCGGGGGTGCCAAGCGCGGAGGCCTCCGCCACAGAAAGGCTGCCGTCGTGACCGGCGGCGATGCCCAGCCGCCGCGGGGCGGAGGCGGCGTCCAGCATGTAGACGTCATCCAGCACTAGATCCTCAAGCACGCCCAGCGGGTCGCCGGTGTTGGCACCGTATTCGACGCGGAAATGCTCGGCCAGGCAGGCCTGGACGGAGGTGAGGCTGGCGGTCAAGGTCTGTCCCATAAGCGGCGTGTGTTTCGTTTCCACTGTGAACCCGCGCGGGGCGCTGTCCAATAGATCTGCTGCAGGAATGTGGCAGAAAACGGTCCGGAAGGGGCTGATTTTCCGGCGGTTTGACGATTGGCGCGGAGGGCGCGGGGCTGGTCTTCGCCGGGCAGGCGGTGCAAGCTCTGCGGCGACTGAAAAGATTCCCGAGGGAGGACGGCAATGGATCTGGGTATTTCGGGCAAGCGCGCGCTGGTTTGCGCCAGCAGCAAGGGGCTGGGGCTGGGCTGCGCCGAGGCGCTGGCGGAAGCGGGTGTGAACCTGGTGATGAACGCCCGCGGGGCGGAGGCATTGGAGGCGTCGGCGCAGGCGATCCGCGACCAGTATGGCGTGGATGTGGTGACGGTGGCCGCCGATGTGACCACGCCGGAGGGCCAGCAGAAGGTGCTGGAGGCGGCTGAGGACGTGGACATCCTGGTCACCAACGCGGGCGGGCCGCCGCCGGGCATGTGGACCGACTGGGACCGCGAGGATTTCATCAAGGCGCTGGACGCCAACATGCTGACCCCGATTGCGCTGATCAAGGCGCTGGTCCCGGGCATGATCGAGCGCGGCTGGGGCCGGGTGGTCAACATCACCTCGGTCTCGGTCAAGTCGCCGGTCCCGGTGCTGGGGCTGTCGAATGCGGCGCGGGCGGGGCTCACCGGCTATGTCGCGGGCACCGCGCGGCAGGTGGCGGGCAAGGGTGTCATCATGAACAACCTGCAGCCGGGCCTCCATGCCACCGACCGGGCCGAGGCGCTGGACGGCGGCGCGGCCAAGGCGCAGGGCATTTCGGTGGAGGACGCCAAGAAGCAGCGCTGCGCCACCATCCCGGCGGGCCGCTATGGCACCCGTCAGGAGTTCGGCGCCACCTGCGCCTTCATGTGCTCGCAGCATGCTGGATTCATGGTCGGGCAGAACATCCTGCTGGATGGCGGCGCCACAAACACCACGATGTAAGGAGCGCCGCATGGCCAGCGGGTTTTCCCTGAAGGACCAGCTGTTCAACCGCGAAAAGGTCCGCTATCTGGCGGGCCTTTTTTCCGCGGCTGAGGCCGGGTTTGATGCTGAGGCTTTTGAGGCCCAGGTGATGGCGGAGCTGCCGGCGCTGGAGCTGAAGCAGAGAATCGCGCTGATTGCGCAGGTGCTGGCGGATCATCTGCCCGCAGCCTTGCCCGAGGCAGCGCCCATTCTGCTGAAAGCGCTGCCGCCGCCGCTGGATCCCGGCAAGACGGATGATGACTTCGGCGACTTCATCTTTGCCCCCTTGGGGGAATATGTCGCCGCGCTGGGCCTTGAGGCGCACCGGGATCTGTCGCTGGACCTCTTGGAGGAAATCACCCAGCGGTTTTCGATGGAATGGGCGATCCGGCCTTTCCTGAACCGCTGGCCGGATGAGGTGCTGGCGCGGATGCAGGACTGGGCCGGGCACAGCAGCTATCACGTGCGGCGGCTGGTCAGCGAGGGCACCCGCCCGCGGCTGCCCTGGGGCGAGGCGGTGGGCCTTGCGCTCGGCGCCCCGCTGCCGCTTTTGGACCGGCTGCACGGCGATGGCGCCCGCTTTGTCACCCGCTCGGTCGCCAATCATCTGAACGACATTGCCAAGAAGGATCCGGATCTGGTGATGGACCGGCTGCAGCGCTGGCGCCAGGCCGGGCAGCAGCAGCGCAAGGAGCTGGACTGGATGACCGGCCACGCCCTGCGCGGGCTGGTGAAGGCGGGCCATCCGCGCGCGATGGCGATGCTGGGCTATGATCCGGATCTGGCGCTGGACGCGCGGATCAGGGTCCCGGAGACCGTGCGTATCGGCGGGGCGCTGGATCTCTCCTGCCGTCTGGACGGGGCTGCGGGCGCGCCGGTGCTGGTCGATTACATCCTGCATTTCCAGCGCCCTGCGGGGAAAACCTCGGCCAAGGTGTTCAAGCTGAAACAGGCAAAGATCAGCGGCGGCACGCTGGAACTGGGCAAGAAGCACAAGCTGAAGGGGGATGCGACCACCTTCAAGCTGGTGCCGGGGCCGCACCGGGTGGAGCTGATGGTGAACGGCAAGGTGCGCGCCGAGGCCGCGTTTGAGCTGCTGCCGGAAGGGTGAGGTAACGCAGACACTGCTCTTTCGCCCGGCGGCACGCCGGGCAGCGCCCGTCCGCCCCCATGGGCGGGCGCTTCGCTTCCGCCCGCGGACGGGCGTTGCCCTCAGAACTTTGTATCGCACACTCCATCACACTTGCGTCAGACCTCTCGCAGGACCGATTGAACGGGTGACTGGTGGCCGCTATCCAGTCGGTCCGCAACCCTCAAGGAAAGGCGTCCCCATGAACCACGAAAACGTGCAGGCTTATTACGGCGAGGTGCTGCAGGGCAGCGCTGATCTTCAGACCAACGCCTGCTGCACGCCGGACGACATGCCGGACCATGTGAAGGCTGTGCTGTCCAAGGTCCATGACGAGGTGCTGACCCGCTATTACGGCTGCGGCCTGATTGCGCCGGAGGCGCTGGAGGGCGCGCGCATCCTTGATCTGGGCTGCGGTGCGGGCCGCGATGTCTATGCGCTGTCGGCGCTGGTTGGGGAGCATGGCAAGGTGGTGGGTGTTGATATGACGCCTGCGCAGCTGGAGGTGGCGCGGCGCCATCAGGACCACCACGCCGAGGCCTTCGGCCATGCCCGGTCCAATGTCGAATTCCATCACGGCTATATCGAGACTCTGGACGCGCTGGATCTGGAGCCGGGCTCTTTCGACATCATCGTCTCCAACTGTGTGATCAACCTGGCCACCGACAAGGGCGCGGTGCTGCGCGGGGCGTATCATCTTCTGAAAGAGGGCGGGGAGATGTATTTCTCCGATGTCTACGCCGACCGCCGGGTGCCGCAGGCGCTGGCCGAGGATGAGGTGCTGTACGGCGAATGCCTGTCCGGCGCGCTCTATTGGAACGACTTCCTGGCCATCGCGAAAGAGGCCGGGTTCAAGGACCCGCGGATGGTGACCTCACGGCTATTGACCATCGAGAATCCGGTGCTGGAAAAGCGGGTGCAGCCGCTGAAGTTCCTGTCGGCCACCTACCGGCTGTTCAAGCTGCCAGCGCTGGAGCCGGCCTGCGAGGATTACGGGCAGGCGGTGATCTACAAGGGCACAATCGAGCACGCGCCGCACCGTTTCGTGCTGGATGATCATCATGTGATGGAAGCAGGCAAGGTATTCCCGGTCTGCGGCAACACCTGGATGATGCTGCAAGACACGCGCCTGGCACCGCATTTCGAATTCATCGGCTCGTTTGAGACCCACTACGGGATTTTCGAGGGGTGCGGCGGCAATTCTCCCTTTAACGGGCTGGAGCTGGACGGCACCGCTCAGGGGTGCTGCTAGAAGGAAGGCCGTAAACCAGGACTTGAAAGCTCAAACAGAGAGCGGCGCCCGGCCCGGCGGGGAGGGCGAGAAGCGCCCGCCCCGTGGGGGGCGGGACGGGCGCTGCCCGGCCTATAGGCCGGGCAGTAGGTTTTTCACGCAGTGCTGACCGCTTGCGGCGGCTGAGCAGGATTGCTATCCCGGCGTGACCCCAAGCGTTTTTATCGGAAAAGCCCCGAGGCCCCATGAACACTGCCCCAGCGAAGATGCACAGCACCATGGCCCCGCCGCGGCTGGAAATCCGCAATATCCGGCGCTTCTTCGAGGGCCGCGCGGTGGTGGATGACGTCTCGCTGAAGATCCGGGCGGGGCAGGTCACCTGCCTTTTGGGGCCGTCGGGCTGCGGCAAGTCCACCACCCTGCGGATGATCGCCGGGGTGGAGATGCAGGACAGCGGCGAAATCTATGTCGATGGCAAGCTGATCTGCGACACCGTGTTCCGGGTACCGCCCGAACGGCGCGAGATCGGGCTGATGTTTCAGGACTTTGCCCTGTTCCCGCATCTGAGCGTGGCCGACAATGTGGGCTTCGGCCTGAAGGGCAGCCGGGACGAGAAGCGCGCGCGGGTCGAGGAGCTGTTGAACCGGGTGTCGCTCAAGCGCTTCATCGACGGCTACCCGCACCAGCTGTCGGGCGGCGAGCAGCAGCGGGTGGCGCTGGCCCGCGCGATTGCGCCCAGGCCGCGGATCATGCTGATGGATGAGCCGTTCTCGGGCCTTGATAACCGCTTGCGCGACGGCATCCGGGACGAAACCCTGAGCCTTCTGAAGGAAGAGGACACCGCCGTCCTGCTGGTCACGCATGAACCGGAAGAGGCGATGCGGATGGCCGACGAGATCGCGCTGATGCGCGGCGGCCGGATCGTGCAGCAGGGCGCGCCCTACAACGTCTACACCCATCCGGTGGACAAGGCGGCAGTGGCGTTCTTCAGCGATGTGAACGTGCTGAAGGCGCAGGTGAACGGCGCGCTGGCACGCACGGCCTTTGGCGAGTTCCTGGCGCCGGGGGTGGCGGACGGCACCGCGGTAGAGATCGTGTTCCGCCCGCAGCATCTGCGCATCGACTTTGACCGCGGCGGCCAGGGCCCGCTGCCCACCCCCAGCGACGGCGTTGCCGCCCGCGCAGTGGTGGAGCGCGCCCGGTTTCTGGGCAGCGAGAGCCTGGTGGAGTTCAGGATGGATTTCGACGGCTCGATCCTTAAGGCGACGGTGCCAAACGTCTTCCTGCCGGAAAAAGGCCGCGTGATGTGGCTGACGGTGCGCCGCAACCGCTGTTTCGTCTTTCCTGCCTGAGTCTTAAGGGGCATTCTGCACCCGGTGAAACAGGAGATGCAGATGCAAGGCAGCTATCAGATCCGGGCGTTGACGCCTACGGAGATCCGCACCGCCGCGGACTGGGCTGCGCGCGAAGGCTGGAACCCTGGGCACAGCGATGCCGCGTGCTTTGCCAGCGTTGACCCCGAAGGTTTCTGGGGCGGCTTCCTGGACGGGCAGATGATCGCCTGCATCTCGGTGGTGAACTACGGGCAGGCGTTCGCCTTCCTCGGCTTTTACATCGTGGCGCCGGCGCACCGCGGCCAGGGCTATGGCTATGCCCTGTGGCAAAAGGCGCTGGAGCATGCCGGGGGCCGGGTTGTCGGCCTTGACGGGGTGGTGGATCAGCAAGCGAACTACCGCCGCTCGGGCTTTGAGCTGGCGTACCGCAATATCCGCTTTGGCGGGGTGCCCGCCGGCGGGCTGCAGGCCGCCGCGGATTTCGAGCTGTCGCCGCTGAGCGCCCCCGCGGCAGAGCTGGAGGCGCTGGACGCCCGCGTCTTCCCGGCGCCGCGCCCGGTCTTCTGGCAGCAGTGGCTGGGCGCGGCGGGGCATCACTCCTTTGCCGCGTACCGGGACGGACGCTTGGCCGGGTTCGGCACCCTGCGGCGCTGCGGCAGCGGCTGCAAGATCGGGCCGCTGGTGGCGGTCTCCCGCCCGGCGGCGGTGGCGGTGCTGGCGCGGCTGCTGCAGGAGCTGCCGCCCGGGCAGGAGGTGTTCCTGGATGTTCCGGAACCCCATGCCGCGGCGGTCGAACTGGCGCGCGGCCTGGGCCTGGCGCCAGTGTTCGAGACCGCGCGGATGTATCGCGGGCCTGCGCCGCAGCTGGAGACGGATCTGATTTACGGCGTGACCAGTTTCGAACTCGGGTAGGGGGCGCTGCCCCCGCCGCCGCTGGATAGGGGTTCCGCCCCGTTCAGCCCTGAAACCGTCCCCCGGACGGTTCCCGGGACGGGCTTCACCCCCGGAGTATTTTTGCAAAGGTGAAGGCCGCGCTTGCACACAGGCTGCCGGTGCGGCGGCGGTCAGCGCAGCGCGCGCCCGTAGCGCAGGAACAGATGCGCCAGCGTGCAGACGGCAACAATCGCCAGCAGGCCCAGGCCGCGCTCGTACAGGCCGTCGATGCCGGTGGGCAGGAAGAAGAACACCGGCGCCGTCAGCGTCCAGAGAACTGCAATGGCCCGCAGCATCCGCGTGTAGCCCTGGCCCATCTGCCCCGCCGCACCTGCCATCACCCAGGGCGCGACCGCCATCAGCACCCCCAGCGCGTAGACCAGGTAGATGTGGATCACGACGCCCTCGTTATCGCTGTCGCCGTATTCATTGCGCGCGCCGACCAGAAAGACGATCAGCCCCATCAGCGCAAAGGCGACGATCCCGAAGCTCCAGCCGCGGCCGCCCAGATGCACATGGGCAGCGGCGACGGCGATAGCGACCAGCGCGGCGGAAAAGGCGTACAGCCCCGAATCGACGATGAATTCATAGCGTCCAGCGCCAAGGTCGCTGATCGTGTCTGCCGCCCAGTCATGGCCGGGCACGATGACGCCGGCGGCAATCACCGAGGCGGCCAGCAGGACACAGCCGAGAACGGCATAGCACGCGAGCAGGATGATGAGGGTGGGGGCGCTGTGCAGGGCGGGGGGAAGCGAAATCTGGGACATGGGCGCGGGCTCCGGTTGCGTACAGCGACTCAACGCGGCGGCGCGGCCAGCTGTTCCGCGTTTGCAGCGCAGGCAGCGGAAGGTGCGGCCGCCCAAGCGGGGCGTGGCCCCAGGCCGCGGCTGGAGGCGGATCCGAAATCCGGTGCGGCGCGTGCAGAGCCGGGGCAGGGGGCTCTGCCCCAGGCGCTGCGCGCCTTCCCCGGAATATTTTCAGCCAGAAGAAGAGCGGATCTTAGCGTCCGTATGGATCGTAGTCCTGCAGGCGCTTGCCGGGCTCGTCCACGAACAGCTCCGGCAGGGCAGAGGCGTCTTCGATCAGGTCAACCCGGAACACCCGGAAATCCTTTCGCGTTTCGCACCACGCGGTCAGGGTCCAGACCCGGCCCCAGTATTCCATGTGCAGAGGGCGGATCTTCCGCTCTGTCAGGGTGCCGTCGATGCGGCGGTAACTGAGCTGCAGTTTCTGCCGCGCCTTTATCGCAGCACGCAGCGCCGGCATGTGCGCCAGGGCGCGGGCGGCGTCCGAGAAGGGATAGACCGCGAATTTCCAGGCGTCGGCCTCGGCAATGGTCTGCTCCGGCAGCACCGCGTCCACCTTGGCCGCCAGCGACAGGGCGGCGGCCTTCAGGTCCGGGTCGGCGGCCTCGGCCACGATGGCCATGCCGAGGTTCAGCGCCTCCAGCTCCTCCGGCGTCAGGGTCAGCGGCGGCAGGCTGATCTGCTCGCGCACCATGTAGCCGACGCCGCGCTCCCCCTCGACCGGCACGCCAGAGGCCATCAGCGTGTCCATGTCGCGGTAGATGGTGCGGGTGGAGACCTCCAGCCGCCCGGCGATGTCCTGGGCGCGGTGCAGCTTCCCGTCGCGCAGGATCTGGATGATTTCGAAAAGGCGGTCGGTGCGGCGCATGGGCCTAGCCTTTGCGCGGGGGAGGGAGGAGGTCAAGGGCTGCGCCTGCTGTCCTTTCAGCGGACAGGCGCAGCCCTCAGGTCTTAGGGCGTCATCTGCCACTGCACCTCTTCATGGCGCATGGCCGCGCTGTCCGGTGCAAGCGCTGCAACCACCTCGGCGGCAAAGTCCTGCTGCATGAAGGTCTGCGCCGCCTTTTGCGCCGTCGCCATGTCCTTCCACACCACATAGTCGGTCCAGCTGCCGTCCGCGCCCCGGCTCAGATGGCGGGTGACAAAGCCGTCCTGGGCGCGCACGAAGGCCTCGGTGCGCTGCATCAGCGCTGTGAAATCCGCAGGACTCACGCCCTCGGCCAGTTTGAAGGTCACGATTTCGGCGGCATGTTTGCTCATCACGTTTCTCCTTTGTTCATGTGATGGGCTGGATTTACCGCGTTGCAACTGACATAAACCTGTCAGTTGGATGCGGGCCGCCTGCAAAAACGATGAAATCCTTCGCTTGCAGGCGCTTTGCACGCGCGGAGTTGCTTTCGCTCAAAGCGGGCCGCGCGCTAAACCCGTAGCGAACAATTCCACCGGCGCTGCAAACCCGCGCCGGATCACGTAAGGAGAGATACTTATGCTCAACAACATCGGCCTGCCTGGCCTGCTGCTCATCGCCGTTGTGGTTCTGGTCCTGTTCGGCCGCGGCAAGATTTCCTCGCTGATGGGCGAAGTCGGCAAGGGCATCACCTCATTCAAGAAGGGCATCAGCGAAGGCAGCAACGAGCTGGAGCAGGACGCCTCGGACACGGCCAAGGACGTGACCCCCGAGACCGAAAAAGACAAGGCCTAAGCGCGGATGTTCGATCTTGGGTGGACCGAACTGCTGGTCATCGGCGTTGTCGCGCTGATCGTGGTCGGCCCCAAGGACCTGCCGGTGCTGTTCCGCAATGTCGGGCGGTTCGTGGGCAAGGCCAAGGGGATGGCGCGCGAATTCAGCCGGGCAATGCATGACGCGGCGGATGAGGCCGGGGTCAATGAGGTCGCCAAGGGCCTGAAGACTGCATCGAACCCCGTCGGCTCTGCCATGGACGGGATCAAGCAGGCGGCGCAGGAGATGGCTTCGTCGATCGACCCGGCGAAATTCGACCCCGGCAGCGAGACCGGCAAGCTGGCGGCGCAGCGCGCCGAGGATGCCAAGAAGATCCAGGCCTCCACCGCGCGCGCCGCGGCGGAGCGCAAGGCGCGCGAGGCGGAAGAGGCGCTGGCCAAGGCGGAAGCCGCCGAGGCGGCGCTGAAGACGGATGATGAGGCCAAATCATGAGCAACCCGGATGAGATCGACGACTCAACCGCACCGCTGATCGAGCATCTGGCCGAGCTGCGCACGCGGCTTATTCATTCGGTTCTGGCCTTCATCGCCGGCATGGTGATCTGCTTCACCGTGGCAACACCGGTGTTCAACTTCCTCACCGCGCCCTTGTGTGAGGTGCTGGCGGAGAGCGGCCAGGACTGCGCGCTGATCTTCATCAGCCCGCAGGAGGGTTTCTTTGTCGCGATCAAGATCTCCTTCCTTGGCGGCTTTATGCTGGCGTTTCCCTTTATCGGGTTCCAGCTGTGGCGGTTTGTGGCGCCGGGGCTGTACAAGTCTGAGAAGGGGGCGTTCCTGCCCTTCCTGGTGGCGTCGCCCTTCATGTTCATTCTGGGTGCCAGCTTTGCCTTCTATGTCGTCACCCCGCTGGCCTACGACTTCTTCCTGGGTTTCCAGCAGTTCGGCGCCACTGGCGAGGCGATCACTGGCGAGGAGGTCACACAGGGCCTGAGCGTGGTGTTCCAGGGCTCGGCGCAGGAATACCTGAACCTGACGATCAAGTTCATCGTGGCCTTTGGCCTGTGCTTCCAGCTGCCGGTGCTGTTGACGCTGATGGGCAAGGCCGGTCTGGTCAGCGCCGAAGGCCTGGGGTCTGTCCGCAAATACGCGGTGGTTGCGATCCTGGTGCTGGCAGCCCTGGTGACGCCGCCGGATGTGATCACCCAGATCATCCTGTTTGTGGTCGTTTACGGGCTGTACGAGATTTCGATCTTCCTGGTGGCCCATGTCGAGAAAAAGCGCGAGGAAAAGCTGCGCGCCGACGGCTACTATGACGATGAGGACGAGATGGATGCGCATCCCGACGATCCTCTGATGGCTGAGTTCGAGGCCGAGGACGGCAAGGACAAGTAAGCCGGAGACGGTTTGAAATGAGAAGGCGCGCCCGGAAGGGCGCGCTTTTTTTGCTTTAAGGCTCAAAAGGCATCTTGCCGGCTGCATCGGGGGCCCGGTGAAAGAGGCTCGTGTCGCCTGCCGCCGCTGCATTTGCATGCGGTTCCACTCCTGCCGGCAGCAAGTCCAGTGCAGGCAGAAGGCTTGATGGCGGACCCCAAAACCTGCAGCATCATACTAAGCACATTTGCCGCAGGCGAGTTCCACAAGGCGGTGTCCGGTTTAGTAACTAGGAGGTTTGTTATGCCTGATCTGATCCCAGCTGCCGCCAAAAAGAAGATGGAAAGCGAGTGCAAGAAGATTGCCAAGAAAGTGGGAAAAACCATAAAGCCAGAACTTGCCGGTAAGAAAATCGAAGACGCGGTGACAAAGGGCGTCTGTAAAGAAGTCAAATCAGTCGACAAAAAGGTCGTTCAATTCCTGGTCGATCAGCTTAAGAAAGAACTGGACAAGAAGAAGAAAGGGGCGGCGGGAAGCAGCCCGCCGGTTATCCCGAAAGCCACTGCCAAATGGTCTCCGAAGAAGCCGGGTGCCGGGGTGCCATCAATCACCATTCCGATCACCGAATGGGTTTTGGACCCCAAGCTGGACACCAAGGCTAAGTTTTCGATCAAGGTTTGGGCCGACCCCCGGGAGTTCGAAAAAAAGGACAAGGGAGTGATGGTGAACTTCACCGTGGTCAACTTCTGAAGGAAGTGACCGGGCTTCGGATCGACTCATTTGTGCGTGGCACATTTAAGGGGGCAATCTGTGCGCCAAGCACAATCCTGGGCTCCCGGAAGATGCGCGTGGCCTTCACCCAGCCCCCTTGCCGCTTGCCTCTGAACATGCTTTGAAATCCGGCAACTGACGGACGGAGGCCCCCCATGGACGAGAACGCATTGACCCGCATTGCCGAGGCGCTGGAGCGGATGTCTCCGGCGCCATTGGAAACCCCTGATTTCGACGCGGCCAGCGCCTTTGTCTGGCATGTGGGGCCAGAGCGGCTGGAACCGGTGGAGGCGGTGAACCGGGTCGATCTGGATCTGCTGGTCGGCATCAACCGCTCCCGCGATACGCTGCTGGAGAACACCCGCCGCTTCGCCCAAGGGTTCGCCGCCAACAACGCGCTGTTGTGGGGCGCCCGCGGCATGGGCAAGTCGAGCCTGGTGAAAGCCGTGCACGGCGCGCTGGCCGGGGATCACCCGGAGCTGAAGCTGGTGGAGCTGCAGCGCGAGGATCTGCCTTCGGTGGCGCGGCTTTTGAACCATCTGCGCGGGTCCCAGCACCGGTTCATCCTGTTCTGCGACGATCTGTCGTTCAGCCATGACGACCAGCATTACAAAAGCCTCAAGGCGGTGCTGGACGGCGGCATCGAGGGGCGGCCGGAGAACGTTGTGTTCTACGCCACCTCCAACCGCCGCCACCTGATGCCGCGGGACATGATCGAGAACGAGCGCTCCAGCGCCATCAACCCGTCGGAGGCGGTGGAGGAGAAGGTGTCCCTGTCCGACCGTTTCGGGTTGTGGCTGGGCTTCCACCCTTGCGATCAGGACGAATACCTGGCGATGATCGAGGGCTATTGCGCCGCCTACGGGATCAAGGCGGACGTGGAGGGCTTGCGCGCCGAGGCGATCGAATGGCAGGCGACACGCGGCGCGCGCTCGGGCCGGGTGGCCTGGCAGTTCTTCACCGATCTGGCCGGGCGGCACGGAGTGGCGCTGCGCTGAGACCGCTGAGTACAGTAAAAGAAAAGCCCGGCTGATTGGCCGGGCTTTTCTTTGTTAACAGTCTGTTAACGCCGTCAGTTCAGGTAATTCAGCGGGTCGATGCTCTCGAACCCGTCGCGCACCTCGAAATGCACATAGGCATCGTCGCCGCCGCGCAGGGAGGCGATGCGCTGGCCGCGGGCGACGGTTTCGCCCTTCTTCACCGTGATATTGGCGACGTTCTGATACACCGTCAGCAGCTTCTGGCTGTGACGGATCACCACGATCGGCACGTTGTTGGAATCCTTGGTGATCGCCGCCACGGTGCCCGCTTCGGCGGCATTCACAGGCGCACCGGCGGCTCCGGAAATGTCGATCCCGTCATTGCGGCCCTTGGAGTAGGTCTTGATGATCTTGCCCTGCACCGGATAGGCCATCGCCGCACTGCTGGCGCGGGTGGGTTTCGGCAGTTCCGGCTTGGGCAGGGTCTCTGCCGCGGGCTTGACCGCGGCGGGCGCGACCTTTTCTTCCGGCAGCGGCTTGCTGGCGCTGGGCGGCACCGGCGTCTGGGTGCCTGCGCCCGGTTCGGTCACGGCAACGGGGGCTGCGGCCGGGGTCAGTTCGGCCGCCGGTTGCTCCTTCAGCGGGATCAGCAGGAACTGGCCCTCGCGCACCGCAAAGTCGCTGCCCAGGCCGTTCCATTCCGCCAGCGATTTCACCGGCACCTGATACAGCCGCGAGATGGTATAGGCGGTCTCGCCGCGTTTCACCTTGTGGCGCACCGGTTCCGGGCCGCGCTGCACCTTGGCGGGCTGCGGTTTGGGCGCCGGCTGGATCGCGGTGGTGGTCACCGAACCCGGACTGGGAGAGGTCAGCGGCGCGGTCTCAATCGCCTGTCCGGCCAGGGTGGCGATATCCACCGAGCCCGGGGCGGCGGTGCCGTCCGCGGGGAAATCTGCCGGGGCGCGGCGCGGCAGCGCCAGCACTTCGCCCTGGCGCATCTTGTCACCGGCCGCCATGCCGTTGTAGCGGGCGACCTCCTCCGGCGGCAGGCCGATGCGCGCGGCGACATCCGCGACGGTGTCGCCGCGCTGCGCCACCGCCACCTGGTAAGAGGGGTAAGTTATCAGCCCGCGGCCATCCGGAGCGGGACGGCTGGAGGTGGCCGACTGGGCGGCGGTGGCGGTGTTGAAGGCGCCAAGCTGGCCGCGCAGGTCATAGTCCAGCGGACTTTGGCAGGCTGCCAGCACCCCGGCCATGGGCAGCAGCGCCAGCAGCCGGGCCCGGGGCAGCCGGAAACGGGGCAGCCCGCGGGACGCGGTCCGGGTGGGGGGGGTCCGGGTCATCTTGCTCTCCTCAAAACACGCTTCCCCCTTTTTCGCGGGGATTCTCTCGCGTCAATCACTATAGCCCATGCAATTCAGCGGGCGGCTGAATTCCGCCGCCAGTTTACGGGGCCAGCGCAGGAATATCAAACGCAGCTTGCGCAATTGCGGCAGCGGACCTAGCTGTCCTTGCCCAGCCCTTCAAGCAGCGGCACGAAGCGCACCGGGCGCAGCTCGTCATATTCCAGCCCGTCTTCGGTCTTGCGTACCCGGATCAGGGTCTGCACGTGGTCCGACTGGCCCACCGGCAGCACCATGATGCCGCCGGTCTTGAGCTGCGCCAGAAGCGGCCCGGGCGGGTCCTCGGCGGCAGCGGTCACGATGATGCGGTCAAAGGGCGCCTGGTCCGGCAGCCCGTGGCTGCCATCGCCGACCAGCGAGGTCACATTGGCGAGCCGCAGGCGGTCGAACACGGACCGCGCCTCGCGCACCAGCCGGGCGTGGCGGTCGATGGTATAGACCCGGCGCGCCAGCTTGGACAGGATCGCCGCCTGGTAGCCGGAGCCGGTGCCCACCTCCAGCACCGTGTCGCGCTGCGACAGCTGCAGCGCCTGGGTCATCATCCCCACCACCGAGGGCTGCGAGATGGTCTGGCCGCAGGCAATCGGCAGCGGCACGTCTTCATAGGCGCGTTGCGAGAAGATGCCGCGCACGAACAGGCCGCGGTCGATCTCCTCGATCGCCTCCAGCACCTTCTGGTCGGTCACCCCGCGCGAGCGCACGGAGTAGAGGAACTGCATCTTGGTTTCCGGATCGGGTCCGCTCATTGCCGCGCTCACTTGCCCGTCCATTCGACCGCCTTCAGCGCATCCAGGGCATCGCCCGCGGTCAGGTCGGCGCGCATCGGGGTGACGGAGATGTAGCCGTCCAGATTGACCGCAGCGTCGGAGCCGGGCGTGGCCTCGACATGCTGGTTGCCGCCGCGGATCCACAGGTAGCGGCGCCCGGTGGGCGACAGCTGCTCCTCGGCCGAGAAATGGCAGCCGGGGCGCCAGCCCTGCGGCGCCACCCGGGTGCCCTTGACCTCCGCGGCCGGGACCGGCGGGAAATTGATGTTGTAAAACAGCCGGTAATCTTGCGCATCCTGCGGCTGGGCGGCCAGGATCTTCTTAATCAGGGCAGCGCCGTGCACGGCAGCGGCCTCAAACGGATTGCCGGTCTCCCGGTTGGCGGGGCCGTAATACTGCGACAGCGCCATCGCCGGGATACCCTGCAAAGCGGCCTCCATCGCGCCGCCCAGCGTGCCGGAGTACAGCGCGTTTTCCGCCGAGTTGTTGCCGCGGTTCACCCCCGACAGCACCAGGTCGGGCCTTTGGCCGTGCATCACCACATGCAGCCCCGCCAGCACGCAGTCGGCAGGCGAGCCTTCGGCGGCAAAGCGGCGCTCGCTCAGCTGGCTGAGCATGGTGGGGCGGGTATAGCTGATGCAATGGGCGACGCCGGATTGCTCAAAGGCCGGCGCCACCGTCCAAACCTCGCCTTCCGGTCCTGCGACCTCATGGGCGATGGCCTCCAGGATGGTGAGCCCTTCGGCGCTGATGCCGTCGTCATTGGTGATCAGAATGCGCATGGGGTGTCTGCCTGCCGTCTTCAACCGGGTTTTCGATTGAATAGGACCTGTGCCGGAACGGGGCAAGGTTTTCGCTGGGAGAAGCGGCATCCGCCGCAAAGCGGGGCAGGGAGGCAACAGGCAGAGCCGCCGGGGGGGGCGGGGGCTCCCGCCGCTTTGGCCTGCATCGCAGATGCCGTCCCAAGCGTTGGGCCGGGCGCCGCGCGGGGGCGCGGCGCGGGGCCGGTTTCGGGCGTCAGTCTGCCAGGATCAGCGGCAGCAGGCGCGCGGCCTCGTCCTGGATCGGGGTCAGCGCCTCGCGGTCCTCGCCGGGGTGGAAGCGGGCGCGCAGGGCCGTGGCCATCGGCTGCGGCTCCAGAATGCGCACCTTGGGGCCGGTGCGTCCGGTTTCCGCCTGCCAGCTGCGGGCCAGCGCCATCTGCGCGGCCTTGGTGGCGCCATAGGTGCCATAGAACTTTTCGCCCGCCTTGGGGTCGTCAAAGAACACTGCGCGCCCCGTCCGGCCCAGCAACGGCGCCACATAGGGGATCAGCACCGAGGTGGCAGTGGCGTTGACCGCAACCGCCTTGGTCCAGTCCTTGGCCGCAACGGAAGGTGCCGGGCAGAGCGCGGTGGCATGGATCGCGGTGTGCAGCCACAGGTCCAGCTTGCCCCAGCGGTCATGGATGCCGCGGCAGAGCGTTGCCATCGCCTCCGGCACGGTGATGTCCATCGGTGCCAGGGTGGCGCTGCCGCCCGCGGCCTTGATGCGGTCGTCCAGCTCTTCCAGCGCGCCGGTGGTGCGCGCCACGGCGACGATGTGATGGGTGGGCGCAAGGGCCTCGGCCAGGGCGCTGCCCAGGCCGCGGGATGCGCCGGTGATGAGAGCGATTTTGTCTGTCATGGGCGCCTTCTTGGGCCGCGGGCGAAGGCAGGTCAAGAGGCAGCGGCCCGGGGCAAGAATTTTCGAAAATTCTTGGCAAATTTCTTCGAAGAAATTTGCGGCGCTCCCGCGCTTAGCTGCCGGGCATCGGCAGGCGTTTTGTCTCGCCGTTGGCGCTCAGCACCAGGCCCTCGGCGTCGATCGCCACCACCTGGCCCAGCGAGGACAGGCGGGTGCCGCGGGTCACGGTCTTGGTGCGGCCGTTGGGCAGGCGCACCAGCGCGGTCAGGCTGTTCTCGGGGCCGTAGATGCCCAGAAGGTTCAGCCGGTTGCGGTTCACTGCATTGCCTTGGGTGGCCAGTCCGGCCACCTTGGCGGGTGTGCCGCCCGCCGTTTCTGCGTTTGCCATGTTCTTCATCCCCGATGTGTCAGGGCGTATCTGGTCAATCGGCCGGGCCGGTTCAACCAGCCTGCGTGCGGCTCGGCGGGAAGCCGCGGACCGGCGGGGATGCAATCGGTGGAAGGCCGCCGCCGCGGCCGGTCGCACGCGCCTGCGCTGAAATGCCCCGTCAGGCGTCGAAAACCAGCGACGGCAGGTCGTGGCCATAGGCATAGAGCAGCTCCAGAAGCTCCTCCAGCTCGGCGCCGTCCTTTTGCAGCGGATAGAGCGGGTGGTTCTGCTCGGTGACCTGGAGCTCCGGATACTGGCCCTCCGGCCGCATCTCCAGAACGCAGCCCGCGGGCATCGGCATATCCGGCGGGATCGCATTGGCCAGCCAGGCCGGGCGGTCGCCCAGCTTTTCCGTCTCGCGCATCTCGAACAGGTCGAGATAGGCGTCGAAGTCATCGCGGCTGAGGCTGGCCCAGGTGCCCAGCAGAAACTCCTCGCCGCGGCTGCCGGGCAGCGGGATCGCCAGCACCGCGCGGACAAAGCGCAGATCGCCCAGACGGCAGAAATCGTCGGTCAGGATATCGCCGCGGGTGGCCAGGACGGCGGAGTTGTCCTCCACCTCCATATCCTCGGAGCAGATATCGGGCCGGTCGCAGCTCAGGCTCAGCAGTTGCGCAAAGGTGGCGCCGCAGCAGCGGCACTGGCGCGGAGAGGTCAGCATGCGGGCAAGATGCGCGTCCAAGAGGCGGCCTTTCGTCTGGAAGCATAAAAAGGCGCGGGCCGTCACGGCCAGCGCCTTGTCCATGCAGTGGTCGCGGCCCTCATACGCGGATGCGGCCGGAAGTTCAAACCCCCCTTTCCGCAAGGGGGCGGGGCGGGGTCAGCCGGAGGCCAGGTTGGGGGCGTTCCAGGAGGCGCCGGGGACCGGCATGTCCTGGATCTTGGCGCTGACCCGGCTGCTGCTTTCCAGCGCGTTCAGATACTCGCTGGTGACGCCGGTGACATAGTTGCCGTCAAAGCAGGAGCAGTCGAACTGCTCAATATCCGGGTTGCCTTCCTTGGCGGCCCAGATCAGGTCGTCGAGGTTCTGGTAGAACAGCGCGTCGGCGCCCAGCTCGTCGCGGATTTCCTCGATGCTGAGGCCGTTTGCGATCAGCTCGTGCTTGGTCGGCATGTCGATGCCATAGACGTTGGGGTACTTCACCGGCGGCGAGGCGGAGGCGACATAGACCTTCTTGGCGCCGGCTTCGCGGCACATCTGCACGATCTTCTTGATGGTGTTGCCGCGCACGATCGAATCGTCGATCAGCAGCACGTTCAGGTCCTTGAATTCCAGCGGGATCGCGTTGAGCTTGCGGCGCACCGACTTCTGCCGCTCGGCCTGGCCGGGCATGATGAAGGTGCGGCCCACATAGCGGTTCTTCACCAGCCCTTCGCGGTAGCGGATGCCGGTGGAATTGGCGACTTCCAGCGCCACGGGGCGGGCCGAATCGGGCACCGGGATGATGCTGTCGATCTCCAGCCCCGACTCCTCGATCTGCTTGGCCAGCGCCTGGCCCATGCGCAGCTGGGTCTTGTAGACCGACACCCCGTCCATCATCGAGTCAGGGCGGGCCAGGTAGACATATTCGAAGATGCAGGGGGTCAGCTTGCCCTCGACCGCCTGGAACTCGTGCAGGTTGCCGTCCAGGTCGACCAGGATCGCCTCGCCCGGCTTGACGTCGCGGGTTTTCTTGAAGCCGTTGATGCCAAAGGCCACGTCTTCGGAGGCAAAAGCGTAATCGGTGCCGCCGTCCGCCGCCGGGCGCGCCGCCATCGACAGGGGCCGGATGCCATGCGGGTCGCGGAAGGCCAGCATGCCGACGCCGGCAATCAGGCAGAGCACGGAATAGGCGCCCTGCACCCGCTCCATCGTCATCTTGACGCCGGCCAGGATGTTGCGGACGGGGTCGGCATTGCCGTTCACCTTGATCGCATCGGCGACCTTGTCGGCCAGCACGTTCAGCAGGATTTCCGAATCCGAAGTGGTGCGCAGGTGGCGGCTGTACTTGCCGGTCACCTTCTCGCGCTGCTCGGCGGTGTTGGTGATATTGCCGTTGTGAACCAGGTAGATGCCGTAGGGCGCGTTGACGAAGAACGGCTGCGCCTCGGAGGCGCTGAGCGAGCCCGCAGTGGGATAGCGGACGTGGCCCATGCCGACGCGGCCAGTCAGGGTCTCGGCGTCTGCGGGGCCGAACACATCCTTGACCAGTCCGTTTTCCTTGCGCTCGCGGAAGAACTCGCCGGTGTAGGTCACGATGCCCGAGGCGTCCTGGCCGCGGTGCTGCAGCATCAAGAGCCCGTCATAAATTTCCGCAAAGACATCCGTGTCCCGGCTTGCGATCCCCAAAATCCCGCACATTGGCTGGCTCCAATCCCACTTAGGCTTTGCTGTTCGGTTGATGCTGGAAGCGGTGGTGCCGGCAGTCTAGCGCATTTGTGCGCTTGGGCGCCAATCCGGCTGCTTTGGCCGCACTCCGGCCCGGTGCTTGGGCGCAGGCCCGGCCGCCGGCCTGAGGGCCGATTGCGGCAGCAGACCCCGGCGCCGGGCGCGGCAGGTCAGGTCCACAAAGGCAGGCGGGCAGCAGCGGCAAGGCGGTGAGGCTCCGAATCCGTTTCCTGTTCGCGCCCTCACATAGTGGCTTTCGCCCCTGCTGTCATCAAAGGATCACACTTCCCCGCTGCACTGCGGCGGCGGCGGGGCAGCACCCCTGCCGTCAGGGCAGCGTCAGCAGCGAGATGGACCCGACCAGCACCAGGCTCAGCGCCCAGACCAGATCCAGGTTGAACCATCCTTTGGACAGGAATTTCAGCCCCACCCAGCGGTAGATCCCATAGGCCAGCGCGCCGCCCGCTGCGGTCATCGCAGCGGTATGAAGCAGCGCCACCAGCGCGGCGATACCCGCATTGCCGGTGATCAGCGTGCCTGCGGCGGCGTGGCCTGCATCCGTCTCAACCGTGCGGCAGATCCCAAGGTAGATCGGCACCAGCATCAGCCCCGCGCCATGCGCCATCGCCGCCAGGAACGACCACAGCACCAGCCGCGACGGCGGAACCCGCGCCAGGAACCGCGGGTGGCGGCGGTTCCACAGCAGGTAAAGGCCCAGGGCGATCACCAGGCAGGCCGCACCAATCTGGATTTCCCGCTGCCATTGTGCAAGCACCATCAGCGCCGAGAACGGAAACAGGATCGCCGCCATCGCCAGCAGGTGCCCGGCCGCCAGCGCCGCCAGCGCCCGCCACAGGCTGCCCTGCTTCCGGTCCATCAGCGCGGCTGACACCGCCAAGGGCCAGCCCATGCCTGGGTTCACCCCGTGATAGATGCCAGAGGCGGCAACGGCCCCCCACAGGGCCGCCGCCGTGCTGATCTCTGCCACGCGTCAGGCGGAGGGGTAGCAGAAACTGTCGGTGGAGCAGTCGCCGCCCTCCAGCCGGATCTGGTGGCTGCGGTAGCCTTTGGGGAATTCCACATAGAAGTCCTTGTCCAGCTCCAGCCCGCCGTTTTCACCGGCATTGGCCATCACCATCTGGCCGCCCTCGGCGTCCGGATAGAACTGGTCATCCCAGGTGGAATAGAGCGAGTTGGTCCAGTAGACCCGCTTGCCGTCGCGGCTGATCTCGACCATCTGCGGGCCATAGGCAAAGTCCTTGCCGTTGGGGTGCTTGGCGTTCCGCGCAATGCCGCCGATCTCCACCTTGCCGGCCAGCTTGGGGTTCATCGGGTCGGACACATCATACTGATGCATCTCGCCCAGGCCCCAGCAGGCGACGTACAGGAACCTGTCATCCAGGCTCAGGTCGATATCGGTGACCAGGGGCGGCACCGCCTCGAACCCCTGCAACAGCGGCGGCAGGTTTTCCGGCTTCTCGGGCCGCGGGTCGATAGTGATGGTCTTCTTGGCCTCAAAGCTGCCGTCGGCCTGCTGCCACCAGGTGAAGATCGCGCCCTGCAGGTTGGTGGTGTCAACCACCACTCCGCAAAAGCCGTAATCCTTGGAGGGGTCATGCGCGGGCCGGATCTCCAGCGCCATCTGGTGGTTTTCGCCCAGGTCGATGGTCTGCACGTTCTTGCGCTGACGCAGGTTCCAGAAATGGATCGAGTGGCCGTATTTGTTGCTCAGCAGATCCTCCGCCACGATGCCGTTTTCGAACTGCGGCGGCAGGCCCCATTCCGAACTCACCATGTAGTCGCGCGGCAGGTTCCACCAGAAGTCATAATGCTTGTCCTGCTTGCCGCGGTCCATCTCGTAGCGGCCCAGGATCTCGAAGGTCTCGCAATCCATGATGAAGATGCCCGGGGGGCCGTCGGTGCCATCCTCGCCGCCGCCGCCCAGGGTGGAGACATAGATGCCTTCAGGGCCGCAGTGGATGGTGTGCGGGCGCGAATAGCCAGTCTTGGCAAAAACCTCCTCGGGCTCGATGATCTTGTGGATCTTCGCCGCGCGCGGCTCCTTCACGTCCACCACGTAGATCCGGCTGGAGCGGATGCCCGGAATGATCAGGTAGCGCCGCTCCAGAAACGCGTGGCCGGACAGCGGCGACAGCGACGAGGAGCAGGCGTTCCAGCCGAAGTGGTGAAATTCGTCGCCTTTGTTGGGCATGATCAGCTGATGCACGATCTCGCCATAGCTGTCGGACTTCGGGTCGACATCGACCACCGCCAGCCCGTCGGGCTGGGAGCCGTCGGGGCTCAGCATCAGGGTAAAGGCCAGCGTTTCCGCCGGGGCCTCCATGGCAAGCCTGGGGGTGGCATGAAAAGTGGGGTCAGGCCTCAAGTTCATCGTCAAATCCTCCCTGGAAAACAGGCGCCTGAAATTTTGGTCTTCTAGCTGCGCCCGGGGTGATGCTGTCACACATCCGGATTTCGGGCAAATTTTTTTGAATTGCGCCCGCCTTGGGGAATAATGTTCTGCCTGAATGGCCGTAATGCGCGCGTTTTGGCCGCTGCCAGGCCGGCCGGGCGGACCTCTGCACGATCGCCTTGGGTACGCCGCTGCAAAAGGAAAGGCCCGCAGCAAGGCGGGCCAAAGGTGGGGGAGGGAAAAACGGTTGGCGGTCAGGCCGCCAGAATGCGGTCCAGCAGGTTGTCCAGCGGCGCAGGCAGGCGGGCGTCTTCCGCGCCCATGCCGGTGTCCGCAAGGGCACGGCCCTCGCCGCTGGCCAGGACCTGGCGGGTTTCGGTCAGCGACAGATGGTGAAAGGCAGAGCCTTCGGAGTCATCGCCGGCGGGCAGCAGCATGCCGCTTTCGGCCCAGACCAGCTCTTCTTCCGCAAATTCGAAATGGATCCGGCCCAGACGCTCGGGCGCGGCGGCGGTGATGCCCTTGTAGCCGGCCAGGGCGATCAGCTTGGTGACCACAACCGGCAGCCCGAAAAGGCGCTCGGCGGTGTCCATCTCCAGCGCCACTTTCTGGTCTGAGGGCAGCATCAGATCGGTGTCATTGCCCAGGGCGCCGGCGGGGACATGCATGCAGGTGGTCAGGCGCGGCACGGCATGGCGGACCGCTTTCACTTCCTGGGCGCCGCCGTCAAAGGTGAACACCATGTCGCCGGGCTTGATGTCGCGGGCTTGCTTGAAGCCTTCTTCGGTCTCCAACAGGGTGGCGGGCAGAAAGCCGCCGCTGCGGATGCGGGCACGCTTCGGCGCCGGGTTGCAGGACTGCGGCAGGGGAGTGTTCAGCAGCATATCAACCGGCAGGAAGTCGGCGAAATCTGTGGTGTGATCCAGCTGCATTTTGTGTCCCTTCTGAGCGTCTTTGGCCCGGCGTCTTGCCGTTGAAGCCATCAGGCCCCCGAATTGGGACCAAATTGGGGCAGGGGTGCGGCCCCTTCCGGGATGCGGCGGATTTTTGGGGACAAAAGCACGGTTTTACCCGGCATTGTTAACCTTTTGACGGTGCAGCCTGAGGATTTGTTAAGAATTGACCGTCGTTTGACGCTCGGCGCCCGCGCGGCTCGAATCGCGATTCCTGTTGGTTAACAAGGTATTAACGCAAGGTTGCGCTGTTAATAATTACGGTGATGACTCTGTGGATAACTGTGTGAACGCTTTGATAGCAAAGAAAAACGGGCGCCACTGCGGCGCCCGTTCGGATCTGTCCCGGAAATGTGCTTTGCGCGGTTACTGCCCGCAGCTGCCGATCAGCGCCTCGTACTGCTGAGTGACCCAGCCCAGGGCCTGCTCGGGATTGCGCTCCTCGATCTTGCCGATCATGCGCTCGAACACCACCGCGGAGCGGCTTTCGTCAACCACGGTAAAGCTCTGCCCGGTCATCACTACCGCGTAGAGGAAGAAGGCAATCGCCACCAGAAGGATGCCGCGCAGCACCCCGAAGAAGAAGCCCGCGCCCTGGTCCACCCCGCCAAGCGCCGAGCGCTGCACCAGGGTCGAGAACAGCGGCGTGAAGAAGGAGACCACGATCAGCGCCAGCGCGAACACCGCGGCAAAGGCGGCGATGATCGACAGCTCGCAGCTGTCGGCGATGAATTCGCCGATCACGGGGATCTCCGCCATCAGCGGCTCGACCTGCGGCGCAAAGATGAAGGCGAGGATGCCGGCGGCGATCCAGCCGGCGATGGCCATGGCCTCGCGCACGAATCCGCGCGAATAGGCCAGCAGCGCCGATACGACGATGACCAGGGCCACGACCCCGTCAATGATTGTGAAACCTTCCATGTCCCTCGCCCGTTTACCTGCGGTATCAAATTTTTTGCGACTTTAGCCGGCCCCGAAGAATTCGCCAACAAAACCGGCCAGGTCGCTGGACTTTCGCAAGTTCAGGCCATTTACGGACACGGTTTTGCTGCCGCTTGGGGCAATCGCCGCCGTGAAACCAAGTTTTTGCGCCTCTTTCAACCGGTTTTCGGTCTGCGGTGCCGGGCGCAGGGCCCCGGATAGCGAAATTTCTCCGAAAACCGCGGTATCGGCGGGCAAAGCGACGTCTTCCCGCGCACTCAGCAGCGCCGCGGCCACCGCCAGGTCGGCGGCCGGCTCGGAAATCTTCATGCCGCCCGCCACGTTCAGATAGACATCCAGCCCGGCAAACGGAATGCCGCAGCGCGCCTCAAGGACGGCCAGGATCATCGCCAGCCGCGAGCTGTCCCAGCCGACCACCGCCCGGCGCGGCTGCGAATGCGGCGAGGGCGCAATCAGCGCCTGCATCTCGACCAGCACCGGGCGGGTGCCTTCGATGCCCGCAAACACCACCGATCCCGGGCTGGGCTCGCCGCGTTCGGACAGAAACAGGGCAGAGGGGTTCACCACTTCCGCTAGCCCGCCGCCGGTCATCTCGAAGACGCCGATCTCATCGGCCGGGCCAAAGCGGTTCTTGACCGCGCGCAGGATGCGGAACTGATGGCCGCGCTCGCCCTCGAAATACAGCACCGTGTCGACCATATGCTCGACCACCCGGGGGCCTGCGATCTGGCCGTCCTTGGTAACATGGCCCACCATGATCACCGACACCCCGTTGCGCTTGGCAAAGGTGGTCAGCTCATGCGCCGCCGCGCGCACCTGGCTGACGGACCCGGGGGCGCTGTCCACGTGATCGGCCCACATGGTCTGGATCGAGTCGATGATCGCCAGCTGCGGCTTCTCCGCCTCCAGCGTCGTCAGGATGTCGCGCAGGTTGGTCTCTGCTGCCAGCTGCACCGGCGCATCCGCCAGCCCCAGCCGCTGCGCCCGCATCCGCACCTGGGCCGAGGCTTCCTCGCCGCTCACATAGACCGTCTTCAGCCCCGCATGGGCAAACCGCGCCGCCGCCTGCAGCAGCAGGGTGGATTTGCCGATGCCCGGATCGCCGCCCACCAGGATCGCCGAGGCCGGCACCAGCCCGCCGCCCAGCACCCGGTCCAGCTCTCCCGCGCCGCAGCAGGTGCGCGGCGGCGGTGTTTCCCGCGCCGACAGATCCGTCAGCTGAATGGTGCGGCCGCGCTTGACGCCCAAGGATTTCTTGGCGGGACCGGAGGACAACCCCTGATCTTCGCTGATGGTGTTCCAGTCGCCGCAGCCTTCGCAGCGGCCCGACCATTTGGAAAAGCTGGCCCCGCAGGCCGAGCAGGAGAAAGTTGTTTTTGCCATGCCGGATCAGTGGCAGATGTTTCTGTTTTGTTCAAGAGGGCTGCGGCTGGCTGCACCGCCGGATGCGAGGCTCTGCCTCGCGCTCCGGGATATTTAGGGCCAGATGAAGATGGATCCGGTCTTCATCTGGCTGAAAATATCCCGGGGGAGGCCCGTGAGGGCCGGGGGCAGCGCCCCGGCACCCAGGTCAGTCGGCGCGCCGCGGCGGCTTCATCGCGACCACGCTGCCGGTTTCGGGATCGGTGCCGTCCGGCGGGCTTTGCAGCTGCGCCGACAGTTCCGGGAGCAGCTCGAACAGCTCCTCGCGCAGGCGGCCCAGGTGCGACTTTGCCAGCGATTCCTCGATTTCCACATCGCGGGTCCACTGGCGCAGCTCGTGCATCACCATCTTGGCATCCTCCAGCCGGGCCTGGAAGGCATCCAGTTCCTGCTGGCGCTGCTTCAGAAAGGTGCGGGCGCGCTCGACATTGGCGTCGGAATAGGTGCTGGCCAAATCCTGGCTGACCTGGCTCATCTGCGCCGCCAGTTCCAGCACTTCCGGTTCCAGGTCGCCCAGGTCCGGGTGGTTGCGCATGAAGGCCAGCCGTTCCTTCACCGCGTCGAACTCGGAGCGGGCGGTGAACAGCCCCTTGCGGTCGTCGGCATGGGCGGTGTGATAGGCGCGGGCGACATCCTCCATCTGCACGCTGAATTTGCGGTGCGAGTTTTCCAGCGCCAGCATGCGGCCGTTTGCTGGCAGGAAAAACGCCAGCATCAGCACCAGCGCGGTCAGCGTGATCTGCGCCACCATGCCGGCCTGCGGATAATAGGTCCCGTCCAGCCCCGCCTGCAGCGTCAGCCAGGGCCAGACACCGGCAGCAGACAGCGCTGTCGCCAAGACCGCGCCCAGAGCGGCAATGCAGATCAGAGCAAACGTGAGGCGCAGGAACAGCGCCTGGGATTTGAACAGGACAGTGTGAACAGCGGACATGAATACCCCTCCAAAATAGCGAAACCACCCGGGGGCCGGTGGCAGGGGGGGTGGCCTTCTCAGGCCGTCCACGGCGGCACCCTCGGAACACAACAACGCGGTTCGTCGGCAAAATGTTGCACAAGAATCAAATTTTTGGCAACTATCCGCTGATATCTTTCCTGAACGCCTGCGCCGTATTTGCCATGCCCAGCCCCAGCGAGGCCAGGATGCAGCCGGTGAACAGGTAGAGGCCCCAGGCGGTCTCGATGGTGGCGAGGCCAATGCCCTTGGCGAGGGTGATATAGAGCGCGATCAGGAACACATCGGCCATCGCGAGCTTGCCCAGCACATGCAGCACCGGCTTCAGCCGCGCGTCCAGCAGGTTCCACTGCACCAGCGCCAGGCCGATGGTTTTGAGGTAGGGGGCGAAGATCGCAAAGAAGGTGACGATCAGCGCCAGCACCGCGTCGCTGCCCCACAGGGATTGCAGCCCCGTGATCACCGAGATCTCGCTGAGGCCGAAGACCGGCAGGAGCCCCGCCCGCATCAGCGGCGCAAACCAGGCCACGGGGTAGAGGATCAGGAGCGAGAGGGTAAGTAGGCGGAGGGTCATCTGCGTCTCCAAAACTGGCAGCGGCCCGGGCCGAGGCCGGTCCGCGATGGGGCGCTGCCCCCGCCGTGCGGGGCGCGCGGCTCCCCCGGGATATTTGCAGGCAGAAGAAGAGGATCAAGCCCGTTCAAGCCGAGCTGTTACCGCACCGCCTCGATCGGCCCCTCGGCGCGGCCGTGGATGAACTGGTCGAGATAGGGATCGCCCGAGTGGTCCATCTCGGCGACGGGGCCGGTCCACTGGATCACCCCGCCGTGCAGCATCGCCACATTGTCGGCAATGGCGCGGACGGATGTCATGTCGTGGGTGATGGTCATCGCCGTGGCGCCCATCTCCACCACGATCTCGCGAATGAGGTCGTTGATTACGCCGGACATGATCGGGTCCAGCCCGGTGGTCGGCTCATCGAAAAAGATGATCTCCGGCTCCGCCGCAATGGCGCGGGCGAGGCCCACGCGCTTTTGCATCCCGCCGGACAGCTCCGACGGGAACAGGTCGGCCACATTGGCCTTCAGGCCCACGCGGCGCAGCTTTTCGATGGCGATGGCGCGGGCTTCCTCCGCTGGGCGCTTCAGCGTGCCGCGCAAGAGGCGGAAGGCCACGTTCTGCCAGACCGGCAAGCTGTCAAACAGCGCTCCGCCCTGGAACAGCATGCCGAAGCGGGCCAGGAACTTGTCGCGGTCGCCGGAGTCTGCGGGCTTGCCATCGACAAAGATCTGCCCCGAGTCCGGGGTGATCAGCCCCAGGATGCTTTTCAGCGCCACCGATTTGCCGGTGCCGGAGCCGCCGATGATCACCATCGAGGTGCCCTTGGGGATCTCCAGGGTCATGCCGTTCAGCACCTGGTTGTCGCCAAAGGCCTTATGGACGTTTTCCATGCGGATCATAGCGAGAAGAACACCCCTGTGAGGACAAAGTTGGCGGCCAGGATCAGCACCGCGGCGGCTTCCACCGAGCCTTTGGTGGCCCGGCCCACGCCCTGCGCGCCGCGGCCCGACTGCATGCCGTAGTAGCAGCCCATCATCGCCGCGATGGTGCCGAATGCCGCGCCCTTGACCAGCGAGGAGACGATGTCGAGCGGCTCCAGGAAGTCGACCGTGTTCTTGAGGTAGGCGGCGGCGTTGAAGCCGAGGTTCTGCACCGCCACCGTATAGCCGCCCATGATGCCGATGATGTCGCCGATGCCGACCAGCACCGGCACCGTGATCAGCGCCGCCAGCACGCGGGGCGCGACCAGGTACTTCATCGGATGGGTGGACAGCGTCACCAGCGCGTCGATCTGCTCGGTCACCTTCATGGTGGCGATCTCCGCCGCAATGGAAGAGGTCACCCGTGCCGCGATCATCAGGCCGACCAGAACCGGGCCCAACTCGCGCACCATGCCGATGGCGACGATCTGCGGCACCACGGCTTCGGCGTTGAAGCGGGCGCCGCCGGCATAGATCTGCAGCGCCAGCGCGCCGCCGGTGAAAATGGCGGTCAGACCGACCACCGGCAGCGACAGCCAGCCGATGTTCAGCAGCGCGTTCAGCACTTCCCGCGGGTAATAGGGCGGGCGCAGCATATGGCTGAAGGCCCCAAGCGCAAACAGCGCCGCGCGGCCAACAGCCGACAGCCCCGCCAGGGCGGTGCGGCCCAGCCGGGCCAGGAGAGCGATTGGAGTCATCCCAGATATGTCCGTGCCGATCGGTGGCCTGAGGAGGTCAGGATTTCATAGCCGATGGTGCCCGCCGCATCGGCGAGCATGTCCACGGTCTGGCGCTCGTTCAGGATTGCCATCATCTCCGGCACTTCGGCCAGGTCGGTGACATCCACGGTGATCAGATCCATCGAGACGCGGCCGACAACGGGGCAGGGGGTATCGCCTGCGTAAACCTGAATGCCGCCCTGGCCCATCGCACGGTGCAACCCGTCGGCATAGCCTGCGGCAACGGTGGCGATGCGGCTGGGGCGTTTGGCGACCCAGGCATTGCCGTAACCGGCGCTTTCGCCCGGCTCCATATCGCGGACCTGGATCACAGGCAGGTCCAGCTGCACCACCGGCAGCGCGTCCTTGAACGGCAGCCCGCCATAGAGGCCGATGCCGGGGCGGCAGAGGTCGAAGTGGTAATCGGCGCCCAGCAGCATCCCGCCGGTCGCCGCCAGCGAGCGGGGGATGTCCAGCCCGTCCGTCAGCTCGCGGAAGGTGTGCAGCTGGCGGGCGTTCATGCCGTGGCCCGGCTCATCGGCGCAGGCCAGATGCGACATCAGGAGCACCGGGTTCTGGCCCAGGGCGATTTCCGCCACCGCGGCCCATTCGCCCGCCTCCATGCCCAGCCGGTTCATGCCGCTGTCCAGCTGCACCCCGAACGGGTGGCCCGGCAGGGTCTCGAAATGGCGCAGCATCTGGTCCAGCGAATTCAGCATCGGCGTCAGCTGGAAATCGTTCAACAGCTTGGCGTCGCCCTCCATATGGCCGGAGAACACCGAGATGCCGGGGCCCGGCCCCAGCGCGCGGCGCAGCGCGCCGCCTTCCTCGGCCGCGGCCACAAAGAAGTTGCGCGCGCCCGCCCGGGCCAGCGCCTTGCCCACCCGGCCTGCATCCAGGCCGTAGCCGTTCGCCTTGACCACCGCGGCTGTCTCGCAGTTGGTCAGCGCATCCAGATTCCGCCAGTTGGTGACCAGCGCATCCAGGTTGATTGTCAATCTTGCCGTGCTCATGCGGTGTTCATGACATGGGCGGGGCGCAGGTCAAGGGGGAAAAACCGGAATGCCGGCGGAGGTTTGCCTTTGAAGAAGCAAAAAAGCCCGGTCCGGCGGGGGAGCCGGCCCGGGCTGGTGCTGATGGCCTGACGGTCAATGGATCCGGCAGGCAGCAGCGCTGAAATTCCGCGATCCGGGCCGCAGGGGCCGGGATCAGTGCTCGTCGTAGCCTTGCTGCCAGGCTTTGGCGAGGTTGCCGAAGCGGGTGAACTGCGCCTCAAACGACAGCTCCACCGTGCCGATGGGGCCGTGACGCTGCTTGCCGACGATGACTTCGGCCTTGGCGTGCAGCCGCTCCATCGCCTGCTTCCACTCCTCCATCTTCTCCAGCTCGTGGTCGCCGGGCTTTTCCCGTTCCTTGTAGTATTCCTCGCGGAACACGAACATCACCACGTCGGCGTCCTGTTCGATCGAGCCCGATTCCCGCAGGTCCGACAGCTGCGGGCGCTTGTCCTCGCGGTTCTCCACCTGGCGCGACAGCTGCGACAGCGCGATCACCGGGATGTTCAGCTCCTTTGCAATCGCCTTCATCCCCATCGAGATTTCGGCGATCTCGTTCACCCGGTTGTCGGCCATGCCGCGGCACAGCTGCAGATAGTCGATCACCAAAAGGTCCAGCCCGTGGGTCCGCTTCAGGCGGCGCGCCCGTGCGGCCAGCTGGGAGATCGGAATGGCCGGCGTGTCGTCAATGAACAGCGGGCAGCTTTCCAGATCCTTTGCCGCCTGCACGAAGCGGCGGAATTCGCTTTCGGTCATGTCGCCCTGGCGGATCTTGTGCGAGGAGATTTCCGACGCCTCCGCCAGGATCCGGCCTGCCAGCTGTTCGGCGCTCATCTCGAGGCTGAAGAACCCCACCACGCCGCCATCCAGCGCGCCTTCCGATCCATCGGGTTTCACCCCGCGTTTGTATGCCTTGGCGACGTTGAAGGCGATGTTGGTCGCCAGCGACGTCTTGCCCATAGAGGGGCGGCCTGCGAGGATGAGGAGGTCCGAGGGATGCAGGCCGCCAAGTTGTTTGTCGAGGTCTGTCAGGCCCGTCGAGATGCCGGCCATGCCGCCACCCCGCTGATACGCCTCGTTGGTCACATTGACCGCTTCTGTGACGGCCTTCAGGAAAGATTTGAAGCCGCTTTCCGTCTGGCCCTGCTCTGCCAGCTGGTAAAGCGCCTGCTCTGCCTCAACAATCTGCTCTTTGGGTTCTGATGCCACGTCAACGCGGCGTGCCTTTTCTGAAATACTCTGGCCCAGGGCGATCAGCTCGCGCCGGATCGCCAGGTCGTAAATCATCTGCGCGTAATCCCGCACCGCAAAAGCGGAGATCGACGCGCCGGCGAGCTTGGCCAGATAGGCCGGCCCGCCCAGTTCCTTCAGCCCCTCGTGGTCCTCCAGGAACGCCTTCAGCGTCACCGGCGAGGCCAGCGCGTTCTTGGAGATCCGCGCCGCCGCCACCTCGTAGATGCGGGCGTGGACCGGGTCATAGAAATGCGACGAGTCGATGATCAGCGCGATCTTGTCGTAGACCTCGTTGTTGGTCAGGATCGCGCCCAAAAGCTGCTGTTCCGCCTCCACCGAATGGGGCAGCTCGTTGTCCGGCATCGCGGCCGCCGGCGCCGCGGCCGGTTCGGGCATCGGGGCAGCAGGGGGCATATCGCCGTCGAAAGGGGTAATCTCGTTCATCACTGCTCTCGTCTTTCCGGCCGCCTTATACGGTGCGCGGGGCCATTCGCCTATCTGGGAATCTCTGGGGATTCCCTGTGGATATCCGCACCGGGCCTGTGGGCTGTTTACCGCAATGGGCCAGCAAGCCTGTCCTATGCAGGCTACATGATGCGGCCGTGTTTGGATAGGCCCCCATATCTGCGCATCAGCTGCCGCGGGGAACGATTCGAGGCGGGCTTTTCCACAGCCCGCCGGGGAGCGCTTAACTTTGCGTTAAGCGGATCTTCGCGTGCCGCGCCTGCTGCGGCCCTGGCGGCGGACTGGCGGGCAATCTGCCCGCCGCAGCCTCACTCTGCCTTGTTGGCTTCCTGCCAGGCGCGCGGATCCTTAAGGAATTTCTCCACCTCGGCCAGCGTCTCCTCGCTGAAGCTTTTCTGTGCCTTGGCTTCTGCCAGAACGTCCCACCAGGTGCACAGGTAATGCAGCTCAACGCCGTGGTCGCCCAGGCGTTTTGTGGTTTCGGGGAAGATGTCGTAGTAGAAGATCACCGCGGTGTGGCCGCAAGACGCGCCGGTTTCGCGGATTGCATCGACAAAGGACAGTTTCGAGCCGCCGTCGGTGGTCATGTCTTCCACGAGCAGCACCCGCTGATCCTCGGTCATCACCCCTTCGATGCGGGCGTTCCTGCCATAGCCCTTGGGCTTCTTGCGCACATAGGTCATCGGCAGCGCCAGCCGCTCTGCCACCAGGGCCGCGAACGGAATGCCCGCAGTCTCGCCGCCGGCAATGTTGTCAAACGCCTCAAAGCCCGCGTTGCGCATCACGGTCACCGCCATGAAATCCATCAGGGTGGAGCGGATGCGCGGGAAGGAGATCAGCTTGCGGCAGTCGATATAGCTGGGCGAGGGCAGGCCGGACGCCAGCGTATAGGGCGTCTCGGTATTGAAGTTCACCGCGCCGATTTCCAGCAGCATCCGGGCCGACAGGCGGGCGATTTCTTCTTTCGACGGGTAGGAAGAGGGGATCATGGCGGCGGGCATCCTTTGCGGCAGCGGTTTTGCTGTCCTTAAACCGGAACGCCACCGGTTTGAAGCCCCGGCGAAGGGCCGGCCCCCAATGATCGCGGGGGCCGGCCGCAGCGCGGGTCAGAAAAGGAAATCGTTGCCCGACAGGTCGGCGATCCCGATCCCGTCCAGCGTGATCGTATTGCCGTTGTTGTCGCTGATCACGGCATCGCCATCGCCGTTTTCGGACAGGTGGTTGTTCTTCAGATCGCGGAACGACTTGATGGGGGTGACTCCGGACAGGTCGATCTTTTCCTTGCGCCCGGCGGTCTCGAAATCCGACACGGTGTCGTCGCCGAAGGCGCCCCTGAAGATGAACCGGTCGGCGCCGCCTTCCCCGAACAGCTCGTCGTTGCCGCCGTCGCCGAGGATCTTGTCGCGCCCGGCGCCGCCCAGGATCAGGTCATCGCCGCCTTTGCCGGACAGCGTGTCATTGCCGCCCAGACCCATCAGGCGGTTGCCGCCGCCGTTGCCCAAAAGCTTGTCCGCGCTTTCGGAGCCGCGCGCGCGTTCGATGCTTTTCAGCGTGTCGCGGTCGCCGAACCCGTCGATGGCAAAGCCCTTGGCCAAGTCCACGGTCACGCCGTCCTCGCCGCCATAGCGCGCGTCGCGGTCATAGCGGACCTCGTCCTTGCCCTTGCCGCCGTTGATGGTGTCGTTGCCTTCGATGCCGCGGAAGTAGTTGGCCTTGCCGTTGCCAATCAGCTTGTCATCATGGGCGGAGCCGCGCAGCGCCTCGATGCTTTTCAGCGTGTCGGTTTTGCCCCAGCCGTCCGTCGCGGTGCCCTTGCCCAGATGCGCAATGACCCCATTCGGGTCAGTGGTAAAGGCAACCTGATCAAAGGTGCCGCTGCCGCCGTTGTAGGTGTCGCGCCCGTTGGAACTGACAAAATAGTCGTCGCCGGCGCCGCCATCATAGGTGTCGCGGCCCGGCGTGCCGTAGAACTCGTCGTCTTCGGTGGAGCCGGTGGCGGCCAGCGATGACCAGGCAATGACCTGACCCGGCGCCAGTGCCCCGGTGGGGTCGGTCAAGCCGGAGATCGAAGCGTCGAAGGCATTCCAATCCGCCGGTGAGCTCACTTGCGGCAGCGCGGCCCCGTCGATCACGAAATAGAACTCTGTGTCGGTGTTGTCGCCGGTTTCCAGGCTGACAGCCAGGATCACAGTGGTGCCGCCGGACCAGGTGATCTGCGTCATCAGGGTTTCGTCGGACAGGACGTCGAAACCCAGGTTGTCCAAGTTGACGCCGCCTGCAATCGCCTGAAGGACCTCGTCATCCATATCGATAAAGGCAACACCATCTTCGTCACGGTCGATAATGGAGTAAGTGAAGGTCGAGCTGGCGTCCGGAACCGTCACCTGCGCTTCGATATTGCTGACCGAAGACGGTTCGCCGTCCACAAAATCGACCCGCGCGCCACTGAACGTAAAAGTTGTCATACCCTTGCCCCTTACCGGTAAATGCCAGCGGCAGCCGCTGGCGGAAATCAATAGCCCGATACTTGAGTGGGGCTGCTGATTCCCGGCAAGGCGAAGGGGAGAGAAATTTTACTGTTGGTTAACAAGTGTTGCTATTCGGCACGCCAGTAAACCTCAAAGCCCGGATCAAACACGGTGACAGGCCCGTCGCCGGTCTCGATCTTCTCCGGGAACTGTACCGGCGCCTCACCCTTGGTCAGGGTCAGCGTCTGATCGCTCACCGGCAGGCCATAGAACGCCGGGCCGTGTTCGGAGGCAAAGCCCGCCAGCTTGTCCAGCGCGCCCTCTTCCTCGAACACATGCGCCAGCAGGGACATGGTGTTGGTGGCGGTGAAGCAGCCCGCACAGCCGCAGGCGCTTTCCTTGTTCGGGTCGGTGTGCGGGGCGGAGTCGGTGCCCAGGAAATACCGCTTGTCGCCCGAGACCGCAGCCGCCCGCAGCGCCAGCCGGTGCTCCTCGCGCTTGGCCACCGGCAGGCAGTAGTAATGCGGCTTGATGCCGCCCACCAGAATGTGGTTGCGGTTGATGATCAGGTGGTGCGTGGTGATCGTCGCGCCCAGATCACGCTCCTGGCTCGCCACGTAGTCAGCCGCGTTCTTCGTGGTGATATGCTCCATCACCACCCGCAGCCCCGGCGTGGACCGGCGGATCGGGTCCAGCACCCGGTCGATGAACACCGCCTCGCGGTCGAAGATGTCGATGTCGTGGTCGGTCACTTCGCCGTGGGTGCACAGCGGCAGGCCGATCTCGGCCATCTTCTCCAGCACCGGGCGCACCTTGTCGAAATCGCGCACGCCGGAGGCCGAATTGGTGGTCGCTCCCGCCGGGTACAGCTTCACCGCCTTGACCAGCCCGCTGGCATGGGCGGCGGCCACATCTTCCGGATCGGTGTCCTCGGTCAGATACAGGGTCATCAGCGGCTCAAACGCCATGCCGCCGGGCAGCGCCGCCAGAATGCGGTCGCGGTAGGCGGCGGCCTGGTCCCCGGTCACCACCGGCGGCACCAGGTTCGGCATGATGATGGCGCGGCCGAAATGGCGGGCGGTTTCGGGCAGCACGGCCTGCAGCATCGCGCCGTCGCGCAGATGCAGGTGCCAGTCGTCGGGGCGGGGGATGGTCAGCGTCTGGGTCATGCGCCCGCGTTACCACATGGCAGCGGCGAAACAAAGCGGCGGATTGACCGGGCGGTGCCGCCGTTCAGCGTTTGGGCGGGAACCGGAATTCGCCGCTTTCGGCCCGCTGTTCCAGCTCCTGCAGGCGGCGGCGGAACCGCGGCGCCCGCATCCGCTCGGTCACGTTGCGGCACACCAGCGCAACCAGATAGTTGCGGTCCTCGCGCTCCAGCCGGCCCAGCAGGTTGCGCAGGTAGAAAGAGTTGTTGCGGCGGCTGCGGAACAGCTTGTGAAACGCCGCCGCCGTCAGCTTGCGGCTGCCGGCCAGCGACAGGATGTGATACAGCATCTCCATCTCGATCAGCCGGGTCTGCACCGCATCGCCCAGATACGCCGCCCGCAGCCGGGTCACGTTCTTGCGGGCAAACAACGAGGCGTGCATGGCGTCCAGACGCTCCTGCGGATCATAGATCACAAAGGCCTGTTCCGCCGCATCCAGCATATCCGGCGCATAGCCGTAGCGGTCGGTGAACGACAGGCGGCGCATCTCGGTGAACCGGTCGTCCCATTCGGTCATCCGCGGCTCCAGGGTCGCCTGCGGCTGCACCGCCGCCACCACAGCGCCGGGGGCTGCCACCGAATAGGCCGCCGCCGCATAGCCGCAAGGCCCTGCGCCGTAGAAGATCACATTGTCGAACTCGTCGAAGAAGCCGTCATCGATCAGCTGGTCAAAAAAGCCGTAGATTTTTTCATCGCGGAACCAGGTGTCGCCGTCGGAGACCACGCACATATGCGACCAGCCCAGGTTCTTCACCAGGTCGAACCCCAGCGGCTGCGCCAGATCGGACAGGTTGTGAATGCCCTGCATGGTCTCAAAGGTCACCAGCAGCGTGTTGCCCTGGTCGATGAAGGTGGCGAAGTGGCGGCTGCCCAGTTGCTGGTGCATTCCGTACTCTTCCGCCAGGGCCGCCATCCGGGCCTTCCACTGCACAGGCTTCAGCCCGGAGAGGTCTTCTTCCAGATTTTCAAGTCCGTCCGGCATACCTGCTATCCTCTGCGCCCGTCGCAATACTGCGGGCTTGCTGCTCGGAGTCACAGTTAGGAGGCAATTGAGGCCAAATTTGGAAAAACTTCTGCCTCTTTAGGGCGTTGCAGCGTCCTTTCGGCGGCCTTCCGGCGCGGCGCCTGCGGTTCAGCTGCCGTCTTCGGGCTGCGCTCTGGCGGTCTGGCCCTGCAGGGCAAAGCCGCGAAGCAGCTCCGCCGCCGCCGGGCTCACCGCGCGTGAGGGCGGCGTCATCAGCAGCCGGGCAAAGAGCGCGCGGAAGGGCTCCTGCTGCATCAGCGCTGCAAACCGTTCATGGCGCCACGCCACCGCGCCGGCATGGAGCCGCGCCAGCTCCGGGTCGCGCAGCAGGCCCGCTTGCAGCTCTGCCCGCGCCGCGCTGCTGCGCGCGATGGAAGTGTCGCTGGCCGCGCAGTAATTGCGCTCCACCCAGTAATCCATCCCCAGCTCCGCCTGCCGGTTGACCCGGCCGCGGTCGGCCTTCAGCACATAGCTCTCCATCGCGCCCAGCGGGTAGTGGTTCAGCTGCGCCAGGCGCCCGTTCGGCTGGCCATAGCTGGAGAACAGCCGCTTGGTCTTGAACTCGGCGCCCAGCTCGCGCCCCTCGCAGTCGAACCAGCGGAAGCGGTCCAGCCGCGCCGCGTCTTTCACATCGCGGGGCCGGTGGACGCCGCATTTGCGGTAGGTGCCGTTGTTGCGGTACAGCGTCTTGAACATCACCGCCCGCCAGGGCCAGTGGATCACCTCCGGCGCGCAGCGGGTGAACTGTTCCGTCACCGGCACATCCTCAAAGCGCACGATCCCGGCATTGCCGAACAGCCGCCAGGTCAGCGTCACCGCATCCGCCTGCGGCAGCGCCGCCAGCAGGTCCGCCACCGTGCCATCGCCGGTCTTGATGCAGACAAACTCGTCGATATCCAGCACCAGCACCCAATCGGCCTGCTGCATCAGCGGATGCCGGTCCGCCTGTTTCAGCGCGGTGAACTGGATGCCGCCCTTGTCGTAAGGCCCCTCGTTGCGCACATGAGCGAGCTGCCCCAGCGCCTCCAGCCGGTCCAGCATCCGCGCCGTCCCGTCCTGGCAATTGTTGGAAAAGACCAGGAAATCGGTAAAGCCGGCGGCCCGGTGATGGGCCAGCCATTCCAGCAGAAAGGCAGCTTCGTTGCGCACGCAGAGGATCGCCAGAACCCGCATCGCTCTCAGGCCTCCCGGGTCGAGGCAGGCTGGCAGAACAGCTTGTGCGGGGCTTTGCGCATGGCGTGCTTCTCGGTCCTCGTAACCCGCGCCCGGGTCAGCGCATCTCTGTTGTGAAGTTTTACCTGCCCGGACGGGATTTACAACTCTGCGGCCGTCCAGGGCCGCCGCCGCCGCAGCGTTGCCGCGCCGCGCGGCTTGACCGGCGCCGCGCAGCGTGGCCTGTTGGGCGGGGCAAAGGGAGGCTCAGCATGCAGCAGGCGCAGTCAATTGATCAGGTTCAGCAGGTTCTCTCCGGCCAAGGCTATGTCTGCGGCCGGGCGCTGGCCACGGTGGTGTTCCTGTCGCTGAAACTGGGCCGCCCGCTGTTTCTGGAGGGCGAGGCCGGCACCGGCAAGACCGAGATCGCCAAGGCGCTGGCCGCGGGCCTGGGCCGCCGCCTGATCCGGCTGCAATGCTACGAGGGGCTGGACGCCGCCAGCGCCGTCTACGAATGGAACTTCGCCGCCCAGATGGTCGCCATCCGCACCGCAGAAGTTTCGGGCGAAGCCGCAGGCGCCGCCGGCCGCGCCGCGCTGCAGAACGAACTGTTCTCCGCCGATTACCTGATCGAACGCCCGCTGTTGCAGGCGATGCGCCCGGATGAGCACGGCGCGCCGGTGCTGCTGATCGACGAACTGGACCGCACCGACGAGCCGTTTGAGGCGTTCCTGCTGGAGGCGCTCAGCGACTTTCAGGTGACGATCCCGGAACTCGGCACCATCCGCGCGCCGGAGCCGCCGATCGTCGTGCTCACCTCCAACCGCACCCGCGAAGTGCATGACGCGCTGAAGCGCCGCTGCCTCTACCACTGGGTCGACTACCCGGATTTCAGCCGCGAGGTGGAAATCCTGAACGCCCGCGCCCCCGAGGCCAGCCAGCAGCTCAGCCGCGAAATCGTCGCCTTCGTGCAGGCCCTGCGCACCGAGGATCTGTTCAAGAAGCCGGGGGTGGCCGAAACCATCGACTGGGCCAATTGCCTGCTGGCGCTCGACGTCATCGCCCTCAGCCCCGAGGTGATTGCCGACACCCTCGGCGCCATCCTCAAGTACCAGGACGACATCGCCCGCCTGCAGGGCTCCGAGGCCAAGCGCATTCTGGATCAGGCGCGCGCCAGCCTGGACGCCGCCTGATGGTTCATCTTTCCAAAAATACTCCGGGGGAGGCCGCAGGCCGGGGGCAGCGCCCCCAGGGCCACTGATGCCTGACTATCCGCCGCTCACCCTGCCGGACGACCCCAAGCTGGTCCGCAACATCACCCATTTCGCCCGCGCCCTGCGCAAGGCCGGGCTGCCGATCGGCCCCGGCCGGGTGCTGGACGCGGTGCAGGCGGTGGCTGCCGCAGGCTTCACCAGCCGCGAGGATTTCTACTGGGCCCTGCACGCCTGTTTCGTCACCAAGCCGGAGCAGCGGCTGGTGTTTGCCCAGGTCTTCCGCCTGTTCTGGCGCGACCCCAGATACCTTGAGCAGATGATGGCCGCGATGCTGCCCGCAATCCGCGGCGTGCAGGAAGAACGCGCCGCCAAACCCGCCGAAAAACGCGCGGCAGAGGCGCTGCTGGACGGGATGCTCAACCCGCCCGAAGCCCCGGCGGAGGAGCCGGAGGGCACGGAGATCGGCATCGACGCCTCCCGCACCGCCTCGGCAGAGGAGCGCCTGAAAACCCTCGATTTCGAACAGATGAGCACCGCCGAAGTTGCCGCCGCCAAGCGCATCCTGGCGCAGCTCGCGCTGCCGGTGACGCCGATCCAGTCGCGCCGCCTGATGGCCTCTCCCAACGGGCGCCGGGCCGACTGGCGCCGCACCCTGCGCAAGGCCGCGCGCCAGGGCGGCGACCTGCAGCAGATCGCCCGCGCCAAACGCCGCATCCGCTGGCCCAACCTGGTGGTGCTCTGCGATATCTCCGGCTCGATGAGCCAGTACAGCCGCATCATCCTGCATTTCCTGCATTCCGCCGCCAACGCCAAGGGCGCGGGCTGGGCGCGGGTGCATGGGTTCACCTTCGGCACCCGGCTCACCAATATCACCCGCCACTTGCACCAGCGCGACGTCGACGCGGCGCTTGCCGCCGCAGGGGCGGAAGCGCAGGACTGGGAAGGCGGCACCCGGATCGGCGACTGCCTGCACGCCTTCAACCGCGACTGGTCGCGCCGGGTGATGGGGCAGGGGGCGGTGGTCCTGCTGATCACCGACGGGCTGGACCGCGGCGAGCCAGAGGCCCTGGCGCGCGAGATGCAGCGGCTGCAGCTGTCGTCACGCCGCCTGATCTGGCTGAACCCCCTGCTGCGCTGGGACGGCTTTGCCCCCAAGGCGCAGGGCATCCGCGCCATGCTGCCCTATGCCGACAGCTTCCGCGCGGGCCACTCCATCGCCTCGCTGGAGGAGCTGGCGCAGGTGATCTCCAGCCCCGCCGACGCGGGCGAGAAGGCGCGGCTGATGGCGCTGCTGCCGCCCGGCGGAAAATGAATTCCAAAACCGGAATGTGACTTGATCTGAATCAAACCGTTTCTTATGGCTCTGATATATTCTGAAAACAGAATGTAACGTGCGAAAGGAGAAATCATGCCACTCAACTGGAAAGCCGGGGGGCTCTTGCTGGGGCTGGTGTTCTTCCTGGCGGTGCTGCTGGTCAAGCCCATCGGGGTCTCGACCCAGTTCGTGATCCTCGACGGCATCCTCGCGGACGCCGTGAACCCGCAGCTGGTGACTCAGACCGCCGACGGGTATACCTCAACCAACGCCTATCTGGCGAAATCGGACGGCAAATACGCCAAAGCCATCGCCAATCCGCTGAACTACAGCTTCGTCTTCGTGCTGGCGATGGCGCTGGGCGGGCTGCTGTCGGCCAAGCTGCGCGGCGGCATCACCGGAGCGGAGCGCAACGTGCATGCCCTGTGGCGCGCCAACTTCGGCGACAGCACCGCGAAACGCTATGCCGCGGCCTTCCTTGGCGGCTTCATCGTGCTCTACGGCGCGCGGCTGGCGGGCGGCTGCACCTCCGGCCACATGATGTCCGGCATGATGCAGACCGCGCTGTCGGGCTACATCTTTGCCGCCGGCGCCTTTGCCGCCGCTATCCCCGTCTCGCTGATGCTGTTCAAGAAGGAGGCCTGAGCCATGACCACCATTATCCTGGCAATCGTGATCGGCGCTGCCTTTGGCGCGGTGCTGGACCGGATCGGGGCCTCCAACCCCAACTATATCGGCAAGATGCTGAACCTCACCAACCTGAACCTGGCGAAAAACATCCTGCTGGCGATCGGCACCGGCTCGGTCCTGATGTTCGGCGGCCAGATGGCGGGGCTGGTTGATGTTGGCCACATGTCGGTCAAAGCGGCCTATGCCGGCGTCTTCATTGGCGGGCTGATGCTGGGCGCGGGCTGGGCGCTGGCGGGCTACTGCCCCGGCACCGGCGTGGTCGCTGCCGCCTCGGGCCGCAAGGACGCGCTGTTCTTCATCGCGGGCGGCCTGTTGGGCGCGGCGGCCTATATGGTCACCTACCCGGCGTGGAAGGCCAGCGGCCTCTTGAACAGTTTCGCGGGCGGCAAGGTGACATTGGGCGCAGTGCCGGGCGCCGGATACGACGGCCTGACCGCGCTGCCCGGCGACCTTCTGGGGATCGTCCTGGGCCTTGGCTTCATCGCATTGGCCTTTGCCCTGCCGGAACGGCTGCTGCCGCAGAAACCTGCCGCGCAGCCTGCGGAATAAACCGCGCGCAGGGCAACAGGGGAGCGCCCGCCGGGGATGGCGGGCGCTTTCCGGTCTTTCGCCCGCCTTTTGCGGGCGCTTCGCGCTTGAAACTTCCCCTGCCAGCGCCGAGGTTTAAAGGCAGCCGCCGCCCGGGCGGCCCGGGGAGAGACGCAAGATGCAGCACACCGCCCAGTTTGAGACCGCGCCGGAGACCGCGCTGGAATGGCACACATCCGGCGCAGGCGCGGCCCTTGCGACCGTGGTGCAGACCTGGGGCTCCGCCCCGCGCCGCACCGGGGCGCAGCTGGCGGTGTCGGGCGATGGCAGGATCGAAGGCTCCGTTTCCGGCGGCTGCGTCGAAGGCGCGGTTGTGGTGGAGGCGCAGGAGGCGCTGGCGGACGGCAAGCACCGGCTTTTGGAATTCGGCGTCAGCGATGCGGACGCCTTTGCCGTCGGCCTCGCCTGCGGCGGCACCATCAAGGTTTTGGTGGAACCCATCGGCGCTGCGCTGCCCGCAGACCTTCTGGCGGAGCTGGTAGAGGCCCGCGCCAGCCGCGCGCCCGTGGCCTATGAGGTGAACCTGACAACCGGCGCCCGCCGCCTGGCGCGCGGCGCATACCCCGACCGGATGCGCATGGACCGGTCCGGGCTGGAGGACGATGGCGAGACCTTCGTGGCTGTCCACAACCCGCCGCTGCGGCTGGTGGTGGTGGGCGCGGTCCATATCGCCCAGGCCCTGGTGCCGATGGCGCGGATTGCGGGCTATGACCCGGTGATCATCGACCCCCGCGCAGCCTTCGCCTCAGCGGAGCGCTTCCCCGGCGAGGCCCTGATGGATGACTGGCCGGACGAGGCGGTCCAGAAGCTGGGCCTCGACAGCCGCACCGCGCTGGTGCTGCTGACCCACGACCCGAAACTGGACGACCCGGCGCTGCAGGCGGCGCTGGCAGCGGATGTCTTCTACATCGGCGCGCTGGGCAGCAAGAAAACCCACGCCGCCCGCGCCGCCCGGATGCAGCAGGCAGGCTTCACCGAAGACCAGATCAGCCGCATCCACGGCCCTATCGGTCTGGATATCGGCGCGGCGGGTCCGGCGGAAATCGCCGTCTCCATCCTCGCGG
The DNA here is from genome assembly GCF_006740765.1 of Leisingera aquaemixtae. GTDB lineage: Bacteria > Pseudomonadota > Alphaproteobacteria > Rhodobacterales > Rhodobacteraceae > Leisingera > Leisingera aquaemixtae. The sequence continues at coordinate 1,004,521 of NZ_CP041159.1, forward strand.
AAATAACCGCCGTCCTGCGCGGCAAACAGCCATGAGGTTCGGCCCGGTTCCCCTGAAGGACGCCGAGGGCGCCATCCTCGCGCACTCGCTGCAGGGCGCCAGCGGCAAGGTGGCCAAGGGCACGGTGCTGACGGCTGACGACCTCAAGGACCTTGCCGCCGCAGGCCACGAGACACTGACCGTCGCGCGGCTCGACCCCGCCGACATGCATGAGGACGCGGCGGCAGAGACACTGGCAAAGGCGCTGGTGCCGGACCCGTCCGCGCAGGGCATCCGGATCTCCGGCGCGGGCACCGGGCGGGTGAACCTCTATGCCACGGGCGCGGGCCTGGTGCGGCTGGACCGCGGCAAGCTTGAAGCCGTCAATGCGGTGGACCCGATGATCACCGTCGCCACCGTGCCGGACTATCACCGGGCCGATGCCGGGGGCATGCTGGCCACCATCAAGATCATCTCCTATGGCGTGCGTGCCGATGCCATCCGCCGCGCCAGCAGCGGGGCCGGGGACGCCATCCGGGTGCTGCCGCCGGTCCTGTCCTCCGCCACGCTGATCGAAACCACGGTGAGCGAGGACACCCCGCCCGACAATTTGCCTGACAAGGGCCGCGCCGCGATGGCAGGCCGGCTGCACCGGATGGGCCTCAGCCTGTCGGCGCGGGTGGTGGTGCCGCACCGGGAGGACGCGCTGGCCGAGGCGATTACCCGGGCACCGGGGCAGCTGGTGCTGATCCTCACCGGCTCCGCCACCTCTGACATTCACGACGTCGCACCCGAAGCGCTGCGCATCGCAGGCGGCACCATGACCCGCTTCGGAATGCCGGTCGACCCCGGCAACCTACTGTTTCTGGGCACCTGCCGGGACAAGCCGGTGATCGGCCTGCCGGGCTGCGCCCGTTCTCCGGCCCTCAACGGTGCCGACTGGGTGCTGGAGCGGGTGATCTGCGGTCTGCCTGTCCGCTCTGCCGATATCGCCGCCATGGGCGTCGGCGGGCTGTTGAAGGAAATCCCCACCCGCCCGATGCCGCGCCGCGATGCAGAAGGCTGACGCCGCAGCGCAGCGCGGGATTTGTGACGCAGGGTCACAACCTTGGGTAAGCCCTTCTGACGCGAATTTTACCCCTTGCCCCCCCGTTAAAACACTTCGCGGACGGCGCGGCCCGTGCTTAACTCCCGTCAGCCAGACAAAAACAAGCTAAAGGGAGGGTACTATGGCCAAGGTCTCCATGACCGTGAACGGCAAGGATGCCAGCGGCGAGGTTGAAGGGCGCACGCTGCTGTCCTCATTCCTGCGCGAGCAGCTGGGGCTGACCGGCACCCATGTGGGCTGCGACACCAGCCAGTGCGGCGCCTGCGTTGTGCATGTGGACGGCAAGGCGGTGAAGGCCTGCACCATGCTGGCGCTGGAGGCCGAGGGGGCCGAGGTCGCCACCATCGAAGGCCAGGCCAACGCCGACGGCTCGCTCAACACCATCCAGCAGGCGTTCCAGGACCACCACGGGCTGCAATGCGGCTTCTGCACGCCGGGCATGGTGATGTCGGCGGCAGCACTGCTGAAGGACAACCCCAAACCCAGCGAACAGGAAATCCGCGACTACCTTGAGGGCAACCTGTGCCGCTGCACCGGCTACCACAATATCGTCAAGGCGATCATGGCGGCCTCGGGCCAGGATGTCTCCTCCATCGCGGCGGAATGAGCGCAAGACCCCAGGCCGGACCGCGGCCTGAGCTGACCAAGGAGTAGGTGACAAAGAGGTGCGCCAGAGGCAGCACCCTCCAGGGAGGAAAGACCAGACATGCCCAAGGACCAAGGCATCGGCGCCAGCCCCAAGCGGCGCGAGGACGTGCGGTTCCTGACAGGAGCCGGAAACTACACCGACGACATCAACGTGAACGGCCAGGCCTACGTGCATTTCCTGCGCGCGGATGTGGCCCATGCAACCATCAATTCCATCGACACATCCGCGGCTGAGACGATGCCCGGCGTGGTGAAGATCTTCACCGGCGCCGATTTCGCCGAGGTGGGCGGCATCCCCTGCGGCTGGGGCGTCACCGACCGCCACGGCAACCCGCAGCAGGAGCCGCGACACCCGATCATCGCCGACGGCACCATCCGCCACGTGGGCGAGATCGTCGCTGCCGTGGTCGCCGACACGCTGGAGCAGGCCCGCGATGCGGCGGAAGCGATTGAGCTGGACCTGAGCGACAAGCCCGCCGTGGTGAACATGGCGTCGGCCTTGGCGGAGGACGCCACCAAGGTGCATGAGGACCTGACCTCAAACCTCTGTTATGACTGGGTGTTCGGCAATCCCGATGACGATGCGGTGCAGGCGGCCTTTGACTCTGCGGCGCATGTGACGACGCTGGAACTGGTCAACAACCGGCTGGTCGCCAACCCGATGGAGCCGCGCGTGGCGATCGGTGAATACACACGTGGCACGGACGAATACACGCTCCACACCACCAGCCAGAACCCGCATGTGATCCGCCTCCTGATGTGCGCTTTTGTGCTGGGCCTGCCCGAACACAAGGTGCGGGTGATTGCGCCCGATGTGGGTGGCGGCTTCGGCTCCAAGATCTTCCACTATGCCGAGGAAGCCTTCTGCACCTTCGCCGCCAAGGCCTGCGGGCGGGCGGTGAAATGGACCTCAACACGGGCCGAGGCCTTCATCTCCGACGCTCATGGCCGCGACCATGTGACCAAGATCGAGCTGGCGCTGGACGCGGACAACAACTTCACCGCGCTGCGCACCAACACGATGGCCAATATGGGCGCGTATCTGTCGACCTTCTCCACCTCGGTGCCCAGCTACCTGCATGGCACCCTGATGGCGGGGAACTACAAGACGCCGATCGTGCAGGTGAACGTCAAGACCGTGTTCACCAACACGGTGCCCGTCGATGCCTACCGCGGTGCGGGCAGGCCGGAGGCGACCTTCCAGCTGGAGCGGGTGATCGACAAGGCCGCGCGCGAACTGGGCGCCGACCCGATTGCGCTGCGCCGCCAGAACTTCATCACCGAGTTTCCCTATGAAACCCCGGTGGCACTGACCTATGACACCGGCGACTATGTGGCGACCATGGACAAGCTGGAGGAAGTCGCGGACATCGCCGGCTTTGCCGCACGCCGTGCGGAAAGCGAGAAGAACGGCAAGCTGCGCGGCTTCGGCGTCAACTGCTATATCGAGGCCTGCGGTATCGCGCCCTCCAACATCGTCGGCATGCTGGGCGCGCGGGCGGGCCTGTATGACGCCGCCACCGTGCGGGTGAATGCCACCGGCACCATCAGCGTCTTTGTCGGCGCGCATTCGCACGGGCAGGGGCATGAAACCTCCTTTCCGCAGGTGGTTGCGGATATGATCGGCATTGATGAAAGCATGGTCGATATCGTGCATGGCGACACCGGGCGGGTGCCCTTCGGCATGGGCACCTACGGGTCGCGCTCCATCGCCGTCTGCGGCTCCGCCATGGTGCGGGCGACCGAGAAGATCATCAGTAAGGCCAAGAAGATCGCAGCCCATCTGATGGAGGCGTCTGACGCCGATATCGAATTGAAGGACGGCCAGTTCACCGTTGCAGGCACCGACAAATCGGTGGCCTGGGGCGATGTCACCCTGACGGCCTATGTCCCCCACAACTACCCGCTGGAGGAGCTGGAGCCGGGGCTGGAGGAGACCGCGTTCTATGATCCCGCCAACTTCACCTATCCGTCCGGTGCCTATGCCTGCGAGGTGGAAGTGGATCCCGACACCGGCAAGGTCACCATCGAGCGCTTCGCGGCTGCCGATGATTTCGGCAATATCATCAACCCGATGATCGTCGACGGCCAGGTTCATGGCGGACTGGGGCAGGGCATCGGCCAGGCGCTCTTGGAAAACGCGGCCTATGACGAAGACGGCCAGCTGTTGTCGGCCTCCTTCATGGATTACGCCATGCCGCGCGCGGATGACGTGCCGTTCTATCAGGTGGATCATTCCTGCCAGACGCCCTGCACCCATAACCCCCTGGGGGTGAAGGGCTGCGGCGAGGCCGGCGCCATCGGCTCACCGCCCGCGGTGGTCAACGCGGTGATCGACGCGCTGCAGTCGGGCGGCAAGGGTGTCACCCATATCGACATGCCGCTGTCGCCCGCGCGGGTCTGGGCGGCGATGAACGGGTAAGGGTTCATGGGGGCTCTGCCCCCATACCCCCGGAGTATTTTCGGAAAGATGAAAGCCGGTCAGCCGGTTTTCGGAAAGGATACGCGATGTATGAATTCGAATTCGAGAAACCCTCGACCGTCGCTGAGGCCGTGGCCGCGCTGGCGGATGAGGACGCGCAGGCGCTCGGCGGCGGGCAGACGCTGATCCCGACGCTGAAGCAGCGGCTGGCGATGCCGTCGAAGCTGGTCTCCCTCACCGGCATTGCGCAGCTGAAGGAGCTGAGCGACAACGGCGGCATGCTGACCATCGGCGGCGCGGTCACCCATGCCGAGGCGGCCGAAGCCGCGGCGGGCCCCTATCCGGCGCTGGCGGATCTGGCCAGCCATATCGGCGATCCGGCGGTCAGGAACCGCGGCACCATCGGCGGCTCGCTGGCCAACAATGACCCGGCGGCCTGTTATCCGGCGGCGGCGCTGGGCAGCGGTGCCACCATCGTCACCAGCCGGCGCGAGATCACCGCCGATGACTACTTCCGCGGCCTGTTCGAAACCGCGCTGGAAGAGGGCGAGATCATCACCGCGGTACGCTTTCCGGTGCCGCAGAAGGCCAATTACCAGAAGTTCGAGCAGCCCGCCTCCCGCTTTGCGCTGGTCGGCGTGTTTGTTGCGAAATACGCCGCCGGCGTGCGGGTGGCCGTTACCGGCGCGTCAGAGGAGGGCGTGTTCCGCTGGCGCGAGGCCGAGGCGGCGCTGGATGCCAGTTTCGCGCCTGACGCGCTCGACGGCCTCAGTCTGGATGCCGGCGGCATGATCGGCGATCTGCACGGCACCAAGGAATACCGCGCCCATCTGGCGGCGGTGATGACCAGGCGGGCGGTGGCGGCGGCGGCCTGAGACCGGCTGAACCGCGGAGAAGCAGCAGGCACCGGGGTCCGGTGCCTGTTAGCGTTTGGGGCAGGGGGCACACCGTCCAAGGCATAAAAAGGCCCCGCAGGACGGGCCTGCGGGGCTGTGCCGTGCACCTGCGGCGCGGCTTACTTCTTGGCCAGCGGGCCGATCATCATGATCATCTGGCGGCCTTCCATCTTCGGCATGTTTTCGACCTTGCCGATTTCCTTGGTGTCTTCGGCCACCCGTTCCAGCAGCTCGCGGCCGAGGTTCTGGTGCGCCATCTCGCGGCCGCGGAAGCGCAGGGTGACTTTCACCTTGTCGCCGTTTTCCAGGAACTTGAAGACGTTGCGCATCTTCACGTCATAGTCATGAGTGTCCGTGTTAGGACGGAACTTGACCTCTTTGACCTCGATGATCTTCTGCTTCTTACGGGCTTCGCTCTCGCGTTTTTGCTGTTCGTACTTGAACTTGCCAAAGTCCATGATCTTGCACACGGGCGGGTTGGCATTGGGCGAGATTTCAACCAGATCCAGTCCGGCTTCGGCAGCCATTTCCATGGCCTTGGCCGGATGCACGACACCGGCGTTTTCACCATCGGCGCCAATCAGGCGGATTTCGGGGGCGCGGATTTTTTCGTTGACGCGCGGGCCGGTATCACGTTGCGGCGGCGCGTTATGAGGTCTGCGGGCTATGACTGCTATCCTTCTGTCATTGCAAAAAGTGCGGGAACGCTACTGCCCCCGCGCGTGTGATTCAAGACTTATGGGCGGTATGGCGGCAGGAAAGCTGTTTTTCAAGGCCGCATATCGCAGGCAGCCTTTGAAACGGGCGCTTTTGCGGCCTGTTGCGGCGGCCGGGGCGCGAGTGGCAACGTCCTGATAAGGCAGGGTTGCGGCGGGGTTCCGCCGGTTGGCTGCCGGCGGCGGCGCGGGCCCGCCCGTGAGGCCGCGTCCGGGAACTTTCCCCTTGAGCGGAGCCGCTTGCGGTCCCATTTGGCAAAGCAGAAGGCGAGAGACCGGCCAGCAGGGCCGGATCATGGAAGGAGCCCGTTATGAAAAAACTGTTGATCGTGATTGCCGTGGCCATTGCAGCGGTGGCTGCCTTTATGCTGCTGACCGGTCCGGAGCCGGAGGAGACCGTGCCGCAGGTGCAGGAAGAGCAGAGCAGCACCGTTCCGGAATCCTCCGAAGAGAGCACCGCCCCGGCTGAACAGGCTGCCGAAGACGCGGCGGCGGCTGTGGAGGAGGCGATTGAAACCGGCGCCGAAGCTGCCGGCGCGGCGGTTGAGGCTGTGCAAGACACGCTGAACCAGGCGGTGGATGCCGCTGCCGGGGCAGCCGGCGATGCCGTTGACGCGGTTCAGGAGTCTGCCGGTCAGGACGGCGGCGTGGCCGATTTGGCCGGTGAGGCCGCGGATGCGGCGGATCAGGCCGTGGATCAGGCAGGCCAGGCTGCGGATGCCGCAGCGGACAGTGCAGCAGGCGCAGCGGATGCGGCGCAGGATGCCGCAGCAGATGCCGCCACTGAGGATCTGAACAGCGCAACCGGATCGGTTGAGGGCGATGCCGCCGTGGAAACCGAAGGCACCGCCGGCAGCAATTAAGCGCTGCTGACGCCGCTTCGCGGCCGGTGACATAACGCCGCGCGGCCGGGCTGGACCGGCCGCCGGTTCAAGACGCTGTTCAGTGCGGCCCGGTCAAGGCGGCCCGAAAAAAGGCAGCTGTATCAGTGCGGGCGGGCCTGGGCCTGCTGGGCCACGCGGGCGATCTGATCCAGCGCGCTGTGGCCGCTTGCCGGGGGCTGCGGCGCCAGGAAGGCCAGGAAGGTTTCCCAGCCGGCGGCGTTGCTGCCCTGTTTGCGGGCGCGCTGGATCTGCAGCTGCGCCACGCCGACCAGGTCCAGCGGTTTGGACCCGTCATAGGCGCTGCCGGTGATACCGGCCAGATGGCTGCGGAATTTCGCGCCCATCGAGTTCAGCAGAAGCATCGGCCCGGTCACCGGCTGCCCGGCCTGCACCAGTGCGTCGAACATCTGGTCGATGTCCTGCGGCGCGATGGCGCGCGGGTCATAGCCCGCCTTGATGCCGGCAATCTTTTCGGGGATCGAGGGCTGCACCTGGTCGGTGCGGGCCTGAAAGCCTGCCACTGCAGCCTTGACGCGGGCCTTGCCTGCCTCTGTTCTGACGGACATGAAGACGGGCGCCTGCCCGGAGGCCATTTCATTCTGCATTTCGAGCTTCTCCGTTCTGGATACTTGCTCCCGGAATACAGAATCATCCCCAACAAATGATAAACGGGAGGCGGCGGCCTCCCGTCAAAACAGTGTCAAAAATGGGGCTGCCAGCGGCGGCCCCCCGGCGCCGGATCAGTCCAGGAACGCCTTTTCCACCACGAAATGCGCGGGCCTGGAATTGGCGCCTTCCTCCAGCCCGTAGGTGTTCTCGAACAGGTCCTTGAGCTCCAGGTTGAAGGCCAGATTGCCGCAGATCATCGCCCGGTCGCTTTCGGGGTTCAGCGGCGGCACGCCGAGATCGGCAAACGCCTCGCCGGAACGCATCAGGTCGGTGATGCGGCCCATCTTGGGGCTCTCCTCGCGGGTGGTGGTCGGGTAGTATTTGATCTTCTTCCAGAAGCCTTCGCCGATCACCTCGTTCAGCAGCTCGTCGTCCTTCAGGCTTTCGATCAGTTCGCGGCCATAGGTCAGCTCACCCGCCTCGCGGCAGGTGTGGGTGATGATCACCTCGTCAAATTTCTCGTAGGTTTCGGGCTCGCGCAGCAGCGATGCAAACGGCGCAAAGCCGGTGCCGGTGGCAAAGAACCAGATCCGCTTGCCGGGCACCAGCGCGTCATGCACCAGGGTGCCGACGGGCTTGGGGCGCAGGATGATCTCGTCGCCTTCCTTGATGTGCTGCAGCTTGGAGGTCAGCGGGCCGTCCTGCACCTTGATGGAGTAGAACTCCATTTCCTCGTCCCAGCTGGGGGAGGCGATGGAATAGGCGCGCAGGAGCGGTTTCTGCTTGCCGGTCTTGGGGTCCGGATCGCCCATCAGGCCGATCATCACGAACTCGCCTGAGCGGAAGCGCAAGGACGCAGGCCGGGTGCAGCGGAAGGAAAACAGCCGGTCGGTCCAGTGCTTCACTTGGGTCACGGTCTGGGCGTCGGGCAGGGCCGGCACCGCTTTGGCCGGTTTCGGGTCGGTTGCAGTGTCGGTCACGGGTGTCATCTCATTCATCGGTTCCACTGCCGGAGGAGTAGCCGGCACCTCTGATTAATCTTTGATACAGGTCAGGAAAAGCCCCCGTTTTGGAAAACCGGCCCCGCGCGTGACGCAACGGAACCGGTTCGAGGGGCGTTTCCCGGGGTCGGGGGCTGGCTTAGCGGGCAGCGGTGCTGCCGCGCAGGCGGGCCTGATAGCTGTGGTCCTGCCAGTTGGCGCGGGCCAGCCACTGGTCCTCGGGCTGGCGGGCGGCCAGTTCATCGGACAGCTCCACCTCGTCAAAGCCGGAGCGGCGGGCCATCGCGTACTGGTCGGCGATCACATGGCCGAAGGCGCGCAGGCGGCCCTCATAGCCCCTGAGCCGCAGCTGGCGGGCCAGGGTGAAGCCGCGGCCGTCGGCAAAGCTGGGGAACTCAACCCGCACCAGCTCGACGCCGTCCAGCGGCACGTCGTTCAGATTGGCGTCCGAGGCCAGCTCCAGCACGTTTGAGCCGTCAAAGCCGCCGGTCCAGTCATCAGCAGCAAAGCCGGTGTCGGTCACGATAACAGTCATCTCACTCACGCTCCTGTGCGTATGAATTTGCCATCCACCACATGGATGCCGCATTCTTCTTTGTTTTCGCCGCGCCAGCGCCCGGCACGGGGGTCTTCGCCTTCCTTGACCGGGCTGGTGCAGGGCGCGCAGCCGATCGAGGGATAACCCTTGGCCACCAGCGGATGGCGGGGCAGGCGGTTTTCATCCATATAGGTGCGCACGTCCTCGGGCGCCCAATGGGCCAGCGGGTTGATCTTGAGCCGTCCGGTGCCGTCCTCGACCTCGAAGAAGTCCAGCGCCGCGCGGCTGCCGGACTGGAACCGCTTGCGCCCCGTGATCCAGCCTTCATATCCGTCCAGCGCCTTTTGCAGCGGGATGGTCTTGCGCAGGGTGCAGCAGGCGTCCTTGTCGCTGAACCGCAGCGCCCCGTAGGGGTCTTTTTCGGCGATGTCATCGGCGCGGATGATGCGCACATTGCGCAGGCCCAGCCGCTCGCTCACTTCCTGCTGATAGATCAGCGTCTCGGTGAACAGCAGTTCGGTGTCCACGAACACAACCGGCGTCATCGGGTCGATGATCGCGGCCATGTGCAAAAGCACCACGGATTCCGCGCCGAAAGAGGAGACCAGAGCGATATGCCCTGCGTCCCGCAATGCGCCCTCCATCACCGAGGTGGCCGAGTGGTGGCGGTAGCGCGCATTGAGCGCTTCCGCCTTGGCGGCCAGCTCCCGGTCCCGAAGGGGGATTTCCCCTCCGGCGGGCGTGTTTCCGGCTGAATGGAACATCGGATCAGGCGACCTTTTTCTGAGCCTCGGGATAGAGCGCGGCCTTGAACGGCTCCATGCCGATCCGGCGGTAGGTTTCGAGGAAGGTTTCCTCGGCGCTGTCACGCCGGGCCATGTAGACATCGACGATGCGTTCCACCGCAGGCACGATCTCGTCATAGGCAAAGCCGGGGCCGGTGCGGGTGCCGATGGCCGCCGTCTCGGTGGCGTCGCCGCCCAGGGTGATCTGGTAGTTCTCCACCCCTGCGCGGTCCAGGCCCAGGATGCCGATGTGGCCAACGTGGTGATGGCCGCAGGCGTTGATGCAGCCCGAGATCTTGATCTGCAGATGGCCGATGTCGTGCTCCATCTTCAGTTCGTCAAAGCGGGTTGCGATTTCCTGCGCGACCGGGATCGAGCGGGCGGTGGCCAGCGCGCAGTAATCCATGCCCGGGCAGGCGATAATGTCCGAGATCAGGCCGATGTTGGCGGTGGCCAGGCCATGCGCCTTCAGCGTGGCGTGGATCGCGGGCAGGTCGTTCTTGCGGACATGCGGCAGGATCACGTTCTGCTGGTGGCTGATGCGCAGCTCGTCATAGGCGTATTGCTCGGCCAGATCGGCCATCACCCGCATCTGCTCCGCCGTTGCGTCGCCCGGGGTTTGCCCATGCGCCTTGATCGAGATGGTGGCGATGGCGTGGCCCTCGGCGCGGTGCGCGTGCAGATTGGTGTCGGCCCAGGCGCGGAACACCGGGTCGTTTGCATAGGCCGCGTCGAACACATCGGTCGGGCCGGAGAGGAACTCCGGCGCCTGGAAATGCGTCTTGATCTCTTCCAGCAGTTCTTGGTCGGTGCCGTCGTACTGGCCGCGGATCGCCATGAAGGCCTCCTCGGTCATCGCGCGGTAGGTGTCGATGCCGTTCTCGGAAACGGTGATCTTGATGCGCGCCTTGTACTTGTTGTCGCGGCGTCCCAGCACGTTGTAGACGGTCAGAACCGCCTCCAGATAGGGCAGCAGGTCTGCTTGCGGCAGGAACTCCCGCAGCACCTGGCCGATCATCGGGGTGCGGCCGAGGCCCCCGCCGACAATGACCTTGAAGCCGGTCTTGCCGTCCTGCTGCACCACCTGCAAGCCCACGTCATGCGCCTTGATCACGGCGCGGTCGGCGCTGCTGCCGGTGATGGCGATCTTGAACTTGCGGCCCAGGAACTGGAATTCCGAGTGGTCGGTGGACCACTGGCGGATCAGCTCGGCATAGGGGCGGGGATCGGTCAGCTCATCCGCGGCGGCGCCGGCGAAATGGTCGGCGGTGGTGTTGCGGATGGTGTTGCCGGAGGTCTGGATGGCGTGCAGGCCAGCCTCACCCAGCGCGTCCAGCATGTCCGGAATGTCGCGCAGTTTCGGCCAGTTGTACTGGATGTTCTGGCGGGTGGTGAAATGGCCGTAGCCCTTGTCCCACTTCTCGGCCAAGAGCGCCAGGGTGCGCATCTGGCCGGAATTCAGGGTGCCATAGGGGATCGCGACCCGCAGCATATAGGCATGCAGCTGCAGATAGACGCCGTTCATCAGGCGCAGCGGCTTGAACTCGTCCTCGGTGAGGGAGCCGTCGATGCGGCGCTCGACCTGGGCGCGGAACTGGGCGTTGCGTTCGGCCAGGAAGGCTTCGTCGAACTCGTTGTACTTATACATTGGCGTCAGCCTCCTGCTTGCCGTGGAAGTAGTTGGAGGGGCCGGTGCGGCGGAACTCCTCGCGGAAGTGGGTCGGCTCGGGGCCGTTCGGGCCTGCCTTGGCGTCGGCCAGATAGGCGCCGACGATCTTGATGTTCTGCTTCTCTGCTTCCAGCAGGCGCAGCTGGGCTTCGGCCTCGTCTGTGATCAGCTCTGCCTCCGACAGCTCGCGGGTCCAGGTGTCCTGGGCGGTGAAGTAGATCACGTCGCCTTCCAGCAGGTCGTTGGCGGTGATGACTTTGGGCGTAAAGGCGCGGGCCATTATGCAAGCTCCGTTTTGAGATCGTTCAGGGCGGCCGCCGCCTGGCGCGGGGCAAGACCCAGGAATGTGAGGGCAGGGCCGCCGAAACCGGCCGCGTCGAGGTCGGCGGGCAGGCGCTCCAGTGTGGTTTCCAGCACCCGCTGATCGGGGCGGGAGGCGTTCTCAACGATGGTCACCGGCGTGGCGCGGTCCGCACCGTGCATGATCAGGCGGCCCTGCACGAAACGCGCGGACTTCTTGCCCATATAGACCGCGGCCACCTCGCCCGGACGCGCCAGCGCAGCCCAGTCGTGATCGGCAAAGCCACTCATCGCGTGGCCGGTCAGGAACCGCACCGCGGTGTTGCGGCCGCGCTGGGTCAGGCTCTGGCCAATGGCGGCAGCCGCTGCCGAGGCCGCGGTGATGCCGGGGATGATGCTGTAAGCGATGCCCGCTTCCTCGCAGGCCGTCAGCTCCTCGTCCAGCCGCGCAAAGATCGCCGGGTCGCCGCCCTTCAATCGCAGCACCTTCTTGCCTTCTTTCGCCAGCTCCACCAGCCGGGCGTTGATGTCGGCCTGGGAGACCTGGGCGCCAAAGCCTTCCTTGCCGGCGTCTTCCAGCACCGCCTGCGGGCCGGCCAGAGCGAGGATTTCATCGCTGACCAGACGGTCGTGCAGGATCACGTCGGCGGCTTGCAGGGCGCGCAGCGCTTTCAGGGTCAAAAGCTCTGCATCGCCGGGGCCGGACCCGGCAAAGGTCACCTGGCCCGCAGCCATACAGTCCATGCGGCCACGGGTGTGAGTGGCGGCATTGGCAGCATGTGTCGTTGGTGCGGACATCCCTGTACCCTCTTCGGTGTGTTTGACTTAAGGGTAGATATAGGAAATATTCCCGGTATCGCGCTATATGGGCGCGGAAATAAGAACAATGGTTTTGCCGCGGCGGGACATCGGGCCGTTTGGTCCTCACATAAGGAGAAAACAGGAATGACGGTGCGGATCGACGGCACGGACCGGAAAATTCTGGCTGAACTGCAACGGGATGCCAGCCAGTCGCTGGACGAAATAGCCCGCCGGGTGGGGTCTTCCAAGACCCCTGTTTGGAATCGGATCCGCAAGCTGAAGGAGGCCGGGGTGATCGGCCAGCAGACGGTGCTGCTGGACCCGGAGGCGCTGGGGTTCGAGGCCTGTTTCTTTGTCCTGATCCGCACTTCGGAGCATGAGGCGGAATGGCAGGCCAAGTTCCTGCAGGCCCTGCGCGACCGCCCCGAGGTGCAGGAGGCGCACCGGCTGGCGGGCGACATCGACTATATCCTCAAGGTGCGGGTGCAGAACGCGCGCGCCTATGACGTGTTCTATCAGGCGCTGATTTCCGAGGTGAAGGTGCACAACGTGACCGCGCTGCTGTCGATGGAAGAGATCAAATCGACCACAATGCTGCCGCTGGGCGCCTGACCGGCGGCTGCGGTTCTGCAACAGCAGGCGGGACCGGTGTCCTGCCTGCTGTTGAATTTGTCACAGGGGCGGGCGCAGCAGCAGGTGGCGCCCGTCCTGCAGCCGCCAGGGCGATGTCTCACCAGTGGCAGCCTCCGGCATCACGCCGATGTCGGCCAGCAGATGCGGAGATGTTTCCGTCAACCGCTGCAGCTCGTGACGCGGCACCTGTACCGCGTCCTGAGACGCCGCTGCATGAGGCTCAGCTTTTCTCAGTCCCGTCAGGCCTGCAATCCAGCCAAGCACGCTGCGGGCAAAAGACCCGTGGGGCCGGGCACCCGCGTTATCACAATATGCAGTCATGGCTACTCCTCCGTTCTGGCCTTTGAGAGTTAGGGCCGCAGGGACTTGCGCGCAAACCAGTTAAACTTCACCATGGATCAGGAAAACTGACCCATGGTGAAATGATGCGCCTGCCGCCCCTCAATGCCCTGCGCGCCTTCGAGGCCGCCGCCCGCCATGAGGGCTTCATCGCTGCCGCGGATGAACTCTTCGTGACGCGCGGCGCCATCAGCCGCCAGGTGAAGATCCTGGAGGACCACATCGGCGTGCAGCTGTTTCACCGCAACGCCCGCGGGGTGGAGCTGACGGCGGCGGGGCAGCGACTTTATCCGGTGCTGACCGGGGCCTTTGCGATGATGCAGCGCGAGGTGGAGCGGATCGCGGCGGATGCCGCGGAGCTGCGGGTGATCTGCCCGCCCACGCTGTCGATCCGCTGGCTGCTGCCGCAGCTGGAGCAGTTCCGCGCCGCGCATCCGGAGATCAAGCTGCAGCTGACCACGGACTTCTACAGCAGCAAGGGGTTCAGGGCGGCGGAATACGATCTTGGCATTTCCGTTGAGAACCGCGCGGGGCGGCCGCCGGACATCGAGGTGCTGCCGCTGTTCGAAATGGTCCTCGCTCCGGCCTGCGCCCCGTCGCTGCTGCCGGCGCTGGAGGCCGGCCCCGAAGCGCTAGCCGGCCAGCGGCTGCTGCATGAGAGCCCGCGCCGCTTCGACTGGCCAACCTGGGTGCAGCATTTCGGGGTGGAGCAGGTGGACCCTGCAAGCGGCGAGGCGTTTCCGAACCTCGACATGGCCACCCGCGCCGCAGTGATGGGGGCCGGCGTGGTGATGGCGGATCTGGTTCTGTGCCAGGAGGAACTGGCCCGCGGCGATCTGGTGCTGCCGTTCCCTGAGATGACCTGCGGCACCCCGGACGGCGCCTATGCGCTGATCGGCGAGCGGCTGAAATGGCATGACCCCAAGGTGGCCGCCTTCCGGGACTGGCTGCTGAGCGGTCCTTGCATGGCGGCGCTCTCTGCCCTGCCGGAATGACATCCCGGCGCGGGGGGGTGGAAAGGGGGCGCTGCCCCCTCGGCGCTGGGGCGCCTCACCCCCGGAGTATTTAGCCAAAGGTGAAATGGGGCGCGCGCCGCGTCAGCGGCGCCGGGCCCAACCGGGCAAGGGGATCTGTGATCCCCGCGGCGCGGGCGGGAGTGCCCCGGTCCTTAAGAGCGGGTGACCAGCAGCTGCGTGAGCCCGTGGAAATGGTAGCTGTTGCTGTATTCGGGCTCTGCCGCCAGTTTCAGGTCCGGGCAGTGCTCGAACAGGATTGGCAGGGCGATCTGCATTTCCAGCCGCGCCAGCGGCGCGCCGACGCAGAAGTGCAGGCCGCCGCCAAAGCTTTTGTTCACCTTGGGCGGTCTTGCCGGGTCGAAGCGCTCCGGGTCGTCCAGCGCCGCCGGGTCGCGGTTGGCGGCGCCCAGAAGCAGCGCCACCTGCTCGCCGCGCTGGAAGGTGTGGCCGAACACCTCCGCCTCCTCATAGGCGTAGCGGGTGAACATGTGCAGCGGCGGATCAAAGCGCAGGATTTCCTCCACCAGCCCCTCGATCCCCTCCGGTGCCAGCCATTCCGGCTGCCAGCCCTGCTGCAGCATCGTCTTCACGCCGTTGCCAAGCGCATGCACCGTGGCCTCGTGCCCGGCATTCAGCAGCAGGATGCAGGTGCCGATCAGCTCATCGGTGGAGAGCTTGTCGCCTTCCTCCTCGGCCGCGATCAGCCGGGTGATCAGATCGTCGCGGGGATCGTCGCGGCGCTGGTTAATGTAGCCGCGCAAAAAATCCGTGAAGTCTTGCGCGGCCTGTGCCGCGGTATGTTCGGTCTGTTCCGTGCGCGCGGCCTGATACATCGCCACCATCCTGTGCGACCAGTCCAGGAGCTGCGGCGCCATCTCCTCCGGCACGCCCAGGAGGCGGCAGATGGTGATCACCGGCACCTGGGTGCAATAGGCGTCCAGGAGGTCGAAGGGCTGGTCCGGGAAGGCGCCGGTCAGCTGGCGGCACAGGTCGTGGATGCCCGGCGCCAGCGCCGCGATCTCGCGCGAGGTGAAGGCGCGCAGCACCAGTTTGCGCAGCCGGGTGTGGCGGGGCGGCTCGGCATCAAGCATCGAATGCGCCTCCGCTGCCAGGAAGGGGGCGAGATGGGCGGGGCCTTCGGTGCGCAGCTCCTCCGGCACCTCGCGGCCGAAGCGGCGGTCGCGCAGCAGCATGTGCACCGCGGAATGGCCGAAGGCGGCCGCCATGCCGTAATCCTGCCAGTGGTGCATCTGGCCGTCAGCCCTGGCGGCAGCATAGAAAGGATAGGGATCCTGCACAAAGGCGGGATCGGTCGGGGATTGGGTTAAAGTCTTCATATACCGGTTGTTGCCGCTGCATCTGGCCAATGCAAGGGGGGCTTTGATAACGTGCCGCCATGAAAACACAAAACCTTCTTCGCTGGAGCCTGCCCGCCGGGTTCCTTTTGGCCGTGGCGGCGCTGGCGCTGGCGGCGTGGTCCTATGGCTACCGGCAGGCGCTGGACAGCCTGGCCGAGCGCAGTGCGGCCGATCTGGCGCTGGCCTCGGACCGGGTGAGCACGCAGCTGCAGGTCTATCAGGAACTGGCGGTGCTGACCGCGGAGCATCCGGCGCTGGCGGATCTTTCCACGCCTGAGGCGCAGGCCGGGGCGGCCAATCTGCTGCGGTCGGTGGCGGACAAGACCGCGGCGCTGGATGTGTTCTTTGCTGCGGCGGACGGACAGGTGCTGGCCGCGGCCGAAGGGGTGACGGGCGCCGGCGTGGCGCAGCAGGATTATTTCATCCGGGCGATGCAGGGGGCCTTGGGCACCGGCCACGGGGTGCTGCAGCCGGACGGCCAGCGGGCCTATTTCTATGCCGCCCCGGCCTTTGCCCCGGACGGGCGGGTGCGCGGAGCGCTGGTGGTGGTGGCCGATGTGGCGGATGTTGAGCAGACCTGGCGCGGCTCGCTGCCGGCGGTGTTCTTTACCGATCAAACCGGCGAGGTGTTCATCGCCAACCGGTCCGAGCTGTTGTTCTGGCAGCGCGGCGGGGCGGCGGCAGAGGCGGAGGCGGGCCAGCCGGAGGTGACCGGCAGGCGCCGTTATGCCGGGCATGAGATCTGGTCGCTCAGGGGCAGTGCCTACCTGCCGCAGCAGGCGCTGCATCTGTCGGTGGACCTGCCGGTCATCGGCATGACGGGCGAGATCCTGGTGGATGTGGCCCCGGCGCGGCGGCTTGCGGTGCTGCAGGCGGCGGCGCTGGCGGCGGTGTGCCTTGCCCTGGGCGCGATGCTGTTCATCGTGATGGAGCGCCGCCGCACCCTGGCGGAGGCCAACGCGGTGCTGGAGAGCCGGGTCGAGCAGCGCACAAGGGCGCTGTCGGCGGCCAACCTGCAGCTGCGCCGCGAGGTGCGCGAGCGCGAGGAGGCCGAGGCGGCGCTGAAGCGCGCGCAGGAGGAGCTGGTGCAGGCGGGCAAGCTGTCGGCGCTGGGGCAGATGTCGGCGGGGATCAGCCATGAGCTGAACCAGCCCCTGATGGCGATTCAGCAGTATGCCGAGAACGGCGCCGCCTTTCTGGAGCGCGGCAAGGCGGCGCGCACCGGGGAAAACCTGGGGCGGATCTCGGACATGGCGGCGCGGATGGCGCGGATCATCAAGAACCTGCGCGCCTTTGCCCGCAATGAAAGCGAGCCGATGGGGCAGGTCGATCTGGTGCAGGTGATCAGCGCCGCGGCAGAGCTGACCGCGCCGCGGCTGAAGGCGGAGCAGGTGGATCTGCGCTGGCAGGCTGCGGATTATCCCGCGCCGGTCTATGCCTGGGGCGGCGAGGTGCGGCTGACGCAGGTGTTCGTGAACCTGATCAACAACGCCGCGGACGCCATGCAGGGGCAGGTGGAGAAGGTGATCTCGATCTCTGTCGACAGCGGCCCGCGGCTGCAGGTGCGGGTGCAGGACAGCGGCCCCGGCATCAAGGAGCCGGAAAAGATGTTCGAGCCGTTCTATTCCACCAAGGTGGTGGGCAGCTCCGAGGGGATGGGGCTGGGGCTGTCGATCTCCTATGGGCTGGTGCAGAGCTTTGGCGGCAACATCCGAGGCACCAACACCGGCGGCGGCGCGGTGTTCACGGTGGAGCTGGAACCCTGGAGCGAGGCCGGGCAGAGGGATGATGCGGCATGATCCGCAAGGTGCTTTTGGTGGATGACGATGCTGCGGTGCGCGAGGCGCTGGCGCAGACGCTGGAGCTGAACGAGCTGGAGGCGGTCGCGGCGGGGTCCTTTGTGGCGGCGAAGGACCATATCACCCGCGGCTTTGAGGGGGTCATCGTCTCGGATCTGCGGATGCCGGGGCGGGACGGGTTTCATCTGCTGGACTATGCCCGCAGCATTGATGACGAGCTGCCGGTGGTGCTGCTGACCGGCGAGGGCGACATTCCGATGGCGGTGAAGGCGATGTCGCAGGGGGCGTTCGACTTCCTGGAGAAACCCTGCGCCGCCGCCGACTTCCTGCCGGTGCTGGAGCGCGCGCTGAAGACCCGGGCGCTGGTGCTGGAGAACCGGCGGCTGAAGCGGCAGCTGGAAACCGGCGATCCGGCGTCCAGGCTGCTGTTCGGCAGCTCGCCGCAGGCGGAGGAGATGCGCCAGCGGGTGCGGGCGGTGGCGCCGACGGGGGCGGAGGTGCTGGTGACCGGCGCGCCGGGCAGCGGCATTTCCAAGGTGGCGGAGGTCATCCACCTGATGTCGCCTGCCGCGCAAGGCCCGTTTGTGAAGCGTCCCGCTGCCGGGCTTGCGGCAGAAACGGTGGCGGAGCTGTGCCAGGAGGCGGCGGGCGGCTCGCTGTTCCTGGATGAGGTGCAGGCGCTGCCGGAAGCGGCGCAGTATGCGCTGCTGGCGCAGCTTGAGCAGGGCTGCGGGGTGCGGATTATCGCAGGCTCCAGCGCCGGTCTGGCGGAGCTGGCACAGGCGGGGAAATTCAGCGCCGATCTGTTTTACCGGCTGGACGTGATGCGGGTGCGCATCCCCTCGCTGGCGGAGCGCCCGGGCGACATTCCCGTGCTGTTCCGGCATTACGTGGCGCAGGCGGCAGAGCAGGCGGGGATCGAGCCGCCGGAGATCAGCCAGGACCATCTGGCGGCGCTGATGGCGCAGGACTGGCCGGGCAATGCGCGCTCCCTGATGTCGGCGGCGATGCGGTTTGTGCTGGGAATGCCGGAGGAGGCTGCCGCTGCCGCCGGGCTGGGGCTGGCGGAGCAGATGGCGCAGGTGGAGCGGTCGCTGCTGATTGCGGCGCTGGGGCGGGCCAACGGGCGCGCGGCTGCGGCCGCGGAAGCCCTGAAGCTGCCGCGCAAGACGTTTTATGACAAGCTGGCCCGCTATGGCATCCGGCCCGAGGATTACCGCCGCTGAGGGCGTTGGGCGCGGGGCCTTTCGGTTCGTCTGATCCGGCGGTGATGCCGGGGCCGTCAAGGAGGCGGCGCCGCCGGAAAGCCCCAAGGGGGCCATGGGCGGAGGGAGGACGGGGGTCGCAAGCCCCCATGTCCGCTGAAGCCTTCGGTGCGGGACGCCCCTGCACCCGATGAAGAGGTGGTCTTGGGGGCCCTGTGATCTCCTGGCGGTGCGGGGTGTCAGTCCGCACCAGTGTCGCGACGGGAGGCAGTATCGCAGGAGCGGGTTAAGGCCGGGGAAGCGGCGCGTGCGGTGGGTGTGCAACACCCTAGCGGACACCCGGGCAGGCGCAGACCTCACGGTGGACAGCAGACGGCGAATCCCTTGCAGTTCTGTCGGGCGCTAACATTTGTGCGGTTTTCCGCACAAAGGCAGAAGCACCTTGTGCGGGATTTCGCACAGCTTTTGATCCGCTTCGCCAAGCTGCATCCAGAGGTCATCGTAACTGACTGTCAAATTGGGAAAATTCCGGGCGGCGGGTGATTCCCGAATCAAAACTTGAGCGGCTTTCCGCAACTTGGGATGCTCTGAGCGGGCTTCAGCCATGCGCTGAGGGCAACATAGAATTTTCTGATGATTTTTCTGGGAGGAAAGACATGAAATTCCTGACCACTGCTGCGACCGCACTGGCACTGGCCGTTTCCGCAGGCGCCGCAAGCGCGGCCTGTGACGACGGCGAAATCGTGGTGAAGTTCAGCCACGTCACCAACACCGACAAGCACCCCAAGGGGATTGCCGCGTCGCTGCTGGAAAAGCGCGTGAACGAGGAAATGAACGGCACCATGTGCATGGAGGTCTATCCGAACTCCACGCTGTATAACGACAACAAGGTGCTGGAAGCGATGCTGCAGGGCGACGTGCAGCTGGCCGCGCCGTCCTTGTCGAAGTTCGAGAAGTTCACCAAGCAGTTCCGCCTGTTCGACCTGCCGTTCATGTTCAAAAACATCGAAGCGGTGGACACGTTCCAGGCGTCTGAAACCGGCCAGGAGATGCTGAATTCGATGCAGCGCCGCGGCCTGCAGGGGCTGGCCTATTGGCACAACGGCATGAAGCAGATGTCGGCCAACAAGCCGCTGGTCGAGCCGTCGGACGCCAACGGGCTGAAGTTCCGCGTGCAGTCCTCTGACGTGCTGGTGGCGCAGATGGAAGCGATTGGCGGCTCGCCCCAGAAGATGGCGTTCTCCGAAGTTTACGGCGCGCTGCAGCAGGGTGTTGTGGACGGGCAGGAAAACACCTGGTCCAACATCTACGGCAAGAAGTTCTTTGAGGTGCAGGACGGCGTGACCGAGACCAACCACGGTGCGCTGGATTACCTGGTGGTGACTTCGGTCGACTGGCTGGACAGCCTGGAGCCGGAGGTGCGCGACCAGTTCCTGACCATCCTGAACGAAGTGACCGCAGTGCGGAACGCCGAATCCACCAAGGTGAACGCCGAGGCCAAGCAGTCGATCATCGACGCCGGCGGCGTGGTGCGTGAACTGACACCTGAGCAGCGCGCGTCCTGGGTCGAGGCGATGAAGCCGGTGTGGGAGAAATTCGCAGGCGACGTCGGCCAGGAGAAGATCGACGCCGCGCAAGCCATCAACGCAGGCCTGTAAGGCAGGCCGCTGCGGGGTGCCCGGTGCGGGCGCCCCGTGATCGCGGGCGGCGCGGGGATCCGCCGCCTGCACCCTTACTTTCCGCAAAACTTGGGAGGCAGCCATGGCGGGGTCCAGAACCGGCCCGAGCGGGCTTATCAACTCACTCGAAGAAACCCTGATCGCGCTCCTCCTGGGGCTGATGACGGTGATCACATTTGCCAATGTGATTGCGCGGTTTGTGTTTAATTCCAACATTCTATGGGCGCTGGAGCTGACGGTGTTCCTGTTTGCCTGGCTGGTGCTGCTGGGCGCGTCGTATGCGGTGAAAACCCATGCGCATCTGGGCGTCGATGCCATAGTCAACATGCTGGCGCCGGGCGCGCGCAAGGCGGTGGCGCTGTTTGCCGCCGCCTGCTGCATCGTGTTCTCGCTGCTGCTGCTGAAGGGCGCCTATGACTACTGGGCGGTGTTTGCCGACCTGCCGCCGACCTCTGGCCGCTGGTTCCCGACCGGGTTCGACATGAAGGCGCGCAGCCAGAGTTTTTATGAGGTGCAGGACGTGCCGATGGTGGCGGTCTTCAAGTTCCTGGAGGACCTGATCAACTACGGCGACTCCTACGAAAAACTGCCGAAAGTGGTGCCTTACGTGGTGCTGCCGGTGTCGATGCTGCTGCTGGTGTTCCGCTTCATCCAGGCGGCGTTCCAGATTGCCCGCGGCGAGGCCGACCGGCTGGTGGCGAGCCATGAGGTCGAGGACGAAATTGCAGAAGTGCAGGCGCAGCGCGGGGAGCATGACTGATGGAAGTGGTAATCCTCTTTGCGATGGTGATTGGCCTGTTGCTGATCGGGGTGCCGATTGCGGTGTCGCTGGGCCTCAGCTCGACCATCTTTCTGCTGATCTATTCGGACAGCTCGCTGGCGAGCGTCGCGGGTACGCTGTTTGAGGCCTTTGAAGGGCATTTCACCCTGCTGGCGATCCCGTTCTTCATCCTCGCCTCCAGCTTCATGACCACCGGCGGCGTGGCGCGGCGGATCATCCGCTTCTCCATCGCCTGTGTCGGGCATCTGCCGGGCGGTCTGGCGATTGCGGGCGTCTTTGCCTGTATGCTGTTTGCCGCGCTGTCGGGGTCGTCGCCGGCCACCGTGGTGGCGATCGGCTCCATCGTGATCGCAGGCATGCGGCAGGTGGGCTACACCAAGGAGTTCGCTGCCGGTGTGATCTGCAACGCAGGCACCCTGGGCATCCTGATCCCGCCGTCGATCGTGATGGTGGTCTATGCGGCGGCGGTTGAGGTTTCGGTGGGCCGGATGTTCCTGGCCGGGGTCATCCCGGGCCTGCTGGCGGGCCTGTTCCTGATGGTCACCATCTATGTGATGGCCAAGGTCAAGAACCTGCCCAAAGGCGAGTGGAGGGGCTGGGGCGAGATCATCACCTCGGGCCGCGAAGCCGGCTGGGGGCTGTTCCTGATCGTGATCATCCTGGGCGGCATCTATGGCGGCATCTTCACCCCGACCGAGGCGGCGGCGGTGGCGGCAGTCTATGCGTTCCTGATCGCGAGCTTTGTCTACAAGGACATGGGGCCGCTGTCGAACGGCGAAGGCGCACCGAAGACGCCGCTGATCAAGAAGCCTTATGCGCTGGTCACGGCGTTCTTCCATAGCGACACCAAGCACACGCTGTTCGAGGCGGGCAAGCTGACGGTGACGCTGCTGTTCGTGATCGCCAACGCGCTGATCCTGAAGCATGTGCTGACCGATGAGCAGGTGCCGCAGCATATCGCCAATGCGATGCTGTCGGCAGGTTTCGGCCCGGTGATGTTCCTGATCGTCGTCAACGTGATCCTGCTGATCGGCGGCCAGTTCATGGAGCCCTCGGGCTTGCTGGTCATCGTAGCACCCCTGGTGTTCCCAATCGCCATCGAGCTGGGCATCGACCCGATCCATCTGGGCATCATCATGGTAGTGAACATGGAGATCGGCATGATCACCCCGCCGGTCGGCCTGAACCTGTTTGTGACCTCAGGCGTGGCGGGCATGCCGATGATGGGGGTGGTGCGCGCGGCGCTGCCGTTCCTGGCGGTGCTGTTCGTCTTCCTGATCCTGATCACCTATGTGCCCTGGCTGTCGACAGTGCTGCCAAATGCGGTGATGGGGCCGGAGATCATAACGAAGTAGCTTTAAGGCAAAAAGAAACGCCCCGGGAAACCGGGGCGTTTTTCGTTTCAGGGGAGGGGCGCTGCCCCGCAGGATTGAATTGGAAGAGGGGCGCTGCCCCGCAGGTTTGAGTTGGAAGAGGGGCGCTGCCCCTCTTGGCCCTTGGCCAATTCACCCCGGAGTATTTAGGGGAAAGATGAAGCCCAGGCAGATTTCATCTTTCCAAAAATACTCAAATCCAACGCCCGCGCTGCTGCGCGCCGGTCAGCTGGCTTCCAGCGCGGCAATGATCGGGGAGAAATCTGCGGCCTTGAGGCTGGCGCCGCCCACAAGTGCGCCGTCGACGTTGGAGACGGCAAAGATCTCCGCGGCGTTGGAGGGCTTGACCGAACCGCCGTAGAGCAGGCGGATGCTGTCTGCGGTCCCGGCGCCGAAGCGGGCGGTGAGCTCGGCGCGCAGGAAATCGTGGACCTCGGCGATCTGTTCCAGCGTCGGCACCTTGCCGGTGCCGATGGCCCAGACCGGTTCATAGGCGATCACGGTGTTTGCGCCGGTGGCATTGGCGGGCACGGAGCCTGCGAGCTGTGTGCCGGCCACCTTGAGCGTGTCGCCGGCCTCGCGTTCCGCAAGGGTTTCGCCGATGCAGATGACGGCGGTGAGGCCTTCGGCCATCGCGGCCTCCGCCTTGGCGCAGACCTGGGCGTCGGTCTCGCTGTGGTCGGCGCGGCGTTCGGAATGGCCGAGGATCACGGCGGAGGCGCCTGCATCCTTGAGCATGGCAGCGGACAGATCGCCGGTATGGGCGCCGGAGGCCCTTGCGTGGCAGTCCTGGCCGCCGATGGCGATGCCCCGGGCGGCTTCTGCGGCGCGCGACAACAGGGTTGCGGGCGGGCAGATCAGGATGTCTGCGGCCGGGGCGGGGTGGCTTTCCGCGAGCGCTGCGAGCTCGGCCAGGGCCGCGCCGGTGCCGTTCATTTTCCAGTTGCCTGCTGCCAGTTTACGCCGCATGGGGGAGTGCCTCCGAATGTCCTGTCTGGGCGTGACTGGTAGCACCGGCAGCCGGGCGGCGCAATTCGCTTGGGCGGGGCAGGGCGATGCAAAAAGGGCGGGGAAGACCCCGCCCGCCGGTTTTGTCCTGGCAGCATTGGCTTAGTTGCCGGGAACCTCCTTGAAGGAGATCGACTCGCCGCAGCCGCAGGCCTCGGCCACGTTGGGGTTGTTGAATTTGAAACCGCTTTCCAGGAGCGACACCTCATAGTCGATTTCGGTGCCGAACAGGAACATCTGCGCCATCGGCGCGATCAGGATGCGGGCGCCGTCCTGTTCCACAACCTCGTCATTCGGGGCGGGCTCATCGACGTATTCCATGGTGTATTCCATGCCCGCACAGCCGCCTTTCTTGACGCCGATGCGCAGGCCGGCATGGCCGTCCTTCTGCATCAGCCTGGCGATCTGCGCCGCTGCCTTGGGCGTCATTGTCACAGCTTGCTTGCCGGGAATTCCAAACATCCGGGTCTCCAAAAGTCGCGCGTTGCTTAGTATCTAGGAGCGCCGTGCCGCGGTCTCAAGGGCGCGCGGGCAGCGGACCGGCGCATCAGCGATGCCGCCCGGGGGCGGGCGCGCCCCAAAAGGCTTACATGAAGCCCAGTTCGAGGCGGGCCTCGTCGGACATCATCTCCATGCCCCAGGGCGGCTCCCAGGTGAGCTGCACGTCAACGCTTTTGACGCCGGGCACCGGCGATACCGCATCAACGATCCAGCCCGGCATCTCGCCCGCCACCGGGCAGCCCGGCGCGGTCAGGGTCATGATGATCTTGACGTCGTTCTCGTCGTTGATGCTGATCGTGTAGATCAGCCCCAGTTCGTAGATGTTCACCGGGATTTCCGGGTCATAGACGGTGCGGCAGGCCTCGGCCACGGCCTCGTACAGCGGGTGGCTGACGGAGGAGGGCGCGATCAGCGGTGCGCCTTCGAGCGGTTCTGAAGGGTTGGTCATGATGGTCCCGGTCTGATTATCCGACGGTTTATATAGGAAATATGCGGCCCGGCGTCCAGAGGCGCTGGGCGCCGCCGCCGGAATGATCTGCCGCCGGGCTGTGCGGGCGGGTTTGATTTGGCGGGTCTGCGCGCTAAATCGTTGCTTCCCCATAATGAAATTGAAAGCTGCCTGGATGCAGCGGCCGGATGCCGCATGCCGGCCGGACCGTGGTGCCTGGCAGTAACGGGGGAGGGAGAGCCATGCCTGAGCCGAGTATGCCTGCACGGGCTGCCGCGATTGCTGGGCCGGCGCTTGCCGCGCTCCTGGGGACCGCCGCCGCGGCCCAGGATCTGAGCGGCTGGCGCTGGCAGCTGACGCCGTTTGTGCTGGCGCCCTCGGTCGAGAGCACGACAGAACTGGGCCGGGCTGCCGGGGATGTGTCATTTGAGGCAAGCGACGTGTTCGATCAGCTGCAGGCGGGCGGAATGCTGCAGTTCGAGGGCGTCCACAGCAGCCGGTTCGGGTTCCGGCTGCGGTATGCGCTGCTGGATGCCGATGCCACCGGCAGCAGCCCTGCCGGGGCGCTGCCTGTGACCTATGATCAGAATGTGGCAGAAGCGGTGGTGACCTACAGTTTCGGGCGCGGCCGGGACAGTTTCCAGCTGTTCGGGGGCGTGCGCCATTGGGATGTGGATGTGATTGCCGGCGTGCCCGGCGGCAGCGTGCGGCAGGGGGCGGAATGGACCGACCCGATTGCCGGGCTGCGCTGGCAGCGGCGCGTGTCGCCGGAGTTCAGCATCCTGCTGGAGGGCGACATCGGCGGCTTCGGCGCCGGGTCGGACCAGAGCTGGTCGGCGATGGGCGGGCTGGTCTATGACCGCTGGGAGCGCGCCTCGATCTATGTGATGTACCGCGGGCTGGGGGTGGATTACCAGGAGGGCACCCGCGGCACCGGCAGTTTCTTCCGCCATGATGCGGTGACCCATGGCCTGCTGGCGGGCATCGGGTTCAAGTTCTGAGGGCGGGCGGCAGCGCGGCGGCCCGCCCGCCGGATCAGTCGTTGATATCGCGGTCGAAGGTTTTGACCTGGCCCTTGGGCAGGGCAAACAGCCGTTTCAGCAGCAGCCAGGCGGCCAGCGACAGGCCGGCAAAGATCAGCAGCAGCAGGGGCAGGCCCCAGCTGGCGCCGGACACCAGCAGCAGCAGCGCCACAGCGGCGGCGCCGATGGCGAAGCCGAGGAAGACAAAGCCGGGCGCCAGGACTTCGAGGATGCCCAGCACCAGCGCTGCCGCGGCCCAGACCCACCAGAGCGTCCAGAAGCCATCTGCCATCACTTGCTTCCTTTCAGCAGCTTGAAGGCATCGCCAAAGGCTTCCAGCGCGTGGGCCGGGACCAGAATGGTCTGCTTGCCTTCACCCTTGCCAAGGGCGTTGAGCGATTCCACCTGTTTGAGAGCGACCTGGTACCGGGCGGCCTCGAGGCCATTTTCGGCAATCGCCTTGGCGACAACCTGGGTCGCGTAGGCCTCAGCCTCGGCCTGGATGCGGCGGGCCTTGGCGGTCTGCTCGGCGGCGTACAGCTCGGCATCGGCCTGCAGCTCGACCGCGCGCTTCTGGCCCTCGGCCTTGGTCACCTCGGCCCGGCGGGCGCGTTCGGCGTTGAGCTGCTGCAGCATGGCGTCGCGGGTGGCCTGGTCGAGGTTCACATCCAGGATCTCGGCGCGGGTCACTTCGATGCCCCAGTCATCCACCGCGCTTTCGACGCTTTCCTGGATGCGGGAAATCAGCTGGGCGCGGTTCGACTGCACCTCGTCCAGATCCATCTTGCCGATCTCGGCGCGCACGATGCCGGCCACGGTGGTGGCAATGGCGCCGTCCACATCGCGGATCCGGTAGACGGTCTTTTCCGGTTCAAGGATGCGGTAGAACACGGAGGTGTCGATCTGCACCAGCACGTTGTCCTTGGTGATCGCGTCCTGGGTGGCGTTCGGGAGCTGGCGCTCCAGGATCGAGATCTTGTGGCGGGCCACGTCGAGAAGGGGCACGATGAAGTTGATGCCGGGCCCCAGCACCGAATGCAGGCGGCCGAAGCGCTCGACCACGTATTTCTCCGACTGGGGCACGATCTTGACCCCCTTGAGCGCGACGATGATCAGCAGGAGGGCGCCCAGCAGATAGAGAAGATTACCGGACAAGAGGTCGAGCAGGTCGTTTTCGGTCATGAATCTGCCTTCTGTTTCAAGCTTCTGCGCGCAGGATTGTGCGGGCGCGCGGGGGAGGTCAAGGGGAACCTCGGATCAGGAGGCGGCGGGTTTGAGGCGCCGCATCGGGGCCGGGCGGACCCGGTCTTCGATCTCGTTATAGATCAGCGCGGCGATGTTCTTGGCGGAGGTCTTTTCGATCCCCTCCAGCCCGGGGGAGGAATTCACCTCCAGCACCTTGGGGCCGGTGGCGGACCGCAGCAGGTCGACGCCCGCCACATTGAGGCCGAAGGCGCGGGCGGCGCGCACGGCGGTGCTGCGCTCTTCCTTGGTGATGCGCACCGGGGTGGCGCTGCCGCCAAGGTGAAGGTTGGAGCGGAAATCGCCCTCGGCACCGGAGCGTTTCATCGCTGCCACCACCTTGGCGCCGACCACGAAGCAGCGGATGTCCTCGCCCGCGGCTTCCTTGACGAACTGCTGCACCAGGAAGTTGGCCTGGAGGCCGCGGAAGGCAGTGATCACGCTTTCGGCGGCCTTCTTGGTTTCCGCCAGCACCACGCCTTTTCCCTGCGTGCTCTCCAACAGCTTGACGATCAAGGGCGCGCCGCCGGCGATGCCGATCAGATTGGCGGTGTCCTTGGGCGAGGCGGCAAAGGCGGTGGCGGGCATGCCGATCTTGTTGCGGGCCAGCACCTGATGCGCGTGCAGCTTGTCGCGGCTGGCGGTGATGCCTTCGGAGCCGTTGACGCAGAAGGTGCCGAGCGCCTCGAACTGGCGCAGGAGCGCGGTGCCGTATTGGGTGACCGAGGCGCCGACGCGCGGGATCACCGCGTCATAGCGGGGCAGGCGCTTGCCGTCATAGTGGATTTCCGGCGCCAGCGCGTTGATCGCCATGTAGCAGCGGGTGGTGTTGATCACCTCGACCGTGTGGCCGCGCTTTTCGCCTTCTTCGACCAGGCGGCGGGTGGAGTAATTGTCCTCGCGGCTGAGCACGGCGATGCGCAGGGCGCGTTTGGGGGCGGTCTTGCGGATGCTGGCGGAGGAATAGACCGAGTAGTCGAGCTGCGGCTGGCAGAAGCGTTCGCCCGGCACCACGGTCATGTTCTCGGTCAGCGCCTGGCGGCCCAGCAGCATGTGTTTGGCCATGCCGCGCCGGTCGGTCAGCGTGAGTTCGACCGTCCAGGTCTGGCCCGCAACCTCCAGCTTGGTCTGGATCACGTAGCGCATTTCCTTTTCGCCGTTGGACGAGGTGACTTCGCGGCGGTCGGTGATCGGGGCGGAGCAGGGGATCTCCAGGTCGTACTGGCCGGGGATCGGGTGCACCATGAAGCGCACCTTGGGGGCGTTCTGCGGCCCGAAAGTTTCGATCTCAGTGGCGTGCAGCGAGGAGGTGCGGGCCCCGGTGTCGACCTTGGCGCGCAGCGCGGGCAGCCCCAGTTCCGGCAGGCTGACCCACTCCTCCCACCCGAGTTTCAGTTGCGGCGCCGGGTCTGCTGTGGACATGCGCGGGGCTCCTTGGCATTAGGGGGAATCGCCGCCTTTCAAATGCGGCAGAGAAGCGCAGGAATACGATATGGCTACCCTTTTCAACTTCGAAATGAAAGCAACGGACGGGAAAGCGCGCACCGGCGTCATCCAGACGCCGCGCGGCGAGATCCGCACGCCTGCCTTCATGCCGGTTGGCACGGCTGCAACCGTGAAGGCGATGATGCCGGAAAGCGTGCGCGCGACCGGGGCCGACATCCTGCTGGGCAATACCTATCACCTGATGCTGCGTCCGACGGCGGAGCGGATCGACCGGCTGGGCGGCCTGCACAAGTTCATGAACTGGGAGCGGCCGATCCTGACCGACTCGGGCGGGTTCCAGGTGATGTCGCTGGCGGGCCTGCGCAAGCTGACCGAGAAGGGCGTGACGTTCAAATCCCATATCGACGGCTCCCGGCATGAGCTGACGCCGGAACGCTCGATGGAGATCCAGCGGCTTTTGGGGTCTGACATCGTGATGTGTTTCGACGAATGCCCGGCGCTGCCGGCGGACCGCGACCGGATTGCTGAAAGCATGCGGCTGTCGATGCGCTGGGCGGAGCGGTCGCGCGAGGCCTTCGGAGACCGTCCGGGGCACGCGCTGTTCGGCATCCAGCAGGGCGGTCTGGAGCGGGACTTCCGCGAGGAAAGCGCCGAGGCGCTGAAGGCCATCGGCTTTGACGGCTATGCCGTCGGCGGCCTGGCGGTGGGCGAGGGGCAGGAGGCGATGTTCGGCTGCCTGGACTTTGCGCCGGACATGCTGCCGGAGGACAAACCGCGCTACCTGATGGGCGTGGGCAAGCCCGACGACATCGTCGGCGCGGTGGCGCGCGGCATCGACATGATGGACTGCGTGCTGCCGTCGCGCTCGGGGCGCACCGGGCAGGCGTTCACCCGCTATGGCGTAGTGAACATCAAGAACGCCCGGCACCAGGACGACCCGCGGCCTTTGGATGAGCAGTGCAGCTGCCCGGCCTGCTCGAACTACTCCCGCGCCTACCTGCACCATGTATTCCGTTCGAACGAGATGATCTCGGGCATGCTGCTGACCTGGCACAACCTGCATTACTTCCAGGAGATCATGGGAGGAATGCGGGAGGCGATTGCCGCAGGCACGTTTGAGGCCTGGCAGAAGGACTTCCACGACACCCGCGCGCAAGGCGATATCGAGCGGTTGTGAACGGGCGCGGCTGAACAGTCACTGTGCGCGGGCGGGCAGGTTCTGTGGCTGACGCCCGGTTGAAAGCGCGGGGCGGAGTGCTCAGGTCATTCCGGCAACGTTCCTGTTGCTGGACACTTTGACCGGAGGGACATCCCCGTGAGCCAAGAACTGTTTTCCGCCACCACCGCTGGCGCAATCGCGTTGAGCAACCGCATTGTCATGGCGCCGCTGACCCGCAACCGGGCTGATGACGAAACCGGCGAGGTGCTGGACCGGCATGCGGAATACTATGCCCAGCGGGCGGGCGCCGGCCTGATCATCACCGAGGGCAGCCAGATCAGCCCCGAGGGCAAGGGGTATATCCAGACCCCGGGCATTCACACCGCGGCGCAGGCTGCGGCCTGGCGCAAGGTCACGGATGCGGTCCACGCCAAGGGCGGCAAGATCGTTATCCAGCTGTGGCATGTCGGGCGTATCACACATGACTCGCTGCTGCCCGGGGGCACCAGGGCTGTGTCCTCCACCGATGCCGCGGCAGAGGCGCAGACGTTCACCCATGAAGGGTTCGTGCCGACGGCCAAGCCGCAGGCGCTGAGCGCGGAAGACATCCAGCGGGTGATTGCCGACTTTGTGCAGGCCGCGAAATACGCCAAGGACGCGGGGTTTGACGGTGTCGAGCTGCATGCGGCCAACGGCTATCTTCTGGAGCAGTTCCTGAAGGACGGGGTGAACACCCGCACCGATGCCTATGGCGGCTCCCCGGAAAACCGCGCCCGCATCGTTTTCGAGATTCTTGACGCGCTGCAGACGGTCTGGGAGGCCGGCCGCATCGGCCTGCGCCTGTCGCCGTTTGCCACCTTCAACGATGTGTCCGACAGCGATCCCGTGGGTCATTACGCGCCGCTAATCCAGAAACTGAACTCCTATGGCCTGGCCTATTTGCACATGGTCGAAGGCGAGACCGGCGGCGCCCGGGCCGGGGATTTTGACACCCTGCGGAAGATGTACGCCGGCACCTATATGGCCAACAACGGCTATGACCGCGGCACCGCGCTGGCGCGGACCGCCTCGGGCGAGGCTGACCTGGTGGCCTTCGGCCGCCCCTTCATCGCCAACCCGGATCTGGTGAACCGGCTGGCAGCAAACGCGCCGCTGAACGAAGGCGATCCGGACACTTTCTATGGCGGCGGAGATGAGGGGTACACCGACTACCCGGTGATGCAGCAGGCGGCTGAATAGCGCTGCTGCCCTGATCAGGGGCCGGCGGCGGGGCAGCGAACGCCCGGCCGCCGGTGCCATTTCAGCGGGTTTCGGCGCGCCCGTTCACCTGTTGTGAAGACCCTGTCTGCTACCCTCGCGCAAAAGCGGGGAGGATGGCGATGACCTGGTTGCGCGCATTTGTTCTGGCGGTTCTGCTGGGAAGCTCGCCGGCGGCTGAGGCTCAGACTGCGGACGCCGCCCGCTCTCCCGGATCGCTGGCGGAGGCATCAGGTTTTTTCAAGGCGCCGCCGCTGGATGGCTGCACCCTCACGCTGGAGGAACTGGTCAAGGGCAAGTCCAGCGCCTTGCGCGGGCGCTGGATCATGAAAAAGGGACCGGGCGAAATGGGTCTGGTCTCGGCCGGGCGGGTCGAAATGCAGCCGATGCCGCAGCGCAGCGGCGAAATTCTGTCGCTGGATTTCAGGAACGGCCGGCTGGTGGCGGGATCGCCCGTGCTGGGGTTCATGCCGGTCGCGGTTGAGGACCGCGCGCCGCCGGCGCCGGGCAGCGGGCTGCGGGCCGAAAGCGCCGGCCGCGGCGACCTGCCGGACGATGCGGAGGTGTTTCTGGACGAGATCGCCCTGGGCCCCTTGCCCTGCGGACCGGATCAGCTGCTGCGTCTGAACATTCAGGCGCAGCAGGACACCGGAACGGGGCATGTTTTGCAGCAGACATACCGATTGTTCTTGATCGATCAGTCGCGAATGAGCGGCACCTACAGCGAGACCGGGGCACCAGGCCGCATAGAGCGCGGCCTGGTGACGCTGGTGCGGCGCTGAATGGCGGAATCCGCCATGCTGACTGGCCGGATCCGGCGCCTGCTCAGGCGCGTTAGCGCTTTGGTCACCCTCCGGTCATTTGCGCCTTGTGGTCCGGGCGCGCTGCGGGCAAGGTGGGGCCAACCAAGCGGCGGGCAGGTTGAAAATCATTAACCATCCCCCCAGATAAAGACATCCAATGAGGAGACGCGCCAAGTGCTGCCGGGACCGGGGCCGGGCCGTCTTGCCAAGCAAAGGACCGAGTATGCAAGAGCCACTCAATTCCTCCTATCCCGTGCTGCCGCTGCGCGATATCGTGGTGTTCCCCCACATGATCGTGCCGCTGTTCGTGGGCCGGGAAAAATCGGTGCGCGCCCTGGAAGAGGTGATGGCGGACGACAAGCAGATCCTGCTGTCGAGCCAGATCGACCCCTCCGAGGACGACCCGGAAACCGATAGCATTTACACCGTCGGCGTGCTGGCCAACGTGCTGCAGCTGCTGAAGCTGCCCGATGGCACCGTCAAGGTGCTGGTCGAGGGCCAGACCCGGGTCAAGATCACCGAATTCCTGGAAAACGACGACTACTTCGAGGCGAAGGCCGAGGAGCTGGCGGAAATGCCTGGCGACGTCACCACCACCGAGGCGCTGGTGCGCACCGTGGGCGACGAGTTCGAGCGCTATGCCAAGGTGCGCAAGAACATCCCCGAGGAAGCGCTGTCTGCCGTGGGCGAGACCGCTGAACCGGCCAAGCTGGCCGATCTGGTGGCGGGCCACCTGGGCATTGACGTCGACCGCAAGCAGGAGCTTTTGGAAACCCTCTCCGTCAGCGAGCGGCTGGAGAAGGTCTATGGCCTGATGCAGGGCGAGCTGTCGGTTCTGCAGGTCGAAAAGAAGATCAAGACCCGCGTCAAATCCCAGATGGAGAAGACCCAGCGCGAGTACTATCTGAATGAGCAGATGAAGGCCATTCAGAAGGAGCTGGGCGACGGCGAGGAAGGCGCAGGCGAAATCGCTGAGCTGGAAGAGAAGATCGCCGCGACCAAGCTGTCGAAAGAGGCGCGCGAAAAGGCGGATGCGGAGCTGAAGAAGCTCAAGAACATGTCGCCGATGTCGGCGGAAGCCACGGTGGTGCGCAACTACCTCGACTGGATGCTGTCGATCCCGTGGGGCACCAAGTCGCGCGTCAAGAAAGACCTGAACAAGGCGCAGGAGATCCTGGACGCGGATCACTACGGGCTGGAGAAGGTCAAGGAGCGGATCGTCGAATATCTGGCGGTGCAGCAGCGCTCGGCCAAGCTGAAGGGGCCGATCCTGTGCCTCGTCGGCCCGCCGGGCGTGGGTAAGACCAGCCTGGGTAAATCGGTTGCCAAGGCCACCGGGCGCGAGTTCATCCGCATCAGCCTGGGCGGCGTGCGCGACGAATCCGAGATCCGCGGCCACCGCCGCACCTATATCGGTTCGATGCCCGGCAAGATCATCCAGGCGCTGAAGAAGGCAAAGACCACCAACCCGCTGATCCTGCTCGATGAAATCGACAAGATGGGCCAGGATTTCCGCGGCGACCCCGCCTCGGCGATGCTGGAGGTGCTGGATCCGGAACAGAACAACACCTTCATGGATCACTACCTTGAGGTGGAATACGACCTGTCGAACGTGATGTTCCTGACCACCTCGAACAGCTACAACATGCCTGGGCCGCTCCTGGACCGGATGGAGATCATTCCGCTGTCCGGCTACACCGAGGACGAAAAGCGCGAGATCGCCAAGCAGCACCTGATTTCCAAGCAGGTGAAGAACCACGGCCTGAAGGCCAAGGAGTTCGAGCTGACCGAGGACGCGGTGACCGCGATGATCCGCACCTACACCCGCGAGGCGGGGGTGCGGAACCTGGAGCGCGAGATCGCCAAGGTGGCGCGCAAATCGCTGACCAAGATCGTCAAGAAAGAGGCGGAGACCGTGACTGTCACGCCGGACAACCTCGACGAGTTCCTGGGCGTGCCCAAGTACCGGTTCGGCCTGGCCGAGAAGGAAGACCAGGTCGGTGTGGTCACCGGTCTGGCCTATACCTCCGTCGGCGGCGAGCTGCTGTCGATCGAGGCGCTGCGGCTGCCGGGCAAGGGCCGGATGAAGACCACCGGCAAGCTGGGCGATGTGATGAAGGAATCGATCGAGGCGGCGTCGTCTTATGTGCGCTCGGTCTCGCCGAAACTGGGCATCAAGCCGACGAAGTTCGACCATTGGGACATCCACGTGCACGTGCCGGAAGGCGCGACGCCCAAGGACGGCCCTTCGGCGGGTCTCGCGATGGTGACCTCCATCGTGTCGGTGCTGACCCAGATCCCGGTCCGCAAGGACATCGCGATGACCGGCGAGGTGACCCTGCGCGGCAATGCGCTGGCCATCGGCGGCCTCAAGGAGAAGCTGCTGGCGGCACTGCGCGGCGGCATCAAGACGGTGCTGATCCCGCAGGAGAACGAAAAGGACCTGCCGGAGATTCCGGACAATGTGAAGGAAGGCCTGGAGATCATCCCGGTGTCGCATGTCTCCGAAGTGCTGATGCACGCGCTGGTCTCGCAGCCTGAGCCCATCGAATGGGATGAAGCGGCTGAAGAGGCTGCCGCGGCCAAGGCGGCGCTGAAAGGCTCTGACGAGGGGGCGGGGGCAACCGCCCACTGATCCCGGCCTCAGCTTGCTGGAAAAAAGAAAGGGCGGTCCCGCGGGGCCGCCCTTTTTCAGGTGTTCTCTTCCGTTCTGGCCCTTCTGAGCGGGGCTGTTATGTCACTGGCACACCGGGCGCGCGCGCTCAGGCCGTCCTCCCGCCCGTCGCCGGCTGCGCCAGGGCGCATCCGCTCCCGTTGGGCGTGGCGCCGCACCCGGGGTGCGGCGCGCGGCCTGCCCGGAAGGGCCAGGCCGCCAGGCCCAAAGGCAGGATGGGGTCCGGCCGCAGGCCGGGGACCGTTCAGCCGCGGGAGTGCCCCGCGGCTGCGCCGGACTAAGGGATCAGGCGGCCTTGCTGGCCTTCTCCATCTTGGCCTGCACGGTGGCGATGGCCATTTCCGCCGGGCTGACGTCCGCCGCCTGGGCCTGGGTCAGGATCGCTGCCATGGTTTCATCCAGCGCCCGCAGCTTCTCGGCGACAAAGCCCTCGCGGTCCTTGATCTTCTGGATCTCGGTGGCGACGTTGATGATGCCGCCGCCGTTGGCCACGAAGTCGGGCGCATAGAGGATGCCGCGGGCATGCAGCGCCGCGCCGTCCTCTGCCGTGGCCAGCTGGTTGTTGGCGCCGCCTGCGACGATGTCTGCCTTCAGCTGGGGGATGGTCTGGGCGTTCAGGATGCCGCCGATGGCACAGGGGGCAAAGACGTCCGCCTCGGCGCCGTAGATCTCCGCCAGCGGCACTGCCTTGGCGCCGAACTCTTCGATCGCCCGCTCCACACGGCTCTCGTCGATGTCGGTGACAACCAGTTTGGCGCCGGCCTCGTGCAGGAACTGGCAGAGGTACCAGCCGACGTGGCCCAGGCCCTGCACCGACACGGTGACGCCGGACAGGTCGCGGCTGCCGTGCTTGCGGGCGCGGGTGGTGCGGATGGCGTTGAAGATGCCGCGCGCGGTGATCGGCGAGGGGTCGCCGCTGGCGAACTCGCCGTCCGCGAGGCCCGCCACAAAGCGGGTTTCCTCCGCCAGGATGGCCATATCCGCCGGGCTCATGCCCATGTCCTCGGCGGTGATGTAGCGGCCGTCCAGGCTCTCGATGGCGCGGGCAAAGGCGCGCAGCAGCTCAGGCGTCTTGTGCTTGGCGGGATCGCCGATGATCACCGCCTTGCCGCCGCCCAGCGTCAGCCCCGCGGCCGCGTTCTTGTAGGTCATGCCTTCGCTGAGGCGCTTCACGTCGGTCAGCGCTTCGTCTTCGCTGGCGTAGGGCCGCATGCGCAGTCCGCCGGCGGCCGGGCCCAGGCGGGTGGAATGCACGGCGATAAAGCCCAGGAGGCCAACGGACGGCTCCTCGACGCGGTAAATCTCTTCATGGCTGCTGGATGCGACGGCAGTCACTGTCATTTGGTTTGATCCTCCTAAACCTTCCCGGAATAATAGCGGGTCCGCAGCGCCGGTTTTCACCAAAAAGCGGTGCGGGAATCGGCTGTTTTGGTGGTAACCTCCAACAGGGGCGTCACGTTTAGGGAAAACCGCCATGGATTCGATTGACCGCAAGATTGTCGCCGCGCTTCAGCGCAACGGGCGGCTGAAGATTTCGGAACTGTCCGGCATGGTCGGGCTGTCGCCCACGCCCTGCGCCCGCCGGGTCGCCAGCCTGGAGGAGAGCGGCGTGATCTCCGGCTATTCCGCCCGCGTCGATCAGGCCAAGCTGGGGCTGCCTGTCACCATCTTTGTGGCTGTGGAGCTGGACAGGCAATCCACCGAAGCGCTCAGCGCCTTTGAAAACGCGGTGCGCCGGTTCGATCAGGTGATGGAATGCTATTTGATGACCGGCACACGGGATATCCTGCTACGGGTGGTGGCCGAAGATCTGCCGGATTTCGACCGCTTCCTGGAAGACAAGCTGATGCGGGTGCCGGGCATCCGCAACACGCGCTCCAGCTTTACCCTGCGCACGATGATCCAGCGCGACGCGCTGCCTGCCTGCTGACCAGGTCACGGCGCCGTCCGCGGGCGGCTGCAACCGCGCGTGAAGAAAATGCGCGCGAGGGGCAAAAATCTTCTGCCGGCCCTCTTGCGGAGCCTGCATCCGGGCGTTAAAAGCCTGCCTCACGGGTGATTAGCTCAGTGGTAGAGCGCTTCGTTCACATCGAAGATGTCAGGAGTTCAAATCTCTTATCACCCACCATTTTTCCGGAAAGGCGCTCCCTGCGAAGGTTGAGCGCCTTTTTCCGTTTCCGGGGTTTCGCTGGCGGCGGCTTGCGGCTACCAATTTGCCCGAGAAACCGGGCAGGGGGCGCGTGATGCAATTTCCGAAAATCTGGCTGCTGCGGCACGGGCAGACCGAATGGAACGCCGAGCGGCGCATCCAGGGCCAGCTGGAATCGCCGCTGACGCCGCTGGGGGTTCAGCACGCCCGCCGGCAGGCTGCGCTGATGGCGCCGGTGATGGAACAGGCCCCGGCCTGTTATGCCTCGCCCCTGGGCCGGGCGCAGCAGACGGCGGATATTGCCCTTGGCGGCGCGCCGTTTGCGACCGATCCCCGCCTGGCGGAAGCCTTTGCCGGAGATTTCCAGGGCATGACGCTGGCAGAGGTTGCAGCGCAGTACCCGCAGATCCACGGGGAGAACCCGTACAATCTGGACCTGTTCTGCGAAGCGCCCGGCGGCGAGGGGTATGACAGCTTCCATGGCCGCATCCTGGACTTCATGCAGTCGCTGACCGGCCCGTCGGTGGTGGTGGCGCATGGACTGTTGGGGCAGGTGATGCGCGGTATCGTCTGCGGGCTGAGCCGGGACCGGATGGCGGCGCTGCCGAACGGGCAGGGCTGTGTCTATGTGCTGGAAAACGGGGCGGAGACGGTTCTGGAGTGACCGGGCCGGGCTGGTCGAAAAATCTGCTTTTTACTCTTGAACTGCCGGGCGGCTTTGTCTAAATCCCCGCTCATCGGGTCGTTAGCTCAGTTGGTAGAGCGCTTCGTTTACACCGAAGATGTCGGGAGTTCGAGCCTCTCACGACCCACCATCCCCCCTTGCAGAACAAGACCGAAGTTCGCCCATGAGGCGGTGCTGATAAGTCGTTTTTCCTGCCGTTTCAGGGGGTTGTCTGGCGCAGGTCATTTTTTTCCCGGAAAGTTCGGAAAAAGGCAAAACACGGCTTGACGGCTTAGGGGGGTGGGAATATTACAGCCCAACATTCAGCAGCGATGCTGGATTTGCAGCGGGCGGTTGTAGCTCAGTTGGTTAGAGTACCGGCCTGTCACGCCGGGGGTCGCGGGTTCGAGCCCCGTCAACCGCGCCACTGCTGCACCCCATCCTGGGGTCAATCAGGATCCGCCCCGGAGGGGAACCGGACCGGAGACGGTCCGCCGCAAGGCGAAAATGCGGTTGTAGCTCAGTTGGTTAGAGTACCGGCCTGTCACGCCGGGGGTCGCGGGTTCGAGCCCCGTCAACCGCGCCACTTTCGCCCGCCGCCCTGACGTTTCAGGGTCCGCCCCGGAGGGGATAATAGCCGAAAGGCCCATGCGCGGTTGTAGCTCAGTTGGTTAGAGTACCGGCCTGTCACGCCGGGGGTCGCGGGTTCGAGCCCCGTCAACCGCGCCACTTTCCCCTTTTCTAATGATGCCGCTCCCAGGCAATGCTGGACGTCATTCGTGCATCCTGCCCCCTGTTTCCGGGGTGTCCTGGCTGAATGTGTTGAGCCACTTCCCGCCTTCTTTCTCCCAGAGTGACGATATCAGCATTACCTTCCATTCCGCCGAGCCTGATGACCGGTAGGACGCGCGGTAGGAGAGCAGTGCAGCAGCATTGCCGATGCAGCGCAGGCGGGCGCTGCTCAGCCTGTATTCGGCCACCACTGGCCCGTCTCGGAGCTGCTCGCAGTGATCGGCTTTGCCTGCAAAGCCGCTGGGGTAGACGCCCAGAAAGCTGTCAGCGAGGACTTGCGCGTCTAAATGCCGGTCGCCGAGAACCATGGCCTCCCAAACGC
Organism: Leisingera aquaemixtae; assembly: GCF_006740765.1. Lineage (GTDB taxonomy): Bacteria > Pseudomonadota > Alphaproteobacteria > Rhodobacterales > Rhodobacteraceae > Leisingera > Leisingera aquaemixtae. The sequence continues at coordinate 1,042,547 of NZ_CP041159.1, forward strand.
TGGTCTCCAGGGTGAGGATTTCGTTCAGTTGCGGGCCGTCAGTCGGAATCATTTGTGTCATGACGCCAGCCTGACCGCGGGAGGCAGGTCAGGCAAGCGGCCGGTTTGCAGCGGCGGCCTTCAGAGCGCAGGCGGCACCGGTTCCGCGCTGGTGTCGTGGCGCCAGCCGGTCAGCTCGGCGTTCACCCACTTCTTGATGTGGTCCAGATCGGGTTTGGGATTGGCCTCCAGGTAGCGCAGCAGGACGCGGGTTCCGTGCTGATAGCCGGCGCGGTAGCTTTCCTCCGGGTCTGTCTGGTTGCCCTCGAATCCGGAAGGCCGTTTGAACCTGCTTTGAACCATCTGCTGTCTCCGTCTGTAAGGTCTTGCGTGCTACCGGGCAGGCTAGGCCAAGAGCGATAAGCAAGTCTTAATCCGCGTGCGTAAAACGAACGCAAATTGCGGCGGAGAGGTGCTGCGCAGCGGGGCGGTTACAGGGGCGGCAGAGGGCTGAGGAACTCCAGCAGTGCGGCGGCGGTTTCGCGGGGGCTGCTGTCGATGAAGAAATGCCCGCCGGGGATGCCTCGCGCGGTCATGTCCTGCAGGTGCGGCGCCCAGGTCGCGGCGACGTCATAGGCTTTGCCCATGGCGCCGTCTGCCCCGTAAAGCACCAGCGCCGGGCAGTGCACCTTGCGGTCCAGGTCGCGGGCATCGTGGTGGAAATCGACGTCGATGGCGGCGCGGTAATCGTTGCGCATGGCATGCACGCAGGCCGGATCCGCCCAGGCGCGGCGGTAGGCCGCCAGCGCCGGCGCCGGGAAGTCAGACAGGGAGGCGCCGCCCCAGCCCAGCAGGCAGCTTTCGAAATAGGCCTGCGGATCGGCGCCGATCATCCGCTCCGGCAGCGGCGCGGGCTGGGCCAGGAAAAACCAGTGGTAATAGGCGCGGGCCACCTTCTGCGTCAGCTGGTCCAGCAGCAGGTGGGTCGGGATGATGTCCATCACCGTTACGCTGGCCACCGCCTCTGGCGCGTCGAGCGCCAGCCGGTACGCAGTGCGCCCGCCACGGTCGTGGCCCGCCAGGTGAAAGCGGGGGAAGCCCAGGGCGCGCATCAGCGCCAGCTGGTCGGCGGCCATGTTGCGGAAGCTCATCGCGTCCACGCCTTCGGGTTTGGAGCTGGCGCCGTAGCCGCGCAGATCCGCCGTCACCACGGTGAAGCGGCGGGCGAGGTCGGGGGCGGCCTCCTCCCACATTTCCTTGGTCTGCGGGAAGCCGTGCAGCAGCAGCAGCGGCGGGCCGTCGCCGCGCAGGGTATAGGCGATCTGCTGGCCGTTCACCTGCAGGGTGCCGGATTGAGGCGATGCTGGCATGGTCTTCTCCCTTCGCGGCGGCGGGTTTCCGGGATTGGACCCTGCCGGCGGCTTAGGATCAAGCCTGCCGCTGTGTTTTCGCACCGGGGAGGGGGCTCCCGCGCCTTGGCGCCGCATCAAAGATGCAGCCCCACAAGCCTTGGGCCCGGCGCCGTGCTGGCACACGGCGCGCGCCGCGCCAGCGGCGCCATACCCAACGGGAAGAGGGCCTTGCCAGAGGCCCGATGACGGGCGGGAGGGTTCGCTTGCGCGGCTTCAGCCCGAAAACTGCGGCACGGGCGGAGCGCGGAGAAGCGTCCGCCCGCTGTTCGTCACTTCGTGGTCAGGGCGTCCAGGACGCGGGCCCAGGAGCGGATGCCCTTGTGGAAGCTTTTCAGGTCGTATTTCTCGTTCGGGGAATGGATGGCGTCGTCATCATTGGCAAAGCCGATCAGCATCGCGTCCATGTCGAGGATCGACTTGAAGTAGCCGGCGATCGGGATCGAGCCGCCCATGCCGCAGAACACCGCCTCGCGCTGCCACTCGTCCGACAGCGCGCCGCGGGCAGCCTCGAATTCGGGCCGGGAGATGTTCATCACCGAGGCGGGCGAGCCTTCCAGGTCGTTGTCCCAGCGCACCGCGGCATCCACCGGCAGGCGGTCCTCGACGTGTTTGCGGATTTTGCTGCGCAGCGCGTCCGGATCCATGTCGCCGACCAGGCGGCAGGTGATTTTGCAGTGCGCTTCCGACGGGATCACGGTCTTGGAGCCGGCGCCGTTATAGCCGCCCCAGAGACCGTTCACCTCCAGCGTCGGGCGGGCCCATTGCTGTTCCAGGGTGGAATAAGCGGTTTCGCCGTGCGGGCGGGTGTAGCCGACGGAATTCAGGTACTCGGCCTCGTCAAAGCCGCAGGTCTGCCACTGGCGCAGCTGGTCTTCCGGCACCTCGTGCACGCCTTCATAGAAACCATCGACCGCGACGCGCCCGGTTTCATTGTCATAGAAGGAGGCGACGACTTCCGACAGCACCCGCAGCGGGTTCAGGCCGGGGCCGCCATAATGGCCGGAGTGCAGGTCGATGCGCGGGCCAATAATGGTGAATTCATCCTTCAGCATGCCGCGCAGCTGCGAGGAGATCGACGGCACTCCGCGCGACACCATGGACGTGTCGCAGATCAGCGCGATATCGGCTTTCAGCTCTTCGGCGTTGGACTCCATGAAGGGGATCAGCGAGGGGGAGCCGCTCTCCTCTTCGCCTTCGAAGAAAAAGGTGATGCGGCAGGGCAGGGAGCCGTTCACGTCCTTCCAGGCGCGGCAGGCCTCGACAAAGGTCATCAGCTGGCCCTTGTCGTCCGACGCGCCGCGGCCGCGGATCACGGTGCCGTTCGGGGTGTCCTCCAGCTGCGGCTCAAACGGCGGGGTTTTCCACAGGTCCAGCGGGTCGACCGGCTGCACATCGTAATGGCCGTAAAACAGCACATGCGGGACATCTGTATTCTCCTCGCCCACGTGGCCCACCACCATCGGATGGCCCGGGGTTGCGCGTTTCTCCGCCTTGATCCCGATGGCGTTCAAATCCGCAACCAGCCAATCGGCGGCCTGGTCGCACTCCGCCTTATAGGCCGGATCGGTGGAAATCGACTGGATGCGCAACAGCTCCATCAGCCGCCCGGTGGCGGCGTCCAGCTCTGCGTCGATCCGGTCCAGAACGTCATTCAGTGCCATCTCATGCTCTCCTGTTTGCCGGGGGAAGGCCCGGAATTTGGGCCAATTTGCCGCGGACCCTAGCAGTGCCCTCGGCAAGGGGCCAGAGGGGGCAGCGCAGGATTTCTTCTGTCTCGTCCGGGCCGCCGCAGCCGGAATGCGCACGGGACACGACGTAAACGGACGCAGGTTGGCCGCAGCTGTCCTTGCCCGTCCTTTGATTAAGTTCTATTTGACCTGCATCAATGTTGCGCACCCTTGCCTGCGGGTATGCAGTTGATCGAAGGGGAGGCCTGCGGTAACCATTCCTGAACGTGAATGTGGTTTAATTGCCGGACGGCCAAGCCCTTTACACAGCCCGCGTGCTTCGAGGGAGCACAATTAGCTATGGAGATGCCGGTGGACTATACCGCGAAACTGGATGCTGCAATTGGCAGCCTGCACCAAGAGGGACGCTACCGGACCTTCATCGACATCGAGCGCAAGAAGGGCCATTTCCCGCATGCGGTGTGGAACCGGCCTGATGGCAGCAAGCAGGACATCACTGTCTGGTGCGGCAACGACTACCTCGGCATGGGCCAGAATCCGGTGGTGCTGGACGCGATGCATGACGCCATCAACGCAACCGGCGCAGGCTCCGGCGGCACCCGCAACATTTCCGGCACCACGGTCTATCACAAGCAGCTGGAGGCCGAACTGGCCGATCTTCACGGCAAGGAAGCGGCGCTGCTGTTCACCTCGGCCTATATTGCCAATGACGCGACGCTGAGCACCCTGCCCAAGCTGTTCCCGGGGCTGATCATTTATTCCGACGCGCTGAACCATGCCTCGATGATCGAAGGCGTGCGCCGCAACGGCGGCGCCAAGCGCATCTTCCGTCACAATGACGTGGCCCATCTGCGCGAGCTGCTGGAGGCCGACGACCCCAGCGCGCCCAAGCTGATTGCCTTTGAATCGGTCTATTCGATGGACGGCGACTTTGGCCCGATTGCGGAAATCTGCGACCTCGCCGAGGAATTCGGCGCGCTCACCTATATCGACGAGGTGCACGCGGTCGGCATGTACGGCCCCCGCGGCGGCGGCGTGACCGAGCGTGACCAGCTGGCCCACCGGATCGACATCATCAACGGCACCCTCGCCAAGGCATACGGTGTGATGGGCGGCTATATCGCCGCTTCGGCCAAGATGTGCGACGCCATCCGCTCCTATGCGCCGGGCTTCATCTTCACCACCTCTCTGGCGCCTGCGGTGGCGGCAGGGGCGGCGGCCTCGGTTGCCTACCTGAAGGGGGCGCAGGACCTGCGCGACAAGCATCAGGACCAGGCCAAGGTGCTGAAACTGCGGCTTAAGGGGTTGGGTCTGCCGATCATCGACCATGGCAGCCACATCGTGCCGGTGATTGTCGGCAACCCGGTCCATACCAAGGTACTCTCCGACCACTTGCTGGAAGACTACGGCATCTACGTGCAGCCGATCAATTTCCCCACCGTGCCGCGCGGCACCGAGCGCCTGCGCTTCACGCCGTCGCCCGTGCACGGCCCCAAGGAGATTGACGCGCTGGTCAAGGCGATGGACTCATTATGGTCGCATTGTGCGCTGAATCGTGCCGAACTTGCCGGGTAACATACTGATCAGTGTAAATTAACGCTGAGTGTGTTACGCTGCTGTCAACCAATGAGTGGATCTGAGTCGCGACTGTGATTCCTTCACCACTCTGAAACGAGGCGGCAGGCATTTATGGGACGGCAGGCATGATCGGGCGCTTCACCCAGCGCAAGCAGGAAGAGCATGGCGAAACAGCAGAGCCCAAGGGTTTTGATGATTTCGAACTGAAGCTTGGCGACGTGATGCGCGGCGAGCGGGCGACAATGGGCAAATCGCTGCTCGACGTCCAGCGCGAGTTGCGGATCAAGGCCTCTTACATCGCTGCCATCGAAAACTCCGACCCTTCCGCCTTTGACACGCCCGGCTTCATCGCAGGCTACGTGCGCTCCTACGCGCGCTATCTCAACATGGATGCGGAGCAGGCGTTCCAGGATTTCTGCCAGGAAAGCGGGTTTTCCGTTGCCCACGGCATGTCTGCCGAGGCGTCCAGCCGCAGCAAGACCGGCGCGGCGCCGGCCGCCAAGTCCACCGGGCTGGGCGGCGATGCGTTTGCCTCGCCCAATACACCGTTCATTCCCGCGCCCAGCAGTTTCCTCAGCCAGATCGAACCGCGCGCGGTCGGGTCGCTGATGGTGCTGACGGCGCTGATCGGCGGCATCACCTATGGCGGCTGGGCCGTCCTTAAAGAGGTGCAGCAGGTGCAATTTGCGCCGGTGGATCAGACCCCGGCGGTGCTGGCGGATCTCGACCCGCTCAGCAGCGCGGTGCTGGAAACCGCCGAAGGCAGCCAGGACCCGGCGGCAGAGGCGCTGGACCGGCTTTACCGCCCGCAGGCGCTGGACGTGCCGGTGCTGATCGCCCGCGATGCGCCGATTTCGACCCTGGACCCCTCCACCATCGGCAACTTCGCCGCGCCGGAGCTGCCCAGCGTCGCCCTGGCCGACGCCAGCATGAGCTACGGGGAAGACGCGCTGTCACAGCCGGTGCCGCAGGTGGTGGCCGAGGTTGAACCGGGCGTGGAAATGGTGGCGGTGCGACCGTCCTGGGTGCAGGTCACCGCAGCCGACGGCAGCGTGATTCTGGAAACCATCATGGATGCGGGCCAGCGGTTCGAAGTGCCGATGACCGAGGATGCACCGCGTCTGCGCACCGGTGAAAGCAGCGCCATCTATTTTGCGGTGAACGGCGAGCATTTCGGCCCGGTTGGAAAGCGCGGCCAGGTGTCCAAGAACATCGATCTGTCGATGGAGGCGATCACCGGCCGGTTCGAGCTGGCCGACCTGCAGGATGGCCGCAACGAGGCGCTGGCCACCCTGGTGGCACAGCTGCAGCCTGCGCCGCCCGCCGAATAATCCCCCTCCGTTTCCTCTTTGAACCGGGCGCCTGCCATTGCAGGGCGGCGCTGCTGCGCGTATCTAGGCGCTAACAGGAGCCAGCCGGGACACGAACCTCATGTCGATGAACCACATCCGCCCTTGGCGCCATATCGAGCGCCGCAAAAGCCGCCAGATCCATGTCGGCAACGTGCCCGTCGGCGGCGATGCCCCGATTGCGGTACAGACGATGACCAACACGCTGACCACCGATGTGGCGGCGACCGTGGCGCAGGTGCAGGCCGCGGCAGAGGCGGGCGCCGATCTGGTGCGGGTCTCGGTGCCGGATGAGGCGTCCTCAAGGGCGCTGAAGGAGATCGTGCGCGAAAGCCCGGTGCCGATCGTCGCCGACATCCACTTCCACTACAAGCGCGGCATCGAGGCCGCCGAGGCCGGCGCCGCCTGCCTGCGCATCAACCCGGGCAACATCGGCGACGAGAAACGCGTGGCCGAGGTGATCAAGGCCGCCCGCGACCACAATTGCGCGATCCGGATCGGGGTGAATGCCGGGTCGCTGGAAAAGCACCTTCTGGAAAAATACGGCGAACCCTGCCCGGAGGCGATGGTGGAGTCAGGCCTCGACCACATCCGGATCCTGCAGGATCACGACTTTCACAACTTCAAAATCTCGGTGAAGGCTTCCGACGTGTTCATGTCCGCCGCCGCCTACCAGCAGCTGGCGGACGCCACCGACGCGCCGATCCACCTCGGCATTACCGAGGCGGGCGGCTTTGTCTCCGGCACCATCAAATCGGCAATCGGCCTGGGCCAGCTGCTGTGGATGGGCATCGGCGACACCCTGCGCGTCAGCCTCTCCGCCGATCCGGTGGAGGAGGTGAAGGTGGGCTTTGAGATCCTCAAGTCCCTCGGCCTGCGCCACCGCGGCGTCAACATCATCTCCTGCCCCAGCTGTGCGCGGCAGGGGTTCGACGTGATCAAGACGGTGGAAGCGCTGGAAGAACGGCTGGCGCATATCCACACCCCGATGAGCCTCAGCATCATCGGCTGCGTGGTGAACGGCCCGGGGGAGGCGCTGATGACGGATGTCGGCTTCACCGGCGGCGGCGCGGGTTCCGGCATGGTCTATCTGGCGGGCAAGGCCAGCCACAAGATGTCCAACGCGCAAATGGTCGACCACATCGTCGAAGAGGTCGAGAAAAAAGCCGCCCAAATCGAGGCGGCCCAGGAGGCGGCGGAGTAAAGCTCCAGCCGCTTCATCTTTCCAAAAGCACTCCGGGGTCCGGGGCAGAGCCCCGGTTCCGCCGGTCCGGCAGGAAACTCAGCTCTGCTTCTCGCGGATCTCCGCCACCATGATCTCCATCTGGTCTGCAGGCAGGTAGCCGCGCAGCAGTTCGGTGCCCAGCACGAATGTCGGGGTGCCTGAGATCGCCATTTTCTGCGCCAGCTCGCGGGTTTGGCGCAGTTCGGCAGTCACTTCCTCGCTGTCCATTCTGGCAAAGATCGGGTCTGCATCCAGCGACAGCCCTTCGGCCAGGCGGCGCAGGGCCACTTCATTCGGCTCGCCGCCGAAGGCGATCAGCGCGTCATGCACCTGCTTGTAGGCGTCGTCCCCGGCCACCTGCTTGGTTGCGACCGCAAAGCGCGAGGACAGCACCGAGGCTTCGCCGAGGATCGGGAATTCCTTGATCACCAGGCGGATATTGCCGTCGCTTTCCAAAAGCTTCTCCACTTCCGGCGCGGCGCGGCGGCAGTAGCCGCAGCGGTAGTCCATGAACTCGACCAAGGTGATATCGCCATCGGGGTTGCCGCCCACCCAGGAATAGCCGTCGTTCTGCAGCTCTTCCAGGTTATCGGCAACCAGGACATCATCGCGGGCGGCCTCCGCCTGCTGCTGGCGCTCCTCCAGGAGGTCGACCGCCTCCAGGATCAGCTCGGGGTTCGCCAGGATGTATTCGCGCACTTGCTCGCCAAAGGCCTCGCGCTCGGCATCCGACATGGCGTTGATGTCAAAGGCCTGCGCCGGGGCGCCCAGCAGGGCAAGGGCAGCGGCTGCCGCAGTGGCGGTGCGGGTGAAAGGGGTCATTTTCTTCTCTTTCTCTTCTGAGCTTGTTCATAGGCCGACAGCACATCCTGCGCCCGCCGGGCGGCGGGGGATCCTGCTGGCAGCTGGGCCACGGCCCGTTTGGCGTGAATGCCGGCGTCATCCAGACGCCCTTGCAAGGCATAGCGTTCGGCGGTGACCAGGGCGGCCATCCCGGTCTGTCCGGTCTGGGCATAGGCCAGCGACATGTCGCGCAGCAGCACCGGGTTGCGGAAGTCAATGGCGCGGGCGCGCTCCATGGATTTGAGCGCGGCCTTGGGCTGGCCCGCGGCCAGCTGCGCGCGCCCGTATCCGGTCAGGATCAGCGCGTCGCTGGGGGCCAGGCTGACGGCCTTGCCATAGGCGGCGAGCGCAGCGTTCCACTGGCGGTTTTCGATCAGGATCTGGCCCTTCAGGTCGTGATAGAAGGGGTCGGAGGGGCGCACGGCCAGGGCGCCGTTCACCGCTGAAAGCGCTTTCTTCAGGCTGTTCTGCCGGTGATAGGCCGCGGCCTCGCGCATCAGGCGGACATCCTTGTACTGCTCCTCGCGCACCCGGCGCAGGGTCCATTTCGGAGCCCGGGTGAAGGCCGACAGCTTGCCGCGGACGCGGGCAAACCAGTATCGCGCCTCCGGACTGGCCTGGCCGCTGTCGCCATGCGCCGCCAGATAGGCCTGAGCGGCGCGGATGCGGTCGCGGCTGAGCGGGTGGGAGCGGGTATAAGGGTCCTGGCTGCCGGCGCTCAGCACCTCTTGGCCGGCAAAGGCGCGGTGCAGGTCGACCAAACCTTGCGGGCTGATGCCTGCGCGGTTGAGGTAATCGGCGGCGGAGCGGTCGGCAGAGCTTTCTTCGGCCCGCGTATGGGCCAGGAAACTGCGCAGCGCGGAATTCTGGCTGCCGATGGCGATGCCGGCGGCGGCTTCCCCGCTGCCGGCCGCGGCGGCCAGCACCGACAGCGCCAGGCCCAGCCCCGCAGCGCTGTTGGCAGAGCGCAGGTTCTGCATCCGCCGCGCCAGGTGGCCATTGGTGATATGGGCGGCCTCATGGGCGATCACCGCCTGCAACATTTCCGGGCTGGTGACCTTTAGGATCAGCCCGTAATGCACGAAAATCGTTCGTGAATCCAAAACGAACGCGTTGAAGGAGGAATCGTTGACCAGCAGGATCCGCATCCGCGCGGCGTTCAGCCCGGCAGCGCGCAGAACAGGGGCGGCCAGCCGGTTCAGCCCGTGTTCGATATCCGGGTCCCGCAGCAGCGAAATCGACGCCGCCTGCGCGGCCGCTGCAAACTGAAGCAGCGCGCAAACCACAAGAGCCGGGATTGACGCCAGCCGGAAGAAACGGTCAAAACTCATGCGCGCACCATGGGAGATCAGAATGCGAAACTCAAGCCGCTCCAGTGTTGATCCGTTTATTGTGATGGATGTGATGGAGGCCGCCCGCAAGGCTGAGGAGGCCGGCCGCCACATCATCCACATGGAGGTCGGGCAGCCCTCGACCGGGGCACCCGCCGGGGCGGTGGGGGCGCTGGGGAACGCGCTGGAAAACAACGCCTTGGGTTATACCGTTGCGCTTGGCCTGCCGGAGCTGCGCAAGCGAATCGCGCGGCTCTACGGTGACTGGTACAACGTCGATCTGAACCCGGAGCGGGTGATCGTGACGCCGGGCTCCTCGGGCGCGTTTCTTCTCAGCTTCACGGCGCTGTTCGACAGCGGCGACCGGGTGGGCATCGGCGCGCCGGGCTATCCGTCATACCGGCAGATCCTGAAGGCGCTGGGGCTGACCCCGGTGGACATCCAGACCGCCCCTGAAAACCGGTTGCAGCCGGTGGCAGCGGACCTCAAGGGGCAGAAGCTGGCCGGGCTGATGGTGGCCTCGCCCGCCAACCCGACCGGCACCATGCTGGACCACGCGGCGATGGGCGCGCTGATCGATGCCGCCCAGGCGGAAGGCGCCAGCTTCATCTCCGATGAGATCTATCACGGGCTGGAGTATGAGGCGAAGGCGGTGACCGCGCTGGAGCTGACGGATGAGTGCTACGTGATCAACTCCTTCTCCAAGTTCTTCTCGATGACCGGCTGGCGGGTGGGCTGGATGGTGGTGCCGGAGGACCATGTGCGGGTGGTGGAGCGGATTGCCCAGAACATGTTCATCTGCGCGCCGCACGCCAGCCAGGTGGCGGCGCTGGCCGCGCTCGATTGCGAGGACGAGCTGCGGGAGAACCTGGCGGTCTACGCAAGGAACCGCCAGCTGATGCTGGAGGGGCTGCCCAAGGCCGGTTTCACCAAAATCGCGCCGCCGGACGGGGCGTTCTATGTCTATGCGGATGTGTCGGACCTGACCAGTGACAGCCGCAGCTTTGCCGCAGAAATCCTTGAAAAGGCTGGCGTTGCGGTGACGCCGGGGCTGGATTTCGACCCCGTCCGCGGTGCCACCACGCTGCGGTTCTCCTATGCGCGCTCCACCGCGGATATCGAGGAGGGGCTGGCGCGTCTGGCGCTTTACATGGCGTCCAGGGACTGAGCCGGGGATAACTGCAGAAGGCGGATTTCCTATTCCGCCGGAATTGCCTAGTCTGCCCGGCAAAAGGCCAGAAGGCCGGGCAAGAGGCGCGCATGGGCAGACTGTTTTCATTTTCCGCACTGATTTGGCTGCTGGCCGCAGCGGGTTGGGCGCAGGGCTTCAGCGGCCTGGCCCGCATCGACGCAGAGGCCAGCCGGGTGCGCGATGCCGGGCAGGGGGCGGAGATGACGCTGGGCCTCAGCCAGGGGGTGCCGTACCGGCTGTTTACCCTGGACGGCCCGCCGCGGCTGGTGCTGGATTTCCAGGAGGTCGACTGGACCGGGCTGACGGCGAACAAACTGGTGCAGGGCGGTCAGATCACCGCCGCGCAGTTCGGCACCTATGTGCCCGGCTGGTCCCGGCTGGTGCTGCAGCTGGCGCAGCCGATGAAGGTCTCCTCGGCGGCGATGCGCATTGATCAGGTGACTGCCGCTGCGCGTCTGGCGGTGTTACTGGAGCCTGCCACGGCAGAGGAGTTCGCCGCCAGCGCCGGCGCCCCGCAGGATCCGCGCTGGGATTTGCCCGCGCCGCAGGAGATGCAGGCCAGGGCCGCGCGGGATGAAAATGCGCCGCTTCTGGTGATGCTGGATCCGGGCCATGGCGGCATTGATCCGGGAGCGGAGACAGAGGTTGTCATCGAGAAGCACCTGATGCTGCAATTCGCCCGCGAACTGGGCGAGGCGCTGCTGCGCTCCGGCCAGTTCACCGTGATGTTGACCCGCGACGATGACTATTTCGTCTCGCTGGAGCGCCGCATCGCAATGGCGCATCAGGCCGGCGCCGATGTGTTCATATCGCTGCATGCGGACACGATCTCGGAGGGGCGCGCGCATGGCTCCACCGTCTACACGCTGTCCCGGGAGGCTTCCGACGCCGCCTCGGCCAAACTGGCGGAGCGGCATTTGCGCGGCGACCTGTTGTCCGGAACTGACCTCAGCCAGGCGGACGACCGGGTGACCGGCGTGATGCTGGACCTGGCCCGGCAGGAGACCCAGCCGCGCAGCGACGCGCTGGCGGCGGCGCTGATTGACGGGCTTCGCGCGCAAGGCAAGCCGATCAACAACCGGCCGCTGCGCTCTGCCGGGTTTTCGGTGCTGAAGTCAGCCGATATTCCCTCGGTTCTGGTGGAGATCGGTTTCCTGTCCAGCAAGCGCGACCTGAAGAACCTGGTGGATGCGGACTGGCGCGCCAAGGCGGCCCGCGGCATCCTGAACGGGCTGATCACCTGGCGCGCCCAGGATGACGCCCGCCGCGCGCTGGTGCGGAAGTAGCACGCAGACGCATTCGGACCTTTTCATCCAGGTCCGGGCTGATGGGGTCTCTTCGTTAGCCAGTCTTGGCTTCGGCCTTGGCCAGCGCCTTTTCGATCTCGCGCTCAAGCGCCTGCTTGTGCGGCGCCAGGAGGTCACCGGCGGCCTTGGCCATCAGCCCCTGCTTTTCCAGGCCGGCGGCGATGCAGTCCATCAGCTGCCCCTCGGCCTTGCTTTTCTCCATGCAGGAGCTGACGATTTTCTCCAATTCAGTCATGTAGCTGGTCAACGCCTTGGCGATGGCCCGCCCGGTGAAGAATTTATGCGCCATCCGCAGGACGGTCTGCAGCGCGATTTCGGCGCCGATCTTGCGCGGAATGGCGGTGAAGCGGCCCAGGATGATCTCGATTTCCTTGCCGCCCCAGCGCGCCGCCGTGCTCCACAGGTATTTGCTGAGCCAGCTGGAATTGACCATGCGGCTGGCCAGCCGCTCGCCGACGCCTTTCATGATCATCTGCCCGGCCTTGGCGCCCAGCCAGCCTGAAAAGCCGCCCGCCACAGCCGCAAAGGTGATGCGCTTGAAGGACCCGGCCACGCCGCCGGCCTTGACCCATTGGCCCTTGAGGATGACGCCGTTTGCAATCTCCTGAACCGTGTTCTTGCTGGCCGCGACAACGGCGCCTGCGGTGGCGGGGTTCACCCCGTTGGTGACCAGGATCAGCTGCACGATGTCGGCGGCGCCATCGCGCAGGTCGACAGAGATTTCCTCGCAGATCTTGGCGCTTTGGCCCAGTTCCTTGGACAGCATGTTCAGATCAAGCGCCACCGCGTCGAGCAGGATCTTGGTCTGCTTCATCTGCTTGAACGACGCCAGCAGGCTTTTCTTGTTCTTGCCATAGGTCATGTCGACCAGCTTGCCGATGGCGGCGTCGGCCTTCTTCAGCGATTTCGCCGGGCGGTCGATGTCGGCATTCGGGGTCACCATCTTCACGAAGAAGGTCCAGAACCCCTTTTGCATCTCGCGGTACTGGTCCTGGTAATTCCGCAGCGTGCTCATGAACGCCAGGGTCTCGGTGTGCAGGCGGCTCTGGATGGCGTCCACGGCGTCGCCCATGTCGTCCTCGGTGAACCAGTGGGTCTTGCCCCGCCATTTCACCTCATAGACCTTGCCCTTGGCCGGCAGCGGCCTGCCGCCTTGGGCCTTGGCAAACTGTTCGGCGACCTTGACCGGGGAGCTGTCCAGCATCTTGAACGTCTTAGAGCCGGGTTCGACCAGGCTGGTCACCTTTGTCTTCACCACCTGCTGCTGGAACTGGCCGATGGCGAGGATCGTCGGCTGCCCCACCTTGCCGTTGGTCGGCACCCGCTTGTAACCGACGGTCGCCGCGTGTTCGTTGAGCATCTTCTGGACCAGCACAACGTCCTTGGGGTCGTTCACCGCGGTCTTGCCGCCGCCGACCGGAGCACTGAGTTTGGCCATAGCTGTCTCCTCCACCTTATGGGCTGCCGGGTGAACCTGAAAAGGGCACGCACCGCGGCCGGCGGGCGGGGGTGGGGAGGCAGGCCAAAACGGCGGTCGGGTGCGCGTGCGTTCGGCCTGCCCGCCGCTTGCGCCGAACCGCGGCAAGCATTGGGAAAAGGGGCAGCCGCTGCTAGTATTACCGGGTCAGGATACATCACAGACGGCGCAAAACCAATTCTTGGGACGGCAGATTTCAAGACAGCACACTTTCGCCGCCGCATGCTTTGACCCCGGACACCGCCGCGCATATATAGGCGGCACCTCGCGAGAAAGGCCAAACCCCGTGCTCAGGTTCATACTCTCCTTCTTCGGCTCCATTTTCAGCACCATCACCCTTGGCGTGGCGATGGTGGCGCTGACAATCGGGGCGGTGTTCTGGATCTACGGGCGCGACCTGCCGAGCCATGAGTCGCTGGCCCAGTACCAGCCGCCGACCATCAGCCGGATTTATTCGGGCGAAGGCTATCTGATTGACGAGTTCGCCAAGGAACGCCGCCTGTTCACGCCGTCGCATGAGATCCCGGACCTTGTGAAACAGGCCTTCATCTCGGCCGAGGACAAGAACTTCTACAGCCATTCCGGCTATGATGCCCGCGGTATCGCCGCTGCCGCGATCGAGGCAGTGCAGTCGCGCGGGGAGAACGTGCGCGGCGCCTCGACCATCACCCAGCAGGTGATGAAGAACTTCCTGCTGTCCGGCGACCGCCGGGCCGAGCGCAAGATTAAGGAAATCATCCTCGCCACGCGGCTGGAGGAAACGCTCGACAAGGAACGGATCCTGGAGCTGTACCTGAACGAAATCTTCCTGGGCCAGAACTCCTATGGCGTAACCGCCGCCGCGCAGACCTATTTCAACAAAACGCTGAGCGACCTGGCCCCGCATGAGGCGGCCACCCTGGCCGCGATGCCCAAGGCGCCGTCGGATTACCACCCGGTGCGCCAGAAGGACCGGCTGCTGGCGCGGCGCGACTACGTGCTGCGGGAAATGCGCGAGAACGGGTACATCTCCGCCGATGTCTATGAGGTGGAGGTCGCGCAGCCGCTGCGCTCGGTGCAGAACGGCGATTTCGAGGCGTTCCGCACCGCGCTGCCGCCGCGGGATTATTTCACCGACGAAATCCGCCGCCAGCTGACGCAGAATTTCGGTGAGGGCGAATTCTTCACCGGCGGTTTCACCGTGCGCGCAACTCTCGACCACGAGATGCAGGCCGAAGCGGCGCTGGCGCTGCGCGGCGGGCTGGAGAAGTACGACCGCTCCCGCGGGAAATGGCGCGGCACCGGTGTGCAGCTAGAGGAATCCCAGCTGGCGGATGAGACCACCTGGCGCGCTGCGCTGGCAGATGCCGATGTCCCGCGCGATATCGTGCTGGGCGGCAGATGGTATCCGGCGGTGGTGCTGGAGGTTGGCAGCGAGTCGCTGACCGTGGGGGTTGAGCACAGCAAGGGCACCGGGTCGGTGCCGCGCGCCGACATCAAGTGGATGAAGGGCAGCTTTGCCGAAAACTTCACCCGCGGCGACGTGGTGCTGGTGCGGGCCGATAAGAAGGACGGCGAATTCAGCCACTGGTCGCTGCGGCAGGTGCCGGAAGTGCAGGGCGGCTTTGTCGCGATGGATGTGAACTCCGGCCGGGTTCTGGCGATGCAGGGCGGTTTCTCCTACCAGCATTCGGTGTTCAACCGCGCCACCCAGGCGCTGCGCCAGCCGGGTTCCAGCTTCAAGCCGTTTGTCTATGCGGCGGCGCTGGACAGCGGTTACAGCCCGGCGACCATCGTGGTGGACGCCCCGATCGAGATCGACACGCCGCAGGGCCTGTGGCGGCCCAAGAACTCCTCGAACAAGTTCTACGGGCCCACGCCGCTGCGGACCGGCATTGAGATGAGCCGGAACCTGATGACCATCCGCCTGGCGCAAGAGGTGGGGATGCCGGTGGTTGCCGGCTATGCCGAACGCTTTGGCGTCTACGACAACATGGGCGCCTTCCTGGCCAACTCGCTGGGGGCGGAGGAGACCACGCTCTACAAGATGGTTGCGGCCTATGCGATGTTTGCCAATGGCGGCGAGCGCGTGCAGCCGACGCTGGTGGACCGCGTGCAGGACCGTTTCGGGCGCACCATCTACCGCCATGATGACCGTGATTGCGTGGATTGTTCCGACCCGTCACTGGCTGCGGGGCAGGCGCCGCGCATTGTCACCGACCGCGAGCGGGTGATGGACCCTGTCACCGCCTACCAGCTCACCTCGATGATGAAGGGCGTGGTCGACCGCGGCACCGCCTCCAGCGTTATCAACCTGCCGGTGCCCACCGCGGGCAAGACCGGCACCACCAACGATTCGCGCGATGTCTGGTTCGTCGGCTTCACCTCGAACATCGTGGCGGGCTGCTACATGGGCTTTGACCAGCCCCGCCCGATGGGCCGCGGCGCCTATGGCGGCACCATGTGCGGCCCGGTGTTCCAGCAGTTCATGACCAAGGCGGTGGAGAAATTCGGCGGCGGCCCGTTTGAGGTGCCGGAAGGCGGCCATTTCATCAAGATCGACCGCTACACCGGCGCGCGGCTGCCGGACGATGCCTCCGGCCCCTATGTGGTGGCGGAGTATTTCCGCGACGGCGCCGAGCCGATCTTCGGCCTGACCTATGACGGCGGCTTTGCGATGGGGTCGAACCTGCCGCTGGTCGAGGAGGTGCAGCAGTCCGGCCGCAAGGTCACGACGTCCAGCGGCGGTACTGCGGTGCTGGGGCCCAAGGCCACCTTCGGCACCGTCAGCTCAGGCGGGCTGTACTAGGCCCCCAGCAGCACAGCCTCATGGCGCGTCAGGCACTGGCGCGCCGTGGCGCCATAGGTCCCGGGGCACCAGCGCAAATCCGGCATGATCCGGAAAAGCTCCTCCCGCACCGGCGCGTCGAGCGCCGACACCGCCTGGCTGCCGGGGTGGAAGCTTTCGGACGGTGCGCCTTCGGCATAGATGATTTCATGCCGGTCAAACAGCAGATGCACATAGGTCACCCTGCCGCCGGGCTGCTGGCGGATGCTGCTGCCGTTGACCAGATGCAGGGCGGACACCAGCACCTCTTGCGCGCCGCACAGCAGGGCGGCGGCCGGCCCGGTGTACAGCATCCGGTGCTGCGGCGAGACCAGCAGGTCGCGTTCCGCCCCGAACAGGCCCGCGGGAATGCGCACCGGTGCCAGATTGCCCGTGGCGGGCACTTCCGACTGGCTGATCCAGCGCACCGGCTGCATCCCGTTGTCCCGTGTGATCACCTGATCGCCCGGCTGCAGGGTTTCGATGGCGCGCAGGCCCGCCGCGGTGGCAATTCTGGTGCCGGCCGCGAAGCATATGATCTGTTCGATGCCCGAGAAGCTGACCACGCTGCCATCCAGCAGCGTCGCGGTGCCGGTAAGGCTGCCGCCGGTGTTATCGGTGATGGTCAGCGTGCCCTTGTCGAGCTGGCCGTTGAAATCCAGCGTGTCGCCGGTTGTCTGCCCGCCGTCGCCGCCCGCGATGGTGATATTGTTGCTGCCGCTGTCGCCGGTGTCGACGATGGTGAAGGTGTCGTCGCCGTCGCCGCCGGTGGCGGAGTCGCCTTCGCCAACGATGAGAACGTCATTCCCCGCGCCGCCCTCCAGCGTGTCGGCGCCGCTGCCGCCCTGCAGGGTGTCGTGGCCGCCCTGGCCGTAAATCACGTCGTCGCCATCGCCGCCGGAAATGCTGTCATTGCCGTCCGCAGGCGTTTCCGGCGGCACCGTGAAGGTGATATTCGTAACCGTGTAATCCGAGCCGTCGGTGCCGTCGGTCTGCAGGTTGGCGGAGAGCACCAGCCGGTCGAACTCGCCGTAGCCGCTGATGCTGACGGTGCCGGCGCCGGTGCCCGGAGTATTTTCGGTAAAGTCGCCCTCGGCAATCAGAACGCCGTCCTTGTAGATCGCCCAATGGCCTTCTTCGCCGAACCCGTCGGTATACAGATGCTTGTAGGAGAAGCTGGCCTCGGTGGTGTTCTGGTCGAAGTCTACGATCAGTTCCTCGGAAATGCCTGAAGCCTTGTCATAGCCGATCTGGGCGTCGACGCCGCTGTCTGAATCCGAAATCGCCCCGGCCACACCAAAGGCGCCGTCGTAATAGTCAATGTTGGCAGCACTTGCGTTCCCGGCCAGATCCCGGGCGGTGACGGTGAAGCCGCTGCTGGTATCGGTGACGTTTGAATCGTCGATGTGCTGCTGCGAGTTGCCCAGCCCCGCTTCGGTGCTGCTGTCGCCATAGATCGTGTCGTCGCCGCTGCCGCCCTCAATGCTGTCGCCGCCAGCGCCGCCCAGCACCAGGTCGTTGTCCGCGCCGGCATCCACGGTGTCGTCGCCTGCGCCGGCCTCCACCGTGTCCTGGTTGCCCGACACGCCGCCGCCGCTGCCGTTGTCGATCTGGTCGCCATCGCTGTCGGTGTAGCTGCTGCCGATCGTGTCGGCGCCGCTGGTGCCCTCGACCGGACCATCCATGTCGGTGTAGGCGGGCGGGGTGTCTGCGCTGGCCGAACTGAAGCTGTCGGGCGGGCCGTAGTCCGGCACAAAATAGACGTTTCCGTCTGTGGCGAGGTAATAGACGCCCGGTTCAATCTCATCGGTGTAGGGCGTGCCGCCATGCGAGCCGGTCCAGCTCCAGTTGCCGGCGCCCAGGTTCTGATCCGTGGTGAAGGCGGCGTAGGTGGCGGTAATCGTGTCGCCATGGTCGAGCGATCCGTCTCCAAGCTGGACAAGATATCCGCTAGGCATGATCCAGGTCCCCAGGTACAGTGGCGGCCGCCCGCCGGCAATCAATACGGGAACAAGACTTAACCGCACGGCGTTAAAGCCGCGTTTTTGCAACCCGGAATCTGCGCCGCATTTTAGGATGTTTTTCTGCAGCACCTTCGGCAGCGGCGCGCGGCGTGGCGGCTTGCGAGCGGCGCAAGGGTGGTTTATCACGCAGGCCTGACCTGAGATTGCCCGGATATTGCAAGGATACCCCATGCGCGCGGAAACCCAGAACATCGTGGCGGAGATCGAGAAGTCGCTGGAGCTGCTGGCCCAGCGATTGAATTGGGAAACCGCCGAATTCCGCCTGGAGGAATTCAATGCGCGGGTCGAGGATCCGAACCTGTGGGACGACCCGGAGGCGGCGCAGAAACTGATGCGCGAGCGCCAGGCGCTGGTGGATTCCATCAATACTTACAAGGGCATCAAGCAGGATCTGTCTGACAATATCGAGCTCATCGAGCTGGGCGAGATGGAAGAGGACGCCGAGGTCGTCAAGGACGCCGAGGAGTCGCTGAAGACGCTGAAGGACAAGGCTGCCGAGAAGGAACTGGAAGCGCTTCTCTATGGCGAGGCCGATGCCAACGACACCTTTCTGGAAATCAACGCGGGCGCCGGCGGCACCGAAAGCTGCGACTGGGCCTCGATGCTGGCGCGGATGTATGTCCGCTGGGCGGAGAAGAAGGGCTACAAGGTCGAGCTGCAGTCCGAAAGCGCGGGCGACGAGGCGGGCATCAAATCCGCCGCCTACAAGATTTCCGGCCACAACGCCTATGGCTGGCTGAAGTCCGAGAGCGGCGTGCACCGGCTGGTGCGGATCTCGCCCTATGACTCGGCGGCCAAGCGGCACACCTCCTTCAGCTCTGTCTGGGTCTATCCGGTGGTGGACGACAACATCGAGATCGAGGTGAACCCGGCCGACATCCGCGTCGACACCTACCGCTCCTCCGGCGCGGGCGGCCAGCACGTGAACACCACCGACTCGGCGGTGCGGATCACCCACATTCCGACCGGCATCGTGGTGACCTCGTCCGAGAAATCGCAGCACCAGAACCGCGACATCGCCATGAAGGCGCTGAAATCGCGCCTGTATCAGCAGGAGCTGGACCGCCGCCACGCCGAGATCAACGCCGCCCACGAGGCCAAGGGCGATGCCGGATGGGGCAACCAGATCCGCTCTTACGTGCTGCAGCCCTACCAGATGGTGAAAGACCTGCGCACCGGGCATGAGACCTCGGATACCAAGGGCGTTCTGGATGGTGATCTGGACGGCTTCATGGCTGCGACCCTGGCCATGAATGTTTCCGGCAAGAGCCGCTCCGAGGCTCAGGGCGAGGATTGATCCGCGCCGCCGGTCCTGCCCTGGCGGCAGCGGCACACTGCATCTGCTGAGTGAATTGCAAGCTCCGGCCGTATCAGCCGGAGCTTATTTCTTTGGCGCCGCTGCGGGCAAGCTATCGAAATCGCCACCTTGCCGATGGGGCCCGAACGCCCTTTGCTAAGACCTGCCAAGGCTGGTTTTCGTGGCTTGGGGGGAGTGTCATGGCACGGGTCAATCTGAATCTCCTGTTTGATGGTGAAACAGCCATTCCCCTGCTTGATGGCCTAAGCAGCGTTAAGTGGTTCGACCGCTTTTTGAACACCTACAACGTCTTTGAAAGCAATTCGGACAACAGGCTGGTGGCAGATGTCGGCCTCACCGGGCAGGACTGGACGGCCAAGATCGTCCGGTTCGGCGGCGCAGCGGAAAACAACCTGACCAGGATCACCGATCTGGACGGCGGAACCGGCCGCCGGATCGACTATCTGGAGCTGGGCTACAACTCCAGCGTGGTTCTGGACAGCACCCGGGCGCGGCAAATAAACGGGTGGGACGGAAAGAAGCATGAGGTCACGCTGGGAGAAAACCAGCAGGGCAGCACCTTTTCCATCCATCTGTTTGCCGAAGAAAACTTTGTCACCACCGGCAGCGCGTTTGTGTTCAACATCGAGACCGGCCTTGGCGGCAGCGACGCGGACAGGGCCAAGGGGGATGTGATCACCATTGGCAGCGGCGGCGCGGGCACCGTGCGCACCAGCGCCGGCGATGACAAGGTTGTGGTCCGCAAGGGGTTTGCGGAATTTGTCAGCACCTCCGGCGGTGAAGATATTGTGGTCATCGGCAACAGCGGTGCTGGCGTTGTTCGCACCGGCGGCGGCAACGACACTGTCCGCACCGGGAATGCGTTTGTCGAGCTGATCTCCACCGGCAATGGCAATGACACCGCAGAGGTCGGCGCCGGCGGTGCCGCTGTGGTCCGGCTGGGCAGCGGGCGGGATATCGTCAGGCTCTCGGAAACCGGTCCCGGTGCTGGGGTGCAGATCAGCGGCGGAGATGGCAGAGACACGGTTGATTTCTCGAAGATCTCAAGCGGGGTGGTGTTTTCGCTTAACCTGGACGGAGCGTGGCAGAACCCCGGCGCGCCAGGCGGCAGGCTGGGCGCGGAGGGCACCGGGTTTGTGCAGGCCACCTCGGTCGAGAACCTGACCGGCACCGCCAAGGGCGACCGGCTGAAGGGGGACGGCGGCGCGAATCTGCTTGCGGGGAAGGGCGGCAATGACCGCCTGGCCGGGCTGGCCGGGTCGGACAGGCTGAACGGCGGCGGCGGCAACGACCGGCTGGCCGGCGGCGGCGGCAACGACACCCTCAAGGGCGGCAGCGGCAATGACACGCTGACCGGCGGCAAGGGGGCTGACACCTTTGTCTTTAAATGCGGCGATGACCTGGTCCGGGACTTCGAAGAAGGCAGCGACATCCTGCAGATCAGCGGCCACAGCGGCGGCTTTGCCAGCCTCAGCATCACTGACAGTGCGGGCAGCCGCCTGATCACCCATGACGGCGGAACGGTCCGCCTGGACGGTGAGGCGGGGCTTGCTCTGAGCGCGGACGATTTTGTCTTCGTTTAATCGCACGCCGCCAGACATAAGCCTATAAGGACGGGCGTGACAGCCCGTCTTTTGTGTTCTGCAGGGGCCGCTGGCTGCTGTGCGGCGGGCCCCGCGCAAGTATTTGAAATATGTATCTGAAAAGTATTTTTTGATGCCGGGTTCGCGGCTAGGCTGGCGTAAACAGGCATTTGAGAGGACATACCGCGATGACCACAGAAAAGCCCTTTGGGGTGCCGCAGCTGCGGCCTGCTGCCATGCCCATGCTGTTCGAGGCACTGCGCCGCGGCTGGGCCGACTTCCGGGCCAAGCCGCTGTACGGGCTGTTCTTTGCGGGGTTTTATGTTCTGGCTGGCTGGGCCATGGCCTGGGTCACCGTGCAAACCGGCACCACCTACTGGCTGGTTCTGGCCGCCATCGGCTTTCCGCTGATTGGCCCGTTTGCCGCAGTGGGCCTGTACGAGGTGTCGCACCGGCTGGAACAGGGGCAGCCGATTGCCTTTGGCGGCATCCTTGGGGTGGTGCTGCAGCAAAGCCGCCGCCAGCTGCCTTCAATCTGCGCCATCATCATTGTGGTGTTTCTGTTCTGGTTTTTCCTCGGCCACATGATCTTTGCCCTGTTTATGGGGCATGCGACGATGACCAATGTTTCCAGCTCTGCCGAGGTGTTCCTGACCGCCAACGGGCTGACGATGCTGGCGGTGGGCACCGTGGTTGGCGCGCTGTTTGCGCTGCTGCTCTATATGATTACGGTGATTTCTCTGCCGCTGCTGCTGGACCGCGAAGTGGATTTCGTCACCGCGATGATCACCAGCTTCCAGTATGTGCAGCAGAACTTCCTGGTGATGATGGTCTGGGCCGGGCTGATTGCCGCCGCCACTTTCGCCGCGCTGCTGCCCTGGTTCCTGGGATTGTTCCTGGTGCTGCCGCTGCTGGGCCACGCCACCTGGCACATCTACCGCCAGGCCGCCGCGCAATAGCGTCAGCGGAAGGGCTGGCCGACGTGCAGCAGGCGGCGGTGGAAGGGCAGCAGGTCCGCTGCGTCGGCAAAGCCTGCACTGCGCGCTGCGGCCAGCACCTGTCCGGTATCGCGGCCCAGGTGTTCATAAACCATCCGGGTCACCCGCTCGCCGGTCTGGCCTTCGCGCACGGTGCGGGCCACGTAGCCGGACCAGAAATTGTTCTCCAGAGAGGCTTCGCGGGCCAGATAGTTGAAGGAATACGTCATTGCCCTGCGCCGCGCGATGACAAAGGCGACGCCGTCCTCGTGGCCGCTGACGTAGCCGCGGAATTCGCGCGCCGCCGGGGTGGCCGGCAGCCCCTGGCTGTACATCGCCTCCTTGGCTTCAAAGCCCTTGATGTAGGTCACGCCCGCGTCCCGGAAGACATAGGTCAGGCCGATCACGAATTTATCGTCATTGATGAAGCTGCGGCGGGTAAAGCGGTAAAACCCGGACGGGAAAAACTCCTGGCTCAGCTGCTGCACGCCCCGGCCCAGGAAATCCGCCAGAAATGCACCGTTTATCACCTGACCGGCTTTGGACAGTTTTTCCACCGGGTCCAGGAGAATACGCGCATCAACATCGAAAAAGCGGCAGATACGGTCCAGCACATCCGGGCGCGGAAAGCTTTCGCCGGACAGGTAGCGGTTGAATTGGGTGCGGTTGATGCCAAGCTGGCGAGACAGCTCGGAAACCGACGGGTATTGCCGCGACAATTGACGCAGATTGGCGCCGAACATGTTCCTCAAATCAGCTGGTGAGCGGTTCTGACTGGTCATCTTTGGCCCTGATGGTTCAAATTTTCGCGATGCAATTGCGGCGCTTGCAAACTGATTGTGCAAGACTTTTGCGGTGAGAAGCGAGCGGCCGCTGCCGTTCTGCGTCATGGCTGGTGCTATTCCACGTCAGAAGGCTAGTCAAGCCGACACAAAATGCAATAGCCCAGTGCGCATTTTACCATGTTGGCGTCACCCCAATTGTTTCAAAATTGGTGAGCGGCAATGCGAGGGCTGGTATGATTGGAGTCGTTTTGTGGCGGGATGAAACCCTGACTAAAGCCGTAATCTGGTGTGAAGATCAGGGGGATCTCGCTTTTTATACAAAAGAAGCTGGGGCGGAGTTTCCGGAATTCAATCCAGGCGATTGGGTTGAATTCGACCTTACCATCAGCGGAAATGTCAGGATTGCCGGAAACCTTTCGGTCCTGATCGAACAGGGCAGCCCGGATTTGGCAGACCGGCTGTCAGCAGAGGTCTGCGGGCGGGATTCCGGCGCAGAGGGCCAGACCCGCGGCACCGTGGTTCCTTTTCCGGTGCAATCCGCAAAAAAGCGGGGCGTTTCCGCACCGCTTCAGGCCACCCGGACCTGAGCGCCGGCCTGTTTCCAGGCCGGCAGCAAAATTAGTTTCCGCGCAGCAGCGCGGCGACTCCGGTGCGGGCAATCTCGGCCAGGCCAAGCGGCCGCATGAGTTCGGCAAAGGCATCGATCTTGTCCGGCGCGCCGGTGATTTCAAAAACGAAACTGTTCAGCGTGCTGTCGACAACATTGGCGCGGAAAATATCCGCCAGCCGCAGCGCTTCGACCCGCTTGTCGCCGTCGCCCGCCACTTTCAGGATCGCCAGTTCCCGTTCCACCGCGACGCCTTCGACCGTCAGGTCGTGCACATCGCGGACTGAAACGATGCGGCCCAGCTGCGCCTTGATCTGCTCAATCACCTGCGGGGTGCCGGTGGTGACGATGGTAATCCGCGACAGATGGCCGGTGTGGTCCACTTCGGCCACGGTCAGGCTTTCAATGTTGTAGCCGCGGCCCGAAAACAGGCCGATGACACGGGCAAGAACCCCGGGTTCGTTTTCCACCAGCACCGCAATGGTGTGGCGTTCCTGCACGTCCGAAAACGTCGGGCGCAGGTTGTAGGCGGAATGGCGGGTGGAGCCTTTTTTGATATGCAGGGCAGACATTCGTGGTCTTCCTCTCGTATGTCGCTGCCAGGAAATTCGAATTTCCTGGCAAATTTCTTTGAAGAAATTTGCGGCGCTGCCGCGGTTACACCAGCACTGCGCCGCCGGCCTGGATGACGCCTTGGGTCTCGGCTTCGCCCAGCAGCATCTCGTTATGCGCCTTGCCCGAGGGGATCATCGGGAAGCAGTTCTCGTGCTTCTCGACCAGGCAGTCGAAGATCACCGGCCCGTCGTAGTCGATCATTTCCATGATCGCATCATCCAGTTCGGCGGGATCGCTGACGCAGATGCCCTTGCAGCCGAAGGCCTCGGCGAGCTTCACGAAATCGGGCAGCGCCTCGGACCAGCTGTGGCTGTAGCGCTCGCCGTGCAGCAGTTCCTGCCACTGGCGCACCATGCCCAGGCGCTCGTTGTTCAGGATGAACTGTTTCACTGGCAGGCGGAACTGCACCGCGGTGCCCATCTCCTGCATGTTCATCAGCCACGATGCCTCGCCCGCGACGTTGATCACCAGCGCGTCGGGATGCGCCATCTGCGCGCCGATCGAGGCCGGGAAGCCATAGCCCATGGTGCCGAGGCCGCCGGAAGTCATCCAGCGGTTCGGGTCCTCAAAGCCCAGGTACTGGGCCGCCCACATCTGGTGCTGGCCGACCTCGGTGGTGACATAGCGGTCGCGGCCCTTGGTCAGCGCCTCAAGGCGCTGCAGAGCGTATTGCGGCTTGATGGTCTTTTCCGAGTTCTTGAACGACAGGCAGTTCACCGCGCGCCATTCGTCGATCTGCTTTTGCCATTTGGCCAGCGCCTCGCGGTTCACCTTGCGGCCGCGCGATTTCCAGACCTTCAGGATGTCCTCCAGCACATGAGCGACGTCGCCGACAATCGGGATATCGACCCGGATCACCTTGTTGATCGAGGAGGGGTCGATGTCGATATGCGCCTTCTTCGACTTGGGGCTGAAGGCGTCGATGCGGCCGGTGATCCGGTCATCGAACCGGGCGCCGATGTTGATCATCAGGTCGCAGCCGTGCATCGCCATGTTGGCCTCATACAGCCCGTGCATGCCCAGCATGCCCAGCCAGTTCTTGCCGGACGCAGGGTAGGCGCCCAGGCCCATCAGGGTCGAGGTGATCGGAATGCCAGTGCCGTCAACCAGCTCGCGCAGCAGCTGGCTGGCGGCGGTGCCGGAGTTGATGACACCGCCGCCGGTATAGAACACCGGGCGCTTGGCCTTTTCGATGGCCTCGACCAGCTCGGTGATCTCCGCCATGTCGCCCTTCACTTGCGGCTGGTAGTGCGACGCCGAAGGTTTCGGGCCCTGATACCTGCCATTGGCGAATTGAACGTCCTTGGGAATGTCGACCAGAACCGGGCCGGGGCGGCCGGACTTGGCGACGTGGAAGGCCTCATGCAGGGTCCTTGCCAGCGCATCGGTGTCCTTGACCAGCCAGTTGTGCTTGGTGCAAGGGCGGGTGATGCCCACGGTGTCGGCCTCCTGGAAGGCGTCGGAGCCGATCATGAAGGTCGGCACCTGGCCGGTCAGCACCACGATCGGGATCGAGTCCAAAAGCGCGTCGGTCAGGCCGGTGACCGCATTGGTGGCACCGGGGCCGGAGGTCACCAGAACAACGCCGGGTTTGCCGGTGGAGCGGGCATAGCCCTCTGCCGCGTGGACCGCGCCCTGTTCGTGACGGACCAGAACGTGGCGGATGTCATTTTGCAGAAAGATCTCGTCATAGATCGGCAGCACGGCGCCGCCAGGGTATCCGAAGACTACGTCCACCCCCTGATCCTTCAGGGCCTGAACAACCATTTTCGCGCCGGTCATCTCACGTGTCATCTGCTTTTTGCTCCAATTGGCGGCATCGTCATTACGCATAAAAAAAGCCCCCGATTTCAAGTCGGAGGCGCATGGGTTCGATTATGGTCAACCGTCACCGGCCCATGCGCATGGTTCCTACGATTACGACTAGGGTGGTCACGTCCACAGGCTCCTCATTGCGTTGCAGCGGACATTATGGGCGCCGGACAGGGGCGTCAACCGGCAAACGTGTCAAAAAGGACGCTCCCGGAGACATTTTCTTGCTTGCGCCCCGGGGTGCGGCGAAATTTCCGCGAAAGCGGCGGCCCGCTGAGGCGGGAAATCGTTCAAATCCGGCACGCCCGTGTCCCGTTTGTGCCAGATCGGTGCTCCCGCAGCAGGCAAGCTCAGCCTCAGCAAAGGATAGAAGGGAAGGAAGCGGACATGGTTCAACTCTCCGATCTGGTGGATCTCGGACGCTATCCCATCGACCGGCCCGGCTCCAGCGCCTGCGCCCGGCTGATTGCGGATCTGCAGCGCGATCTTGCAGCGGACGGCTGTGCGGTGCTGCCCGGGTTCGTGCATCAGGACGGCGTTGCCAGGCTGGTGGCGGAGGCCGACGCGGTGGCAGGCCAGGGGTACAGGTCCTTCAGCCGCACCAATCCCTATTTCTCCCAGGACGACAGCACCCTGCCGGAAACCCATCCGGTGCGGCAGTTTTTCGGCCGCTCCAACGCCTTTGTCCCTGCGGACAACTTTGGCCCGGACAGCCCGCTGCGCGCGATCTACGAACACCCCGGCTTCATGCCTTTTGTCCGCGAAGCGCTGGGAGAGCCGGAGGACCGGTTCTTCCGCTATGACGATCCGCTGGCCGATGTGATCATCAACATGGTCGAGGCGGGGCAGGGCTTCCCCTGGCATTTCGATACCAACAATTACACCGTGACGCTGGCGATCCAGAACGGCGAGAGCGGCGGCGCGTTCGAATACGTGCCAATGCTGCGCACCCCGGCGGATGAGAATTTCGATGGCGTTGCGCGGGTGCTGGCGGGCGGCTCGCCGCTGGTGCGCAGGCTGGTGCTGCGGCCCGGCGACCTGCAGATCTTCCGGGGCCGCTATTCGCTGCACCGGGTGGCCCCGGTCGAGGGGGCGCGCAGGCGCTATGTCGGGATCTTCTCCTTTGTCGAGCAGGAGGGCATGTGCGGCGGGGTGGAGCGCACCCGGCAGCTTTATGGCAGGGTCCTGCCGCGCCATTACGAGCGTGAGGGGCTGCGTGCCGACGCGCTGCGGGATTGACCGGGCCTGCGTCAGGGGGCTGGACCTGCCGCGCGGGATCGGGATACTCGTGTGCAGTATTCCGCAGGAAGCCGCCGGTGCCCAAAGTCATTATCCATCTGCGCAAAAAGCATATTGAGAGCGACCTTTCACGCGGCTTCCTGCAGCTTTTCGGCGTGATTCAGAAAATGCTGGCGGCAGAGGGGATCGGCTGTGACATCCGCGCCTTGGACGCCGGCATCACCAGCCGCACGCGGCAGGTTCCCGGGGATCGCTTCGAGGACGGCAATCTGCACATTCTGGATGACCGCAGCGTGCAGATGCCGAATGTGCTGAATGCGGCCTTGGCGTATCTGGATGGCTTCTGGCATCTGGACCCGGAGGGAACCCGCGGGTTCAGCTCCATCGCGGCCCGGGACTTCCGGGAGGATATGATCCCTTACCAGTACGCCAAGCAGTTCTACGGGCGGCTGCAACGGACGTGGAAGGACGCCCGCCGGACCCGCTACAGCGCGCCAAGGGAGCGGGAGGATATTCCGCAGGGGTGCATTTCGGTATTTTTCCAGGGATCTTACCCGGTCCGGACCGGGGCAACAGAATTTACCGATATCGCGATGCTGCAGGATGTGCTGCAGGGGGCGGGAAGCAAGACCGTGCTGGTCAAGCCGCATCCCTTGCTGGCGAGCATCGCAACCATGGCGGAGCTGGCAGAGATCGCGGCCGGGGACAGCCGGGTGGTGATCAGTGGCGCCAACATCCACGATATTCTCGCCGCCAGCTGCGTGACGGTTTCGGTCAACTCGACGGCGGCGATGGAAGGGTTTCTGCACCGCACGCCCGCCATTCTCTATGGCACGTCCGACTTTCACCACATGGCGGAAACCGTCACCGGGCCGGGGCAGTTCGCCGGGGCGCTGCAACGGGCGCTGGCGCGTCAGGGCGGCTATGCGCAGTTCCTGACCTGGTATTTCCGCAAGAATTGCCTGGAAATCGGCGCGCCGGACGTGGAGCAGCGGATCTGGGAGATCTTTGGCCGCGCAGGCTTCCCGCGGGCGCGCTTCACGGCCGAACGGCCACCGGACCAGCAGGCGGGGCGCTAGGGCGGCAGGTCTTCGCTCTGGCGCTATTCCGGACCTTGGCGGCCCGCGCTGTTTCTGGCAGCCTGTCCGGCAAAAGCCCTGCCGCATAAGGCAGGCGGCAATCAGCGGAACGGGCAGATAACATGAATATCACACGGCGTCATTTCGGGTTTGGTCTTGCAGCGTTTGGGCTTGCGGCCTGCAGCAGCACGGTGCCGGCTGGGGGCAGCTCCCGCAGCACCGGCCTGCCGGCGGATCTGCGGCCGGTGCCCAATGCCGGATATGACCGGTGGGTGGCGGCCTTCCGGTCCCGGGCCGAGGCCAGCGGAATTTCCCCGGCCACTCTGCGCGAGGCGTTCCGCGGGGCGGGGTATCTGCCGGGGGTCATCAAGCGCGACCGCAACCAGACCGAGTTCAAGCGCTCACTGGAGGATTACCTGTCCATCGCCGTCTCGGACGAGCGGCTGGCCAAGGGCCGCGCCGCCTTTGCCCGCCACGGCGCCACCCTGCAGGCGCTGGAGCGGGCCTATGGCGTCGATGCGGAAATCATCTGCGCCATCTGGGGGCTGGAAAGCTTCTTTGGCGAGCGCCGCGGTGACGTGCCGGTGATTTCCGCCACCTCGACGCTGGCCTATGACGGACGGCGCGGGGCGTTCTTTGAAAAGCAGCTGCTGGCGGCGCTGAAGATCCTGCAGAGCGGTGACATCACCCCCGCCCGGATGACCGGCAGCTGGGCCGGCGCCATGGGGCACACCCAGTTCATTCCGACCTCCTACCAGGCCTTTGCGGTGGATTTCACCGGCGACGGGCGGCGCGATATCTGGTCGGAGGACCCGAGCGACGCGCTGGCGTCCACCGCCGCGTATCTGCAAAGAAACGGCTGGACCCGCGGGCTGAAATGGGGCGGCGAGGCCGGGGCGCCCGGCACCCCCGCAGGCCGCATCCTCCAGCCGCAGGCGGGCGGGCCGAAGTTTGCCGTCACCAGCAATTTCAACGCCATCAAGCGCTACAACAACTCCGATGCCTACGCGATCGGGGTGGGCCACCTGGCCGACCGCATCGCCGGAGGCGGCCCGCTGCGTGCGGGCTTCCCGCCGGACACATACGGTCTGACCAAGGGTGACCGCATCCAGCTACAGAAACGCCTGACGGCCAAAGGCTTCGATACCGGCGGTGCTGACGGCGTGCTGGGTCCGAAAAGCCGCGCTGCGATCAGCGGCTACCAGTCCAGCCGCGGCCTGCCGGCAACGGGCGATCCGTCCCAGGCGCTGCTGGCCAGTCTGAACTAGGAGCAGGGAGGATCAGAACGCGGCGCCGGTGCCCTGCAGCACCCCATGCTCCAGCGCATAGCGGGTGAGGCCGGCAGTGGAGGATATGCCCAGCTTGCGCTTGATATTCTTGCGGTGGGTTTCGACGGTTCTGACAGAGATATCCAGCGCTTGGGCGACTTCCTTGTTGGACTTGCCCTGCGCCAGCTCCAGCAGGATGGTCTGCTCGCGCCCGGTCAGCGCCTCGCGGGCGCCGTTATCCTTGGGCTTCAGGGAGCCGGCCGCACCGGTGCAGAGATAGGTCTGCCCCTCCATTACCGCGTCGATGGCCTGCTTGATCTCATCGGTCGGGACATCCTTCAGCACATAGCCCATCGCGCCGTGGCTCAGCGCGGTGGAGATATATTCGGCGCTGTCATGCATTGACAGGATCAGGATGCGGGTGCCGGGGTGCTGTTCCAGAATGATCTCGGTGGCGCTGAGGCCGCCGAGCTTGGGCATGTTCAGGTCCATCAGCACCACGTCAGGCGCCAGCCTGCCCATCTGGTTCACCGCATCGCGGCCATCGGTCAGCGAGCCGACCACCTGAATGTCGTCATAGCTCTCAAGGATCGACTGGATGCCTTCGGCCACCATCGGGTGGTCATCCACGATCAGAACCTTTACCGGATCAGCCATCATTCCCCCAATGCAGCATTCCATTGCCCGGGAGCCTCGCACCTTGCCGCATCCTCCCCGGTCACGGCAGCTGTGCAGGCGTTCCCTCCTCGCCCGGCGGCAGCAAATGGCTGAGAGGCAGGCTTGCCTCGATCACCGTGCCGCTTTGGGTGCCCCGTGATGACAGAATGCGCAAGGTGCCGTCAAGCTGCTCAATCCGCTCCTGCATGTTGCGCAACCCGATCCCGGGGCCGGTGCGGGCATCCCTGGGCGGCAGGCCGCGGCCATTGTCGGTGATCCGCATGGTGGCGCCCTTGGTATGGCCGCGCAGATCGATGCTGACCTTGGTGGCCTCCGCATGGCGTTCGATGTTGGTCAGCGCCTCCTGGGCGATGCGGTAGAGCGCAATCTTGGAATCCTGATCCAGCCGGTTGCGGAACACCACGGTGGAGAACGCCGTCTCGATCCCTGTGCGGGCCGCGAAATCATCGGTCAGCGCCTTCAGCGCCGGGCCCAGCCCGAGGTCGTCCAGCACGCCCGGGCGCAGGTCGCGGCTGATCCGGCGCACTTCGGTGATCGCGGTCAGCAGGCTTTCGGTGCCTTTCTCCAGGGGCGCCGCCGCGCCCTCGCCATCGCCGCGGGTCAGGCGGCGGCGGGTGTTGTCCAGCGCGTAGCGCACCCCGACCAGCAGCTGGCTGATCCCGTCATGCAGCTCCCGCGCCACCCGGCCGCGCTCCTCCTCCTGGGCGTCGAACACGCGCTGGGTCAGCTCCTTCAGCTTGGCATCCGCCAGCCGCCGCTCGCGGATGTTCAGGAACATGCCGGAGGCAAAGACCAGCCCCAGCGAAATCAGCGTGATCGCCCCGATGTAAAAGAAGGTGCGCCGCACCCGCGCCTCCACCTCCGCCCTTGAGGCGGCGACGGTGGCCAGCACATCGTCGATGAACACGCCGGTGCCGATCGCCCATTGCCAGTCCTGCAGCCCCAGCACATAGGCGATCATCTGCGCCTCCTCGCCGGTGGAGGGCTTTTCCCAGGTGAAGCTGTGCCAGCCAGCCCCGTCGCGCGCCAGGCGGATGAACTCATCCACCACCGGCACGTCGGCGCTGTCGGTCAGTCCCGCCCAGTTGCGGTTGATGAACTCGGTCTGCCGCGGGCTGACCAGATTGGTGCCGTCGTAGTCGTAGACAAAGAAGAACCCGTCCTTGCCGTAGATCATCGCGCTGAGGATCTGCGCCACCTGTTCCTTGGCCTCTGCATCATCGGGTGCTGCCAGGCCATAGATATGGGCAAAGCCGTTGCGGGCCTGGGTCACGTAGTTGCGCAGCTCCGCCTTCTTGGCGGCCAGCAGCTGCATCTCCAGCGCCTGGATCTCGCGCTCTGCCAGGGCGCGCGACTGATAGCCCACCAGAACCGCAATCGCCGTGCCTGCCACGATCAGCGGCAAGGTCATCAAAAGCGACAGTTTCTGCGCGTAGGTCGGGCGCAAAAGGGTTTGGAACAGACGCATCAATGGGGTCCCGGAATTGGTCAAAAACTTGTACCGAATCATTGCCCGGCCGCCCAGAGGAATCAAAGGCACGCGACACATTTGCGCCCCAGGCGTGTGCCAACATTCAGCGATTCGCGCCAAAAATGCGCCAACTGACCCGGTGCAGCCGCGAAAAACGTGCCGTTCTACGCAGTACTAGGTATTCACATAAAATTCGCCGCCGCTAGGCTGGCCGCACTCGAACCGATCCGCCCGGGGGGACCTTCCGGGCAATCCGAATGATAATGGGAGGAATACTTTATGGATCGCCGTTCTTTTTTGAAGACGTCCGCACTGGGCGGCTCCGCCGCAGCAGCCAGCACCCTGGCCGCGCCGGCATATGCCCAGGGCAAGCGCACCCTGACCATGGTTACCACCTGGGGCCGCGGTCTGGCCGGTGTGCATGATTCTGCACAATATGTTGCCGACTCCATCACGGCCATGTCCGGTGGCGACCTGACCGTTGACGTCAAAGCCGCAGGCGAGCTGGTTGGCGCGTTCGAAGTGTTCGACGCCGTGACCGCAGGCCAGGCCGACATGTACCACGCTGCCGACTATTATTTCGTCAGCCAGCACCCGGGCTATGCGTATTTCACCGCGGTGCCCTTTGGCATGACCCCGCAGGAACTGACCAACTGGTACTACCACGGCGAAGGCATGGCGCTGCATGATGAGCTGGGCCAGATCTTTGGCCTGAAGTCCTTCATCGGCGGCAACACCGGCCCGCAGTCCGGCGGCTGGTTCAACAAGGAAATCTCTGGCCCCGAAGACTTCAACGGCCTGAAGTTCCGGATGCCGGGCCTGGGCGGCAAGGCGCTGGGCAAGCTGGGCGCCTCGGTGCAGAACATTCCGGGTTCCGAAGTGTATCAGGCGCTGTCCTCCGGCGCCATCGACGGCACCGAGTGGAGCGGCCCCTGGGCGGACGAGAAGGCTGGTTTCCAGGAAATCACCAAGACCTACTACACCGCGGGCTTCCACGAGCCGGGCGCGGCGCTGTCGGTTGCCACCAACCGCGAAGTGTTCGAAAGCCTGTCGCCGGCCCATCAGAAGATCATCGAGATGGCATCGGCCGCCGGCCACCAGTGGAGCCTGGCGCAGTTCATGAACAACAACGGTGCAGCGCTGCAGCGCCTGCAGTCCGGCGGCGTCAAGACCCTGGAATTCCCGGACAGCGTCTGGGACGCCTTCGGCAAGGCCACCAAGGAAACCCTGGACGAGTTCATGGGCGACGAGCTGTTCGCGAAAATCCGCGGCAGCGTCGAGTCCTCGATGAAAGCCTCCTCCGGCTGGATCACCAAATCCGAAGGCGCCTACCGCGTTCAGCGCGACCGCGTCCTGGCCTGATCCGCCTGACCGTCATTAACCGGATCCCCCGCCGCAGGCGGGGGGTCCATATGCAGTTGCCCGTAGCGCGGGACGGCCGGCCAGCAGCGCCGTGTGCCCAGCCCTCAGCCGCAACTTCGCAGCAATCTTCCCGGGGGAAACATGCAGGAAGAGAGTGGCATCACCTTCTTTGGCGCAATCTGGGGCGGACTTGTCTGGCTGATCCAGAACATCGCCGGCGCCTTTTATAATCTCGGCTACGCCGTCACCCATCCGCAGCTTTGGCTCGACTGGTCCGACAAGGCTTCGATCATGCGCTTCGTCTACTATGGCGGCTCGGTCGAATTCTTCTTTGTCGTGTTCACCACCTTCCTGGTGCTGACCGCCATCGGCCTCTATTTCCGCAGCTTCATGTGGGCCATGGTCCGCGGGCTGGAGGGGATGGCCAACACCATTGGCCGCTTCTTTGCCTGGGCGGGGCTTCTGATGGTGGTGCAGCAGATCATCATCGTCTTCCTGCAGCGCGTGTTCGCGCGGCCCGACATCAGCTTCGGCTTTGGCATCCCGTTCAGCCAGGACATCAGCTGGTTTGCCGAGGAATTGAAGTTTTACAATGCCTTGGTGGTCTGCCTTTGCGTGACTTACACCTTTGTGCAGGGCGGCCATGTGCGGGTGGACCTGATCTATTCCGGCATCAGCTTCCGCGCCAAAAAGGTGGTGGACATGGTCGGCTCGCTGATCTTCATGATGCCCGCCGCGGTGCTGACGTGGATGTACGGCTGGTTCTTCCTGTGGCGGCACCTGATCGTGCCGAACCCCTCGGCTTCGGACACGCTGGAGCGGCTGGTGATGAAATCCCGCGCCCTGCGCTGGAACGTGGAAACCATCGGCTTCAGCCCCAACGGGTTCAACGCCTATTTCCTGTTCAAGATCCTGCTGATCGCCTTCGCGGGCCTCGTGTTCCTGCACGCCATCGCCTTCTTCTACCGCTCCTTCCTGGAGTTCGTCGAAGGCCAGGGCAGCGAAAACAAATACCTCGACAAGGACAGCCTTGGAGAGGGTGAAGAAGCCTACGAAGGCACGCATTAAGGGACGTCGGAAACATGCTATTTGGACTTGATGGCGTCGAGATCGGCCTGCTCATCGTATTTTTCTGCCTCTTCGGGGGCATCCTCTCCGGCTTTCCGGTGGCCTTTGCCATCGGCGGCGCCGGGATCATCTCCTTCGGGATCATCGCCGCGCTGGACAGCGCGGGCATCCTGATCCACCAGGCCATCGACACCTCGTCGCAGGCCTACCGCGACCTGGTGAACTCGGGCGTCCGGCCGGACAAGGTCTCGGTCTTCCGGTACCCGGATTTGCCAAGGATGGCGGAACCGGTGTTCGTCCAGGGCTGGGAAGTGGCGCTGGACCGCAACGTCTCCTTCATCGTCAACCGGATGAACGAGCGGGTTCTGGCGGGCGCGTCGATTGAAACCCTGCTGGCGGTGCTGATGTTCGTTCTGATGGGCATCACCCTGGAACGCTCGAAGATCGCCAACGACCTGCTGACCACCATGGCGCGCGTCTTCGGCCCGCTGCCCGGCGGCCTGGCGGTGTCGATCGTGGTTGTGGGCGCGTTCCTTGCGGCCTCCACCGGCATCGTCGGCGCGACCGTGGTGACCATGGGCCTGCTGGCGCTGCCCACCATGCTGCGCAACAACTACTCGCCGGAGCTGGCAACCGGCGTGATCGCCGCCTCCGGCACCCTGGGCCAGATCATTCCGCCGTCCATCGTGATCGTTCTTTTGGGCACCCTGGCGGGCGACCTCTATTCCACCGCGCAGGAAACCCGCGCGATGGAGGCGGGCTGCTCTGACGCGCTGACGTATCTGGGCGAGCCGGCGGTGGTGTCGGTCGGCACCTTGTTCCAGGCGGCGCTGCTGCCGGGCATCTTGCTGGCGATCCTCTATGCCACCTATGCCTTTGGCTATGCGCTGCTGAACCCGCACAAGGCGCCCGCGGTCGCCATCGAAGGCGGCACCGGCGAGGTGATCACCCGCAACGAAGGCCTGACCTGGTTCCTGGCGGTTCCGGCCGCGCTGATCGGCGGCGCAATCCTGCTGTCGAGCTTTAACGTGATCGGCAGCCAGAACATCACCGTCTCGACCTTCTCGGATGCTGGTGAAACCGCCTCGCTGCGCACCACTGTCGGGCCGCAGTGCAAGGAGGCCATGATCGAGCTGCACGGGCAGGACGCCTGGGATGCCGCCGTGGCGGAGCAGGAAGCCATCGACGCGGCTGGCGGCGTGGCTCTGTCTGCGAAGCTCAGCGAAGAGCAAATCGCCGCTGCCCGCGAAGCCAAGATCGCCGCTGCGGCGCCGATTGGCACCGGCATCAGCGTGATCATGATCGTGCTGGGCCTGGTGCTGGCGTTCGGCCGCGGCGTGGCGCCTTCGCGTGATGCCAAGCCGCTGATCCTGGGCGCAATCGGGGTTCTGCTGATTGCGCTGGTGGATCTGGTGGCGATTGCGCCGACCACCTCGGCGGGCGTGACCGTTCTGTGGATTGCGCTGCCGCTGCTGCTGGCGCTGTGGGGCTGCCGCGAGGCCGCCGCGCGCTGCGCGGGCAACGATCTGATCCGGGTGGTGTTCCCGCCGCTGGTGCTGATCGTCGCGGTGCTGGGCTCGATCCTGGGCGGCATCACCAACCCGACGCCGGCCGCGGCGCTGGGGGCAGGCGGCGCCATCATGCTGGCGGCCTACCGCAAGCTGAAGGATGAAGGCCGCTCCGGCAGCATCATCATCTGGTCCACCTTTGCGGTGATGCTGTGCATCCTGGTCGGCATGAACTTCGACCTGCGGGTGAACCAGGGCGGCGTCAGCGTCGAAAGCTGGATTGCCTTCCTCGTGGCCTACGCCGCCTATCTCTATGCGCTGTTCGGGCTGCTCTATGGCTGCTGGGTTCTGTTCCGCTCCGGCGTGCTGACCCCGGTGGTGCGGGAAACCGCCAAGGTGACCTCGATGGTCTTCACCATCCTGATCGGCTCGCAGCTGCTCAATCTGGTGGTGATCTCCTTCGGCGGCGAGCACTACATCCAGCAGTTCCTGAAGAGCTTCGACAACGAGATGACGGTCTTCCTGATCGTGATGCTGGTGCTGTTCTTCCTGGGCTTCGTTCTGGACTTCCTGGAGATCATCTACATCGTGATCCCGATTGTGGGGCCGGTGATCTATGGCGGGTCGTTCGATCCGAAATGGGTGACCATCATGGTGGCGGTGAACCTGCAGACCTCGTTCCTGACACCGCCTTTCGGCTTTGCGCTGTTCTACCTGCGCGGGGTGGCGCCGAAGGAGGTGACGACGGCCCATATTTACCGCGGGATCGTGCCGTTTGTGCTGATCCAGGTGGTGGGGATCGCCATCCTGTGGGCCTTCCCGTCGATCGTGACCATCGTGCCGGCGCTGATCCCGAACTGATCCGGCGGCAGTGTATGTAAACGGAAAAGGGGCCCCAAGCGGGCCCCTTTGCTTTTTTTACCGGGGGAGGGGCGCTGCCCCTCTGCGCGCGCGGCGCGCATTCACCCCGGGATATTTTCAGCCAGATGAACAGGGGATCCTTGCGCAGACGGTCCGGCCCGCGGGCCGGCTCAGGCGAACTGGATCAGGTCCCAGCGGTTCCCGAAGGGGTCGCGCCAGACCGCTACGGTGCCATAAGGCTCATGCCGGGGGTCCTCTTCGAAGGTCACGCCTTGAACGCGCATCGCGGCGTGGTCGCGGCCAAAGTTGTCCGTGGCCAGGAACAGCCCGACGCGGCCGCCGAACTGGTTGCCGATGGCGGCTTGCTGCTCCGGGCCTTCGGCGCGGGCCAGCACCAGGCTGCCCTGCGCAGCGCCCGGCGGCAGGATCCGCACCCAGCGCTTGGCTCCCTGATCAATATCCTCGGCCAGCTGCCAGCCAAGCTGGCCGCAGTAAAAGGCGATGGCGGCGTCATAATCCGGCACCACCAGCGAGACGGCGTGGAGATGCTGCATCAGCGGCTGCGGTGGATGGGCTGTTCTGGCAGCTGGATATTGGCGACCTGTTCGGCAATCGGATCGGTCGACAGCGGATGGCTGGCGGCCGCGAACTCAGACGGGTTGGTCATTTTCGTCCAGCTGCTTTGGTGATAGATCTCAAGGCCGGAGAACTTGGCCTTGTATCCCATTTTCTGGCTGCCGGGGACCCAATAGCCCAGATAGACGTAGGGCAGGCCGGCCTCCCGCGCGATCTGGATATGATCCAGGATCATGAAGGTGCCGAGCGAATTCTTCGGCTGGTCCGGCGCATAGAACGAGTAGACCATGCTGAGGCCGTCTTCCAGCACATCCGTAAGCGATACCGCGGTCAGCCGGTTGCTGCCCGCCTCGGCATACTCCACCACCCGGCTGCGCACCGGGGTTTCCTCGATCATTGCGGCGTATTCGAACACGTCCATGTCGGCCATGCCGCCATCCGCGTGGCGGCTGTCCAGATAGCTGCGGAACAGGGCAAACTGGTCTTCGGTCGCCCAGGGCGACGTCGCCCGCCGCTCCAGATGGGCGTTGCGTTTCAGGGTGCGTTTCTGGCTGCGGGTGGGGGAGAAGGCCGCCACGTCGATCCGGGCCGACAGACAGGCCGAGCATTCCGAGCAGGAGGGCCGGTACAGCACGTTCTGCGAGCGCCGGAAGCCCTGCTGGCTGAGACTGTTGTTGAGCTGCTCCACCCCGTCGCCCTGCAGTGCGGTGAACAGCTTCCGTTCCATCCGGCCGTCCAGATAGGGGCAGGGCTGCGGCGCTGTCACGTAAAACTGCGGTGCAATGGGAAGGGTATGGCGCATCGGAACTCTTCAGCGGTTTCGCGGGAAAAACGGAACAAGCGGCAGCTACTTCGGGTGATGATAGCAACGCGGTTCCGGTGCGCCAAGTAGCGTTGTGGAAAATGGTTTAACGGTCGCTTGTGGTTTTCATTCAAACCCGCCGGTTCAGCATGACGGTGCCGAGGAAATGGTCGGTGAGGCCCTGGCCGCGCGGCGAGGTCAGCATCAGGATGATCGAGATCACCTGCAGCACCGGGAAGCCCAGGGACAGCGAATAGCCCGCGGTGTGCAGCGCTGCCATGCCGCTGTCGAGCCGCTGGCCCGCACTGTCGCGCAGCTCAATCCCGGCAAAGCGCATCCCCCAGGTGGCGGAGCCGTTGGCAATGGTCACCGTCCGGTAGGCAAAGCCCACCGCCAGATACAGAAGCGGCCAGACCAGGAGCCCGGTGAAGGCGGTCAGCAGCACTGCGCCGGCGCTGAGCGTAAAGATCAGGATGCTGTCGATGACCCAGGCGATCAGCCGCTTGGCGGGTACAGACGCATAGAATTCTGCCTGGTAGTCGGGATCGGGCAGGGCGGTCATGTATGGGATCCTTTGCTAAAGGAAGAGACAGGAAGCGGAAGCCCCGCCCGGACGGGGGCGGGGCAGCCGGAGGAGGGGCAGGGCTTAGCGGCGCTTGGGTTCGCTGCTGGTTTCGTCCTCGTCCTCCGCGTCATCGCCGTGATCGGCGGTGCGGGCGCGGTCATCCATGAACTGGTCGAACTCGGCCTTGTCCTTGGCGTCGCGCAGGCGCTCCAGGAAGGCTTCGAAGTCATGCTGCTCCTGCTCCAGGCGGCGCAGCGTGTCGGCCTTGTAGGCATCAAAGGCGCTGTTGCCCGAAGGTTTCATCGCCGAGAAGCCGTGGCGCGCCCAGGTTTTGCTTTTGTGGCTGCAGGAGAATTTGCTGAACATGCGTTTGCTCCAGATCATGTAGAAGAGAAGGGCCAGACCCACCGGCCAGAAGAACACAAAGCCAAGCACCATGACGGCAATCCAGGCGCCTTTGCCCTTGCTGTCCAGCCAGGCTTCGCTGCGGGAAAACCAGCCCTGCACCGGTGTGTGGGGGGCGGTTGGGGTGAAACTCGTCATCGGGGTCCTCCAGGTTGCGGGTGTATGTAAATCCCTTTCACATTACTGCATATCGGAAGCCGCAGCGGGGGTTTCAAGCCCGTATGTGAATCTTTTTCACATGGTCTCCGCCATGCGCGGCATTTCGGCCATTGACGCGGCGGTGCCGCAGGAACAGTGTCGGGAGCATGACGACCGCCCTGCAGATCACCCGCATTCCCCGCCCCTTTGACCCTGAGCTTGGCGC
This sequence comes from Leisingera aquaemixtae, assembly GCF_006740765.1. GTDB lineage: Bacteria > Pseudomonadota > Alphaproteobacteria > Rhodobacterales > Rhodobacteraceae > Leisingera > Leisingera aquaemixtae. The sequence goes on from NZ_CP041159.1 coordinate 1,081,701, forward strand.
CGAGGCGCGCGGGCTGGTGCCTTCCCTGTCCGGCGATCTGGCCGGTCTGGTGGCCGGGGCCTGCGGCTCAAGCCCCTATCTCAAGGAACTTACCGCGCGGGAGGCGGACTGGCTGCCGGAGGCGCTGCAGGACCCCGGCGCGGCGCTGGAAGCCGTTCTGGCGGACTGCCGCGCGCTGGAGGGCGCGCAGCTGAAGCCCGGCCTGCGCCAGGCCAAGCGACGGCTGGCGCTGCTGACCGCGCTGTGCGACCTCAGCGGCGGCTGGAGCCTGGAGCAGGTGACCGGCGCGCTGACCGATTTCGGGGCGCTGTGCGCAGATGTGGCCATCAAGGCGGAAATCGCCAATCTGATCCGCCGCAAGAAACTGCCGGGGCTGACGGAGGATGACATCGCAACCGCGGGCGGCCTCTCCATTCTGGCGATGGGCAAGATGGGCGCGCATGAACTGAACTACAGTTCCGACATCGACCTGATCTGCCTGTTCGACGAGACCCGGTTCGACCCGGATGATTTCTATGAGGCGCGCCAGGGCATGGTGCGCGCGACCAAGAACATGTGCGCAGCGCTCAGCGACCGCACCGGCGACGGCTATGTGTTCCGTACCGACCTGCGGCTGCGCCCGGACCCGGCGGTGACACCCGTCTGCCTGGCGATGGAGGCGGCGGAGCGCTATTACGAAAGCCTCGGCCGCACCTGGGAGCGCGCCGCCTATATCAAGGCCCGCCCCTGTGCCGGCGACATCGCCGCAGGGGAGCGGTTCCTGAACACGTTGCGGCCCTTTGTCTGGCGGCGGCACCTGGATTTTGCCGCCATTCAGGACGCCCATGACATCCGCTTGCGCATCCGGGAAAGCAAGGGCACCGGCGGCGCGCTGAGTGTGCCAGGGCACGATATGAAACTGGGCCGCGGCGGCATCCGTGAAATCGAGTTCTTCACCCAGACCCGGCAGCTGATCGCGGGCGGGCGCGATGAATCCCTGCGCCTGCGCGGCACCGTCGAGGGGCTGGCGGCGCTGGCGGACAAGGGCTGGGTGCCGCAGGACGCGGCAGAGCAGCTGGCCGCCCATTACCGCGCCCACCGCGAGGTCGAGCACCGGATCCAGATGGTGCATGACGCCCAGACCCACCGGATGCCGAAATCCGAAGACGGCATCGCACGCATCGCCTGCCTGATGGACCGCGACCCGGAACCGCTGATGGCGGACATCAGGGAGCGCCTGGAACAGGTGCACGCGCTGACCGAAGGGTTCTTCTCTGGGGGCGCCGCGCCGCGGCCTGCCGCGCTGCCCGAGGAGACGGCAGAGCTTGACGGCGCCGTCATCGCCCGCTGGCCGACCTACCCGGCGCTGCGCTCCGCCCGCGGCGCGCAGATCTTCGAACGGCTCAAGCCGGAGCTGCTGGCCCGCGTTGCCAGAACCGCCAAGCCGGGCGAAACCCTGCTGGCGCTCGATGGCTTCCTGGCCGGGCTGCCTGCCGGGGTGCAGCTGTTTTCGCTGTTCGGCGCCAATCCGCAGCTCATTGACCTGCTGGTCGACATCGCCGGCACCTCCCGCGAGCTGGCCGGTTTTCTGTCGCGCAATTCCGCCGTGTTCGACGCGGTGATCGGCGGGTCCTTCTTTGACCCTTGGCCCGGGGCGGACCGGCTGAAGGCGGACCTGGCCCGCCGCCTGGCCCTGGAAGACGATTACGAATCCCGTCTCGACACCACCCGCCGCTGGTGCAAGGAATGGCACTTCCGCATCGGGGTGCACCATTTGCGCGGGCTGACCGACGGCCAGCAGGCCGGGGCGCAATACGCCGAACTGGCCGAGGTTGTGATCGCCGGGATCACCCCGGAGGTGGTGTTTCATTTCGCCCGCAAGCACGGCCCCGCCCCGGGCCGCGGCGCGGCGGTGCTGGCGATGGGCTCTCTTGGGGCCGGTCAGATCCATGCGCAATCCGATCTCGACATCATCGTGATCTACGACCCTGGCACGGCGGAGATGTCGGAGGGCAAGCGCCCGCTGGCCACGCGGCCCTATTACGCCCGTCTTACCCAGGCCTTTGTAACCGCGCTGTCGGCGCCGATGTCGCAGGGCCGCCTCTATGAGGTCGACATGCGGCTGCGCCCCTCCGGCACCCAGGGTCCGGTGGCGGTCAGCCTGGCGGGCTTCACCCTCTACCAGCAGAACGAGGCCTGGGTGTGGGAGCATCTGGCGCTGACCCGCGCCCGGGTGGTCGCCGGGGAGGACAGCCTTGCCGCAGAGATCGAGGACTTCCGCGCGGGCCTCCTGGAGCAGCCGCGGGAGCGCGGCAAGGTGCTGCAGGAGGTGGCGCAGATGCGCGCGCGCCTGGCTGCCGCCAAGACGCCGGCAGGGGTCTGGGACGCCAAGAACGGGCCCGGGCGGATGATGGATGTGGAGCTGATTTCGCAGGCGGGCGCGCTGACCTCCGGTTCCGGCGCGCGCGATGTGGCTGCAGGCCTGGCGGGGGCTGTCGCTGCCGGATGGCTGAATGACGCGGATGCGGAATACCTCGGCGCCAGTTACCGGCTATTCTGGTCAGTGCAATGCGCGGCGCGGCTGCTCTCCGGCAAGGCCATCGAGGCCGATGCCATCGGCGAGGGCGGGGCGCAGTTCCTCTGCCGCACCACCGGCTATGCCCGGCTGGACGCGCTGGAGCAGGAACTGCAGGCCCGCTACAGCGGCTGCGCTGCGATCATAGCGGACGCCGTGCAAGGGGAAGGAACGGATGAAGGGCAGCAGTGAACACGACCCGCGCGGTCTGATCTATGAATCCTACCGGATCGACGGCATCACCGGCGCGCAATGCCGCAGCATCTTCTTTGACTGGGCGCTGGGTATGGACGCCGCCCGTGACAGCCGCGCCGATATTCAGGCGCTGCTGGAGCTATACGGCAAGGACCAGCCGGACCACCCGATGACGGCGGTGCTGCGCGATGGCCTGCAGGGCACGGAAAAGCCGCGCCGCCGCGGCGGCTGGCGCTCGCGCGCGCGCTAAGGACCCCAAGACCATCAGCGGATGCGCTTCCTGCGGATTGGCGCCGCAGGCGGCGGCGCTGCGGCGTTTTGCGCGCCAGGCCTTGAATATACCCCTAACTAGGGGTATATTGGCGCCATGACACAGGATAACCGTAACCGGGAAAACCAGACTCTTGTGCTGGCGCTGCTGCGCAGCCACCAGCGGTTCATGCGCGCGATGGGTCCGGTGTTCCGGTCGGCAGGCCTGACCGCGCCGCAATGGGACGTTCTGGAAACGCTCGGCACCAAAGGAGCGCTGTCGGTCAACCAGCTGATGCAGCTCACGCTTTCGACCTCGGGCAATCTGGATGTTGTGGTTAAGAACCTGATCCAGGCTGGCCTCGCCGAAAAGACGGTCGATGAAAAGGACAGGCGGGCGCGGGTGCTGCGCCTGACGGAAGCCGGACGCGCCAAGGTGGCGGAGTTCATGCCGGTGCACAACCAGGCGCTGGAGCAGGTTTTTTCGGGCATCAGCCGGCAAGAGCAGCGCCAGACCATTACGGCACTCAACCAGCTGCGCAGAAAACTGCCGCAGCCGCGGAAAGACGGAACATGACCAGCAAGACCTTCCTCACCGTGCATGGTGCGGTCTATATCTTCTTCGCCCTCGCGCTATTCCTCGCACCGCAACTCCTCTGGCCGCAGTACGGGCTGCAAGTGAATGACCGCTATGCGGTGTTCCTGTCGCAGCACAATTCGATCTTTCTGGGCGGCATCGGGGTCATCAGCTTCCTGTTCCGCACGGCGGAACCAGGCAGCGATGCCGCCCGCACCATCCTGACAGGCCTGCTGTGGACCAATGTTCTGGGCGCCGCCGTCACACTGTACGCCTGCGTTGCGGGTCTCTTCACCGGCTTCGGCTGGTCCGACCCGGCCTTCTTTGCGCTGCTTGCGGGTCTATGCGCTGCGCAGCTCCGCAAAAACGGCTGAAATCCTCTCGCCTTTCCACAGGAGAACGAACATGAGCACACAGAAAATCTGGGACCTGCATATGACCTATGACGGCCCCGTTACCGAAGAGTTCCTGGAAGGGACCAAGGAGCTCGCCCGGAGCATCGCCGGGGAGCCCGGGATCCTCTGGAAAATCTGGACCATTGAAGAGGGCACCTCCCGCTTTGGCTCCACCTATCTGTTCCGCAGCCGGGAGGATCTCGACACCTACCGGGAGATGCACCTGAAACGCCTGGCGTCCATTGGCATAACGGTGGCGTCGGACCACATCTTCGACATCATGGAGGAGGTGAGCGCGATCACCCGCGCGCCGCTTTCGGCTTAAGGTTCCGGCCTTGGCAGAACAGCACCGGGCAGCCGCGCCGCCGCGTGGCTGCCTCTTCCCCTGCGCAGCACTTGCGGCTAAGAGGGCCTCATGACAGCCTCCCCTGATGCGCTCCAGCGCCCCCGCGTGAAAATGAAGCCCAAGTCCAACGCCCGCGCCATCCGGCACGGGTTTCCCTGGGTTTATGCCAACGAACTGGTGACCGACCGCCGCACCCGCAAGCTGACGCCCGGCACCCTGGCGGTGCTGGAGGATGAGGCGCAGCGCCCGCTGGGGCTGGTCTCGGTCACCCCCGAAAGCAAGATCATCGCCCGGATGCTCGACCGCGACCCGGAGGCGGTGATCGACCAGGACTGGTTCGCCGCCCGCCTGTCCCGCGCGCTGGAGATGCGCGAGCGCCTGTATGATGCGCCCTTCTACCGGCTGGTTCACGCGGAATCCGACGGTCTGCCCGGCGTGGTGATCGACCGTTTCGGCGCGGCCTGCGTGGTGCAGCCCAACGCCGCCTGGGCCGAAGCGCATCTGGACATGCTCACCGCCGCTCTGGCCGAGGTGACCGGCGCCGAGGTTATCCTGAAAAACGCCTCCGGCCGCACCCGCTCCCTGGAAGGGCTGGACGATCAGAACCAGACTCTTCTAGGCGAGGCCCCCGCCGCGCCGGTGCCGGTGCAAATGAACGGCGCCACCTATATGGCCGATCTCACCGGCGGCCAGAAAACCGGCCTGTTCTTCGACCAGCGCGAAAACCACGCCTTCGCCGCGCGGCTGACCGCGCCCGGCGCCCGGGTGCTGGATGTGTTCTCCCACGTCGGCGGCTTCGGCCTTGCCATGCTGGCAGGCGGGGCAGGGCAGGCGACCTGCGTGGACGGCTCGGCCGCTGCGCTGGAACTGGCTGCCCAAGGTGCCGCGGCTGGCGGGCATCAGGACAAATTCACCGCCCGCCAGGGCGACGCCTTCGATGTGCTGACGGCACTGGGGGAAGAGGGCGAAAGCTTCGATGTTGTGATCTGCGACCCGCCCGCCTTTGCCCCCTCGAAACAGGCGCTGGAGGCGGGCCTGCGCGCCTATGAGCGCGTCGCCAAACTGGCGGCCCCCTTGGTGAAACCCGGCGGTTACCTCGGCCTCTGCTCCTGCTCGCACGCCGCCGATCTTGCCAGGTTCCGCAACGCCTCTGCCCGTGGCATCGGCAAGGCGGGCCGCCGCGGCCAGCTCATCCACACCGGATATGCAGGCCCCGACCACCCGCAGCTGCCGCAGCTGGCCGAGAGCGGCTATCTGAAGGCCGTGTTCTTCCGGCTGGACTGATCCGGGGTGAAGCTGCTCCTCGATACGTGCGTCCTCTATCCGACGGTGATGCGGGAAATGCTCCTGGGCGCGGCGCGCCTGGGCCATTTCACCCCGCTCTGGTCCGCCCGGATCCTGGGCGAATGGGAACGTGCGGCGCTGAAGCTCGGCCCCGAAGGCGCGGCGCAGGCCAAGGCAGAGACCGCGCTGGCCCGCGCGCACTGGCCCAAGGCCGAAGTTGCCCCCGCACCGGGCATTGAAACCCGCCTCTGGCTGCCCGACAGCGCCGACATTCACGTGCTGGCCGCCGCCATCGCAGGCCATGCCGATGCTATCGTGACGGTCAACAACAAGGACTTCCCCCGTCACACCCTGGCCGAAGAAGGGCTGGAGCGCATTGGCCCGGACGAGCTCCTCTACCGCTTCTGGCTTGACGACAGCACCGGCATGGAGGCGCTGGGGACAGAGGTGCTGGCTGAGGCCAACCGCCTCTCCGGGGGCCGCTGGGAAATCCGCCCGTTGCTCAAGAAAGCCCGCCTGCCGCGGCTGGCCAAGGCCCTGGCGGGCTGACCGGTGTTTCATCTTTCCTGAAATACTCCGGGGAGTTTGAGGGGCCGGCCCCTCAATCCCGACCTTGCCGCAGGCTCAGCCCCTGGACCATTTCGCTTCCAGCCGCTCCAGCGCGGCGATGCGCTCATCGGTCTTGGGGTGGCTCATCAGCCAGGCCGGTGCCATGCCGGCGCGTGCCTGCGTCAGCTCTTCCAGCTTGGCAAACAGGCTTTTCTGCGGCGCCAGCCCGATCCCCGCCTTGGTCAGCAGCGCCGCGGCATATTCATCCGCTTCGTATTCATCGCCGCGCGACAGCCGCGCGGCCAGCAGCGAGGTCAGCGCCCCGGCAATCCAGGGGCCGATGAAGGGAACGTACCGGCCCAAGATCAGCATCAGCGCCGTGCGCAGCGCATTCTGCCCGGAGAAATCGACCATCCGCTTGCGCGCATGCCCCAGCGCCACATGGCCCAGCTCATGCGCAATCACCGAGGCCAGCTCCTCTGCGCTCACCTCGCCATTCTGGTACTTGCGGTAAAAGCCGCGGGTGATGAAGATCCGCCCGTCCGGCGCCGCCAGCCCGTTGACAGGGTCGACCTCATAGATATGCACCGGGATGCGGGCGATGTTCAGCGCCGCCGCCAGACGGTCGGTCAGCCGCTTCAGCCGCGGGTCCGCCAGCTCGGTCGAGCGCTGGTCCAGCTCGCGATTGGTGCGCCAGACGGATATCCGGTACATCACAAGGCCATAAAGCACGGCCAGCAGAATTGGCATGAAGCGCAGCATGCTTCAGATATGGGCCGAAACCGCGCCGCCAGCAAGAGGCAGCGGCCGCGAAGCCTTGCACCCAGCGCAGGCCGCCATGCAAAATCCGCACTCGCCGCCGCGCGCCGCATCCATTAAGGGGGCTGAACCCCAAGGCACCCCAAACCAACGGCATCCGGCACATGGCACCCCTGTCTCAGCTCCGCAACATCGCCGACACAGGCGAGACCCTGCACCGCAGCGGCTGTGCGCCCTACAAGATCGAGAAATACCTGCAGTTCTATGCCAGGAAGCAGGGCATCAACGTGATCGTGCAGGCCACCCCCACCTCGATCTCCTGCCAGTTCCCGGACGAGGACAACCAGTTCATCATCCGCCGCTTGGAGCCCGCCCAGATCAACCTCAGCCTGCTGGCCCGCACCATCATCCGCATCAACGCGGTGGAGGATCCGGGGATTGAGGAGCCGGGCCGTTACCCTGCCTGGCTGATCATGGTGGCCAATATCGCCATCCCGCCGGCCTTCCTGACCCTGATCGGCAGCGCACTGACAACGATTGCGCTGTCAGCGGTGCTGGGCTTCCTGGTCTGGCTCTGCCAGCTGTTCTGCCGCGGCGACCGGATCATTCTGGTGGAGTTTCTGTCGGCGCTGGTCGCGGGGCTGGCGGTGGCGCTGGTCAGCAGCATGGGGGTGGAGGTGCCGGTCTGGGGCACCTGCATCGCCGCCATCGTGCTGTTCGTGCCGGGGCTGTCGATCGCCAACTCCCTGGAATGCCTTGCCTTCAACGACGTGATCTCCGGCTCCAGCCTGTTTGCCCAGTCGATCTTTGTGCTGATGAAACTGTTCATCGGCATTTATATCGGCGTCAGCATCGGCGCCGAGCTGTGGGGGGCGACGCCGCAGGTGAAGAACGTGAACGAAGTCCTGTGGTGGATGCCCTATCTGGCGCTGCCCGCGCTGTCGTTCTCGATCGGGGTGATCTTCAATGCCCGGCTGGTGGATATCGTGCGGGCGCTGCCGGTCACCGTGCTGGGCATGTGGGGGCCGCTCTACCTCGGCTTCGGCAGCGGCTGGATCGTCGGCACCTGGGTCACCGCCATGTGCATCACCCTATACGGCACCTGGCTGGCCAAGACACTGAACCTCACCGGCGCGATCTACATCGTGCAGGGCATCCTGATCCTGGTCCCCGGCAGCCGGGTGCTGATGAGCGCGACGCAGTCGCTGTTCAATGAAACCCTGATGGCGGACGCCAGCATCGGCCTGTCGGCACTGCTGATGTTCTCGGCCATCGTGGCGGGGCAGGTGACGGCGCTGGCGCTCTATTCGCAGAAGAACCGCAACCTCGCCAGCTAGGCGCTGCGCTCAGCCGCCGGCAGGTCCCATTCCGCCGCGGCCAAGGGCGCGTCCGAGGCCGAGGGCCAGCCGCTGGCGGTCACCGCATCCTGCAGCGCGGCATAGCAGTCCGGGTCGATGGCGGGGCCAGCCATGCCGTCCATGATGGCATAGGTCTTCTCCAGCGGCATTGCCGCGCGGTAGGGGCGCTCGGCGGTGAGCGCGTCAAAGATATCGGCCACTGCCATCACCCGCATCTCCTGCGTCAGCTGGCTGGCATCCATTCCGTAAGGATAGCCCTTGCCGTCCAGCCGCTCATGATGTGCCGCGCTCACATCCGCAAGCTCCTGGAAGGCGGCAATCCGGCTCAGCACCTCGTGGCCCAGCACCGGGTGCCGTTTCATCAGGGCAAACTCCTCATCCGTCAGCTTGCCGGGCTTGTCCAGGATGGTGTTGGAGATCCCAAGCTTGCCGATATCATGCAGCAGCGCCCCGCGCACCATCCAGCGGCGCCGTCCGGGCGGGAAGCCTAGCTGGTCGCAGATCAGCCCGGTGTAGCGCGCCACCCGCTGCGAATGGCCGTGGGTAAACGGGCTTTTGGCGTCGATCACCAGCGAAAACGCCCGCGCGATCTCATCCAGGTAGTCTTCATCCACGGCATGGATATGCTGCGCCTGCGGGGTGGCAAAGACCTCTGCCTCTAGGCCCGGGTCCTGCAGATCCGCCAGGAAGCCGGGGCGGCGGATCACCGCGGTGAAAACCGGCACAAGGTCGGGGTCGAACCAGCTGCCTGCGCGGGCTTCCAGCTCCGCCGCGGCGGCCTCAGCGCCCGCACTGGCGGCAAAGACGTCCGCCACCTGCGCCATCAGCGCGATGCGCGAAAACAGCGGGATTGCCGCGCCCTTCAGGCCCTGCGGCTGGCCGCCGCCGTCCCAATGCTCATCCAGGCTGGCGATGCCCTCCGCCACATCTTCGGAGAAGCGCATCTGCCGGGCGATACTGGCGCCGCGGTTGCAGCGGGTCTCGATCAGCTCGCCCGCCAGCTGGCCGTTCCTGGCAATCACATGGCCCAGCGTTTTCAGCTTCTGCAGCGGGCTGGCCCCCAGCGCGGTGTTGCGCAGCAGGAACTCGATGCCCTGCCGGGAGCCGCTCACCGTCTTGAAGTTCTGTTTGAAGGACAGATCATCGGTCAGGTACAGCTGGCAGATGCGGGCCGCGTTGGAGCTGCACCCCAGATCCTTCAGCAGCAGCGTGAAATAGAGGTCGGAGCGCGCCTGCGGCGGCAGTTCCAGCTCCCGCGCGGCCTGCATGCCGATCCAGCAGCAGCGCACGCAATGGCCCTTGGGCTGGCCTTCGGTCAGATCCAGCGCATGGCTGAGCGCGCCCAGCAGCTCCCCCAGCCGCAGAATGTCCTGCGGTGCGGCACCGCCGGCCGGGCCGGGACTGGTCGGGGAAAAAATATATGTCATAGGCCTTCGGCAGTAAAATGCGGAAGGACCATGACTAAGCGGACAGGATTAACCTGCCCTTACCCGGCGCAGGATAGGGGCGGGGTCTCTGCGCCCGATTTTCGTAAAATGCCCGGGGCCGCCGTTTGGCAGCCCCGCGGTCAGAATGCAGAGGCCGCCGCCTGGCAGCCCCCAGGGTCCCGGCCCTAATTCACACCCAGCTTGCCTGGGAACTCTATGTTGATCTCCAGGCTCGACAGCTCGTCGCCGCGCTCCATGCGGATGTCGATCGCCTCGTCGCCGATCTGCATGTGGCGGCGGATCACTTCCAGGATTTCGCGCTGCAGTTGCGGCAGGCAGTCGGGGCGGGCGCCGCCGCTGCCGCTGCGCTCATGCGCCAGCAGGATCTGCAGCCGCTCCTTGGCCGTGCTGGCAGAGGCTTTGCGGGGGCGAAGGGAAAATCCGAACATCCGCTTACACCGCCCGGCGGAACAGGCGCTGCAACAGGCCGCGACGGGGGTCCGCGGCAATCCGCATCTCGATCTGCTCGCCGATCAGCCGGCCCACTGCGTCCTCATAGGCCGCCGCCGCCGCCGAGGGGTCGTCCAGCACCACCGGCACGCCCAGGTTGGAGGCGCGCAGCACCGCCGGGCTTTCGGGGATGATGCCCAGCAGCGGCACCGCCAGAACCTCCAGCACATCCTCTACCGTCATCATCTCGCCGCTCTCGATGCGGGATTTGTCGTGGCGGGTGATCAGCACCTGCGCCTTCACCGGCTCTGCGCCGGCCTTGCTGGCGCGTTCGGTGATGCTGTTCAGCAGCCCCAGCACCCGGTCGCTGTCGCGGACAGAGGAGACCTCGGGGTTGGTGACCACAATCGCCTCATCGGCAAAATGCATCGCCATCTGGGCGCCGCGCTCGATCCCTGCCGGGCTGTCGCAGATGATATAGTCGAATTCCTGGCGCAGCTCGTCCAGAACCCGTTCAACGCCTTCCTTGGTCAGCGCATCCTTGTCGCGGGTCTGCGAGGTGGGCAGCACCGACAGGGTTTCCAGCCGCCGGTCGCGGATCAGCGCCTGCTTCAGCTTGGCGTCGCCCTGGATCACGTTGATGAAGTCGAACACCACCCGGCGCTCGCAGCCCATGATCATGTCCAGGTTGCGCAAACCGACGTCGAAGTCGATTACCACCGTCTTGTGGCCGCGCCGGGCCAGCTCGGCGCCCACTGCCGCCGAAGTTGTGGTCTTGCCGACACCGCCCTTGCCCGAGGTGACAACAATCACCCGGCCCAGCGGCTCTTCCAGTTTCAGGTCCTTGCTCATTCGTCCTGCCTCTCTCATTCCAGCCCTCTTTACAGCCTTCATCCCAAGGCTTCCACACACAGCCGCTCGTCCTGCAGGAATACCTGCACCGGGCGGTTCAGCAGCTCCGGCTCCAAATTCTCGCTCGTCCGGTACAGCCCGGCGACCGCCAGCAGCTCGGCGTCCAGGCTGTGGCAGAAGATCCGGGCAGTCTCGTCGCCCTCGGCGCCGGCCATCGCCCGGCCGCGCAGCCGGCCATAGACATGGATGCTGCCGCGCGCGATCAGTTCGGCGCCCGAACTGACCGGCCCGACCACCACCAGATCGCCGCCTTCGGCCACCACCGTCTGGCCAGAGCGCACCGGCTGGGTGATCAGCCGGTTTTCCGGCGGCCTGAGTTTCTTGGGGAGTTCGCGGCGGGGACCGGGCCTGGTGCTGCCTTCCATGTTGAGCGGCGCATCCTTGCCGCTGGCAATGGTGATCAGCCCGGCGTCCTCAGCCGCGGAGATCTGTTCCGGCGTGGCATTCTGGACCCCGAACACCGCCAGCCCGCGGCTGCGCAAGCAGTCCGTCAGTGCCCGCAGCTCGGCCGGGCGGGACAGGCCGGGCGCCTGCGCCAGATCCAGGATCAGCGGCGCGCCGTCAAAGAAATGGGGGTTCCAGCGAAGCTGCGCGTCCAGTGCCGCGTAGAAGGCCTGGTCCAGCGGCCCGTCTTCCGGGCGCAGCGCAACAGCGGTAAAATACCGCCCGCGAATCTGGAAAGGCTTCACGGCAGCGGCGGGGGCGCCGCCACGGGGGGGTATGTCTTGATGCGGCACGCTCACGCGATGCTCCTGCTCGGGGAATGCGGCTTTGGTCCGCGGCTTCTTTTCCTCTTGGGTAGCGTTTGGAGCGCGGCCCGTTCAACCGGGGAACGGCGGCTTCGGCGGACATGCGCCGGATGCCGCAGGCACCGGCGGATTTCCGCACGCGGGCTGCTTCCGGTTGCGCAGAAAACCGTTGCCAGCCCGCGGCTGGCGGCGGCTAAAGCGGCAGCGGCGCGGACTGGCCTGAGGTTTCCAGGTCCCAGATTGCGGCCCACTGCGTGTCCTGCCGCTCCAGGATCAGATAGTTCCGCTCCGCCGCATAGCGCCCGGCCTGGCCGGGGATCTTGCGGATGCGGACAGGGTGGCCGGGCAGGGGCGCATCGCCCAGCCAGGACAGCATCCCCAAGACCCGCGCCCAGGCCCTGGGCGGCGCCCGGTGGGAAATGCCCGAAGCCACCAGCTGGTGCAGCATCTTGCCATCGCCCAGCGGCATCTCGCCGCGCGCGGCCAGGTGGATCTCGCCGGACACGGCAGCGATCTTCTGGCCGTCCAGCGCGGCGATATCGCGCGCCATCCGCAGCATCCGCCGCCAGGAGGCCCGATGCGCCCGGCTTTGCCATTGGTCGCGCAAGTCGTCCTCATATTCCTGCATCCGCGGGGTGAGCACCATCAGCAGCTCCAGCAGCGACAGCCGCGGCCCCAGCAGGGGCACGCTGGACAGCAGGAAGGTCTGCCCCGGTGCCTCCCGTTTCACCTCGGCTTTCATCATCTGCCAGCCGCCGCGCGCCATCACCCGGCGGCGGCTGCGCTCCGAGCGAAGGTCGGGCGCCAGCAGCCGCAGCCCCGGGGCCTCGATGCGCCAGCCCAGATGGGTGCCTTCGGGGTCCGCAAACCGCGCGGGCAGGTCGCCGTCGCAGCAGCCGTGCTGAAACAGCAGCGCCGCCTCGCGGGCCATCGCAAACAGCGTCTGGCCCACTGGCGAATAGGTGCTGGAGCGCCGCAAGCTCCCCCATCCATCGCAGATGTCATGGTCGTCCCATTGCATCAGCGAGGGCACGCGAGCCGCGAGCCACGCAAGCTCCGGCGCGCTGTAAACCGCCAGGTAGCGGCGCAGAAAGCCTTCCCGCAGATGCTGGCGCAGGCTGGCCAGATCCTCCCGCGAGGGGTCGCTGGGCAGTTTGTCCGGCCAGCCGCTGCTGAGCCGGTGGCCCTGCGTGACCTCATCGGCATAGACCTGGTCGCCGCCATGCAGCAGCAGCGAGAAGGGGCGCTTTTGATGTTCCGCGCCCATCCGCGCCCACATGGCGTTGCGCTCAGCCCCGTCGCGGTCCAGGTCGCCGTTCTCCTCGCCGTTGCAGGAGGCATAGGCGATCCGCATGTCCCCGCCGAACCCGCCCGCGACTTCATACCGCGCGCCGTCCCACTGGTAGGAGGAGGGCCGGTCCGCAGGCAGCGCGAAGCGCACGCGCAGCACCGAGACGTTTGCGTAGTCCGCCAGCCGCTCGGGCTGAAGGTTCATGCCGCCGGCAGAAACAGGCGGCACAGGCAGACCCTTGGGCGCGATAAACAGCGCCGCAAGCTGCATCTGGCCATCGCGCAGATCGTCGAGGATCAGGATGGGGCCGGTGATCGGGGTGCTGCTGCTCATACAGCAACAGGACCTAGGTGCGGCGGCCCGCGCAATCAACCGCTGCGGGGGAATGCGGCGGGATATTTGCCCGCACTGCGGCTGAATTGCGCTGGCGCTGCGCAGAAGGGCATGGTCAAGATGTGCCGGGCCGCCTGCCAGGGGGGCGGATTTCTTCATTGTTCAGGAGGCTTAGAATGCAATGGGCTTTACTTGCGGCATCCCTGCTGGCCGCGCTGTGGACGGGTGTTCATGCCATCATCGGCGGCCGGGAATGCGCAGCGCCGCTGGCGCGGGACCGGCAGCTTCCGGATGCGGTGCGTGAGACCACCTTGTTATGCTGGCATCTGGTGACCGGCTGCCTGGGCCTTATGGCTGTGTTTCTCTTTGCAGGTGCCCGCGGCTCGGCCGAGATGGCCCTGGCCGGAACAAGCATGGCAGCGGTGATGGCGGCGACAGGCCTCCTGATGCCGCCGCTGCGCAGGGTGAAATACGGCCTGCTGCCGCAAGGCTGGCTGTTCGTGCCGGTTGCGGCCTTGGGCGCATGGGGCCTGTGGGGCGGCTAGCCGCAGCGCGCGGGGGCAGGCGGCGCTCCCGCCCGTGCGGCCTGCATTGAAAATGCCGGCCTTCCGGTTGGGCCCGGCGCCGGACCGGTTGGTCCGGCGCGCATCCTGCCCGGCGGGCAGGATGCCATGCCCAAGGCTGCCAAGGGGCGGCGGCGTCAGCCGCGGCACCTGCAGGCGCGGGAGCGCTTCCCGGTCTGTCACAAATCCTTCACCGCGACAGCTCGCGCATCCCGCGTTCCAGCCCGTCCAGGGTCATCGGAACCATCCGGTCCTCAAAGATATCGCGGATCATGCCGATCGAATGGGTGTAGTCCCAGTATTTCTCCGGCACCGGGTTGATCCACAGGTTCGCCGCCCAGGCGTCGCGCGCGCGCTGCAGCCAGACCTGGCCCGCTTCCTCGTTCCAATGCTCATTGGCGCCGCCGGGATAGGCAATCTCATAAGGCGACATCGAGGCATCGCCCACGAAGATGCACTTGTAGTCCGGCCCGTAGGTGCGCAGCACCTCGTGGGTGGGGATCTTTTCGTTCCAGCGGCGGCGGTTGTCGCGCCAGACGCCCTCATAGAGGCAGTTGTGGAAGTAGTAGTATTCCAGATGCTTGAACTCGGCCCGCGCGGCTGAAAACAGCTCCTCCACCACCTGGATATGCGGATCCATCGAGCCGCCCGCGTCCAGGAACAACAGCACCTTCACCGCATTGTGCCGCTCCGGCCGGGTCTTCACGTCCAGATAGCCGTGCTCGGCGGTGGAACGGATCGTATTGTCCAGATCCAGCTCCTCATGTGCGCCCTGGCGGACCCAGCGGCGCAGGCGTTTCAGGGCCACCTTGATGTTGCGGGTGCCCAGCTCGACATCGCCGTCGAGGTTCTTGAACTCGCGCTTGTCCCAGACCTTGACCGCGCGCTGGTGCCGGCTCTTTTCCTGCCCGATGCGCACCCCCTCGGGGTTATAGCCATAGGCGCCAAAGGGCGAGGTGCCCGCGGTGCCGATCCATTTATTGCCGCCCTGGTGGCGGCCCTGCTGTTCCTTGAGGCGATCCTTGAGCGTCTCCATAAGCTTGTCAAAACCGCCAAGCGCCTCGATCTCGGCCTTCTCTTCCGCGCTCAGATGCTTTTCCGCCATCTTGCGCAGCCACTCTTCCGGGATGTCGACGGCTTCCATCACGGCTTCGGCGGGGATCGCCTCCAGCCCTTCGAAAGTGGCGGCAAAGGCGCGGTCGAACTTGTCGATGTTGCGCTCGTCCTTCACCATCGCGGCGCGGGCGAGAAAGTAGAAGGCCTCGATGTCATAGGTGGCCAGCCCTGCCTTCATCCCCTCCAGGAACGTCAGGTACTCGCGCAGGGAGACCGGAATGGACGCCTTGCGCAGGTTTTCAAAGAAGGGCTGGAACATCGCGGGGGCCTCCGGCTCGGGTTACGCCAGCACCCGGTGGGTCACGATGGTTGCCAGCAGGCCGAGAATACCAAAAACGATGGCATAGACAGCCCCGTATTGCAGCATGTCCAGGGTGTTGCCGCCACGTTTGCGGGCCTTCATTGCGCCAATAAGGGCGCCCAGCACCAAGCCGGCAATTACGATCATGTCTCTATCCGTTTCTGTTCTGTCACTGCCGGATCAGGGGGCAGAGGGGCGCAGCGCGGCGATTTCCTCCAGCCGCGCCTCGACCACCCAATCCGGGCCAAAGCCGTACCTTGCCCATCCCAGGCTGTCCAGCCTGACCCGGCGGGCCTCGATGCTGCGGCCCTCCAGCTCCAGCGCCTCCGCCTGCAGCATCAGCAGCGTCGACAGCAGCGCCGCGTTCTCATGCGCGGCCGCAGTGTCCGCCGCCGGCCCCAGCCGCGCCAGCGCCGCCGCCCCGTTGCCGGTGGCAATCTCATAGGCGGCCAACTGCACCGTCAGCTTGGCCTGGTGCATCCGGGTGCCGGGCAGGCCCTGCAGATAGCTCATCGCGGTGTGGAAATGCCGCAGCGCCAGCTCTGGCTCGCGCACATGCAGCATCCGGCCCAGGGTGTAATGGCTCAGGGCGCGGCGGTGGTCCTGCCAGCCCAGGCTGCGGGCGATCTCCGCAGCCCGGTTGGCGGCCCGCAGCCGCTCCCGCGGCGAGGCGCTTGGCCCCAGCGCCTGCTCATAGGCGGTGATCCAGGCCCGCGGCGTTTCCGGCAGCCAGACGGCGGCCGTGCCGGCACCGCCCGGATTAAGCCGCGCCAGAACCGCCGGCAGCCGCTCCGCCACTTCGGCCCGGCTCATGCCGGTGCGCAGCTCGGGCGCATAGGTGGCGCGCAGGATCAGCATGTCAAAGCCGGTCAGCACCGCGTGGACGTTGTCGTCATTGAAGATCGAATCCGGCAGCCGGTACAGGTCATTCAGCGGGCCAAGCGCCTGGGCCAGTTCCTCATGCAGGCAATCGCGCACCTCCTGCGGGCTGACGTCATTGGGGATGAACACCGCCAGCCGCTCGCGGCTGCGCAGCAGCGACCAGTTGGTGCGGGCGCTGCGCCGGTTGCGCCGGTATTCCGCCAGCGAGGACACATTCGGCACCACGAAACAGGCCGCCTTGGGCAGCGCCCGCCGGATCTCGGCGCGGGAGACCGACTGGATCGTGATGCTGGCACTGTCGCCGGACACCCGGCGGACCGGGATCCCGGCCTCGTCCCGCAGCCGCGCCAGGAGCGCGTTGAGGTCGCGGCTGAACCCGGGCGCGGGGCTGCCCGTCACCCGCAGGGTGATCGGGCCTTCGAAGCGGGTGAACTGGGGCAGGGTGCTGCCGCCTTCCAGCCGGAAATGCAGGTCAAGGAAATCGCGCGCGATATCGGCGTTGGAGCGCTGCGGCGGCTGCGGCCGCCGGGCGGGGAACACCTTGACCGGCGGCAGCGCGGCCGGGGCCGCCGCCGCCCGGGTCGGCGCCTCCACCCGTGCCGGGGCGGCGGCGCAGGCGGCCAGCGCCAGCAGCGCCGCTGCCGCGGCAGCGCCCCGCAGCAGGCGCAGGCCCTGACGGCAGGCAGGCAGGTGTGAAACCGGGGCAGCGTCAGCAGGCAATCAGGCGTCTCCTATCAGCCCGGACACGTCAGCCCGGCTCTTACCCTTCTGATAGGGGAATGCGGCAGCAATTAGAAGGGAAACGGGCAGGCGCCGGAAATGGTGCCTGCCGGGTGGTGCAAGCGGGCGTCAGCGCCGCCCGCGGGCCATGAAGGCGAGGCGCTCGAACAGATGCACGTCCTGTTCGTTCTTCAAAAGCGCCCCATGCAGCTTGGGCAGCGCATCGGCACCGCCGCGGGCAATGTCCGCAGGGCTCAGATCCTCGGCCAGCAGCAGTTTCAGCCAGTCAATCACCTCGGAGGTCGAAGGCTTCTTCTTCAGCCCCTGCGTTTCGCGGATCTCGTAGAACTGGGTCAGCGCCGCGGTCAGCAGCGCGTCCTTGATGCCGGGGTGATGCACCTCGACGATCTTCTTCATCGTCTCCGCATCCGGGAACCGGATGTAGTGGAAGAAGCAGCGGCGCAAAAAGGCGTCCGGCAGCTCCTTTTCGTTGTTGGAGGTGATGATCATGATCGGGCGGTGCTTCGCCTTGACCGTCTCGCCGGTCTCGTAGACGTGGAACTCCATCTTGTCGAGTTCCTGCAGGAGGTCGTTGGGGAACTCGATGTCGGCCTTGTCGATCTCGTCGATCAGCAGGACGACTTTCTCGTCCGCCTCAAACGCTTCCCACAGCTTGCCTTTCCTGATGTAGTTCTTCACGTCGTGCACGCGCTCGTCGCCCAGTTGGCTGTCGCGCAGGCGGCTGACGGCATCATATTCATACAGGCCTTGCTGCGCGCGGGTGGTGGACTTCACGTTCCACTCGATCATCCTCAGCCCGAGGGCCTCTGCAACCTGCTTGGCCAGCTCGGTCTTGCCGGTGCCCGGCTCGCCCTTGACCAGCAGCGGCCGCTCCAGTGTCACCGCCGCATTGACCGCAACTTTCAAATCATCCGTTGCGACATATTCTTTAGTGCCCTGAAATTGCATATCTTTCCTGTTCCAGTCATGATCGGTGCCGCAGCGCCCAGTTCTTATCACGGTTTTAACCAAACCGCGCCACTATTGTGTAGTGACATTCCTTCCCGATAGGGATAAACGCTGCGGCAGAGGGGGAAGCCAAAATGTTCAGGTGCCGATTATGACCAGCATTATGGGCCAGACCGAAGGAGCCGAAATGAAGCAAGAGGTGTTTCTGCCGGACGACTACCGACCGGCCGAAGATGAGCCGTTCATGAACGAACGGCAGCTTGAGTATTTCCGACGCAAGCTATTGAATTGGAAGCAGGAACTACTGTCTGACAGCCGCGAGACCATTGAAGGGCTGCAGGGCAATACCCGCAACATTCCCGATGTCGCGGACCGTGCCAGCGAAGAAACCGACCGCGCGCTGGAGCTGCGCACCCGCGACCGCCAGCGCAAGCTGGTCGCCAAGATCGACTCTGCGCTGCGCCGCATCGACGAGGGCGAATACGGCTATTGCGAGGTGACCGGCGATCCGATTTCGCTGAAGCGTCTGGATGCGCGCCCGATCGCCACCATGAGCCTGGAAGCGCAGGAGCGCCACGAGCGCCGCGAAAAGGTTCACCGCGACGACTGACCGCTGTCTGCAGCGGGCAAACCGACAATTAGTTGACGCCGGGGTCTTTTGCTCCGGCGTTTTTTGTTTCATTGGGAGCGGGCGGAGAATCTGCAGGAGCCCATGGAACTCAAAGGCCTGAAAATAACTGTCATCGGCGCCGGGATCGGCGGGCTGACCGCGGCGCTGGCGCTGCGCCGCCAGGGGGCTGCCGTGACCGTTCTGGAGCAGGCCGAGGCGATTTCCGAAGTCGGCGCGGGCCTGCAGATCACCCCGAATGGCGTCGCTGTGCTGAAGGCGCTGGGGCTGGCCGATGACCTGGCCTGGTGCTCCCAGCGGGCGCGCGCGGTTGTGCTGCGCGGCCACCGCCGCGGCAATCAGGTGCTGCGGCTGGACCTCGATGAATACGCGGCCGGATTGCCCTATTACTTCGTGCACCGCTCGGATCTGGTCGGCATTCTGGCCGGTGCCGCGCGCCGCGAGGGCGTGCAGGTGCGGCTGCTGCAAAAGGTGGAGCGGGTGGAACCCGGGCCGCAGCCTGTGGTGCACCTTGGCAATGGCGCCCAATGCGGCGGCGACCTGGTGATCGGCGCCGATGGCTTGCACTCGAAAACCCGCGCCGCGCTGAATGGCGCGGACAAACCGGTCTTCACCGGCCAGGTCGCCTGGCGCGCCACCGTGCCCAACCATCTGAACCTGCCGCCCGAGGCGCAGCTGTTCATGGGGCCGGGGCGGCATCTGGTGGCCTACCCCTTGCGCGATGGCAGCCTGGTGAACCTGGTGGCGGTGCAGGAGCGCCGCGCCTGGGCCGAGGAAGGCTGGAACTTGCAGGACGACCCGGCCAATCTGCGCGCTGCCTTCGCGGGCTTTGGCGGCAGTGCCGCGGCGCTGCTGGACGCGGTGCAGGAGGTGCTGCTGTGGGGCCTCTTCCGGCACCCGGTCGCAGCCCGCTGGCAGGGCGAAAACACCGCCATTCTGGGCGACGCCGCGCATCCAACGCTGCCGTTCATGGCGCAGGGCGCCAATCTGGCGCTGGAGGATGCCTGGGTGCTGGCCCGCGCGCTGCAAGAGGCCGAAGGGGTTAGCGCCGGTCTGGCACTGTATCAGTCGCGCCGTCTGGTGCGGGCACAGAAGGTCGTGCAGGCCGCCAGCCGCAATGCCTGGAAATACCACTTGCGCGCACCGCTCAGCTGGCCTGCGCATCAGGTGCTGAAACTGGGCGGGCGTTTCGCGCCCGATAAGATGGTCAGCCAATTCGACTGGATCTACCGCCACGACGTCACCGCCTGAGAGGCGGGGCAGGCGGGGGCCTCCCGCCCGTCGCAGGCTCATTTGTGAAATGAGCCGCTCCCGTTGGGCCGGGCGCCGCGCTGGCGCGCGGCGCGGACCGGGCCTGGATGTCCAGTTCGCCTAGATGTCCAGTTCGACCCAGACCGGCACGTGATCGGACGGCTTTTCGCGGCCGCGCACGTCCTTGTCGATCTGGCAGTCCAGCAGCAGGTCGGCGGCCTGCGGTGTCAGCAGAAAGTGGTCGATGCGGATGCCGTCATTCCGGTTCCAGGCGCCGGCCTGGTAGTCCCAGAAGGAATAATGCCCCGGCCCCTGATGGCGGGCACGGAACGCTTCGGTGAAGCCCAGGTTGACGATCCGCTGGAACGCGGCCCGGCTTTGCGGGCGGAACAGCGCATCCTCCGTCCAGGCCTCCGGCCGCTTGGCATCCTCGGCCTGCGGGATGATGTTGTAATCGCCCGCCATCAGCGCAGGCATCTCATCGGCCATCAGCGCCTCGGCGCGGGCCTTCAGCCGCTCCATCCAGGCAAGTTTATAGGCATATTTTCCGCCCGCCACCGGGCTGCCGTCCGCCTCCAGCTCCACCGGGTTGCCGTTGGGCAGGTAAAGACCGCAGATCCGGATCGCCTGCTTGCCCGTCACGGTGGCCTCGATCCAGCGCGCCTGTTCGTCGCTATCGTCGCCGGGCAGGCCGCGGCGCACATCCTCCAGCGGCAGCTTCGACAGGATCGCCACCCCGTTGAAACTCTTCTGGCCGTGGGTCTCCACATTATATCCGCGGTCTTCGAAGAGGTCGCGCGGGAACGCCTCATCCACCGATTTGATTTCCTGCAGCACCACCACGTCCGGCTGCGCCTCATCCAGCCAATCCGGCAGCGCCTGGGCCCGGGCCTTGATGCCATTGATATTGAAGGTGGCGATTTTCATGGCTTGTCTCCGGCCCAGGTTGCGGTATTTGAAGCCGATCTATCGCTGAATCGGCGCCCCGGGGCAAGCCCGGCGCCTGCAGCGCGAATCACCGGTGCGCCGCCGAATCGGCAGGTTTTGCGCCGATGAAAAATAACCCTCAGGTTGATTATATTTATTTTGCAAAATTGAGCGTGTGAATAACGCGGTGGGTATTTTGTGGATTAATCGAATTAAATTAAAATTCGCAAAAAATAGCGAGGCGAAGTTAAAGTTGTGGTTTTAAATAAATGCAATGTGAGATTGCATTTTTCGTTTGCGCTGTGCGCCAGCCGTGCCAGCGTCGAGGAGCCTTTTGTCTCTAACGAATGGGGTTCCAACATGACTGCTCAGCGTAAAACCAAGGACTTCCGCGCAACCCGTCCAGCCGCAGGCGCAAGCCTGTTTGCGGGTGATGCGACCGAGATGTTCTCCTCCGGCTCCGCGCCGGAATGCACTGCGGATCTGACGGCAGGAGAGGGTTTGACGCTGTTTTCCTCCGGCTCGCTGCCACAGAGGGCCGACCGCTGGGCTGGCGGGGAAACCGGTCTGTTTTCATCCGGCTCGGCGCCCTTGGCCAGCGGCGGAACCACAACCGGCGATCTGGTGGAGATGTTCTCCTCGGGATCGGCACCGGCGGCGCGAGGCGATGCTGCCGCAGGCGATCTGGTGCAGTTGTTTTCCTCGGGGTCGGCCCCGCAAGCGCAATCAGAAGTTGCCTCGGGCGATCTGACAGAGATGTTTTCTTCCGGCTCCGCCCCGGCGCCGGGTGAAACTGCATCCGGGGATCTGACGGAAATGTTCTCCTCCGGCTCTGCGCCTGCGTCAACGGCAGAGGCCGGCGCAGGCGACGGCACGCATCTGTTCTCCTCCGGGTCCGCACCGGCACCGAAGGCGCGCACCAGCGCTGGCGATGCGACCCGGCTGTTCTCTTCGGGCAGCTGACCGGAACGGGGCCGGTCTCCCTCCCGGCCCCTGACCATGAGCGGCTCCGGTTTCCGGGGCCGCCGCCGCGCCGCATTCATCCGCAAGAGGTTCCCATGGCCCAGATCATCCCGTTTTTCTCTCCTGCTGCCCGCCAGTCCCGGGCCGATGCGCAAGGGGCGCTGATCGCCGGTTTCGCAGCCCGCCGGCGCAGCCAGGAGGATGTGTTCTGGCTCAAGGAAAATGCGGAGCTGCTGAACATTCTTGAATGCACCGGGGCGGATGTGAGGGCCGAGGCCCTGGCGCCCTTGCAGCCGTTTTACGAAGGCGCGGCACGCCAGATCAGTTTCTTCCGCCAGTACTACCGCTTCATCTTGTCGATCTGCCTGGACCTGGAGGATCTGGGCTTGCCGGGGCAGACCGGGGCGCAGATTGCCCAGTGGGTTTGCGCCCAGGGGCTGCCCGCGGCGGAGCTGTCCGACCTGCAGCGCGCCGAGGCCCGGCGCCTGCTCGCACGGCGCGGCATCCCCCTCCGGGACGACGGGCTGGACGACCGGCTCCGCAGCTTTATCTCCCGCCCGCAGACCTTCGCCATTCCCAACAAAAAGGCCGCCTACGAGCTGACCCACATCGTGTTTTATCTGTCCGAGTACGGGCGCCGGGATCCGGGGCTGCCAGCGGCTGCCGTGACCAGCCTCGAATTCGCGGGTCTGGTAGCCTTTCTCGACCAGAATGCCGACCTGCTGGCGGAGATCTGCATTGCCATGCGCTATGCCGGACAGCAGACGCCGGCCGCGTGGGAGGCTTGGCTCGACAGGCAGGTTTCCGCCTATATGCTCGCTAAAGATGAATTTTGTGGACTTCATGATGCGTATCACGAGTATTTTGTGACCAACTGGCTCATGCTGCTGTCCGGCCGTCCGGCCTTCCGGCAGCCGGTCCCCCTGGGGGCGGTGCATGTGTCGGCGCAGCAGGGAGGGAGCATTTTGAGGAGCCTGTCTGAAGCCGTGTTTGATGCCGGAACGGCGCGGGCCAGCTGGAGCGCGGTGAAAGCGCGCGCCGAGGCGGCGCTGAACGAGGAGCAGCATCGCATTCTGCTGGCGGCAGAACGCAGCTGTGCCGGGTTTGCCGGATTTTTCGAAGGGTTTGCCCGCGCGGGCAGCGCAGGGGCGGCGTGATGCGCTGTTCCCGCAACCAGGCGCTGGCCGGGGCGCTGCTGGTGGTTGCCTACACCGGGCTGATTGCCTCCGCCGACGGGATCACCAAGCTGCTTGCGGGGCAGTACGCCGCGGCCCAGCTCTATGCGCTGTCCGGCGCGATGGTTGCAGGCTTCTGCCTGCTGGCGGACCGGCTGCCGGCCGTGCGCGGCGGCTTCCGCACCAAGTGCCCGCGGGCGATGGCGCTGCGCTCCGGCGCGACACTGGTTGCGGCGGTGTGCTTTTTCTATGCCTTCCGGCTGCTGCCCTTTGCTGAGGTGTTTGTGTTCATCGGTCTGATGCCGCTGCTGGCGGGCGCCATGTCCGGGCTGGTGCTGAAGGAGCCGGTGCGCCCGGCCGCCTGGGCGGCGCTTGGCGCTGGATTTGCAGGGGTGCTGTTCCTGTTTCCGGGCGGCGTCGCCTCCGCCACGCCGGGCCATCTCGTGGCTTTGGCCGCGGCGGTTTCCGGCACATTTTCCATGACACTGGCGCGGTTTATCGGCCGCTATGAAAGCAATTCGCTGGCTCAGGTCTTTTATCCCAACCTGACTCTTTGCCTGGTGATGCTGGTGCAGCTGCCCTTTGTCTGGGTCCCGATGCCGCTGGCGGATGCGGGCTGGGCCGCGGCCTATGCCTTCCTGCTGTTCGGGGCGCGCTGGCTTCTGGTGGTGGCGCTGCGGCTCCTGGCCTCCTACGCCGTCACCCCGCTGATGAATTTGCAGTTCATCTGGATGGCGGTGATCGGCGCGGTGTTTTTTGGGGAGTTTCCGCCCGCTGCCACCTATTTCGGCGGCGCCATCGTCATTGCCTCTGGCCTTTATCTGGTCTGGGACCAGTTCGCCCCGGCAATGCCGCGGCTGCGCAATCCGGGACGGCTGCAAACCGATCCGTGACCTGGCTTGGGGGCGCCCAACAGCGCCGGAATTTTCGGCACTTCAGGCCCGGAAAACACGCGTTTTCCGGGTCGTTTCCCGCGCCGGGAAACATACCGTCAGGGGCGGGATCACATGGAGAACGAGGTGCCGCAGCCGCAGCTGGAGGTGGCGTTGGGGTTCTCGATGGTGAACCGCGCGCCGATCAGCTCTTCGGTGAAATCAATCACCGCGTTCTCCAGGAACGGCAGCGACACGGCGTCGACCACGACTTTTTCCCCCTGTCCCTCCAAGACCAGATCATCGGGTTTCGCCTGGTCCAGCGCGATCTCATACTGGAAGCCGGAACAGCCGCCGCCTTCGACCGCGACGCGCAGCGCCTGGCCCTGATCCGCGGCGCCGATCTCGGCCAGCCGGGCAAAGGCGCGGTCGGTGACTTTCGGGGGCAGGTTCATACGGTCTCTCCAAAGCTGATGTTGCAGCGCAAGTCATTATATAGAAAGGTGCCATCCAGGCAGCAAGATTTGCCAGGGAAAAGATTTGATATGCATGCGCCTTATGCCACGATGCCGGACCGCAGCCGCGGGCGGCAGGTTCCGGAGGAGGAAAGCTCCTTCCGCTCGCCCTTTCAGCGCGACCGCGACCGGATCATCCACGCCAGCGCCTTCCGCAGGCTCAAGCACAAGACGCAGGTGTTTGTGGAGCATGAGGGCGACAACTACCGCACCCGCCTGACCCATTCGATCGAGGTGGGGCAGGTGGGCCGCACCATTGCCGGCGCGCTGGGTCTGAACCAGGAGTTGACCGAGGCGGTGGCGCTGGCGCATGACCTGGGCCACACGCCGTTCGGCCACACCGGCGAGGACGCGCTGCATGCGCTGATGGAACCCTACGGCGGCTTTGACCACAACGCCCAGGCGATCCGCATCGTGACCCGGCTGGAGCGGCACTATGCCGAGTTCGACGGCTTGAACCTCACCTGGGAAACCCTTGAAGCGATTGCCAAACACAACGGCCCGGTGGTGGGGGAGCTGCCCTGGGCGCTGGCCGAATGCAACGCTGAGGTCGATCTGGAACTGCACACCCACGCCAGCGCCGAGGCGCAGGTGGCGGCGCTGTCCGATGACATCGCCTATAACAACCACGATCTGCACGATGCGCTGCGGGCGGAGCTGTTCACCGACGATGACCTGGCCCGGCTGCCGCTACTGGACAAGGCTTACGGCCAGGTCGACACGCTGTACCCCGGTCTCGACCCGAACCGCCGCCGCCACGAGGCGCTGCGCCGGTTCTTCGGAGTGATGGTGAGCGATGTCATCGACACCGCCCGGCTGCTGCTCGCGGAAAGCGGCGTGCAGAGCGTCGAGGAGGTCCGCGCGCTGGGGCATCCGGTGGTGAAATTCTCCGATCCCTTGTGGCGCGACCTGAAGGAGATCCGCGCTTTCCTGTTCACCCGCATGTACCGGGCGCCCTCGGTGATGGAGAAGCGCGCCAAGGTGGCCAAGGTGGTGGAGGCGCTGTTTCCGTACTTCCTGGACAATCCGCTGGAGATGCCGGAGCGCTGGCAGGCCGACATTGCCGCAGCCGAAGACCGCACCGCGCTGGCGCGGATCGTGTCCGACTACATCGCCGGCATGACCGACCGCTTTGCCCTGCAGCAGCATGAGCGGCTGATCGGGGTGAAGGTCGAGGTCTGAGGGCTTCCAGCTGCTGTTTCTGTCCTTTCGCATGTGCCGTGCAGGGACGGGGTAGAGAAGGCGGCGCCGCCAACGGGGGCGGAGGATAGGGCCAGAACGCCAGCGCGCCCCGGGTCCGGTCAAAAGCTTCGTCAGTCAGACGCCCCTGCACCTTTTGTTGAGGTGGTCTTTGGGGTCCTGGTCTCCTGTGCGCGCGGGGTGCCAGACCCGCGCCATGTGCTGCAGCGGAAGTAACCATCGCAGATCCCGGTTAAGGCCGTGCAAGCAGGGCGTGCGCTGAGGCGGGCTTTGGCGCAACGCCGTGCGGCGGGCTTGTGCTGGAGAAAATGTTCCCGTAATGTTCTCGGGAAGATTATTTGACTTTGAGGATTGCCGGAATGATTGAAGGAAGCTGCTGCTGCGGTGCGGTGAAGTTTGAACTGCTGGCGCAGCCTGCGCTGATGGGCACCTGCCATTGCTCCCGCTGCCGCAAGGCCGGGGCCAGCACCATCGTCTTTGTCAAGAAAGGCGACCTGCGCTGGATCGAAGGCAGGGAGGAGGTGGCGCTGTACCAGCCCGCGCCGCCCTACAAATACGGCCGCTGCTTCTGCCGGATCTGCGGCAGCTCCCTGGGGGAGATCCTGTCGGAGGAGGAGACCTTCCCCATCGCCGCAAATGCGCTGGACGGGGAACTGGAGGTCAGGAACAGCTTTCATGAGTTCGTTGGCGAGAAGCCCGGCTGGTCCGAAATCTGCGACGGTGCAAAGCAGTCGGAGGGGCATCCTGCGTAGGAGCTCTGGCATCTGCAGGGGCCGTTCGTTTCGGGGGCTGCTCCCTTGCCGGTGTTGGCAGGTTTGAGGGCAGGGGCGTGTATCCCCATTCAAATCACAGACCGGGCCGTTTGCGGCCCGGGCTGTTCTTGCCGGCCCGGCCTCCGCTTGCCGGTCTGCGCCGGGCTTTGTGTTCTCCCCGCCGAATTGGCTTTAAACCGTGCTATGATCTGGCCCTATGATGCCGCAAGGCATCGGCGCTATCCGCTGGGAGAGGCAGAACAAGGGGCAAGCCATGGCACGCTGGACCGTCACCTTCACGGACAAGCCGGAAATGGACCGGGTGCGCAGCGACAGGAAGCGGCGCGAGGCGCATATCGCCTTTGTGCGGTCGCGGCCCGAGTTGCAGATCGGCGGCGCGCTGGCGATGCGGCCGATGCAGGACTTTCCCGGCGCGATCTGGAACGTGGAGGCCGAAACCCGCCAGGATGTGGAGCGGCTGATCCTGCAGGACCCGTATTACGTCGCCTCCCTGCGCCGCTACACGATCACGGAATGGGGCACCGCCTCAGCCGTGCAGAACATCCTGTCCTGACCCGCTGACGGCCAGGCCGGACGGCGCGCCGCGGCAGCGGCGCATTTTTCCGGCGCGGAAAAATGGCCGGAAAATTTGAATTTTCCGGTGCCGCCCGCCTGAGGCCCGGGGCTGCCCCTGCAATCCTGTTGACCCTTCCTGCGGCCCCCGGTATCCGCAGTGCTGAACAGTTGGGACGCCAGATATGAACCTCTTTACCGATATCCGCTCGCTCGTGATCGACAGCCTGACCGCCATGACCGGCGAGGGCGCGCTGCCCGAGGGGCTCGATTTTGCCAATGTCGCGGTGGAGCCGCCGCGCGATGCCGCCCATGGCGACATGGCGACCAATGCGGCGATGGTGCTGGCCAAGCCCGCAAAGATGAAGCCGCGCGACATCGCCGAGGCGCTGGCTGCCAAGCTGGCAGCGGACGATCGGATCACGAGCGCAGAGGTCGCAGGCCCCGGCTTCCTGAACCTGCGGCTGGCCCCGGGCATCTGGCAGGGCGTGCTGAAATCGGTCCTGGACGCAGGCACGGATTTCGGCCGCTCGGACGTCGGTGCTGGCAAGCGGGTGAACGTGGAATATGTCTCCGCCAACCCGACCGGCCCGCTGCATGTGGGGCACACCCGCGGCGCGGTGTTCGGGGATGCGCTGGCGGCACTGCTGGCCTATGCCGGCTATGACGTCACCCGCGAGTATTACATCAACGACGGCGGCGGCCAGGTCGATGTTCTGGCGCGCTCTGTCTACCTGCGTTATCTGGAAGCACATGGGCAGGACGTGGCCTTTGCCGATGGCACCTATCCGGGCGATTATCTGAAGCCGGTGGGGCAAGCGCTGAAGGACAAGGCGGGCGATGCCTATCTCGACCAGCCCGAAGAGGTCTGGCTGGCTGAGGTCCGTGAATTTGCCACCGATGCGATGATGCAGCTGATCCGCGAGGATCTGGCCCAGCTCGGCATCGAAATGGATGTGTTCTACTCCGAAAAATCTCTCTACGGCACCGGCAAGATCGAGGCGGCGCTGAAGGAGCTGGATGCCAAGGGGCTGATCTATCAGGGTGTGCTGGAGCCGCCGAAGGGCAAGAAGCCCGACGACTGGGAACCGCGCGAGCAGACCTTGTTCAAATCCACCGATCACGGCGATGACGTCGACCGGGCTGTGAAGAAATCGGATGGCACCTGGACCTATTTCGCGCCCGACATCGCCTATCACTACGACAAGGTGGAACGCGGCTTTGACGAGCTGATCGACATTTTCGGCGCCGACCACGGCGGCTATGTCAAGCGGATGAAGGCTGCGGTGTCGGCGCTGTCCGATGGCCGGGTGCCGCTGGATATCAAGCTGTGCCAGCTGGTGAAGCTGTTCAAGGACGGCCAGGAATTCAAGATGTCCAAGCGGGCAGGGACCTTTGTCACCCTGCGCGATGTGGTCGATGCCGTCGGCGCGGACGTCACCCGCTTCATGCTGCTGACGCGCAAGAACGACCAGGGCTTCGATTTCGACCTCGACAAGGCGCTGGAGCAGTCCAAGGACAACCCGGTGTTCTACGTGCAATACGCTAACGCGCGGATCTGCTCGACCCTGCGCAAGGCAGAGGAGCAGGGGATTGCGGCGGATGATGCGGCGCTCAACGCCGCCGACCTCACCCTGGTGTCCGATCCGGCGCAGCTGGCGGTGGCCAAGAAGCTGGCCGAATGGCCGCGCCTGGTGGAAATCGCGGCCCGCACCCATGAGCCGCACCGGGTGGCCTTCTATCTTTACGATCTGGCGTCGGAGCTGCACGGGCTGTACCACCTCGGAAAATCGCAAGAAGGTTTACGATTTGTTAACGAGAGCAGCCAATCGGCAACACATGCGAATTTGGCCCTGGCCAAAGCCGTTTCCGTTGTCATTTCGGCTGGTCTTGGTATTCTTGGCGTGAAACCGGCAGAAGAGATGCGATAACCAGAACGGGGCGTCAGCCCCTGCGGTTAAAATTGCACACCGCCGGAGTGAGGCAGTTGAAGAGACTTGGGGCGCGGCGCCGTTTCGGCGCTGCCAAACCGGGCAGTGAGGCGGAAAATGGCGTATTTTGCGCAGGCGGGCCAGGGGCACGCCTACATACAGGGTGGTGTTCAAAGGCAGGACACCGCAACTGGCGGGGCCTACGGGCAGCAGTACTCCGATCAGCATTACACCGGCCCGGGCGCGGAACCGGCATACGGTTATGAAGATCCGGCCTACGGGTATCAGCCTGACGGCCAAGGCTATGACGCGCAGGAGTATGCAGCCTACGCCGCGCCTGCCGGGTTGCGGGCGCGATTCTCCCGCAGCCTCAGCCTGCTGGGTGCTGCGGCCTCGGTTGCGCTGGTCGCGGGGATTGGCGTCTGGGGCTACAAGCTGGTGATGCGCGATGTCAGCGGCGTGCCGGTGGTGCGCGCGGCCGAAGGGCCGATGCGCGAACAGCCCGCGAATCCGGGCGGCTCCCAGGCGGATCATCAGGGGCTTGCGGTGAATGCGGTTGCCGCCAGCGGCAGCGCCGAGGCGCCGGCCGACCGGCTGACCCTGGCACCGCCCGCGATCCGGCTAACCGAGGACGACAAACCGCTGCCGCAGCTGGCCGCGGAAACCGCCCCGGCGGAGCTGCCGGCCGTTCCGGCAGAACCGGAGGCGGCTGAAGCCCCCGGTGTCAGCGAGGACGCGGTGGCCTCTTTCCAGAACGGCGATATCGACGCGCTGGTCGCAGAACTCGCCCGCGAGTCGGAAACGCTGTCGGCTGCGGTGCCCGCCTCGGCGCAGGCGCCTGCCATCGTGCAGCCGGAACCGCTGCAGCCTGGCCTGGCCGCGGCAGCGCCGTCGCCCGCCGTCCTGAACGCGCCCGGCGTCAAGCACTCGCTGCGGCCCTCGGCCCGGCCCGCACGGTTCAGCCCCGCTCCGGCCGCAGCCGCACCGGCAGCCCCTGCCGCTGCCGTTGATGTCGACCCGGCCACCCTCCCGGCCGGCACACGGCTGGCGCAGCTGGGCGCCTATGAAAGCCCGGAAGTCGCGCGCGCCGAATGGGACCGCATCCATGCCCGCTTTGCCGATTACCTGGAAGGCAAGCAGCGGGTGATCCAGCGCGCCGAAAGCGGCGGCCGCACCTTCTACCGCCTGCGGGCGATGGGCTTTGCCGGACTGTCGGATGCCCGCCGCTTCTGCTCTGCGCTGGTGGCTGGAAATGCCGACTGCATTCCGGTAACCACACGGTAACGAACCGCCTGGCCGCAAGGCCGGGCAGCGCCCGACCCGCCCCCAGGGCGGGCGCTTTGCACCCACCCCGGGCCGGGCGCTGCCCTCCCGGATCCAAGGGGGCGATAGGGCACACTCATGACTTTCGGAGCCACCATCCTCGACGCCGACGGCCTGCGCCTGAGCGCAAATGAAAAGGCGTTCTTCCGCGATGCCGATCCCTTCGGCTTCATCCTGTTTGCCCGCAACATCGAAAGCGCCGATCAGGTGCGCGCGCTGTGCGGCGACTTCCGCGAGGCTGTGGGCCGCGACTGCGTGATCACCATCGACCAAGAGGGCGGCCGGGTGCAGCGGCTGCTCGCGCCGCTGGCGCGCAATTGGCTGCCGCCGCTGGAGCATGTTGAGCGGGCCGGCGCCGGCGCCGAACGCGCCATGTACCTGCGCTACCGGCTGATCGCGCATGAGCTGCACGGCCTCGGCATCGACAGCAACTGCGCGCCGATTGCCGATGTGGCCTGCGCCGACACCCATGCGTTCCTGAAAAACCGCTGCTATGGCGAAGACACCCAGGCCGTTGCCGCCATCGGCCGCGCGGTGGCGCAGGGGCATCTGGACGGCGGCGTGCTGCCGGTGCTGAAGCATATCCCCGGCCATGGCCGCGCCACCGCCGACAGCCATCTGGACCTGCCGCATGTGGCCAGCGCTCCGGAGACACTGGAGCAAAGCGATTTTGCCGCCTTCAAAGCGCTGAACGATCTGCCGCTGGGGATGACCGCGCATCTGGTCTATGACGCCTATGACAGCCGCCCGGCCACCACCTCGCCGGTGATGATGCAGCTGATCCGAGAGCAGATCGGCTTTGACGGGCTGATCATGACCGACGATATTTCGATGAAGGCGCTCGAGGGCGCGCTGACGGACATCACGCGGGACTCGCTGACGGCAGGCTGCGACGTGGTCCTGCTGTGCAATGCGCCGCTGGCGGACCGGATCGCCGTGGCGGAGGCCGCAGGCGGCATGACAGCGGCAGCGCAAACCCGCGCAGACCGCGCGCTGGCCGCCCGCAAACCCCCTGCGGATCTTGACATTCAGGCCGCCGAAGACGAACTTGCCGCCCTCATGGGCGGGCAGGTGTATGGCTGAGCAGACACTCTTTTCAGACGCGGACACATCGGTAGAGGAACGGCTGGCGGCCGAGGCCCTGATCGTGGACGTGGACGGATTCGAAGGCCCGCTCGACCTGCTTTTGACGCTGTCGCGCACCCAGAAGGTGGACCTGCGCAAGATCTCCGTGCTGGAACTGGCGCGGCAGTATCTGACCTTTGTCGAGAAGGCCAAGGAGCTGCGGATCGAGCTGGCGGCCGATTATCTTGTGATGGCGGCCTGGCTCGCCTTCCTGAAATCCCGCCTGCTGCTGCCCCCCGACCCGGAGGAAGAGGGGCCATCGGGCGAAGAACTGGCTGCCCACCTGGCGTTCCAGCTGGAGCGTTTGCAGGCGATGCGCGACGCTGCCGCGCGGCTGATGGGCCGCGACCGGCTGGGCCGCGACTTCTTCGGGCGCGGCGAGGAAGAGACCGTCGCCCGGATCAAGACCGTCACCTATACCGCCAATCTCCTGGACCTGATGCAGGCCTATGCCCGCATCCGCACCAAAGAGGATTTCCGCCCCTTCGTGATGGACCGAGACTCGGTTTTCACCATGGAGGAGGCGCTGGACCGGATGCGCCACCTGTTGGGCTTTACCGGCGATTGGACCGACCTGATCAGCTATTTGCCGGACGGCTGGCACAGCGATCCGGTGAAACGCCGGTCGGCCACCGCGGCGACCTTTGCCGCCTCGCTGCAGCTGGTCAAGGAAGGCAAGGCCGAGCTGCGCCAGAGCGAAACATTTGCGCCGCTCCAGCTGCGCAGCCTGAACGAGGATAGCTGATGGAAGACCAGATCATGGACGGTCAGAGCCAGGGCGCTCCCGTCCGCGAAGATAGTGACTCGCTGTTTGACGCGCCGCCGATGGCGGAGCAGGAGCGGATGGTGGAGGCGGTGCTGTTTGCCAGCGCCGAGCCCGTCACCCTGCGCGACCTCGAAAGCCGGATGCCGCATGGCTGCAACCCGCGCGAGGCGGTGGAGCATCTGCGCAAGCGCTATGAGGGCCGCGGCGTGCGGGTGGTGCGTCTGGGCGATGCCTGGGCGATCCGCACCGCGCCGGACCTTGGCTTTCTGATGCAGAAGGAAACCACCGAGCTGCGCAAGCTCAGCCGCGCCGCGATCGAAACGCTGGCGATTGTCGCCTACCACCAGCCGGTCACCCGCACCGAGATCGAGGAGATCCGCGGCGTGTCGGTGTCGCGCGGCACCATCGACCAGCTGATGGAGATGAACTGGATCCGCCTGGGCCGCCGCCGCATGACCCCGGGCCGCCCGGTGACATTTGTGGTGACGCCGGACTTCCTGGATCACTTCGGCCTGGAAAGCGCCCGCGACCTGCCGGGCCTGAAGGAGCTGCGCGCCGCGGGTCTGCTGGAAAACCGCCCGCCGCCGGGCAGCCTGCCGCTGGGCCAGAGCGGCGACGAGGACGACGAGCCGGAAGAACAGGCGGAACTGTTCGAGGAGTGACGGCGCCGGCGGCTGTCCAGGCGCCTCGAAATCGGCTTAATCTGCGCTTAGGATGCCTGGCAGAACCGGACACGGGGGGCCAGCACGGTGAATATCAACTGGATCATCAACATGGTGCTGCGGCGGCTTGTCAGCCGCGCGGTGGGCGCCGGTGTGAACGCAGGCATCAACGCCGTCGCCAGGCGCAGCAAGCCGCGGGACCGCGGTCAGGGGCAGAGCGCCCCGCCGGTGCAGCAGGCGGGCCGCTCGCGCATTCCCTCCGTCAAGCAGGGGCGCCGCCAGCGCTAGGCGCCGCCGGTTTCAGGCCAAGCGCCTCCAGCGCGGCACTGGCCGACAGCAGCGCCGACACGCCCAGGCAGCCCGCAAGCCCCCAGACGGCATAAGCGGCCGCTCCGGTAAAAGGCGCTGCAAAGACACATAAGTAAGTCACGGTGCTGAACAGCCCCATGATGGCGCCGCGCTGCCCGGGGTCCAGCAGCGTCACCCGCGCCACCACCAGATTCAGTGCCAGATGCTGGCCGATCCCCCACAGCACCGCCAGCCCCAGCAGCAGCCCATAGTTGTCCGCCCAGACCATCATCAGCAGATAGCTGGCCGTGACCGCCAGGAACACCGGCGGCGTGGCGCGCGCCAGGCCCAGCCGGTCCAGCAGCGGATCAAGCAGCACCGCCAGCCCGAACCCGATGCCGTAGAACAGCGGCAGCAGCCCGGCTTGGGTGATGCTCAGCCCCAGGCCTTGGGTGATATGCGCGCCGGTGAAGAAATAGCTGCTGTAGAACCCCAGCATCATCAGTGCGGTGGACAGCAGCCCGCGGACAATTCCCGGCACCCGCAGCGCCGTCAGCGGCGAGGTCGCCTGGCCGCTGGGGCTGCCCGCAGCGCGCAGGGAGGCGGAGGCGGCCCAGAGCAGCAGCGCCACAGATGCCAGCGTGCCATAGACCGCGCGCCAGCCCGCCAGATCGGTGGCCCAGGCGCTGACGCTGACGCCCAGCACCAGCGACACTGTCCAGCCCGACAGCACCAGCCCCAGCACCCGCGCCTCGCGCCCCTTGGGGGCAATCACCATCGCCAGCGTGTAGATCGAGGGCAGGGCGGCCCCCGCCGCCAGCCCGCAGACCGCCTGCGCCGCCATCAGCATCCGGACATCCGCCGCCGCCGCGCTGGCCGCCAGCCCGGCGCCCAGCAGCAACAGCGCCGCCCGCAGCAGCCGCCCTGCACCGATCCGGTCCGCCAGCGGCGCCAGCAGCAGTGCCGCCGCAGCCACCCCCAGCCCATAGGCGCTGGCCGCCCGCATCACCTCTGCGGTGGTGGCATTCAGGGCTTGGCTGACAGCGGTCACCACCGGCGACAGCAGCAGCGAGTTCGCACCAATCACGCCTATCGCGCTCATCAAGATCAGAATCGGGGTTCGCATGGGTTTACCTTTAAGAATGTTCAGGTAAATCTGCTATGCGCTGAACATGGTTCTGTGAAGGGCGGGCGAAGATGGCAGAAGAAAAAACAGATGGGGTTCGGAAAACGGCTGGGACTCCCCGCGCGCTGGACGCTTTGGACCGAAAAATATTAGGCGCGCTGAGCCGGGACGCGACACTCTCTTACGCCGCAATCGGCCAGAACGTCGGATTGTCGGCGCCCGCGGTGCATGAGCGGGTCAAGCGGCTGCGCGCGTCGGGCACCATCGAGGCAACGGTGGCGCGGCTCGACGGAGCCGCGGTGGGCAAGCCGCTGCTGGCCTTCATCCATGTGGATACCGAGGGGTGGGGCGTGACCACCGGCCTGCTGGCGCTGCAGGAGATGCCGGAACTGGAGGAGGTGCACAGCTCCGCCGGGGACACCAACCTGATCCTCAAGGTCCGCGTCGCCTCCCCCAGGGCGCTGGAGGGGCTGCTTGCGCGGATCTATGAGGTCGGCTGCGTGCGCGCCACCCGCACCTATACGGTGCTGTCAACGCATCTGGACCGGCCGGTGCAGGCGGGCACGACACAGAATCTGGCAGAAGGCGGGCCGGTGAAGTGACGCTCTGAAAGTGCAGCGGACGGCGCCTGACCCTGGGTGGGTGCGAAGCGCCCTCCCGTTTTGCCAGAGGCAAACCTTCGGTTTGACGGGAGGGTCGGGCGCTGCCCGGCGGTGCCGCCGGGCTAAAGGGTTCAGGCTGGCGTCTTGAAGTGCTTCGACAGCTTCAGCCCCTGACCCTGGTAGTTCGACGCAATGCCGGCACCGTAAAGCTGCTCCGGCACCTCGGCCATCTTCTCATAGACCAGACGTCCCACCACCTGGCCATGCTCCAGCACAAACGGCGCCTCATGGCAGCGCACCTCCAGCACCCCGCGCGATCCGGCCCCGCCCGCGGCGTCATGGCCAAAGCCAGGGTCGAAGAAGCCCGCGTAATGCACCCGGAACTCGCCCACCATCGCCAGATAGGGCGCCATTTCGGCGGCAAAGGCAGGCGGGATATGCACCGCCTCGCGGCTCACCAGGATATAGAACGCGCCGGGGTCCAGGATGATGCGGCCATCCTTGGTGCGCACTTCCTCCCAGTATTCCTGCGGGTCGTATTCCCCGATCCGCTCCAGGTCGATGACGCCGGTATGCGGCTTGGCGCGGTAGCCGACGAGATCGGTGCCCGGCAGCTTCAGATCGACGGAAAAGCCCAAGCCATCCTCGATCATCGCCTCGCCATCGACCAGCGGCGTGCCCGCGTGCAGCATCTTCAGCTCCGCATCCGACAGCACCGCCTGGCCGCGGCGGAACCGGATCTGGTTCAGCCGCATCCCCGGCCGCACCAGCACCGAGAACGACCGCGGGCAGATCTCGGCGTAAAGCGGCCCCTGGTAGCCGGGCTTGATCCGGTCGAATTCCTCGCCGCCATCGGTGATGGTGCGGGTCAGAAGGTCGAGCCGCCCGGTGGAGCTTTTGGCATTGGCCACGGCGGAAACATCCTGCGGCAGCGCCAGACCTTCCATCAAGGGCACCACGTAGACGCAGCCCTTTTCCAGCACCGCGCCGCCATCAAGGCTGATGCGGTGCATCTCGAATTCCGTCAGACGGTCGGAGACGCTGCGGCCCTGGCCCGCCAGAAAAGACGCGCGCACCCGGTAGGCGACATTGCCCAGCCGCAGGTCGAGGCTGGCAGGCTGCACCTGACCCTCCACCAGCGGGGTGCTGACGGTGATAGCGCCGTTCTCCAGCATGTTTTCAATGGTTTGGCTGGGCAAAACGCCTGTCATTTCCTGTCCCTCCCCGCGCCGGATTTTCCGGCGATGCTGGCCCAATCGGCCCCGCTGCGCAATCGGCAATTCAGGGCCGGGATATGAAAACGCCCGGGTGCCGAAGCACCCGGGCGTTTTTCAAATGGTCGGGCTAGCAGGACTCGAACCTGCGACCTTCCGTCCCCCAGACGGACGCGCTACCAGGCTGCGCCATAGCCCGTTGAACAGCCTTCTAACCGTTTTCACGGCAGGGGCAAGAGGGGGCGGCAAGATTTTTTGCGCATCCGCCCGGAAATCCTGCCGGCTGAGGCAGTTGCAGGCCCGCGCGCGCAGGCCCGCGCGGGTGCAGGGGGCGCTTCCCGGCGCGGGAAACGCCCGTGAAATCAGGGGAGGTCCGGACCGGACCCGGCGCCGGAGACCGGTGGCCCTGCAACTGCGCCGCGGGCCGCCAGGGCGCGCAGATCTTCGGCGCAGGCAGCGATTGCGGCCACCGTCTGCGGCGGCAGGCTGCGGACAGCGGCCAGATGGGACAAAACACCGGGGTGTGGCAGGACAGGGGCAGGGGCGTCTGCCGCCTCGCCGGTTTCGGCCTCAGGCGCTGCCGCCGGGCTGTCTTGCGGCTGGTCCGGCTCAGCAGCCGCATCCGCGTCAGGGGCAAAGCCGGAGCCAAATTCCAGCGCATCAACCTGCCGGGCGGCCTGGTCCAGATCGTGCGGCGGGAAGGCGGCGGCAGGATCGGCTGCGGCGTCTGCGTCATCCGCGCCGGGGTCTGCCTCCATGGCGGCGGCAAACGGCTCTGCGCCGTTGCCAAAGTCCAGCGGCTCTTCCGGCTGAACGCCCGCCGCGGCAGCCAGGGTGTCCTCGGACGGGTCCGGTTCGGGTATTGGGGCTGCCAGCGGATCAGCCGCTGCAGGGCCTGTGTGGTCGTCCGCCGTTTCCTGGGCGGCAGACTGTTCCGGCAGATCAGCCGCGTCCGAATCCGCCGGGAAGTCCGGAGCTGCTTTCGGGGCAGGGTCCGCAGGCTGCGCGCTGTCTGCAGGCTCTTGCGCGTCCGCCCAGAGGGTTTCCGCAGCGGACGTATCCTCCAGCACGGGCGGCTCTGCTGCGGTCAAGGGAGGCTCTTCCGGAAGGGTCTCAGCGGATCCGGTTTCAGCCGGTGTGCCAAAGCCGTCCGGCGCGTCCGGCTGTGCCTCTTCGGCGGCAGGCGGTGCCGCTGCCGGCTCGGTTCCCGCGTCCCAGCCCGCGCTGTCATCGCCGTCTTGCGGGTCTTGCATTCCTTCCGGTGCCGGGTCGACCGGGGCGGAGTCTGCGGGGGCAGCCGCTGTTGCTGTGGTCTCTTCAGCCGTGTCCTCAGCGGCGGCCTCGCTCCAGGGGGAGGCGGTGTCTGGTTCCACCGCAGGGGCAAGGGGTGTCTCTGTGGCCTCTGCCGGCGCGGGCGCGGTGCCATCCGCTGCCGGGTCTTGCGCCGCAAGGGGGGACGGGGCGGATGGGCCAGGTTCTGATTCTGCCGCCGCCCCGGTCTCGTCCTCGGCACCGGTCTCTGGGGCGGGCGCGGCCAGATCCATCCGCATCTGCGGCTCCGGCGCAGCGGCGGGGGCAGCGGCGGGGGCAGCGGCGTCGGCGGCGGTTTCCTCAGTTTCCGGGGCATCCGCCGGGGCAGCGGGGCTTACTGCTGCGGGGGCGTCTGCCGGGTCCTGCAGGATATCGTCTGCCGCGGCGTCCTGTTGCGGGAAGCCGACCACATTGCTGGCTTCTGAACCCGTGTCCTCTTTTGCCGCCTGCTCATGGCTCAGCTCCAGCGAGCTTTGCCAGTCATCGCCCAGCCTGTCCGCCGGCGGCACCGGCGCGGAGCGCTCGGCGGCTGCGCCGTCGACGGGGTGCGAGAACTCCGCCACATGGGCGGGGCCATGCTCGCGCAGCAGCGCCTGAACGTCCTTGATCGACATCCCGTCGTCATGCAGCAGTTTCTTGATGCCGCCCAGAAGCCGCATATCCGCAGGCCGGTAATAGCGGCGCCCGCCGGCCCGCTTGACAGGTTTGACCTGGGTGAACTTGCTCTCCCAGAAGCGCAGAACATGCGCCTGCACGCCCAGCCAGTCCGCAACTTCGCTGATGGTGCGGAAGGCGTCCGGTGATTTTGACATGGCTCAATTGGTCCCGTTATTTACGGTTGCCGTCTGCCACGCGGTCTTTCATCAGGTGGGAAGGCCGGAAGGTCAGCACGCGGCGCGGCTGAATCGGCACCTCTTCGCCGGTCTTCGGGTTCCGCCCGACCCGGGCAGACTTATCCCTTACGCTGAATGTCCCGAACGAGGAGATCTTCACCTGTTCACCGCGCACCAGGGCGTCCGACATATGCTGCAGCATGCTTTCCACCAGCTGCGCGCTTTCATTGCGCGACAGGCCGACTTCCCGGAAAACAGCTTCACTCAAATCCATTCGTGTCAGTGTTTTTTCGCCCATACCAATCCCCGTTGTTTGCCAAAGCATAGGGCGCAGGGAAATTCCCTGTCAATATCAATGAATTGCGCGGGG
This sequence comes from Leisingera aquaemixtae, assembly GCF_006740765.1. Classification (GTDB taxonomy): domain Bacteria; phylum Pseudomonadota; class Alphaproteobacteria; order Rhodobacterales; family Rhodobacteraceae; genus Leisingera; species Leisingera aquaemixtae. Next base: position 1,120,087 of record NZ_CP041159.1, read on the forward strand.
TGTTTCGGGCGGGATTCCGGCTGGAAGAGTTACCAGCGCAGCACAACGGCACCCCAGGCCAGACCGCCGCCGATGGCTTCGGTCACAATCAGGTCGCCTTCTTTGATCTGGCCGCGCTCTTTGCCGACAGACAGGGCAAGCGGAATGGAGGCCGCGGAGGTATTGCCGTGATCCTGCACGGTTACCACCACATTGTCCATGCTCAGGCCCATTTTCTTGGCGGTGCCCTGAATGATGCGGATATTGGCCTGATGCGGCACGATCCAGTCCACATCCGCCGCCGACAGCCCGGCGCGGTCCAGCGCGGTGTTCGCGGTAGAGGCGAGTTTTTCCACCGCGTGGCGGAACACCTGGTTGCCCTGCATCCGCAGATGGCCGGTCGACTGGGTCGAGGACACGCCGCCGTCGACATACAGCAGATCCTTGTAGCGGCCGTCCGAGTTAAGATCGGTTGCCAGAATGCCGCGGTCCTTGTTGGTGCCCGCCAGCTCCTGGCCCTCCAGCAGCAGCGCGCCGGCGCCATCGCCGAACAGCACGCAGGTGGCCCGGTCGGTCCAGTCCATGATCCGGCTGAAGGTCTCGGCGCCGATCACCAGCACCCGGCTGGCCTGGCCCGAGGCGATCAGCGCATTGGCGTTGCTGAGCGCATAAACGAAGCCCGCGCAGACCGCCTGCACGTCAAAGGCAAAGCCCTTGGTCATGCCCAGCTTGGACTGCACCATGGTGGCGGCAGAGGGGAAGGTGAGGTCGGCGGTGGAGGTGGCCACGATGATGGCGTCCACATCGTCAGCGGTCAGGCCCGCATCCGCCAAAGCGCGCTCTGCGGCCCTGGCAGCCATATCCGATGTGGTTTCTCCCTCAGCGGCGAAATGGCGGCGTTCGATGCCGGACCGGGTGCGAATCCATTCGTCCGTGGTGTCCAGCGAGGTCTCGAATTCCGCGTTTTCAACCACCCGTTCAGGGAGATAGTGCCCTATGCCAACAACTACCGCGCGTCGCGTCATCCGGTGCCTGCCTATTTCAGTCTTTTTCGGTGGCCGCCCGCGGGGTGCGGGAAGCAGTATTATCTTGGGTATGCGCGCCGGCAGATGCAACCCGCGCGGCCAGTTTTTCGGCGAAACCGTGCTGCGCCAGGCGGAAGGCGAGCTTCACCGCCGCCGAAACGCCTGTGGCATCCGCGCCGCCGTGGGATTTCACCACGGTGCCGTTCAGGCCCAGGAATACTCCGCCATTGACGCGGCGCGGGTCCATCCGCTTGGACAGCCGCTTGAGCGAGGTCATCGCCAGCAGCGCCGCAATCTTGGACAGGAAGGAGTACTGGAACGCTTCGCGCAGTGCGGTGCGCATCACCCGGGCGGTGCCTTCGCCGGTCTTGATCGCCACATTGCCGGTGAAGCCGTCGGTGACGATCACATCCACCGCGTTGCCGGGAATGTCGCTGCCCTCGACAAAGCCCACGAACTCGTAACTCGCCTGCGCCGCATTGTCCGCAATCAGCCCGAAGGCCTCTTTCAGCTCGGCGCGGCCCTTGTGTTCTTCGGTGCCCACGTTCAGCAGCCCCACCCGCGGGCAGGCGATGTCCATGGAGTTGCGCACGTAAGAGGTGCCCATCAGGGCGTATTGCAGCAGGTCCTCGGCATCCGCCTTAACGTCGGCGCCGACATCCAGCATCACGTTGAAGCCCTGCGGGTTCAGCGACGGCCACAGGATGGCAATGGCCGGGCGGTTGATGCCCGGCAGCTTGCGCAGGCGCAGCATGCTGAGCGCCATCAGCGCGCCGGTGTTGCCGCAGGAGACCGCGCCGCCTGCCTCGCCGTTCTTGACCGCCTCCAGCGCGGACCACATCGAGGTGCCCTTGCCGTTGCGCATCACCTGCGAGGGTTTGTCCTCCATCGTCACCACATCGCGGACATCGCGAATCTCGACGCGGCCCTTAAGGGCGCGCTTTTTGGCGACAAGAGGTTGCAGCTGCTCGGCGGGGCCGTGCAGGATGAACCCGATATCCGGGTTTTTCTGTGCCGACATGTCAATGCCGGCCACTACAACAGCAGGGCCGGCGTCTCCGCCCATGGCGTCAACAGAAATGATGATGCGGCCGGCTTCTGCCTGATTTTTCGCGGGTTTACCCGTCATGCGAAAGCCTGCCTGGCATCAGGATCCGGTCCGTGGCTTACGCCGCGTCCTCGTCGATCTCGATTTCGTCAGCTGCCGCGACGATTTCCTTGTCGTCGTAATGGCCGCAGGACGGGCACACGTGGTGCGGGCGCTTCAGCTCGCCGCAGTTGCCGCATTCGTTCGGGTTCGCAGCAACCAGTGCATCGTGCGCGCGGCGGTTGTTGCGGCGCGATTTGGATACTTTGTTCTGTTGGACGGCCATGTCTCAACCTTTGTCTGTTTGGGCCTTGGGGCCATCCCCGCGGCGCGATTGCATTCGTGTTCGATCGGTGTGACGTGCGTTTAGGCGGCTGCCTAAGCATTGTCCAACCAAAAATTCCGATGAGCGCGCGAAAATACTGCGAATCTCCGGCGGCGCAAGGTGTTTTTTAGGGCAGCGCCGCGCCCGGCGCCAGAAACAATTTCCGCATGTGCGAAAAAACTGCCTCTAGTCCTCATCTTTGAGCTGCCCGCGCAGCGCGGCAAGCCCGGCAAAGGGTTTGGCGTCCTCGTCCCGCATCGGCGCCACGCCGTCTTCGGCATAGACCGCCTCGCCCAGTTCGGCGCCGTCCTTGCGCGGGTAGGGCGGGATGTGCAGCGCCAGCGCCTCGGCCATCACCTGGCCCGGGTCGATATGGCTGCCCAGCGGCTCGATGCTGTCGTCGTCGGGCATTTCCACCTCGGCGCCTTCCGGCGTTTCGTAGCGGGCGGTATAGGTGAGGTTCACCTTTTCCTCGATCCGGCTGGTCACCGGTTCCAGCGTGACCACGCAGTCCTGCACCACGGTCGCGCCCAGGGCGCCGGTCAGCTGCCAGTCGCGCTTGCCCAGGGCCTTTATCTCTCCGGTGAAGCGGACCTTGCGCAGGGCATTCACCCCCAGCTCTGCGGCCAGGGCGGCCAGCTCCTCCTTGCCCGGGATGATTTCAAAGGCGGTCGGGGTGTTCTGCGGCAGGTCCGCCACCCGCAAAGCGGTGCTCTCAGACATGTTGGGGACTTTCGTTTCTTGAACCGGAAGCGGTCATTAGGTAATCGGGTTGAAAGACGTATTCAAGCCGCGCTGTGCGGCGAGGCTCGGGGGGCCCTCATGTTTCCAAAGGCGTTTCATTACAAGTCCGTTCTGCGCGGCGCGGTATTTGCGGCGGCCGGGCTGGCGCTGGCGGCCTGCGCGTCGGTCTACCGCAAGCATGGCTACGTGCCCACACCGGGCCAGCTGGCCGAGGTGGTGCCGGGGATCGATACAAGGGATTCGGTGGCCGAAACCATCGGGGTGCCGTCCTCGACCGGGGTGCTGAACGAAAGCGGCTACTATTATGTCGCGACCCGCTTCCGCCACTATGGCGCTGCCGCGCCGAAACCGGTGGCGCGGGACCTGGTGGCGATCAGCTTTGACGCGCAGGGCGTGGTGGAGGGCATCCGCCGCTACAGCCTGGAAGACGGCAAGGTGGTGCCGCTGGAACGCCGGGTGACCAGCTCCGGGGTGGAAGACAGCACCTTCCTGCGCCAGCTGCTGGGCAACCTGGGCAACTTCGGCCCCGGCCAGCTTCTGAATTCCGAGTAACCCGGTTTCACGGCTGTGCTGCCGCGTCTGCGCCCGGATATGCGCGCCGCGCCAGCGCAGGCCTGCAGCAGGGGGCAGCCATGGCAGAGCCGGATCTATTGCTGAGCAGAGGCCAGTATCTTGCCCGGCTGGCCGCCGGGACGGCGGATGTGGCGGCGGCGCAGGCCCTGCGGACGCTGTGTTTCCGCACCCCCGGCACCGACTGCGACGCCTTTGACAGCCGCTGCGCCCATGTCCTGGTCGAGCACGCAGCGAGCGGCACCCTGGTCTGCTGTTTCCGGCTGCTGGTGCTGCCGAACGGCGGCGGGCTGGAGCACAGCTATGCGGCGCAATTCTATGAGCTGCCGGGCCTTCGGGGTTTTGCCGGCCCGATGGCGGAGCTGGGCCGCTTTTGCATTCATCCGGACTGGCACGACCCGGACATCCTGCGGCTCGCCTGGGGGGCAGTGACGGGCCTGGTGGACGGGCAGGGGGTGCAGATGCTGTTTGGCTGCTCCTCCTTCGCGGGCACCTCTGCCGCGCCGTATCTGGACACGTTTGCGCTGCTGCGGCAGCGGCACCTGGCCCCGGCGCAGTGGCGGGTGGGGGAGAAGGCGCCCGAGGTGGTCCGCTATGCAGCTGAGCTGCAGCAGGCGCCGGATATGAGGCGGGCGCTGCAGGCAATGCCGCCCCTGCTGCGGACCTATCTGGCGATGGGCGGCTGGGTCAGCGACCATGCGGTGGTGGACCGGCAGATGAACACGCTGCATGTGTTCACCGGACTGGAGACCGGCGCGATCCCGGAGGCCCGCAAACGGCTGCTGCGCGCGGTGGCCGGGTGATTTTGAGTATTTTTGGAAAGATGAACGGGGAGCGTTGACGCGATTTTGCCGCCGGGGTAGCTGGCTGGCATGGCACGTATTCCTCTTTTGCAGATGTCCGGCATTTCCCTCACCTTTGGGGGCGATCCGGTTTTTTCGAACCTCGATCTGGTGGTGCAGCCCGGCGACCGGGTGGCGCTGGTGGGCCGCAACGGCTCGGGAAAATCCACGCTGATGAAGGTGATGGCGGGGATTGTTGAAGCCGATCAGGGCGACATCGTGGTGCCGCCGGGCAAATCCGTCGGCTACATGGAGCAGGACCCGAAGATGGAGGGGTTTGCCACCTTGGGCGATTTTGCCGCCAGCGAGCTGGACCCCGGCGAAATGTACAAAGTGGAGCGCGCGGGCGAAGGGCTGAAGTTTGATCCGGCCCGCCCGGTGGAAACCGCTTCCGGCGGCGAGCGCCGCCGCGCCGCGCTGGCCAAGCTGATGGCCGAAGCGCCAGACCTGATGCTGCTGGACGAGCCCACGAACCACTTGGATATCGAGGCGATCACCTGGCTGGAGAACGAGCTCAAAAGCACCCGCGCGGCCTTTGTGCTGATCTCGCACGACCGGGCGTTCCTGCGGGCGCTGACGCGCGCCACCCTGTGGGTGGACCGCGGCGAGGTGCGGCGCCAGGAGAAGGGGTTTGAGGATTTCGAGGCCTGGCGCGACAAGGTCTGGGAAGACGAGGACATGCAGCGCCACAAGCTGAACAGGCTGATCAAGTCGGAAAGCCGCTGGGCGGTCGAAGGCATCTCGGCCCGGCGCAAGCGCAACATGGGCCGGGTGCGGGCACTGCAGGATCTGAAGGCGGAGCGCGCCGGCCAGATCAAGCGGCAGGGTGCGGCGGAGATGGCGCTGGAGGCCGGCCCCAAGTCCGGCCGCAAGGTGATCGAGGCCGAGGGGCTGAGCAAGGCGTTTGGCGGCAAGCAGATCGTCAAGGACTTCTCGCTGAAGGTGCAGCGCGGCGAACGGGTGGCTTTTGTCGGCCCGAATGGCGCGGGGAAGACCACTCTGCTGAAGATGCTTTTAGGCATGGAACAGCCGGATGCAGGCAAGGTGCAGCTGGGCACCAATCTGGAAATCGCGCTGTTTGACCAGACCCGCGATCAGTTGGACGGCGATTCGACCCTGTGGGAGAACCTGACCGCCGATCCCTTGCTGGGGATTTCCGGCAAGGCCGATCAGGTGATGGTGCGCGGCCAGCCCAAGCACGTTGTGGGCTACCTCAAGGAATTCCTGTTCGACGAGCGTCAGGCGCGGGCGCCCGTGCGGTCGCTGTCGGGCGGCGAGAAGGCGCGGCTGTTGCTGGCTCGGCTGATGGCGCGGTCCTCGAACCTCCTGGTGCTGGACGAGCCGACCAACGACCTGGATGTTGAAACGCTGGACCTGCTGCAGGAGCTTTTGGACAACTACGATGGCACCGTGCTCTTGGTGAGCCACGACCGGGATTTTTTGGACCGGGTGGCGACCACCACAATTGCGATGGAAGGCGACGGCAAGGCCACGGCCTATGCCGGCGGCTGGAGCGATTACATCGCGCAGCGCGGGCCGCTGGAGGTTGCGGAGCGGCCTGAGAAGGTGAAGCCTGCGAAGTCCAAGCCGAAGCAGGAGGCCCAGCCCAAGGACGGCCTCAGCTTCAAGGAAAAGCACCGGCTGGAGGCGCTGCCCGGCGAGATCGAGCGGCTGGAGGCGGAGATCGGCAAGCTGCAGGAGCTGATGAGCGACCCGGAGCTGTTCACCCGCGAGCCGGTCAAGTTCAAGAAGGCCACCGAGGCGCTGGTGGAGCGGCAGGAGAAGCTGGCCGCCGCCGAAGAGGAATGGCTGCTGCTGGAAGAAAAAGCCGGGGGCTGACGCTGGTTTTCTGGGTAGGTCAGTGCGGTTGACCAAATGTTTCGCGCGCGAAACATTTGGTCAAAGTTGCTGCCGTAAAACTTTGGAATTCATCAAGAAATGTGAATTTAGGGTAAGGGCGGCGGGCGCTGGGTTTACCGTTTGATTACGGGTGCCGGGGGCGGGCCGGATTGCCGGTGACGGTCTGGCCCGCGGCGACGTGTTTGGTCACCACAGCGCCTGCGCCGACGATGGCGCCGTCGCCTATGGTGACGCCGGGCAGGATGATTGCGCCGCCGCCGATCCAGACGTCTGCGCCGAGGGTGACTGGGCATGCGATTTCGAGGCCCTTCGCCCGTAAGCCTCTGTCTGTGTGGTGCTGGGCGCAGTAGATCTGCACGTTCGGCCCCAGCATGGTGCGGTCGCCGATGGTCACGGGCGCGGTGTCCAGGGTGGTGCAGCCCGCGTTCATGTAGACGTCGTTTCCAAGGGTGATGTGGATGCCGTAGGCGCAGTGGAAGGGCGCCTCGATCAGGCAGTTTTCGCCTTGGGCGGCAAAGGGTTTGGCCAAGGCTGGGCTGAGCTGTTCCGCAGGATCAGGGGGCGCCCCATTGTGCTGGTGCACCGCTACCCGGGCCTGATGGCGCAACGCTGACAGTTCGCTGTCCCGGCAACAGTACCACTCACCCGCCTGCATTTTCTGCCGTTCTGACTTGGTCATGGGGGGCCTCCTTGCCGCGAGTGAAGGGTGGGCGGCAGGGATTGTCAATTGCCCGGGGAGCTCCCGCGCCCGCAGGTGCCTTGGCTGCGCCAAGGCGCCTTTGTGCGGCCTTGGGCCGCGCACCGCTGGCGCGGTGTGAAGGGGATTGGCTGAGAAGCGCTTCAGGGGCAGGTTTGCCCTGAAGACGCGTTTTCGAGTGTGTGATCCGCTGCTTGCGCGTCAAGGGTGAACCGTGCTGCGCACGGCGGCTGTGCCGCCCTTGACCCGCAACCAGCGGCGGGGCGTCAGCGCATGCGCAGAGCGCCGTCGATGCGGATCACCTCGCCGTTGAGGTAGCCCATTTCGACGATGAAACCTGCGAGGCGGCCGTATTCGCGCGGATCGCCCAGGCGGGCGGGGTTGGGGACGTCTGCCGCCAGCTGCTGCTGCACTTCTTCCGGCAGGCCCGCCAGCATCGGGGTCATGAAGATGCCCGGCGCGATGGTCATCACCCGGATGCCGGAAGACGCCAGATCGCGCGCCATCGGCAGGCACATGCCGGCAACCCCGCCTTTGGAGGCGGCATAGGCGGCCTGGCCCTTTTGCCCGTCAAAGGCCGCGATGGAGGCGGTGTTGATGATCACGCCGCGGGCGTTGTCATCATCGGGCGTGTTCTTGGCGATTTCCACGGCGGCGAGGCGGGCGACGTTGAAGGTGCCGACCAGGTTGATGTCGATGGTGCGCTTGTAGGCATCGAGCGGGTGCGCGCCCTCCTTGCCCACGGTCTTGGCGCCGATGGCGATGCCCGCGCAGTTCACGCAAGCGGTGATCTTGCCCATCTTTTCCGCCGCATGGGCGATGGCGGCAGAGACCGACTCTTCGCTGGTCACATCGGTCTGGGCGAAATGCCCGCCGATTTCTTCTGCCACCTGGGGGCCGCGCTCCGCATCGCGGTCGAGGATGGTGACCTGGGCGCCTTGTTCGGCGAAATAGCGCGCGGTGGCCTCACCCAGGCCGGATGCGCCGCCGGTGATCACGGCTGCGGTATCTGCAAGTTTCATGAGCGGGGCTCCTCCCGGTTATCTGAACATGCGTTCATATAATGGGTTTGCCCCCGGCCTGTCCAGCGGGACGGGGCGTCGCGGCAGCGGCAGTGCGGATGTCAGCCTGCCATCAGGCGCCGGTCGAGCCGTGCCAGCGGGCGCAGCAGGCGGCCGAGCGGCGGCCAGAGGCCCCAGGTGCCGCCCAGCCGGTGCAGTCTGGCGCCGGTGCCGAGCTTGAACCGGGCCAGGCCGGGGGCGTCCTCGGTATTGATGAGGCCCAGATCCAGGCGGCAGATGCCTTTTGAGGCAAGCCAGCTGGCGGCCTCCCACAGCAGGAGCGTATGGGCGCTGAGCTGTTTGCCGCGCCGGGTGGTGTGGGCGATGTGGTAGGTGGCGGTGCTGCCGTGGGTGAGGATCAGGATGGCGGCGGCGGGGTCCTTGCCCTCAAAGGCCTGAAAGAGTTTCGCCTGCCCCTTATTTTCGCGCGCATAGGCGAGGGTGAGGCCAATGGGCCAGCTGCGGTAACCGCGCATCGTTTGCTGTTGCGCGTCGGCCTGAAACAGCCAGTGGCGCACGTCGTGCGGCAGGTTCTGGCGGGTGAGGCGGAGGGCCTGCGCCTCGCCGTGTTTCAGCCGGTTGCGCCATTTCTGATGCAGGGCGGCGCGGCGCTGGTCCGGATCGCCGGTCAGATCCCAAAGCGCAGCATGGGCTGGCGTGGCCAGCGGCACCGCGCCGAGGCGGGCGAGATGCGGCGCCGGGGCCTCTGGCGACAGGATCAGCGGGGTGCGGCCCAGGCCTTGGCCGCGCAGCGCGGCCATCAGCGGGGCGGGGTTGCCGAGGTCCGCCCGGTTCACCATCGCCAGCCGCAGCCCGCCGGGCAGGCGGCGCTGCAGCACCAGCGTGCCGTCCAGCACCAGCGGCTCCTGGCCGCAGGCCATCAGCGCGCGGGCAAACTCCGGCGATTGCTGGAGGGCGCGGAGCTGCGGGCGGGCGGTTGCCGCGGCGGGCAAGTCGGGATCGGGGGCGCTGTCGAACATGGCCCCATTAACGCGCTGGAAACCTAAATCAGGGTTAATGAACGCATGAAAAAGGCAACACAGATCATGGGGCAGACGGCGGCGGCCCCGCGGATGACCAAGGCAGCGGCGCTGCTGATTGCGATCGGCCTGTCGGTGCCGGTGTTTCTGGTGCTGACGGTGGTGGAGGCGGTGGTGTTCTGAGGCGGCCGGCCGGGCTCCCGCGCCCGCAGGTGCATTGGCTGTGCCACTGCGCCTTTGTGCGGTCTTGGGCATGGCGCCGCTGCGCGGCGCGCTGCTGCGCAGCAAATAGATTGCTGAGAGGCGCTTAAGGTCAAATCTGCCCTTAAACGCCAGTTCCAGTCTATTCCGGCCAGCTCCGCCTCAAGGGTAAACCGTGCTGCGCACGGCCGCTGGCGCGGCCCTTGACCCGGTGCTGGCCTCGGTGCTGGCCTGTTGCGGACCGCAGCCAGGGAAACGCCGCCGCGCCGCGCGGCAGCGCGGCGCCATGCCCAACCATGAAGCTCCATCTTTGATGCAGCTGGAATGGGCGGGAGATCCTGCGGCCAAGAAAAAAGGGAGCGCGAAGGCTCCCTTTCTCCCGTTTCATGCCGAATGGTTCAGCCGTCCAGCCGCACCAGGGCGTGGCGTTTTTTGCCCGCGCTCAGCTTGATCGGCGAGGCCAGCGCGCCCGCGTCGATCATCAGGCCTGCGTCGGTCAGCGGCTGGTCGTCGATCTTGGCGCCATGCTCCGCAATCAGGCGTTTGGCATCCTTGCCGGATTTGGCGAGGCCGGATTTCACGATCAGCTGCACGATCGAAATGCCGTCGCCCAGATCGGCGGGCGACAGGGTCAGGGTGGGCAGGTCATCGCCGACACCGCCCTTCTCGAACACCTCGCGCGCGGTGGCCTCTGCCGCCGCCGCCGCTTCGGCGCCGTGGCACAGGGTGGTCACCTCATTGGCGAGGATCACCTTGGCGGCGTTGATCTCCGATCCTGCCAGCGCGCCCAGACGCTCGCATTCCGCCACCGGCAGCTCAGTATAGAGCTTCAGGAACCGGCCCACGTCTGCATCGGTGGTGTTGCGCCAGAACTGCCAGAACTCATAAGGCGACCGCATCTCCGCATTGAGCCAGATCGCGCCTTCGGCGGTCTTGCCCATCTTCTTGCCGTCCGAGGTGGTCAAGAGCGGCGAGGTGAGGCCATAGACCTCATGGTCGATCACCCGGCGGGTCAGGTCGATGCCGTTGACGATATTGCCCCACTGGTCCGAGCCGCCCATCTGCAGGATGCAGCCGTAGCGGCGGTTCAGCTCCATGAAGTCGTAGGCCTGAAGGATCATGTAGTTGAATTCGAGGAAGCTGAGCGACTGCTCGCGGTCGAGACGCGATTTCACGCTTTCGAACGACAGCATCCGGTTCACCGAGAAATGGCGGCCGATGTCGCGCAGGAATTCCAGGTAGTTCAGGCCGTCCAGCCATTCGGCGTTGTTCAGCATCAGCGCCTTGTTCGGCGCGTCGGTGTCATAGTCGATGTAGGCAGAGAATACCTTCTTGATGCCCGCGATATTGTCGTCGATCTGGGCTTCGGTCAGCAGCGGGCGCTCGTCGGCGCGGAAGGAGGGGTCGCCCACCTTGGTGGTGCCGCCGCCCATCAGGGTGATCGGCTGGTGGCCGGTCTTCTGGAACCAGCGCAGCATCATGATCTGGATCAGCGAGCCGACGTGCAGCGACTTCGCGGTGGCGTCAAAGCCGATATAGGCCGGGCGCACACCTTGCAGCAGGGCTTCGTCCAGCCCCTGATAATCGGTGCAGTCCGCGAGGAACCCGCGTTCCATCATGACTGCGACGAAATCCGATTTCGGTGTGTAGGTCATAACATGCCTCGGTCTATGGTTTTGCCCCATGCCCTATAAATCGCATTGACGTGGGTTGGAACCTGTTTTCCCGGCAAAATATGCGCTGTAGTATGCGACACGAACGGGCGGGACGGCCCGGATCCTAGAAAGGGGCAGGGGCCATGAGCAAGGCCATTGGGAAAACGGGCGCGGTCAGGGCGCTTGGCGCGATGAGCGGCACCTCGCTGGATGGGGTGGATGCGGCGGTGGTGATCACCGACGGCGCGCGCATTCACGGGTTTGGCGAGAGCAGTTACCGGGAGTATTCGGCAGAGGAGCGCAGCGTCCTGCGCGCGGGGCTGGGCAAATGGACCGGTCCTGAGGTGGAGGCCGCGGCCGAGGTTTGCGATGCGGCCCATGCGGCGGCGCTGGCGGAGTTCGCGGACGTGGAGATTGTCGGCTTTCACGGCCAGACCCTGGCCCATGCGCCGCGGCTGCGGGGGACCCTGCAGGTGGGCGACGGCGCGGCGCTGGCCGAACATCTGGGCAAGCCGGTGGTCTGGGATTTCCGCAGCGACGATGTGGCGATGGGCGGCGAGGGCGCGCCGCTGGCGCCGTTCTTTCACTTTGCCTGCGCGAAATACATCGGTGCGGAACGGCCCTTATGCTTCCTGAACCTCGGCGGGGTCGGCAACCTGACCTATGTGGATCCGCGGTTCGACCGGCCCGAAGAACCGGGCGCGCTCTTGGCGTTTGACACCGGCCCGGCCAATGCGCCGGTCAATGATCTGGTGCAGGAGCGCTTGGGCATTCCCTGGGACGCGGACGGCAAGGTGGCGCGCTCCGGCACCGTGGAAACCGGCGCGCTGGAGCTGTTTCTGGCTGAGCCCTATTTCGCAAGGATGCCGCCCAAGTCGCTGGACCGGAACGATTTTGCCGAGATGGTCGGGCTGGTCAAGGAGCTGAGCGATGCGGATGCGGCGGCGACCTTGGTCGCCATGTGCGCAGCCGCTGTGACACAGGGCATGGAGCATTGCCCGGAATCGCCGGAGGTCGTGCTGGTCACCGGCGGCGGGCGCCGCAATCCGGTGCTGATGGAGATGCTGCGGGTGTCGCTCGATTGCCCGGTTAAGCCGGTGGAGGATGCTAGGCTCGACGGCGACATGCTGGAGGCGCAGGCCTTTGCCCATCTGGCGGTGCGGGTGGCGCGCGGCCTGCCGACTTCGGCACCCGGCACCACAGGAGTGAGTGCCTGTGTCGGCGGCGGGGTGGTCAGCGTGCCGGATGCGTGAGCGCTGCGGCGGGGCGCAAGAATTTTCTGAAAATTCTTGCCAAATTTCTTTAGAAGAAATTTGCGCTCAGCCGCGCGGGATGTCGAAGCCTGGAGCGGCGAGCTCGAAGCCTTCAAACTGGAATCCCGGCGACACCGTGCAGCTTACCAGCGTGTAGTCCCCGGTGCTGCGGGCGGCCTGCCAGTGGCCTTCCGGCACGATCAGCTGCGGTGCGCCCTTGGCCAGATCCGGGGTCAGCAGGTGGTCCTGCGCCGGGCCTTCGTCCGTTGCCGCCAGCGACAGCACCAGCGGCGCGCCGGCGTGGTAGAGCCAGATCTCAGCCGCATCGACGCGGTGCCAGTGGCTGGCCTCGCCGGTCTTCAAAAGGAAGTAAATACAGGTGCCTGCGGGGCGTCCTTCGTTCCCGGCCCGCCAGGTCTCTCTGTACCAGCCGCCCTCCGGGTGCTGCTGCAGGCCCAGGTGTTCGATGATCTGATCCGCGTCCATGCCTGCTCTCTCCGCTTTCATGCTGGTAAATCTCAATCCCGATCATATGTTTGGGCCATGACACTCAGGATCCCTTTTGACAACACCTACGCCGCTCTGCCGGGGCAGTTCCACTCCAAACTGCCGCCGCAGGCGGTGAAGGCGCCCCGGCTGGTGGCGTTCAACGAGGATCTGGCGCGCATCCTGGGGATCACGCCCGGAGACACGGCGGAGATGGCGGAGGTGTTCGGTGGCAACCGGGTGCCGGACGGCGCCGATCCGCTGGCGCAGCTCTATTCCGGGCATCAGTTCGGCACGTACAACCCGCAGCTTGGCGACGGGCGCGCGATCCTGCTGGGCGAGACCGTCGGCACCGACGGCAAACGCCGCGACATCCAGCTGAAAGGGTCGGGGCGGACGCCCTATTCCCGGGGCGGCGACGGGCGCGCCTGGCTGGGGCCGGTCCTGCGGGAATATGTGGTGAGCGAGGCGATGCACGCGCTTGGCATTCCGACCACCCGGGCACTGGCGGCGGCGGAAACCGGCGAGACCGTCTGGCGCGAGGGCGGCTTGCCCGGTGCGGTGCTGACGCGGGTCGCGGCAAGCCATCTGCGGGTGGGGACGTTCCAGGTGTTCGCCGCCCGCGGCGACAAGGCGAGCCTGCGGCGGCTGACGGACTATGCCATTGCCCGCCATTACCCGGAGGCGGAGGGGCCGATGGGGCTGCTCAGCGCGGTGCGCGATGCGCAGGCGGAGCTGATTGCGGCGTGGATGGCGGTGGGCTTCATCCACGGGGTGATGAACACCGACAACTTCTCGATCTCAGGGGAAACCATCGACTATGGGCCGTGCGCCTTCATGGATGTCTACCATCCGCACACGGTGTTCTCCTCGATCGACCGCGGGCGGCGCTATGCCTATGCCAACCAGCCCTCGATTGCGGTGTGGAACCTGGCGCAGCTGGCAACCGCGCTGATCCAGCAGCTGGACGACCCGCAGGATGGTGTCGAGGCGGCGACGGAGATCGTTCATGCGATGCCTGCGCTGACGGAGGCGGCCTGGCTGCGGCGCTTCCGCGCCAAGCTGGGGATCACCTCGGCGCAGGAGGGCGACCTGGAGCTGGTGACCTCCCTCTTGGGACGGATGGCGGAGAATCAGAGCGATTTCACCAATACCTTCCGGGCTCTGGCGGATGGCACGGCACGGGACCAGTTCACCGATCCGGCGGCTTTTGAGGCCTGGGAGCCGGATTGGAAGGCACGGCTGGAGGGGGAGCCGGACCCGCAAGCGGTGATGCGCCGCGCCAACCCGGCGTTCATCCCGCGCAACCATCGGATCGAGGACATGATCGCAGCCGCGGTGGCAGGGGATTACACCCTGTTCCACCGGCTGAACGATGTGCTGGCCCGCCCTTACGACGACCAGCCGGAGCACGCCGATCTGCAGCGCCCGCCGCTGCCCGAGGAAGTGGTGCAGGCGACCTTCTGCGGCACCTGAGCGCTTGTTCTTCTGGCTGGAAATATCCTCGGGGGTGAATTGAGCCGCAGGCTCAAGAGGGGGCAGACAGCCCCCAGCGCTCCCCCCCTGCGGCCGGATGCCGGTTGTGCTTGGGCCGCATTGTGCGCCACACTTTCGCAAAGTCCCGGAGAGAGAGCAGATGCCGAAGAAACCGCCGCCGGATACCCTGCGTATTGCCACCTACAACATCCAGAAATGTGTCGGTATGGACTTGCGCCGGCGGCCGGAGCGCACCTTGCAGGTGCTGTCCGGGCTGGGCGCCGATGTGGCGGTTCTGCAGGAGGCCGACAAGCGGCTGCCGCCGCGGCCTGCAGCGCTGCCGCATTTCCTGGTCGAGGAGACCGGCTGGCAGGCGGTGGATCTGGGCGGGGCGGGGTCACTGGGGTGGCATGGCAATGCGGTGCTGTTCCGCGACAGCGTGCGGCTGCGGGCCGAGGGCCATATCGCGCTGCCGGGGCTGGAGCCGCGCGGTGCGGTCTGGGCGCTGTTTGAAACAGAGGCGGGGCTGGTCCGGGTGATCGGTGCGCATCTGGGGCTGACGGGGCGCGCCCGGCGCGGGCAGATGCATGCGCTGGCCCGGGCGGCGGAGGCGGATGACGCCGCAGTGGTGCTGGCCGGGGATTTCAACGAATGGTCGCGCTCGCCGGTGCTGGAGCATATCGCCCCGGCGCTGACCTTTCTGCCGCCGAAAGCCAGCTTTCCGGCGCTGCGGCCGCTGGGGGCGCTGGACCGGATCGCCCATTGCCGGCGGCTGGAGGCGGTGGCGCATGGGGTGCATGGCGCGCGGCCGGCGCATATCGCCTCCGACCATTTGCCGGTCTGGGCGGATTTGCGCGCGGTCTGACTGTCAGACTGGCTGATTGTCTCGGAAGGGGAGGTCTCCCGCGCCCGCAGGGGTTTCAGGCTGCGCCTGAAACCCCCTGGCGGCCTTGGGCCGGGCGCTGCTGCGCAGCGCCGAGTGTTTTCTGCTGAGAGGCGCTTAAGGGCAGGATTGCCCTTAAGCGCCATTTCAAGTGTGTGATGTGCTGATCCGCGTCAAGGATGAACAGCGCTGCCGCGCTGCGGCTTTGCCGTCCTTGACCCGGATCAGCACGGGGATCGGTCAGCGCGCGCGCTGTTTCTGGCCGCGGCGCTGGGCGTTTGCGGGGGCCCCGCCCTGCGGTTTGCCCTGGCCGCTGCTGCTGCCGGCGCCGCCACGGCGGCGCTGGCCGCCGGGCTTGCTGCCGCCGCGGCGTCCACCGGGACGTCCGCCCGGTTTGCCGGCGGGCGCTGCCGGGTCAGGCATCGCTTCCCAGGCGCGGCCGGAGGCGACGGGAATGGTGATTTTCATCACCTTCTGGATCGCTTTCAGCTCTTCCATCTCATCCGGGGCGCAGAAGGCGATGGCGGCGCCATCCTTGCCCGCGCGCGCGGTGCGGCCGATGCGGTGCACATACGCGTCGGGCACGTTCGGCAGCTCGTAGTTGTAGACGTGCTTGACGTCCGGGATATCCAGGCCGCGGGCGGCCACGTCGGTGGCAACCAGCACCTTGATGTCGCCGGATTTGAATGCGGCGAGGGCGCGTTCGCGCTGGCCCTGGCTTTTGTTGCCGTGGATCGCGGCGGCGGCAAAGCCTGCCTTGTCCAGCACCTTCATCAGCTTTTCCATGCCGTGTTTGGTGCGCCCGAACACCAGCGCGCGCTCGTGCTTGTGCTCTGCCAGCAATTCCTTCAGCAGGCTCAGCTTTTCGGCCTTGGCGATGAAGTGCACCGACTGGGTGACCTTGTCGGCAGCCTTGCCCGGAGGCGAGACTTCGATGCGGACCGGGCTTTGCAGGTAGGAGTTGGCGATCTCGTTCATCTGCTTGGGCATGGTGGCCGAGAACAGCATGGTCTGGCGTTCGGCGGGCAGCAGCGCCGCAATCTTGCGCAGGGTGTGGATGAAGCCGAGGTCCAGCATCTGGTCGGCCTCGTCCAGCACCAGGAAGTCGCAGGAGCCAAGGTCGAGCGCGCCGCGGTCGAGGATGTCGATCAGGCGGCCCGGGGTGGCGACCAGGATGTCGGTGCCCTTGGCAATGCGGGAGATCTGCGGGTTGATGGAGACGCCGCCAACCACCAGGCCGACCTTCATCGGGGTGCCTTCGGTCAGGCCCTTCAGGGTGTCGGCGATCTGGTTGGCCAGCTCGCGGGTGGGGGCCAGCACCAGGCCGCGCACGGTATTGGCGGCGGGTTTACGGCCGTATTGCATCATCTGCGCGATCAGCGGCACGCCAAAAGCGGCGGTCTTGCCGGTGCCGGTCTGCGCCAGGCCCAGCACGTCCTTGCCGTTCAAGGCATGCGGAATGGCGCGGGCCTGGATCGGGGTGGGGTCATTGAGGCCCATGTCCTGGAGACGGGCGAGGAGCTTTTCAGGAAGCCCCATGGTCGAAAATTCAGTCACGTATCGTCCTTTCACGGCCCTGCGCTCAGCACGGGCCGGATCCGCTGCAGCACAGCGGTGTCTTGCGGGGCAGGGACCTCGGGCGCGCGCTGGCCGGATGCCAGGCCGCTGGCCTCTGCAATCCCCACGCGTGATTTTGGGAATGGCGGCATATCACTAGACCCCGGGTGTTCTGTCACGCACATGCGGTACGGCCGGTATTGGTCTCTGCTCACGCGGCAGGGAGGGATGCCTGTGAGCCAAATGGCTGTGGATAAGCGGTTTGTCAACTGTTGATGCGTGTGAAAAGCCGGTTTTCGGCGCAGGTTGCATCCGTTAAAGAGGAAGCCCAGAAAACCGCGAGGACGCAAATGGCAAAGACGATTATCGCCCGCTGCGAGCGCAAGGGCCTGCGCATGACCGGCCAGCGCCGGGTGATTGCCCAGGTGCTGCAGGACAGCGATGATCACCCGGATGTCGAGGAGCTGTACGCCCGTGCCAGCGCGATGGACGCCGGCATTTCGATCGCCACCGTGTACCGGACGGTGAAGCTGTTTGAGGAGGCGGGCATTCTGGAGCGGCTGGAGTTCGGCGATGGCCGCGCGCGCTATGAGGATGCCGAGCGCGAGCATCACGACCACCTGATCGACATGAACACCGGCGAGGTGATCGAGTTCTGCGATCCGGAGATCGAGGAGCTGCAGGAGCGGATCGCCCGCAAGCTGGGCTATGAGCTGCGCGGCCACAAGCTGGAGCTTTACGGGGTGCCGCGCAAGACGGATTGAGGCGGCGCTGGCGGCCTGCGATGCATGTCGTATCACAAAAGGTGATATGTCTGCTAACGTCTTGTCATGCAGCGGCGCCGGAAACGGAGTTGCCGGGGCGCGGGCGCTGATGTTTTTTGTCCGGACGGTCCGGCACGCAGCCGGTCCGCAAGACAGGACGCGCCTTCATGAACAATCTGCACGGCATTCTGCTGGTCATTGCCTCAATGGCTTTCTTCACGCTTGAGGACATGTTCATCAAGCAGCTGTCGGGCACCTTGCCGGTCGGGCAGATCCTGATCTGCCTGGGGGTTGGCAGCGGGCTGGTCTTTGCGGTGATGGCGCGGATGCAGGGGCATAGCCTGTTTGCGCCGCGCTGCTGGCGGCTGCGGCCTGTCCTGCGGGCATCGACTGAGGCGGTGTCGGCGATGAGCTTTGCCTCGGCGCTGGCGCTGGTGGATATTTCGGTGGTGGCGGCGGTGTTTCAGGCAACGCCGCTGGTGATCACCATGGGGGCGGCGCTGTTTCTGGGCGAGCAGGTCGGCTGGCGGCGCTGGCTGGCGATCTGCGTCGGCTTTGCCGGGGTCTTGCTGATCATCCGGCCGGGGCTGGACAGTTTCGAGCCTGCGGCGCTGCTGGTTGTGATCGCGGTGCTGGGGGTTGCCACGCGGGATCTGATGACGCGGGTGATGGACAGTGCGGTGCCCTCCACCGTTGTTAGTTTTCAGGCGTTTCTGGCGGTGATCCCTGCGGGGCTGCTGCTGCTGGCCTTCACGCCCGGCGAGGTGCAGGTGATGGTGCAGAACGAATACCTGATGATGGCAGGCGGCGTGCTGTTCGGGGTTATGGGCTATTACGGCATCGTGACCGCGACGCGGGTGGGGGATGCCTCGGCGGTGACGCCGTTCCGCTATACCCGGCTGCTGTTCTCGATCCTGGCGGGCGTGCTGGTCTTTGGCGAGCGGCCCGATGCGCTGACCCTGGCGGGGGCTGCGCTGATTATCGGGTCGGGGCTTTACACCTTTGTGCGCGAGCAGCGGCTGGCACGGCGGGCGCGCCGTGCGGCAGCGGCTGCGGCCTGACGTCCCGGCTGGCAGAAATCCTCCGCCCTGTTGGCGCAAACAGCGGTTTGTTAGCCCTAACCTGCCGGATTTAGGCGTGTTAGCGATAACGAGCGTGGTTTACATTTCCGCCGCGGCTGGTATGACGCTGGCAGCAAAACGCGCCGCTTTCAGGCACCACACAAGGATGGACAGATGAGCACCATTATCGACATTCACGCCCGTGAGATCCTCGACAGCCGGGGCAACCCGACGGTTGAGGTCGACGTGATCCTGGAAGACGGCACCATGGGCCGCGCTGCCGTGCCCTCGGGCGCGTCGACCGGCGCCTATGAGGCGGTGGAGAAGCGCGACGGCGACAAGTCCCGCTACATGGGCAAAGGCGTGCTGGAAGCGGTTGCCGCCGTAAACGGCGAGATTGCCGAGGAACTGGTCGGCTTTGACGCCACCGAGCAGGTCGCCGTTGACCAGGCGATGATCGAGCTGGACGGCACCGAGAACAAGGGCCGCCTGGGCGCCAATGCGATCCTGGGTGTTTCCATGGCGGTGGCCAAGGCCGCGGCCGATTTCACCACCCAGCCGCTCTACCGCTATATCGGCGGCACCTCGGCGCGGGTTCTGCCGGTGCCGATGATGAACATCATCAACGGCGGCGAACATGCCGACAACCCGATCGACATCCAGGAATTCATGATCATGCCGGTGGCGGCGGAGAACATCCGCGACGCGGTGCGCATGGGCTCGGAAGTGTTTCACACCCTGAAGAAAGAGCTGTCGGCGGCGGGTCTGTCGACCGGGATCGGCGACGAGGGCGGCTTTGCCCCGAACATCGCCTCTACCCGCGAAGCGCTGGATTTTGTGCTGAAATCCATCGAGAAGGCCGGTTACAAGCCGGGCGAGGAAATCTACCTGGCGCTGGATTGCGCGGCGACCGAATATTACAAGGACGGCAAATACGTGCTGTCCGGCGAGGGCAAGACCCTGTCGTCGGAAGAGAACGTGGCCTATCTGGCGGCGCTGGTGAAAGACTACCCGATCATCTCGATCGAAGACGGCATGTCCGAGGATGACTGGGACGGCTGGAAGGCCCTGACCGACGAACTGGGCGGCAAGGTGCAGCTGGTCGGCGACGACCTGTTCGTGACCAACCCGGCGCGTCTGGCCGAGGGCATTGAGCGCGGCTGCGCCAACTCGATGCTGGTGAAGGTGAACCAGATCGGCTCGCTGACCGAGACCCTGAAGGCCGTCGATATGGCGCATCGCGCGCGCTACACCAACGTGATGTCGCACCGCTCCGGCGAGACCGAGGATGCGACCATTGCCGACCTCGCTGTGGCCACCAACTGCGGCCAGATCAAGACCGGCTCGCTGGCGCGCTCGGACCGGCTGGCGAAGTACAACCAGCTGATCCGCATTGAGGAAGCGCTGGGCGAAGTGGCCGAATACGCGGGCCGTTCGATCCTGAAGTAAGAGCGTTCCGTTTGGACGCTGAAAAGCGCCTCAAACGTTTGTTCGGGGCGCTTTTTTTGGCAGGGGAGCCGAATGTGTCTGACGGCGGTCTCGCGCAAGGCTGGCTCTGGAACGCCGCAAGCGCCGCGGTGCCTCGGGCAGCGGGGGCGCGAAGTCATGACGGGACATTAACACGCATCAAGGACCGCGTTGCCGGAAACAGGCATTCTGGACCCGCACCACCCTTAGCGCAGGAGCCTGATATGACCCCCGTTCGCCTCATTTTGCTTGCTCTGATAAATCTGCCGCTGCTGCTTGCAGCGTGTACGGAGCCCGGCGCCTATCCCGTCAGCGGTGAGGAGTGCGGGCCGGATGATCCGGTGCTGGAGCTTGATGCAGCCGATTGCCCGGCGGGGTCGGCAATCTGATCCGCTTGCCGCGGCAGCTGCCCGCGTCCGGGCCTGAACGGTACAAAGCCGGGAGGGGCGGAAACCCTTCAAAAGCGCGCGTTTTCTGGCTTTTACCTTCCGGAAGCTGCATGTGTGGCCCGGATCACAGACGCTCACGCAGGCGTTACGGTATGGTGATCCTACGCAGCGCAAGGGCGGTGCGGGAAAGGGGAACAGGCCATGAGGACGCGAATTCTGCGCACAGTGGCGATCTGTGCAATTCTTTCGGCAATAATCGGGTGCAGCGGGCCGGGGACTTATCCGTTCACCGGGCAGACCGCCTCGGCGGACGATCCGGTCAAACGGCTGAACCTCGGCGCGGAATTGCGCTGAAACCGGATGCGCGGCCAGACGTCAGGCCGCGTCCGGAGATCTGGCGCCCTGGCGGGGGAGGGCGCCAGATCAAGTTCACTTAACCAGGTTCACTTAACACGGGGCAGTGTAATAGGTGCCGTCGCCGCGGGAATAGGCGCATTGCTTGGTCTGGTTGTTCTGGGCAACCATAGTGCCTGCCGCTGCGCCGCCGAGGGCAGCGATCAGGCGCCAGTCGTCGTCGGCCTTGAGCGCGTCAGCCGCGATCAGGCCGGCTGCGGCGCCGCCTGCCACTCCGGCAACGGTGCGCTGTTCCGGGGTCAGGTTGGTGCAGGCGCCCAGGCCCAGTACGGCGCTGCTTGCGAGAGCAGGAATCCAGCGGAAAGTCATATTCTTCCTCCATTTTCATTGGTCCGGCCGGCCAGTTTAAGGGCCGCAGGTGGCACTATAACTCCCGCGGCTTCCATATGGTTCCGCCATGTTGCGTGATTTTCCGGCTGCGGCGCTAATCCGCCCGCAAGGGGCTGCGGCGGCGGGCTTTTGCCTCAGCCACGGGCGCACCGGAGGCAGGCGCGCCAAACGGCGGCCGGGTGCAGCGCTACAGGGTTTTCGTCATCAGGATGCAGTTCCTGCGCGGCTGGAAGCGGGTGCGCAGATAGAGCCGCTGGGCAGTCTCGTTTTCGCGGTCGACCTCCAGATGCAGGGCGCGCACGCCCGCTGCTGCCAGTGATTTCGGCAGCTCGGTCAGGACCTCGGTGGCGATGCCGCGGCCGCGCACTGCGGGGCGGATGTAGAGTTCATCGACAAACCCGTCCATGCCGCCGAACTCCACCGACCAGCCGAAGGTGATCACGATATAGCCGATCGGCGCGCGGGTGGGGCCGATCAGGTAGACCGCGCCGTAAGGGTGGCCGTTCAGGAGCGGATCAATCCCGGCGCGGCGGTGCGCGTCGCTGCTCTCCAGCCCGGATTCGGCGTGAAAGGCGGCAACCAGCGCCAGCACGGTGTCGAGGTGTTCGGGCTTGGCGAGGTGCAGGGCGGCGCTCATAGGCGGGCCAGCCTTTCAGTCAGGAGGGTGAAAAAGCCGTCGGCGTCGGCGTCGCCGATGAACAGGGCATTGGGTGTGCGGTCCGTGACGCCCCACCAGTCGGCCACCGTCATGCCGAGGGTCAGGCTGGAGGACGTTTCGATTTCCACGTTCACATGGCGGCCGGAGAACAGCTCAGGC
This sequence comes from Leisingera aquaemixtae, assembly GCF_006740765.1. Classification (GTDB taxonomy): domain Bacteria; phylum Pseudomonadota; class Alphaproteobacteria; order Rhodobacterales; family Rhodobacteraceae; genus Leisingera; species Leisingera aquaemixtae. The sequence continues at coordinate 1,142,010 of NZ_CP041159.1, forward strand.
TTGAGCAGCCAGGCGATGACGCAGGGGTCATGCAGCGGGCCGCCTTCGGAGCCGTATTTCTCCATGTCGAAGCGCTCGAAGAAGTCGAGCATCTCGGCGGTGAAGCGGCCAACGCGGGTATTGAGGGCGCGGATCGCCTCGACACGCGGTTTGGTGGCCAGCACCTTATGCGTCACATCCAGCGGCATCACGGTGATCGGGGCGCCGGATCTGAACACGATTTCAGCGGCTTCTGGGTCGGCGTAGATGTTGAATTCTGCTGCCGGGGTGATGTTGCCGACTTCGAAATAGGCGCCGCCCATCATCACGATCTCCTGCACCCGCTCGATGATGTCGGGGGCGGTGTTGAAGGCGGCGGCGATATTGGTGAGCGGGCCCAGGGTGCACAGCGTGACGGTGCCCGGCTCCTGCGCGCGCAGGGTGGCGATGATGAAATCCACCCCGTGACCCTCTGCCAGCGGCATCTGCGGCTCCCACAGCTTGGGCCCGTCAAGGCCGGTCTGGCCGTGCACATGCTCTGCCGTGATCAGCGGCCGGGCAAGCGGCGCCTTGCTGCCTGCGTAGACGGGCACATCGGTGCGGCTCGCGGCCTCGCAGGTAATGCGGGCGTTCTTGCTGGTGAGTGGCAGCGGCACATTGCCGGCAACGCAGGTGATACCGAGCAAATCCAGATCCTCTGGACTGGCCAGCGCCAGCAGGATGGCGACCGCATCATCCTGGCCGGGATCTGTGTCGATGATGATTTTCCTGGCGCTCATTGCGGTCTCCGTAAATCGTGAGCCACGAGACTACGCGCAGTTCGGACGGGATTGAACCGCTGGCAGGCGGGCCGGTACAAATCTCCGGAGATTTCCCGCGACGGAAACGTGCGGTCCTCCCGGCGGCAGGGCGCCGGAACTTGAGTATTTATAGAAAGATGAAGCAGAAGGCGCGCGCTCAGGCGCGCTCGTCTGCCTTCACCGCGTCCCAGAGTGCATCCATTTCGGCCAAGTCGCTGTCTTCGGGGCGTTTGCCGCGGGCGGCGAGCTTGGCCTCGACGCCCTCGAACCGGCGGGTGAACTTGGCGTTGGCGGCGCGCAGGGCGGCTTCGGGCTCGACCCCCAGGTGGCGGCCAAGGTTGGCCATCACGAACAAAAGGTCGCCGAATTCCTCCTCGACCTCGGCGTGGGAGAGGGTGTCGCGGGCCTCCACCAGTTCGGCGCATTCTTCGGTGATCTTGGCGATGACATTGGCTGCTGACGGCCAGTCAAACCCGACACGGGCGGCGCGTTTCTGCAGCTTGTAGGCGCGCAGCAGGGCGGGCAGGCCGATGGCGACCCCGTCCAGCGTGCCTTTCTGCGCCTTGCCTGCGCGCTCCGCGGCCTTGATCGCTTCCCAGTCGAGGGTCTGCTGTTCGGCGGATTTCTCGCGGCTTTCCTCCCCGAACACATGCGGGTGGCGGGAGACCATCTTGTCCGACATCGTCCGCACCACGTCCTGAAAGGTGAAGTGGCCGGCCTCCTCAGCCATCCGGGCGTGGAAGACGGATTGGAACAAGAGGTCGCCCAGTTCCCCCTTCAGCTCATCCCAGGCTTCGCGCTCAATCGCGTCTGCGACTTCGTAAGCCTCTTCAATGGTATAGGGGGCGATGCTGACAAAATCCTGTTCGATGTCCCAGGGGCAGCCGGTCTGCGGATCACGGAGCCGCGCCATGATTTCCAGGAGGCGCTCGATGCCCGCGGACTGGTCGTGGATCAGGTCTGTTTCTTGCATTGCGGCTGCTCTTTTTCCGGTGTCAGATGCATCATCCCGAGTCTGGAGCAGGAGTCCACCCCAATGCCCGTTGTGAACCGTATTGCCGATTACGCCGAGGAGATGAAGGCCTGGCGGCGGTATCTGCACCAGATCCCGGAGCTGGCACTGGACCTGCCCAAGACGGCCGCCTTTGTGGCGGAGCGGCTGCGGGAGTTCGGGGTGGATGAGCTGCACGAAGGCATCGCGCAGACCGGCATGGTGGCGATCATCAACGGGCAGGGGGAAGGACCAACGATTGGCTTGCGTGCTGACATGGACGCGCTGCCGATCCCGGAAGAGACAGGGGCGGAATACGCCTCAGGCCATGCGGGCAACATGCATGCCTGCGGCCATGACGGCCATACCGCGATGCTGCTGGGGGCGGCGAAGTACCTGGCGGAGACGCGGAACTTCAAGGGGCGGGTGGCGCTGATCTTTCAGCCTGCGGAGGAAGCCATCGGCGGCGCTCGCATCATGGTCGAGGAAGGCATCATGGAGCGGTTCGATATCGGCGAGGTCTATGCGCTGCACAACGCGCCGGGCCTGCCGGAGGGGCATTTCCTGACCACGCCGGGGGCGCTGATGGCGGCAACGGATGAGTTCCGTATTCATATCAAGGGGGTGGGCGGCCATGCGGCGATGCCGCATGAGACCCGCGATCCGGTGATGGCGGCCTGCGGCATGGCGCAGGCGATCCAGACCATTGTCAGCCGCAACCATCACGCGCTGCAGGATCTGGTGGTCTCTGTCACCCAGATCCACACCGGCACCACCGACAACGTGGTGCCCGATACCGCCTATATCAACGGTACGGTGCGCAGCTTTGATCCTGCCGTGCAGAAGATGGTGATGCGGCGGATGAAGGAGATCGTTGCGGGCCAGGCGGCGAGCTATGGGGTCGAGGCGGAACTGGACTATGAAACCGGCTACCCGGCGACCTACAACGATGCGGAAAAGACTGCCTTTGCGGTGGAGGTCGCCAAGGAGATCTCCGGCGCGGGCAATGTCGAGGCCGAGGGCGGCCGCGAGATGGGGGCGGAGGATTTTGCCTATATGCTTCAGGTGCGCCCCGGATCCTACCTGTTCCTGGGGCAGGGCGAGAGTGCCGGGCTGCATCATCCGAAGTACGATTTCAACGATGACATCGCGCCGGTGGGGGCATCCTTCTTTGCCCGGCTGGTGGAGCGTGCGCAGCCGCTTGGCGGGTGAGGCCCGCCGCAGGTGACAGCGGCCGGCGCAGCCGGTATCTGATCAGAAACGGAAGCCGTATCACAGGGACGCAGAGCCATGGCACTGGAAGACGCGAAACATATGATCGACCACGCCTTCACCCGCGAGGATCTGAAGGGGTTGAGTTTCGAGATCACCTTTGGCGGCGCCACGTCTTTCCTGCGCCGAAAGTACACCAAGGATCTGACCGGCGTGGACATTGCCGTCACCGGCGTGCCCTTTGACCAGGCGGTGACCAACCGGCCCGGCACGCGGCTGGGGCCGCGGGCGATCCGCGAGGCCTCTGCCCTGCAAAGCCCGGATGAGCCCTATGGCTGGCCGCATAAGCCGCTGAGCACGCTGGCGATTGCGGATTACGGCGATCTGGCCTTTGACCATGCCAATGTGCCGGAATTCCCGGCTGCGCTGACGGAGCATATCCGGGGCATTCTGGCCGCGGATACGGCCTCGGTCGTGCTGGGCGGCGATCACTTTATCAGCTTTCCGGTGCTGAAGGCCTATGCGGAGAAGTACGGCCCGATCTCGCTGTTGCAGTTTGACGCCCACACCGACACCTGGCCGGATGACAACATGGAGCGGGTGGATCATGGCACCATGTTCTATAAGGCGGTGAAGACCGGGATCGTGGACCCCGAAACCTCGGTGCAGGTGGGGATCCGCACCACCAATGAGGATACGCTGGGCGTTAATATCATCGACGCCCCCACGGTGCATGAGATCGGCCCGGTGGAGACCGCAAAGCGGATCAAGGAAATCCTGGGGGACCGGCCGACCTATCTGACCTTTGACATCGACTGCCTGGACCCCGCCTATGCGCCCGGCACCGGCACGCCGGTCTGGGGCGGGCTGACCTCGGCGCAGGTGGCGCGCATCCTGCGCGGGATTGCCGGCATCAATATCAAGGGCGGTGACGTGGTGGAGGTCTCTCCCCCCTTTGACACAACCGGTGCAACTGCTATTGCCGGGGCACATGTGGCGACGGAGATCATCTGCCTTCTGGGCTGGAACATGAGAGACAATGACTGACTTCAATCAACCGATCAGCGGAAATGACCTGGCCCGGTTCTCGGGGCCGAACACCTTTATGCGGCTGCCGCAGGCCACCTCGCTGGACGGCTTGGATGTGGCGGTTCTGGGGGTTCCGATGGATATCGGCACCTCCTGGCGGTCCGGAACCCGGTTCGGCCCCAAGCAGATCCGGGCCGAAAGCGCGATGCTGCGGCCCTATAACATGGCCACCGGCGCGGCGCCGTTCGACAGTCTGAACATTGCCGATATAGGCGATCTGGCGATCAACACCTTCTCGCTGCCGGATTCGCTCAGAATCATCCAGGACAGCTATGAGGCGATCCTGTCGGGCGCGGTGATCCCGGTGGCGATGGGCGGCGATCATTCGATCACGCTGCCGATCTTGCGCGCCATTGCCAAGAAATACGGTCCCGTGGCGCTGGTGCATGTGGATGCCCATGCCGATGTGAACGACGAGATGTTCGGCGAGCGCGAGACCCATGGCACCGTGTTCCGCCGCGCCTATGAAGAAGGGCTGATTGTTCCGGATAAGACCTATCAGATCGGCATCCGCGGCACCGGTTATGCCGCCACCGATTTTTCCGAGGCGCAGAGCTGGGGCTTCCAGCATTTCCCGGCGCAGGAATTGTGGAACCGGCCGCTGCACCAGATGGGTGCGGAAATTCGCCGCGATATCGGCAATAGGCCGGTCTATGTGAGCTATGATATTGATAGCCTTGACCCGGCCTATGCGCCGGGCACCGGCACGCCGGAAATCGGCGGGCTGACAACGCCGCAGGCGCTGGAGCTGATCCGCGCGCTGAAGGGGGTCAATATCGTCGGCTGCGACCTGGTGGAGGTGTCGCCGCCTTACGATCCCTCTGGCAACACCGCTTTGGTGGGCGCAAACCTGCTCTATGAGCTGCTGTGCGTGCTGCCGGGCGTGGCAACGAGATAAGCGGTCCGGCCTCACGCAACAGGCCGGGGGAGGGCCGCGCAGGGAGGAGGCAAGGCTTGACCTTGAAACCGCATTGAGGCGGCTGATGCTGCTGGGCTGGCTGCTGCTGGCCGCCGTTGTCGCCGGGCTGGGGTTCATCCGCCTGGCGCCAAGCGATCCGCTGGACTGGAACACCCAGCCGGAGTTCACCGAGGACAAGGAGTTCCGCGGCGGCGTGTTCCGGGTGGTCAGAACCGGGCCGGACGGGCTGGAGCGGTTCCACCGCATCGCCAGCCATGCCCCGCGCACCAGCGTGCTGGCGGGCGGGCCGGACGACGGGATGGTGACCTATATCACCCGCACCCAGGTGCTGGGCTTTCCCGATTACACCACCGCGGCGCAGGACGGCGATCTTCTGAAGGTCTATGCCAGGCTGCGGTTCGGCCGCTCCGATCTGGGTGCCAACAGGGAGCGGATCAACGGCTGGCTGGCGGAGATGGACGGCGCCTCGCAGGAAGCCTCCGCCGGGCAATAGCGGCGCGGGGCGCTCCCGCCTGCTCGCGGGCTTTTGAAAAAGCCCCTCGCAGTTGGGCCGGGCGCCGCGCTGGGCGCGGCGCGGGCTCTTCCGCCTCTGGCGGCAGAGCCTGTGGGTTTTGCTGAGAGGCTCTTCAGGGGGGGCAGCGCGTGAAGACGCCATACAGGTTGTGTTAGTTTTTGCCGCGTCAAGGGCAAGCCGCGCTGAAGCGCGGTGGCTGCGCCACCCTTGACCCGGTAAAGAGACAGTACAAGAGTGACTCTTGGGCATCCAAAGGCAGGTGATTTTTGAAAGTGTTGAGCAGAAAAGATTTCTCTAGCAAGGGAAGACTGACTTGAAGAAACTGTTCTTTGCGCTCAACGTCCTAATGATCTTTCTGCCCGTGCACGCAAGTGCGAAAGAGCCATTGCAAATAAGCGTGCACGGTGTGCCGCCTAAGTTCTTCGAGTATCTTTGGCGGCACGATGCCGAGGCAAATAAATTTGATCAGGGGGGAGCTTGGGTTTCCGATCAAGACGCGGACATAATTGTTATAGTTCTATCAAGTTTGGAAGATGAGCATTTTATTCCCCCGAATTTTCAAACGGAGTATACAAATGCTCTGGCTTTGTCAGGGGCACCGTTCGTCAGGGTACAGGCGGGATACTATGATGGATCAACAGATCGCGCCGTGATATTCGTCGCTATGGATTCACTCAATGAGAAGCTGGACAGGAAGCAGTTGGCACCTCCGCCAGATTCTGCCTCTAGGCCGGGTTACGTGACATGCTTCACCGCCGGTTGGGTGAACAGGCAGTACAGCCCTGCCGAAAAAAGGAAAAACTATGATGAACTTTCGAGGATTTGCCATTCTTGGGTAGGTTTAGGGCAATAGCTGCTGCCTGTTGCGGGCAATTGAATTTTGAAGCTCAATAATACTCGTACAAGCGTCCGTTTAGGGATGCTTACCTGAACATCTACCCTTCTTGAAGGGCGGATAAGAAGATTGGAAAAGGTCTCAGAGTTGTGGCAGCACATTTTGAATGCGCGAACTCTGTACATCCCCAAGCGACGCCGACAGGCAGCTGCTTTGCACCTCGCGCCACATCGGCACGTTCAGCGACATCTGGCATTGCGCCATGAACATGCGGCCGTCGACTTGCAGGCAGCGCAGCTCTCCCAGTTCCACGCGGGCGCCGGATTTGTCGGTGCAATAGCAGTCGATGGTCTTGCCGCCTGGCCCCTCCACGTCCGCCAGTCCCAGCTCAGGCAGGGTGAGGAGGATTGTGGCAATAAGGACTCTGGCATGTCGCATGGCTCTAGCATATCACATGGGGGTCACTTGGCCAAAACATGAACAACAATAGGCGCGCCCATGGTTCCCGAAGAACGGCTGGAACAGATCCTGCAGCGGTTTCAGTATCTTGAAGCCGCAATGGCAGATGGCGCCGGCGGCGGGGACATTGCGGCACTAGCCAAGGAATATTCCGACCTGCGCCCGGTGGCGGAGCAGGTGACGGCCTACCGCAAGCTGCTAAGCGATCTGCATGAGGCCGAGCTGATGCTGGCGGATCCGGATATGAAGGATCTGGCAGCGGAAGAGATTCCGGCGCTGAAGGCGGCGATCCCGGAGGCCGAGCATGCGCTGCAGCTGGCCTTGCTGCCCAAGGACGCCGCCGACAGCCGTCCGGCGATGCTGGAGATCCGTCCCGGCACGGGGGGCGATGAGGCGGCCTTGTTCGCGGGCGATTTGCTGCGCATGTACCAGCGCTATGCCGAAGGGCAGGGCTGGAAATTCGACATCATCGAAGAGCAGATGACCGAACTGGGCGGCATCAAGGAAGTGGTCGCGCATATCAAGGGCGAAAATGTTTTTGCCCGGCTGAAATACGAATCCGGTGTGCACCGGGTGCAGCGGGTGCCCGCGACCGAGAGCGGCGGGCGCATCCATACGTCGGCGGCGACAGTGGCGGTGCTGCCGGAGGCGGAGGATGTGGACATTCACATCGACGCCAACGACATCCGCATCGACACTATGCGGGCCTCGGGCGCAGGCGGGCAGCATGTGAACACCACCGACTCGGCGGTGCGGATCACCCACCTGCCGACGGGGCTTATCGTGACCTCGTCTGAAAAGTCCCAGCACCGCAACCGCGAGATTGCCATGCAGGTGCTGAAGACCCGGCTTTATGACATGGAACGGCAGCGGATCGACAGCGAACGCTCGGCGGACCGGGCGAGCCAGGTGGGCTCGGGCGACCGCTCGGAGCGGATCCGCACCTACAACTTTCCGCAAGGCAGGATGACCGACCACCGCATCAACCTGACGCTTTACAAGCTGGATCAGGTGATGGGCGGCGATCTGGATGAGATTATCGACGCGCTGACGGCGGACAATCAGGCCCGGCTGCTGGCCGAGATGGGGCAGTGAGCATGGCAGAGACCGCGGCACAGGCGATGGCGGCTGCAACGGCGCGGCTGCGGGCGGCAGGGGTGCCGGATCCGGCGCGGGATGCACGGGTGCTGCTGGCCCATGCGGCCCGCATCGAGGCCAGCCGGGTGACGCTGATCGCGCCGGAGGAGCTGGCGCCGGAGGTGGCCGAGCGCTATGAGCAGCTGATTGCGCTGCGGGCGGTGCGGGTGCCGGTCTCGCATCTGATCGGCGAGCGGGAGTTTTACGGCCGCCGCTTCAAGGTGTCGCGCGATGTTCTGGACCCGCGGCCCGAGACCGAGATACTGGTCGAGGCGGCGCTGGCAGAGCCTTACAGCCGGGTTCTGGACCTTGGCGTCGGCTCCGGCTGCATTCTGGTGACGCTTCTGGCCGAGCGGCAGGAGGCGACCGGGCTGGGGGTGGATATCAGCGAGGCGGCCTGTCTGCAGGCCAGCGCCAATGCGGTGCTGCACCGGGTTCAGGCGCGGGCCGATATCCGGCAATCCGACTGGTTTGAGGCGGTTGAAGGACAGTTCGACCTGATCGTCTCGAACCCGCCCTATATTGCGCTGGACGAGATGGAAGGCCTGTCGGCGGAGGTGCGCGGGCATGAGCCCGGTATTGCGCTGACCGATGGCGGCGACGGGCTGGGGGCCTACCGGCGGATCGCCGCGCAAGTGGCCGGGCATCTGGCGCCAGGCGGACGGGTTCTGCTGGAAATCGGGCCGTCGCAAGGCCAGGCGGTCAGCGCGCTGCTGGAAGAGGCCGGTCTGAGCGGCATTGCCGTGCTGCAGGATCTGGACGGGCGCGACCGGGTGGTGCGGGCGCATTCCAGCGTAAAGAGCGGCGTTTGACACGGAAATTCGCGAATTCGAAAGAAAAAACACAGAAAATACCATTGTGCCCCTTGTCTGGGGCTGCGGAAAATGGTTACTCAGAAGGAGCCGCTTTAGGAGAAAGCTCTCGAAGCCTTCCCGCGGCATCAAGCCCAAAAAAGCTTATGATCCGGCGTTGAGGCGCGCACGATATGGGTCTACGGCGCATTAACTCAAGGCTTACGTTAGGCATATGAGATCGTCCAAATCACGTTCACGTTCCAAGTCGAACCGGAACCGTCCCAATGGCGCCAATGTTGTCAACCGCGTGTTCGACAGCTCCGGTCCCGAAGGCAAGGTGCGCGGAACGCCCCAGCAGATCATCGACAAATACAATCAACTGGCCCGCGATGCGCAGCTGAGCAATGACCGGGTTGCCGCTGAGAACTTTCAGCAGCACGCCGAGCATTACCTGCGCATGCTGAATGAAGCACAGCGCGAGATCGAGGCGCGCCGCGAGGAGCAGGAGCGGCAGAACCGCGAACGCCAGGCCGAGCGCGACCGCGAGCGGGCCGAACGGCTGGAGCGCCAGGAGCGTGAGGCCGCATCGGCTGCTCCGTCGGCAGACCCGGCCGGCAGCCCGCAGCCCGAGGTGATCGACCCGCGCGGCGATAACGGCAACGGCGCTGACAGCGGTCTTGTCGAAACACCGGAAAGCCAGTCGGCACCTTCGGATGCTGCGGCTGAGGCCGCGCCGAAAAAGGCCCCGGCCCGCAAGCCGCGGACCCGCAAGCCGGCATCCAAAGGGGATGACACGGCAGAGGCCAGCGACGGCGGCGGCGATGCGGAGGCAAAACCCGCGCCGAAGAAAACCAGCCGCCCGCGCGCGAAGCCGAAGCCCAAGACCGAAGACGGCCCGGCTGAAGCTGCTGAATAAGCGGCGCAAAACCAGAACAGCGAAGGACCCCCGGTGCCGATGGCGCCAGGGGTCTTTGTTTTGGTGAGCGGCTGTTGCGGGAGAAATCCCAGGTTTGCAGCTTGGGCTACCAGTAGTCCGGGTTGTTCAGGGCCTCGATGCAGGATGACGGGCCGCGCAGGGGCGCAAGCTCTGCGCCGCTGAGCGGTTGCGCCAGCCATCCCTCCGGGAAACGCAGCGGCACGGGGGCCGCGGCCTGCGCCTCGGTTATCTGGCGGAACCCGGTCTTGCCGTAATAGGCGGGATCGCCGTAGGTGACGGCAACGTCCACGCCGTGTTCGCGGATCCTGCTCAGCCCGTGTTTTAGCAGCGCCTGCCCGATCCCCTGCCTTTGCCGGCTGGGCGATACGGCAACCGGCGACAGGAGGAAGACCGTGCGGCTGTCCTGATCGTAGCGCAGCCGGGAGAACATGATGCAGCCGATAAGCGTGCTGCCGTCCCAGGCCGAAAAGACAAACAGGTCCTGATCCGGCGTTTTGGCGAAGATATCGCGGACCAGGCCCGCGATCAGGCCGCCTTCGGCTTCGCCCTCCGACGCGGTAAAGGCCGCACGGAAAAGACCGATGATTTCGCGGGTGTGGCCGCGGTATTCTGACAAAAACTCCATCCGCCGCTCCTGCACCTGCTGGCTGGCTGTTGCAGGCAGCATAAGGCAGCCGGGGGGCGGGCCGTCAAGATCCGCACCGGCTTGGACTGCCGGGCGGTTACGCCGCGTGGCCCAGCACCCGCAGGTAGCGGCGGACCGCCTCCGGAAAGCCCAGCATGAGCGCATCTGCGGTGATCGCGTGGCCGATGGAGACTTCGGCCAGATCCGGGATGGCCTGGCGCAGGGCGGGCAGGTTGTCCACGGTCAGGTCGTGGCCGGCATTCATCATCAGCGCAGTGCTGGCGCCCGCCGTGCCAAGCTGGCGGGCGGCGTCTGCTGTAGCCTTGATCCTGGCCAGTTCCCGGCCGGTGGCGTCCGGGCTGGTCTGATCGGCGTAAGGCCCGGTGTAGAATTCGATCCGGTCCGCGCCTGCCTGCTGCGCCAGCGCGGGGTCCGCCGGGTTGGCGTCCACGAAATAGGAGACCCGGATGCCCGCGGCCTTGAACTCCTGCGCGACGGGCAAAAGCATCCCGCCATCGGCGGCAAAGTCCCAGCCGTGGTCGGAGGTGGACTGTTCGGGCGTGTCGGGCACCAGCGTCACCTGATGCGGTTTGTTCTCCAGCACCAGGTCGATGAAATGGCGGGTCGGGTAGCCTTCGATGTTGAATTCCGCCTGCGGGAACTCCTCTGCGATCAGACGGGAGAGGTCCGGCAGGTCCGAAAACCGGATATGGCGCTCATCCGGGCGCGGATGCACGGTGATGCCATGGGCGCCGGCCTGCAGGATGGCGCGGGCGATGTCGGTCAGGTTGGGCCAGGGCACCTCGCGCCGGTTGCGCAGATAGGCAACCGCGTTGACGTTCACGGACAGCAGGGTCGGGCGGGAGGAAACCGGTTGGGTCATCGGGGAATCTGGCTCCGGCAAAGACTTCGGGGATAGGGCTCAGGCCTTGGCCAGCTCGCGGGCCAGCGCGCAGAAGGCCTCCAGGCTGACCTGTTCCGCGCGCTCGGTCGGCGGGATGCCGGCGGCGGTCAGATGCGCCTCGATATCGGGGGAGATCCCCTTGAGCGAGGCGCGCAGCATCTTGCGGCGCTGGTTGAAGGCGGCAGCCACCACCCGCGACAGGATCGCGGCATCGGCCGGGAAACGCGGCTCGGGCAGGGCGTCGAGATGCACCACCGCGCTGGAGACCTTGGGCGGCGGTGTGAACGCGCCGGGCGGCAGCGACAGCACGATGCGGGCATCGGCGCGCCATTGGGCCAGAATCGCCAGGCGGCCATAGGCCTTGGAGCCGGGCTGCGCCACGATGCGCTCGGCCACCTCGCGCTGGAACATCAGGGTGAGGCTTTCCCAGAAGGGCGGCCATTCCTTGGGCGTCAGCCAGCGCACCAGGAGTTCGGTGCCGACGTTGTAGGGCAGGTTGGCTGCGATGCGGATCGGCGGCGTCAGGTGTTCGAGCGGGTCGATCTCCAGCGCGTCGCCGTTGATCACTTCGAACCGGCCCGGGTAGGCGTCCGCGATTTCCTGCAGCGCCGGCAGACAGCGGCTGTCCTTCTCCACCGCCAGTACCCGGCGGGCGCCCTCGGCCAGCAGCCCGCGGGTGAGGCCGCCGGGGCCGGGGCCGATCTCCAGCACGTCGCAACCGGTGAGGTCGCCGGCCTGGCGGGCGATCTTGGCGGTCAGGTTCAGGTCGAGCAGGAAGTTCTGGCCCAATGACTTGCGCGCGGACAGCTGATGCGTCGCGATCACCTCGCGCAAGGGGGGAAGGCTGTCGATAGCGCTCATGTCATCTGGACCTTGGGACAGGGCGCGGGCGGCGCGCCGGAACTTTCATGCCTCCGGCGGGGATATTTCCCGCCAGAAGAAGAATCAAGGGCTGGCGGCCATGCGCTGCGCCAGCTTCAGGGCTTCGATCAGGCTGGCCGGGCTGGCCTGGCCGGTGCCTGCGATGTCGAAGGCGGTGCCGTGGTCGGGCGAGGTGCGAATGAAGGGCAGGCCCAGGGTCACGTTGACGCCGCGGTCGAAGTCCAGCGTCTTGATCGGGATCAGCGCCTGGTCGTGGTACATGCAGACCGCTGCGTCATAGCGGGCGCGGGCGGCGGCGTGGAACATGGTGTCGGCCGGGTGCGGGCCGGTGACCGCCAGCCCCTCGTCCTGCATCCCGCTGATCAGGCCGTTGATCCAGTCCAGCTCCTCGGTCCCCATGGCGCCGCCTTCGCCCGCGTGCGGGTTCAGTCCCGCGACGGCGATGCGGGGGGACGCGATGCCGAACTGATCGCGCAGCCCGGCGGCGGTGATTTCGATGGTTTCGCGCAACAGGCCCGGGGTCAGCACCTTGGGCACGTCCGCAAGCGCGATGTGGATGGTGGCAGGCACCACCCGCAGCTGTTCGCTGGCCAGCATCATCACCACGCGGTCGCGGCCTGCGAGGGCGGCAAGAAATTCGGTATGTCCGGGGTAGGCAAAGCCTGCGCCGTCGATCAGCGCCTTCTTGTGGATGGGAGCGGTGCAGACCGCGGAGGCCTCACCCTGCTGGACCAGCCGGACGGCGGTTTCGATGGACTGGATCACACCGGCCGCGTTGGCCGGGTCGACGGTGCCCTTCACGGTATTGCCGCCAAAGGTTAGCGGCAGCACCGGAAAGCGGTCTGCGCAGGCGGCTGCGGCCTCTGCCGGGGCGGTGATTTCCCGAACCGGAGTGCCGGCGGGCAGGTGGCGCGGGTCGCCGATCCAGAAGAACGGGCAAGCGGCGCGCAGGGCGTCCCAGGCCTTGACGGCGATTTCCGGGCCGATGCCTGCGGGCTCGCCGCAGCTGAGCGCAATGGGCCCGGGCCGGTTCATTTGATGTCGATCCGCGCATCCGCGCGCAGCTGCTCCAGGTAGCTGTCGACCAGCGAAGTCAACCGCTGCCCCGTAAGCGCATTCGCCACCGTTTCGCGGTTCGCGCCCTCGCCAAGGTCGGCGGTGCGGCCGCAAAGCATCAGCACCATCAGAGTCTGGCCGTTGTTGCGCGTCAGCGCGGTGGAGGTCTCGCCCGGGTCCAGCTTGGCCAGCTCCAGCGCGATATCGCTGGGGATCTCCGCGGGCGGCAGGCTTTCGACCGCCAGAACAGACGGATCCTGCCCTTGCGCCAGGCCATAGAAGTCCTCGCAGGTGTCGACGCTGTTCACCACCTGCTGCGCGGCGGCCAGAGCTTCGGGCGTGCGCCCGCCGGGCAGGAAATAGGTGGCATATTCAATGGCGGAGAAGCGCGGGGCGGCGCCCTCCACCTCGCGCAGGCCGCGCATCTGGAACAGCGCCACCGCGCCCTGCAGCGGCAGCGGCTCGGACACTTCGCCCGGCTGCAGCGCCAGCACAACCTCTTGCAGCTGCGGCGGCAGCTTGGTCAGCGGCATCCAAGGCAGGCGGCCGCCATCGCCGCGGCTGCCTGCCGCCGAATACTGGGCGGCGGCGGCAGAGAAGCTGTCGTAGCCCTTGAGCTTGGCGACCTGCTCCACCAGCTCTTCGACCTGGGCGGCGTTCTGGTCGTTGAGCGGCACGATGAATTCGCTCAGCAGAACTTGGACGCTGCCGGTGCCGGCTGTGCCCATGGCGCGGTCGATTTCCTCTGGCGTGGGCCGGGCGCGGGACAGGAAACGGGCGCGGGTGTATTCGCGCCAGCCAAGCCCGACCTTGGTGAAATCGCGCAGTGTCTGCGGCGCAACGCCCTGCTGCTGCAACACGGTCAGAAACTCGTTGAGCGACAGGTTGGCGCGCCCGGCCAGTTCTTCCATGCCGGCGGTGATGTCTTCTTCGCTCAGCTCAATTCCGGCCTGCTTCAGCACCATCAGCTTGAGCCGGTCATTGATCAGCTCCTCGCGGGCGGTTTCCAGCGGATCGCCCGGAACCCGCAGCGCGGCCTGAAACCGGGCGCGCTGTTCCAGCTCATACCGGGTGATGACCTGATCATTCACGGTGATGGCCGGGGCAAAAAGGTTCTGTGCGCCCGCGGGCAGGCCGCTCCAGGCGAGCCCTGCGGCCAGCGCCAGCGCGGCCGCAGTTCTGAGAGCACGGGAAAGGAAGGGAGCCGGGAACCGGGTATTCACGTCTTGCTGCATGACCGCCTGTACTGTTTGCTGCCGCTTTTTACGGAAAATCCGCTCAGCGAGATGGTAAAGCCGAAATCCGTGGTCGGCTCAACACTTGTTGTGGAGGTATAGCGTCGGTTGACCGAAACGTCGACCGTCACGCATTCGTTGCTGTAGGCCACGCCAAGGCCAGCGCGGGTGGCCTGGGCGCCGGCGATGTCATACCGCAGCCGGGCACTGGCAGACCAGTTGGGGTTGATGTCGTAGCGTCCGTCCACCCACAGTTCCGAGCTTTCCTCGTCCCGGTCTTCATCCGGGTCGGTGCCCAGCCACAGGTAGGTGCCGGCAAGGCTGGAGCGGCTGTTGTGCCATTCACCGCGGAGCTCCGCCTTGGAGAAGTTGAGGGAACCGTTCAGCAGGCCGCGGGTGGAGATCGCCAGGCTGTCGCCGTATTTGATCTGGCCCGCCAGCAGGATATCCGATGTGCTGCCGCCCAGGCCCGAGCTTTTGGTGAAGCGGTCGTCACCGTCGCTGCGCAGCACTTGGCCCGCGGTGGCGTAGGCCTGCCAGCCGGTGGGCGCATAGCGGGCCCAGTTGGCGCCGTAGACCAGGGTCAGCCCGTCTTCGCGGGCGTCGTTTGCAGGGAAGCGCGACAGCGACAGCAGGTTGCCCTGGTCGAATTCGACAAAGCGGCTTTCCTCGCTGACCACGTTGCCGCCGCCCTCGTCGCGCCAGCCCAGCTGCAGGATCGGCTCCAGGTACTGGCTGGCGCCGCCGGCTTCGCGGCGGATCATCGGCAGGCGCAGGGTAAGCGCGCTGCGCGGGGTGAGGCGGGTGACTTCTTCGGTGAAGACAGCGTCGTCGTAGGCGCGGAAGGCGTCGCCGGCGGCACCGATTTCCCATTCCGCGAGGATGCCGTAGCCCAGGCGCCAGCTGCGGCGCCAGTCGACGTCAGCGGTCAGCCGGGACAGGTCGCGGCCGTTGCTGTCGGTGGCGGTGCCTTCGATGCTGGAACTGCGGTGGTGGCCGTGGCCCTGCAGCGTCAGCCGCAGCTCGCCGCCGGTGAGGGCCGGGAAATAGCGGGTCTGGTAAAAGGCCTCGGCGATGCCGGAGGGGATATCGCTCTGCTCCTCGCTGTCGCGCAGGGTCTTGTAATGGGTGAACGAGGTGCGGAACAGGCTGTCGCGCTTGGACCGGGTCAGCACCGCCTCGGACCGCAGGCGGTCCAGATCGGGCAGGCCGTAGTCCGCGACATAGGCGTCGTCCGAGACCGCCTTGACGTCGAAGGTGAAGCGGAAATCGCGCGGCAAGTCGAACTGGCCCTCGCCGAAGATATAACCGCGGTCCTCACCGGAGAACAGGTCGTCGCGGGTATAGGCGGCGTTGAATTCGATCCTGCCGCGGCGGAACGCCTGGCGGTAGCGCATATCCAGCGTCTGGGTACTGGAGGAGATATAAGGGGCCAGCGTCAAATCGCGGTGCGGACCCAGCGTGAAGAAATACGGCACCTTGATCCCGGTGCCCAGGTTCGAGGTGGAGCGCACCGAGGGCACCAGGAACCCGCTGGCGCGTTCCAGCGAGGGATCCGGCAGGCGGATCGCCGGGAAGTAGAACACCGGCACATCCAGCACCCTGAGCTGGGCACTTTCGAAATACAGCTGGCGTTCCTGCTGGTCGTGGATCACCCGCTCAGCCCGGATCTGCCAGAGCGGCGGGCGGCCGTCGTCGCAGACATGGCAGGAGGTGACGGCGGTTTTATAGAGCTGGGTGTAGCGGCCGCTGACCCGTGTCATCTGCAGCGAGGCTAACTGCAGCTGCTGCTGAAACACCATGCGGGCGCCGGTCAGCAGGCCGTTGCGCAGGTCCCGGTCCAGCTCGGCAGCATTGGCCAGGATGGTGATGCCGCCATTCTGGTCGATCCGGATCGGGCCTTCGATCTGCAGCGTGCCGTTGGTTTGGTCAAAGGTGATCTTGCGGGCGCGCAGGCGGATATTGCCCTGGAACGCCTCGACGTTGCCTTCGGCGACCAGGGTGCGGTCCGGGGTGATGAAGACCTGATCTGCCACCAGCATCGCAGGCTGCGCCGGATCGGGCGGCGCCGCGGTCTGCGCCTGCAGGGCAGGGGCTGTCAGCGCCAGCCACGGCAGCACGGCGGAAAGAAGCAGCGCCCGGCGCAGGTTACCCGTCTTCGGCATGGAGAAGCAGTCCCAAGGTCAACAATATTGCAGCAGCGGGCGGCGCCCAGGCGGCCAGGGCCACCGGGATTTGCCCGTTCTCGCCAAGGATTTGCGCGAAATTGCGGATGAAATAAAGCCCGAATCCCAGCAGTACTGCCATCAGCACGGCCAGGCCGGTGCCGCCAAAGCGGGCGTGCCGCATGGTGAAGGAGGCACCGACCAGCACCATGGCGATCAGAAACAGCGGCCGTGCCAGCTCTGCCTGATAGCGCACTTCATAGCGCTTGGTGGTGAAGCCCGCGGCAGACAGCTCGCGGATGGTGGCGGGCAGGTCGTAGATCGAAATACCGCTGGCGGTGCCCAGCGTGTCGCGGATGCGGTCGGTGGTCAGCGTCGTCGGCAGCTGCAGTTCGTCATGCGAAGCGGCGCCGGCTTCCGGGTTGATGCCGGCCGTCAGTGGCCAGGATTTGGCATTGGTCAGGATCCAGTTGCTGCCATCCAGCCGGGCGCTCTCGGCGATAATGCGGCGCACCGGTCCGCCGGCGTTGCTGTAGGCATGGATCGACACGTCATGAAGGGTGATGTCGGCGGCATCGCCGCTGTAGCCCTTGGCGTGAATGACCGACTGGCCGCGGGCGCCGCCCTGGCGCAGCCACAGGCCCTCGCCGCTGAGCGACAGCGCAGAGGGGCCGCCATTGTGATAGGTTTCGGCCAGATCCTGGTAACGGTTGGCAGTGGCCGCCGCGATCGGGTTCAGCATGGTGACCGCCAGAACCCCGATCCCGGCCGCCGCCAGCACCGGCGCCGCCAGCGCCCGGATGCCGGAGCGGCCAATGGCGCGGGTCACCACCAGTTCGCTGCTGCGGGCCAGGCCGACAAACAGCACGATGGTGGTCAGGATCATGATCAGCGGCAGGAACTCACTGAGCGCGGCCGGGATGTTCAGCAGGCTGAGGCCAACCAGCTGCGGCAGGCCGAGGCTGGCCCCTTCGAAGCGGCGGATCTGCTCGTTCAGATCGATCAGAATGACCAGCGTCATCAGAACCGCGCAGATCACCAGGAACCATTGCAGGAAGCGGCGCGCGTAATAGAGATCCAGCTTCATGCGGAAGCCTCCTGCCGGATGCGCTTGGGCCGGGAGGCCAGGATCAGGAAGATCAGCGCCACGGCCAGACCCAGCAGGGTGGGCAGGTAGATCAGCGGCCACAGACCGGGGTTGTCCAGCACCGGTTCCGACACCACGCCGCGCAAGCCTTCGACAAAGATCAGCACGACAAAGGCCAGGAAGGCCTGCCGCCAGACGCCGAAGCGGGAGAACGTGCCCAGCATCAGCGCCGAAAATCCGATCAGGGCCACCGCCACGCACACCAGCGCGCGGGCAAAGCGCAGGTGCAGCTCCTCCGCCTGGGCGCCGGCGGAATAGCCGTCAGTGCGGGTCACAGTCTCTGCGCTGGTCATCAGCTCCAGGCTGGGGATGGCGCGGATGTTGCGGGCCGGGTTCTCAGCTTTGCGCGCCAGGGTGCTGATATCGTATGAGAAATCAGAAAAGAACGTGGTCGACATCCGCTGCGTCTTGTGGTCCAGCCGCTGCGCCATGCCCTCTACCATGATCAGATGCGCGCTGCCTTCGTCGCGCACCAGAAAGGCGCGGGCGCCGGTATAGGTGACGGTTACCGCCGGGTCGCGGCGGTCCGACAGGAACACGTCGTTCAGGGTGCCGTCGGGGTCAATCTGGCGGATGTAGAAGGTGACGCCTTCGGCGGGATGCAGGAAGTCCCCCTCGCTCAGCAGCTTGGCGGTGATGTTGCGGGACACCTCGCTCTCGCGCTCTTCCAGCTGGTTGATCGAGGCGGGCAGCAGGTAATGGGTCAGCGCCGACATCATCAGCGCTGTGATGATGCCAAAGGCCAGCGCAGGCCTGGCCATCTGCCAGGGGCTGGTGCCGGTGGCGCGCAGCACGGTCAGCTCGCTCTCGCTGTTCAGCCTGTTGGTGACCCAGACCGCGGCGCCGAAGGTGGCGATCGGCAGCACCATGCGGATCAGGTTCGGCAGGGTGAGCGCGGTGAATTCCAGGAACACCAGGGCCGACTGCCCGTTGCCGATCAGCGTGTCAAACAGCACAACCGCCCGGTTGACCCAGAACACGGCCACCAGAATCAGGGCAAAGAAGCCGAAGAAGAGCAGATACTGTGACAGCACATATCTGTCGTAGCGTGACACCCGATCCCCCCAGACCTTGCCGTTGTTATTTTCCCGGACCTTAGTGGATTTGATTGGCGGGGAAAACTGCATTCTCGCAAGGCAGCAGGATCGGCGGCGGATTGCAGATAACCGGACTGAACGGCCGGGTCTGGCCAAGCGCCGCTGCGCAGGATACCTCTTGAGCCAACAATCAGGTGATACCAGCAGGAGTTCGCAACAAATGAGCAGTCTTACCCCGATCCGTTTTGCCGAATACGACCCCAAAGCGCTGGCAGAGATGACCGGCCGCGTGGCGGTGATGGTCACGCCGGAGGGCAGCATGGATCAGGCGGCGCGCAGCGCCAACCGTCTCAGCAAAGGCGCCATCGCCCGGCTGATCGGGTCCGAGGGGTTCAAGAAGGCGAAGTCCGGCGACGTGATCTCTGTGAGCTGGCCTGCGGGGATGCAGGCGGAGGCGATGGACGTGCTGGTGCTGCCGCGCAAGCTGACGCCGGTGGAGGCGCGCAAGGCAGGCGCCAATCTGGCCAAAGGGGCCGCGGGCAAGCGTCTGACGGTGATGGCTGGCGGCATGAACAAGGCCGCCGATCTGACCCAGGGCATTGCGCTGCGGGACTATGAGTTCGACAATCACAAATCGCCGAAAGACGACAAGCCAAAGGGCGAGGTGGTGATCGCCTGCAAGGCGCCTTCGGAGCTGGAAGCCGCCTGCGCGCCGCTGCTGGCGGTGGCCGAGGGCGTTCACATGACCCGCGATTTGATCAATGAGCCGGCCAATGTGCTGACCACCACGGAATTCGCCCGCCGCATTGAGGAGATGAAGGGGATCGGCCTGGAGGTCGAGATCCTGGAAGAAGCGGATCTGGAGAAGCTGGGCATGCGCACGCTGTTGAGCGTCGGGCAGGGGTCCGACAGCCCCTCCAAGGTGGCGGTGATGCACTGGAAGGGCGGCGCCAAGGATGCCGCGCCGCTGGCGCTGGTCGGCAAGGGCGTGGTGTTCGACACCGGCGGCATTTCCCTGAAGCCCGCGGCCGGCATGGAAGAGATGACCATGGACATGGGCGGCGCGGGTGTCGTGACCGGGACCATGAAGGCGCTGGCGCTGCGCAAGGCCAAGGCCAATGTGGTGGGCCTCGTCGGGCTGGTGGAGAACATGCCGTCGGGCAACGCCATCCGCCCCGGTGATGTGGTGAAGTCGATGAAGGGCGACACGGTGGAGATCATCAACACCGACGCCGAAGGCCGTTTGGTGCTGTGTGATGTGCTGTGGTACGCGCAGGAGCGGTTCAAGCCAGCGGGCGTCATTGATCTGGCGACGCTGACCGGTGCCATCATCATCGGTTTGGGGCATGAGAATGCCGGCGTGTTCTCCAACGACGACGGCCTTTGCAATGCCTTTCTCAAGGCCGCCGGTGCCGAGGATGAGGGCGCCTGGCGGATGCCCTTGGGCAAGGCCTATGACGAGCAGCTGAAATCGCGCATCGCCGACATGAAGAACGTCGGCGGGCGGCCCGCGGGCTCGATCACCGCCGCGCAGTTCCTTCAGCGCTTCATCAAGGACGGCATGCCCTGGATTCATCTGGACATTGCGGGAGTCGCCTCGGTGAAGACGGATACCGCTTACGCGCCCAAAGGCGCCACCGGCTGGGGCGTGATGGCGCTGAACCGCTTGGTCGCGGATAAGTTCGAGGCGGAATAAACACTTATGGGGGCTGCCTATTTCTATCATCTGACCCGCAGGCCGCTGGAGGAGACCTTGCCGGTCCTTCTGGACAAGGCGCGCGGGGCGGGCTGGCGCATTGCGGTGCGCGGGCGCGACCCCGAACGCATGGCCTGGCTGGATGACCGTTTGTGGCAGGGGCCGGAGGAAAGCTTCCCTGCCCACGGCCTGGCGGGCGGCCCCTATGATGTACTGCAGCCGGTCCTGCTGACGGCAGGGCCGGAGGCCGCCAATTCACCCGATTGCGTGATGGCTGTGGATGGCGCCGCCGTCACCGCGGAAGAGGTGCAGGCGCTGCAGCGGGTCTGCATCCTGTTTGACGGCACCGATCCGGAGGCCGTGCAGCACGCCCGCACCCAGTGGAAAAGCCTGACAGACGCCGGCTGCTCTGCCCAGTACTGGTCCGAGGAAAGCGGGCGCTGGGAAAAGAAGGCAGAAAAATAGGCTGCCCCGCCCCGCAGATCGGCAGGTTTCCGCCAGTTCCCGTCAGTTTTATTTCAATTGTGCAGGAAATGCTCGCGCGACTGCGGTTCGCGCATTAATCCTCCCCGTCAAAAGATCCAGACATTGGGGGGACAGATGATTTCGAAGCGTGTGTTTCTGCGGCCGCGGCTGCTGCCTGTTGTTGGGGCGGCACTGCTGGTGCTGGCAAATTGCGGCGCTCCCCAGGGCGGGTCTGTCGGCCGGGCCGAGGTCGACGCCGAGCGTCTAGACTTTGCGGTTCAGGAAGTCCGCTCCCTGCGGTCCAAGGGCAAGCGGGTGTGGTGCGTACCGTTTGCGCGCAACGCCAGCGGCATCGAGATTTACGGCAATGCCAAGACCTGGTGGTCACAGGCCAATGGTCAGTTCAGCCGCGGGAAGCAGCCGCAGCCCGGCGCGGTGATGGCCTTTCAGGCGACCCGCTCAAACCCGCTGGGCCATGTTGCGGTGGTGTCCAAGGTCGAAGATTCCCGCCGGATCGAGGTCAATCATGCCAATTGGCACCGCAACAAGGTGTCGCTGGGCATGGCGGTGATAGATGTGTCGGCCGCCAATGACTGGTCCGCTGTGCGGCTGGAAAGCAATCCGGGCGCTTTCGGGCGCGTGTACCCCATCCTTGGCTTCATCTCGCCGCAGCCCGGCGCCGGGTGAGGCATAAGGAGAGCAGCTGTCAGCTGTTCTGAATGCCGCCGCGCTGGATCATCCGGGCGGAAATCTCCTCAAAGGCCCTGCGCCACAGCGCTTCAAGCTCGGGGGTGAACTCTTCTCCCAGCGCGTTGCGCAGGGAGTCGACCAGTGCTTCCTCCATCGGGGCAAAATGGGAGGTGTGGACGCCGAGGCTTGCGTGTCTTTTGCCGAGTTCCTGAAAGTGCGGGTCGACGGCGGATTCATCGCCTAGCTTGGCAAGAATGACGCCCAGCGTTGTCATGAACTTCATGCCCTGGCCTTCCAGATCCTCCCGGAAAAGCTGCCGCAGCTCAGGCGCGTGCCGGAACAGCGCGTCATAGAAAAACGCGGGATCCCTGACGGCCTCGTCCTTCAGCTTGCTGTAGCTTTCTGTCAGTTGTTTCAGTTCTGCATCTGTCACGGGGATATCAAGCTCCTTTCTGGTGTGTCAGTCGCCACCCAGCTTAGGAGCAATTGAGCCGGAATTCCTTGATCCGGCTCAATAACCTGAATTGCGGAGCTCTGCTGCCGGCAGCGGTTACCGCGTCAGGACCAGGGCGCCATTGCGGATCTCGATGCTGGACCAGCGCTGCAGGTAGCCCATCCCAAGCAGTGACTGGTCAAGCGCCCCCTTGTTGACCCAGACACGCACGCCGGTGTCGGTTATGCCGCCCAGCGACATTTCATCAATCCAGACAGAGGCGGTGCGCACTTCGCCATTGGCGGTTTGGGCGCGGCCGAGATAGGCGAGGTTTCCGGTATCAATCCCGGCCCGCCGGGCGTCGCTTTCGTTCAGCACAACCTGGCTGGCGCCGGTGTCCACCAGAAACTCGATCGGAGTGCCGTTCACGTCCAGTGTCAGGTAGTAGTGCCCGTCGGGCGCGCGCGGCACCTCAACCCGGCCGCCATCCACCGCCACGTTCTGCTGCGGGCGCACGGTCTGGCGGATGTCCTGCCAAAGCCCGTAAGAGGCGATTACGCCCAAGAAAATGAAGCCCCAGACGGCGAACATCTGCAGCGTTTTGCCCAGGCTTTGGCGATTTTGCACGAAGACCCAAGAGCCAACCGCCACCAGCAGGATCGCCAGATAGATGAACCGCCCGATCTCATAGTCGCCCATTTACGCACCTCCTGAACAGAATGTAGGCGGGCCAGGGCGGTATGCTAGCCGGCAAAGCCGAAGGCACGCAGACCGTCGAGCACAAACTGCACCGACAGGGCCGCCAGCAGCATCCCCAGCAGACGGGTCACGACGGTGATGCCGGTCTTGCCCAGAAGCCGCTCAAACAGGCCGGAAAACAGGCACATCACCAGAAGGATCGCCAGCACCGCCAGCACCGTGGCCATGACCATGGCAAAGCCGGTAAAGCCGGGCTGCTGGCCGGTCAGCAGGATCACCGTGGCAATCGAGCCGGGCCCGGCCATCAGCGGGATTGCCAGCGGAAAGACCGACGGGTCGTCAAACTCATCCTCTTCGCTGCGGTCCTCGCGCCGTTTGTTGCGGCGTTCGAACAGCATGTCCAGCGCCGTCAGGAACAACAGCACGCCGCCCGCGATGCGGAAGGCGGGCATGGAGATGCCGATGAAGCCCAGCACCGCCTCCCCCAGCGCGGCAAACAGCGCCAGCAGGATTGCCGCGACGATCGTAGCGCGGATCGCGATGGTGCGCCGCTGCGCGGTGGACATGCCCTGGGTCAGGGCCAGGAACACAGGCGTCAGGCCGATCGGGTCGACAATGACAAACAGGGTCACAAAGGCGGTAATAAGGAATGCGGTGTCGATCATTGCGCTTCGGCTTGCTCCAGTTTCTCCAGCGCGTCCATCCACAGGCCTTCGGCCCGCTCCAGCGCCTCGATGCATTCAGCGTGTTTTTTCTGCCAGACCGCCATGTCCGCAGCCTTGCCCGGTTCGTACAGGGTTGGGTCGGCGAGCTTTTCATCAAGCTTTTCGCGCATTTCGCTGAGCTTTTCCACCCGCGCCTCGGACTTGCGCACGTCCGCCCGCAGCGCAATCAGCACATCGCGGGAGGCGCGCTTGGGCTTGGCGGGCTTTGGCGCACCGGTTTTGGCAGCGGGCTTTTCCCGCGCCAGCAGCAGCGCGCGGTAGCTTTCCAGGTCGCCGTCATAGGGGTTCACCGTGCCGTCCGACACCAGCCACAGACGGTCCGCCACAAGGCTCAGCAGATGCATGTCGTGGCTGACCAGGATCACGGCACCGGAATAAGCGGTGAGCGCCTCCACCAGTGCCTCGCGGCTTTCGATGTCGAGGTGGTTGGTCGGCTCGTCAAGGATCAGCATATGCGGCGCGTCGATGGTTGCGATCAGCAGGCTGAGCCGCGCTTTCTGGCCGCCGGACAGCCGCCCGACCTCTGTCTCCGCCTGGGCCGCGGCGAGGCCGAACCCCGCCAGCCGGGCGCGCCATTTCGCAGGCGCCTCATCCGGGCGCAGGCGGCGCAGGTGGTCCAGCGGGGTCTCATCGACATAAAGCTCATCCACCTGGTGCTGGGCGAAATAGCCGATGCGCAGCTTGGAGGAGCGGGTCATCTTGCCCGCCATCAGCGGCAGCCGGTCCGCCAGCAGCTTCGACAGCGTCGACTTGCCCTGGCCGTTCTTGCCCAACAGCGCGATGCGGTCGTCTTGGTCGATGCGCAGGTTCAGCCGCTTCAGCACTTCCGTTCCGCCATAACCGGTGACGCCTCCCTCGATCTGGATGATCGGCGGGGACATTTCCTCGGGCTCCGGGAAGGTGAAGGCGCGCAGGGCTGCCTCTTGCGGGGAGGTGATCGGCTTCATCTTCGCGATCATCTTGAGCCGCGACTGCGCTTGCACCGCTTTCGATGCTTTATAGCGGAAGCGGTCGACGAAGCTTTGCAGATGGGCGCGCCGCGCCTCCTGTTTCTTGGCCTCGGCTTCGGCGACCGCCAGACGGGCCGCGCGGGTCTCTGCAAAGGTGTCGTAGTTGCCCTGATACAGGGTGAGCTTCTTGTCCTCCAGATGCAGGATGGCGCCCACCGCCCGGTTCAGCAGTCCGCGGTCGTGGCTGACGATCAGAACGGTGTGGGGGTATCTCGCCAAGTAGCTTTCCAGCCACAGCGCACCTTCGAGGTCGAGATAGTTGGTCGGCTCGTCCAAGAGCAGCAGATCGGGCTGGGCAAACAGCACCGCCGCCAGCGCCACGCGCATCCGCCAGCCGCCGGAGAAATCGGAGCAGGGGCGTTTCTGGTCCGCGTCGTCAAAACCCAGACCCTTGAGGATCGAGGCCGCGCGTGCCTCTGCCGACCAGGCGTCGATGTCGGACAAGCGGGTCTGGATCTCGGCAATCCGCGCGGGGTCGCTGGCACTGTCAGCCTCGGCCAGCAGGGCGGCGCGTTCAGTGTCGGCGGCCAGCACCGTGTCGGTCAGCGACACGTCGGACGAGGGCACCTCCTGCGCGACACCGCCGATGCGCGCCTTGGAGGGCAGGGAGATACTGCCGCCCTCCAGCGCCAGTTCGCCCCGGATCAGCCGGAACAGGGTGGTCTTGCCGGTGCCGTTGCGCCCGACCAGGCCGACCTTATGCCCGGTGGGAATGGTGGCGGATGCGCTGTCAATCAGCGGGCGGCCTTCGACCGAATAGGTGATGTCCTGAATACGTAACATGATCAGCGGTGTGGCGCAGGTGCCGGGGGCTGTCAATCGGCCTGCCGCGTTCCTCTGGCTGAAATTACCGCTGCGGGGGGCGCACGCGCTTGCGCGCGGTCTGAAAACGTCTTTCCAAGCGCCTCCAGCCATGTTACGCGGCGCGCGGAGTTTCCGGCCCGGGGATACGCCCTGCGGCCCATCAATCAGGAGAATGCCAAATGGCTCTGGAACGCACTTTCTCGATCATCAAGCCCGATGCAACCCGCCGCAACCTGACCGGCAAGATCAACGCCAAGTTTGAAGAAGCCGGCCTGCGCATCGTGGCGCAGAAGCGCATCCACATGACCAAGGAACAGGCAGGCAAATTCTACGAAGTGCACGCCGAGCGTCCGTTCTACGACGAACTGTGCGAGTTCATGTCCTCCGCTCCGGTGGTTGTGCAGGTCCTGGAAGGCGAAAACGCCATTGCCAAGAACCGCGAAGTGATGGGCGCCACCAACCCGGCAGACGCAGCCGCCGGCACCATCCGCGCCGAATTCGCTGAATCGGTTGGCGAGAACTCCGTGCACGGCTCCGACGCTCCGGAAACCGCAGCTGTGGAAATCGCCTACTTCTTCTCCGGCATCGAGCTGGTCGGCTGATCAACCGGTTCACCGGATTGAAATCTGAAGGGGCTGCAGCTTAAAGGCTTGCAGCCCTTTTTTCATGGGTCAAGGAACCGGTTCAGCGGATGCTGCCGTATGCCGGGCTGTTTCTGCTGCGGGCCGGGTCTGTTCCTGGCGTAAGACAGCGAGCGGCCGAACTCGCGCGGCGCGGTCAGTTTCGAGAATGCCCGGCGCCCGAGCCGCTTGGGCAGGGGCTCACCCCGTGAGGCGGTATCCTCCAGGTGGCGGCGCAGCAGCTCTGTGTTGCGGGTGTTGGATTTCCAGGCAATGTCGAACAGGTCGCCCACCAGCGGCACGGAGCCGATGAGGGCGTCGATGCCCGTGTTTGCCGCCATCCGGGCCAGCGTGCCGGCGGAGGCGCCCAGCTGGTAGCCCGAGTACAGGATGTAACCGGCGGGCGCCAGCGACAGGGCGTCGCCGATGCCAGGCACAAGGCCCGCGATGCTGTCCCAGCCGACCCTCAGGCCGATGCCCGGAATGCGGAACGCCCGGTCCATGCGCTGCGCCAGACGCTCCAGCGATTGCAGCTTTTGCTCATGGTGGTGCGGCAGATCAGGCATGACTCGGTGTCCTTGCAATGACCCAGACCGCGTGCACGATGCCGGGGATGTAGCCCAGCAGGGTCAGCAGAATGTTCAGCCAGAAGTGTTTGCCAAGACCGACCTGGAGAAAAACGCCAAGCGGGGGCAGCAGTACTGCGAAAATGATGCGGATCAGGTCCATGCCGGTACTCCTTCTGTTGCACTCGTTTCTGCATGGTTAACGGCTGAACCCGGGAAAAAGTTGCATGAGGGGCCAGAACGGCGGACCGGTGCCGCCGCTTTGACCGCTGGCGCGGACGGGCGGCGGTGCTTACAGGGGCTTCAGATCCGCGGGCGCAGCGCGCACGCCGATCGCGTCCAGTTCTGCCAGCAGTTTCGTGCTGTGCTGCGGCCGGGCGTCGGCCTTGATCGCGTCAAAGCGCTGGCGCAGCTCCTCCTTTTCCTTGCCCTTGCAATCATTCCAGGGGCGCCCCTGCAGTGCCATCACCAGAACGTAATAGCCGATGAAATGCGGCCGGGTGCCGGTCTGCAGCAGCCGGGCATAGGCCGCGTCGGCACCGATGGCGCGCAAGTCTTCGGCTGAGGTGATACCGGCCCGGCGGCAGGCTTCCTCATAAGCGGGGCCAAGGTTGCGGATGGAAGAAATGGCTGTGTTCATGATTTGTTTCTAGCCCCTAAGGGCGCCGGTGTCACGCTGGAAACGGTGTGTTCGTTAACCGCCCAAGCGCGGCCTGACGCTGGGTCTTTTGCCGCACTGCCGGATTGACAGTCGCATATCCGGCGGAAAGCCTTGCGGGCAGGGCAATCGGAACCGGCGGGAGAGCGGCGATGAAGGAACGGCGGCAAATATCTGTGAATGCGGAGGGTTTTGATCTGGCGAACCCGCCAGACGGATTTACGGACGATCCGTTTCCCTTTTACGATGCCTTGCTGCGCGACGCTCCGGTTCTGCCGCAGCCGGACGGCTCGCTGCTGATCTGCCGGCATGCCGACCTTGACCGGATTTACCGCGACACCACGTTGTTCTCCTCGGACAAGAAAAAGGTGTTTGCCCCGAAGTACGGCGCAGGCTCGCCGCTGTTTGAGCATCACACAACCTCACTGGTGTTCTCCGACCCGCCTCTGCACACACGGGTGCGCAAGATCATGACCTCGGCGCTGACGCCGCGGGCGATCGCGCAGATGGAGCCGGGGCTGATCGCAACGGTGGATCACCTGCTGGACACGATGGCGGACCGGAACGAGGCGGACCTGATCGAGGATTTCGCCGCGTCGATCCCGATCCAGATCATCGGCAACCTGCTGGATGTGCCGATGGCGGAGCGCGGCCCGCTTCGCGACTGGTCGCTGGCCATTCTGGGCGCGCTGGAGCCTGTGCTGAGTGCCGAACAGCTGGCCGCAGGGCACCGGGCGGTGGAGGAGTTCAAGGCGTATCTCAGCGGCCTGATTGCCCGGCGCCGGACCAGCCCCGGCGATATCGAAACGGATGTGCTGACGCGGCTGATCCGCGGCGAGGGGGCCGAGGGCGGCTTGAGTGAGGTCGAGCTGATCCAGAACTGCATCTTCATCCTGAACGCAGGCCATGAAACCACCACCAACCTGATCGGCAACGGGCTGGCGCTGCTGCATGATTATCCTGAACAGAAGCGGCGGCTTCTGGAGGCGCCGGAGCTGATCAAACCCGCGATTGAGGAAATGCTGCGGTTCCGCTCCCCCAACCAGCTGGGCAATCGGGAGACCACCGCGGAGGTGGAGATCGGCGGCCACCGGGTGCCCGCGGGCACCAATCTGCATCTGGTGATCGGCGCTGCCAACCGGGACCCTGAGGTGTTTGAGAACCCGGAAGTGTTCGATATTGCCCGAAGCCCCAACCGGCATCTTGCCTTTGCCGGCGGGCCGCATGTCTGCGTCGGGCTGACGCTGGCGCGGCTGGAGGGGAGGATCGCAATCGAACGGTTCCTGTGCCGCTTCCCGGACTACCGCTTGCTGCCCGGTCGGGTGCCCGGCGGGCGGATCCGGTTCCGGGGCTATGCGGCGCTGCCGGCCAGATTGCGCTGACAAACCGGCGCAGGGCCGGGGGCTTGGATCAGAACAGCCCGGCCTCCTTGGCGCAGAGCGCTGCCTGGGTGCGGTTCTTGGCGTCCAGCTTGCGGCACAGGGTGCGCACATGCAGCTTGATGGTGACCTCCTGCAGGTCCAGATCGCGGGCGATTTCCTTGTTCGACAACCCTTTAGACAGGCCGTTCAGCACTTCCAGCTCCCGCGGGCTGAGCTTTTTGGCGAGGGGGTGGGTGCTGGCCGCGGCCTCCTCGCGCATCAGGTCGACCGGCACGTAGATTTCGCCGGCGCTCATGAAACGCACCGCGTTCAGCAGCGATTGCGCGCCCATCGTTTTGGGGATGAAGCCGATGGCGCCGGCATCCAGCGCCTCCTGCGCGGTGCGGGCGGGCGCGCTGCCCGACAGAATGGCCACGCCCTTGCCGCCATTGGCCGCCAGCGCCTTGGCCAGCCCGTCTAGTCCCATCATTCCCGGCATGTTGTAGTCGAGCAGCACCAGATCAAACGGCCCCTCGCCGGAAATCTGCTCAATCGCGCCGGGCAGATCGGTGGCCAGCGCCACCTCGGCACCGCCCTCGGATCTGAGGTAGGCGGAGATCGTTTCCCGCACCATGTCGTGATCGTCTGCCAGCAAAATACGCATGATGCCCCTGGACCTGTTCTGCAACTCACGGTCCCAATCTACAGCCACAAGTGTTTCGAAATTGTCAACCTGGGATTGCGTGCCTGCGTGGTAATAGGACATCTGCTGCCGCTCCTGTGCGATTGCCGGAATATTATTGATAGTAACCCGGCCCGGCGGCGGCTGGTAAGGCAACATTAGGGTGCTCGCGCTATGCTTGCGTCTGGGCACCCTATACGGAAGGTCAGGACCCTATCCTCTGGTGCCGGTTTCCGGGCCGCGCCGGTGTGGCATGTTTCCGGGCAGTATGTTGCTGAACTGAGGAGAGCTGGAAATGAGAGGGATGATGTCACGGGCCGCGGCGCTGGCTGCGATGGTGGTCATAACCTGTGCCGCCGCCGTTTTTGCGGGCGAAGAGCCGAAGGTGCTGCTGTCGGTGCGCATGGAAGGCGCGGCTGAGCCTTCGGCGCAGTACACGATCGCGGATCTGCGCGCGCTTGATCCCGTCACCTTTGAGACGGAGACCATCTGGACCACCGGTCCGCAGCAGTTCACCGGCGTGCCGCTGACTGTTCTGATGGAGCGGATGGGGGTCAGCGGCGGTCAGCTGGTGGCGCATGCGGTGAACAACTACTCGGTCGAAATCCCGGTTTCCGACGCGGTTGTGGGCGGCCCGATTGTCGCCTTTGAACGCAATGGCGCGGAAATGTCGCTGCGCAACAAGGGGCCGCTGTGGGTGGTTTACCCCTACGACAGCAATCCCGACTACCGGACGGAGGAGGTCTATTCGCGCAGCATCTGGCAGCTGGACCGCATCGTGATCCGGCCGTGACCGGCGGGCAGGGGGCCGGCAGCTGATGCTTCACGGGTTTCCCTCTGTGCCGCGCTGGGTTCTGGCCCTGGTGCTGGCCGTCGCTGCGGCGCTGGCGGCGCAGTCGGTGCGGCTGGGCCATCAGGTTCTGCAGGAGCTGGACAAGCTGTCGACCGCGGCCACCGACAACATGCAATGGAACCTGTCCCAGGCCGAGGTGGAGCATCTGAAGCTGCAGACCGCGGTGCTGACGGCGCGCAAGGCTGAGGATCTGCCCCGGCTGCGGCGCCAGTTTGACATTTACTACAGCCGGATCGCGACCTTCCGCGAAAGCCCGCTGTTCGAGGACCTGCGCAGCAGCCAGGGCGGGGCGGGCCTGTTGCAGCAGATGCAGGACCGTCTGGATCGGATGGCGGCCGTAGTGGACAGCGGCGATCAGGCGCTTTTGAACGGTTTGCTGGAACTGGCGGCGGAACTGAACGCAAACAGCAAGGACGTGCGCGAGCTGGCGTTGTTCGGGGTTGTCCTGCAGGTGGACGATACCAAGGACAAGCGGCTGCAGCTTTTCACCATCCTTTACCGGCTGGGCTGGGTGGTCCTGGCTTTGGTGCTGGCGCTGGCGCTGGCGGCGCTGCTGCTTGGGCGGCTGTACCGCAAGGGGCGTGAGATGGCGATCGAACGCAGCCGGGCTGCGGCGCAGATGGAGGCGATGATTGCCTCCTCGCTGGACGCGATCCTGGTGGTCGGCGCCGACGGGCGGATCCAGGCCTTTAACGGTGCGGCGGAATCGGTCTTTGGCTACAGCCGCGATGAGGCGGTCGGCCAGCCGATGGTTAACCTGATCGTACCGGACCATTTGCAGGAGGCGCATAAGGCCGGCATGAGGCGCTTTTTGCGAACCGGTGAGACGCGGGTTGCAGGCAAGGGGCGGCTGCAGCTGGAGGCGCGGCGCAAATCCGGCGAGCTGTTCCCGGTGGAGCTGTCCGTTTCGGTCAGTCAGTCCGGTTCCGAAATGGTGTTTGTCAGCTTCCTGCGCGACATTTCGGAGCGGATCGAGGTGGAAGAAGAACTGCGGCGGGCGCGGGATGACGCCTTGGCGGGCGAGCGGGCCAAGCACAACCTTTTGACGGTCATGAGTCATGAGATGCGCACGCCGCTGACCGGGGTTCTGGGGGCCATCGACCTGATTGAGGGCACCGGGCTGACACAGGAGCAGCGCCGCTATCTGCGGGCCATGCGGGTTTCCGGCGAATTGCTGCTGCATCACGTCAATGACGTGCTGGAGCTGTCGCGGCTGGAGTCCGGTGCCGATTCTGAAAAACTTCGGATATTCGATCTGGATGAGCTGGTGAGCGGCCTGGTCGAGAGCCAGCAGGCCAGCGCCAAGGGCCAGGGAATCGACCTGTCGCTGCATTGCAGCCTGGGGGGGAAACCGGTGGTCGCCGGCCGCCCCCGCGCCGTTCAGCAGGTGCTGTTGAACCTGATCGGCAACGCCCTGAAATTCACCAGAGAGGGTGCTGTCAGCGTTGACGTGATGCGTCTGCCCGACGGTGAAACGGTGGAATTCAGCGTCGCAGACACTGGCCAGGGCATCGCGCCGGAGGATCTGGACCGGATCTTTGAGGACTTTATCACGCTGGACGCCAGCTATGGCCGCGGCAGCGAGGGCACCGGCCTGGGGCTGGCGATCACCAAGCGCCTGGTGGAGGCGATGGGCGGCACCATAACCTGCGAGAGCGAGCCGGGCGAGGGCAGCCTGTTCACCATTTCGCTGGCGCTGCCCCCCGCCAAGGCGCCTCCGCTGCAGGCCGAACAGGACAAGCCGCGGAACAAGGGCGCCTGCCGTCTGCTGATCGCGGAGGACAATGACATCAACCGCGAGCTGCTGGCGACGCTGCTGAGCCAGGAGGGCCATCAAGTTACTGCGGTGCCGGGCGGTGCCGAGGCGGTGGAGGCGGCCGAAGGGGGGCGCTTCGATCTGATTCTGATGGATATCAGCATGCCGGAGGTGGACGGTATTGAGGCGCTGCGCCGGATCCGCGCCGGGCAGTTTGCCGAAGGGACCGATATCGTTGCGCTGACGGCCCATGCTGCGGCCGAGGATCACGCCCGCATTCTGGAGGCTGGCTTTGCCGAAGTGCTGACCAAGCCGGTCAACAAGGCGGAGCTTGCCGATGTGATTGCGCGCCGGGCTGGAGGCGGGGTCAAGGCGCTGCCCAGAATCGAGTCCGACATCCACCAGTTCTTCGAGGCCCTGGGGGCGGAGCGGGCGCGCAGTTTCCTGGTGTTGTTCTGCGATGAGGTGACCCAGCTGCAGGACACGCTGCAGACCTCCACGGCGCTGGAGGACCCGCAGCGCAA
The DNA here is from genome assembly GCF_006740765.1 of Leisingera aquaemixtae. GTDB lineage: Bacteria > Pseudomonadota > Alphaproteobacteria > Rhodobacterales > Rhodobacteraceae > Leisingera > Leisingera aquaemixtae. The sequence goes on from NZ_CP041159.1 coordinate 1,174,269, forward strand.
GGAGGCGCACAGGCTGGCAGGTTCGGCTGCGGTGCTGGGGCTGTCGGATCTGCGCCGCGCAATGCTGGCTATCGAAAAGGCAGAGCTGGGAGAGGATCCGCCGCTGGCACTCTTCCAGCAGGCCTGGGCCAGTGCCGAAATGATCCTGGCACCGCACCTGCCCTCGTGACAGGGGGGGCGGCAAACCCTGGCGGGGCACTGGGAAAGGGCAAGGGCAGAAAAGCCGAAGCGGCCGCGCTAAACCAAAAGGGGACAAAGCATCGCTGCTTTGACCCCTGGAAATCTGGCTCCGGCGGTAGGGATCGAACCTACGACCAATTGATTAACAGTCAACTGCTCTACCGCTGAGCTACGCCGGAATGTGAGGCGTCGTATAAGAGTTCCAACCTGGGGCGTCCAGAGGAAAATTTGCTTTTGGGGCGATTTTTTTGCGCCCGCTTTCCGGCCGGGTATGCAGGCCTTCGCGGGGCGGAAATCCGGACGCTTCGGGACGGCAGAAGGGGCAGGGGCGGCGGCAGAGCTGGCGATTGGACTCTGCGGCAAGCCGGCCGTGGCGGGCCGGAATACACTGGCAGAAAGCACAGGCAAGAACCAGCGCTGAACAGCCTAAAGACCTGTTTTCAGGTGTTTTTGAAAATGGCTCCGGCGGTAGGGATCGAACCTACGACCAATTGATTAACAGTCAACTGCTCTACCGCTGAGCTACGCCGGAACGGTTCGTGCCGTATAGCGGTCCGCTGATTGGGCGTCCAGAGGGCGGAGGGATTTTTTTGAAAAAAATCAGCCGCCGCGCCGCGCAAAGACGGCTGCGGCGGACAGGGTTTCCTGCGGTGCTGCCAAGCCGCGGCCGCTGAGGTCCACGAGATGGGCAAAGACGTTGCGCTCCGCCGCCTTCAGCAGGGCAGGCGGGGTTTCGGTGTAGATCTGCTCCGCCAGGGCGCGCGCGGTGGCGGGGGCTTGCCCCAGCGCCTGCAGAATCGCAGCCTCGCGCGATTGGCGGTGCGCAATCAGCCAGTCGAGCCGCCCGGCGGGATCTGTGACCGGCGCGCCGTGGCCGGGGTGGAACACCCGCCAGCTGCGCTGGCGCAGGCGGCGGCAGGAGTCCATGAAATCGGTAAGGTCGCCATCCGGCGGCGACACCAGCGAACTGGCCCAGCCCATCACGTGATCCGCAGTGAAGCAGGCATCATTCCAGGCCAGCGCAATATGGTTGCCCAGGTGGCCGGGCGTGTGAATCACCTCCAGTTCCCAGCCATCGCCGCCGATCACGTCGCTGTCGCGGACGGTGATGTCCGGGGCAAACTCTGTGTCGATGCCTTCGCCGCCTTCGGCCAGCCCGCTGGCGGCCAGCCAGGACATAACGGCGCTGCGGCCCGCGCCCGCGCCGCCAAAGGCATAGACCGGCGCGCCGGTGGCCTGGCTCAGGCCGCGCGCCAGCGGGGAGTGGTCCAGATGGCTGTGGGTCACGACAATATGGGTGATCCGCTGACCGGGCTGGACGGCGGCGAGAATCGCCTCCAGATGCGGTGCGCACTCCGGCCCCGGGTCGATCACGGCCAGGCTGCCGGTGCCGATCAGATAGGTATTGGTGCCGCGAAAGGTCATCGGAGAAGGATTCGGCGCAAGGATGCGGCGCAGGCCGGGCTCCAGCTCCACGGCGCGGCCGGGCTGCGGATTAAAGTCGTCTGCTGAATTCATGGTCTTGCACCGCTGTTGTTTTCCTGCACTGATGCGCCGCCGGACCGTCTTTTCTCTTTTCCTGGCGCCCTATAGGCTTAGCCCATGTCCTTCAATTGGCTCAAACGTTATATGCCGCGCAGCCTTTACGCCCGGGCGGCCCTGATCCTGGTGGTGCCGATCGTGGCGCTGCAGATCGTGGTCTCGGTTGTGTTCATCAAGCGGGATCTGGAGGACGTGACCGTGCAGATGACCGCCACCATCCAGCGCGAGCTGGAACTGCTGCGGCAGGTGGCGGAAGCGGCGCCGGATCAGGAGACGGCGCTGGCACAGATGGCGCCGCTGCTGCAGCCGCTGAACATGCAGGCGCGGTATCTGGCGCCCGGGGCGCCGCTCCCAAAGGACCAGTTCAGCCTGATCGAGTTTTCCGGCCGGGTGGTGCGCGACGAGCTGGAGAAAACCTTCCCGGGGTTCCTGGCGGCACGGTTTCCGGCGGACCGCAGGGCGCTGGTCTATTTCGGCACCGCGCACGGGCTGGTCGAGCTGAGCTTTGACCGCCGCCGCCTGACCGCCGCGGCACCGCATCAGCTGATTGTCACCATGCTGCTGTTTGGCTTCCTGATGATGCTGATCTCCTTTCTGTACATGCGCAACCAGCTGCGCCCGATCAAGCGGCTGGCCGATGCCGCAGAGGCCTTTGGCCGCGGGCGGGTGGTGCCGTACTCGCCCAGCGGCGCCACAGAGGTGCGCGCGGCCGGCAGCGCGTTTCTGGATATGCGGGCCCGGATCGAGCGGCAGATCGAACAGCGCACGCTGATGCTGTCCGGCGTGAGCCATGACCTGCGCACGCCGCTGACGCGGATGAAGCTGGAGCTGGCGATGCTGGACGAGGAAGACGCCGCGCCGATGCTGCGCGATGTCGACGAGATGCAGGCGCTGCTGGATGCGTTCCTGGATTTTTCCCGCGGTTCCGCGGTGAGTGAGCCGGAACCGGTGGACCCCCACGACCTGGTCCGCACCATCATTGCCGACTGGCAGCGTCAGGAAAACCAGGTGGCATTGGGCGAGATGAGCGGAGCAGGCGAAGTGCTGCTGCGGCGCCAGCCGGTGCGCCGGGCGGTGGAAAACCTGATTTCCAATGCCGTGCGCTATGGCACCAGGGCGCGGGTGTCGGTGGCGCTGACAGAGCGGTCCTTGCGCATCCGGGTCGAAGATGACGGTCCCGGCATCCCGCCAGAGCAGCGCGGCGATGCGATCCGGCCCTTTACCCGGCTGGATCCGGCCCGCAATCAGAACCGCGGCTCGGGTGTCGGCCTTGGGCTGGCGATTGTGGCGGACACTGCCCGCGCCCATGGCGGCACGCTGCGGCTGGGGGAAAGCGCCGACTTGGGCGGCTTGCAGGCCGATATCGTCATCGCGCGCTGATCCGGCGGCCAGGGGGACGTCCTGTTGGAGGTATCCCTGGTGCCCCGCGGCTGCCAGTCCTGACGCAAAACGGTGTTGAAAGACCTGCCGTGTCTCAGACCGAACCGTTCACCAGCTACCGCCGCGGTCTGGAACGCCCGGCTGCGCATCTCACAGCTATCACGCCGCACGCGGGGTGCATCTGCGGGTGCGGCAGCGGGGGGATTGGGTCCGGCGCGCGGAGATTGCAGGCCGCGTCAGGTGCTGTGGCGGATGATCTGGTAGGCCCGGCAGGATTCGAACCTGCAACCAAAGCGTTATGAGCGCTCTGCTCTAACCGTTGAGCTACAGGCCCGCCATTGTCCTGTGGTTAGAAAATGGCGCGCGGGAGGTCAAGCGGCGATTGCATCGCGGTGCTGCGGCCGCGGCCTTCTGTGCCGGGATGCAATCGCTTGTTTCCTTCTCTTCCGCCTTGCGCTAAAGGCTGCCGCAACGTGTTGGAAGGAGCCAAATGATGACCAGCGGCAAGAACGGCCTGACCTATGCAGACGCAGGTGTGGACATTGATGCGGGCAACGCCCTGGTCGACCGGATCAAGCCGGCCGCCAAGCGTACCAACCGCCCCGGCGTGGCCAGCGGGCTGGGCGGATTTGGCGCTCTGTTCGATCTGAAAGCCGCCGGTTACAGCGATCCGATCCTGGTCGGCGCCACCGATGGTGTCGGCACCAAACTGCGGATCGCGATCGACACCGGCGTGGTGGATGGCGTTGGCATCGACCTGGTGGCGATGTGCGTCAACGACCTGGTGTGCCAGGGCGCTGAGCCGCTGTTCTTCCTCGACTATTTCGCCACCGGAAAACTGGAAACCGACACTGCTGCCCGCATCATCGAGGGCATTGCCGAGGGCTGCGTGCGCTCCGGCTGCGCGTTGATCGGCGGAGAAACGGCAGAGATGCCGGGCATGTACCCCGAAGGCGATTTTGACCTTGCAGGCTTTGCCGTGGGCGCGATGGAGCGCGGCTCTGCGCTGCCTGAAGGCGTGGTCGAGGGCGACGTGCTGCTGGGGCTGGCGTCCGACGGCGTGCATTCCAATGGCTATTCCCTGGTGCGCAAGCTGGTCGAGGTCTCCGGGCTGGGCTGGGATGCGGACTGCCCGTTTGGCGAAGGCACTCTGGGCGCGGCGCTGCTGACCCCGACGCGTCTCTATGTGAAGCAGTGCCTGGCGGCGGTGCGGGCAGGCGGCGTGCATGCGCTGGCCCATATCACCGGCGGCGGCCTGACCGAGAATCTGCCGCGCGTGCTGCCCGAGGACCTGGGCGCCGACATCGACCTGAACGCCTGGGACCTGCCGCCCGTGTTCAAATGGATGGCAGAGACCGGCGGCATTGCCGAAGCAGAAATGCTCAAGACCTTCAACTGCGGCATTGGCATGATCCTGTCGGTCGCGGCGGACCGCGCCGATGAGCTGGTGAAGGTGCTGGAAGCCGAAGGCGAGACAGTGGCCCGTCTGGGCACCGTCACCAAAGGCGCCGGCATGCGCTATGCGGGCAAGCTGCTGTGAGCCACAAGAAGGTCGCGATCTTGATATCCGGCGGCGGCTCCAACATGGTGTCGCTGCTGGAGAGCATGACCGGCGGCCATCCGGCGCGGGCCTGTCTGGTACTGTCCAACAACGCAAGTGCCGGCGGGCTGGCCAAGGCCGCTGCCGCAGGTGTGGCCACTGCCGTGGTGGACCACCGCCCCTTTCAGGGCGACCGGGCGGCCTTTGAGGCTGAGCTGGTGAAACCCATTTTCGAGGCCGGTGCGGATATTGTCTGTCTGGCCGGTTTCATGCGGGTTCTGACCGCCGGGTTCGTGTCGCAGTTCGAAGGCCGGATGCTGAACATTCACCCCTCGCTGCTGCCGAAATACAAAGGGTTGCACACTCACGCCCGCGCGCTTGAGGCGGGCGACGCGGAGCATGGCTGCACCGTGCATGAGGTGACGCCGCGCCTGGACGACGGCCCGGTGCTGGGCCAGGCCAGGGTGCCGGTTCTGCCCGGCGACACGCCGGAAACGCTGGCGGCGCGGGTGCTGGTGCAGGAGCACAAGCTGTACCCGGCCGTGCTGCGCCGCTTTGCCGCTGGCGACAAAACCCCGGTCCAGCTGCCCTAGCGCCGTTCCTGCACGGCTGCGCTGTTGCCGTGCCAATCCAGCAGATCCTTCGGCGGGGCCGGGGCCAGAAGCGCGGGCAGGCTCAGAAGCAATAGCAAAGCAGCAGCAGCCAGCAGCGGAATCATCCCGCGATGCGGCGCAGTTCCTGCAGTTTTTGCGGCGGAAAAGTCGAGTGAAGTCATCGGTCATTCTCCTGTTTGCGATGCACACCTAATCTAGGGGCTGCACTTACATCAGGGAAATGAATGTTTGACGACAGTATTATCACAAACAGTGAATTCAGGGGCGCCGGTACGCCAGCGGCTGTGCCGCTTGCAGCACAAATCCACGGCGGCAGCGGCACCTGTTTGCATTGCCCGGAACAAGCGCGTATCACGTCCCGGCCCACGTGAGATTGAAAAGCGGTAATTGATGAAAACCCTGACCACGACCGAAGAACTGCAGGCCTTTTGCGATGCCGCCGCACAGCATCCCTATGTCACTGTGGATACCGAATTTCTGCGCGAGCGGACCTATTATTCCAAGCTTTGCCTGATTCAGCTGGCCTTTGCCGGCGATGGTGAAAACGACGCTGTGCTGGTTGACCCGCTGGCCGAGGGCATCTCGCTGGAGCCGCTTTATGCGCTGTTTCGCGACGAAAGCGTGGTTAAGGTGTTCCATGCCGCACGTCAGGACCTCGAGATCTTCTGGGTCGATGCGAGCGTCTTTCCCAAGCCTCTGTTTGACACTCAGGTTGCGGCAATGGTCTGCGGCTTTGGCGAGCAGGCGGGGTATGAAACCCTGGTGCGCAAGATCGTCAAGCAGGGGCTGGACAAGACCTCGCGCTTTACCGACTGGTCGCGCCGCCCGCTGAGCGAGGCGCAGAAGACATATGCGCTGGCGGATGTGACCCATCTGCGCAAGATCTACGAATTCCTGGCGGCCGAGCTGGACAAGAGCGGCCGGTCCCACTGGGTCGCGGAAGAGCTGCAAGTGCTGACCGATCCGGCAACGTATGACATCCAGCCGCAGGAGGCCTGGCAGCGGGTCAAGACCCGCACCAACTCGGGCAAGTTCCTGGCGGTGGTGCGCGAGCTGGCGGCGTTCCGCGAGATTTACGCGCAGAGCAACAACGTGCCGCGCAACCGGGTGTTCAAGGATGACGCGCTGGTGGAGCTGGCCTCGACCAAGCCGCGCACTGCGGCGGAGCTGGGCGGCTCTCGTCTGCTGCTGCGCGAGGCCCGCAAAGGCGCGATTGCCGAGGGCATCCTGGAGGCGGTGGCCAAGGGCGTCAGCTGCCCGGCGGAGAAGTTCCCCCGCCTGGACCGCAGCAGGGAGAAGCTGCAGGTGAACCCGGCGCTGGCAGACCTGCTTCGGGTGCTCCTGAAGGCCAAGACCGAGGCCGAGGGCGTTGCGGCCAAGCTGATCGCGCCGAGCGCCGATCTGGATGCCATCGCTGCGGGCCTGCGGGATGTGCCGGCCCTTAGCGGCTGGCGCCGCGAGGTGTTCGGTGCCGATGCGCTGCGGCTTTGCGAGGGCAAGATCGGCCTTGCCGCCAACGGCCAGGCGGTACAGGTGGTGGAGCTGTAAAGAGCTCTCACCTGCGCAAAAGAAACGCCCGCAAACGCGGGCGTTTTTTGTTTCAGTCCTTTACAGCGTTAAGGATCAGCGCCGGCGGCTTTCCCGTGCGTTCTCCGCGCCGTTCACCCGGACCAGGCGGATTGCCTCAAGATCCTCATTGGACAGCGTGCGGGCCGCGTGAAGCGTCCGGCTGAATTCGCTGCCCTTCAGGGTTGCTTCCTCCGGATAGACCACCCGGAAGTCATAGGCCAGAACGCCGTCCTCTGCTGTTTCAGCCTTGCGCAGCTCGACATCAAACGCGCCCTGGCGCGCAGCAACGCCGGAGGCGTGAATGATGGCCCCGGAGGCGGTGCGCTCAATCTGCAGCCCGGTGACCTGGCTGATCAGGACGCTTTTGTCCTCTGGCGGCTTCTTGGCGAAAATCCCGCGCGCGTTGCTTTCTTGCGGCAGCAGCGGATTGGTGCCCTGCGGCACCGTTGCCTCTGCGGGGGCCGATCTGCCGAACCAGTTGGTGGGGTTGACCCGCGAGTCTTTCCAGCCGCCGCAGCCGGCCAGACCCAGCGCTGCGGCCAATGTGAGAGCCAATGGTTTGTGCATCTGTCCCCGCCCATTCAAAATGTCTTTGCAAGGGATTACCCGATTGGCCGAAGCTTGAAAAGCGGTTGAAATGGTGCGGGCAGGGGCTTAGGTGCTGATCAGCCCCGGAATGCGGATTTTGAGGATGGACGGACGATGGCCACAGCCGCCTTTGAAGAGATCGTGGAAGACTTCGAGTTCATGGAGGACTGGGAGGACCGTTACCGCCATGTGATCGACCTGGGCAAGGCGATGGAGCCGCTGGACGACGCGCTGAAGGTGCCCGCCACCAAGGTCGACGGCTGCGCCAGCCAGGTGTGGCTGCATGCGACGGTCGAGGGCGGGGTGTTCCGGTTCGACGGCGACAGCGACGCAATGATTGTGCGCGGTCTGATCGCGGTGCTGCGCAAGCTGTATAACGGTTTGCCCCTGCAGCAGGTGGTGTCGGTGGACGCCAAGGCGGAACTGGGCCGGCTGGAGCTGAATGAGCATCTGTCCTCGCAGCGCTCCAATGGCCTCAGGGCAATGATCGAGCGGATCCGCGAAACCGCGATGGCGCAGGCCTGAGGCTGACCGGGGCGAGGGGCCGGCCCCTCGCGCTCCCCGGGATATTTTCAGCCAGAAGAAGAGGAACCCTTGGCCCAGGCGGTCAGGGATGTTTCCAGATCGCCATAGCCGGTGTGGCGGTGCTCGAACTCCAGCCCCATGCGGTCTGCGCATGCGCGGGCCTTTTCCATCAGCTTGGGGTCGCTGGTCTGCGACTGGTAGATCAGCTTGGTGTAGTTGCCGAACACCATGTCCCGCAGCTCCGGATTCTTGTCGAGGCCCATCGGGCGCCAGACGAAAGCGTCGAACTGCTTGACCAGGAAATCGGTGAGGTAGAAGGCGGTGATTTCGCCTTCTTCCGAATGGCGGGCGAAGATCTCGTTGCCCTCGAAGAAGGAATAGCAATGCGGGCCTGCCACCATCTCGACGCCCAGCTCGGCGCATTTGCGCTCCAGCGCGCCGCCGGTGCCGCAATCGGCATAAACCACAAATATCTTGTCATAGACGGCTGAATGCTTGGCCACGGCGCCGTCGATGGCGTCCACAATCTGCTCCGGATAGAGGTGCAACTTGGCAGGCAGGCAGGTGAGGTCGATGTGATCCAGCCCGTTTTTCTCATTGATGTCAATGATTTCACGCGCAAGCGCGCCGCAGGCGATCAGCAGGATGCGGCCGGTCTTCTTTTCAGGGGCGGCCAGGCCCTGTTCGGTGAGGGAGCTTTCCTCAAGTGTCCGCCCGGTGGGGGGGCGGAAGGCAGCCCGCTCTGTCAAGCGGGCTGCGCGTCCTTTGCGTGCCAAATCAGGCGCTCATCGCGTTGTGCTTGCGCGCGACGAAATCCTTGGCCATTTCCACGGCCACGGCTGCGTCCCGGCAATAGCCGTCGGCGCCGATTGCCTTGCCGAACTCTTCGTTCAGCGGCGCGCCGCCAACCAGCACGATGTAGTCGTCGCGCAGGCCCTGCTCGATCATGGTGTCGATGACCACTTTCATGTAGGGCATAGTGGTGGTCAGCAGAGCGGACATGCCGAGGATGTCGGGCTTATGCTCAGCCATGGCTTCCAGGTAGTTCTCGACCGGGTTGTTGATGCCGATGTCGTAAACTTCGAAGCCGGCGCCTTCCATCATCATCGACACCAGGTTCTTGCCGATGTCGTGGATGTCGCCCTTGACGGTGCCGATCACCATGGAGCCCATGCGCGGGGCGCCGGTTTCCGCCAGAAGCGGCTTCAGGATGGACATGCCGCCCTTCATCGCGTTGGCCGCCAGCAGCACTTCGGGAACGAACAGGATGCCGTCGCGGAAGTCGGCGCCGACGATGGTCATGCCGCCCACCAGAGCCTTGGTCAGGATGTCGTAAGGCGCCCAGCCGCGCTCGAGAAGGATGTTCACGCCTTCTTCGATTTCCTCTTTGAGACCATCATAGAGGTCGTCAAACATCTGCTGAACAAGTTCCTCGTCATCGAGTTCCGAGAGGATGATGTCTTCTTCGTCCGACATGCGCCTAATCCTTGCTGACGGGGATGTCCCCGGTGTTGGCCTATTTCAGAAGCTTTTGTGACAGAATGCCGCCCGCGGACTGCATTATTTGCGACATTGCCGCTGTTCTAACCGACGTATAGAGACAATTTCGGTGCAAGAATAATGAAGATTCCACATGGAAATCTTCGATTTTGGCCATTTGTTCTTTATTTGTTCCGGTGTGGCGGTTATTTTGCGCCTATGCCACAGGAATTCACGCCAGATCCCCTGCGCCGCAAAGCGCGCGCCAGCCTCAGCAATGCGGCAGGCCGCTATGATATGGTGCGCGATGCGGTCGATGACGGCTGGTTTCAGGAGACGCCGGAGGCGGTGATTCCCACCGAGGTGCGGCAGGAGGCGGCGCGGTCGATCATCACCTACAACCGGTCGCCCGATCTGCCGTTTGACCGGTCGATCAACCCGTACCGCGGGTGCGAGCATGGTTGCATATACTGCTTTGCGCGGCCCACCCATGCCTACTTGGGCCTGTCGCCGGGGATGGATTTCGAAACACGGCTGATTGCGCGGCCCAATGCGGCGGCGGTGCTTCGGCGGGAGTTGTCGGCGCCGCACTACAAGGCGGCCACTATCGCGCTTGGCACCAATACCGATCCCTACCAGCCGTGTGAGCGGAACTATGGCATCACCCGGGCCTGCCTGGAGGTGCTGCGCGATTTCAATCACCCGGTGGCAATTGTAACCAAGGGCGCATTGGTCGAGCGCGATCTCGATATCCTGGCACCGATGGCAGCGAAGGGGCTGGTGCGGGTCGGCATTTCCGTCACCACCCTGGATGCGGATCTGTCGCGCCGGATGGAGCCGCGTGCGCCACTTCCCGCCAGGCGTCTGGCCGCGATCCGGCGGCTGACGGCGGCAGGCGTGCCGGTGCGGGTGATGACTTCTCCCGTAGTGCCGGGGCTGACGGATCATGAGCTGGAGGCGCTGCTGGCCGCGGGGGCTGATGCCGGCGCCGATGCCGCAAGCTGGATCATGCTGCGGCTGCCGCGGGAGGTGTCGGAGCTGTGGCAGGAATGGCTGGCGGAACATGAGCCGGGCCGCGCCGCCAAGGTGATGGCGCGGCTGAGGGAGATGCACGGCGGGCGCGATTATGACCCGCGCTGGGGCCACAGGATGCGGGGCGAGGGCCGGTACGCCGAGATGATCGCGCAGCGTTTCAAGGCGGCCTGCAAGCGTCTGGGGTTGCGGGAGCGGACGCCGGAGCTGCGCTGCGATCTGTTCGCCCGCCCGCCGCAGCCCGGCGATCAACTGGCGTTGTTCTGATCTGTTCTTGAACCGCCGTGGCGGCGCTTCTGTGCTATGCTGGAGGTCTTCATGACGGAAAGGAAGGTGTCCAATGGCATCTGTAGCTGTGAAGGCGCGTGTCACCGGGCGCGTGCAGGGCGTGGCTTTCCGCGCCTGGGCCAGGGCGGAAGCGATGCGTCATGGGCTCACGGGCTGGGTCCGCAATGAACCTGACGGGTCCGTGCGGGCGTTGCTGATAGGGCCGTCGGCCAGTGTCGCCGACATGGTGCGCAGAATGGGCCGCGGCCTCGGGGCGGCCTCAGTGAAGGACGTTCTGACGGAGAAAACCGATCCCGACCCGGAGATCCGCGGATTCAGCATTGTCGGCTAAGCAAAGGTGAGGACCGCGGCGGTGCGGGCAACGGGAGCTAAAAAAAGCGCCGCATGCTGACATGCGGCGCCAATCCTGTTCCGGCCTTTACTGGCCTGCTGCTGTGGTCAGGGGCGGCGGCGGCCGCGGCGGCCGCGGCGCTCGCCGCCGGCTGCGGCATCCTCGCCGGTGCCATCGCTGTCAGAGGTGAAGGGGCCCAGAACCTCGACGATCTGTTCCAGTGCCGGGCGGCCGCCGCGCGGGCGGCTGTCGAGCGCCGCGCGCATGTGGCGCAGGTGGTCGGGCATGGTGCCGCAGCAGCCGCCGATGATCTTGGCGCCCGCGTCCCGGGCCATTACCGCATATTCGCCCATCAGTTCCGGGGTGCCATCGTAGTGGATGTGGCCGTCGACATATTTCGGAATGCCGGCATTGCCCTTGGAGATGATCGGGCGCTCGGTGCCCTGGGCGGCAAAGCCCAGAACGGTGCGCAGAATGTCGGAGGCGCCGGTGCCGCAGTTGGCGCCGAAGGCCAGCGGCGCGTTGTCGAATTCCTCCACCAGCTGGGCGAAATCGGCCGAGGTTACCCCCATCATGGAGCGGCCAGCGGTGTCAAAGCTCATGGTGCCGCACCAGGGCATGTCTGCCAGTTTGAAGGCCTCCGCCGCAGCGCGGAATTCCTCCGGCGCGGAAATGGTTTCCAGCCACAGCACATCAGCGCCGCCTTCTTTCAGGGCGTCGGCCTGCTCGTGGAACATCTCAACCGCCAGCGCGTGGGACATGGCGCCGACGGGTTCGAAGATTTCCCCGGTCGGACCGACGGAGCCGGCCACGGCAATCTTGCGCTCCGCCTTATCGGCCACTTCGCGGCCAAGCTCGGCGGCAATCCGGTTCAGCTCGCGCACGCGGCCCTGTGCGTCATGCAGTTTCAGGCGTGCGGCGGTGCCGCCGAAGCTGTTGGTCAGGAACAGGTCGCTGCCCGCATCGACAGAGCCCTGGTACAGCGCCATGATCTTCTTGGGTTCGTCCACGTTCCACAGTTCCGGCGCATCGCCGGACTGCAGACCCATGGCAAACAGATTGGTGCCGGTTGCGCCATCCGCCAGCAGCACATCCCTGGTGTCCAGCAGCTGTTTGAAAGTATTCGTCATCAGTTTTGTCCCATGTCAGCAGGCCGCCCCGGCGGTGCGGACGGCAAAGTGGTCTGTTTCCCCTGTCTCACGCCGGGCGGGCAAGGGCAATTTCATTTTCTTCATCTTCATTATGAGTCTGCGGCGCTGCGGCAGGCAGCACTGGCGGCGGGCGGTGCACCAGGCGCAGCAGCTCGGCAATGGATATGGCCATCTGCAACCAGCCGGGCGCTGCCATATAGCGCGGCTCCCACCGCGGGGCGAAGCACTCCTTGAACCGGCGCAGGCCGCGGTCCACGCCCTTGGCCAAGCGATGATCCGGCACCGCGGCCAGCGACAGCCGGGGGATGCCGTCCGCGGCGGCGGCGGCAATGCCTGCCCGCACCAGCGCATGGCCAGCGCCGTCGGGCACATCAGGGCGCAAGCGGATCAGGTCCAGGCACCATTCACGGGCCGAAGTGTGGAAGCTGGCAAAACCGATGAGCTGCCCCTCGCGGAAGGCCAGGATCACCTCCTGGCAGGCCAGATAGCCGGGCTCGAAGCGGCCCATCGTGGTGCCATAGGCGGTGCCATGCGCCGATTGCCAGGCGCTATCAACCTCTTGCATTTGTTCAAATGGCAGGCGGTTCACCGCGCGGTAGACGTCAATGCTCGTTTTTTCTGCGTGGCGCAGCTTGCGGCGCAGCTGGCGGCGGCTGGATCCGTTCTCGGAGAAGGCCCGCGGGTCGAGCACCGCCTCTTCGGCGATGCGCAGCACTTTCCAGCCCGACTTGCGGGCCAGAAGCGCCGTGCGCGCGCTGCATTTGTAATAGCAGGCCGCGGCGTTGCGGCGGCGGGCATGCCGCGCGAGCGGGGCAAAGGTTTCTCCGGTCAGTCCCGACAGCGGGTCGAACAGCGCCACCGAGGCCTGGGCGCTGTCCAGCAAGGCAACACGGTTCAGGCCAAAGGCGTGGACCCGGCCGCCGTTCTGGCGGATGATCCCGGTCTCTGCACAGCAGCGGTCCCAGGGCAGGGCGGCGGCCGGCTGGCTGCGGCTGCCAAGCAGATCGGTGTCGTCCACTGCTGTCTTTTGCGCTGCCAATAGACCGGGAAAGACCAGCAGAAATCCGGCGATTACTGCTGGGACGGCATAATAAATCACGCGGAAGGCCAGCAGCGCGGCGATCAGGCTGTGGTCCGGAACCGCAGGCAGCAGCGCGCAAAGCGCCAGCTCAAACGGTCCCGCCCCGCCGGGCGCGGAAGAGACAACCGCAAGGCCCAAGGCCACAGCATAGGCGGTGAGAAGCTGACCCCAGGCAACGCCGGTGCCGGACGGCAGCAGCAGCCACAGGGCCGTGCCTGCGGCAGCAACGTCGGCTGCCGCCCAAAACCCCAAGGCAGTCATCGCGGTCAGCGACGGCCAGCGCAGCTGCAGCCCGAACAGCTGGGGTTGCGGGATCAGAAAGCTGCAGGCGGCAAGCGCTGCTGCGGCCAGCAGGATCAGGGCGCCCGCCCATGCCAGGCCCGGCGCAGGCGGCGCGGCGATCAGGGACGCGCCGCAGATCACCGCCAGGGAAGCGAGAAAGGTTGCAGCAACCAGCGCGGTCAGCTGTCCTGCTTGCAGGGGCGTCAAGCCGGGCAGCAGGCGCCAGCGGGCATAGGATCCGGTGATCAGGCCAAAACCGGCGGTCTGCGAAAAGGCGATGGCGGCCATGCCGGCACGGCGCGCAGCCGGTCCGTCGAGCCCGGTGCCGAGGTGGCGGTGGGCAACGCAATCGTAACGTCCCAGCGCCCAGAAGCTGACAGCAGTGGCCAGCGCAGCGCCCGCCCATTTCCATGCCGGGAGGTCAAAGACGAGGGTGCCAAGCTCGTCCAGGGGAGGCAGGTCCGATTGCACCTGCAGAAGCCACAGGCAGCCCGCCATGACCGCAAACGGAACGGCCAGCCGAAGCAGCCGCGCGGCCGTTCTGGGGGCGGAGGATACGGAAAACGTCATGGCACTCCCGGACTGGCGCGCAACAAACACCTTGCCCGGCAGTATAGGGGATGCGGTTGTCGGTTCGGTTAACCCTTAAAATTGACGGGTGTCGGCCCGGCGGTGCCGTGCCGGAGGCAAACCGGCGCACCAAGGCAGCACGCTCCCGCCGCCGGCCTGTGCCGCACCGGGGCGGCAGGCGCCCGGACACAGGGCGGACCGGGGGTATTCCAGCCGGGCCTTTTGCCGCTGCTAGTTTGTTCAGCTCGTCTCGTTCAGGATGTCTGCCTGCGCCTGCACCAGAAGTTCCTGCAGTTTCATGCGGATCTGCTCTTCGCTGGCCCGGCTGCCCAGATCGCCGGTCAGCTTGCGCACCACGTCCTCATGGCTGGCTTCCTCAAGGTCCGCTGCCACAATCGACTGGGCATACTCATTGGCCGAGGAGCCGGTCTTGCCCAAAAGGTCAGCCGCCCACAGGCCCAGCATCTTGTTGCGGCGCGCCCGCGCCTTGAACTGCATTTCCTCATCATGCGCAAACTTGGCCTCAAAGGCCTGCTCGCGTTCGTCGAATGTTGTCATGGCTGATCCTCATTAACCTTGTGCACCTGTGGTATGATAGGAGTATGATTGCTCCCCAGGGCAAGAAAAAACAGTTCCTGATAAAGCCTTTGGGCGGATTTGTCCTAAGCAGGGCAGCGGCTGGCCGGATCCGGGTGCCGGTTCGGGGGCGGCCGCCGCAACGCCCGCGGCATGGCGGGCCTGTGCAGCAAGCTTGCGGCTGAAGCCCCCTTGCACTATGAGGGCGGCACATCGCAGGGCCGGATTCCCGGCAATGACCCGAAAGGTTCCCAATGGCGCGCCGCAAAAAAATCTACGAAGGCAAGGCAAAGACACTGTATGAAGGCCCGGAGCCGGGCACCATTGTGCAGTATTTCAAGGATGACGCCACCGCCTTCAACGCCGAAAAGCACGACGTGATCGAAGGCAAGGGAGTCCTGAACAACATCCTCAGCGAGTTCTTCATGCTGGGGCTGGGGCAGATCGGTGTGCCGACCCATTTCCTGAAGCGTCTGAACATGCGCGAGCAGCTGGTGCGCAGCTGCGAGATCATCCCGCTGGAGATCATCGTGCGCAACTATGCGGCGGGCAGCATCTCCAAGCGCCTGGGCATCGATGAGGGCACCCAGCTGCCGCGGCCGATCGTGGAATACTGCTACAAGGACGACGCCCTGGGAGATCCGCTGGTCACCGAAGAGCATATCGCCGCCTTCGGCTGGGCCAGCCAGCAGGACATGGACGATATCTTGAGCCTGGCGCTGCGGGTGAATGATTTCCTGTCTGGCGTGTTCCTGGCGGTCGGCATCCGCCTGGTCGACTTTAAGATCGAGATCGGCCGCATTTACGAGGGCGACTTCCAGCGCCTGGTGATCGCCGATGAGATCAGCCCCGACAGCTGCCGCCTGTGGGACATCAACACCGGCCAGAAGCTCGACAAGGACGTATTCCGCCGCGACCTCGGCAGTCTGACCGATGCCTACAGCGAAGTGGCGCGCCGCCTGGGCGTGATGCCGAATAACCCGCCTGCGCCGGGCAAGCCGACGCTGGTGAACTGAGATCGGGACCCGCTGCGCCTGCCGCGCCGCGGGTCCTTGAGTATTTTTAGAAAGATGAAGCCTGGATGGGGCTTCGCCATCGAAAACCTGAGGGATGATGCGATGAAGGCACGGGTGCATGTGATGCTGAAGAACGGGGTTCTGGATCCGCAGGGCGAGGCTGTGCGCCACGCGCTGGGGGCCCTGGGCTTTGACAAGGTTGAAGGTGTGCGCCAGGGCAAAGTGATTGACCTGGATCTGGCCGAAGGCGCGACCGAAGCAGATGTGACCGCGATGTGCGAGAAGCTGCTGGCCAACACCGTGATCGAATCCTACAGCATCGAGATGCAGTGATGAAGGCGGCGGTAGTAGTCTTCCCGGGTTCGAACTGCGACCGCGATCTGGCGGTGGCGTTCGAGCAGGCCGGCTTCGATGTGTCGATGGTCTGGCATAAGGACAGTGCCCTGCCTGAGGGTGTGGACATCGTTGGCGTGCCGGGCGGCTTTTCCTATGGCGACTACCTGCGCTGCGGCGCGATTGCGGCCCAGTCGCCGATCTGCAAGGCGGTGATTGAGCACGCCGAGCGCGGCGGCTATGCCATTGGCGTCTGCAACGGTTTCCAGATCCTGACCGAAACCGGCGTGCTGCCGGGAGCGCTGCTGCGAAATGCAGGCCTGAAATACATTTGCCGCACCGTGAACCTTAAGGTGGCGACCTCTGACAGCGTCTTTACCCAAGGCTACAATGCGGGTGATGTGATCGGGGTCCCGATTGCCCACCACGACGGCAACTATTTCGCCGATGCGGACACCGTCAAGGCGCTGCAGGACCAGGACCGGGTGGCCTTCACCTATGAAGACAACCCCAATGGCTCGGTCGCGGACATTGCCGGCATCCTGTCGGACAACCGCCGCGTTCTCGGCATGATGCCGCACCCGGAGCGGGCTGCGGATGAGGGTCATGGCGGCACCGACGGTGCGGCAGTGTTCCGCGCATTGGCGGGAATGGTCACCGCGGCGTGACTTGAGGATGCGGGGCGGCCGCAATAGGTATGAGTCATGACCGCCCCGCGCTCTGAGATGATCAAAAGCAAGGCAAAGGCTGGTTCGCGCACGATTTCGTGGCGGGCGCGGCTTGGGCTTGTGCTGTTCATGGTGGTGGCCGCGGTCACCGTCTGGACCACCAACCGGGCGCTGACCCACCGGTTCACCGAAAGCACCCGCAACCGGGCCGAGCTGCGGCTGGCGCTGTATTCCGGCAACCTGCTGAGCGAGCTGCGCCAGCACGCCATCGTGCCGCAGCTGCTGGCGCGCGACCAGACCTTGATCTCGGCGCTGCAGTCCAATGATTTCTCCCTGTCTACCCAGCGGCTTATCTCCTTTGTCGATGAAATCGGCGCGGCCTCGATCATGCTGCTGGCGCAGGACGGGCGCACGGTGGCGGCCACGGACCGCAACCGGCTGGGCTCGAACCACCGCAATGCCGCCTATTTCGTTGATGCGGTGCGGGCCAAGTCGACCGTATTCTCGGTGATCCCGCGCGAGGTCGGCGGCTACCGCTTCACCTATTCGCGCCGCATCATTGATGCGACCGGTGTGCTGGGCGCGATTGTGGTTGAAGTGGACCTGCAGAAGTTCGAGCGCGCCTGGGCGGGGATTTCCGACGCGGTGCTGGTCACCGACAGCACCGGCACCATCATTCTGGCCACCGAGGCGCGCTGGCGCGGCCTTAAGGAAGGCGATGCGCTGACGCTGCAGACGCCGGAAGGCGCGATCCAGCGGGCGATCCGCGCGACCACCGACTGGACCGCGCTGCCCCCCGACGCCTACCTGCAGGGCGAGGCGGTGATGCGGCTGGAAACAAGGGTGCCGTTCCAAGGCTGGCGGATGGCGTCCTTCACCACCTATTCGTCGGTGCGGGAGCGGGTAAATGCCGTGCTGGCGCTGGAAATTATGGGATTCGCGATCCTGCTGGCGCTGGCTTTCTATGCGCTGAGCCGCAAGACCGCGCTGCGGATGGCGCTGTTCCAGCGGGAGTCGGCAGAGCTTCGCGTATTGAATGCGCGTTTGCAGCGGGAAATTGCCGAGCGTGAACGGATGCAAAAGACCCTTGCGGTGGCCGAGCAGAGCCTGGCCCAAAGCTCCAAACTGGCTGCCCTCGGGGAGATGTCCGCGGCGGTCAGCCACGAGCTGAACCAGCCGCTGGCCGCGATGAAAACATATCTGGCCGGCGCCCGCCTGCTCTTGAACCGCAACCGACCGGATGAGGCGCTGGCCTCCTTCGGCCGCATTGACGACCTGATTGAGCGGATGGGGGCGATCACCCGCCAGCTGAAGTCCTATGCGCGCAAGGGCGGCGATGCGTTCAGCCCTGTAAACTTGGGCGATGCGTTGGCGTCAAGCCTGTCGATGATGGAACCGCAGCTGCGCCAAAGGCATGTGAAAATCACCCGGATTTTGCCCGAAGAACCTGTTATGGTGATGGGCGACCGGATGCGCCTGGAACAAGTTATGGTCAACCTCTTGCGCAATGCGCTGGACGCCACCAAATCCGTGGCGGACCCTGAGGTGGAAATCCTGCTGGCCGCCGGTGAGACGGCAACCCTGTCGGTGCGCGACAACGGGGTGGGAATCAAGGACTTCGACAACCTGTTTGAGCCTTTCTACACCACCAAGCAGCCCGGGGACGGGGTTGGTTTGGGTCTTGCCATCTCCTCGGGGATCGTCAACGACCTTGGGGGACGGCTGACCGCCCGCAATGGCCAGAACGGCGGCGCGGTCTTTGAGATGCAACTGCCGGTCCTGGTGGACGGTATCGAGGCTGCCGAATAGGCCGCCCGGAGTGATTAGGAGAGAACGCGCATGGCCCAGGCTATGAAAATCGCGATCGTTGATGATGAACAGGATATGCGGCAGTCGATCAGCCAGTGGCTGGCGCTGTCGGGGTATGACACGGAAACCTTCCCCAGCGCCGAGGAAGCGCTGAAGGTGCTGGGGCCGGATTACCCGGGGATCGTGATTTCCGATATCAAGATGCCGGGCATGGACGGGATGCAGTTCCTGAAAAAGCTGATGGGCACCGACAGCGCGCTGCCGGTGATCATGATCACCGGCCATGGCGATGTGCCGATGGCGGTGGAGGCGATGCGGGTGGGGGCCTTCGACTTCCTGGAGAAGCCCTTTAACCCGGACCGCATGTCGGAGCTGGCCAAGCGCGCCACCGGCGCCCGCCGCCTGACCCTGGACAACCGGGCGCTGCGGCGCGAGCTGTCGGACGGCTCGCAGATCATGAAAAAGCTGATCGGTCAAAGCCCGGTGATGGAGCGCCTGCGCGAGGATATTCTGGACCTCGGCCAGGCCGACGGCCACGTGCTGATCGACGGGGAAACCGGCACCGGCAAGACGCTGGTCGCCCACGCGCTGCACGCGGTCGGCAGCCGCGCGGGCAAGAAATTCGTGCTGGTCTCTTGCGCTGCTTTGGAAGAGGAGGCGCTGGCCAAGCGCCTGTTCGGCCCGATGCAGCCCGAAGACAGCATGCTGCCCGCAATTGAGGAGGCCCGCGGCGGCACTCTGGTGCTGGAAGACATCGACGCGCTGTCGGAAACCCTGCAGGCCAAGCTCTTGAGCGTGATCAACGAACAGGGCACGCCTGCCGAAACCCGGATCATCGCCATTTCCAACCTGCAGGAAGCCGGCAAGACCTGTGAGGACGCGCTGCGCCCGGATCTGTTCTACCGTCTGGCGGCGCTGCGCATCACCGTGCCGCCGCTGCGCCAGCGCGGCGAGGATATCCTGACCCTGTTCACCCGCCTCAGCGAGCAGTTTTCCGAGGAATACGGCTGCGATGCGCCGCAGGTCAGCGCTCAGGAGGCCGCGCAGCTCTTGCAAGCGCCCTGGCCGGGCAACGTGCGTCAGCTGATCAACATCGCCGAGCGTGCCGTGCTGCAGTCGCGCCGAGGCTCCGGAACCATCGCGTCGCTCCTGATGTCCGATCACGAGGAAATGCAGCCGGTAATGACCACCGAGGGCAAGCCGCTGAAAGAATATGTGGAAGCCTTCGAGCGGATGCTGATCGACAACACCATGCGCCGCCACAAGGGCTCGATCGCCAGCGTGATGGACGAGCTGTGCCTGCCGCGCCGGACGCTGAACGAGAAAATGGCGAAATACGGCCTGCAGCGCTCGGATTATCTGGCGTGACCGCTGTCCGGGCCGTTTCCTGACGCAGGACACGGTCCGGGCGCGTTTCGTTTCGGGGGCCGGAACTGCCGCAGAAGTCCGGCACTTCGCTGAATTTCAACGAAAAGTTAACGTTTTTCCGGGTAAGAGCAGGCTGGATTCATTTTCAGGTCCTGCGGTGACGAATGCCCATTGTCATTACCTATCCACAGGCCTTATGCTGTCCGAACGGGCCGGAAACCGGCACTTGGCTTCCCCCGTTCTGATGAGTTTCGCTGGCTTCGGCTTTTGTCCGGCACGATCCGAGAAAGCTGCAGCCAGACCGATTGGCCCCCTTGATCCAAGGGGGCAGTTTAGCGCCCGAGCCGGAATCTAACCCGGCGCAGGGATTATTAGGCAGGACAGGCCGCGGCTTGCCTGCCGGAGAAGAACCGCGATGACGCGCGCGAGAGCGAAGAGCACTGAGGCAGGAAGGCCGGGCATAGTCCCCGGGACCACCTGCTGCACCGCGCCGTCCCAGATCGCCCTGACAAGACACCACCCGAAACGCGCGCGGCCGCCTGGAAGCAGACAGCTTGCGGGCGCACAGGGCAGGTGCACCAAGGACAAATGGCAAATAAGATGCTTATTGACGCCACCCACGCGGAAGAAACCCGCGTTGTGGTGGTCGATGGAAACAAGGTTGAGGAGTTCGACTTTGAGTCCGAAAACAAACGCCAGCTTGCTGGCAATATCTACCTCGCAAAAGTAACCCGGGTCGAACCGTCGCTGCAGGCGGCGTTTGTTGACTATGGCGGCAACCGCCATGGCTTCCTGGCGTTCTCGGAAATCCACCCGGATTATTACCAGATCCCGGTGGCCGACCGCGAAGCGCTGATGGAAGAAGAGCGCGCCTATGCCGAGGCGATGCGCGCGCGCGACGAGGAAGAAGAAGAAAAACCGTCCAAACCCAAGCGGTCGCGCCGGTCCAAGTCTTCGGCCAAGGCGGCCAAGGCCTCCTCCGGCGATGCGGTGGAGACCAAGGAAGTCGGCGTCTCTGACGAGAAGACCGGCGAAATCGCAGGGATGGAAACCATCGACCTGAGCGATAGCGCCGCGGCTGCGGATGTGCCTGCGGAACTGGCCGAAGTGCCTGAAGGCTCCTCGCCGGTGGAACGTGTTGCGGAAACCCCGGTGGAAGAGCCGGAAGACGAGAATGAAGCCCCCGCTGAGGCGGCAGAGGCGGGTGCTTCTGCTGTGGCGGGTGACGAGGCTGCGGACGAAGCTGAGGCAGCAGCTGCCGAGGCCGAAACCGAAGCGGACGCCGAAGAAGTCAAGGCAGAGGACGCTGCCGGCGACGAGGGCGACGAAAACGGTGAGTCCCGCCGGGCCGACGCGGCCACCAAGGATGAAACCATCGAATCCGTCGCCGAAGAGGACGACAGTGAGGACATCCGTCCGCCGCGCAAACCCCGCCCGCGCCGCTACAAGATCCAGGAAGTGATCAAGGTGCGCCAGGTGCTGCTGGTGCAGGTCGTCAAGGAAGAGCGCGGCAACAAGGGCGCAGCGCTGACCACATATCTGTCGCTGGCCGGCCGTTACTGCGTGCTGATGCCGAACACCGCCCGCGGCGGCGGCATCTCCCGCAAGATCACCAATGCTGCCGACCGCAAGAAGCTCAAGGACATTGCCTCCGAACTGGACGTGCCGACCGGCGCGGGCCTGATCGTGCGTACCGCCGGGGCCAAGCGCACCAAGGCGGAGATCAAGCGCGACTACGAATACCTGCAGCGCCTGTGGGAGCAGATCCGCGAGCTGACGCTGAAATCCATCGCGCCGGCCAAGATCTATGAGGAAGGCGACCTGATCAAACGCTCGATCCGCGATCTTTATAACCGCGACATCGACGAGGTTTTGGTGGAAGGCGACCGCGGCTACCGCATCGCCAAGGACTTCATGAAAATGATCATGCCGTCCCACGCCAAGAACGTGAAGCATTACCAGGACGCGCTGCCGCTGTTCGCCCGCTACCAGGTCGAAAGCTACCTGGGCGGCATGTTCAACCCGGTCGTGCAGCTGAAATCCGGCGGTTACATCGTCATCGGCGTGACCGAGGCGCTGGTGGCGATCGACGTGAACTCCGGCCGGGCGACCAAGGAAGCCTCGATTGAGGAAACCGCGCTCAAGACCAACTTGGAGGCCGCCGAAGAAGTGGCGCGCCAGCTGCGCCTGCGCGACCTTGCGGGCCTGATCGTCATCGACTTCATCGACATGGACGAGCGCAAGAACAACGCCGCGGTCGAAAAGCGCATGAAGGATAAGCTGAAGACCGACCGCGCCCGCATCCAGGTGGGCCGGATCTCGGGCTTTGGCCTGATGGAAATGTCGCGCCAGCGGCTGCGCCCCGGCATGATCGAGGCGACCACCGCACCGTGCCCGCATTGCCACGGCACCGGACTGATCCGCTCTGACGACTCGATGGCGCTGTCGATTCTGCGCCAGATCGAGGAAGAGGGCACCCGCCGCCGCTCCCGCGAGGTGCTGGTGCGCTGCCCGGTCTCCATCGCCAACTTCCTGATGAACCAGAAGCGCGAGCACATCGCCCAGATCGAGGCGCGTTACGGCCTGTCCGTGCGCATCGAAGGCGACGCGCATCTGGTCAGCCCGGACTTCGTGCTGGAGAAGTTCAAGACCGCTTCCCGCACCGTGCCTGCGGCCACCGCTCCGGTGGTGTCGGTGGATACCTCGATCATGGAGCAGGTGGACGCTGACGAAGCGCAGCAGGACGAGGAAGAGGCCCCCGTCGCCGTTGAGGCCGCTGAGGACGATGCGCAGCAGGACGACAAGCCCAAGCGCAAGCGCCGCCGCCGCCGCCGCCGGAAGTCCGGCAACGGCGATCAGGCCCAGGCGGGCGAGAACGGCGAGGACACCTCCGAAGACCAGGATCAGCCGAAGGAAGAGGCTGACGAGGCGCTGGAAGCTGACTCTGAGGCGGAAGAGCCTGCCGCGGAAGACGTGAAGGAGAAGAAGCCCTCCCGCACCCGCACCCGGTCCCGTTCGCGCAAACCGAAGAGCAAGCAGGCCGAGGCAGACGCAGTTGCTGCGGAAGGCTCCGAAGCCGCCGCAGAGGAAGCGCCCGCCGCTGCCGAAGCGCCTGTGGCTGAGACGGTCGCGGAAGCTCAGGCTGATGAGACTGCAGAACCGGCGGTTGAGGCCGTTGCGGACAGCACAGACGCCGCTGCCGCCCAGGACGCAGAGCCCGCTGCGCAAGCTGAACAGGCCGCTCCGGCAGAAGAACCTGCTGCTGCGCAAGAGGCAGAGGCTGAGGCGCCTGCAGAAGCTGCTGCCGAAGCGGCCGAAGAGCAGCCTTCTGAGGAACCCGATGCGGAACCAGCCGAGGAGCAGACTGCTGTGGAAGAGGCCGCTGAGCTGGAACCCGCCGCTGCGCCGGAAGAGGAAAAACAGCCGGAGCCTGCCATGGCTGGCGCCGCCGCTGAGCGGGAACCCGCAGCCTCGTCCAAGCCGAAACGCCGCGGCTGGTGGTCGATGGGCGGCTGAGCCCAGCATAGAACACGCGAAAAGGCAGGCCGCCAGGCCTGCCTTTTTCATTTGGGGCTGCCTCCAATCTGGAAACCTCTGGCTGCGCACGAAACACAGTTTTCCGGGCCGCAGTTCTTGCAGAACTCCGGTGCCGCAAGGCGCGGGCGCTGGGAAGGTTTGCGGCCTAGCCGCCCTTGCGGATCAGGTAGATCTGGTGGCCTGCGCCTTCGCTGTGGCCCAGGAATTCATGCCCTGCTTCATTGCAGAAATGCGGCACGTCGATCACCGCCGCCGGGTCGTCCGCCAGCAGTTGCAGCACATGGCCACGCTGCAGCGATTTCAGCCGCTTGCGCGCCTTCAGGACGGGCAGGGGGCACAGCAGCCCGATTGCATCGAGGGTCACTTTGATCTCGCTCATGGTGTTCAGATAAGGGGGATGTTTCATGCTGTCCACAAGGATGTGACCAGCCGTCCCCGTGACGTTGGCCGCCCGCTGGCATAAGTGTTGGACCATGTTTGGAATCGAGATCATCGACGCAGGGCTGCTCCCTGCCATGCTGGTGGCGCTGCTGGGCGGCGTGATCAGTTTTCTGTCGCCCTGCGTGCTGCCGATTGTGCCGCCCTACCTGGCCTATATGAGCGGCGTCACCATCGGCGAGATGCAGGGCACCGTCGCCGCGCGGCGCAAAGCGATCATTGCGGCGCTGTTCTTTGTGCTGGGGCTGTCCACGGTGTTTCTGCTGCTGGGCTTCACGGCCTCTGCATTCGGCGCATTTGTGCTGCAAAATCAGGAGCTTTTCGCCCAGGTTTCAGGCGTCGTCGTGATCATCTTCGGGCTCCACTTCCTGTCGGTTTTCCGCATTCCGCTGCTGGACCGCGAGGCACGGATGGAGGCGGGCGAATCCGGCGGCTCCGCTTTGGGGGCTTATGTTCTCGGGCTGGCTTTTGCCTTTGGCTGGACGCCGTGTATCGGCCCGCAGCTGGGCGCCATCCTGTCGCTGGCCGCATCGGAGGCTTCCGTCAGCCGCGGCACGCTTCTGCTGGGCGTATACGCCGCGGGTCTGGGCGTGCCTTTTCTGCTGGCGGCGATGTTCCTGAACCGCTCGATGACGCTGATGAACAAGATGAAACGCCACATGGGGCTGATCGAGAAAGTGATGGGCGGCCTGTTGCTGTTTGTCGGCATCATGCTGGTCACCGGCCTGTTCACCACCTTCTCCTGGTGGCTGCTGGAAACCTTCCCGGCGCTGGCCACGCTGGGCTGACCTGAGGACTTTCAAAGGGGCCTGAAGGCCCCTTTTTCTTTGCCTCGCCCGGCCTTACTCTTGCCGGATTGCGCTGCTAGTCTGCGCTGGAGACGTCAGAGCAGGACAACGCGGATCAACAGCGTGGATCACATGGGTTCTAACCCTCAGCAGGTGCGCAAACGCCGGGTGTTTTACATCCCCGGCTATGACCCGATTCACCCGCGCCGCTACCGGGAGCTTTACCGCAAGGAAGGCGCCGCGCAGGCGCAGATTTCCGGCTACAGCCTGACGCTCGCTCCCAAACGGACCAAAGGCCCCTACGGCTGGCATGTTGCGGCTGAGATGGACGGGCAGCGCACTGAGGCCGATATCGAGGTGCTGGTCTGGTCCGACATCGTGCGCGGCAGCATGGAGGCGACGATTGCCGGCACCTACTGGCAGCTGTTGCGCACCGCCTGGATCTATCTCTCCACCGGCGCGCTCAGGCGGCTGATGCGGCTGCGCAAGGGGCCGGTGATTGCCGCGCTCTACCCGGTGGGAATGCTGCTTGTGCAGGCGCTTCTGGCGCTGCTGCTGGCTTGGGGCGCTGCTCATGCCTTTGGTCTTGCCGCTGCTGCTGCCGGGCTGAACGGCCCCTTTGCCCTGCTGCCAGCCTGGATGCTGGGCCTTGGCGCCGGCTATGCGCTGCTGCGCTGGTTCAAGACACGCGACGGCAAGTTCTTCGCGTATTACCTGATGCACGATTACGCCCATTCTGCGGCCTCCCGCGGCGCCATTCCGGCGGAGATGGAGGTGCGGCTGGACGAATTCCGCGCTCTGATTGCAGACGCCTTACAGGACAAAACCCTGGACGAGGTGCTGGTCGTCGGCCACTCCTCCGGTGCGCATCTGGGGGTGCCGGTGCTGGCGGACCTGATCCGGCATGGGCTTCCGGAAGACCGCCCCGCCCTTGGATTTCTCACGCTGGGGCAAGTGGTGCCCATGGTCTCCTTCCTGCCGCAGGCCAGCCGTCTGCGGGCCGATCTGAGATACCTGTCCCAGCGCACGGAGCTTGCCTGGGTGGATGTCACCGCGCCGGGCGATGGCTGCGCCTTTGCGCTGTGTGATCCTGTCGCTGTCAGCGGCGTTGCGCCGGAAGGCAAGCGCTGGCCGCTGGTGTTTTCTGCCGCCTTCACCCAGACCCTCAGCCCGGAGCGCTGGCAGCAGTTGCGCTGGCGGTTTTTCCGTCTGCATTTCCAGTATCTTTGCGCTTTCGACCGGCCGGGCGAGTATGACTATTTCCGCATCACTGCTGGGCCGCTGACGCTGGCAGAACGGTACCGGGACCGGAAACCTTCGAAGTCGCGGATTGACGTGCCGGTGTCGAAGTTCACCTCGGTGGCCGCTGAATGACCAAAGTGATGCCGCCAAAACCGCCGGCGCGCCCCGACAAGGTGCCACTGTGGCGCTATGTAAGACTGTTCCGCCAGGACATCCTGTCGGCGCAGCCTGCGCGGCTCTACCGCGCCTGGATGGCAGAGTTCCGAACGCCGTTTTTCCGCTCCTTCTTGGTCAACCAGCCGGATCTGGTGAAGCTGCTGCTGAAGGAGCGCCCGGATGATTTCCCCAAATCGGACCGCATTGCAGAGGGGCTGAAGCCCTTGCTGGGCAATTCGGTGTTTCTGACCAATGGCGCGGACTGGAAGCGGCAGCGGCGGATCATTGACCCCGCCTTCGAGGGCGGGCGGCTGAAGGATACCTACCCGGCGATGCGCGCCGCGGCGGAGGCGGCGGTCCAGCGCCTGGAGGGGCGGAAGGGGCCGGTGGAGATCGAGGAGGAAACCTCGCACGCGGCGGCAGACGTGATCTTCCGCACGTTGTTTTCGATCCCTATCGGGCATGAGGTGGCCGGCGAAGTCTTCACCCGGTTCCGCGACTACCAGCGCAGCCAGCCATTGCTGAACCTGGCCGCCTTCGTGCCGCTGCCGCGCTGGATGCCGCGGTTTTTCCGCGGCGGCACCCGCCGGAACGCTGAAACGATCCGGGCGCTGATCGCACAGCTGACGGCCGAACGGATGGCGGCGATCGAGGCGGGCAGGGCGCCGGATGACCTGGCGACCAAGATCATGACCACCCGCGATCCGGAAACCGGCAGCACGTTTGATACCGCCGAGATGGTCGATCAGGTGGCGATCTTCTTCCTCGCGGGTCATGAAACCAGCGCCTCGGCCTTGGCCTGGGCGCTCTATCTGGTGGCGCTCTACCCGGATTGGCAGGAAAGGGTGGCGGCAGAGGCCGCGGTGCTGGAGGATGAGAGCTTTGCTGCCGTTTCACGTCTGAAGATCAGCCGCGATGTGTTCCGCGAAACCTTGCGGCTGTATCCGCCGGTGCCGATGATGGTGCGGGAGGCTGCATGCTCCGAGCACTTCCGCAACCGCGCGGTGCCCAAGGGCGCGCAGATGGTGCTCAGCCCCTGGCACCTGCACCGGCATGAGCGGCTGTGGGAGAACCCGGACGGCTTTGATCCCGCGCGCTGGGGGACGGAGAACGGCAAGCAGTGCCAGCGGGACGCCTATATCCCGTTTTCTGCTGGCTCCCGTGTCTGCACTGGGGCGGGGTTCGCCATGGTCGAGGGGCCGCTGATCCTTTCGATGGTCCTGCGCCGGTTCCGGATTGAACCGGTGGAAGGCAAGACGCCGGTGCCAGTGGCGCATTTAACCGTGCGTTCAAGGAACGGGATCTGGCTGCAGTTGTCTCCAAAGCAGCCAAAACTTTTCTGAAAAGTTTTGGCCAAAGTTTTCAGAAAACTTTGGCGTCAGCACAGCAAGCGGACGGGTTCGTTGTTGCAGAAGATAACGATCTGCTCGCCGTTCAATACCGCATGATAGCCGCGGCGTTGCACTTGGCTTGCAACCGCGCCAAGCCAACATTGCGTTCGACATCGCGCAGTTTGCGACGCACGACACCACCTTGGCGGGCAGATTTCACATCGAAAATCTGCTGCATCCATAGCTCAGGAGAAACAGTACGAAACACATGGGCCATGAGGCAAGTGTCCGTGATCGTGGTTAACGCACCCTTAACCGGCGCAGCACAAACAGCCGGATCGCGGAGGCCAACCCGCAGTCCTCGCCGCGGGTTTCATCAATTTCGGCTGCTAGGTCGTTGATTGCGCGGTCTTCCTGCGCTGCAATCTCGCGGAAGGCATCCCAGAAGTCATCCTCCAGAGACACTGAGGTCCGGTGCCCGCGCAGGGTCAGGGAATGCTTCTTCGGGCGCC
Organism: Leisingera aquaemixtae; assembly: GCF_006740765.1. Classification (GTDB taxonomy): domain Bacteria; phylum Pseudomonadota; class Alphaproteobacteria; order Rhodobacterales; family Rhodobacteraceae; genus Leisingera; species Leisingera aquaemixtae. The sequence goes on from NZ_CP041159.1 coordinate 1,202,195, forward strand.
CGTTCATTCGTCGCGCTTGTGCTCGTCCAGGCGTTTGACCTCTTGCGCGTTGCGCGCCTTGTCCAGGTCTTTCTCGGCTTTGGTCCGCCCGAACGTCACGGCGTTCCGGTCAGCGCGGGCCTTTTTCTCGGCCCGCGCTTTTTCTTTTCTGTACCGGTTCAGATTGACCGGCTTTTCCATCAGTCCTTCGGCCCGATCATCTGCTCAGGCCGCACCACGGCGTCAAAAGTGGCTTCATCGACAAAGCCCAGCTTGACCGCTTCTTCCTTCAGCGTGGTGCCGTTCTTATGCGCGGTCTTGGCAACGGTGGTGGCGTTGTCATAACCGATGGTCGGCGCCAGCGCGGTGACCAGCATCAGCGACTCTTTCATCAGCTTGTCGATGCGCGGCTCGTTGGCCTTGATGCCGTTCAGCATCCGCTCGGTGAAGCTGTCGGCGGCATCGCCCAAGAGCTGGATCGACTGCAAGAGGTTGTAGGACATCATCGGGTTGTAGACGTTCAGCTCGAAATGGCCCTGGGAGCCTGCGAACTTGATCGCCGCGTCATTGCCCATGACGTGCGCTGCCACCTGGGTCAGCGCCTCGGCCTGGGTCGGGTTCACCTTGCCCGGCATGATCGACGAGCCGGGCTCGTTTTCCGGCAGGATCAGCTCACCCAGGCCGGAGCGCGGACCGGAGCCGAGGAAGCGGATGTCGTTGGCGATCTTGTAGCAGCTGCCCGCAATGGTCGCGAGCGCGCCGGACAGGAACACCATCGCATCATGCGCCGCCAGTGCCTCGAACTTGTTCGGGGCGGTGACGAAGGGCAGGCCGGTGATCTCTGCCATATTTGCGGCAACTTTCTCGCCCCAGCCTTTCTGGGTGTTCAGACCGGTGCCGACGGCGGTGCCGCCCTGCGCCAGCTCATAGATCCCGGGCATTGCCGCCTCGACCCGGGCCAGGCCCTGACGGATCTGATGCGCGTAGCCGCCGAATTCCTGGCCCAGCGTCAGCGGGGTCGCGTCCTGGGTGTGGGTGCGGCCGATCTTGATGATGTCCTTGAATTCTTCGGACTTCTTTTCCAGCCCTTCGGCCAGCTTGGTCAGCCCGGGCACCAGCACGTCGCGCACCATCATCGCAGTGGCGATATGCATCGCGGTCGGGAAGGTGTCGTTGGACGACTGCCCCATGTTGCAGTGATCGTTCGGATGCACCGGATCCTTGGTGCCGATGGTGCCGCCCAGGATCTCGATGGCGCGGTTGGCGATCACCTCGTTGGAGTTCATGTTGGACTGGGTGCCGGACCCCGTCTGCCACACCACCAGCGGGAAGTTGTCGTCGAATTTGCCTGCCACCACTTCGCTGGCGGCCTGGATGACCGCATCGGCGATCTTTGCGTCCAGCTTGCCCGACTCTTTGTTGGCCATGGCGCAGGCCTGCTTGATCACCCCCAGCGCGCGCACAATGGCGACCGGCTGTTTTTCCCAGCCGATCGGGAAATTCATGATCGACCGCTGGGTCTGCGCGCCCCAGTACTTGTCTGCAGGGACCTCGAGCGGACCAAAGCTGTCGGTTTCGGTGCGGGTCTCGGACATCCGTCTTCTCTCCGTTACGTATGCGATTGTATGCCGTTTAGCCTGCGCATTGCGGCAGTGCAATTGGCCAGTTGCGCGCAGCATAGCCAATCGCGCGGGCAGGTATAGTGCCGAATTGGCGCAATCGAAGACATGCCATTGCCTGAAACCATGCTATGATTACAGTGCGTGGGGGACAGGCCTGGACATCCGGAGGGAATTGCGACGTGCCAACGCATTTGCGAACTCTCAAGGTCTTGGTGAGCCTTGCCGCCCTGGTGGCGGTTCTGCTCTTGCTGCTGCCGCAGTGGGCGCGCGCGGACATTTCCCGCTTCGCGGGCGAATACGCCGGCAGCGTCGAGATCGTGAAGGAAGACGGTGACACCGACCCCCGGGATATGAGCGTGGCGATCCGCGAATTGAAGAAAGGGTTCACCATCAAGTGGACGTCTACGACGGAAAAGGACGACGGGCGCCGGAAGTCGAAAACCTATGAGATCGAGTTTCTGCCCAGCGGCCGTGAAGGTGTCTTTTCCGCAGCGATGACCCGCAATGTCTTCGGCCATTCGGTGCCGCTCGACCCGATGAAAGGGGAGCCGTTTGTCTGGTGCCGTATCACCGGCGATACGCTGACGGTGTTCTCGCTGTATATCCATCCCAACGGGGATTACGAGATGCAGCAGTACGACCGGACTTTGGCCGAAGGCGGCTTGGACCTTGAATATATCTCGCGCCTGAACGGCGAACCCCGGCGGCAGCTGCGCACCTTCCTGTCGCGGCAGTGATGCAGACATAAAACAGGCGGCCTGCGGGGCCGCCAGTTGTTCACCCGAGCGCGGACGCGCGCTATTTGCGGAAGCTGTCCAGCGAGACGATGTCTGCGTTTTTCTTTTCCTCGGCCGGAACACGGGCGGTGTCCTGCTCCTCATCGGCATCCGGTGCCTCTGCATAGCCCTCAGAATCCTCATCGGCGCTTTCGAACCGCAGCCCGAATTCCACCGACGGGTCGACGAAAGTACGGATCGCGTCATAGGGGATATAAAGAGGCTCGGGCGAGTCGCCGAAGTTCAGTGTGACGGCAAAGCCTTCTTCATCCACAGTCAGGTTGTCGAACCAGTGCTGCATGACCACGGTCATTTCGCCCGGGTAGCGGTCGGACAGCCAGTCGGCCAGTTCCACATCGGGATGGGCCGTGTCGAAGGTGATGAAAAAGTGGTGGTTACCGGGCAAGCCGTTGTCAGCGATGTCCTGCAGCACGGTCCGGATCAGGCCGCGCATGGCAGAGTGCATCAGGTTGCCATAGTCGATTTCACGGGACATGCAGTCACCCTTTGTTCATTTGCTCCCAAGCATAAGAGATTCTGGCGGAAACAAAAGACCGCCCTTTTCGCCAGCCGAATTATTTTTGGCACAGGACGGCGGGTTGAAAGCCGCCGCAGTCAGCTGATTGGAAACGGGAATTCGCCAAGGGCCAGTCCGGCGCAGGCCATTGCTGCCAGCAGCAGCAGCATATTGCCGCGCACCATCCAGGCCGCCAGCGGCGCCAGCAGAACCAGCAGCACCGCGGCGGTGTCCATGCTGCTCCAGACCGGCGCAGGGATATGCAGGATTCCAGCCTCATAAACCTGCGTTTGGGCAAACGCCACATGCATCAGGAACCAGACCGACAGGTTCAGAATCACGCCCGCGACCGTGGCAGTAACCGCCTTCAGCGCCATGCCAAGCCGAGGATGCGCGGCGATGCGCTCGACATAAGGCGCGGCGGCGAAGATCCACAGAAAGCAGGGCATGAAGGTCGCCCACAGCGCCACCGCGCCTGCCGCCAGAAACAGGCCAATTCCGTCCTGCAGCAGCCCCGACAGCATGGCAACGAATTGCGTGACCAGGATCAGCGGTCCGGGCGTGGTCTCGGCCAGTCCCAGGGCGTCGATCATCTGTCCGGCGGTGATCCAGCCGAACTGGCTGACAACCGTTTGGCTGATATAGGCCAGCACCGCATAGGCACCGCCAAAGGTCACTACCGCGAGTTTGGCGAAGAACCAGCCGACATCGGCCAGGAAGCCTGCGCCGGACAGGCTGAGCGCAATCAGCGGCAGCAGCCACAGGCTGCCCCAGACGGCGACGGTCCGCAACGTGCCGGCAGCCTCAAACGGCGCGGCAGAGGCGGGCAGCTCCGCCCCGGGTGACTTGCGCAGGAACCCGGTGAGGGCGGCCGCAAGCACCACCAGCGGGAACGGCAGGTTCAGCAGGAACAGCGCGGCAAAGCCGAAGCCGGCCAGCATCCAGTCCGCCCGGTGGCGCAGCGCCTTGCCCGCCAGCCGCCGCAGCGCCTGCAGGATGATGACAACAACAGCGGCCTTGATGCCCAGAAAGGCGGATTGCACCGCAGGCAGGGTGCCGTATTGCACGTAAAGCCAGGCCAGAAGGGCAATCACCGCGGCCCCGGGCAGAACAAACAGCAGCCCCGCCAGCAGCCCGCCAGCGGTGCCGCGCATCTTCCAGCCGGTATAGGTTGCCAGCTGCATCGCTTCCGGCCCCGGCAGCAGCATGCAAAACGAAAGCCCCCGCAGGAAGCTTTCTTCGCTCAGCCAGGGGCGGTCCTCGACCAGCTCCTTGTGCATCACGGCAATCTGCGCCGCCGGGCCGCCAAAGCTCAGCACCCCGATGCGCCCAAAGACACGGAACATCTCCGCCCAGCCGGGATGGCTCATGCTGCGCGCTCCGCGAACCGGCTGTGGCGGTGGCCATCGCGGGCGTGGCGGTTCAGCGCGTTATCCAGGGTCATGGCTGCCTCAAGCTGCTGATGGTGCTCCACTGACCGGCGCAACAGCCCCGCCGCCATGGCGGCAAGGCCGTGCCAATCGGTACCGGCGCCTCTCACACCCCGGGCCAGCCTGTCAAGCGCTGGAAGGCTTGAGCCTGGCTCGTCCGGCAGGGGGCAAAGATCAAGAACCTGCGATGATGGCGCCGCAAACGCCTGTTAGCCGAGCCGTTCCCCGGTCAGGCAGATGGCCAGGGCCTCCGGCGGCAGCTGGCCCAGCATTTCGAACATCCGGAAATAATCCATGTTGGAGTGCATCTCGGCAATCCTGCCGTCCTCCACCCGCGCCATGACCTGGCCGGTGATCTCGAACGGTTCGCCGTCGCGGGGATTGCTGGTCGCGGCCACCAGCCGGACCGACACCCATTCGTCGGTTTCCATAACATGGGTGAAGGTCACCTTGATTGGACCCAAAAGGTTGCGCAGCGCAGCGACCACCTCGCTGTAATCGCTTTCCGGTTCTGCAAGGGCGGAAACAGACCCGGAGATCAGCGTATTGCGGCGCATGATGTCGGAGACGGCGCTCAGGTTGCCTCTGCCCCAGACTTCCTCAAACCAGTAATGCAGCAGACGGGTCAAAGGCATGTCCGCCATGCTGGCCGGGTCGAAGGGGGCTTCCATGACAGGGCTTGCGCCGGATGCGGCGGCCCGGCGCGTGACAAAGGGTTCAGTCGCGGGTTTGGTGAAAGTATCAGTCATTCTTTTCGTTAAGCAGAGCCATGCCCGGTCAGGCAAGGGGCATAGGGGGCTGTCAGGCAGCCGCGCCGGTTCGGACGGCAAGCAGCAGGACGGAGGGAGTTGCACGCTCCGGCACGGCCGGGCTGAAATCGCAGAGCGTCAGTATTTCAACATTGTGCAGTCAAAGGCATTGAAGGATTTCTTGCGGTCCGAGTCCGGTTCAGACCCGGCAGTTTAGCCGGCGCCGGCAGGTTTTACAGCCCATCCCTAAGGTTTTAGGCATTCCCCGCACACCTGCTGAGGACTTGGTTGGAAAAAGTGGAGAAAGTGCAGGTTTCTGTTGCCAGGTACCTGCGAACCCCGCCTTACGCGGCTAGGCGCAAGGGCTTAGATTTCGATTCCTCGAACTGCTTACGCAGCCAGAGCAACCGGAGCACGATTGTCGTTTGCAATTGTACTGTTTGGGCCGGTACGGTGGCACCCCGCCGAGACAAAGCAAACCCCTTTAGACGTCCGTCGATCCTGTTTCGGCCCCATGATCCCCAAACGAAGGATTTTGGTGGAGCCGCCGGGTACCGCCCCCGGGTCCGATCCGCTTATTACGAGCGCGTTTATGTCCATAGTTCCACAAGGGAACATCAGCTATATAGTGCGCTTCTGTGCGGTTGCAAAGGGGGCAACCGGAATCCTGCGAGGATTCCGGCCAGTTTTCCGGCGCGGAAAACTGGTGCTGTGCCGCCGCTGGTGCCGCCAGAAATCCTCGCAGGATTTCTGGCCGTTTTCCGCGCCGGAAAACGGCACTGTCACACCAGTTTGCGGATCGGGGCGCTGTTGCAGAAGACGACAACCTGCTCGCGGTTCAGCACCGCCTGAAACCCGCGGGCGCGGACTTCGGCCAGAAACGCCTCCATCCCGGCATAACGCTCAATATCGCGGATCTTGCGGCGCAGCACCTGGCCGTTCTGCACCGCTTTGCAGGCGAAGATATCGCGCAGCCAGATATCGGGGGAGAGGGCGGAACCGGGTTTAACCATGACCCAACTGTCCCGGGTCATGGTTAAAAAAGTGTTGAGCCGTTACCTCTGCGCCCGCGCGGCAAAAACGTCAGAGGCCAGCTTGCGGGTCTCGCTCTCCAGATCCTGCAAGCCGGAGACGGCTGCGCTGCCGTCGCCCGCCTCGATGGCGTCGGCAATACGGGAATGCAGTCCGGTGATCACTTCGCGGTCGCGCGCGGTGAAAGTGATCATATTCATCAGCGGCTGCATTGCTTCCACTGCGCCGGCCAGCTGATACGACAGCACCGGATTGCCCGCGCCGTCCACCAGAGCCCGGTGAAACGCCACGTCGGAGGCGCAGAAGGCCTCATCGGTCAGGCCGGGCTGTCCCTGGCGGAAGATCTCCGCCCGCATCGTCGCCAGATGGTCCGCACTGCGGCGTTCGGCCGACAGCGGCGCGCAGGCGCGTTCCAGCGCGTAGCGCGCCTCGCAGGCGGTATCGAAACTCACCGCATTCATGCTCAGCAGCAGGGTGGAGGTGGTGATCTGCTGCGAATAGGCGTCCTCGAAACTCAGCCGGTTCACAAACGCTCCGCCGGAGGCGCCGCGCTGGGTGCGGATCAGCGACTGCGCCGCCAGCCGCTTCAGCGCTTCGCGCACGGTCGGGCGGGACACCTGGAAATGATCCGACAGTTCCGCCTCCGACGGCAGCCGCTCATCGACAATCAGCTCGCCGGAAATGATGGCATCCTTGATCGCCTGGGCTATCTGAACCGAAAGATCGGCGGAGCTGTTGGGGTCAATCTTCATGCCCGGGATCCTGACGCTGCGTTACGCCGGAGCGGGGCCGGCAAGAAATCATTTGTCTGACATTTAAAAGTCTGACATTTAAAACTCAAGACGTGAGTCGCTAACCCTCATACCCGGAGCGCGCGATGAAAGCCATTCTGGCACAACGGATCAGAACCATGGGAGGCTGGCATTGGCTGGGCCTGTTCGGGCTGATCCTGGGGGCTTGGGGGCTGCTCTATGCGATGTCCGTGCCAGCCGAGCTGCGCGCCGCGGGGGCCATTTACGGGCCCGATTTCTGGCGCGACTTCTGCACGCTGACCCCGGATGCGGCGGGTTTTGGCAAGATGCTGATGATGTGGGCGCTGATGTCGGCGGCGATGATGGCGCCGACCGCGCTGCCTGCCTTTGCCACCTACGAGGACCTGTCCCACACCGCGCCGGACACCAGCTTCACCCGGCTGGTGGGCGGCTATCTGGCGGTGTGGCTGGGCTTCTCGGCGCTGGCCGCCGTGCTGCAGCTGGGGCTGTTCCAGGCAGAGCTGCTCACCGCCTTTGGCGACAGCAATTCGCGCTACCTGTCGGCGGGGCTGCTGCTGGTTGCGGGCGGCTATCAGTTCTCGCCGGTGAAGGAAGCCTGCCTCAGTAAATGCCGCCGCCCGCTGGTGTTCTTCATGCAGCATTGGGACGAGGGCCCGCTGCGCAACGGTCTGCGGCTGGGGCTGGTGTGCCTGGGCTGCTGCTGGGCGCTGATGCTGCTGGCCTTCGCGGGCGGCACCATGAACATCGCCTTCATGGGGCTGGCGACCGTGATCATGATTTTGGAAAAGCTGCCGGAACTGGGCCGCTACATCACCAAACCGCTGGGTGCGGGTCTGGTGGCTGCGGCGCTGGCGCTGGCGGCAGGGATTATCTGAAAGGGAGACTAAAACATGGCCTTGGACGGCGAATTGGGCACCGTGCCCTGGACAATCAAAGGGGAGCTGATCCTCAACTGCAACTGCACCGTGTTCTGCCCCTGTGTGGTGTCGCTGGGCAAGCACCCGCCGACCGAGGGCCATTGCCAGGCCTGGGCGGGCGTGCGCATCGACACGGGCGATTACGGCGGGGTTGACCTTTCGGGCCTGAACGTCGGCCTGTTCCTGGAAATCCCCGGCAACATGGGCCGTGGCAACTGGAAGGCGGCGGCCTATATCGATGACCGCGCCTCGGAGGACGCCTATGACGCGCTGGTTGCGATCTTCTCCGGCGCGGCGCGCGGCACCACCGGGCTGTTCTCGATGCTGGTGGGCGAATTCCTGGGCGCCGAACGCTCTCCGGTCACGTTCGAGACCGAAGGCAAGGAACGCCGCCTGATGGTCGGCAAGAAAATCCAGGGCGCGGTGGTCCCGGTTGAGGGCAAGGACGGCAAGGAGATTGTCGTCACCAACACCGAATACTGGATGGGCCCCGACATCACCGTCGCCACCGCCACCAAGGGCCGCGTGCGCGCCTTTGGCCGGGTCTGGGACTTTGAAGGCCGCTCCGCTGAGATCTGCCAGATCGACTGGCACGGGCCGAAGTAAAGGCAGCTTGCAGGCCGGCCTCCCGCCGGCCTGCCAACGACCGTTTCCGGAGACTGCCGCTATGGCACATATCTTCCCCTCGCGCCGCGTGCGCAGAACGCCTTTCACCCCCGGCGTCGAGGCCGCGGGCGTCAAGGCCTATACCGTTTACAACCACATGCTGCTGGCCACCGTGTTCGACAGTCTCGAATACGACTGCGCGCATCTGAAAGAGCATGTGCAGGTCTGGGACGTGGCCTGTGAGCGCCAGGTCAGCATCAAGGGGCCGGACGCGCTGCGGCTGATGAAGATGATCAGCCCGCGCGACATGGACAGGATGGCGGATGACCAGTGCTATTATGTGCCCGTCGTGGATCACAAGGGCGGTATGCTGAACGATCCGGTGGCGGTGAAACTGGCAGCCGATCATTACTGGCTGTCGCTGGCCGACGGCGACTTTCTGCAGTTTGTGCTGGGGATTGCCATTGCCAAGGGGCTGGATGTGGAAATCGTTGAGCCCGACGTCTCGCCGCTGGCGGTGCAAGGCCCCAAGGCGGAGGATCTGATGGCCCGCGTCTTTGGCGAGGCGGTGCGCGAGATCCGCTTCTTCCGCTACAAGCGGCTGGCGTTTCAAGGAGTGGAGCTGGTGGTTGCGCGCTCGGGCTGGTCCAAGCAGGGCGGCTTTGAGGTCTATGTCGAAGGCTCGGATCTGGGCATGCCGCTGTGGCATGCCTTGTTTGCAGCTGGAGAGGACATGCACGTGCGGGCGGGCTGCCCGAACACGATCGAGCGGATCGAAAGCGGGCTCTTGAGCTATGGCAACGACATGACCCGCGAAAACACGCCTTATGAATGCGGTCTGGGCAAATTCTGCAATTCGCCCGAAGAGTATATCGGCAAGGCCGCGCTGGCAGAGCAGGCCGCAAACGGCCCCGCCCGCCAGATCCGCCCGGTGTCGATCGGCGGAGAGATCCCGCCGTGCCTGGATGCCTGGCCGCTTTACGCGGATGGCAAACAGGTCGGGAATGTCGGCTCGGCCGTGTACTCCCCCGAATTCGGGGTGAACGCGGCAATTGGCATGGTGGACCGGTCCCATTGGGACCCGGGCGCCAGGATGGAAGTGGAGACCCCGGCAGGGATGCGGCCCGCAACGGTGCAGGAGCGGTTCTGGCGCTGAGCTGAGACGGGCAGGGGGGCGCTGCCCCCGCCGCGGCAGGCCGCGGCTCCCCCGGGATATTTTGGGCCAGAAGAACTAAGGATCTGGCCCGGTTCAGAGGAAAGGGAATACGAGATGTTCAACGCTTTGGTTGTGAACAAGGACGAAGAGAGCGGCAAGACCTCCGCCGCGATCGAGCAGATCAGCCTCGATCAGTTGCCCGAAGGCGAAGTGACCGTGGCGGTGGAGTATTCCACCGTGAACTACAAGGACGGGCTTTGCATCGGGCCGGGCGGCGGGCTGGTGCGCAAGTATCCGCACGTGCCGGGGATCGATTTCGCTGGAACCGTAGAGGCGTCCTCGGACGGCCGCTATAAGCCGGGCGACAAGGTGGTGCTGACCGGCTGGCGTGTGGGCGAGGCCCATTGGGGCGGCTACAGCCAGAAGGCCAATGTGCGCGCCGACTGGCTGGTGCCGCTGCCGGACGGGCTGGACACTCGCCAGGCGATGGCTGTTGGCACCGCGGGCTTTACCGCGATGCTGGCGGTCATGGCGCTGGAGGATCACGGGCTGGAGCCGGGCCAGGGGCCGGTTCTGGTCACAGGCGCGGCAGGCGGCGTCGGCTCGGTCGCGACCGCAATCCTGGCCAATCTCGGCCATGAGGTGGCTGGCGTCACCGGCCGCCCGGAAACCGCCGATTACCTGAAATCGCTGGGCGCCACCCAGATTGTTGCCCGCGAGGAAATCAACGAAACCACCAAACGGCCGCTGGAAAGCGAAACCTGGGCGGGCTGCGTGGATGCGGTCGGCGGCGCCATGCTGGCGCGGGTGCTGGGGCAGATGAAATACGGTGCCTCGGTGGCGGCTGTTGGTTTGGCGGGCGGCGCCGCGCTGCCGGCCACCGTTGTCCCGTTCCTGCTGCGCGGCGTGAACCTCCTGGGCATCGACTCGGTCATGCAGCCCTATGACAACCGTGTCCGAGCCTGGCAGCGGATCGCCAAGGACCTGCCGATGGACAAGCTGGAAGCGATGATCCAGCCCGCCACGCTGGGCGATCTGCCGCAACTGGGGGCGGATATCCTCAAGGGCCAGGTCAAGGGCCGCGTCGTGGTGGACGTCAACGCCTAAATCATTATAATACTTTGCATCTACCGGATGAACGCGCGGCGATGTCCGCGCGTTTTTCATGCGTGCCGCGGCCCTGCCGCGGTCCTAGGGAGGGGGCAGCGCCGCGATTGTGCGGTCCCGATACCGCCCCGCCCGGTGCGCTCTTGGCCTCTGTGCTGGTGACGCATTGACTTTGAAGCAAGAGGAGGGAGACCGTGTATTCCAAAATCATGGTGCCCGTCGATCTGACCCACGCCGACCGACTGGAGCGGGCGCTGCAATTGGCCTCGGATCTCGCGCATCTTTACAACGCAGAAGTGATTTTCGTGGGGGTGACCTCACCCCAGCCCAGCAAGGTGGCGCATAATCCGCAGGAGTTTGCGGCAAAACTTGATGCGTTCGCGTCCGGCCAGGCAGCCAAGCGCAACATGACCGCTTCGGGCCATGCCGTTGTCAGCCACGATCCGGCGGTGGACCTTGATAAGACGCTGATCAAGGCCTGCAGCGATACCGGGGCAGAGCTTATCGTGATGGCGAGCCACGTCCCGAACGTGAGCGATTACCTGTTCCATGCGCATGGCGGACGGGTTGCGGAAAAAGCGCCGGTTTCGGTGCTGGTCGTGCGCGAGAGCTGACCGCGGGCCCCTTGAAGACGCAGGCGCCAGCTTGCGGGGCCAAAGGTTGCAAGGCCGAAAGATAATGGGCCGGAGTTTACAGGGAAGGAGGCCGCAATGGCTGACGAAACCACAAATCAGGGTATCCCCGCCCCGGAAGGCGAATCGGATATCATCGATACCGAATACGAGATTGGTCAAGACAATATCGAAACCCAGATCGGCCCGTTCGGGGTCGACATCCACAACCCGGTGTTCCTGGTCTCGGGACTGGTAATCGTGGCCTTCGTGTTCTACGCGCTGGCGCTGCCGGAGCAGGCGGGAACATTTTTCAACTGGCTGCGCCCTGCGGTCACCAGCAATTTTGACTGGTTCTTCTTCGGGGCTGCGGATCTGTTTGTGCTGTTCTGCCTGTTTCTGATCGTGTCCCCCTGGGGCAGCGTGCGCCTGGGCGGCAATGAGGCAACGCCGGATTACACTTACATTGGCTGGTTTGCGATGCTGTTTGCGGCGGGCATGGGCATCGGCCTGATGTTCTATGGCGTGAGCGAACCGATGAGCCACTTCTCCACCGCCTTCGGCGGCACGGCGGTGCCTGAGGGCGGCGGCGCCCGCACCGACTGGGCGCCGCTGGGCGCGGCGGCAGGCAATGAAGCTGAGGCAGTGCGCCTGGGGATGGCGGCGACGATCTTCCACTGGGGTCTTCACCCCTGGGCGATCTACGCCATTGTGGCGCTGGCGCTGGCGCTGTTTACCTACAACAAGGGCCTGCCGCTGACCATCCGCTCCGCCTTCTACCCGATCTTCGGGGAGCGCGTCTGGGGCTGGACCGGCCATATCATCGACATTCTGGCGGTCTTCGCCACGCTGTTCGGCCTTGCCACCTCGCTGGGCTTCGGGGCGACACAGGCCAACGCGGGCCTGAATGAGCTGTTTGGTGTGCCGACAGGCGCTACCACCGAGGTGGTTCTGATTTCGGTCATCACGGCGATCGCGCTGATTTCGGTCCTGCGCGGCTTGGATGGCGGTGTGAAGGTGCTGTCGGAGATCAACATGGGGCTGGCCTTCCTGCTGCTGATCTTCGTGCTGCTGGTGGGGCCGACCGTGGCGATCCTGACAGGCTTTGCTTCCAGCCTGATGGCATATGTCGAATACCTGCCGGCATTGTCGAACCCGATCGGGCGCGAGGACGTGAACTTCAGCCAGGGCTGGACCGCGTTCTACTGGGCCTGGTGGATCAGCTGGTCGCCGTTTGTGGGCATGTTCATCGCCCGCGTCAGCCGCGGCCGTACCGTGCGGGAGTTCCTGATCTGCGTGCTGCTGATCCCGAGCCTGGTCTGCGTGCTGTGGATGAGCGTCTTTGGCGGCACTGCGATCCATCAGGTGATCACCGACGGCTTCACCGGGGCGCAGGACGCGTCGCTTGAACTCAAGCTGTTCAAGATGCTGGGCGAGCTGCCGCTGTCCGGGATCACCTCCTTTGTGGGGATCGTGCTGGTGGTTGTGTTCTTCGTGACCTCCTCCGACTCCGGCTCGCTGGTGATCGACACTATCACCGCAGGCGGCAAGGTCGACGCGCCGGTGCCGCAGCGGGTGTTCTGGTGCATCTTCGAGGGCGCCGTTGCCATCGTGCTGCTGCTGGGCGGCGGGCTGGCGGCGCTGCAGGCGATGGTGATCTCCACCGGCCTGCCATTCACCGTGGTGCTGCTGCTGATGTGCTGGGCCATCTTCCGCGGGCTGCTGACCGAAGCGCGCTGAGGCCGCACCAGGAAACGCGGAAACGCCCCGGCCGTGCAGCCGGGGCGTTTTGTTATTCACTCATTGTACTTGAAGAACCCCAGCGAATTGCCGTCCGGATCGGTGGCATAGAAGAACCGCCCGGGCGGGATGGCGATGGTTTCCGACACCACCTTGCCGCCCGCATCCGTCACCCGCTCCATCACATCTTCCAGCGCGCCCTCAGCGGTCAGGTGCAGCGTCGGGCCGCGGCCGTCGCCTGCGGGTTTGCCGGGATAGAGATGCAGCGCAACACCGGATGCCTCATCTGCGGTCTTGAACATCGCAATGGGGTTGGGGCCGCTGGTGTCGATGCTCAGATCCGCGCCGGTGACCTTGGAATAAAACGTCACTGCCGCGTCCAGATCGCTTACGGGCAGCTCGCCCCAGACCAGAAAATCCTTGGGGGTAAAGGCCATGTCAAATCCTCCATGTTTGCCTGCGGCCAAAGTCTCATGCCCTAATGTCAGTTTCTGGCATCAGCCGCCGGACTTGACCGCTGCGGGCCCCGGGCGCTATCACGCCTGAGTCCTGTGCCGGGAATTCCCGCTTGCAGGGCTGCCTGCGATCCCTCAATCCTTGTGCGGGAGCGCGGCTCGGCTGGAAGACCTGCCATGTTCGGGGAGATCCCTGGCATGTGCCGGCCTTCCCATCGGACCGCAGCGATTGAGGAGAGATTTGCAATGACTGCATTGGATATTGATTTTGTCCGGGCCCAGTTTCCGGCCTTTGCCGAGCCCAGCCTTCAAGGCCAGGCTTTTTTTGAAAACGCGGGCGGCTCTTATACCTGCCGCCATGTGATTGACCGGCTGACCCGGTTTTACACCCAGCGCAAGGTGCAGCCCTATGCACCCTATGAGGCATCCCGGCTGGGCGGGGAGGAGATGGACGAGGCCCGCACCCGTCTCGCGGCCCTTATGGGCGTTGCCACGGATGAGCTGAGTTTTGGCCCCTCGACCACTCAGAACACCTATGTGCTGGCGCAGGCCTTCCGCACGTTCATGAAACCGGGCGAGGCCATCATCGTCACCAACCAGGATCACGAGGCCAACAGCGGCCCCTGGCGGCGGCTTGCAGAGGAGGGGATCGAGATCCGCGAATGGCAGATCGACCCGCAGACCGGCCATCTGGACACGGCCCGGCTGGAAGAACTGCTGGACGAAAAGGTGCGTCTTGTCTGCTTCCCGCATTGCTCCAACGTGGTGGGGGAGATCAACCCGGTGGCGGAGATCACCGCGATGGCGCACGCCGCGGGCGCCTTTGTCTGCGTCGATGGCGTCTCCTACGCACCGCACGGGCTGCCGAATGTGGATGAATTGGGCGCCGACATCTACCTGTTCTCCGCCTACAAGACCTACGGGCCGCATCAGGGCATCATGGTGATCCGCAGGGCGCTGGGCGAGCTGCTGCCGAACCAGGCGCATTACTTCAACGCTGATTGCCTCTACAAACGCTTCACCCCGGCAGGCCCGGACCATGCCCAGGTGGCCGCTTCGGCCGGTATGGCGGATTACTTCGAGGCGCTGGCCGCCCATCACGGCCACGCAGGCAGCGCGGCAGAAACCGGTGCCTTCGTTCACGACCTCATGCGCGGGCATGAGATCGCCCTGCTGCAACCGCTGCTGGACGCGGTGAAGGACCGCAACAACGTCCGCCTGCTGGGGCCGTCCACCGCTGAAACCCGCGCGCCGACAGTTGCCCTGGCCCTCAACCGTGCTGCGGAACCGGTGGCGGCCCAGCTGGCAGAATTTGGCATCATGGCCGGCGGCGGCGACTTCTATGCCGTCCGCGCGCTGGAGGCGATGGGCATTGATCCAGCCGAGGGCGTGCTGCGTATCAGCTTCACCCATTACACGTCCAAGGCCGAGGTTGCGAAGCTGATCGAGGCGCTGGACCGGGTGCTGTAACGCCAACAGGACAAGGACAACAACATGATCAGCCGTGCGCCGGTGATATGGTGGATCAGGCGGGATCTCCGCCTTTGCGACAACCCGGCCCTCACGGCTGCCGCCGAAAGCGGCGCCCCGGTCCTGCCTGTCTATATCCTGGATGAGCAGGACGAGGCGCTGGGAGCGGCGCCAAAGTTCCGCCTCGGCCTGGGGCTGGAGCATTTCGGGCAGGAACTGGCCAAGGCCGGCTCCCGCCTGATCCTGCGCCGCGGCAAAGCGCTGAAGGTGCTGCAGGACCTGATCGAAGAAACCGGGGCAGGGGCCGTGCACTGGTCCCGCCTTTATGACCCCCAGGCCACCGCGCGCGACAGCGAAATCAAGCAGCAGCTGAAGGAGCAGGGCGTCGCGGTCAAATCCCACGGCGGCCGGCTGCTGTTCGAACCCTGGACGGTGGAGACCAAGGCCGGCGGCATGTACAAGGTCTACACCCCGTTCTGGAAGGCAGTGCGGAACCGCGGCGTCGACAGCTTGCTGCCCGCCCCGGGGAAAATCGCTGCACCGGACAGCTGGCCCGCCAGCGAGGATCTGGCCGATTGGCGCATGGGCGCCGCCATGCGCCGCGGGGCGGATGTGGTCGCCCGGTATTGCCGGGTGGGCGAAGCAGCAGCGCAGGCCCGGCTGGACGGCTTCCTGGAAGACAGCGTTGACGCCTACAAGGCCCGTCGCGACTATCCGGCGGAGGATGCGACCTCAGGCCTGTCCGAAAACCTTGCCTGGGGCGAAATCAGCCCGCACCGGATGTGGCACCAGGGCAGCGCAGCGATGGAGCGCGGCAGCCAGGGCGCAGAACACTTCCTGAAAGAAATCGTCTGGCGCGAGTTCGCCTACCAGCTGATGTACTACTCACCGCACATCCTGACCGAAAGCTGGCGCGAGGAATGGCAGGATTTCCCCTGGTCTAAAAAGATCACCCCGCAGGTGCAGGCCTGGCAGCGCGGGCAGACCGGCTACGGCTTTGTCGATGCCGCCATGCGGGAGCTGTACGTGACCGGCACGATGCACAACCGGGCCCGGATGATCGTTGCAAGTTTCCTCACCAAGCATCTGATGACGCACTGGAAAATCGGCATGGACTGGTTCGCGGACACGCTTGTGGACTGGGACCCGGCCTCCAACGCCCTGGGCTGGCAATGGGTGGCGGGCTCCGGCCCTGACGCG
Organism: Leisingera aquaemixtae; assembly: GCF_006740765.1. Lineage (GTDB taxonomy): Bacteria > Pseudomonadota > Alphaproteobacteria > Rhodobacterales > Rhodobacteraceae > Leisingera > Leisingera aquaemixtae. Next base: position 1,218,335 of record NZ_CP041159.1, read on the forward strand.
GCTCCCTTCTTCCGCGTCTTCAATCCCAGCGGCCAGCTGGAAAAATTCGACCCCGAAGGCGCCTACACCGGCCGCTGGATCGCCGAAGGCCAGGACACCCCGCCGCAGACCGCCCTGGACTTCTTTGACGCTGCGCCGCTGTCCTGGGATCTGTCCGCCGGCATGGCGCCTGCGGAGCCGGTTGTCAGCCTGCAGGCGGGCCGGGACCGTGCGCTCACGGCCTATCGCGAGGCCCGCGAAGAGCGCTAACGCACAGTTTTCTTGCCAGAAAGCCCACTGCGGCCTAGCTTTTCCCTGTAGCACTTCCGTTTTGCGTACAGGGGGAAGCCTATGAAGCTGACGTCGGTTGAAGGTCAGGATAACCTGCCGCGCTACTTTGCAGCGGTGTTTTCCAGGATCAAAGCCATGGAGGTCGGGCAGTTGGATATCCATCTGCCGGACGGGCGCGTCTTTTCGGCCAAGGGGCGCAATCCCGGCCCGGTTGCCGATCTGCATATCCACAACCCGGAGTGCTTTGCCCGGCTGATCCGCGAGGGCGACCTGGGCTTTTCCGATGCCTATCTCGAAGGCTGGTGGAGCACGTCCGACCTGCAAGCCTTCATGGATTTGGTGCATATGGGGGCCAATACTGTCTATGACGGTTTCCCGGGCCGCGGCCTGGCCCGTGCTTACGAGCGGTTCCGCTTCTGGCTGCACCGCAACCACCGCCGCCAGGCCAAGAAAAACATCTCCTATCACTACGATCTGGGCAATGAGTTCTACGGAATGTGGCTGGACGACACGATGACCTATTCCAGCGCCCTGTTCCAAAGCGGCCAGGACAGCCTGGAAAAAGCGCAGACCGCCAAATACGCCTCGATGGTGGACCAGATGGGGGTCAAACCCGGCGACCACGTGCTGGAGATCGGCTGCGGCTGGGGCGGGTTCGCCGAATATGCGGCCGGTCAGCGCGGGCTGCGGGTGACGGGCCTGACGATCAGCAAGGAACAGTTAAGGTTTGCCCGCGAAAGGCTTGAAAAAGCTGGTCTTTCGGACCGGGTGGAGCTGCGGCTGCAGGACTACCGCGACTGCCGCGGCCAGTTCGATGGCATCGCCTCGATCGAAATGTTCGAGGCGGTGGGCGAGAAATACTGGCCCGCCTATTTCACCACCATCCGCGACCGGCTGAAGCCCGGCGGTCAGGCCACCTTGCAGATCATCACCGTCGCTGACCGGCGCTGGGAGGTTTACCGCAAGGGTGTCGATTTCATCCAGAAGCACATCTTCCCGGGCGGAATGCTGCCGTCTCCGAAGGTGCTGCGCGAACAGGTGGAAAGGGCTGGCCTCGGCGTCGTGCGCTCGATCGAATTCGGCGACAGCTACAACCAGACCCTGCGGCGCTGGCATGACACGTTTAATGCCCGCTGGGACCAGATATCCAGCATGGGCTTTGACGACCGCTTCCACAAGATGTGGAACTTTTACCTCACCTCCTGCGCGGCAGCCTTTAAGACTGGAAATTGCGACGTGACGCAGATTACAGTTGCGCATCGCTGAGTGAACTGCCGCACGGATTTTGACACGACATGCCCACCGGAGCCCGACTGACCGCCGCTATCTGCCTGGGCCTGGTGGCGTTTTTTGCGTCCTTCCTGGTCATGCCGCTGATGCCCGAGGGCACGGATTTCGGCTATTTCGTGCATGTGAATGTGGCGCTGGGGCTGCTGTGCGGCTGGATCTTCATGGGCAGGCGGGCAGGCCGCGGCCTGGTGCCTGCCATCAATAACGGGATCACCGGCATGGCGGTGATGGTGCTTTGGGCGCTGTTCATCCAGGGTGCCTGGGAGATGTTCCGCCTCGCCATGCGGCACCGCTACGACGGCCCGTTTGAGGCGCTGTCGGCGATCTTTGTCATTGCGCTGGACTATTTCTTTGTTATCGCTGTGCCGTCCGTTCTGGTGCCGCTGGCCGTGGGCGGTGTGCTGGCCGGGCTTGCGACCGAAAACGCCTCTCGCCGCTGGCGTTGATTGACATTTCTTAACAACGGGTTACCGACCGTGGCTAATCTCTTTTTCTTTGGCACCCTGCGCCATCTTCCTTTGCTTGAGCTGGTTCTGGGCCGCAGCGGCGCGGCACTGAACGCACAGCCAGCGAAGCTGCCCGGGCATGGGGTCTACCAGGTCGCGGGGCAGCCGTTTCCGGCGATCGAGGAACGGGCGGGTGCCACCGCTGCCGGTATTCTGGTGCAGGATCTCACGCCCGCCTGCCTGGATGCGCTCAACTTCTACGAGGGCGGCTTTGGCTACGCGCTGAAACCGGTCACCGTGCAGCTGGAGGACGGCAGCACCGCTCCGGCTGAGGTCTATTTCCCCGAGCCCGGCCTGTGGCAGACGGCGGAGCCCTGGGATCTGGCGGCCTGGGTGGAGGAGTGGGGCGCGCTGTCCTTGCGCGCCGCCGAAGAGGTGATGGCCTACCACGGCCGCATGAGCGCAGAGGAGGTGGCCCGCTGCTTCCCCTCGGTCCGCCGCCGCGCCGCGGCCTGGCTGGCCGCGCAGGCCCGCCCGGGCGCGCCCGACCGTGATCTGTCCAGGGACGTGGTCGTCCACAGCCACACCCGCGCCTGGCTGAACTTCTTCGCGATGGAGGAGATGGAACTGCAATTCCGCCGCTACGACGGCAGCATGAGCCCGGTGATGCACCGCTCTGCCGCGATGGCGGGCCATGCGGCGGTGGTGCTGCCCTATGACCCGGTCCGCGATCAGGTGCTGCTGGTGGAGCAATTCCGCGCACCCCCTTTCATCATGGGCGAAGCCCGCCCCTGGATGTGGGAGCCGGTGGCGGGTGTTATCGACCCAGGCGAAACACCCGAGGAGACTGCAATCCGCGAAGCGCAGGAGGAGGCAGGCGTCACTGTTGAGCGGCTGGAGCCTGTGGCGCAGGTCTATCCCTCAAGCGGCGCGCTGGCGGAGTTTATTCACGTTTTCATCGGCATAGCGGACCTTTCTGATCTCAATGGCGGCGGCGGCGTTGCAGGCGAGGGGGAGGACATCCGCAGCAAGATCCTCAGCTATGACGAGCTGATGCTGGGGGTGGATGACCAGATCTATCAGGACATGCCGCTGGTGACCGCGGCGCTGTGGCTGTCACGCCACCGCGAACGGCTGCGGAACGCACGCTCCTGAGCCGCTTCGCGCCTTGTGAACGCCGGGGCGCTTGGTTACATCTTGGGGAACAGATCGAAAGGGATACCATGCGCATTGCACGTGATCTGGCTGATGCCATCGGCCACACACCTCTTATCCGCCTGAACCGCGTCAGCGAAGAGACCGGCTGCGAGATCCTGGGCAAGGCGGAATTCATGAATCCTGGCCAGTCGGTCAAGGACCGCGCGGCGCTCTACATCATCAAGGATGCGGTGGCCCGCGGTGAGCTGAAGCCGGGCGGCACCATTGTCGAAGGCACTGCCGGCAACACCGGCATCGGCCTGGCGCTGGTCGGCGCGTCGATGGGCTTCAAGACGGTGATCGTGATCCCGGAAACACAGTCCGAAGAAAAGAAGGACATGCTGCGCCTGGCGGGCGCCCAGCTGGTCCAGGTGCCCGCGGCGCCTTACAAAAATCCCAACAACTATGTGCGCTATTCCCAGCGTCTGGCGGAAAAACTGGCCCAGACAGAGCCGAACGGCGCGATCTGGGCCAACCAGTTCGACAACGTGGCTAACCGCCAGGCCCACGTGGAAACCACCGGCCCGGAAATCTGGGAACAGACCAGCGGCAAGGTCGACGGCTTTGTCTGCGCTGTCGGCTCTGGCGGCACCCTGGCGGGCGTGGCCGAGGCGCTGCAGCCCAACGGCGTGAAGATCGGCTTGGCCGATCCGATGGGCGCGGCGCTCTACTCCTATTACACCACTGGCGAGCTGGCCTCCGAGGGCAGCTCGATCACCGAGGGCATCGGCCAGGGCCGGATCACCAAGAACCTGGAAGGCTTCACGCCTGATTTCAGCTATCAGGTGCCGGACAGCGAGGCGCTGCCGTATGTCTTCGACCTGCTGCACGAGGAAGGCCTGGTGCTGGGCGGCTCCTCCGGCATCAACATTGCAGGCGCTGTGCGCATGGCCAAGGACATGGGCCCGGGCAAGACCATCGTCACCGTTCTGTGCGACTATGGCACCCGCTACCAGTCCAAACTGTTCAACCCGGATTTCCTGCGGGAGAAAGACCTGCCGGTGCCGGAGTGGATGACCCATACGCCCGCGTCCATTCCCGGCGTATTTGAGGACGTATGACAGCTTTCATAACCGCTTTGCGGACTGTTTTGCTGGGGCTGGCCTTCGCGGCCGGCCTCGCTATGCCTGGCCTGGCGCAGCTGAACGCTGAATCCCGGGCTGTTTATCAGGACTGGCTGAAGACCGCCAACCGCGCGGAGGAGGTCATTGACGCCAGACGGGCCTCCAGCGCTGCGCTGGAAACCCTGCGCAAGGAGCTGGCCGGCTACCGGCAGAACTTCCTGGACGCACGCACCGAAAACGGCGACCGTCTTGAGACGCTGGAAGGCCAGCTTGCCGCCCTTGGCGAGCCGCCTGCCGAGGGCGAGAGCGAGCCCGAGGACATCGCCCAGCTGCGCAGCTCGCTGGAGCAGCAGCTGAAAGACCTCAAGGTTCCGCGCATCGTGGCGGAAGAGGCCTTCAGCCGCGCCAACGGCCTGATTTCCGAAATTGACAAGATCATCCGCGAGCGCCGCACCCGCAAGCTGCTGGAGCGCGGCCCGTCGCCTCTCAACCCCGAGAACTGGCCGGGCGCGTGGCGCTCCCTGTCTCGGTCTGCCGGCTCGCTTCTGAATGAAACGGTCATCCGCATTGGCAGCGCCACCACCGCCGAGCGGATTCAGAACAGTCTGCCTGCCTTGCTTCTGCTGCTGGTGATTTCCGCGCTGCTGCTGGCGCGCGGCCGGGCCTGGGCCCATGCGGCGGGCGACTATCTGCGCCAGTTCGGCAGCAGCGGCCGCGGCGTCTGGGGCTTTGTGGTCTCGCTGCTGGAAGTGATCGTGCCTTTCGTCGGCATCCTCCTGCTGGTGGCGGCTGTCGACCTGTCCGGCATACTCGGGTTCCGCGGTGCTGTGCTGCTGGATCACATCCCCGGCTGGGCGCTGCTGATCCTGTCCTTCCACTGGCTGGGCAACCAGCTGTTTTCCGGCCGGATCGAAAACGACCTGGTCCCGGTGCAGGAGGGGCGCCTGAACGAAACCCGGCTGATGGTCGATATCCTGGCGGTGATCCTGGTTCTGCAGGATGCGCTGAGCCTGGTGGAAAACATCGACAACATCCCGGCAGAAGCCCATGCGGTCGCCAGCTTCCCGCTGATTATGGGGGCTGCACTGGTGCTGCTGCGCCTGCACCGGATCGGTGCCAAGCGCCGCCAGCAGCAAAGCGAGGACGACACCGACGAGGACGGCGCCATTGCTGCCGGTGCCAACCGGGTCATGACACTGGTGCGCCGCGCCACCTACCTTCTGGGGTTCGTGTCGCCGGTGCTGGCTGCCTTCGGCTATGTCAACGCGGCAGAGGCGCTGATCTATCCGGCGGTTTCCACGCTGGCGCTGCTGGCCGCCCTGCTGGTGCTGCAGCGCTTCCTGGGCGACGTCTACGGCTGGCTGTCCGGTAAGGGTTCTGAGGCACGGGATTCGCTGTTTGCCGTGCTGATCGGCTTCCTGCTGGTCACACTGGCGCTGCCGCTGCTGGCGCTGATCTGGGGCGCACGGGTGGCCGACCTGACAGAGCTGTGGTCGCGGTTTCTGGAGGGCTTCCAAATCGGCGGCACCCGGATTTCGCCCACAGCCTTTCTGACGTTCGCCATCGTTTTCGCCATCGGTTACGCCCTGACGCGGCTGGTGCAGGGGTCTTTGCGCAACTCGCTTCTGCCCAAGACCAAGATTGATCCGGGCGGCCAGAACGCGATTACTTCCGGGCTTGGCTATGTCGGCATCTTCCTGGCCGCGGTGGTGGCGATCTCCATGGCGGGCCTCGACCTGTCCTCGCTCGCCATCGTCGCCGGTGCGCTGTCGGTCGGTATCGGCTTCGGCCTGCAGACCATCGTGTCCAACTTCGTCTCCGGCATCATCCTCCTGATCGAGCGTCCGGTCTCCAAGGGCGACTGGATCGAGGTCGGCGGGCTGATGGGATATGTCCGCGACATCTCGGTACGCTCCACCCGGATCGAGACCTTCGACCGCACCGACGTGATCGTGCCGAACTCGGACCTGATCTCGGGCACTGTCACCAACTATACCCGCGGCAACACCGTTGGCCGGGTGATCGTGCCGGTCGGCGTTGCCTATGGCACCGACCCGCGCAAGGTGGAGGCGATCCTGAGCGATATTGCCAAGGGCCATCCGATGGTGCTGCTCAACCCGGCGCCCTCGGTGGTGTTCCAGGGCTTCGGCGCCGATTCCCTCGATTTCGAGATTCGCGCCATCCTGCGCGACGTGAACTGGGTGCTGTCGGTGAAATCCGATTTGAACTATGAAATCGCCAGGCGCTTCCAGGAAGAAGGGGTCGAAATCCCCTTCATGCAGCGCGACATCTGGATCCGCAATCCTGAAGCGCTGGCCCAGGCCCAGGCTGCAAGCACTGCCGAAGCGCCCGCATCCGCCCCCGCGGCTGCACCGCCAAAGCCGGATCTGGACGATCTGCATCACGATCCCGACAACGATGCTGAAGGAGATTCAGATGCCGACAAGTGAGCTTTTGTACCGCAAGGACGCCTATGCCCGGATGACCGAGGCCGAGGTTCTGGCGCAAACGGATCAGGGCGGGATCATCCTCGACCGCACATTGTTTTACGCCACCGGCGGCGGCCAGCCCGGCGACAGCGGCAAGCTGCTGTGGGCGGAGGGGCAATGCAGCATCGCCACCACCGCCAAGGGCGAGGCCGGCGCGGTGGTGCTGGTGCCGGAGGAGGGCTCGGCCCTGCCTCCCGTTGGTGCCACGGTGACCCAGGTGCTCGACTGGGACCGCCGCTATGGCCATATGCGGGTGCACACGGCGCTGCACCTTCTGTCCGTGGTGATCCCTTTGGAAGTCACCGGCGGTTCGATCAGCGATGGCAAAGGGCGGCTCGATTTCAACATGCCCGAGGCGCCAGAGGACAAGCAGGCGCTGCAGGACCAGTTGCAGGCGCTCATTGACCGCGATCTGGAGGTGACCGAGGACTGGATCACCGACGCTGAACTGGACGCCAATCCGCAGCTGGTGAAAACCATGTCGGTCTCGCCGCCGCGCGGGGCAGGGCAGGTGCGGCTGGTGCGGATCGGTACCGGACAAGAGCAGATTGACCTGCAGCCCTGCGGCGGCACCCACGTCAAGCGCACCCGCGAGATCGGCAAAATCCGCCTTGGCAAGGTAGAGAAAAAGGGCAAACAGAACCGCCGCGTCTACCTGCATCTGGAGGCCTGAAAAAGATTGGGGGGAAGGCGCATTTTTTGCCATTTCGGCTCTTGCAATTCCCCTTCCAATCCTTCAAAAGCCCCCTCAACGGAGAGGTGGCCGAGTGGTCGAAGGCGCACGCCTGGAAAGTGTGTAGGCGGGAAACCGTCTCCAGGGTTCGAATCCCTGTCTCTCCGCCATAACCCCAGCAGAACGACGCGTTAAAGCCGCCGGAAGTGATGCCTGCGCCAGTGCTGTGCGCCGGTTGCTGCGGGCTATTCGAACCGGGACCGGCAGCGGGATCAGTTTGGCCGGACCGCCACCAGAACGACACCCAGTTCCTGTTCCAGCTCCTGCAGTTTCTTAAGCTGGTCTTCCGGCAGCGCGGCGGTATCCGCCTCGACCTCGGCCAGCGCAACGACAGGGCTGCCGATATCCTTTTCAAGATCCTGGATCGCGTGGAGCTTCTCCGCTTCGAGCGTGGCGAGGGGGTAGAGCATTGCAGTCTCCTGTCTGTTGATGCGGGTGAGTATAGCCGGTTTTTGGGATCGAGGGAGGGATTGATTGCACGCCGGGCCGCGCGGGCGCGTGGCCGGGGATGGCGCAGTTCCGCGGGCTTTAATAAAGTCTTTGGCGGTTTTCGCTTTCCGGTCAGGCCGCGCTGACCGTTCGGTTAGGGGCTTTGATTCGAAAGAACAGGCGCGCCGGACCGGCATCCGGTGGAAACAAACGCCTGAAATCCCGGGAATTGAGGCCAAATTCCGCCCCATTTCCTACGCAGCGCCGGGCAACCGCAGCGGGTGCCGGCCGCATCCAGCGCTTCAGCCGGTGTTCCGGATGTGGAAACATATACGGCGCAAAGCCGGCCACCATGTGCGGTACTTCGCATGTTTTTCCAGGTTTCGGCATCTGCCGCCCCCGGAAATGGAAACAATGCGGGCGGAAATCCTTCCGCCTCCGGGCGGCTGCCGCGCCTAATGCGAGGAATTTTAGGCAATTTTTTAACTTTGAGGGCCGGGGTGCCTAAAGTATGGATGGATTAGCCCATTTGGGGGGCGAGTTCTGCAAGCTGCTGAACCGTGGTGGACTGCTAAATTTTGAGACAAGTCCCGGTGCTGTATTACGGGCACACCACTGATCAGAAAGCTACGGCCATCCGATTGCGCGCTGTTTCAGCGGGCAAACCAGTGCGCGCGCGCTCTGGCTCCTCATCCGTGTGGGCTGGTGTTTTGACTGCGGCGGACCGCATGGCTGTGCGGCTGTCCGGCGGACCCGGCAGATGGGGGTTTTCGCCTGACCGGTGAGGAGAGGGTAGTGACAATGAGTGACGAGCAGCCGAATCCGGCACGGGACGGGATCGTAGAGGGCACGTCAGGCGATGACCTGATTGACGCGGCCTACACCGGCGACCCGGACGGCGATCTGGTTGACCACGCCGATGCCACCGGCCCGGCGGCAGGACCTGATGATGACGTCATCCTTGGCGGTGCCGGCAACGACAGCATCTATGCCGGCGCAGGCGATGACACCGCCGAGGGCGGCAGCGGCGACGACCTGATCCTGGGCGACGGTGTGTCCGGCGCCCCCACAGCGGTCACCATCACAATCGACGGCTCCACTGCGGGCATCACAAATCGGCTGTTCGCCTATACCATCGACCCGCATACCGGTGAGATCAGCAATGTGGTGGCGCTGGCCGAAAATGCCAACGGGAGCGTTGGCAGCAGCTTCACTTACGACGCGCCCGAAGGCGCCATCGTCGGGGTCGGCATCTCCAACGCCAAAGGCACGTATTACTCGTCCGGTTACGGCAGCAACGCGGGCCTTAATCCCGACGGGCTGGTCCACACCCGGGCCTTCGGGCAGAACCCGGATGGCTCCGTGCAGATCGGTTTCGAGGATCTGCCCGGCCTTGGTGATCAGGATTTCAATGACATCACGCTGACCGTCGATCTGGGCGCCTCGGGCACCGCCTTTGACAACGCGCACTACGATTACACCTCCGGCCCGCAGGACCCGGTGGTGCCGGGGGACGACCTGCTGTCCGGCGGCGCGGGAGACGACACCATCCTGGGCGGCGGCGGCAATGACACAATCGATGGCGGCGACGGGGCGGATTCTGTGGACGGCGGCAGCGGCGACGATGTGATCGACACGTCCAAGGACAGCGGCGTGCCGCTGCCGGACCGCGGCTTTCCGGGCTACACGGGCACCGGCCCGGATATCCCCTTCATCCCGGCGGACGGGGACCCGTCGGACGACAGGGATACCGTGCTGGGCGGGGCCGGCAATGATACCATCTTGACGGGCGACGATGCCGACCTGATCGACGGCGGCACCGGCATGGATGTGATCGACGGCGGCATCGACGACGACACCATCGACGGCGGCGCGGATGCGGATCTGATCACCGGCAGCGAAGGCTCGGACTCCCTTCTCGGCGGCGGCGGCGATGACACCATCTTTGGCGGCCTGAACCCGGCTTTCCCGGACGGGCTGAACATCACCGATGACGGCAGCGACGGCCGCCCGGCGGACCCCGATCCCGCCAACGGGATGGACACGATCCACGGCGGCGCCGGGAACGACCTGATCTATGGCCAGGATGACGACGACGAAATCTATGGCGGCACCGGTGATGACACCATCGACGCAGGCATCGACGACGATTTGGTCGATGGCGGTGCCGGCAACGATCTGATCACCGGCGGCCACGGGGCGGACACCCTGTCCGGCGGTGACGGCCGCGACACCTTCCTCGGCGGCACAGACGGCGACGTGGTGGATGGCGGTTCGGGCGGCGACGACTTCGATACCCTGGACCTGAGGGGCTCCGGCCGGTTTGAACTGGCCGGCGTGACCGAGGATGCGGATGGCAACAGCCTCTCGGGCACCGTCAATTTCCTCGACAGCGACGGCGCTGTAACCGGCTCCATGACCTTTGGCGAGATCGAGCAGATCATTCCCTGCTTCACGCCGGGCACTCTGATCGCCACTCCGCTGGGCGAACGCCGGGTCGAGGACCTGCAAGCGGGCGACCGGGTGATCACCCGCGACAACGGCATTCAGGCAATCCGCTGGATTGGCGCGCGCACGCTGGAAGGCCGCGATCTGGCCGGTGCCTCGCATCTGCAGCCAGTGGTGATCTGCAAGGGAGCCCTCGGCAACGGCCTGCCGGAGCGCGACATGATGGTCAGCCCCAACCACCGGGTGCTGGTTGCCAATAACAAGACCGCGCTCTACTTCGAGGACCGCGAGGTTCTGGTGGCGGCCAAGCATCTGACCGGCCTGGCCGGTGTCGACCGGATGGAGGTGTCCAAGGTCACCTATATCCACTTCATGTTCGATCAGCATGAGGTGGTCTTGTCCGATGGCGCCTGGACCGAAAGCTTCCAGCCTGGCGACCAGTCCCTGCGCGGTTTGGACAATGCCCAGCGCAACGAGTTGTTTGAGCTGTTTCCGGAGCTGAAGTCGGAACAAGGCCGCGCGGCCTATTCCGCGGCGCGCCGGCCGCTGCGCAAACACGAGGCGCATCTGCTTGTGCACTGACAGGTGCAGCTGCCGTTTTGGGGGAAACGGTGGACAAGAGCGAAGCGCAGGAAGGCAGGGCTTTGTGCCCTGCCTTCTCTGTTTGTGCGCTGCGGGTCAGCGGCGGCGGCGCCAGGCGGCCCAGTCTTCGGGCGTGTCCAGATCGGTCAGCGCGCGGCGGCCGGGCAGGGCAACCGGCAGCACGTTGTCCCGCGTCAGCAGGCTGCGGGCGCCCTGATCGCCGCTGAGGGCCTGCAAGGCTTCAAAACAGCGGCGCGGGAACAGCACCGGGTGGCCCGGGGTTCCGTCCTCGGCGGTGGCGCGCAGGGTGGGGCCGCTGCCGCCGCGGAACTGCGCCGCCAGATGCAGCATGTCGCGGGTCTCAACCTCCGGCATGTCGGCAGGCAGGATCATCACGCCTTCGCAGCCTTCGGGCAGCGCCGCCACGCCGCGGCGGATCGAGGCGGCCATGCCTTCGGCCGCGTCCGCGACCGCGACGGGCGCCGACGTGCCGATGGCGGCGGCGCGGGGATGGGTGAGGCCGGGCAGAGTCACATAGACCGGCAGCCCGGTCAGCGCGGCGCGGCGGCACATCAGCGACAGCAGGGGCTGGCCGTCCACCGTCTCCATCAGCTTGTCGCGGCCCTGCATCCGGGCGGAGGCGCCTGCAGCAAGCAGGAGGATGGCGATGGCGGTCATGAAATCCCGGTCCTTCGGTCTGGGGGCGCGGCCGGATGCCTCCGGCGGGGATATTTTTAGCCAGATGAAGAGGCGGATCCAGAGAAAGACGCGAAGATGCGTTGTTATAGAGTGGGTCAGTGAAGCTGACCAAATGTCTCGCGCGCGAAACATTCGGGTAAGGGGGCTGTCCTATCCGTTGCGGAGCGGACGCCGGGTCACCGTGCGCTGGTGTGGCAACAGGGGGCAGGCAGGTCAGGCATGCTGACCTGCCTGAGGGCTTCAGCCGCGCATCCGGGCGCCACCGGCGTCGAACAGCGGCTGGGTGATCAGGCGGGCTTTGTGCATCTTGCCGAGGATCTCGATCTCGACCTCCAGACCTTCCTGCGCGCGGTCCGTGGGCACAAAGCCGAGCGCGATGGATTTCTGCGCGTGGTGGGAGTAGCCGCCGGAGGTGCAGAATCCGACAACCGCGCCGTCGAGCCAGATCGGTTCATGGGCGACCACATCTGCGTCGTCAGCCTCCACCTCAAAGGCGCACAGCCGGCGGGCTGGCATCGCGTCCCGTTCCGCCTCAGCGGCGGCGCGGCCAATGAAATCAACCGGTTTTTTGAAGGAGATAAAGCGGTCCAGCCCGGTCTCCGCCGCCGTGTAGTCGGGCGAGAACTCGCGCAGCCAGGAGCCAAAGAACTTGTCCAGGCGCAGCGACATCATGGCCCGCATGCCGAAGGGCTTCATGCCGAGGGGCTGGCCAGCGGTCCAGAGCGCGTCCCACAGGGCGCGCTGGCTGGGCAGGCCGCAGTAGATCTCATACCCCAGATCGCCGGTGTAGCTGACCCGCTGCACGATGCAGTCGGCCATGCCCACGGTCAGGCGGCGCACATCCATGAAGCGCATATCCGAGATGTCCCTGCGGGTACAGGATTGCAGCACCTCGCGGGCCCTGGGCCCTGCGATCTGGAAGCCGGTGCGGGTATCGGAGATGTTTTCCAGGCTGACGCCGTTGTCCAGGTTCTGCAGGAACCAGCGCATATGATAGGCTTGGGAGCCATAAGAGGCGGTGAGCTGGAATTCTTCCTCGGAGAGGCAAGAGATGGTGAAGTCCCCGATCAGGCGGGCCTTGGGCGACAGCATCGGGGTCAGCGACAGGCGGCCTGGCTGCGGAACGCGTCCGGCCATGATGCGGTCGAGCCAGGCGCGGGCGCCGGTGCCCTTGACCAGGTACTTGCCGAAATTGTGGACCTCGTTGATGCCGACGTTCTCGCGCACGGCTTTGACCTCACGCGCGGTGGCCTCAAAGGCGTTGGAGCGGCGGAAGGAGGGGGTCTCATAGCGCGGCTCATCCCCTTCGGCGAAGTAGTTCGGGACCTCAAGCCCGTATTGCGCGCCCCAGACTGCGCCCATGCCATCGAAGATGTCGTGCATCGGGGTGGTGCGGAACGGGCGGGCGGCGGGCAGTTCCTCGTTCGGGTAAGCGATGGAGAAGCGTTTCTGATAGTTTTCAATGACTTTCGGGCGGGTGTAGCCTGGGGTGATCCAATCGCCGAAGCGGGCGCAGTCCATCGCGAAAGTGTCGCGTTCGCATTCGCCCTCAACCATCCATTGCGCGAGCATCAGCCCGACGCCGCCTCCCTGGGAGAAGCCGGCCATCACCGCGCAGGCAGACCAGTAACTGCGCATGCCGGGCACCGGGCCGACCAGCGGGTTGCCGTCGGGGGCAAAGGTGAAGGGGCCGTGGATCACTGATTTGACGCCCGCGGCCTCCAGCGCGGGGAAGCGTTTGTAGGCGAAGGCGATGGAGTCCTCGATCTTGTCGAAGTCATCGGGCAGCAGTTCGTGGCCGAAGTCCCATGGCGTGCCGTCGACCGCCCAGGGTTTGCAGGGCTGTTCGTAGAAGCCGATGCAGAGGCCGCGGCCCTCCTGGCGCAGGTAGCTTTCGCCGGCCGGGTCCATCACATGCGGATGCTCGCCGCCTGCGTCGATGATTTCCGCGATCATCGGCACCTCGTCGGTGACGATATACTGGTGCTCCATCGGGTGCAGGGGCATGTAGACGCCGGCCATCGCGCCGACCTCGCGCGCCCAGAGGCCGCCAGCGTTGACGACGTGTTCGGCGTGAATGGTGCCCTTGCTGGTCACCACGTCCCAGGTGCCGTCGGGGCGCTGGTTGGTCTCGATAACCTTGCAATGGGTCTCAATCGTGGCGCCGCCCATGCGCGCGGCCTTGGCATAGGCGTGGGTGGTTCCTGAGGGGTCGAGGTGGCCGTCGAGCGGGTCATACAACCCGCCGATGATGCCGTCCACGTTGGTGACCGGGGCGATCTTTTTGATTTCCTCGGGGGAGACGATTTCGGTTTCCAGCCCCATGAAACGGTGCTTGGCGCGCTCTGCCTTCAGCATGTCGAAGCGTTCCTGGGTCTCGGCCAGGGTGACGCCGCCGACGTGGTGGAGGCCGCAGGACATGCCGGTGATCGCTTCCAGCTCCTTGTAGAGCTTGATGGTGTAGCCCTGCAGCGCCGCCATGTTGGTGTCGCCATTGAGGGTATGGAAGCCGCCCGCCGCGTGCCAGGTGGAGCCGCTGGTCAGCTCGGACCGTTCGATCAGCATGACGTCGGACCAGCCGAGCTTGGTCAAGTGGTAGAGGACAGAGCAGCCGACGACGCCGCCGCCGATCACTGCCACGCGGGTGGTGGTTTTCATGTGGGCCTCCCTGATAGGCGTTTCCTGCATTCTGTACAGAAGTGAACAGTAGTCCAGAAGAAAAACCGCCCTGCGTGACGCCGCACAATGGGCGGGCGGCTGCAGGGTTATTCTGATGTACGGAAGCGGCTGTTCTGGATGATGAAAATCGCGGTGAGCGGCGCGGCCAGGAGGATCACGCCAACGGTGATCAGCAGCATGCCCAGCTGGGAATAGTCGGCGGGCGTGGTGATGGCGCCAGCCGAATCTGTCACCTCTCGCGTCACCACAAAGATCTGGTTCAGGTATTTCGTGCCCAGGCTGGAGGCGGAAAGCGCCAGATTGGTGAAGGAGGCCATGACCGCAAAGAAGGTGGCCTTGAGCCCCGAGGGCGCGTTGCGGGCGATCCAGGCGAGCATCGGGATCATCGCGACCTGGCCCAGCGGGGATTCGACCGCGGTGTCGACAATGGCGATGAAGCGGGCATCGACCACGCCGCCGGTCATCGCAGCGGTCCAGTGGTGGGCGCCGTAATACAGCGCGATGTTGGGCAGGCTGAGGACGGCCTCGGTGATCGCCAGAAATACAACGATCCAGGCAATCGGGCGGCTGGCCATCATCGGGCGGAAGATCAGCATGCCCGCCAGCGTCAGCAGCGAGGTGATAAGGGACAGGACCGACAGAAATTGCTGATCAAATCCCAGCACGTCGATCTCGAACCAGGTGGCGCCAGGGCCGCGCAGGGGCGTGGCGCGGTAGACAAAGATGATGATGGCGGTGCCGATCAGGGCGCGGGCCTGGTCGGTGGGCAGCACCGCCACCAGCTGGCGCATCAGGAACAGCACGATGGCCATGGAGCCGGCAAAGACGATTTCCTGCGAATAAGGCACATCGCCCAGACCCACGGCCAGCGACAGCGCAACAAAGGCGCCGCCGCCGATGAAATACCAATAGTTCGGCGCAACCGGCTCACGCGGGAGTTCGATGCGGCTGCGGATCTCATGCTCCGCGACACCAGCCCGGCGCAGCCGCGCAGCCTTGCGCCACTTTTGCCAGATCGCCAGCGCCACACCAGACAGCGAGATCACCGGGATCAGCAGGGCGAGGGTGAAGACAAAGCCGTAAAGCGCGCCCTTCTCCGGCTGCGGCAGCGCGCCGGCACCGTCAAACAGGGCGACGTTCAAGGCGGCGGCAGCGCTGGAGCCGCCGATCAGCGCGATGCGCCCGAAGGTCTGCATGGTGGTGTGCAGGGATTTGGTCTCGGCCTCGGGCAGGGGATTGCCGCGGGCGTCGGTGTGGGGCACCGCCTCGACCGACATCGCGTCGGCCACCACGTCCTGCAGCACGAACCCGCAGGGGGCCAGCAGCGCGGCGGTGACATACCAGGCCCCCAGCGGCATCAGCGCGCCCATCATCTGCGGCTCCAGCACCATCGCGGCCAGAATGCCGTAGCTGCCGGCCATCAGCCCGGCACCGGCAAGGATCAGCAGGTATTTCCAGCGCCAGATCAGGTCGACCAGATGCCCCAGCGGCATTTTCAGCGCCCAGGGCAGGCCCACCCAGAACGCCAGCCCCGCCAGAAAGGCGGCGGAGAAGTCCAGGTATTCCTTGACGAAAAACGAGGCGGCGACGGTGGTGATGCCCTGCGCGCCGTAGGCGAAATAGATCAGCAGCGGCGGCAGGAAGGACCAGCGGAGCTGCCGGAACAGCTCCAGCACAACCCTGTCAAAGCCATTCCAGGCCAGCGCCGCCGCACGCGTCACGGCTGCACCTGACAGATGCCGGGACGCATTCCGGAGATCATGACAGGGGCCGGATCCTGAGCCCGGTGACCCGGTTGCCCTCCCGCTCGGTCACCTCGAAGCGGAAGCCGTGGAAGGAGAACACCTGACCCTTGGTGGGGATCATCTGCGCCTCGTGGATCACCAGGCCGGCAATGGTGTTGGCCTCGTCATCCGGCAGGTTCCATTCGGTGGCGCGGTTCACGTCGCGGATGGTGGCGGCACCGTCAACCAGGTAGGAGCCGTCAGGCGTCTTTTTGACGATGCTCTCCTCGTCCGGGTCGAATTCGTCGGTGATCTCGCCGACGATCTCTTCCAGAATATCTTCCAGCGTGATCAGCCCCTGCAGGGCGCCGTATTCATCCACCACCAGCGCGAAGTGCGAGCGCATCCGCAGGAACTGGCGCATCTGCTCGTCCAGTGTGGTGGTTTCCGGCACGAAATAGGGGGCTTTGGCGACCTCGGTGATGTCAAAGGATTTGAGCCGTCCGGTGTCGCCGCCGGCGCCGCCGGCCTCGGTGTACATCGTCCGGAACAGATCCTTGGCGTGGACCACGCCGATGATGTTTTCCTGCTCGCCGCGGAACACCGGCAGGCGGGTGTGCTGGCTTTGCAGGCATTGTTCCAGAATGGTTTCCGGCTCCGCATCCGCGTCGATCATCTCGATGTTGGAGCGGTGCAGCATGATTTCCTCGACAAAGCGGTCGGACAGATCCAGCGCGCCCAGGATGCGGTCGCGGTCCTCTTTCTCAACAACGCCTTCGGAATGGCCCAGGTGCAGGGCGCCGGCAATCTCTTCGCGCACCGCCATGATGTGGCTGTCCGGGTCGATCCGGACCCCGAAGATGCGCAGCACGCCGCGCACCAGCAGCCGCACGGTGCCGACCACCGGCGACAGCACCGTGACCAGGAAGCCGATCACCGGGGCGACGGCGGCGGCGGCCTTTTCAGAGTTGGAAATGGCGTAAGTCTTGGGCAGCACCTCGGCAAAGATCAGCACCAGAAGGGTCATCACCACAGTCGCGAGCGCCACGCCGCCCTCGCCGAAGGCGCGGGTGAACAGCGCCGTGGCGAGCGAGGCTGCAAGGATGTTGACCAGGTTGTTGCCCAGCAACACCGAGCCGATCAGCCGTTCGTTGTCTTCGGTAATCTTGAGCGCGAGTTGAGCGCCGCGGGAGCCCTTGTCGGCCTGGCTGCGCAGCTTCCCGCGCGAGGCGGCGGTCAGCGCAGTTTCCGAGCCTGAAAAGAAGCCGGAAAGCACAAGCAGCAGCACGATGGCCCCGGCAGTGGTCCAAAAGGCGCTGTCGAGTACTGTGGTGGCGGTGTCCATGAGAGGTCCAGAGATCCGATCGGTTGAATGTTCCCCGTAGTTATGGGGTCTTAGAGACGGCGCTTCAAGTTCTGCGGGCGCCGTCAGCCGCGCTTGGCCAGCGGGTGATGCTCCAGCACCAGTTCCTGCAGCCGGGCGTCCAGCACATGGGTGTAGATCTCGGTGGTGGCAATGTCCGCGTGCCCCAGCAGCGCCTGGATGGCGCGCAGGTCGGCGCCATTGGCCAGCAGATGGGTGGCAAACGCATGACGCAGGGTGTGCGGCGTCACCTTATCCGGCGAAACGCCTCCGGTCACGGCCAGCTCTTTGATCAGCAGATAGAACCGGTGCCGGGTCAGGTGGCCGGATTTGCCGCGCGAGGGGAACAGGAACCGCGAGGCCGGATTGCCCTTCAGCTCTCGTTCGTCCTCCGCTGCGTCGCGCACCAGCAGCCACTGCGCCAGCGCCTCGCGGGCGGGCGGCGACAGCGGCACCATGCGTTCCTTGCCGCCTTTGCCCAGGATCAACAGCATCCGCGGGTCGCCGCGGGCGGCGGAGACCGGCAGCGAGACCAGCTCTGTCACCCGCATCCCGGTGGCATAAAGCAGCTCCATCAGGCAGGTATTGCGCAGCCGGTCGGCCTCGCTGCGGCCGGTCTGGCGGGCAGCGTCCAGCAGGCGGTCGACCTCGATCACCTCCAGCGTTTTCGGCAGCCTTTTTTCGCGTCCCGGCCCGCGGATCTGGATGGCGGGGTTGTCCTGCCGCCAGCCTTCCTCAAAGGCGAAACGGTAGATCTGCTTGACCGCCGACAGCCGCCGCGCCCGGGTGGAGCGGGCCAGGCCTTGCGCGTCGCAACTGATCAGATAGGCCTCGATATCGTCCTGGGAGGCGGTGCTGAAATCCAGCGAGCGGTGCTCCAGCCAGCCGGTCAGGTCCTTGAGATCGCGGCCATAGGCCAGGAGCGTGTTCTGCGAGGCGCCGGTCTCTGCGGCCTGGGCATCGAGAAAAGTGGAAATCCATTGGAAATTCGCAGCGGGGGCAGGCATGTCACTGCCGCTCCAGCAGCATCAGCTGGAGCGAGGCGCGCCGGGCGGTGTCCTCCAGCCCGACAGCGCGGAAAGCGGCGAGCGCCGCGGTCAGATCGCCCAGGTTGCCGTCGGAGCCTTGCGCAAACAGCACCATGCTGCGCAGGATCGCCTCGCCCAGCTGCCCGTTGTCCAAGAGCTGCCGGATCCTGTCCGGAACCGGCGGTTCAGCGGCAAACCCCAGCGCGATGGCTTCGGCCAGCGGCGACGGGGCCGGGGCATCGCCGGGGCGTCCGCGGGCGAGGGCTGCCAGGAACTGTTCCAAGGCACCCGCCGCAGGGGTGTCATCCGCGGCAAGCTCATATAGCGGCGACAGCAGGCGGATGCGCCAGGCCAGCGCCTCTTCCGCGCCGGTCAGCTCTGCCCGGGCCAGCGGTTCCGCAAAGAGGTCGGCGAAGACGGTTTCGGTGCCCGCCTGCTGCATCGCCTCCCAGGCGCGGGGCAGGGAGGCGGCCAGCGCGCCGGCGTCGCCGGAATTCAGGTCGTGCTCCAGCTTCTGCACCGCGGCCACCCGGTCCCAGATGCCGCCCGACGCGGCCGGTTTGCGGTCGCTGAACAGGCCAAGGTACTGATTGGGGTTCAGCGCACCGCCGCGGGCCAGCCGTTCTGCCGCCTCCAGCTGCGCCTTCCAGCCGGCAATGTCGCGCAGGTCCGCCGCGGCAAAGGCCGGCGGCAGCGGCGCCGTGGGCATCGGCTCGCCAATGGTTTCGAACAGGCGGAACGCCAGCGGGTCCGGCTGCGCGGGGTGGCTCAGCGGCGGCGCCATCTCGAACAGGTCGGGGTTCAGGAACCGGTCCAGCAGATCCATCCGCTCCTTTGGCAGCAGCTCCAGCGCGTGGGCGGTCTCCAGCATCAGTGCCGCGGTCGGCCAGTCGCCGCGCCGCGCGGCGCAGAAGATCCTGGCGTCATAGCTGTCCGCCAGATGCGGCGCGGCGGCAAGCGCCTTGCAGGAGCCATCCTCGCTGCCGGTCAGCAGCGTGGCGTTGAACCAGCGGGCAAAGCGTTCCTTGCTGGCGGCGGGGCCTGCGTGCTCCGCCAGCGCCTGCGACGGGTCCGCAGCCCCCAGCGCCAGCAGCCGGTCCAGCCGGGCCAGCAGAATCCGGTCGCTGGACTCGGCGGGCGGGCGGCTTTCGGACAGCAGCAGCGTGAACAGCAGCGCCTGCATTGCCGCGCTGCCGCGCACCGGCACGGTTTCGATCAGCTGGGCGATGTCATCCGCACTGCTGCCGCGCCACATGTCCGGCGGCAGCCCGGTGGCCGCGGCCGGCACCAGCCCGACGGGCGGCTTAAGTGCCTCCAGCGGGGTGACAGAGACCGGCGGCACCGTGGCAGTGCCCGAGACCGGCGGCTCCAGCAGCACGGTGCCGGGCAGCCCGCTGCGCGGCAGCGGCTGGTTCAGCCAGTCGATCGCTGCCAGGGGCTCATTGGCGAGGGCACTGCCTGCCATCATAACCCCTGCGGCAGCCGCTTTAATCCGCATTCAGCACCACCGGCTTGCGCACTTCGGTGCTGGGCGCGCGGAAATCGGCGCCGAACCACGGCCCGACATAGGCGTAGCCGACCAGCCCGATCCCGGCGAGAAGTACCAAATAGACCAGATACTTAATCAATCGCCCCATAACGTGTCCAATGCCTGTTTCCTGCTCTTTTGACCAAGTTATATATTCCCTTTTGCGCAAGATCACGTCATTCACTGAAGAATGAGCGAAAAAGAGCAAATCAGCGGCCAGAAGGCAGCAGGCCCGGCGCCTGGGAAACTGAAGAAAACCATCGTGATGGTGGGGATGATGGGCGCCGGCAAGACCGCTGTGGGGCGGGCGCTGGCGGCCCGGCTGAATGTGCCCTTTCTGGACAGCGACCATGAAATCGAGGCCGCTGCCAACATGACCATCCCGGAGATCTTCGCCCGCGACGGTGAGCCGTTTTTCCGCCAGAAGGAGCGGCAGGTGATTGCCCGCCTGCTGGAGGAGGAGCGCGGCGTGCTGTCGACCGGCGGCGGCGCCTTCCTGGCGCAGGAAAACCGCGAAGTGATCACCGCCAAGGGGGTCTCTGTCTGGCTGGATGCCGGCCTTGATGTGCTGTGGAACCGGGTCCGCCACCGCGACACCCGGCCGCTGCTGCGCACCGCCGACCCCTATGCGACGCTCAGGGGCCTGTACGAGCAGCGGGTGCCGCTTTATGCCAAGGCCGACCTGACCGTTGCCTCCGACGGCCAGGCTGCGATCGAAACCATGGTTGACCGCGTGCTCGACGCCTTGAAGGCACGCCCCGACGTACTGGAGTGGAAATGATGGAACGCACGGTTCACGTGCCCTTGGGCGAACGCGCCTATGACGTGGTGATCGGGCCCGGGCTGCTGGCGCAGGCAGGCGAGCGGATCAAGCCGCTGCTGAAACGGCCGCAGGTGGCGGTGCTGACCGACGAGACCGTGGCGGAGAAGCATCTGGACGCCTTGCGTGCCGGGCTGGCGGCTGCCGGGGTGGAAATGACTGCGCTGGCGCTGCCGCCGGGCGAGGCGACCAAGGGCTGGCCGCAATTCACCCGGTCGGTGGAGTGGCTTCTGGAGCAGAAGGTGGAGCGGGGCGACGTGGTTGTCGCCTTTGGCGGCGGGGTGATCGGCGACCTGGCGGGGTTCGCCGCCGCCGTGCTGCGCCGCGGGGTGCGCTTCGTGCAGATCCCGACCTCGCTTTTAGCCCAGGTCGACAGCTCGGTCGGCGGCAAAACCGGCATCAACGCGCCGCAGGGCAAGAACCTGATCGGCGCCTTCCATCAGCCCTCGCTGGTGCTGGCCGACACTTCGGTGCTGGAGACGCTGCAGCCGCGCGATTTCCTGTCCGGCTATGGCGAAGTGGTGAAATACGGCCTGCTGGGAGATGCCGAATTCTTTGCCTGGCTCGAGGACAACGGCCCGGCGCTGGCCGAAGGTGATGTGGCGGCGCGGGTCGAGGCGGTGGCGCGCTCGGTGCAGATGAAAGCGGATATCGTGGTGCGCGACGAGACCGAGCAGGGCGACCGGGCGCTGCTGAACCTCGGCCATACCTTCTGTCACGCGCTGGAGGCGGCGACCGGGTATTCGGACCGGCTGCTGCACGGCGAAGGCGTGGCCATCGGCTGCGCGCTGGCGTTTGAGCTGTCGGCGAAGCTGGGCCTGTGTTCGCAGGAGGACCCGAGCCGGGTGCGGGCGCATCTGAAGGCTATGGGGATGAAGACCGATCTGGCGGATATCCCCGGCGAGCTGCCGGGCGCCGAGGCGCTGCTGGAGCTGATGGGCCAAGACAAGAAGGTGGTCGCGGGCCAGCTGCGGTTCATCCTGGCGCGCGGCATCGGCGAGGCCTTCGTGACTGGCGACGTGCCGCCGGACCAAGTGCTGTCGGTGCTGCGCAGCGCCGGAGCCTGACCGGCGGGATGAGCCCGCTGAGACAGGATACGCAATCAGGGCAGCCGTTGCGGCTGCCCTGATTTTTTTACCGCCAGCGGCGGCGGACCGTCTCAGGCCGCGGCGCTGCCGGGGTCATAGCCGGTCCGGTCGTCGTCAAAGTCGATAGCCCTGTGCGGCGCGGCCCCGTTTGACGGGCGGGGGAGCGCATCCAGCGGCCCGGACGCCTGCGGCACGGTGAACTGGGTGACAAGCTCCCGCAGTTCCTGCGCCTGCTCGGACAAGGAGGTGGTGGCGGCGGTGGTCTGCTCGGCCATGGCGGCATTCTGCTGCGCCATCACTTCCAGTTCTCCGACGGCAGTGTTGACGTCGCCCATCTGCACCGACTGCTCCTTGATATTGCCGGCGATCTCAACGACCAGGTTGGAAATCTCCCCGACCTGCTCGTTCACGCTGGACATTGCCTGGCCGGCCTGATCGACAAGCGCGGCGCCGTTCTTGACCTGCTCGGAGCTGCGCGCGGTCAGTTCGTCGATCTGCTGCACCGCGTCGGCACAGCGCTGCGCCAGCATGCGCACCTCGCTGGCGACCACCGCAAAGCCGCGGCCCGCTTCGCCGGCCCGCGCCGCCTCGACACCTGCATTCAGCGCCAGCAGGTTGGTCTGGAAGGCGATATCCTGGATCACCTTGGTGATCTGCGAGATTTCCTGCGAGGACTCCTGCAGCTTGTCCATCGCCACGATGGTGTTCTTCACCACCTGGTCGCAGGATGCAACGCCGCTTTGGGCGCTGTCGGCCAGCCGTTCGGCACGGTCTGCGTTTTCCGCTGAATGCTGCACGCTGGCGGTCAGCTCGCGCATCGCATGGGTGGTCTTTTCCAGCGTCGCCGATTCCGCCTCGGTGCGGTGCGCCAGATCCATCGACGCTTCGGCAATCGACTTGGTGCTTTCGTCGACGCTGCTGGTCAGTTCGCCGATGGAAGAGACCGCTCCGCTCAGCGCTTTCAGAGAGTCATTGAAGTCCATCCGGATCGATTTGAACTCGACGGGGAAGAATTCCTTGATCGGGTTGTCCAGCCGCTTGTTCTGAAGATCCATCAGGGCGGCGCCGATACGGCGGGCCACGCCCAGGATTTCCTCTCGGCGCTCCTTTTCGGCCCTGGTTTCCTCCTCCTGTTTCTGCTGAGTCACGGTGCGCAGATCGACCACATTGCGGGCAACCTCGCCGATCTCGTCCCGGCGGCTGGCGCCGGAAACTTCGGCGTCGGCATCGCCGCTGGCGAGCTGTTTCAACGCCTTGTTCAGAACCGACAGGCCGCTGGTCATGTCGCGCGCGATCACCAGGCCGAGGATCAGGACACCGGCCAGCAAGAGCCCGGCAAAGATTGCCATTTGGGTAAGCGCCACCTTGTTATTGGTGTCGTAGGCGGCCATGCCGGCCTTCAGGTCCGCAATCAGCTGGGTTTCCCGGCTGCGCAGAACCTTCAGAAGACCGGTCGCAGTGTCAAAGAAGGATTTTGAGGTTTCGCCTGCAATGTCGCCGCCGGTCAGCACCGCCTCACGCAGCGCGTTGAACTTCTTGACCTCCGGCAGCCCGTTCATTTCCGCGACAGCGTTGCGGTCGCCGGTAGTGGCAAAATCCAGGTAGCGGCTCATCCGCTCTTTGTAGCGTTCATTGGCTGCAACATAGTTCTGGAAGTTGACCGGAGCCCAATCATTGGCAAAGCCCACAGCACCGGCAGCCCGCTCCAGCCCGGCCGCATCCTTGGCGCGCAGAAAAATCGACAGGGCGACCGCATTTTGCGCAATCCCGGTGTTGTCGATTGTTTGTGCAACGGAAAGCCCGGCCTGGATCAGCGCTGTGTTCAGCGCGGTGTAATAGTCAACCGCGGCGCGCACTGGCAGAGAGCGGCTGGCGATTTGCTGGCGGACCTCTTTTTTCCGGGCCAGCTCAGTCTGCACAACGCGAATGGACTGCAGGGCTTCGCTGTTCAGGCCGTCGCGGTCGACGCCCTCCAGACGGGTGAGAAAGTCGGCCATTGCTTCGTCATTCTGCTGCCGGATCTTAATCAGCGCCTCCGGCATCACCGTGGAGTCCCCGCCGAGATAGCCGGCGCTCATCCCGCGCTCGACCTGCAGTGTATGGACCAGGCTGCTGGTGCTTTCCAGCAGCTCACCCGCCAGCGTGGTATTCACCTGTGCCCGCTCGTACAGCTCCAGCAGTTTGTTGCCCA
This sequence comes from Leisingera aquaemixtae, assembly GCF_006740765.1. Lineage (GTDB taxonomy): Bacteria > Pseudomonadota > Alphaproteobacteria > Rhodobacterales > Rhodobacteraceae > Leisingera > Leisingera aquaemixtae. The sequence goes on from NZ_CP041159.1 coordinate 1,242,403, forward strand.
CAAACCAGAGGCTGAGAAGCAGCGGCGCCGCCAACAGCATGGTGATCTTCACCTTTATCGACAGGTGCTGGAGAAAACGCATACCCATAACTTGAACCCTTGTTGCACATGTATCGCTTTGGTTGTGCTCACCATGCAGGACCTCCCTTAATATTCGGCTACTTTGAGGGCAGGGCAGGATACGCGGCAAAGCCGCCTGGAACCGGCACCGGCGGCCGCAGGCGGCCGGGCGGTGCGCGCAGATTAGGGGATTGGATTCATTGGGAAAAGTATGGAAGCCGACAGGCCGAAGGCGCATTCTGCGGCCGCGCTGAAGAGGGGGGCAGGCCGTTCACCGGAAGAAAAACGCCCCTGCGCAAATCGTTAAATCGTCGAAAAGCACGGTGATAATTCGAAAAGCCCCCAAGGCTCGGGGCCTGGGGGCTTTGCTGTTGGGTTCTGCTGACGCGCGTTTAGAAGGGGATTTCGTCGTCGTCTATATTGTGGGAGGCGCCGCCGCCGTAGCCGCCGCCACTGCCGCCGCCGCTGCCGCCGCCTTGGGACCCGCTGTCATAGCCGCCGCCGTAGCCGCCGCCCTGGCCGCCGCCGCCATAGCTGCCACCGCCCTGGCCGCCGCCGCCGCCGCCTTCGCCGCGGCCGTCAAGCATGGTCAGGGTGGAGCCGAAGCCTTGCAGCACGATCTCGGTCGAGTAGCGGTCCTGGCCGCTCTGGTCCTGCCACTTGCGGGTCTGCAGCTGGCCTTCGACATAGACCTTGGAGCCCTTGCGCAGATACTGCTCGCATACCCGCACCAGGCCTTCGCTGAAGACCGCGACGGAGTGCCATTCGGTCTTTTCGCGGCGCTCGCCGGTGTTGCGGTCCTTCCAGGTTTCCGAAGTGGCAATGCGCAGGTTGCAGACCTTGCCGCCGTTCTGGAAGCTGCGCACCTCGGGGTCGCGGCCCAGGTTGCCGATAAGCATGACTTTATTGAGTGAGCCGGCCATAGGGTTCCGTCCTTTAGTTTCTGATCGTCTTGTCCAGCAGCGGCAGGGCTCGAATCCGGCCCCGCTGCGTTCCGGCGACAGTATAGCCCCATGACCAGGGTGAAAAGCAGGCATCTGTGGATGCTTTCGGCAGCACGGCGGCCGGATTTACGGCGGTTTGCGCCGGTGTTGCTTTAATTTTGTTTCGCATTGGGTATATTGCGCGCAGTGGGACAGTATCAGGACAGCGGAAATGCGCAAAGCCGTTGCGGGGTTGGTGATCGCGGTTGTCGGGGCAGGGCAGCCAGTGGCGGCCGAGGTTCTTAGCACGAAAAACCGGCGGGACCTGTTCGCCGCCCATACCCGTGTGCTGGATGGCCGCGCGGCGGCGCAGTACAAGAACTCCGCCCGGTTGCAGCCGCAGACCTATGGGATCCCCTCTGCCGCGGGCACGCTGCCGTATAGCGGCAAGTACCGCGGGCAGTATCTGGACATGGCGCGCGATGCCGCCCGCCAGCATGGCGTGCCCGAAGACCTGTTCCTGCGCCTGGTGCAGCAGGAGAGCAACTGGAACCCGAATGCCAAATCGCACAAGGGGGCGCTGGGGCTGGCGCAGCTGATGCCTGCCACGGCGCGGGCGCTGGGGGTCAACCCGGCGGTGCCGAAGCAGAACCTGGACGGCGGCGCCCGCTACCTGGCGCGGCAGTTTCGCAAGTTCGGCTCCTGGCGGCTGGCGCTGGCGGCCTATAACGCCGGGCCGGACGCGGTGGTGAAACACGGCGGCGTGCCGCCTTACAAGGAAACCCAGAACTATGTGAAGAAGATCTGGGGCAGCTAAGGCTGCCTGCGCGGCCGCACGGGCGCGGCCTGGATTATCTTTGCCCGCGGGTTAATCTGTGGATAACTATTCTTAATGCCCCGTTAACTCCAACGGGACGTCATGCATTTGCCTTAATTTTTCGTGAATCTGGCGGCAGGTTCAGGAGGGAATGCATTGTATATCAACGGCTTCGACGACCGCATTGACCGGGTTGACTGGCAGCCGAGCGCGGTGCCCACGCGTAAAGTGGTCGACAGCGTTCTGGGCAGCCGGCAGCCGCGGCAGCCGCGCAGCGCCGTCCTGAGCCTGGCTGGCGCGGTGACGGGGCTTGTGATCGGCGTGGGTCTCAAGGGCATGGTGCTGCCCGGTTCACCCTGGGGGCCGGGCACCGGGCTGGCGGGCGCGATCGGCGGCAGCCTGGCGCTGGCCGGACTGGCAGCGTCGGTGCCGGGCGCCCTGTTTGCTGCCGTCAAGGGGCAGCAGGCACCGCGGCTGATGCAATTTGCCTCGATGAACCTGCTGATGATCATGATGGTTCTCTGGAGCTGACCGTAACGTCCCCTGCGGGCGTGGGAGAGTTCTGTGGAACCCCATGCGCCGCCGCCGCCGCGCCGCGCATGGGGTTTTGCGTTGCCTAGGGGGGGGGCGCGCGGTGTGTTTACCGCATCTTCACGGCGCTTCGCTATGGTTCTCGGCACCAGCGGAAACCGTGGAGCCAGGATGAACCAGCCCTTAATGCATAACACTTCCGCGCAGCACGGCGCCGGCGCTCTGGAGACTGCCAGTGAACTGGCCAAGGCTGGGAAATACGGCAAGGCACTGCAGCTGCTTTTGGTCTTGCTGCGGCAGGATCCGTCGAATGTCCGGGTGCTGGACCTCACGGCCACCTGCTACCTGGAAATCGGGGACAGCCAGACCGCCGTGCGGCTGCTTGAACTGCTTGCGGACAGCAATCCGGCACTGCCGCAGGCCTGGGGCAAACTTGCGGCCGTCCGGGCCACCAGCGGCGACAAGGCCGGGGCCGTGCAGGCGTTTGAGCAGGCTCTCAGCCAGGCTCCGGGCGACGTGGGGCTGCTTGCGGCCCGGAACCGGCTGGAACCTTTCGCCAGCGATAGCAGCGCAGCCGCCCGGTTGCGGGCGGCGGTGCAGAACACCGGTGCTTCTCAGCGCGACCGGATCCTGTCGCATTTCGCACTGGGCGTGATTGAGGACCGGGCCGGCGCCCCGGCAACCGCGTTTGACCACTATGCCCAGGCCAACGCCCTGACCGAAACCGGCTATGATCACGCCTTCCAGGACGCGCGGCTGCACGCGCAACTGGCGGCGGACTGGACCGGTTCCGCCTGCGGCGAGGCTGCTGACGCGCCCCGTATGCTGTTTGTGACCGGTTTGCCGCGCAGCGGCACAACGCTGCTGGAAACCTGCCTGACGCGGCACTCGCAAATCGACAGCATCGGCGAGAGCGAGGCGCTGTCCAAAACCGCGGCCGCGGTGCGCCGGTATGCAGCCGGGCGGTATGGCGATACCGGCTGGTGGAACTGGCTGGGGCGGCTAGGCCGTGAAGAATTGGAGCAGTTCCGCACGCTGTTTCTGCACAACGCCTTTCCCATGGGCAGACCGGATGCTGCGGTTGTGGTCGACAAGATGCCGCTCAATTGTTTTGAAATGGGGCTGGCGCACTTCCTGCTCCCCAACGCCAGGTTCCTGTTCCTGTCGCGCCACCCTCTGGACGCCGGGCTGTCGATTTTCACCATGAACTTCGGGGCCGGCCACTGGTATTCCTCCCGGCTGGAGTGGATCGGCCATATGACCCGCTGCGTGTACGGTTCACTTCTCGACTACCAGGCAAAGCTGGGAGAGACGCTGCGGGTGCAATCCTTCGAGGCGCTGGTGACCGGGCCCGAAGCGCAGATCCGGTCCGTCCTGCAGCATGCAGGCCTGGAGTGGGAGGAGGACTGCCTCTCCCCGGAACAGAACACACGCGCCGTGCGGACGGCCTCGCTGATGCAGGTGCGCGACAGCATCAATACCGCGGGGCTGGAAAAATGGCGGCGGTATGAAGCGCAGCTGGAGCCGCTCAAGGAGGCCCTGGGCGGGCAGGCGTGGATTGACCAGTGGCAGCAATGGGACCGGAATGCCGCCAAAACCGGCAGGCTGGTGCCGGACGCCGCCTGAACGCGGCTCTGCCGGGGACCGGGTTGCGGTCTGCCGCAACAGAAAGCGCCGCCGCCTGAGCCCAGGCCGCGGCGCTGTTTTATGCACGGCACCTGCCGCCGGAGTTTACTCCGCAGCGACCTTGATCACCGGTTTCATCCGTTCCAGCACCTCGTCGCTCAGGTGGCACTTGACCTGATGGCCGCCGCCCAGCTGGCGCACCGGCGGCACCTCGCGTTCGCACAAACCGCCCGGCACTTCGGACTTCCAGCGGCAGCGGGTCTGGAACGGGCAGCCCGGCGGCGGGTTCATGGCCGAGGGGATATCGCCCTCCAGCACGATGTGCTCCTTCACGACCGAGGTGTCGGCAATCGGCACCGCCGACAGCAAGGCCTCGGTGTAGGGGTGGTAAGGCGGCGCAAAGACCTGATCGGTGGTGCCCAGCTCCACCACATGGCCGAGATACATCACCATCACCCGGTCCGACAGGTAGCGCACGATTGACAGGTCGTGCGAGATGAACAGAAGCGTGGTCTTTTCCTTGCGCTGGATCTCCATCAACAGGTCGGTGACGGCAGCCTGCACCGACACGTCCAGCGCCGAGACGGGTTCGTCCGCTACCACGATGCGGGCGCCGCCGGCAAAGGCACGGGCGATGCCGACGCGCTGCTTTTGGCCGCCGGACAGCTGCCGCGGCATCCGGTCGGCAAAGGCGCGCGGCAGCTTCACCAAGTCCAGAAGCTCCAGCATCCTGCGGCGCCGTTCGGCCTCGGACCCGCCGACACCGAAAATCTCCAGCGCCCGCATGATCTGGCGGCCGACGGTCATCGACGGGTTCAGCGTGTCGAACGGGTTCTGGAACACCATCTGCACGTCGGAGATCGTCTTGGTGTCGCGCTCCTCGATCGGGATCTGCTCGATGTTGCGGTTGTCCAGCAGGATCTGGCCCTCGGTTGCGGTTTCCAGCCCCATCAGCACTTTGGCAAAGGTGGATTTGCCGCAGCCGGATTCGCCGACGATGGCGAGGGTTTCGGATTCGCGCGCCTCGAAGCTCAGCGTCTCGTTGGCCTTCACCACCTTCTTTTCGCCGCCGCCGAACAGCGCATTGGCGGCAACCTCATAATATTTCTTGAGGTTCTCCATCTTCAGGATCACCTTGCCGGGTGGCATCTTCTCTTTCTGATCCGCTAGGGTCAGCGGCGCGTTCCAGTCAATTTCCTCGAACCGCAGACAGCGGGTTTCATGCCGGTCGTTTCCATGCACCGGCGCCATCGGGATCACCCGGTCCGCGTCGCAGCGGCCCTCCTCGAAATAGTCGCAGCGGGGGCCGAAGTTGCAGCCGGGCGGGCGCTCGTGGGGCAGGGGGAAGTTGCCCGGGATCGCCACCAGGGGGCGCGCATTCTTGTCGGCGCCGGGCAGCGGGATCGAGCGGAACAGTGCCTGGGTATAGGGGTGCTGCATCTCGTCAAAGACATCGTGGATCGAGCCGCGCTCCACCGCCTCGCCGGAATACATCACGCAGATACGGTCGCAGGTCTCCAGCACCAGGCCGAGGTTGTGGCTGATGAACAGCATCGAGGTGCCGTATTTCTTGCCCAGGTCCTTGACCAGCTCGACCACTGCGGCCTCCACCGTCACGTCCAGCGCGGTGGTGGGCTCATCCAGGATCAGCAGCGAGGGTTTCGACATCAGCGCCATTGCAATCACGATGCGCTGCTGCTGGCCGCCCGACAGCTGGTGTGGGAAGGAGTTCAGAATCCGCTCCGGGTCGGGCAGGCGCACGTCTGTGACCACCTCAAGGGCGCGCTGATAGGCTTCCTTTTCGCTGACGCCCTCGTGGATCACCGGCACTTCCATCAGTTGCTTGCCGATCCTCATCGCCGGGTTGAGCGAGGCCATCGGCTCCTGATAGATCATCGCGATCTCGTTGCCGCGGATGCCGCGCAGCTCCTCGGCGCTCATCTCGCTCAGATCGCGGCCCTTGAACTTGATGGTGCCGCCGACAATGCGGCCGTTCTTGCCCAGGTCCTGCATCACCCCCAGCGCCACAGTGGATTTGCCGCAGCCGCTTTCGCCGACCAGGCCCACGGCCTCGCCCGGCTGCACCGCCACGGAGAAGTCCATCACCGCGGGGATTTCGCGCAGCCGGGTGAAAAAGGAGATCGACAGTTTGTCAATTTCCAGGATCGGGCCGTTATAGTCTGCCATTTTGGTCATGTTTTCGTCTCCCTGTTGAGGCTGGAAGGAACCGGATCGCTTTCTTCTGGCCTCAAATATCCCGGGGGTCCGGGGGCTGGCCCCCGGTCCCGCCGGTTCGGATCAGTCTTTCAGGCTCTCTTCGCGCAGGCCGTCGGCCAGCAGGTTCAACCCCAGAACCAGCGTCAGGAGCGCGAAGGCGGGCGGCAGGGCCGGGTGCAGGTAGATCGACAACAGCTTGCGCCCGTCATTGATGGTCGAGCCCCAGTCCGGGCTTTCCGGCGGCAGGCCAAGGCCGAAGAAGCCCAAGGTGCCCAGGAGGATGGTGGTATAGCCGATGCGCAGGCAGAAATCGACGATCAGCGGCCCGCGGGCGTTGGGCAGGATCTCCCACAGCATGATGTACCAGGGGCCCTCGCCGCGGGTCTGGGCGGCAGCCACATAGTCGCGGGTTTTGATGTCCAGGGTCAGGCCGCGCACGATGCGGAACACCGTGGGCGAGTTGACGAAGACCACCGACACGAACACCACCAGGATGCCGCCGGGGATGTCGAACATATCCATCGCCCGGGGCAGGCCCCAGATGGCATATTCCGGCGTGTTGATCAGGTAGCCGCCATTGGAGACCAGCTGCAGGTAGAACCAGATGATGGTGCCAAGCACGACCGGCAGCAGCCAGTTGCGCAGCTTGGGGCGGGTGTAATAGCGCGAATTCAGCAGCACCCCGACAAAGATGATCGGGAAGATGAACAGAACGATCGCCATATAGTTCGGCACGCCGGTGGCCACGATCTCGGGCGTCACCAGCAGGTAGAACAGCAGGATCACCGGGAACGCCAGGATCAGGTTCGCCGCAAAGGACAGGAACGTGTCCAGCTTGCCGCCGTAATAGCCCGCGGGCAGGCCCAGGGTGATGCCGACCATAAAGGCAAAAACCGCGGCCATCGGGGCGATCTTGATGACTTCCCAGGCGCCTTTTACCAGGCGGCTGAAGACATCGCGGGCCAGGTTGTCGCCACCCAGCAGATAGTACGGGTATTCGCCTTCGCCGGCGCCGGGCACCGGGGTGCCGGGCAGCTTGTTCTTCATGCCCGAGACCTGGGACAGCGGGTCGTGGGTGACGATCATGTCCATGGCGCCGTAGATGCCGGTGAACACCCAGAACATCACCAGCGCAAAGCCGATCATGCCGATGGGGCTGTCAAACAGCTTGCCGTACAGGCCCAGCCGCCGCTTGAAGCCGATCGAGAGGGCAAACAGGATCACCATCGAAATCCAGACCGGCGACAGCTGGTAGATGATCCGCAGGGCGATTTCAAAAAAACCAAGGGGTTCCATGCTCAGCTGCCTTCCTCAAGAGATCCGGATACGCGGGTTCAGGTACACATAGCCGATGTCGGAAATCAGCTGAGTGACCAGCACCACGACAACTGAGACCACGGAGACGGCCAGCAGCAGTTCGATGTCGTTGTTGCCCGCCGCTTCCACCAGAACCCAGCCGAAGCCCTTGTAGTTGAACAGGGTCTCGACGATCACCACGCCGTTCAGCAGCCAGGGGAACTGCAGCATGATGACGGTGAAGGGGGCGATCAGCGCGTTCCTCAGCGCATGCTTCAGAACGATGTTGTGAAAGCTCACCCCCTTGAGGCGCGCGGTGCGGATATATTGCGCGGTCATCACTTCGGTCATCGAGGCGCGGGTCATCCGGGCAATGTATCCCATGCCGTAGAGCGCAATGGTCAGCACCGGCAGGAAGAAGTTTTCGAAATTCGGGTTGTCCATCGCCGAGGTGGCGGTGCCCTTGAACCATTTCAGCCCGACTGTGGAGGAGGTGAAGACAGCGATGAAGATCACGCCGGAGACATATTCCGGCGTCGCCGTGGTCAGGATCGACGCGGTGGACAGGGTGCGGTCGGTGGCCGTGCCCTCGCGCATCCCGGCCAGAACGCCGATCAGCAGCGCCGAGGGCACCATCAGCATCAGCACCCAGAACATCAGCAGCCCGGTGTTGCCGAGACGTTCGGAGATGATGTCGGAGACTTCATCCTTGAACCGTGTGGAATAGCCCCAGTCGCCCTGCAGAATGCCGCAGAAGGTTGGCGCTTCGGCGGCCTGTTCGGCACTGGCGGTGCCGGTGATGCAGCGGCCGGTCACGCCTTTTTCGGTTTCCCGGGTCCAGCCCGGCAGCACGCCGAGCCACTGGCCGTACTTCGAGACCATGGAGCCGCCATAGCCGTTGGCGTCCAGCCAGCTGGCCACAGCTTCGTCCGACATCCGGAAATTGCCCTGGGTCTTGGCGAGTTTTTCGAGGTTCGGGTAGAGGTTCGTCAGGAAAAACACGATGAACGTCAGGCACAGGGCCGTCAGCAGCATCACGCCCGAGCGTCGGAGAATGAAAAGTCCCATGGGGTCCCCTGTCAGTCTGGCGGATCGGACCCGGTTGCAGGCGCGGGTCTCTTATCGTCTTAGCTGGAGCGCACCGCCCCGGGCGGGGCGGTGCAGGAGGCCGGAGCGGTCCGGGGCGCCTTTCAGGCGGCCCAGCCCCACTTGTAGTGGTGATGCTCAAACGCGATGTGCATGTCGGCTCCGGCGACGCCTTCACGCAGATGGCGGTACAGCGAGCGCCAGTAGGGCTGGATGGTGACGCCTTCCTCCTGGATCAGCATCTCGCCCTTCTTGGCGATCTCGCGGCGCTTGTCGGCGTCGGCGATGGACAGCGCTTCGGTCAGCAGCGCGTCGAACTCGGGGTTGGACCAGCCGAATTCGTTCCATGCCTCACCCGATTTATAGGCCAGCGCCCAGATCTGAACGCCCAGCGGACGGTGGTTCCAGTTGGTGGAGCTGAACGGATACTTCACCCAGTCGTTCCAGAAGGTCGAGCCCGGCAGAACCGTCCGCTTCACCTTGAACCCGGCATCGCGCATCTGCGCTGCCACCGCGTCGGTGGTATTGCGGCGCCAGTCGTCGTCGATGGACAGCAGTTCGTGCTCAAAGTCCATCATGCCGGCCTCTTCCATCAGCGCGCGGGCGGCTTCGGGATCGGCCTGCAGCGGCGGCAGTTCCGCGTATTCCGGGTGGATCGGGCCGACATGGTGGTTTTCGGCCGGCTCGCCGCGGCCGCCATAGCCCAGCTCCAGGCAGACAGCGTTGTCCACGGCCATCTGGATGGCCTTGCGGACGCGTTTGTCGGCGTAGGGTTTCTTGCCGTCGATTTCCGCCAGCTGGTTCGGGCGGATCACCAGGGTTGCCATGGTGACAACCTCGGATTTCTGATAGCCAAGGCCGTCCAGAACGTCGATGAATTCGCCCACGGATTCATGCAGCATATCGACTTCGTCGGATTCCAGCGCCGCCATCCATGACGACGGGTCGGTGCCGAAGTCGATGTATTCGATGCGGTCCAGGGCGGGCTTGCCAAAGACGGACTCGCCCCACCAGGCGTGATCGGCGTTGCGTTCCAGCGTGGCCTTCACACCCACTTCCAGCTCGCTCAGCAGGTACGGGCCGGTGCCCACGTTGGAGAGGAAGTCGTCGTTCTGGTAGCTGGAGTGCACGACGGCCGCCGGATAGTCGGACATGCCGGCAATCAGCGAGATGTCTGAGGACGGCAGGTTCAGCCTCACGGTATGGCCGTCGATCACTTCGATGCCGCCCTCCACGGCCTTGCCGGAGGCCTCGTCGATCAGGGTGCCGAAACGGCCGGCCATGGAGTTGCCCTCAACCGACTTGTCGCACCAGCCTTCGATGTTGCGGGCCACGTCCTCGGCGGTGAAGTCGTCGCCGTTGTTCCACTTGACGCCCTGACGGACATTCAGCGTGTAAACGGTGGCGTCTTCGTTGATTTCCCAGCTTTCCAGCAGCATCGGGCTGAACGAGCCGTCGTTGTTGTACTCAACCAGGTATTCCAGGGTGCCGCGGGTCTGGTTGCCCATTTCCGACCAGTCATAGGTGCGCGGGTCCTTCAGCGGGCGCACGCTCATCTGCACGCGCAGGGTGCCGCCGTCCTGCATGCCCTCGGCGGCCTTGGCCGGCGCCGTCATGCCGATCATGCCATAGGCTGCGGTTGCGGTGACCCCCAGCGCGGTTGCGCGGGTCAGGAATTCGCGGCGGTCGAGCTTGCCTTCGAACACTTCCTTGGCATGCATTTTGGCGGCCCAATGCACCGGTGCTCCGTTGATGGTGTCTTTGGTCATCTAGGTCTCCCTGTTGTAGCGTTTGATCTTAATTATCTTGCGAAACGCCTATCGGCTCAGCGGCTTGCTGAGCGCCTTGTGAAGCGCGTTTTGGATTAAAGTTTCCCCATAGCTGTATTCGGGCAGAGATATGCTCTTTCGTCAATGCACTGTTTCGCCGTTTCACCGCATAAATACGACATTTGCGGCGTCGTTTTCATGAATGGAAAGGGCATGCGGCGGCATACTGTTCAAAACTGCCCAGTACGGGGGCGGATTCCAGCGCCAAGCGCCAAAGATGCAAGAATCTGCTGGCGAATCAACCTATTGGGATTTCGCGCGTGCCGTTTTGCGCAGGGCGCTGGGGGGCTGGCCGGTGTGCTGGGTGATGAACCTGGTGAAATAGGCGGCGCTTCCGAAGCCCAGCTGGCTGGCGATATCGCGGATGGGCAGGTCAGAGGCGATCAGCAGGCTGCGGGCGGAATGCAGCTGACGCTCGGTCAGCAGCGCGGCGGCGGTCTTGCCGGTTTCGGCCTTGCAGACCCGGGTCAGGTGTGTCGGTGTCACCTTCAGCGCTGCGGCATGGTCCGCCATGGTCGCCTGCCGGTCCTGCAACCCGGCCACCTGCTGGCAATAGGCCAGGCACAAGCGCTGCGCCGCCGTCTGCCGCGCGGCCCGGCCGCCGGGGTCCGGCTGGCGGCGCAGGGAAATGGCGGCCAGTTCGCAATGCGCCTGCACGGCGCGGCGCCAGAACGGCGCCTGGGCCGACTGCTCGCGGCTGATTGCCTCGAACAAGCTGGTCAGCCGGGTTTGCTCCTGCAGGCTGGTGACGCGCTTATGGCAGGACGATGCGGGAAAGGGCGGCAGCAGCGGGCCGGTCACTGTCAGCACGTGACCCAGGCACTGGCGGGAGAATTCGGCGGACCACAGCGTGTCGGCCGGGATGAAGATGGCGCTGTGCGGTCCGAACCCGCGCTGCCCGCCATTGAGGCACATGCGGCCCTGTCCGCGGGTGATCCAGATCAGCAGGTGGTCGCTGCGGCTGTGCGACAGGGCGGTTTGCCAGGCGCCGTCCGGGCTCAGGCTGGCCAACGGGGCGGCGTGAATGTCCGCGGAGAAGTCTGGATCAAATGGCATCTGTTGCCTTGGGCATAAAAAAGATTTGCCGCAACAGGCCAGAAAACGCTGATTCTGGCAAGTTTCCGCCGAGTGAAGCGGAAATTGATTTGGGTTTTACTGAACCGCCGCGTTGGCGGCGCCCGGCTAGGGCAGTGCCACCTGGTGCCAGTCCTTCATCCGGGCGCGGAACCAGCTGCGCTGGCGCTTGGCAAACCGACGGGTGGCGATGGCGGCGCGCTCTTCGGCTTCTGCCAGCGTAAGCTGCCCCCGGGCATAGCCCATCAGCTCCGGCACGCCGATCGCCTTGCAGGAGGGCAGGGCGGGGTCGTAGCGGTCCTGCATCGCCTCAATCTCCGCCATTGCGCCCTGATCCAGCATCAGGCCGAACCGTTTGCGGATGCGGGCCTCCAGCCAGTCCTTACCGGAGTTCAGCACCATTGCGGTGCAGCGGGACAGCGGCAGCGCCGGGGCAGGGGTGTCGTCCTGCCAGCTGGCCAGCGGCCGCCCGGTGGCCTTCAGCACCTCCCAGGCGCGCTGCACCCGGGCACGGTTCTGCAGGTCGATGCGGCTGGCGGTTTTGGGGTCCAGCTCTGCCCGGAGCACCTCCAGCGGCAGGGCGTCGCCTTCTGCCCGCACTGCGGCCGGTGTGGGCGGGATGTCGGCCATGCCTTCGGTCAGGGCGGTAAAGTACAGGCCGGTGCCGCCGACGATAATCGGCCGCTCCGGCCCGTCCAGCAGCGGCAGCACCTCGCGCAGCCAATGGCCGGCGGAATATTCGGCGTCATAGGCCACATGGCCGTACAGCGCGTGCGGCGCCCGGGCCTCCTCCTCAGGCGAGGGGCGGGCGGTGATCACCCGCCAGCAGTCATAAAGCTGGCTGGCGTCGGCGTTGACGATAACACCACCCTGGCGCGCGGCAATTTCCAGCGCCAGCGCGGATTTCCCGGAGGCGGTGGGGCCTGCAATCAGCACAGGCAAATCCGGGTCGGTGTCGGGCAGGGTCATGCGGGTGCGGTCCGTTTCCAAGGCCGGTTCCGCAATTCTCGGCGGAAACCGCGCTGCGCGGATTGAAACCGGCAGCGAATTACTCCATTTTGCGCGCAAATTAACCCTCACATCTTCTGGAGCGCAACATGCCTCAACCGCAAGACAAGCCGGATCTGGATCCGGCCGCCGCCTATAAACGCGTCATGCTGAAAATTTCCGGCGAGGCATTGATGGGCGACCAGGGGTTCGGCCTGCACCCGCCGACCGTGCAGCGCATCGCCCGCGAGGTGAAATCGGTGCGCGACATGGGGGTCGAGATCTGCATGGTGATCGGCGGCGGCAACATCTTCCGCGGCCTCTCTGGCTCGGCCCAGGGGATGGAACGCACCACCGCCGACTACATGGGGATGCTGGCCACGGTGATGAACGCGCTGGCGATGCAGTCGGCGCTGGAGGGCATGGGCGTCTTCACCCGGGTGATCTCGGCGATCCGCATGGATGAAGTGGCGGAACCCTATATCCGCCGCCGCGCCGTGCGCCACTTGGAGAAGAAGCGGGTCTGCATCTTTGCGGCCGGAACCGGCAACCCCTATTTCACCACCGACACCGCCGCGACCCTGCGCGCCAACGAGATGGCCTGCGAGGCGATCTTCATGGGCAAGAACGGCGTCGACGGTGTCTATGACAAGGACCCCAAGGTGCACCCCGATGCGGTGCGGTATGATGAAATCAGCTATGATGATGTCTTTGCCAAGCGGCTGAAGGTAATGGATGCCTCCGCTATTGCCCTGGCGCGCGACAACAACCTGCCGCTGATCGTGTTCCCGCTGGATGAGCCGGGCGGCTTCCGCGGTATTCTGTCGGGCAAGGGGACCTACACCAAGGTCCAGGGCTAAGCGCCCGCAGCCTTGATGAAATCCGGACGCGGGCCAGCGATTTGGCCCGCGTTTTTTATCCTGCCGCCAATTACCCTCTGCGCCCAGGCTCCAGCAGGCCGCATTCTGCCCGCGCGCCGCCGCAGCAATCGCAGGAAAAACGCGGCGGGCGGGCTATTTGGAGGTATGCGGGAGCAGGCGCCGGGGCTCCGCTTTGGGCGGGAAGTTGCGGCAAATCCTCCCCATGATCGCTATACATCAGCCTTCCAATGGCTTATGAGCCAAGTGAAGACCGCCTCAGATAAGGGGAGAGAGCAGCATGTCTGATGAATTTGAACTGGATACCGACGATCTGAAACGCCGCATGGATGGCGCCATGGCCAATCTGCGCACCGAATTTGCCTCCCTGCGCACCGGCCGGGCCTCGGCCTCGATGCTGGAGCCGGTGATGGTGGATGCCTATGGCGCGATGACGCCGATCAACCAGGTCGGCACCGTCAACGTGCCGGAGCCGCGCATGGTCACCATCAACGTCTGGGACAAGGGCCTGGTCGGAAAGGTGGAAAAGGCGATCCGCGAATCCGGCCTGGGCATCAACCCGCAGCTCAACGGCACCATCATCATGCTGCCGATCCCGGAGCTGAACGAGGAACGCCGCCGCGAGCTGACCAAGGTGGCCGGCCAGTACGCCGAGCACGCCCGCGTGTCGATCCGCAATGTCCGCCGCGACGGCATGGACCAGATCAAGAAGGCCAAGACCGACGGCATGTCGGAAGACGATCAGAAGTTCTGGGAAGCCGAGGTGCAGGAGCTGACCGACAAGATGATCAAGCATGTGGACGAGGCGCTTGAGACCAAGCAAGCCGAGATCATGCAGGTCTGACGGCGCATTATGCCGGGAGATGCAAATCCGCAGATGAGCCCCGCCGGACCGGTTCCGGCGGCCCGCTCCGGCCCGCGCCATGTGGCCATCATCATGGACGGCAATGGCCGCTGGGCGCAGGCCCGCGGGCGGCCGCGGCTGTTCGGCCACCATGCCGGCGCGCGCCGGGTTCGTGAAGTTGTCGAGTGCTGCCCAGGTCTGGGCGTCGAATACCTGACCATCTTTGCCTTCTCGACCGAGAACTGGAAGCGCACGCAGACCGAAGTCGCCGGTCTGATGAGCCTGTTCCGCCGCTATATCTCCAAGGAAATGAATGCCTTGGCGGAAAAGAACGTCCGGGTGCGCTTTATCGGCGACCGGGTGCGGCTGGACGCCAAGCTGATTGACCTGATGGACAAGCTGGAGCGCAAGACCGAAGGCAACAGCGGCACCCAGCTGACCATCGCGCTGAACTATGGCGGCCGCGACGAGGTGGCCCGCGCCACCAAGCGGCTGGCGCGGGATGTGGCCGAGGGCCGCCTGGACCCGGAAAAGGTCGATGAGGAAACCCTGCCGCGCTATCTGGACACCCACGTGCTGCCGGACCCGGATCTGGTGATCCGCACCAGCGGCGAGGCGCGGATTTCGAACTTCCTGCTATGGCAGTCGGCCTATGCGGAGTATGAGTTCATCGACACCCTGTGGCCGGATTTCACGGCTGAGGAACTGGCGCGGCTGTGCGGCAGCTATGGCCGCCGCGAGCGCCGGTTCGGGGCTGTCAAGACATGAGCGCTGACAGGGGCCGCTGGGCCGACCTTCTGCCGCGGGTTCTGTCGGCCATCGTGATGGTCCTGGCGGGCGGCTATGCCGTCTGGGCCGGCGGTCTGGTGTTTGATGCGGTGATCGCGCTGTGCTGCGGCGGCATGATCTGGGAACTGGTGCGGATGCTGGCGTCGGACCGCGGCGGCCTTGCGCTGCAGCTCGGCGCGGTTTCTGCCGCGGCGGTTCTGCTGGCGTCCCTCTTGCCGGTGATCTGGGTGGTGCCCTTGCTGGCGGCGCCGGTTGCGGCCGGGTTCAGCCAGTTCGATCGCAACCGCCATTATTTCTCCGGCTGCGCGATCTGGGTGCTGTTTGCCGGCTTTGGCTTTATCTGGCTGCGCGGCCAGATGGGGATCGAATGGATGCTGTGGCTCATTGGCGTCGTGGTGGCGACCGATGTGGCGGGCTACTTCGCGGGCAAGGCCATTGGCGGGCCCAAGTTCTGGCCGCGGGTCAGCCCCAAGAAAACCTGGAGCGGCACCGCCGCCGGCTGGCTGGCCGCTGCGCTGGTGGGGGCGGTCTTTACCGCGCAAGAGGGTCTGGGCTTTGGCATCGTGGTGCTGTCGGTGCTGCTGTCGATGGCCAGCCAGGCTGGCGATGTCGCAGAAAGCGCGCTGAAACGGAAGATGGGCGTCAAGGATTCCAGCGCGCTGATTCCGGGCCACGGCGGGCTGTTCGACCGGTTCGACGGAATGCTGGGCGCTGCGGCCATGTTCCTGGCCGTGACCGCCATCTGGGGATAACCAGGCAGGAAGAATTATGCGGAAAGTTTCGATTTTCGGCGCCACCGGGTCGATTGGGCAGAACACCATCGACCTGATCCGGCGCGCGCCGGGTGCCTATGACGTGGTGGCCCTGACCGGCGGCGCGAATATCGCGCGGCTGGCAGAGGATGCCATTGCGCTGCAGGCGGATGTGGCCGTTACCGCCTATGACGACCGCCTGCCGGATCTGCGGGCGGCGCTGGCAGGCTCCGGCGTGGAGGCGGCCGCCGGGCAGGCGGCCCTGGTCGAGGCGGCGGCGCGCCCGGCGGACTGGATCATGTCGGCCATCGTCGGCGCGGCCGGTCTGGCGCCGGGGCTGGAGGCGCTGAAACACGGCACCACCCTGGCGCTGGCCAACAAGGAATCGCTGGTCTGCGCGGGCCGGCTGCTGCTGGAGACGGCCGAGAAGCACGGCGCCCGGCTGCTGCCGGTGGACAGCGAGCATTCGGCGGTGTTTCAGGGGCTGGTGGGCGAGGACATCGAAGCCGTCGAGCGGATCGTCATCACCGCCTCCGGCGGCGCGTTCCGCGATTGGCCGCTGGAGGATCTGCCCAAGGCAACCCTGGCGCAGGCGTCCTCGCACCCCAACTGGGACATGGGGCAGCGGATTACCATCGACAGCGCATCGATGTTCAACAAGGCGCTGGAAGTCATTGAAACCCGGGAATACTTTGGCGTCCGCCCGGATCAGATCGAAGTGCTGGTGCATCCCGAATCCCTGGTTCATGCGCTGGTCGGCTTCAACGACGGGGCGCTGATGGCGCATCTGGGGGCCGCCGACATGCGGCACGCCATCGGCTATGCGCTGCATTGGCCGGACCGCCAGCACCTGCCGGTAGAGCGGCTGGACCTCGCCCGCATCGGTCAGCTGAACTTCCGCGCCCCGGACCCCGCCCGCTATCCGGCGCTGCGGCTGGCCTATGAGGTGATGGAGCGCGGCGGCATGATGGGCGCGGCCTTCAATGCTGCCAAGGAACAGGCGCTGGACGCGTTCATCGCAGGCCGCATCCGTTTCACCGGCATGGCGGCAGTAACCGAAGCCGTGCTGGAGCGTTTCGCGGCAGAGAGCAGCCTGATTGATGCTGCAATGACACTTGATAACGTGACCCGGGTTGACCATCTCGCACGGCAAGAGGCTGCCAGGGCCGCAGAAAAACAAATAGGGTAGATCTTTGGACATTTTGGCTTTTGTCCCGCAGTTTGGCGGTTTTCTTTATACGATCGCCAGCTTTGTCGTCGCGCTGTCGGTGATTGTGGCTGTGCATGAGTACGGCCACTACATCGTCGGCCGCTGGTCGGGCATTCACGCAGAAGTGTTCTCCCTCGGGTTCGGCCCGGTGCTTTGGAGCCGGGTGGACAGGCACGGCACCCGCTGGCAGATCGCGGCGCTGCCTTTTGGCGGCTATGTGAAGTTTCTGGGCGATGCCGATGCGGCCTCTGGCAAGGATGCCGAGGCGATGCAGGCGGCCGCCGAGGACCCGGCGGCGCTGCGCCGGACCATGCATGGCGCGCCCCTGTGGGCCCGCTCGGCAACGGTTGCGGCCGGCCCTTTGTTCAACTTCGTGATGTCGGCCATCATCTTTGCCGCCGTGGCGATGTCGCAGGGGGTGATGCGCGATCCGCTGACCGTCGGGGACATGGCGCCGATGGCCGGTGTTGAAAACGGTCTGCAGCAGGGGGATGAGCTGATCTCCGCAGGCGGCCTGCCGGTGCCGAGCTATCTGGACACCGAAGCCTGGGAAGATTTCCGCACGGCGCTGCCGCAGCAGCAGCCGCTGGACTATCAGGTGCGCCGCGACGGCGCGGAACTCAGCGTCAGCGGCCCGTATCTGTACCCGCCGTACGTGCGCGGCGTGGTGCCGCGCAGCGCGGCTTCGGATGCCGGGCTGCAGCCGGATGACCTGATCGTCGCGGTGGACGGCACATCGCTGGTGTCTTTTGATCAGCTGAAGGAGCTTGTCGAAGCGGCGGACGGCAAGGTGCTGGTGCTGGATGTGCTGCGCGACGGCGAAACGGTCGAGATGGCCCTGGCGCCGCGGCGCACGGATGAACCGCTGCCCGACGGCGGTTTTGCCACCCGCTGGCGGATCGGCATTATTGGCGGGCTGGCGTTTGAGCCGGCCACCGACAAGGCCGGGCTGGGCGAGTCGCTGGCGGCGGGCGCTTACCAGGTCTGGGCGGTGGTCGGCACGTCCCTGTCGGGTCTGAAGCATATGATTACCGGCGCCATCAGCACCTGCAACCTGTCCGGGCCGATCGGCATTGCCGAAACCTCCGGCGCGATGGCCAGCCAGGGGGCGGAAAGCTTCATCCGCTTCATTGCGGTGCTGTCCACCGCGGTGGGGCTGCTGAACCTGTTCCCGGTGCCGGCGCTGGATGGCGGCCACCTGATGTTCTACGCCTATGAGGCCGTGGCGGGCCGTCCGCCCAGCGACCGGGCGGTGCGGGTGCTGATGTCGCTTGGCATTGCCATCGTGCTGTCGCTGATGGTGTTTGCGCTTGGCAACGACCTGTTCTGCTGAGCGGGCAGGCAGCAGCGCCAAGGGGCGGCCACAGTGCCGCCCAACTGCCGCCACATTCCCCCGTTAACGTTTTATCAATTCGCGCAGGCTGCGACAGCGCTGCCGCGCGGAGACGCAAACGTAAACTGGGGGATGACCGATGCAGACACTCTCGCACTCTTACCGCGGCCTTGGCCTGCTGATGCGGCTGAACTGGGACCGGGCGCTGACCGGATTTGCCATCGTTGGCGCGCTGACCGCAGGCACCTGGCTCGCCACGTTGTGATTCCCGCAACCGGCGCGCAAGCCCGCCGCGCCGGTTGCCGCCAGAATGCGCCCTGATAGTTTTGACAAGCGCTTTCAAACCCGGTACGCACTTGCCAAAGCTGCTATAATAATCGGGTTGTAAAAAAGATGGTTTGGGGGAAAGTTACAGGCAAGTCCTGTGGTGAGCGTAAGTCGGGCATCAATATCTTGTACCGGAAAGTTTCTGCCATTTCTCTGGCAGTTGCGCTGGGTTACGCGCTGGCGCCGCTGCCGGCGGAGGCGCAAAGCTACCGCTTCAATTCGGTTCAGGTGGAGGGCAATCAGCGGATTCAGACCTCCACTGTTGTCGCCTATACCGGCATTGAGCGCGGCCAGACGGTCAGCGCAGGCGAGCTGAACGATGCCTATCAGCGCATTCTTGACAGTGGCGTATTTGAAACAGTGGAAATCGTGCCGCGCGGCAGCACGCTGGTGATCAAGGTCACCGAGTTCCCGACCATCAACCAGATCAGTTTCGAGGGCAACCGCCGCCTCAAGGACGACGCGCTGAGCGACATCATCGAGTCCGCACCGCGCCGGGTGTTCAGCCCCTCGCAGGCAGAGCGCGACGCGGCGCTGATTGCCGAAGCCTACAGCGTGCAGGGCCGTCTGGCCTCCCGCGTGACCCCGCGCATCATCCGCCGCAGCAATAACCGCGTCGACCTGGTGTTCGAGATTTCGGAAGGCGAAACCATCGAGGTGGAGCGCGTGTCGTTCACCGGCAACCGGGTCTATTCCGACCGCCGCCTGCGGCGGATCCTGGAAACCAAGCAGGCCGGTCTGCTGCGCACCTTCATCCGCTCCGACACGCTGATCGAAGACCGTCTGGAATTCGACAAGCAGGTGCTGCGTGATTTCTACCTGTCGCGCGGCTATGTGGATTTCCGCGTCAACAGCGCCAACGCCGAAGTCACGCAGGAGCGTGACGCGGTGTTCCTTGTGGTGGATGTGACCGAGGGCCAGCAGTTCCGCTTCGGCAACATCACGGTGACCAGCGAAATGCCGGAAGCCGACGCCGACCTGTTCCAGTCCACCCTGAAAATCCGTCCCGGTGTGGTCTATTCGCCGACCCTGGTCGAAAACGCGATCGACCGGATGGAAGGTCTGGCCGTCCGCAACGAGATCGACTTTCTGCGGGTCGAACCGCGGGTTACCCGCAACGAACGGAACCTGACCCTGGATATCGAATTCGTGCTGACCCGCGGGCCGCGTGTCTTCGTTGAGCGGATCGACATCGAAGGCAACACCACCACGCTGGACCGGGTTATCCGCCAGCAGTTCCGGTCTGTCGAAGGCGACCCGTTCAACCCGCGCTCGATCCGCAACAGCGCCGAGCGGATCCGGGCTCTGGGCTACTTTGCCAATGCCGATGTCGAGACCCGCGAGGGCAGCTCTTCGGATCAGGTCATTGTCGACGTGGACGTCGAGGAACAGCCGACCGGTTCGCTGAACCTCGGCGGCGCCTACTCGGTTACCGATGGTTTCGGGGTCAGCGTCGGTCTGACCGAAAACAACTTCCTGGGCCGCGGCCAGCGGCTGTCGTTCAATATCGCGACGGCGACGGAATCGGATTCCTACGTCCTGGGCTTCACCGAACCCTATCTGCTGGGCCGGGAGCTGAAGTTCGACCTGGACCTGGGGCTGAACGAAACCGATTCCAGCTTCTCGGAGTACAAGACCAAACGCGTCTTCTTCCGCCCGGCGCTGACCTTCAACACGGGCGAGGATTCGTCGCTGCAGGTCCGCTACACGTGGGACTCGGACGAGATGCTGTTCGATGATGATGACACCAACCAGAATCTGGCTGGCCCGGTCATCCGTAGCGAAATCGCGCAGGGAGAGCTGAATTCCAGCGCCTTCGGTGTCACCTACCGGTACGACAGCCGTTTGACCGGCCTTGATCCGAATGCCGGCTTCCTGGTCGAGATCGGCGCCGACTACGCCGGGCTTGGCGGCGATTCCGAATACATAAAGGCAACCACCAAGCTTGTTGCGCAGCGCCGCATCTGGAATGAGGAGGTCACCCTTCGCGCGACCCTGGAAGCAGGTGCGTTCCAATGGGAGGGCGGCGGCAACAGCCGCACCATTGACCGTTTTGTTCTGACCCCCTCTGTGATCCGGGGGTTTGAACCCGGCGGTATCGGACCGCGGGACCAGGGTTCTGGCAATCCGAACGGAGGCAACTACAATGACTTCCTGGGCGGCAACTATTACGCGGTTGCGCGCTTCGATGCGGAGTTCCCGCTGGGCCTGCCGGAAGAACTTGGGCTGCGCGGCGCCCTGTTCTATGATGTCGGCGGCCTCTGGGGGTTGCAAGATGTGAACACCCTGGCGACCGACCGGATCGTCGGCAACGAACAGTCCTTCCGTCACGTTGTCGGCTTCTCGCTCCTGTGGACCACAGGCTTTGGACCGCTGCGGTTCAACTTCTCCAAAGCCCTCAAGAAAGAGGACTTTGACGAGGAGCAGGCCTTCGATCTGACCCTGCAGGCGAGGTTCTGATCTGGTGCGGCAGCAGGCTCCCGGCGGTTGGGCAGCGCGCGGTTTTGCCGTGGCGCTGGCCTGTTTCGGGGCTGCTCCCGCTGTTGCGCAGGACACCGCGCAGCCGGCGCCGGAACCGGGGCGCGGTTACCAGCTGGGGCTGCCGCAAAGCGGCATCCTCACCATTCAGCCGGAGCGGCTGTTCTCCGAAAGCGCCTTTGGCCAGCGGGTTGAGCGGGAGATGGAGGCGGAAGGCGCGGTGCTGACCGCCGAAAACCGCCGGATCGAGGCCGAACTGCGCCGCGAGGAACTGGAGCTGACGGAGCGCCGCAGCGGGATGGAGCCGCAGGCGTTCCGCGCGCTGGCCGATGCCTTTGATCAGAAAGTGCAGGACACCCGCCGCCGTCAGGAGCAGAAACTGCGCGAAATCACGCAGATGGGCGAAGAGGCCCGGCGCGAGTTCATCAGCGCTTCGCTGCCGGTGCTGCAGCAGATCCTGCGAGAGACCGGGGCCGGCGCAATCCTCGATCACGCCTCGGTGTTCCTGAGCGCGGATGCCGCCGACATCACCAGCCTGGCCATCGCCCGGGTCGATGCGGTGCTGGGGGATGGCGCGGCGCAAGAGGATGGCGATCGCTGAGCCGGCGAACTTGCCCAAACGCCGCCTGCTTGCTAGGGACGGCGCAGCACATTTGAAGAATATGGGAAACCAAGCATGACCACCGAGCTGCAAAGCGCTGACATTCACCTGATCCAGCGGATCCTGCCGCACCGCTACCCGTTCCTGCTGGTCGACAAGGTGGTCGATATCGACAGCTACAAATCGGCCCGCGGCATCAAGAATGTCACCATGAACGAGCCGCACTTCCAGGGCCATTTCCCGGGCACGCCGATCATGCCGGGCGTCACCATCGTCGAGGCGATGGCGCAGACCGCGGGAGTCATGCTGGGGGTTGGCATGGATATGGTCGACACCAATCTGCTGATCTACTTCATGAACATCGACAAGTGCAAATTCCGCCGCAAGGTGGTGCCGGGCGATGTGCTGGAAATGCATGTGGAGACTCTGCGCGGCAAGCCGGGCGGCAAGATCTTCAAGTTCTCCGGCCGTGCCACCGTCGATGGCGAAGTGGCTGCCGAGGCCGAATTCTCGGCGATGGTCGACGTGCAGAAGGACGGATAAGCATGAGCCGGATTCACCCCAGTGCCGTGATCGAACAGGGCGCCAAACTTGGAAAGGACTGCGAGATCGGCCCGTTCTGCGTGGTTGGCCCCGATGTGGTTCTGGGGGACCGGGTTGTTCTGAAGTCCCATGTTGTCGTCACCGGCGACACCGAGATCGGGGACGAGACGGTGGTCTTTCCCTTTGCCGTGCTGGGCGAGATCCCGCAGGACCTGAAGTTCAAGGGCGAGAAGTGCAAGACCGTGATCGGCAAGCGCAACCGCTTCCGCGAGCATGTGACGGTGAATGCCGGCACTGAGGGCGGCGGCGGCGTGACCCGCATCGGCGACGACGGCCTGTTCATGGCGGGCTGCCACATTGCCCATGACGCCCAGGTCGGCGACCGGGTGATCGTGGTGAACTCTGCCGCGGTGGCGGGCCACTGCGTGCTGGAGGATGACGTCATCATTGGCGGCCTGTCGGGCATTCACCAGTGGGTGCGGATCGGCAAGGGCGCGATCATCGGCGCGGTCACCATGGTGACCAACGACGTGATCCCTTATGGCCTGGTGCAGGCGCAGCGCGGCGAACTGGACGGGCTGAACCTAGTTGGCCTCAAGCGCCGCGGCGTGGCGCGCAGCGACATCACCGCCCTGCGCGCTGCCTTCCAGATGCTGGCCCAGGGCGAAGGCACCTTTCAGGAGCGCGCCAAGCGGCTGGGGGATGAGACCGAAAGCGCATACGTTCAGGAGATTGTTGCCTTCATCACCGGTGAAAGCGACCGCTCCTTCCTGACCCCGGGAGGCTGATGCCATGCTGGCTTTGATTGCAGGCACCGGCGGCTTACCCGCCGAAGTGGCCGCCCGTGCTCCGGGCCGTCCGCTGATCTGTGCGATGGCTGGGTCGGAACCGGATTCGGTCGACCCTGAGATTACCTTCCGGTTCGAACAGCTGGGGTCTTTTCTTGAACGGCTCAAGGCTGCGGAGGTCACCGAAATCTGCATGGCAGGCGCGGTGCAGCGCCCGAATATCGACCCTTCTGCAATTGATGCGGCCACCCTGCCGCTGGTGCCGGTGCTGCAAGGGGCGCTGGCCTCAGGCGATGATGGCGCCTTGCGGGCGATCATCGGGATTTTCGAGCAGGCAGGCTTTGCCGTGCGGGCCGCGCATGAAGTGGCGCCCGATCTGCTGATGGCGGCTGGTGTGCCGACAAAGGTTCAGCCGGGCGAACTGGACAAAGCGGACGCGGACCGCGGCGCGCAGATCGTGGCCGCAATGTCCGCCGCCGACATCGGCCAGTCCTGCGCCGTGCGCAAGCGGCAGGCGATCGCGGTGGAGAATGTCTTTGGCACCGACTGGATGCTGGCCGCGCTGGCGCAGCGCCCGGACGGGCAGGGCGGACTGCTGTTCAAGGCACCCAAGCCCGCGCAGGACCGCCGCGCCGATCTGCCGGCAATCGGCGTGGAAACCGTGGAAGCTGCCGCCAGGGCGGGCCTTTCCGGCATCGTGCTGGAGGCGGGCGGCGTCATCGTGCTGGAGCAGGATGCGGTGATTGCGGCCTGCGACCGGCTGGGCCTGTACCTGTGGCTGCGTGAGGCATGAGCCTGCGGGTGTTCATCCTGGCCGGGGAGCCTTCGGGCGACCGGCTGGGCGGGGCGCTGATGGCGGGGCTGAAACAGCTGGCGCCTGGCGTCAGCTTCGACGGCATCGGCGGGGCGCTGATGGCGGAGCAGGGGCTGGTCTCGCGCTTTGCGATGGACGAGCTGTCGGTGATGGGGCTGGCAGAGGTTCTGCCCAAATACCGTCACCTGAAACGCCGGATCCGGGAAACCGCGGAGGCCGTCCTTGAGACAAAGCCGGATGTTCTGATCACCATCGACAGCCCGGACTTCAGCTTGCGCGTCGCGCGGCTGGTCAAGGAACAAAGCAGCATCCGCACGGTCCACTATGTGGCACCCTCGGTCTGGGCCTGGCGGCCCAAGCGGGCCGGGAAGATGGCGGAAGTGATCGACCATGTGTTGGCGCTGTTGCCGTTTGAGCCGCCTTACATGGAAGCCGCAGGCATGGACTGCGATTTTGTCGGCCACCCGGTGGTTGCCGAACCGCAGGCCACCGGTGCGGAGATCGCTGCATTCCGGGAAGAATTCGATCTGGGCGAGTCGCCGTTTGTGCTGGCGCTGCCCGGCTCGCGGCGGTCCGAAGTCGCGCGGCTGGCGCCGGATTTCGGCGGCGCGCTGCACCGCTTCACGGCGCAGCACCCTGATTTCCGGATCGTCGTGCCCGCCGCAGCACCGGTGGCCGGGCTGGTGCGCGATGCCGTGCAAAGCTGGCCAAGGGGGACGGTTCTCGTCGATCCGAACGAATTTGACTCCGTCACAGCCAAA
This sequence comes from Leisingera aquaemixtae, assembly GCF_006740765.1. Lineage (GTDB taxonomy): Bacteria > Pseudomonadota > Alphaproteobacteria > Rhodobacterales > Rhodobacteraceae > Leisingera > Leisingera aquaemixtae. The sequence continues at coordinate 1,266,967 of NZ_CP041159.1, forward strand.
GCCCACAAGCGCGCCGCCTTTGCCGCGGCGGACCTGGCTCTGGCCGCCTCCGGCACCGTCTCGCTGGAGCTGGCCGCCGTCCGCACCCCGATGGTAATCGCCTATAAGTTCCAGTGGCTGACCTGGCAGATCATGAAGCGCATGGCGCTGATCGACACGGTGACGCTGGTCAACCTGGTGAGTGAGACCCGGGTGGTGCCGGAATGCCTGGGGCCGGACTGCACGCCGGAGAACATTGCGGCCCGGCTGAACGCGCTGGCGGCAGACCCTGGCGCGCAGCTGGAAGCAATGGAACTGACCATGCAGCGCCTGGGCCAAGGCGGCGAGGGCCCCGGGCTGCGGGCCGCGCGGGCCGTTCTGGACCGCTTACGCAAGAACTGAGGCAAAAGCGCGCCGGATGCAAAGCCTCCGGCACGCGGCTTCTGGTGGCGCGGGCGCTGCGCCCCCGCGCGGAGCTTGCCGCGCCGGTCCAGCAGAACTCTGACGGTCAGGCAGAGAAGTGGCGTTGGATCTTCTTTTGCCGAGAAGCGCCTAAGGGCACGGCTGCCCTCAGGCGCTGCTTCAATTTTAGTTTGGAATGCCGCGTCAAGGACAAGCCACGCGTGCCGCGCAAAGGCTGCGCCTTCCTTGACCCGGAGTTGCAGGCGGAACGCTTCAGTAGCCGCGCCAGATCCAGCCGCCGCCGAAGATGCGGCTGCCCTCGCTGGCGTAGAACACGCAGGCCTGGCCGGGGGAGATGCCTTCCTCCGGGGTCAGCAGTTCCACCTCGGCAGTTGTGTCCGTCAGCGGCCGGATGATGGCCTCGCGCGGGGGGCGGGTGGAGCGGACCTTGACCTTCAGATGCCACTCTTTGCGGCTGGTGAAGGGCTCATCGCCCAGCCAGTTGATTTCGCGCACCGGGATGGTGCGGGTGGCCAGCAGCTCCTTGGGGCCGACCACCACCTGCTTCTTGTCGACATCGAGCTTCACCACATAAAGCGGTTCGGACAGCCCGCCGATGCCAAGGCCGCGGCGCTGGCCGATCGTGTAGTGGATGACGCCCTCGTGGCTGCCCAGAACCCGTCCGTCGGAATGCACGATCTCTCCCGGCTCTGCAGCACCGGGGCGCAGTTTCTCGATCACCGAGGCATAGTTGCCATCCGGCACAAAGCAGATGTCCTGGCTGTCGGGCTTGTCCGCCACCGCCAGCCCGTACTGCGCCGCCATCTCGCGCGTTGCGTCCTTGGAGGGCAGGTGCCCGAGCGGAAAGCGCAGGTAATCCAGCTGCTCCGGTGTGGTGGAGAACAGGAAATAGCTCTGATCGCGGTTGGCATCCTCGGCGGAGTGCAGCTCCGGCCCGTTCGGACCCATCTTGCGCTGGATGTAGTGGCCGGTGGCCATGCAGTCGGCCTCGAGGTCCTTGGCGGTTTCCAACAGGTCCTTGAACTTCACCCGCTCGTTGCAGCGGATGCATGGCACCGGGGTCGCACCCGCCAGATAGCTGTCGGCGAACTCGTCAATCACCGCATCCTTAAAAATGTTCTCATAATCCAGCACGTAATGCGGGAAGCCGCGCTCCTCGGCGACCCGGCGCGCATCGTGGATATCGATTCCTGCGCAGCAGGCACCCTTCTTGGCCAGCGCCGCTCCGTGGTCATAAAGCTGCAGCGTCACGCCGACCACATCATAGCCCTGATCGGCCAGATATGCCGCCACAACAGAGCTGTCGACGCCGCCGGACATGGCCACCACCACCCGGGTCTCCGAGGGCGGTTTGGCAAAGCCGAGCGAGTTCAAAGTGGTGTTGTGGTCCAGCGCCATGGGGCAGCTCCTGAAGGCAAGGGGGCAGGCGCCGCAGAATATAGGAAAATCCTAACGACTCTCAAGGGGTGTGGTTCACGGCCCGTTAAGCCTGATCGGAAATTCTTTTGCCAGACCAAAACGAAAAAGATCTTCAAAGGGAAGACGGATGTTTTTGAAGAAAGTCGACGGCCCGCGGGCAGTCACCCTGCCGGACGGAACCATCATGACCCGGGCGGATTTGCCGCCGGAAACGACCAAGCGCTGGGTCGCCTCGCGCAAGGCTGCGGTTGTGCGCGGCGTGCTCTACGGTCTGCTGCCGCAGACGGAGGCGATGCGCCGCTACGGGCTGAGCGAGGAGGAGTTCCGCAGCTGGGTTGCCGCCGTGGCCGACCACGGAGAAGAAGCGCTGAAAACAACACGGTTGAAGAAATTCCGCAATCCGGACGCAAAATAGCTGGGGCCGCCCTTGAGTTGAATTCGTAAATTAACCATCATGGTAACGGGCCATTAACTTTTTTCCACCAAGGTTAACGAGACCTGAGGGAAACAGTGTACAGGCGGAGAATATAATATGCGCATTCTTTTGGTTGAGGATGATCCGACCACGGCAAAAAGCATCGAACTGATGCTGACCCACGCCAACCTGAACGTCTATTCGACGGATCTGGGCGAGGAGGGGATCGATCTGGCCAAGCTCTATGATTACGACCTGATCCTGCTGGATCTGGGGCTGCCCGATATGAACGGCCATGAGGTACTGCGCCAGCTGCGCATGTCCCGCATCGAAACGCCCATTCTGATTTTGTCCGGTGCGGATGATACCGACAACAAAATCAAGGGGTTCGGTTTTGGTGCGGACGACTATCTGACCAAGCCGTTCCACCGCGAGGAACTGGTGGCGCGGATCCATGCGATCATCCGCCGGTCCAAGGGGCACTCGCAGTCGATCATCAAGACCGGCAAGATCGCGGTCAACCTGGATGCCAAGACGGTCGAGGCCGATGGCAAGGCGGTGCATCTGACCGGCAAGGAATACCAGATGCTGGAGCTGCTGTCCTTGCGCAAGGGCACCACGCTGACCAAGGAAATGTTCCTCAACCATCTCTATGGCGGCATGGATGAGCCGGAACTGAAAATCATCGACGTTTTCATCTGCAAGTTGCGCAAGAAACTCAGCAACGCGACCGGCGGCGAAAACTATATCGAAACCGTCTGGGGCCGCGGCTATGTGCTGCGTGATCCGCAGGAGGATCAAATGTCCGGCGGCCATCGGATGGCTGTCGGCGCCTGAAAGAATGAAAATCCGGACGGCACATAAAGCTGTGCCCCCGGTTGTAAAGGCCTGCCGTTTGGCGGGCTTTTTTCATGTCTGCCGGCAGCGCGGGCTGCTCTGACAGAGGCGCTGGACGCGGCGCGCGCGGAGCCTTATCACCTGAAGGGAGAACGAAGAGGGACCGCGCGTGGCAGAGAATTCGGAAAAAGACGTGACCGGCCTGACGGCAGAGGACGCCCGGGCAGAGTTTCTGGCGCTGGAGGACCAGCTGCGGGCGGCGGATCTGGCCTATCACCAGGCTGATGCGCCGGAGATCAGCGACGCCGAATATGATTCGCTGAAACGGCGCTACCGGGCGCTGGCAGAGGCCTATCCCGAACTTGCCGATGCGGCCACCCATCTGGACGCGGTTGGCGCGCCGGCGGCGTCCGGATTCGGCAAGATCACCCATGCGGTGCGGATGCTGTCGCTGGGCAATGCCTTTGCGGATGAGGACGTCACCGATTTTGACCGCAGTGTCCGCAAATACCTGGGCCTGGGCGGTGAGGCCGCGCTAGGCTACACGGCGGAGCCCAAGATTGACGGGTTGTCGTTGTCTTTGCGCTATGAGCAGGGCAAGCTGGTTCAGGCCGCCACCCGCGGCGATGGCAGTGTGGGCGAAAACGTGACCGCCAACGCGCGGACCATTACCGATATTCCGCAAGAGCTGACCGGCGCGCCGGAGGTGCTGGAAGTGCGCGGCGAAGTCTATATGAGCCACGCCGATTTCGAAGCGCTGAATGCCCGCCATGCGGAGCGCGGCGGCAAGATCTTTGCCAACCCGCGCAATGCCGCCGCAGGCTCGCTGCGGCAGCTGGATGCGGAAATCACCCGCGCCAGGCCTTTGCGGTTCTTCGCCTACAGCTGGGGTGAGCTAAGCGCGCCTTTGGCAGAAACGCAGATGGAGGCGATCGAACGCTTGCAATCCTTCGGGTTCCAGACCAATCCGCTGACCCGGCTGTGCTCCAGCGTTGCGGACATGATTGATCATTACCGCGGCATCGAGGAGCAGCGCGCGACGCTGGGCTATGACATCGACGGCGTGGTCTACAAGGTCAACGATCTGGCGCTGCAGGGGCGGCTGGGGTTCCGCTCCACCACGCCCCGCTGGGCCATTGCGCATAAGTTCCCGGCGGAACTCGCCTGGACCCGGCTGGAAGCCATCGACATTCAGGTCGGCCGCACAGGGGCGCTCAGCCCGGTTGCACGGCTCACCCCGGTGACTGTCGGCGGGGTGGTGGTCTCAAACGCGACGCTCCACAACGAGGATTACATCCAGGGGCGCGATTCCAAGGGCGAGGAGATCCGCGGCGGCAAGGATATCCGCATCGGCGACTGGGTGCAGATCTACCGCGCGGGCGACGTGATCCCGAAGGTGGCCGATGTGGACCTGTCCAAGCGCCCGGAAGACGCCGAACCATACCAGTTCCCGCACACATGCCCGGAATGCGGCAGCCCGGCGGAACGGGAGGAAAGCGATGCCGTGCGCCGCTGTTCCGGCGGCCTGATCTGCCCGGCGCAGGCGGTGGAGAAGCTCAAGCATTTCGTCTCCCGCGCGGCCTTTGATATCGAAGGACTGGGCGCCAAGCAGGTGGAGCAGTTCCACAGTGACGGATGGATCAAGGAACCCGCGGATATATTTGATCTGAAAGAGAATTACGGCTCTGGCCTGCAACAGCTCAAGAACCGCGAAGGCTGGGGAGAGAAATCAGCCGACAACCTGTTTACCGCGATTGAGGAAAAGCGCACGATCCCGCTGGCCAAGCTGATCTTCGCCCTTGGCATCCGCCATGCGGGCGAGGTGGCTGGCCGCGATCTGGCGCTGCACTACCGGGACTGGCAAGGCATGGCGGCTGCGATTGACGCGGCCCGCCCGGCAGCCCTGGCGCACCGGGCCGCGGATGAAGCGGAAGAGGCCGAACGCCAGGCCGCCGCGGAGGAGGGCCGCCGGGCCCGCATTTCCGAAACCCGGGCGGCTGCCGTTGCCGCCTGCGAGGTTCCGGCCGAGGCCGCTGCTGCCTGGGCGGACCTGATCGGGGTCGACGGCATCGGCGCGGTGCTGGGCCTGTCGCTGTCAGATGCCTTTGCCAACCCGGAGGAGCGCGCGGCCATCGACCGGCTGGTGGCGAAACTGACCATCGTGCCGCCCGATGCGCCGGCCGCGGACAGCCCGGTGGCAGGCAAAACCGTCGTCTTCACCGGCACATTGGAGAAGATGACCCGGGCCGAGGCCAAGGCCCGGGCCGAGGCGCTGGGGGCCAAGGTCTCCGGCTCCGTCTCCAAGAAGACCGACATTCTGGTGGCTGGTCCCGGCGCGGGCTCCAAGGCCAAGAAGGCGGCAGAGCTGGGGATCCAGACGCTCGATGAAGACGGCTGGCTGGAGCTGATCGCAGGGGCATGAGCGGTCGTCCGGAGATCCTGTTTCCGCTGTTTGCCGGCGCCGAGACCCTGCAGGGTGTCGGCCCGAAAACCGCGCAAAACCTGACGCAGATTGATATAGAAACGCCGCGGGACCTTTTGTTTTCGTTGCCTTATTCGGTGGTGGACCGGCGGCGCCGCGATACCATCCGCGGGGTGGACCTGCCCGCGGTGGTGACCGTTGAGGTGACCATTGGACGCCACCGCCCGGCGCGCAGCCGCGGTGGCGCTTACCGCATTCATGTGCAGGACGCGGAGACCGAGTTTCAGCTGGTCTTCTTCCACGGCCGCAGCCGCTATCTGGAGGCGCAGCTGCCGGAGGGCGCGCGCCGGGTGGTCTCGGGCAAGCTGGAGCTGTTCGATGGCCTGGCCCAGATGGTGCATCCCGATCACATGCTGCCGGTGGAAGAGGCGCATGAGATCCCGGACTATGAGCCGGTCTACAGCCTGACCCACGGCGTCTCGCAGAAAACCATGTACAAGGCTGCGCAAAGCGCGCTGTCGCGGATGCCGGAACTGGAGGAATGGATCGACCCGGCGCAGGTGCTGAGGGAGAACTGGCCTGCCTGGCACGACGCGCTGCAGTCTGCCCATGCGCCGCAGGGCCCGGACGATCTCAGCCCGCAGTCTCCGGCCCGGGCGCGGCTGGCCTATGATGAGCTGTTTTCGCATCAGCTGACCCTGGCCTTGGCCCGCCAGACGGAGCGAAAGTCCCGCGGCATCGAAAGCCATGCCACCGGCCGGCTGCAATCGCGCGTTCTGAAGGCGCTGCCGTACAGGCCCACCAACGCTCAGGCGCGGGCCATCGCGGAAATCTCCGCTGACATGGCCTCGCCCAAGCGCATGAACAGGCTCTTGCAGGGGGATGTGGGGGCGGGGAAAACCCTGGTTGCTTTCATGGCGTTGCTGGTTGCCGTTGAAGCGGGCGGGCAGGGGGTGATGATGGCGCCGACCGGCATTCTGGCGCAGCAGCATTTGGACGGGCTTGCGCCGCTGGCCGAAACTGCCGGCGTGGTGATCGAAATCCTGACGGGCCGCGACAAGGGGGCTGAGCGCAAGGCCAAGCTGGCGGCGCTGAAGCGCGGCGATATCCATATTCTGGTTGGCACCCATGCGGTGTTC